>NZ_VZPV01000001.1:1200000-2400000 GCF_008801405.1 Ralstonia insidiosa | reverse complement strand
GGCGCTGTCGTCGGCCACGCGGCTGCTGTGGCACGGGCTGGGGATGCTGTCCGGGCTGGCCGGCCTGTGCGTGGCGGGGTATCACGTATCGCTGCTGCTGAACCCGAAGGCGACATGCGGTATCGACCCGATCGAGAACTGGGTCAATGCGTTGCCCACAGCGAAATGGCTGCCGCAGGTATTCGAAGCCGATGGCCTGTGTGTTGGGCCGATGCCGCCGGTGCTGGGCCTATCGGTGCCGGTGTGGTCGCTGATCTGGCTGCTGATTCTGGCGTTGACGCTGGTGGTGGGGATGATCCGCCGCGAGCGCCGCTAAGCCGGAGCCGCCGACCATGCAACGCGTGCTGGTGAGTGCCTGCCTGCTGGGCCAGCCGGTACGCTATGACGGCGGCACGGTCGTCACCGAAGGCGGCATCCTGGCGCGCTGGCAGATGGAAGGGCGCATTGTGCCGATGTGCCCCGAGATGGCCGGCGGCCTGCCGGTGCCGCGTCTGCCAGCGGAAATCCATGGTGAGGGCGGCGGTGCTGCAGTGCTGCGCGGGGCCGCCCGCGTGGTCGAGCACCATGGTCATGATGTGACCGATGCGTTTGTACTGGGTGCGCAACGTGCCCTGGAGGCGGCGCAGGAAGCCGGCGTGCAAGTTGCCGTGCTCACCGAGCGCAGCCCGTCATGCGGTTCTGCATTTCTCTACGACGGTACGTTCTCCAGCCAACTGCAGCCCGGCGAAGGCGTGACCGCAGCGCTGCTGCGCCAGAACGGTATCCGCGTGTTCAGTCAACACCAGTTGGAAGAGGCAGCGCATCTGCTTGATGCGCTGGACCGCGCCGATTCAGTCGGCAAATCGTAGCGGCAGGGCGAGCTGCACAGGCTCGCCGTTTTCCTTCACCACGCTGTTGCGCTCGGTAAAGAGCGGATGCTGCAGGGCTTCTTCCATACGCAACACGGGCGTGACACAACAGTCGGCATCGGCGAAACGTGTGGTCCATTCGGCCTGTGTAGCGGTGCGGAACAGCGCAGCGAGTTCGTCGCGAAGGGCGAGCGCATCATCGCCGCCGACGCGCTGGCCAAGGGCCCAGTGCTTGTCTTTCCATTCGGGCTTGCCGAGCACGTCGCACATCGTCTGCCAGAACTTCAATTCCAAGGCGCCAACAGCCATGAAGCGATCGTCCGACGTGCGGTAGACGCCGTAGCACGGCACGCCGCCGTTGAGCAGATCCCCACCGGCCCGGCTTGCCTTGCCGCGCGTGCCGACGGCAAAGAACGCCATCAGGTTGTGTGCGAACACCGAATCCGTCATCGATACGTCGACGTAGCGGCCGCGGCCGGTGGCGCGCGCATCGACCAGTGCAGCCAGGATGCCGACCACCGCCGTCAGTGCGCCGCCCAATAAGTCGCCGATCTGCACGTTCGGGACGATGGGCGTGCCGTCCGCGCTGGTGAGCTGGTCCAGCATGCCCGCATAGCCGACGTAGTTGATGTCATGGCCGGCTGCCTGTGCGAGCGGCCCGTCTTGGCCGTAGCCGCTGATGGAGCACATCACCAGGGCCGGGTTGGCTGCGCGCAGCGTCTCCCAGCCGACCCCAAGGCGCGCCATGACGCCGGGGCGGAAACTCTCGATCAGCACATCCGCATGGCGCGCGAGTTCGATGAGCGCTTCTCGGTCTTCAGCGAGTTTCAGGTCCAGCCGCGTTTCGGTCTTGCCGCGATTGAGCGAGCGGAAGAACAGGCTTGGGCGTTCGGCCGCGCGGTCGGCGGGGGAGCGCATCATGTCGCGGGCGTAGTCGCCGGGGCCTGGGTCTTCGATCTTGATGATCTCGGCACCGAGATCGGCCAGGTGGCGCGTGGCGGCAGGGCCCGGCAGCAGGCGCGTGAGGTCGAGCACGCGCACGCCGGCCAGCGGCTGGCTGGTGGAGGTGGCGGTGTCCGGCGACGGGGTTGTCATCAACAAGGTCTCCTTGGCCGGACACGCCAGCCTTAGCTGATTTGTTCGAGTTGTTCGTGCAGTTCGAGCCAGCGTTCTTCCAACTGGTCGAGCTCGGTATTGATCTCGGCCTGGCGGCGCAGGCTTTCCATCATGCGCGTCTTGTTCGCTTCTTCGTAGGCCGCGCTATCGGCCAGGAAGGCTTCGAGTTCGGCCTTTTCCTTCTGCAGCGGTGCCATGCGCTTTTCGATCGTGTCGACGTTCTTTTGCAGCGGCTTGCGCAGTGCGTTCAGGCGTTGACGTTCGGCGGCTTCTTCGCGTTTCTGGTCGCGGCGATTGACGGCCGGCATGCCATCCGCATCGGTGGAGGCGGCAGGTGTGCTGGCAGCCGCGCGCTTGGCGGCGGCCTGCTTGAGCAGCCAGTCGCGGTAGTCGTCCAGATCGCCGTCGAACGGGGCGACAGTGCCTTGGCCCACCAGCAGGAACTGGTCGGTCGTGGCGCGCAGCAGGTGCCGGTCGTGCGAGACGAGGATCAGCGTGCCGTCGAACTGGGCGAGCGCCATCGTCAGCGCTTCACGCGTGTCGAGATCCAGGTGGTTGGTCGGCTCGTCGAGCAGCAGCAGGTTGGGGCGCTGCCAGACAATGAGCGCGAGCGCCAGGCGTGCCTTCTCGCCGCCGGAGAACGGCTCGATGGGCGCGGTCGCCATGTCGCCGCGGAAGTTGAAGCTGCCGAGGAAGTCGCGCAGCTCCTGCTCGCGCACGTCGGGCGCCAGGCGTGCCAGATGCAGCAGCGGGGATGCGTGGTCGTCCAGCGTTTCCAGTTGGTGCTGGGCGAAGTAGCCGATCTGCAGGCCCTTGCCACGGCGGATCGTGCCGGAGAGCGACGTCAGCGTATCGGCCAGCGTCTTCACCAGTGTCGATTTGCCCTGGCCGTTGGCGCCCAGCAGGCCGATGCGCTGGCCAGTCTGGATCGAGAACGTCAGGTGCTTGAGGATGGTGATGGGCGCGTCTTCGCTCGGCCCCGGATAGCCGCAATCGACACCCTCGAACGTCAGCATCGGGTTGGGCGCCGCATCGGGCTCGCGGAACTCGAACGAGAAGCCGGCCGCCGCATGCACGGGGGCGAGGCGTTCCATGCGTTCCAGCGCCTTGACGCGGCTCTGGGCCTGCTTGGCCTTGCTGGCTTTGGCCTTGAAGCGCGTGATGAAGGATTCGAGATGCGCGATCTGCTTTTGCTGGCGCGCGTACGACGCTTCCTGCAGCGCCATCTGCTGCAGGCGCTGCGTCTCAAACTGCGTGTAGTTGCCGCCGTAGCGCTTGAGCTTCTGGTGTTCGATATGCAGCGTGACGTTGCACACGCCGTCGAGGAACTCGCGGTCGTGCGAAATCATTACCAGCGTGCCGGCGTAGCGCGACAGCCAGTCTTCCAGCCAGACCACGGCGTCCAAGTCCAGGTGGTTGGTCGGCTCATCGAGCAGCAGCAGGTCGGACGGGCACATCAGCGCCTGCGCCAGGTTCAGGCGCATGCGCCAGCCACCGGAAAAGCTCGCCACCGGCTGCGTCGTTTGCGCCATCGTGAAGCCGAGGCCAAGCAGCAAAGCCTGCGCGCGCGCCGGGGCGGTGTAGCCGTCGGCATCGGCAAAGGCGGTGTGGGCTTCGGCTTGCGCGTGGCCGTCATGCGCGGCTTCAGCGGCGGCGAGGCGGCGTTCGATGTCGCGCAGGCGGGTGTCGCCGTCGAGCGTGTAGTCCAGCGCGCTGCGGTCCACTGCAGGCGTTTCCTGCGCCACGTGGGCAACCTGCCAGGTGGGCGGGATGGCGACTTCGCCGCCGTCAGCATGCAGCTCGCCGCGCAGCATCGAAAACAGCGTGGATTTGCCGCTGCCATTCACGCCGACAAGGCCGACCCGTTCACCGGGGTTGAGGGTGGCGGTGGCGTGGTCGAACAGCACCTTGGTGCCGCGCTGGAGGACGAGGTCGTCGAATCGGATCACGAAAAACTGCGCTTGAGGACAATCGAAGAAGGGAGCGATTGTAACGTGCTGCGGCGCACGATCCTGGCGCACCGTGAGCGTTTGGACAGGTGCATCGCACCATGAGGCAGCGGCGCTGGCCCGCAATCTGTGCACCTGCTTTCGACCTAGGGAAAACCATAGGCCTTCGTGAAAGTTTTTTTCTTTACATGGTCGTTTCGTGAAAATACATTTACACAAAATTTTCACGGCCCAGGACGATGGCGAAATCCACCAGCAAGCGTACGGATGTGTCGAAAGGCGCATTTGCTGCCGAAGCGACGGTCTCCGACCGCATTGCGGCCACGCTGGCTACACTCACGCCCGCGCACCAGCGCATGGCCGAGTACGTGCTGGCGAACCCGTTTCGCGCGGCCACCATGCGCATCGACGAGTTTGCCGCCGCGGTGGAGATGTCGATTGCCACAGCCAACCGTTTTGCGCTGGCGCTGGGCTTTGATGGCTATCCGCAGTTTCGTTCCGAGTTGCTGCGCGGTTTCGAAGCAACGCTCGCACCGGTAGAGAAGCTGCGCCACGAACTGGCGCGGCCGGCTACCAGCGCGGAGATTTTTGCTGCGTCGCTCAACGAAGATATTGCCAACCTGGATGCCACGCGCCGCATGCTTGACCCTGCCGCTTGCGAGCGTGCGGTGGACGCCATCCTGGGCGCCCAGCGCATCTACGTGATGGGCTTTGGCGCCAGTGGTTATCTCGCGGGCCTGCTGCGCCACGGGCTGGATTTGTATTGCGACACGGTGATTTCTGTCTCGCAGCCGGGTGGGGCGTCGGACGCGGCCCGCCAACTGCGCAAGATCGGGCGGAAGGATCTGCTGATTGCCATTGCTTTCCCGCGCTATGCGGCGGACACGATCACCCTGGCCAAGCAGGCGGGCGATCAGGGGTGCCAGGTGCTGGCGCTGACCGACGGTCCGACCTCGCCGCTGGCGCCGTTGGCCGACATCGCGCTGTATGCGCGTCCGGAGCGGCAGTTTTCGGCGACGTCCGATACGGCCGCTGTGGCGCTGTTCGAAGCGCTGTGCGGAGCGGTGGCACACCGGTCTGCGCATTCGCTGGAATCGGCCGAGCGCCTGACTGAATTTGTGCTGCCGTGGCTGCACACCGGCCAGGCCTCGCGCACCAATGCTGCGCAAGGCAATGACGCGGCCAACGCCCCCACCACTCGACGCGGCCGCAAGCGCACCGCTGAAAACTGATTTTCATAGAGCCACGCATGACCACGCCCATTCTTGCCATCCACGGTGGCGCCGGCACTATCACCCGCACGGCCATGAGCGCCGACAAAGAAGCCGCTTATGAGCAGGCGCTCAACGACATCCTGGCAGCAGGTCAGCGCATCCTCGTCGACGGCGGCAGCGCGCTCGATGCCGTGACCGAAGCTGTGCGCCTGCTCGAAGAATGCCCGCTGTTCAATGCCGGCAAGGGCGCGGTGCTGACCAGCGCCGGCACGTATGAACTGGATGCGTCGATCATGGATGGCGCCACGCTGGCCGCTGGCGCAGTCACCTGCGTCAAGCGCTTGCGCAACCCGATTCTGGCCGCTCGTGCGGTCATGGAACGCAGCGAACACGTGCTGTTCACCTCCGAAGGCGCCGAGGCGTTCGCGCAGGCGCAGGGCCTGGAATTCGTCGAGCCGGATTACTACTACACCGAAGCGCGCTACGCCCAGTGGCAGCGCGCCCGCCAGCAAGACGGCATGGCGCTGCTCGATCACGACGCGGCATCGCTCATGGCCAAGGAAAACGCGCCTATCGACCCAGATAGCAAGTTCGGTACCGTGGGCGCGGTGGCGTGTGATGCGCAGGGCCGGCTGGCGGCGGCGACTTCCACGGGCGGCGTCACCAACAAGAAGGTTGGCCGCGTGGGCGATACGCCGATCGTTGGCGCGGGATGCTTCGCCAACAACGTGGCCGCCGTGTCGTGCACGGGCACGGGTGAGATGTTTATCCGCGCCGTGGCTGCCTACGACGTGGCCGCGCAGATGGAATACGCCGGTAAGTCGCTGGCCGACGCGAGCGACGACGTGGTCATGCGCAAGCTGATGGCCATCAACGGCCGTGGCGGGATGATCGCTGTGGATGCGCAGGGCAACGTCGCCTTGCCGTTCAACACCGAAGGGATGTACCGCGGGTTCGCACGCGGCGCCGAGGCGCCCGTTGTGTCGATCTACCGTTAAGCACGTAGGAAAGCAGGAGAGTTGCCGTGAGTGCCACCAAACAGCAAACCGCCATTGCGATGCCCGACCAGCGCATCGTGCAGGTGCAAGACCTGAGCGTGCGCTTTGCCACGTCCGAGCGCGTGGTCGACGCGGTGCGCAACCTGTCGTTCCATGTGGACCGCGGTGAAACGCTTGCCGTGGTGGGCGAATCGGGCTCGGGCAAGTCGGTGACGTCGCTGGCGCTGATGCGGCTGGTGGAACACGGCGGCGGCAAGATCGTCGGCGGGCACATGCATCTGCGCCGCCGCAACGGCGAAGTGCTGGATCTGGCAAACGCCAGCCAGTCGGCCATGCGCGGCGTGCGCGGTGCCGATATCGCGATGATCTTCCAGGAGCCGATGACCTCGCTCAACCCGGTCTTTACCGTGGGCGAGCAGATTGCCGAATCGATCCGCCTGCACCAGGGCAAATCGCCCAACGAGGCCAAGGCCGAGGCGCTGCGCATGCTGGAGCTGGTGCGCATTCCGGAAGCGCGCAACGTGCTGGGGCGCTATCCGCATCAACTGTCGGGCGGCATGCGCCAGCGCGTGATGATTGCGATGGCGCTGTCGTGCAAGCCGTCGCTGCTGATTGCGGATGAGCCGACCACGGCGCTGGATGTGACCATCCAGGCCGAAATCCTGCAGCTGATCCGTGCACTGCAGCAGGAGCTGCACATGGCGGTGGTGTTCATCACGCACGACATGGGCGTGGTGGCTGAGGTGGCCGACCGCGTGCTCGTCATGTACAAGGGCGACCGTGTGGAAGAGGGCCCGTCGGCCACGGTGTTTGCGCAGCCGGCCCATCCGTACACGCGTGCGCTGCTCTCCGCCGTGCCGCGCCTGGGCTCGATGCAGGGCACCGATGGCCCGGCGCGTTTTCCGCTGTTGCGTGTGGACGGGACTGCTGCTGAGGTCGATACGACACCGCAACTGGCCGCCTCGCACGACGTACAACCCATCCTGCGCGTACGTGATCTCGTCACGCGCTTTGACGTGCCCACAGGCATCTTTGGCCGCGTCACGCGCCGGGTGCATGCGGTGGAGCAGGTCAGTTTTGATCTCTACCCTGGTGAGACGCTGGCGCTGGTCGGCGAATCGGGCTGCGGCAAGTCGACGACGGGACGGTCGCTCTTGCGTCTGGTGGACAGCCAGAGCGGCAGCATCGAATTTGCCGGCCAGAACATCGGCGAGTTGAAGGGGCACGCGCTCCAGACGCTTCGCCGAAACATCCAGTTCATCTTCCAGGACCCATTCGCCTCGCTGGACCCACGCGTGCCGGTCGGCTACTCCATCATGGAGCCGCTGCTGGTGCACAAGGTGGCGTCCGGCAAAGAGGCGCAGCAACGTGTGGAGTGGCTGCTCGACAAGGTCGGCCTGCAGCCCGCGCACGCGTCGCGCTATCCGCACGAGTTCTCCGGCGGCCAACGCCAGCGCATCTGTATCGCACGCGCGCTGGCGTTGAACCCGAAGGTGGTGATTGCCGATGAGTCGGTGTCTGCGCTGGACGTGTCGATTCAAGCGCAGATCGTCAACCTGATGCTCGATCTGCAGAAGGAATTTGGCGTCGCCTTCCTGTTCATCTCGCACGACATGGCGGTGGTGGAGCGCATCAGCCACCGCGTGGCGGTGATGTACCTGGGCCAGATCGTCGAGATCGGCCCGCGCCGCGCGATTTTCGAGAACCCGCAGCACCCGTACACGAAGAAGCTGATGTCGGCCGTGCCGATTGCGGACCCGGCGCGCCGGCACCTGAAGCGCGAGCTTTCCACGCACGAAATTCCCAGCCCGATCCGTGCCATTGGCGACCTGCCGGTGGTGCAGCCGTTGGTGCAAGTGGCGCCAGACCACTTTGTTGCCCGCCATTCGATTGGCGGCGCTTACTGAACGTAGTGAAGTCAAACACTTCTTTGAGGAGGAAGGACATGTTCAATCGATTTGCTCATCGATTCACTTCGGCACCGCGCGCAGCGATGGTTGCCAGCGGCCTGGCCCTGGCGGCATTCACGATGCCGGCCTTTGCCGCCAAGGACGCCGTGATGGCGGTCTACTCGACCTTCACCACGATGGACCCGTACGACGCCAACGACACGCTGTCGTTCAGTGCCGCCAAGTCGTTCTATCAAGGCCTGTTCGGCTTCGACAAGGACATGAAGCTCGTCAACGTGCTGTGCGAAAGCTATGACGTGAGCAAGGACGGCCTGGTCTACACGTTCAAGCTGCACAAGGGCGTGAAGTTCCACGACGGCACCACGTTTGACGCCAACGCTGTCAAGGCCAACCTGGACCGTGTGACGGACCCGGCCAACAAGCTCAAGCGCTTCGTGCTGTTCAACCGCGTTGCCAAGACCGAAGTGGTGGATCCGTACACCGCACGCGTGACGCTCAAGGAGCCGTTCTCGCCGTTCATCAACGTGCTGGCCCACCCGTCGGCGGCGATGATCTCGCCCACGGCGCTGAAGAAGTACGGTAAGGATATCGCCTTCCACCCGGTCGGCACTGGCCCGTTCGAATTCGTCGAGTGGAAGCAGACCGACTACCTGAAGGGCAAGAAATTCGACGGCTACTGGAAGCAAGGCCTGCCGAAGATCGACACCATCACTTGGAAGCCGGTGGTGGACAACAACACGCGTGCCACCGTCATGCAGACGGGCGAAGCGGACTTCGCATTCAGCATTCCGTTCGAGCAGGCTGCGGTGCTCAAGGGCAGCCCGAAGGTGGACCTGATTGCGGCGCCGTCGATCATCCAGCGCTACATCACGTTCAACACGCGCGTGAAGCCGTTCGACAACCCGAAGGTGCGCCAGGCCATCAACTACGCCATCAACAAGGATGCGCTGACCAAGGTGGCCTTCTCGGGCTACGCCGTGCCGTCTGACGGTGTGGTGCCGCAGGGCGTGGACTACGCCACAAAGTTGGGCCCGTGGCCGTACAACCCGGCCAAGGCGAAAGAGCTGCTGAAGGAAGCCGGTTACCCCAACGGCTTCGAGACGCAACTGTGGTCGGCCTACAACCACACGACGGCGCAGAAGATTATCCAGTTCGTGCAGCAGCAACTGGCGCAGGTTGGTATCAAGGCGCAGGTGCAAGCGCTGGAGGCCGGTCAGCGTGTCGAGAAGGTCGAGAGTGTGCAGAAGCCGGAAGATGCGGGTGTGCGTATGTACTACATCGGCTGGTCGTCTTCGACCGGTGAATCCGACTGGGCACTGCGTCCGCTGCTGGCCTCGGAATCGATGCCGCCCAAGCAACTGAACACGGCGTACTACAAGAACGACCAGGTGGATGCCGACATTGCCGGCGCTCTGCGTACGACGGATCGTGCCGAGAAAACCAAGCTCTACACCGACGCACAGAAGCGCATCTGGGAAGACGCGCCCTGGGCCTTCCTGGTGACGGAGAAGATCGTCTACGCACGGTCCAAGCGCCTGTCGGGTGCCTACGTGGCGCCGGATGGTTCGTTCAGCTTTGACGACATCGACATCAAGCAGTAAGCCTCAATGCTGTACCGGCCCGCGTGCAGCCTGTGCGCGGGCCATTGAATTGCCGTCTGTGGTGGATTTGCCATGCTGAACTACTTCGTAAAACGTGTGCTGGGCGTGATCCCGACACTGCTGATTGTGGCGGTGCTGGTGTTCTTGTTCGTGCACCTGCTGCCGGGGGATCCGGCGCGCCTGGCTGCCGGCCCCGAAGCCGACGAGGCGACGGTTGACCTCGTGCGCCGCGACCTGGGCCTGGACAAGCCGATGCCCGAGCAGTTCGTGCGCTTTTTCACCAACGCCGTGCGCGGCGAGTTCGGTACGTCGCTGCGGAGCAAGCGCCCGGTGAGCGAAGAGATTGGCGAGCGCTTCTGGCCCACGCTCAACCTGACGATCGCCAGCATGGTGTGGGCAGTCATCTTTGGCATGGTGATTGGCATTACCTCCGCCGTGTGGCGCAACAAATGGCCGGACCGCCTGGGCATGACGCTTGCCGTGTCCGGCATCTCGTTCCCGGCGTTTGCGCTGGGCATGCTGCTGATGGAAGTGTTCTCCGTGCAGCTCGGCTGGCTGCCCTCCATCGGCGCGGATACCTGGAAGCACTATGTCCTGCCGTCGATCACGCTGGGCGCTGCCGTGGCCGCCGTGATGGCACGCTTCACCCGCGCGTCGTTTGTCGAAGTGCTGCAAGAAGATTTTGTGCGTACCGCCCGTGCCAAGGGCGTGCGCGAGACGGTGGTGGTCATCAAGCATTGCCTGCGCAACGCGATGATCCCGGTGGTGACCATGATGGGCCTGCAGTTCGGCTTCCTGCTGGGCGGCTCGATCGTGGTGGAGAAGGTGTTCAACTGGCCGGGCCTCGGGCGCCTGCTGGTGGATGCGGTGGAGATGCGCGACTACCCGGTCATCCAGGCCGAGGTGCTGCTGTTCTCGCTGGAGTTCATCCTGATCAACTTGGTGGTGGACATGCTGTACACCGTGATCAACCCGACCATCCGCTACAAGAAGTAAGGAGACGGCCATGACGCAGACAACCAGTCCGGCCGCGGGCGTGCCAAAAACGCCGCAAGCCACAACCGAACCCGTCCGCACCCCGTGGACGGAGTTCTGGCGCAAATTCCGCAAACAGCATCTGGCGATGGGTGCCGGTGTGTTCGTGATCGCACTGGCGTTGATCGCCATTCTCGCGCCGCACATCGTGCCGTTCGATCCGGAAAACTATTTCGATTACGACGCGCTGAACGCCGGCCCGTCGGCGCAGCACTGGTTTGGCGTCGATTCGCTCGGCCGCGACATCTTCAGCCGCATCCTGATGGGCACGCGCATCTCGCTGGAAGCGGGCTTCGTGTCGGTCATCATCGGTGCCATCATCGGCACTGTGCTTGGCTTGCTGGCCGGCTACTACGAAGGCTGGTGGGACCGCATCGTCATGCGCATCTCCGACGTGCTATTCGCCTTCCCCGGCATTCTGCTGGCCATCGGCATCGTGGCCATCCTGGGCAACGGCATGATCAACGTGATCTTTGCCGTGGCGGTGTTCAGCATCCCGGCGTTTGCACGGCTGGTGCGCGGCAACACGCTCATGCTCAAGCACCTGACCTACGTGGAAGCCGCACGCAGCATCGGCGCATCCGACTGGACGATCATCATGCGGCATATCCTGCCGGGCACGATCTCGTCCATCGTCGTGTATTTCTCGATGCGGATCGGCACGTCGATCATCACCGCCGCCAGCCTCTCGTTCCTGGGCCTCGGTGCGCAGCCGCCCACGCCGGAGTGGGGCGCGATGCTCAACGAAGCGCGCGCCGACATGGTGACGGCACCGCATGTGGCAATTTTCCCGAGCCTGGCGATCTTCCTGACCGTGCTGGCGTTCAACCTGCTGGGCGACGGCCTGCGCGACGCGCTGGACCCGAAGATCGACCGCCGTTGATATGCCCATCAGCCTTCCGACTATCGGTGCGCTGCCGGCGGGGCCGCGCAACAGCATCACGGATGTGGCGGGCGTCACCGTCGGCCACGCCACGATTGCTGGCGGCGACATCCAGACCGGCGTGACCGTGGTACGCCCGCACGCCGGAGACCCGTTCGTCGACAAGGTGCCCGCCGCCTGCGCCGTCATTAACGGCTTCGGCAAGAGCATTGGCCTCGTGCAGGTAGAAGAGCTTGGCGTGCTGGAAACCCCGATCGCGCTGACCAACACGTTTGCCGTGGGCGCCGTGGCGCAGGCGCAGATCCGCCAGGCCGTCGCAGCCAATCCGCAGATCGGCCGCACATGGTCCACCGTCAATCCGCTCGTCTTCGAATGCAATGACGGCTATCTGAACGACCTGCAGGCGTTTGCTGTGCAGGACGTGCATTACGAGGCCGCGTATGCCGCTGCTGCCGAGATGTTCGAGCAAGGCGCGGTTGGTGCAGGGCGGGGGATGTCGTCGTTTGGCGTCAAGGGCGGCATCGGCTCCGCCTCGCGCGTGGCGACGCTGGCCGACGGCACGCAACGCACGGTGGGCGCGCTGGTGCTCTCCAATTTTGGCGTGACGGAAAACCTGACGCTGGCCGGGCGCCACGTCGGCCGGGAATTGGCGAAGGCGTTGGCTGCCGAACCCGGCCCGGAGAAGGGCTCGATCATCATGCTGCTCGCCACCGACGCGCCGCTCGACGCCCGCCAGTTGCGCCGCCTCGCTTTGCGCGCGGGCGCAGGGCTGGCGCGTACCGGCTCCGTCTACGGCCACGGCAGCGGCGACATCGCGTTGGCGTTCTCCACGGCCTATACCGTGCCGCACCAGGGCACACGCGCCATGCCGGCGACTGCCATGACGCACGAATCGCACCTCGACCCGCTGTTCCAGGCCGCCGCCGACAGCGTCGAACAAGCCATCGTGCACGCGTTGTTCCATGCCGAAGCCGTCACCGGCCGCGATGGCAACACGCGCCGCGCATTGACCGAACTGATTTGACCCACCAAATGCGAATCCTGATCTCCGCCGACATCGAAGGCGTCGCCAACGTGTTCCACACCGAGCAGACACGCGCCGGCAACGGCGAGTACGAGCGTGCCCGCCGCTGGATGACCGCTGAGGCTGACGCCGCCGTGCGCGGTGCCTTCGACGGCGGCGCGACCGACGTGCTCGTCAACGATTCGCACGGCGGCTTCCGCAACCTCATCCCCGAATCGATCGACCGCCGCGCACGCTTCGTTCTCGGCAAACCGCGCTACCTGAGCATGATGGCCGGCGTGGACGGCTGCGCGGCCGTCTGCATGATCGGCTACCACGCACGCGCCGGCAGCCGTGGCGTGCTGGCACACACCATCAACAGCTTCGCGTTCACGCGTGTCTGGTTCAACGAGCAGGAATTGGGCGAGGCCGGCCTCTACGGTGCCCTGGCTGGCGAACGCGGCGTGCCCGTGGCCGTGGCCAGCGGCGACGACGTCTTCATCAAAGAGACCAAGCCGCTGCTGCCGCACACCACGTTTGTCGAGACCAAGCAGGCCGAAGGACAGAGCGCAGGGACATCGCTCTCGCCCGAGCAGTCGTGCGAAGCGATTTACGCAGCCGTGAAGGCCACTGTGCAGCGCGGCCACTTCAGCATGCCGCTGCGCATCCAAGCGCCCATCGTGTGCCGCCTGCAAACGCAAACGCCTGCACTGGCCGACCTGTTCTGCCAATGGCCCGCGCTGGAACGCGTGGATGGAACGATGCTGCGCTTCGCCGCCGATTCGGTCGAACACGCCGTGCGCATGCTCAACAGCCTCTCCGCCATGTCAGCGATGCTCCGCTGAGAAAGACGCAGCGCAAGCTACAGCACCAACTCGCGCACCCAGACGGTTTGGCCGTTGATGCCCTAGATGGCGCCTTGAATTTGTGTAAGCGGGCGGAAAAAGGAAGGAGCCTTGTCTGAGCGAAGCGAGTTTGGCTCCTTCCCCGCTCGGTTACAGAAATTCAAGGAGGCTTTCGCCATCTCGGGCGCGCCTTTCTTTGCCTACCTTTCTTTGGCAAGACAAAGAAAGTCGGTCGGCCCCGGCAGGGGACGAAACAGAGATGGACCAAAAACGCGCCCCCCAGCGTAAACTTCAGGATATCCAACCCCGAAGGAGCCGCCCCATGACCCGCGCACTCACACTCACTACGCTGCTGTGTGCGCTAGCAATAACGGTAACGGCCTGCGACCGCCACCCATCCCCGTCCAGCCCGCCCACACCGCAGACCACCAAAGCCGAAAAAGCCGAAAAAGCCGAAAAAGCCGCCGCCGCCCTGGCCAAGGCCGCCGCCGACTTCAAATGCCCGTCACCATCGGCCCGCTTCATGATCGACGACGGCACGAACCGCGGCCCCAACCAGCCCGTACGCACCAACTGCACCACGGCCTACGCCACCTGCGACGCCCAGTCGCAAGCTGTCTTCGACCACTGCCCGAGCGGCCAGGTTTTCGATAAGCGCTTTTCCATCTGCGTCGTGAAAGACGCGTGCGATGAGGTGCGGTCCTAAGCCCCGCGAGTCAGCACCGGCTTCCTCCGCGTGTTGCCCTCGACGCATCGCGTTCCGAACGCCGAACGTGAGGTTCTGAACAGCAATCACGGGGCCTTGAACGGGGAATGCGATGTTCCGAACGCAGCCCCCGAGGTTCAGAACCCCACGCACCGAGTCCGCAGCCGCAACCACGGCGTCTGGAACGCAAAACGCCGAGCTTCGAGCCCGGCGTCTGGTGTTCCTGAACCTCAAGCAGCGGGTTCCGAACCTGAGCTGTCGAGTCCGGAACGCCGTGCGTTTACAACGCCTCGCGCGTCACCAGGAAGACTTGGTCTTCGCCAGCGCTGGTCGGCAGCCAAACCAAGTCCAGATCCGGGAACGCCGCTTCGACGTTCTCGCGCTCATTGCCGATCTCCACCACCAGCACGCCGTGCGGCTTCAGGTGGCGCGGCGCATCGGCCAGGATGCGGCGCACGATGTCCATGCCGTCGTTGCCGCCAGCCAGGGCCATGCGTGGCTCGGCGAGGTACTCAGGCGGCAGCGCCTGCATCGAGGTTTCGTTCACATACGGCGGGTTGGTCAGGATCACGTCGTAGTGCACGCCCGGCGGCAGCGGCGCATACAGATCGCCTTCGTGCAGGCGGATGCGGTCTTCCAACTTGTATTCGTCGACATTGCGGTTGGCCACCACCAAGGCATCCGGCGACAGATCCACCGCGTCGATCGTCGCGTTCGGCCATTGCAGTGCGGCCAGGATCGACAGGCAGCCGGAGCCGGTGCACAACTCCAGCACATCGGTCGGACCATCCTCTTGGTCGATCCACGGTTCCAGGCCTTCTTCCAGCAATTCACCAATGAAGCTGCGCGGCACGATCACGCGTTCGTCCACGTAGAAGCGCATGCCGTGCATGAACGCCTCGCGCGTGATGTAGGCGGCGGGCACGCGGTCGACGGCGCGGCGCTCAATCACCTTCAGCACGGCGGCCACTTCCTCGGGCAGCAGGCGCGCGTCCATGAACGGTTCCAGCGTGTCGATCGGCAGATGTAGCGTGTGCAGGATCAGGTAGGCAGCTTCGTCGTAGGCGTTCTCGCTGCCGTGACCGAAGACGAGGCCGGCAGCGGTGAAGCGCGACACGGCGTAGCGCAGCAGGTCGCGCACCGTGGTGAACGGGTGGGAAGCGGGGAGGGTGTGGGCGGTCATGTTTGGCTCAGTGTTATTTGGCAGCCAGCAGGTCGACGTAGGCAACGTCGAGCAAGTCGGTTTCGGCAATGCCGAGGGATTGCATGAGAGCGTGCGCGATCTTCACGCCGTCGTCTTCGGATTGGTCATCGCGCAGCACGACTTCGAGTTCGACGAAATCACCGAGGTCTTTGACGGCATCGATGTGAATGCGCGTCTGGCCGGCGAGATAGAGCTGGCGCACCTTGATGACGCGGCCGGCGGTGCCGATGGCGGCGGCCAGCGTGTCGCGCAAGGCATCGGGCGCGGTGGTCGGCACGATGTTGTAGCTGGACACGCGCGGGCCAGTGCTGTCGGCGCGGAAGTAGTGGATCAGCTCACCGCGTTCAGGCGAAAACTGTCGCAACTTGAGGCGCCCATTTGCGCAGGCGAAGAAGGTGTCGTCCTGGTCGATACGCTCGGGGCCCGAATTCGCGATGGCGGCGGCGCGTTCCAGCAGCGCCGCTACGTCGCGTACTCGCGCCTTGATCTCGACGTTGCGGGCCATATGGGGCAACTCAGGCGATCAATGTTTCCAACACGCGGCGATACACGTTCTTCAGCGGCTCGATGAAGGCCACCTCCACGTGTTCGTCGATCTTGTGGATGCTTGCGTTCGGCGGGCCGAATTCGATCACCTGCGGGCAGATCTTGGCGATGAAGCGGCCGTCCGATGTGCCGCCGGTGGTCGACAGCTCGGTGGTCACGCCGCACTCGGCCTGGATGGCGGAGGCGAGGGCGTCGGACAGGTCGCCGCGCTCGGTCAGGAAGGGCTCGCCGCCCAGCGTCCAGTCGAGTTTGTAGTCGAGGCCGTGCGCATCGAGGATGCTGTGCACGCGTGCCTTCAGGCCGTCCGGCGTGCTGGCCGTCGAGAAGCGGAAGTTGAAGTCGATCGTGACGTGGCCCGGGATGATGTTCGTCGCGCCCGTGCCGCCGTGGATGTTCGACATCTGCCACGTCGTCGGCGGGAAGTATTCGTTGCCGTTGTCCCAGGTGGCGGCGGCCAGTTCCGCCAGCGCGGGCGCAGCCAGGTGGATCGGGTTCTTGGCCAGATGCGGATAGGCGATGTGGCCCTGCACGCCGTTGACGGTGAGCTTGCCCGACAGCGAGCCGCGTCGCCCGTTCTTGACCATGTCGCCGAGCGTCGACACCGACGTCGGTTCGCCGACCACGCAGTAGTCGAGGCGCTCACCGCGCGCGCGCAGCAGGTCGCACACCTTGACGGTGCCGTCGTGCGCCGGGCCTTCTTCATCGCTGGTGATCAGGAAGCCGATCGAGCCCGCGTGGTCCGGATGCTTGGCGACGAATTCCTCCGATGCCACCACGAAGCCCGCGATGGACGTCTTCATGTCAGCCGCGCCACGCGCATAGAGCTTGCCGTCGCGGTGGGTGGGCTCGAACGGATCGGAGTGCCATTGTTCGACGGGGCCGGTGGGCACCACATCGGTGTGGCCCGCGAAGACGAGCAGCTTGCCCGCAGTACCTGCCGTGCCGCGCTTGACGGCCCACAGGTTGGTCACGCGAAAGTGGTCCGGGCCGCTGACCACGGTTTCGCATGTGAAGCCCGCGGCGGTCAGGCGTTCGATCAGCACGTCCTGGCAGCCCTTGTCTTCGGGCGTGACGGAGCGGCGACGGATCAGGTCTTCAGTGAGGGCAAGCGTGGGCTGCATGGCAGTGGCGGTGTTGTCGTTATTGTTAGAACAGGGTGGCGTACTGGTCAGCCGTGAAGCCGACGTTGACGGTCTTGCCGTGCACCAGCACTGGCCGCTTGATGAGCGACGGGTTGGCTTGCATCAGTTCGATGGCGCCGGCTTCGTCCTCGGCACGCGCCTTGTCGGCATCCGACAGCGCGCGCCACGTGGTGCCCTTGCGGTTGAGCAGCGTCGTGAGCGGCACATGCTTGAGCCAGCCGGCCAGCATGTCGGCGCTCACGCCCTGTTTCTTGAAATCGTGGAAGGTGTAGGCCACGCCGTTCGATTCGAGCCACGTGCGGGCTTTCTTCACGGTGTCGCAGTTGGGAATGCCGTGCAGGGTCGTCATGGTGTCAATGTTGGGTGGCGACGATGAGCGCTGCGATGGCCAGCACAAAACCGATGGCGGCCAGCCAAGTCATGCGCTTCAGGCGCCGTTCGAGCCGCGCGGCTTCGTCGCGCAGGGCGTCGATGGTGATGGCGTGCTGCTCGGCCAGCAGCTTGACGGATTCGGCCTGCTGCAGGATCGCCGCTTCCAGCTCGGCAATACGTGCAGTCTGCGTATTCGGGTCGGACGCGGCACTGTCCGTACGAGCAGGTTCAGTGCCGGTCTTCTTGCGGTTCTTGAACTTGTCGATGGTCTTGTTCGCCTGCTCCAGGATGGTGGGCAGCAGCGACAAGACAGTACCGATGGTGTTCGGATCAAGACCCATGATGCGTTGGCGCAGTTTGTCGAATTTTCCGGACATGCTGCGTTCAGGTTGGTTGGCGTGCCGGTGAGACTACACGACACGCCAGCCGTTCAGCTTAGTCGGCCTTAGTCGCCGCGCAGCAGTTCGTTCAGGCCAACCTTGGCGCGCGTCTTGGCATCGACCTTCTTGACGATCACGGCGCAGTACAGGCTGTGCGTGCCGTCCTTGCTCGGCAGATTGCCCGCCACCACCACCGAGCCTGCCGGGATGCGGCCGTAGCTGACTTCACCGGTTTCGCGGTCGTAGATCTTGGTCGACTGGCCGAGGTACACGCCCATCGAGATCACCGAGTTCTCTTCGACGATCACGCCTTCCACCACTTCCGAACGCGCGCCGATGAAGCAGTTGTCTTCGATGATGACCGGGTTGGCCTGCAGCGGCTCCAGCACGCCGCCGATGCCCACGCCGCCCGACAGGTGAACGTTCTTGCCGATCTGCGCGCACGAGCCGACGGTGGCCCACGTGTCGACCATCGTGCCTTCATCCACATAGGCGCCGATGTTCACGTACGACGGCATCAGCACGGCGTTCTTGGCGATGAACGAGCCACGGCGCGCCACAGCCGGCGGCACCACGCGGAAGCCGCCCGCGGCGAAATCTTCAGCCGTGTAGTTGGCGAACTTGCTCGGCACCTTGTCGTAGAACTGCGTGAAGCCACCGGCAGCCATCGGCGCGTTGTCTTCCAGGCGGAACGACAGCAGCACGGCCTTCTTGATCCACTGGTTGACGATCCACTCGCCGTCCTTCTTCTCGGCCACGCGCAGCGCGCCCTTGTCGAGCTGGCCGATCACGTTGGCCACAGCTTCACGAACGTCGGCCGGAGCGGCCTTGGGCGACAGGTTGGCGCGGTCTTCCCACGCTTGATCGATCAGGGATTGCAGTTGTTGCGTCATGGCTTGTTGGCTCTAGGAGAGATTCAAAAAAAGGGGTAGGGATCAGCGTTGCTGGCAGAACTCGACAATGCGGCGCGCGCCTTCCAGGCATTCGTCCACACCCGCCACCAGCGCGATGCGCACGTAGTCCTGGCCCGGGTTCGTGCCGTGCGCCTCGCGGGCGAGGTAGCTGCCCGGCAGCACGGCAACGTTCTTGGCAGCCAGCAACTGGCGTGCGAATTCGGTGTCCGACAGGCCCGTGCGTTTGACGTTGGCCCACAGGTAGAAGGCCGCGTCAGGCAGGGCGACGTCCAGCACTTCGGCCAGCATCGGCGTGACCTGCTGGAACTTCTTGACGTATTGCGCGCGGTTGTCGCGCACGTGGGCCTCGTCGTTCCATGCGGCGATGCTAGCGGATTGCACTGACGGGCTCATCGCGCTGCCGTGATACGTGCGATACAGCAGGTAGGCCTTGAGCAGTTTGGCGTCACCCGCCACGAAGCCCGAGCGCATGCCCGGCACGTTGGAGCGTTTGGACAGGCTGGAGAACATCACCAGCCGATCGAAGCCACGGCCCAGTTGGTGCGCAGCCTGCAGTGCGCCCAGCGGCGGGTTGGCCTCGTCGAAATAGATTTCGGAATAGCACTCGTCCGACGCGATGATGAAGCCGTATTCGTCCGACAGCGCGAAGAGCTGCTTCCAGTCTTCCAGCGTCAGCACGGCACCCGTTGGGTTGCCCGGGCTGCACACGAAGACGAGCTGCACGTTGCGCCACTCTTCCGGCGTGATGGCTGCGAAATCGGGCGCGTAATTGCGCGCCGGGTTGCTGTTGGCGAACAGCGGCGTCGCGCCGGCCAGCAGCGCCGAGCCTTCGTAGATCTGATAAAACGGGTTCGGGCACAGCACGCGCGCGCCGGGCTTGCTGCCGTCGATCACGGTCTGGGCGAACGAGAACAGCGCCTCGCGCGAACCGTTGACGGGGATGACCTCGGTGGCCGGATCGACCTTCGGCAGACCGTAGCGGCGTTCCAGCCATGCGGCGATGCACTGTCGCAGTGCATCGGAACCCAACGTCGTGGGATAATTCGCCAGCCCACCGAGCGCGGCGACGAGCGCATCCTTGATCAGCGCTGGCGTCGGGTGCTTGGGCTCGCCGATGCCGAAGCTGATCGGCGTATGCGCGGCGCTGGGCGTCACGTCCTTGACGAGCGCTTTCAGTTTTTCGAACGGATACGGCTGCAGGGCGGACAGGCGCGGATTCACGGTGCGGGGCGGGTTGGGTGAGCCAGCGTGGCGCTTGGCGGGAAGCCCGAAATTATACGGCCAACGTGTGTTGGCTGCCCCAAGAAAACCCGCTCAACCCCGGACATTGCAGGAAGCGGCGGTTTTCCGCCGTTTTTTATTGGATTCATGACAACGATTGCCTCTTCGGCGCCCTCAGCAGACGGCGCCACCCATCACGAGCCGCAATGGACGGCGGCACTGTTCATCCTCGTGGGTGCCTCGGTCTGGGGGATTTCCTGGTATCCGTACCGCCTGCTCGCTGGCTGGGGACTGGGCAGCATGCTGGCCTCTTCGGTGACGGGTGCCGTGGCCGCCGTGATCGCGGCCGTGGTGCTGCGGCGCCACTTTCCCACTTTCCAATGGTCTTGGGTGATCCCGGCGCTGGGGCTGGCAGCGGGCATCACCAATGCAGGCTTCGTCTGGGGCACGGTGCACGGTACGGTCATGCGTGTGCTGCTGCTGTTCTATCTCACGCCGGTGTGGACGGCGTTGCTGGCGCGCTTTTGGCTGCATGAACGCCTGGGGCTGCGCGGCGGTGTTTTGCTCGCATTGGCCTTGTCGGGAGCCATGCTGATGTTGTGGTCGGGGCGGGCCGGTACGCCGTGGCCGGGTTCGGCGGCGGAATGGGCGGGGCTGATTGCCGGCTTGGCTTTCGCGTGTAACAACGTGCTCTCGCGCCTGGCGGGGCAGCGTCACCCGACCATGCGGCCGGAAATGCGTACCGTGGTCGTCTTTACCGGTTCTGCCCTGGTGGGCTTGCCGGCGGCAGTTCTGCTCGACGGTGTGCAGGCGGTGCCCGCCGCAATCGCGCAACCCAACACGTGGATGCTGCTGCTCGGTATGGCATGTGTGCTGGTGGGCGGCAATGCCATGGTGCAGCGCGGTTTGCAGCGGCTGCCGGCCAATCGCGCCGCGCTGCTGATGCTATTCGAGATTGTGGTGGCGGCCGTGTCGTCGGCGCTGCTTACGTCTGAGCGCTTGTCGATGCAGGAAATGGTGGGCGGCGCGTGCATCATTCTGGCGGGCGCGCTGTCGGGGTTGTCGCGGCGCAAGTAGCTCTGGCGTTCCACGAATCCATCAAGGAGTGTGCTGATGTTGCTTCGCTCGATTTCCGTTGCGCTGGTTGCCGCCTTGGCAATGTCGGGTGTGTCCGCCCAAGCCGCACCTGCTGCTGAGAACGGCCCCGCGTATGGCCCCCGGCTGGAGGGCTTCGACTATCCGGCACCGGTCCACCTATTCAAGTTTGAATCCCAGGGCAACGCGCTGGAGATGGCCTATCTGGACGTCAAGCCCGAGCAGGCCAACGGTCAGGTCGCAGTGCTGCTGCACGGCAAGAACTTCTGCGCGGCCACCTGGGAAGGCACGATCCAGGCGTTGACGGGCGCCGGCTATCGCGTGATCGCGCCGGACCAGATCGGCTTCTGCAAATCGAGCAAGCCGCGCGCCTATCAGTATTCGTTCCAGCAACTGGCGAGTAACACGCATGCGCTGCTGGCCTCGCTGGGCATTCAGCAGGCCATCCTGATCGGCCACTCGACGGGCGGCATGCTGGCCACGCGCTATGCGCTGATGTATCCGACCGAAGTCTCGCGGCTGGTGATGATCAACCCGATCGGCCTGGAAGACTGGAAGGCCAAGGGTGTGCCGCCCATGGCGGTCGACCAGTGGTTTGCACGCGAGAAGCAGACCAGCGCCGACCGTATTCGCGCGTATGAGCAATCCACTTACTACGCGGGCCAATGGCGCGCCGACTACGAGCCCTGGGTGCAGATGCTGGCCGGCATGTATCGCGGGCCGGGGCGAGACCTTGTGGCCTGGAACTCGGCCCTGCTGTACGACATGATCTACACACAGCCTGTGGTGTACGAATTCGGCCAAGTGCGCCCCTGGACACTGCTGCTGATCGGCCAGAAGGACACCACCGCCATCGCCAAGGACACGGCGCCCCCGGAAGTGCGCGCCCGCCTGGGCAACTACCCGGAACTGGGTCGGGCTGCTGCCAAGGCGATTCCGCGTGCGACGCTGGTGGAGTTTCCGGAGGCGGGCCATGCGCCACAAATTCAGGACGCTGCTGCGCTGCACAAGGCATTGCTGGAGTGGCTGGCCAGCCCGGATATTTCCCGCACGCGCAGGCCGGATTGATGCCGGCATGTCCGAAAGGTGAAATTGCTGACAAATCCTCAGCAATTTGCCTTCTGGGATCGCAAATTTCGTCCATTTTTGTGCCATTCGTATTGGCTGGAGCCTGGGTGCCCGATGGTATGATGACGCCATCCGCGCCCCCGGCGCGCGCCTTGCAATCCCGCGCCCCGTGGCGTTGACGTGATTGCGACGGCGCAAGTCTCGGGCGCCCGCTTCATCACTCTTACTGATCCCTTCGAGACGACCTCAACGTGCGCCTCTCCTCGATCAAGCTCGCAGGCTTCAAGTCTTTCGTCGATCCGACCAATTTCCATGTTCCGGGCCAGCTCGTCGGCATCGTCGGCCCGAACGGTTGCGGTAAATCCAACATCATCGACGCCGTGCGCTGGGTGCTCGGCGAATCACGCGCCGCGGAACTCCGTGGCGAATCGATGCAGGACGTTATCTTCAACGGCTCCACGCAGCGCAAGCCCGCTGGCCGGGCCAGCGTCGAACTCGTGTTCGACAATGCCGAAGGCCGCGCCGCTGGCCAGTGGAGCCAGTACGCCGAAGTGGCGGTCAAGCGCGTCCTGAGCCGCGATGGCACCTCGTCGTACTTCATCAACAACCAGGCGGTGCGCCGCCGCGACATCCAGGACATCTTCCTCGGCACGGGTCTGGGCCCGCGCGCCTACGCCATCATCGGGCAGGGGATGATCTCGCGCATCATCGAGGCCAAGCCCGATGACATGCGCATCTTCCTGGAAGAAGCTGCGGGCGTGTCCAAGTACAAGGAACGCCGCCGCGAAACCGAAAACCGCCTGTCCGACACGCGTGAAAACCTCACGCGCGTGGAAGACATCCTGCGCGAACTCGGCACCAACCTCGAGAAGCTTGAAGGCCAGGCTGAAGTTGCGCAGCGCTTCCAGGCTCTGCAGGCCGACGGCGAAGAAAAGCAGCATCTGCTGTGGCTGTTGCGCAAGCGCGAGGCGCAAGGCGAGCAGGAGCGCCATCAGCGCGCCATCGAACAGGCGCAGATCGATCTCGAAGCGCAGACCGCGCAGTTGCGCCACATCGAGGCTGAGCTGGAAACGATGCGCGTTGCGCACTACGCATCGTCCGACGCCATGCACGCCGCACAGGGCGCGCTGTACGAGGCCAACGCCGAAGTCAGCCGCCTGGAAGCCGAGATCCGCTACGTGGTGGAGTCGCGCAACCGCATCCAGCAGCAGATCGCCACGCTGACCGCGCAGCAGGATCAATGGCACACGCAGGGCGATCAGGCGCAGGAAGACCTGGCCGCGGCCGAAGAGGAACTCGCCATGGCCGAGGAGCGCGCTGCGCAGGCGGCCGAGGAAGTCGCTCGCAAGTCGGACGAGCTGCCCAGCCTGGAGGCCCAATGGCGCGATGCGCAGACCGCGCTGAACGACCAGCGCGCCGCCATCCTGCAATCGGAGCAAGCGCTCAAGCTAGAAGCCGCGCACCAGCGCAACGCCGATCAGGCCTTGCTGCAACTGCAGCAGCGCCGCGAACGTCTGTCGCAGGAATCCTCCGGCCTCGACAAGCCGGACGACGTGCAGCTCGAAACACTGCGTGCCGAGCTGGCCGAACAGGAAGAGGTGCTGGCCGAAGCGCAGGCTGCGCTGGAAGACGCCGAGACGCAGCTTCCGCAGCTCGACGAGGCGCGCCGTGCCGCGCAGGAGCGCGTGCAATCGGAAGCCGCCGCCATCGCCAGCCTGGAAGCCCGTCTTGCCGCGCTCAAGCAACTGCAGGAAAACGTGCAGACCGACGGCAAGGTCCAGCCGTGGCTTGCCAAGCATGAACTGAGCGAACTGCCGCGCTTCTGGAAGAAGCTGCAGATCGAGCAGGGCTGGGAGCCCGCGCTCGAAGCCGTGCTACGCGAGAAACTCGGCGCGCTGGAGGTTTCCAACCTCGATTGGATCAAGGCGTTTGCCGCTGACGCGCCGCCCGCCAAGCTGGCGTTCTATGCGCCGCCGCCGGCTGCGCGTCCGGTGGAAGCGCCGGCCGGGCTGCGTCCGCTGATGTCGCTGCTGCAAGTGACCGAGCCGGGCATTCGTGCCGTGCTGCAGGATTGGCTGGCCGACGTCTACATCGCTGACGACATGCAGGCTGCGCTCACCGAGCGTCCGACGCTGCCGGAAGGCGGTACGTTCGTCGTCAAGGCCGGGCACTTGATCGGCCGTTCATCGGTGCAGTTGTATGCGCCCGATTCCGAGCAGGCCGGCATGCTGGCCCGCGCGCAGGAAATCGAGAACCTGCAGAAGCAGGTGCGTGCGCAGATGCTGCTGTCGGATGAGGCCAAGAGCGCCGCTGTGCGTGCAGATGCGGCCTACACCCAGGCCAGCCAGGCACTGCTGCATGTGCGGGCCCGCGCTGATCAGGCCACGCGCCGTGTGCACGTGCTGCAGATGGACGTGCTCAAGCTCTCGCAGGCCATGGAGCGCTACAACGCCCGCAGCGGCCAGATCGACAGCGAGCTGGAAGAGATCCGTGCACAGATCGAAGAGCAGCGTGCCATCCGCGCCGAATCCGAAGCGACCTTCGAGCAGCACGACGCGGCACTCGCCGATCTGCAGGCGCGCTTTGAAGACAACCAGCAGGCGTTCGAGGCGCTCGAAGTTCGCCTGAGCGATGCACGCAATGCCTTGCGCGATCAGGAGCGCGGCGCACAGGAGGCGCACTTTGCCGAGCGCAATCTGCAGAACCGCATTGCAGAACTGAAGCGCAACATCCAGGTGGCGAGCGATCAAGCACAGCAGATTGTGCTGACGCTGGAAAACGCCCGCGCCGAACTCGAAACCATCAATGAGCAGACCGCGCACACCGGCCTGCAGGAAGCGCTGGAGCGCCGAGCCGAGAAGGAAGAAAAGCTCGGCGCAGCGCGCATTGAACTGGATGCACTGACGGCCCAGTTGCGTGCCTTCGATGAGCAGCGCCTGACTGCCGAGCGCGCCCAGCAACCGCTGCGTGACCGCATCACCGAACTGCAATTGAAGGAACAGGCCGCGCGCCTGAACCAGGAGCAGTTCTCCGAGCAGCTCACCACGGCCAACGTGGATGAAGCTGCGCTGGCCGAGCGTCTGACGGGCGACCTCAAGCCCTCGTACCTGCAAGGTGAAGTCACGCGTATCAACAACGCCATCAATGCGCTGGGCCCGGTCAACATGGCTGCGCTGGATGAGCTGGCTGCTGCGCGTGAACGCAAGGGCTTCCTTGATGCGCAGTCGGCCGACTTGAACGACGCCATCACCACGCTGGAAGACGCGATCCACAAGATCGACCAGGAAACGCGCTCACTGCTGCAAGGTACGTTCGACCAGGTCAACTATCACTTTGGCGAACTGTTCCCGACGCTGTTCGGCGGCGGCCAGGCCAAGCTGATCATGACCGGCGAAGAGATTCTCGACGCCGGCGTGCAGGTGATGGCGCAACCGCCGGGCAAGAAGAACTCGACGATTCACCTGCTGTCGGGCGGCGAGAAAGCGCTGACCGCGATTGCGCTGGTGTTCGCGATGTTCCAGTTGAACCCGGCCCCATTCTGCTTGCTGGACGAGGTGGACGCGCCGCTGGACGACGCCAACACCGAGCGCTACGCCAACATGGTCAAGCGCATGTCCGACAAGACCCAATTCGTTTTTATTTCTCACAACAAGATTGCGATGGAAATGGCGCAACAGCTCATCGGTGTGACCATGCAGGAACAAGGCGTGTCCCGGATCGTGGCGGTGGATATGGATGCCGCACTGACCATGGCGGAGGCCGCGTAAATGCAAGACAACAACCTGGTCATGGCGCTGCTGGGCGCTGGTGTTGTTTTCGTACTGGTGATCGTGGTCTACAACCAGTGGCAGATTCGCAAGGCACGCCGTCCGGAAGCCTACAACCCGTCTGTTGACGAGGCCCCACGCGGTGAAGGCTGGACAGGAAACGAGCGCCACGAACCGGCGCTGGGTGGCGAGCGAGATGAGGCTGGTCGCGTCGAGCCGCGACTGGAACCCGGCCTCGCATCGCAACCGCATGCACCGTCCACCGGCAGCGCGGAAACCGAAGCTGGCGTGATCGGCGCTGAACTCACACCCACCAGCGAAGAGGCTGCGCGGGAAGCTGCTGAAACGGGTCAAGCTGAAGAGGCGGTCGAGCCCGCACCCGGCTCGCTGGAGCCGGCCAACGGCGTGATCGACCCGCTGATCGATTGCATCGTTTCGTTGCACCCCGAGCGCGAAGTGTCGGGCGATCGCCTGTTGCCGGCGCTGTCCAAGCTGCGCCGCGCAGGGACCAAGCAGATCCACGTGGAAGGCCTGAACCCGGCGGCAAACGCCTGGGAAGCCATTCGCGCCGGTCAGCGCTACCTGGATCTGCAGGTGGCCGTGCAACTGGCTAACCGCACCGGCCCGCTCAACGCGTTGGAGTTCTCGGAGTTCATCAACGCGATCGACCCGCTGTCGGACGCAGCGGATGCCGCGCCCGAGTTGCCCGACATGAACGAGACCATCGCCAATGCGCGCGAGCTTGACGCGTTTGCCGCCGAGTGCGACGTGCAGCTTGGCGTGAGCGTGATCTCCGACGGCGCACCATGGTCGGCCGCCTACGTGCAGACCGTGGCCACGCAAGATGGCCTCGTGCTCTCGCGCGATGGCACGCGCTTTACGCGCTACCACGCCGGCACCGACGGCGTGCAGCGCGCGCTGTTCACGCTGCAGTTTGGCGACACCAACTTCCTGCGCGATGACCTAACCGTCAAGGGCGGCCGCCAGATCACGCTGCTGCTTGACGTGCCAGTGGCTGAAGAGGCATCCAAGCCGTTCAAACTGGTCTGTGAGTACGCTTACACGCTGTCTCAGCGTATGGGCGCGCAGGTGGTGGACGACAACCTGCGTCCGTTGACGGAGCAGTCCTTCGTTGCCATTCAGAAGCATCTGCGGGTGCTGTACGACAAGCTTGAATCGCGCGGCGTGCCCGCCGGTTCCAGCGCCGCGGTGCGCTTGTTCAGCCACTGACGCGTTCCCCATTTCCCATGAGCAAGACCGCAGAACCCGCGTCCAGACCGTCCTCGAAAGACCGGCCCGAGACGCGGGCAGCGTGGCTGCGCGCCACGCTCAACCGCTATGCCCACGAGTACTACGTGCTCGACCAGCCCAGTGTGCCGGACGCCGAATACGACCGGTTGTACCGTGAGTTGGAAGCGCTGGAAGCTGAATATCCGGAACTGAAAACACCCGACTCCCCCACGCTCCGTGTGGGCGGGGCGATTCTGCCGGAGTTCGCGCAGGTCCGGCATGTCATTCCGATGCTGTCGATCCGCACGGAGACCGACACCACCGCCAACGGCGCCCGTGCGTTCGATGCCAGCGTGCGCCGTGAGCTTGGCCTCGATGAGACCGATCCGCCTGTCGAATACGCGGCTGAGCTGAAGTTCGACGGCCTGGCGATCAGCCTGCGCTACGAGCGCGGCTTTCTCGTGCAGGCAGCCACACGCGGTGATGGCACCACGGGCGAAGACGTCACGCAGAACATCCGTACGATCCGCCAGATTCCGCTGGGGCTTACGCCTGTGGACGGGTCTGTGCCCGAGGTGTTGGAAGTCCGCGGCGAGGTCTATATGCGCCGCGACGATTTCGAGAAGCTCAATGCCCGTCAGCGTGAGCGCGGCGACAAAACCTTCGTCAACCCGCGCAACACCGCTGCCGGTGCGGTGCGTCAGCTTGACCCGAAGATGGCCGCCGAGCGCCCGCTGTCGTTCTTCGCCTATGGCCTGGGCGAAGTGGTCGGCTGGGGTGGCCTACCCAAGACGCACTCCAGCATGCTCGATGCGCTGCAGGTGTTCGGCTTCCCGGTCAGCAAGGAGCGTGCGGCAGTGAAGGGCGGCGAAGGCCTGGTCGAATTCCACGCCGCCATTGGTGCCAAGCGCGACAGCCTGCCGTTCGATATTGATGGCGTGGTCTACAAGGTCAATGACCTGGCATTGCAACGCGAACTGGGCTTTCGCACGCGCGAGCCCCGCTGGGCGGTGGCGCACAAGTATCCGGCGCAGGAAGCATTGACCACCGTCGAATCGATCGACGTGCAGGTGGGCCGCACGGGCGCCATCACGCCGGTGGCGCGTTTGGTGCCCGTGTTTGTTGGTGGCGTGACAGTCACCAATGCGACGCTGCACAACGAAGACGAAGTCCGCCGCAAGGACGTGCGTGTAGGCGACACCGTGATCGTGCGTCGTGCGGGAGACGTGATCCCCGAGGTGGTGAGCGTGGTGCTCGACCGTCGTCCAATGGATGACGTGCCGGGCAGCGACCTGTTCAACCCACAGCAGCAGCCCAAGTACCCGCCATTCGAGTTGCCGAAGACCTGTCCGGTATGCGGTTCGCATGTGGTGCGCGAAGTGGGCGAAGCGGTGGCGCGTTGCTCGGGCGGCCTGTTCTGCTCGGCGCAGCGCAAGGAAGCGATCCGTCACTTTGCCGGCCGCCGCATGATGGACATTGAGGGCCTGGGCGAGCGCTACATTGACAACCTGGTTGAGCTGGACTACGTGCATGGCATCGCCGATCTGTACAAGCTCAAGCTCGAAGATCTTCTCGAGATGAAGCGCCGCGCCGACGAGCGCGATGGCGTGACCCCTGAGACCGTTGCTGCCGGCAAGATCGCCACCAAGTGGGCGGAGAACCTGCTTGAGGGTATCCAGGCCAGCAAGACGCCGCCGTTGGCGCGCTTCCTGTTTGCGCTGGGTATTCGCCACGTGGGCGAATCAACCGCCAAGACACTTGCCGATTGGCTGGGCAGTCTGGCCATGATCCGGCGTGCGCCGGCACCATTGCTGTTGGCGTTGCCGGACGTGGGCGCCACGGTGGCGGAGGCCATCGCCGATTTCTTTGCCGAGCCGAAGAATCAGCAGGCGTTGGATGCGCTGCTCGAAGCCGGCGTCACCCCCCAGGGTGAGCATGCGCCCAGCGCCAAACTACGCGAGAAACTGGAGCCGGCCGAGTTGTATGCCACCCTCGGCGTGCCCAAGTTGACGGCTACGCGCGCCAAGCAGTTGGCGGTGGCGGCCCCCACGCTTGCGCAATTGGCGGCCGTGGAAACCGGGCAGTTGGCCGGCCTACCGGCGGACGTGTCCGCATCGCTGCTCGAATGGCTGGGCGCGCATGATCATCGTGCGCAACTCGTGCAGCTTGATGCACTGCGCAACGAACTGCTCGCTGCCATGCCGGTCGAGGCTGCACAAGAGGGTGTCCTTGCCGGCAAGACCGTGGTGCTGACCGGAACCCTGCCCAACCTCACGCGCGACGATGCCAAGGCCATGCTGGAAGCTGCTGGCGCCAAGGTGTCGGGCTCGGTATCGAAGAAGACCGACTACGTCATCGCCGGTGAAGAGGCTGGCAGCAAGCTCGCCAAGGCAGAAGAGCTGGGGGTGAAGGTTCTGGACGAAGCGGGTATGCTCGCGCTGTTGCAAAAATAGCCAGAAATAGGCTGGAGACTCGGCATGATCCGAAACATCCTCAAAATGGGCGACAGCCGCCTGCTGCGCGTGGCAAAACGGGTCGAACGCTTCAGTACGCCCGAGCTGACCGCGCTGATTGAAGACATGTTCGACACGATGGACGCCGCGCGGGGCGCCGGCCTGGCGGCGCCGCAGATCGGCGTGGACCTGCAGGTCGTCATCTTCGGATTCGATCGCAACGAGCGCTATCCGGATGCGCCAGCGGTGCCCAAGACGGTGCTCATCAACCCGACCATCGAGCCGCTGACCGACGAGACGGAAGAAGGCTGGGAGGGCTGTCTGTCGGTGCCAGGCCTGCGCGGTGTGGTGCCACGCTACACGCGGTTGCGCTATACCGGCTTTGACCAGCACGGCCACACCATCGACCGCATTGCCGAGGGCTTCCACGCGCGCGTCGTGCAACACGAATGCGACCACCTCCAGGGCGTGCTGTACCCCATGCGCGTGAAAGACTTTACCCGCTTCGGCTTTACCGAAATCCTGTTTCCAGAACTGCCTGCAAATCACGACGACTGAGCCGACGGCGGATCGTGACTGTGGGAGCGCCGCACCCGTCCGTGGGGGCGGGTGGGTGCATTTTTCATCCACGACGGAGATGATATGAAGCGTGATGGTTTGAAGGGGTGGCGCCGGCTGGCGCTTGGGATGGCCGCGGTGGCCTTGCTTGGATTGGCGGCGTGCGCCGGTCCGCAGGCGACGGACACGGCCGCCGCACCGGTTGCTGAGAAGCCTCAGGGCCCGGTCTGGCAACGCGTGCATCTGGGCAGCGATGCCGCTGCCTACGACTTCCCGGTCTACGCCAACCATCCGCTCAATGGCGACCTGAGCGGCATCCGCGAAGTCGTGCTCGTGCAGCATGGTCTGCAGCGCAACGGCAACGACTACTACAAAGCTGGTGTTGATCTGCTCGCGGCGAGCGGCCGCAATCCCGATGAAGTCCTGCTGATTGCCCCGAATTTTCCCGGTGAGCCGGATGCGGGCAAGGGCTTCGACGGTATGCCGGTGTGGTCGGTGGACGGCTGGATCGGCGGTTTCAATGCGACCAATGCGCCGTACACCGAGCTGAGCTCGCTAAAGGTGCTGGACGACCTGATCAGCTACGTGACCGACCCGGCGCGCGCCCCCAACGTCAAACGCGTGACGGTGGCTGGCCACTCGGGCGGCGGCCAGATCGTGCAGCGCTACGCCGTGCTTAACAACGTGGACGAGGGCATCCGCAAGCGGGGCATCGACCTGAACTACGTCATCGCCAATCCGTCGTCGTATCTGTACTTCACGCCGGACCGGCCGCAGGGCAAGGGCTTCGCCCGCTACAGCACCCGCACCTGCCCAGACTACGATCACTACAAGTACGGCATGGTCGACATGGTTCCGTATGCGGCCGGCAAGAGTGGCAAGGTGTTGTTCAGCCGCTATGCACAGCGCCACGTGACGTATCTGGTTGGCACGAGCGACAACGACCCGAACCACCGCGTGCTCGACAAGACCTGCGGTGCCGAAGCCGAAGGCCCGACGCGACTGGACCGCGCCCGCAACTACTGGCGCTACGAGCGTCACTTGGCCGGCCCGCGCAAGCGCATCAATCACCAGTCGCACGAGGTGATCGGCGTGGGGCATGATCAGGCGAAGATGTTCGGCTCGCGTTGCGGTGCGCAGGCCGTGTTCGGCACGCCGGCATCGGCCAACACCACCGGTGCAGCCTGTCAGGCGCCGCAGCGTTGATCTAGCTGCAGCGGCCATAAAAAAACCGGTCAGCGCATTGTGCGTTGACCGGTTTTTTATTTGGGGCAGCGCGTGCCTTAGAACTTCTCGAACGGCCCCAGGAAGCGCCACTGGCCGACCGGCAGGTCGCCCAGCACGATGCGGCCCATGCGGATGCGCTTGAGGCCAACCACCTCCAGACCCACCTGTTCGCACATGCGGCGGATCTGGCGCTTCTTGCCTTCGCGCAGCACGAAGCGCAACTGCTCCTCGTTCTGCCAGCTCACCTTTGCGGGCTTGAGCTCTTCGTCATCGAGCCACAGGCCAAAGCGCAGCTTTTCCAGCAACTCTTCCGGGAAGACCTTGGAGATGTCGTGCTCCACCGGACCTTCCGGTGAATTCCACACCACGCGCACCAGGTACTCCTTCTCGACCGTTGAATCCTCGCCGATCAGGTGGCGCGCCACGCGGCCGTCCTGCGTCAGCACGAGCAGGCCCGTGGAGTCGATATCGAGGCGGCCGGCCGGAGCCAGCGCCTTGCGTTGCCACGGTGCGAAGCGCTTGCGTGTGGGGTCTTCTTCCCACTGGTTTTCCGGCACGAACAGCGCGGCAGCCGGCTGGTAACCGTCTTCCGCCTGGCCAGACACATAACCGACCGGCTTGTGCAGCAGCACGGTCACACGTTCGCCTTGCTCGGAACGAGCCGACTGATGGATTTCGATGATCGCATCCGGCTTCACACGCGAACCCAACTCGGTGACGGGCTCGCCGTCCACTAGCACCCAGCCACGTGGGATCCACTCATCGGCCTCGCGGCGTGAGCACAGGCCCAGCTCGGACATGCGCTTGGACAGGCGGACCAGTCCGCTCTCGTCGGCTTGCGGGGCTTGGCGTGGTGCCTCTTGCTCGGTGCGGCGGGGGGCGCGCTCTTCACGCTCCGGACGTTGCGAACGCTCTTCAAAGCGACGCGGCGGACGGTCGTTGTCAAAACGGCGCGGGGGGCGGTCGTCGCCATAGTGACGCGGCGGCCGTTGGTCGTCGTCGAATCGACGGGGCGGGCGCTCATCGTCAAAGCGACGCGGTGGTCGCTGGTCGCCATCACGACGCTGAGCGCGTTGATCGTCGCCATAACGACGCGGGCGCTCGTCATCGAAGCGTCGTGGCGGACGGTCTTCGAAGCGACGCGGCGGGCGCTCGTCGTCAGGGCGACGGGGCGGACGTTGATCGTCGTTGAACCGGCGCGGCGGGCGCTCGTCGTCAAACCGGCGCGGTGGGCGTTCATCGTCAAACCGGCGTGGCGGGCGTTCATCGTCAAACCGGCGTGGCGGGCGATCTTCGAAACGACGCGGTGGACGCTCGTCGTCAAACCGACGGGGCGGACGTTGTTCGTCGTTGAACCTGCGCGGCGGGCGTTCGTCATCAAACCGGCGCGGCGGGCGATCTTCGAAGCGACGCGGCGGACGCTCGTCATCGGAGCGACGTGGCGGACGTTGATCGTCGCTGAACCGGCGCGGTGGGCGATCTTCGAAACGGCGCGGTGGCCGCCTGTCATCGGAGCGACGCGGCGGGCGCTGGTCGTCGCCAAACTTGCGCGGCGGACGTTCGTCGTCAAACCGGCGCGGCGGGCGATCGCTTTGCGCGCGACGCGGCGGTTGGCCGCTGTCGTTGTTGCTGTCGCGGCGCGGTGGGCGCGGTTTGCGCTCACCCTCGGCCGGCTCGGGGCGACGTTGCGACGGGCGCAGCGGCAGGCGGTCGCGGTTCAGGTCGGACGCACGCAGCGGCTTGCCGGTGGCGCGTACCGCGTTGCCTTCATCGTCGCGGCGCACGCCGAGCGTGGTGCGCTTGCCCGGGCGGGTGGCACGTTGGGTCGGGTCGCTGCGGCGCTTGTCGTCGTCGCCCGGGAAATCGTCAGAATCGGTAGTCATGAATCAAGACCGGTAAGGCTGGCGCTCAGATGGCGAGCGCATCAAGCAGCTCGCTTTCCAGCGCGAGCTGCAGTTTGGTGTCCTGGGTCAGGCGTGCGCCGTCGACCAGGAAAATATCTTCCACGCGTTCGCCCAGCGTGTTGATGCGCGCGGTGTGCACCGATACGCGATGGTGGGCGAGCACGCGGGCAATGGCATACAGCAGGCCGGTGCGGTCTGTGGCCGAGATGGACAGCAGGTAGTACTGCCCACGCTCATCCGGGCGCAGATCGACGCGCGGCTTGATCGGGAAGCTGCGCGACTGCCGCGAGATACGTCCGCGTGGCGGTTCGGGCAGGGCGGTTTCGCGCGAGATCTGCTCAGCCAGTTCGTGCTCGACCAGCGTGATGATGTCGCGGTAATGGCCGGGCTCCACCAGGCCGGTGCCCGTGTCGGCCACCTGGAAGGTGTCGAGCGCGTAGCCGTGCTTGGTGGTGTGGATCTTGGCATCGAGAATCGTCAGGCTCTTGCGCTCGAAGTAGCCGCAGATGCGTGCGAACAGGTCGGGCCGGTCGGGCGAGTACACCGCCACCTGCAACCCTTCGCCCACCGGTGAGATGCGGGCCCGCACGATCGGGATGGTTGTGTCGATTCGGTGATGGAAATGCCGCGTGAACCAAGCGATGTCGCTTGCGCCATGGCGCAGGAACACGCCCACGTCGAGCTGTTTCCACAGGGCGTCGTACGCGGTGTCTTCCACCGTGGCCAGGCGCAGGAGGGCGCGCGCGCGTTCCTTGCGACCCTCAAGTACGGCGTGCGGGTCGGTGGTTGCACCGCCCAGCGCACGCAGCGTCATGCGATACAGGTCTTCAAGCAGCTTGCCCTTCCACGCATTCCACACCTTGGGGCTGGTGCCGCGAATGTCCGCCACCGTCAGTAGATACAGGGCGGTCAGGCGCCGCTCATTGCCTACCAGATCGGCAAAGCGGCGAATCACATCGGGGTCGCCCACGTCCTGCTTCTGTGCCACCTGGCTCATGGTCAGGTGATGCTCGACCAGCCAGACGATCAGGTCGCTGTCTTCCTTGGCGAGGCCGTGGTCCTTGCAGAAGCGTCGCGCATCGGTCATGCCGAGCACGGAATGGTCGCCGCCGCGTCCCTTGGCGATGTCGTGAAACAGCGCAGCGATGGTCAGTACCCACGGCTTGTCGAAGTTCGCCATCAACTGGCTGCAGAACGGGAACTCGTGCGTGTGCTCGACGATGGCGAAGCGGCGGATGTTGCGTACCACCATCAGGATGTGCTGATCCACCGTGTAGACGTGGAACAGGTCGTGCTGCATCTGCCCGACGATGCGCCGGAAGTTGAGCAGGTAGCGCCCCAGCACGCTCGTCTGGTTCATCAGGCGCAGCGCGTGGGTGATGCCCTGCGGTTGCTGCAGGATCTCCAGGAACAGTGCGCGGTTGGCCGGGTCCTTGCGCCACTTCACATCCATCAGCGTGCGGGCGTTGTAGAGCGCGCGCAGGGTATTGGCGGACAGCCCCTTGATGCCGCGCACCTGCTCGTACAGCAGGAAGGTCTCCAGGATGGCCGTCGGCTCGCGCTGATACAGGTCGGGGTCGGCAATTTCCAGCATCCCCTGCCGCTCGACAAAGCGCTCGTTGATCTTGCGCGTGATGCCAAGCTCGGTCGGGAACAGGCGTGCCTCGATGTTCTGCAGCACCACCGTGTTGAGCTGCGTGACCGCCTTGGCCGCCCAGTAGTAGCGGCGCATGATCTGCTCGCTGGCGCGCTTGGCGGTGGTCGAGCGGTAGCCGAAGGCCTCGGCCAGCTGTGTTTGCAGATCGAAGACGAGCACGTCCTGGCGGCGTCCTGCCAGCATGTGCAGGCGCGCACGGATGGTCTTGAGCAGGCGCTCGTTACTTGCCAGTTCCTGCGCTTCACGGCGCGAAAGCAGCCCGTTGGCAAGCAGCTCGTTCCAGCTCGACCCGAAGCCCGCCGCCCGCGTCATCCACAGAATCACCTGCAGATCGCGCAGGCCTCCAGGGCTTTCCTTGCAGTTTGGCTCGAGCGAGTAGGGTGTGTCTTGGTACTTGGCGTGCCGCTGGCGCATTTCCAGCAGCTTGGACTGGAAGAAGTCGGTGGCATCCAGGTGGCCCTGGTAGTGCGTCTCGAACGTGCGGTACAGGCCCTCGTCGCCCGTCAGCAGGCGCGCTTCCAGCAGCGACGTCTGTACCGTCACATCCTGTGTGGCTTCGTGGATGCATTCGTCCACAGTGCGCACCGATGAGCCGATATCTAGTCCCATGTCCCAGCACCGGCCAATAAATGCCTCCAGGTGTGCCTGGAGAGACGCGTCGGGCGCCTGGTCTGCGGCATGCGGCAGCAGCAGGAGAATGTCGACGTCGGAGTGCGGGAACAGCTCGCCGCGCCCGTAACCGCCCACCGCAATCAGCGCGCAATCGGCAGGCATCTGTTCGTCCTGCCAGAGCTGCACTAAAGCGTGGTCCACTGCGCGGGCCAACTTGGTCACCAGTTGGTGCACGTTGGCGTGCTGATCGAACTGCGCAAACAAGTGCGTACGTTCGGCCTTCAGGGTGTCGCGCGGTGAAATCTCGGGGTTGACGGCAGCGGCGGTATGCATGAATGGAGCGTGAATGAAACAACGACCGGAGGAAATGTCCGGTCGCTGCAAGAGTCGGGCCGACGCTGGGCCGGCCGCTGCGGTGCGCTCGTGGGTGGGCGCACCGCTTGGTTCAATCAGGCCGTAGCCGGCGTACCTTCGTGCACGAAATCCGGTGGCGGTGGCGTCAGTGCCGATACGGTCAGCACTTCATAGCCGGTTTCCGTCACCAGCAGGGTGTGCTCCCATTGGGCCGACAGACTGCGGTCACGCGTCTTGACGGTCCACTGGTCGGGCATCGTACGGATGTCGCGCTTGCCCGCGTTGATCATGGGTTCGATCGTGAAGATCATGCCGGCCTTCAGTTCCATGCCAGTGCCCGGACGGCCGTAGTGCAGGATCTGCGGGTCCGCATGGAACACCTTGCCGATGCCGTGGCCGCAATATTCACGCACCACGCTGTAGCCGGCGGCTTCGGCGTGCTGCTGGATCACGTGGCCAATGTCGCCCAGGCGCGCACCCGGGCGCACGGCGGCAATGCCCTTCCACATGCACTCGAACGTCACCTGCGTCAGACGCTTGGCCAGGATCGAGCCCTCACCGACGATGAAGGTGCGGCTGGTGTCGCCGTAATAGCCTTCCTTGGTGATGACGGTGATGTCCAGGTTGACGATGTCACCGTTCTTGAGCACCTTGTCGGTCGGAATACCGTGGCAGATCACGTCGTTGACCGACGTGCAGATCGAGGCGGGGAAGGGGGGGTAGCCTGGCGGCGCATAGTTGAGGGGCGCCGGCACAGTGCCTTGCACGTCACGCATGTAGGCATGGCACAACTCGTTCAGCTTGCCCGTGGTCACCCCCGGTTTGACGAACGGGGTGATGTAATCCAGGACTTCGGACGCAAGCCGGCAGGCCACGCGCATGTGCGCAATGTCTTCGGCGGTGTGAATGGTAACGGCCATGCTGTGACTTTTTCTGCATGTGGGCGCGCAAGGCGCCACGATGTATCTAAAGCATGAATTATCGCACCAAAGCGGCCCGGACGGGGTTTTTGGGCATCCGGCGCTGGTCTCGGTCCGTCCTGCGTCAATGCTCGGAAGGTCTTGAGTTGATTGGGTTTTTGGGGCTATAATCGCTGGCTGAGCAGATTGCCGGCCATGTGGCTGGTGTTGCTTGAAATCGCGAGCCGCTTCACCGCGGGTGTCCGTCGTATCGCATGCGAGGGATGTCTGAGGCGGCTTTAGACCTAACCCGACTGGAGAATTTCATGTCCGTAACCATGCGCGAAATGCTGGAAGCCGGTGTCCACTTTGGCCACCAAACCCGCTTCTGGAACCCGAAGATGGCCCCCTTCATTTTCGGCCATCGCAACAAGATTCACATCATTAACCTGGAAAAGACGCTGCCGATGTACCTGGACGCACTGAAGTACGTGCGCCAACTGGCAGCCAACCGGGGCACCATCATGTTCGTCGGTACGAAGCGTCAGTCGCGCGAGATCCTGGCTGAGGAAGCCGCTCGTGCAGGCATGCCGTTCGTCGACAGCCGCTGGCTCGGCGGTATGCTGACCAACTTCAAGACGGTCAAGACCTCGATCAAGCGCCTCAAGGACATGGAAGCCGCCAAGGAAGCTGGCGCGACCGACACCATGAGCAAGAAGGAAGCGCTGATGTTCGAGCGTGAAATGGACAAGCTGACCAAGTCCATCGGTGGTATCAAGGACATGGGCGGCATTCCGGACGCCATCTTCGTGGTGGACGTTGGTTACCACAAGATCGCCGTGACCGAAGCTGCCAAGCTGGGTATTCCGGTGATCGGCGTGGTTGACACGAACCACTCGCCGGAAGGCATTGACTACGTTATCCCGGGTAACGACGACTCGAGCAAGGCTGTTGCACTGTACGTGCGCGGCGTGGCCGACGCGATCTTGGAAGGCCGTGCCAACGCGGTCCAGGAAGTCGTGGAAGCCGCTCGTGGTGGCGACGACTTCGTCGAAGTCCAGGAAGGCTAAATCACAAGAAGGCGCGCGCCCGCCGCATTGCCGAGCGGGAAGTGCGTCAGGCCATATCGATGATGCACTGCAAACGCGCTGCATCAAAGGTGAAAGCCAAACAGGGGCGCGTAACAAACGCCCCTTTTTTTTAATTTGTCATGCGGATGTCCCACGCGCGTCGTATCTCGTGGGGCGGCCGGATGGAAACCGGACGACAGGCCGGCGCGAAGCGAAAACGCAAAGACCGTTTCAGTGCGCGACCGGACGACGATCTGAAACAAGGAGCATGAAATGGCGGCAATTACCGCAAGCATGGTGGCAGAACTGCGCGCGAAGACCGACGCGCCGATGATGGAGTGCAAGAAGGCCCTGACGGAAGCCGAAGGCAACCTGGAAAAGGCTGAAGAAATCCTGCGCGTGAAGCTGGGCAACAAGGCCGGCAAGGCTGCCTCGCGCATCACCGCTGAAGGCGTGGTGGCGGCTGCCGTGGACGGCACCACCGGCGCGCTGGTCGAGATCAACTGCGAAACCGACTTCGTCTCGAAGAACGATTCGTTCCTGGCCTTCGCCAACTCGGTGGCAGCACTGATCGCCAAGAGCAACCCGGCTGACGTCGCCGCTATCGGCGCACTGCCGCTGTCGCAAGACGGCTTCGGCCCCACGGTTGAAGACGTGCGCGTGGGCCTGATCGGCAAGATCGGCGAGAACATGACGATCCGCCGCTTCAAGCGCTACGAAGGCAGCACGCTGACGTCGTACCTGCACGGCGCCCGTATCGGTGTGATGGTGGCGTTCGAGGGTAGCGAAGAGGCAGCCAAGGATGCGGCAATGCAAGTTGCAGCCATGAAGCCGGTGTCGCTGTCGGCAGATGACGTGCCGGCTGATCTGGTCGCAAAGGAGCGCAGTGTTGCTGAGCAGAAGGCTGCTGAATCGGGCAAGCCGGCTGAAATCGTTGCCAAGATGGTGGAAGGCAGCGTGCAAAAGTACCTGAAGGAAGTTTCGCTGCTGAACCAGCCGTTCGTGAAGAACGACAAGCAGACCGTTGAGCAGATGCTCAAGGCTGCCAACACGACCGTGAAGGCATTCACGCTGTTCGTGGTGGGCGAAGGCATCGAGAAGAAGCAAGACGACTTTGCTGCTGAAGTGGCCGCCCAAGTGGCTGCTGCAAAGCAACAGGCGTAATGCTGCAGCGATTGCTTTCGATGGAACGGAGATCCGCCCGCCGGCGCAGGCCGGCAGGGCAACTTTTCTCCATCGGCGCGATCGTATAATGCCGAGCAAACAGGGCACCGCAAGGTGCCCTGTTTGTAGGTGCAGCCTGCTTGCGCGGGCATCGTTTGGCTGAACTGAGCCCAGACGGCTTCCGCGCAAGAAGGTTGCGAGATGAGCGAAGCCCCGCTTCGTCTGTCGCAGCTGTCATTCCCCCTTTCCTGTCTCCTGTACCAGGAATCGTCAAGAGGATCTCCATGCCTGCCTACAAGCGCGTTCTACTCAAACTTTCCGGCGAAGCCCTGATGGGCGATGATGCCTTCGGCATCAACCGCAGCACCATCGAGGGGATGGTCAACGACATCGCCGAAATCGTGAAGCTGGGCGTGCAGGTGGCGGTGGTGATCGGCGGCGGCAACATCTTCCGCGGTGTCGCGGGCGGTGCGGCCGGCATGGATCGCGCCACGGCCGATTACATGGGCATGCTGGCCACGATGATGAACGCACTGGCCCTGCAGGATGCCATGCGCCACGCCAACCTCGAAGGCCGCGTGCAATCTGCGCTGCGCCTGGACCAGGTGGTTGAGCCGTACATCCGCCCCCGTGCGATTCGCCAGCTGGAAGAGGGCAAGATCGTGATCTTCGCGGCCGGCACGGGCAACCCGTTCTTCACCACCGACACTGCAGCGGCGCTGCGCGGCTCGGAAATCGGTGCCGAGATCGTTCTCAAGGCCACCAAGGTTGACGGCGTTTACACCGCTGACCCGAAGAAGGACCCGAGCGCCACCCGCTACACCACCATCACGTTCGACGAGGCCATCTCGCGCAACCTGCAGGTGATGGATGCAACCGCTTTTGCGCTGTGCCGCGACCAGAAGCTGCCGATCAAGGTGTTCTCGATCCAGAAGCCGGGCGCGCTCAAGCGTGTGATTCTGGGTGAAGACGAAGGCACGCTGGTGCACGTCTGAGGCAGGTAGCCTAGCTGCCTTGTCAGCGCCTTTTTTACCGCTCGCTGACCCCGTGTAAATGGCGTTGGCGAGCGGCTTCCATGTAAAATCGCCTATTGTCTTTTTGGTCTTGCCGGTGCCCTGTGTCGAATTCCGGGGCGTATGTCCGGCAGACCGCCGTTATCGTTCGGAGGAAGTATGAGCGTCGCCGATGTTAAGAAGAATGCCGAGCAGAAGATGCAGAAGTCGATCGAGGCTCTCAGGACGGATCTGGCCAAGATCCGTACTGGCCGTGCCCACACCGGTCTGCTCGATCACGTGCAAGTCGACTACTACGGCTCGATGGTGCCGATCAGCCAAGTCGCCAACGTGACGCTGGTGGACGCGCGCACGATCGGCGTGCAACCGTGGGAAAAGAAGATGGTGCAAGCCGTCGAGAAGGCCATCCGTGAGGCGGATCTGGGCCTGAACCCCGCCACCATGGGGGACATCATCCGCGTCCCGACGCCCGCGTTGACCGAAGAGCGCCGCAAGGAACTGACCAAGGTCGTCAAGGGCGAAGGCGAAGACGCCAAGGTCGCCGTGCGCAACCTGCGCCGCGATGCGAACGAACAGCTCAAGAAGCTGGTCAAGGACAAGGCCATCTCGGAAGACGACGAGCGTCGCGGTGGCGACGACGTGCAGAAACTGACCGACAAGTTCGTCGCCGAGATCGACAAGCTGGTTGCCGAGAAAGACAAGGAAATCATGACGGTGTAAGGCCGTCTCCCAAGGCCGGCGCGTTGAGTGCCGGTTGCGGGAAGCCCGATTCATGCATATTAGTTCCACACAGGCGGTGCCGGACACCGCTGATACCCCGCGCCACGTTGCCGTCATCATGGATGGCAACGGCCGTTGGGCCACCGAGCGCCATTTGCCGCGCGTGGCGGGGCACAGCCGTGGCCTCGATGCCGTGCGCGCAACGGTTGAAGCTGCGGCGCGCCGAGGTGTCGGTTATCTGACACTGTTCGCCTTCAGTTCTGAGAACTGGCGCCGCCCGGCTGAAGAAGTCACCTTCCTGATGAAGCTGTTCATGACAGCGCTGCGCCGCGAGGTGAGCAAGCTGCATGCGAATGGCATCCGCTTGCGCGTGGTGGGTGACCTGTCGGCGTTCAGCCCGCGCATTCAATTGCTGATCCGCGAGGCGGAGGCCAAGACGGCTGCCAATCCAGGCCTGACGGTCACCATCCTCGCCAACTACGGCGGCCGGTGGGACATCCTCCAGGCCATGCGGGCATTGATGGTGGCGCAGCCGGGCATCGCGCCCGAGGCCATCACGGAAGACGTTCTGGCGCCGTACATGGCGCTGGCCTATGCGCCCGAGCCAGACCTGTTTATCCGCACTGGCGGCGAACAGCGCATCAGCAACTTCCTGCTCTGGCAGCTTGCGTATTCGGAGCTGTATTTCACGGATCGCTACTGGCCCGATTTCGATGCCGCAGAACTGGATCGTGCCTTCGCCTGGTATCGCAATCGCGAGCGCCGCTTTGGCCGCACCAGTGCGCAGCTTGAGCCCGGCGTTCCCCCCGCGCTATCTGCCGGAGCCTGACACATGCTGCTGACTCGCGTCATTACCGCCGTCTGCCTGCTGATTGTCATCCTGCCCATTCTGTTCTTCGCACCGCCAGCCGGCCTTGCCGGGCTGGTGACAGTGTTTGCCGTGTTGGCGGCCTGGGAGTGGGGGCGGCTCGTGCGTTTGCCGGGCTGGTGGGGGCCAATGCTGTATGCGGTGGTCGTGGTTGTGCTGACAATCGCCTGGCACGACATCCCTGTGCGTGGCAATGTGCGGCCGCTGTTCCATGGCGCGGTGATCGCGTGGGTGGTCGCCTGGGGCCTGCTGGCTGGCGGCGTGCGTGAGCTGCAAGGTACGCGCAAGGTCGTCTTCACGTTGTTGGGCTTGGTGATGTTGCCGGCGTTCGTGCATGCAGCCATCGCACTGCGTGCACAGGGAATTGCTTTCCTGCTCTCCGTCGCGGTGCTCGTATGGGCGGCCGATGTGGGTGCCTATTTCGTTGGCAAGGCCATTGGCCGGCGCAAGCTGGCGCCGACCATCAGTCCCGGCAAGTCATGGGAAGGTGCGATTGGTGGGGCCGTGCTCGTGGCAATCATCGCGACAGTGGCGGGCGTTACGCATTGGTTTGCGCCGACGTGGTTCTCGCGCCAGTTCGACCAGAACGGTGCAATCGTCGCCTTGGCGCTGACGATCGTGCTGGTGGCTGCAAGCATTGGCGGCGATTTGTTTGAGTCCCTGCTCAAGCGCCAGGTTGGCATGAAGGACAGCAGCCGGCTGCTGCCTGGCCATGGCGGCGTGCTCGACCGTATCGACGCGCTGTTACCGGTGTTCCCGCTGGCCGCGTTGCTGATCTCCTGAGGCGTCTTCCGAACATGATGCGTTTGACCGTTCTTGGCGCAACCGGCTCCATTGGTGACAGCACGCTCGACGTGGTGCGCAGTCACCCCGACAAGTACCGCGTGTTCGCACTCACCGCCAATGCACAGGCCGACAAGCTTGCGAAGTTATGCCGCGAGTTCCGTCCGCGGATGGCTGTGCTTGGCTCGGCGGCAGCGGCTCAAGCGCTACGTGAGCAGCTTGGCGCTGATGCGGCCGGCATCGATATCCGTTTTGGCACTGAGGCACTGGAAGAGGCTGCCGCGCATCCTGATTGCGATGCTGTCATGGCTGCCATTGTGGGCGCCGCAGGCTTGCGTCCGACGTTGGCCGCCGTACGTGCAGGCAAGCGCGTGTTGCTGGCGAACAAAGAAGCGCTGGTGATGTCCGGCGCGCTCTTCATGGACGCCGTGCGCCAGCATGGCGCCACCGTGCTGCCGATCGATAGCGAGCACAACGCCATTTTTCAGTGTCTGCCGCAGCAGGCCCCCACGTTTGGCCGAGGCGTGTCGCGTATCGTCCTGACCGCCTCGGGCGGCCCATTCCGCACGCGCGCCGTCGACACCCTTGCTGACGTTACGCCCGACCAGGCTTGCGCTCACCCCAACTGGGTCATGGGACGCAAGATCTCGGTCGACTCCGCCACCATGATGAACAAGGGGCTGGAGGTGATCGAGGCGTACTGGCTGTTTGGCGTGCCGGTCGAGCGCCTTGAGGTGCTGATCCATCCGCAGAGCGTGATCCATTCAATGGTCGGCTACGACGATGGCTCGGTGCTGGCGCAGCTCGGTAACCCCGACATGCGTACGCCGATTGCATACGGGCTCGCGTACCCGGAGCGGATTGAGGCCGGTGTGCCGCTGCTGGACTTGGCCGCCACCGGCACGCTGACTTTCGAGGCGCCGGACCTGCGCCGCTTCCCGTGCCTCGCACTCGCATTTGACGCGCTACGCGCCGGTGGCACGGCACCTGCTGTGCTGAATGCGGCCAACGAGGTGGCGGTCGATGCATTTTTGCAGCGCCGCATCCGTTTTACCGATATTGCTGCCGTGGTGGGCGACACGCTGGCGCGTGCTTCCATCGTACCGGCGGACTCGCTCGACACCGTGTTTGCTGCCGATGCGTACGCGCGTGGCGAGGCAGAGCGCTACATTGCGACGGCGTGCGCGCATCTGCCGGCTGCGTGACAAGTGCTCCGTCAGCGCGAGCGGGTAACATAGTAGGCTCGCGCGGGTTGCGCCCGTGCGCGCCCATCAGTGCTTCCGGAGAAGGTTCTTGCAGACCGTTTTAGCGTTTGTTTTTGCGATCGCGGTACTGATCGTCATTCATGAGCTGGGCCACTACAGCGTCGCGCGTTTGTGCGGCGTGAAAGTGCTGCGGTTTTCGGTCGGCTTCGGCAAGGTGCTGTTTCGTCATGTCGGCCGCGGCCCGGACCGCACCGAATGGACCCTCTGCGCCATCCCGCTTGGCGGTTACGTCAAGATGCTGGGCGAGGGCGCGAGGGACCCTGAGAAAGATCCGCCTATCCTGCCCGACGAGCTGCCGCGCACCTTCGATCACCAGCCTGTCTACAAGCGTTTCGCCATCGTGGCCGCAGGCCCCGTCGCCAACTTCCTGCTGGCGATCGTTCTGTATGCAGCGCTGGCGTGGGTTGGGGCCGTCGAGCCGCTGCCCATTCTCGGTGCGCCGCCGCCGGGCAGCATTGCCGCGCAGGCTGATCTGCGCGCGAAAGATCAGGTGATTGCCGTCGGCACCGACGTTGAAGCCCCGAGCCCTGTGCGTAGCTGGAGCGATGTGCGCATGCGCCTGTATTCGGCCGGCATCGGCGGGCATGACGCACTCGTGCAGGTGCGTGGTACCGATGGCTCGGAACGCACGGTTCGCCTGCAGGGCTTGCCGAGCCCCGCACGTACGCCCCAGGCCGACGTGATCGACCAGATTGGTTTGCGGCTGCAGGGCGGTCCGGTCACCATCGTCGGTGTTCTGCCGAACAGTGCTGCTGCCCGTGCCGGGTTGCGTGCTGGCGACCAGATCGTCCGCTTCGCTGGTCAGCCTGCAGACCAGGCGATGGATCTGATCCGCCAGATTCGCGCGATGCCCGAGCAGAACGCCTCGATCGACATTCTGCGTAACGGTGAGCCAATGACGCTGCCGGTTCGCCCCGATGCCGATGTCGATCCGAAGAGCCCGAATGGGGCGAAGATCGGCAAGCTCGGCGCGCAACTCAACCAGAAAGTGGAGACGGCGTTGATGCGTGACGCGCCGGGCGCCGCATTGGTGCACGGATTGCGCCAGGTCTGGCAGACCTCGGTGCTGTCGCTGCAGGTGCTTGGCAAGATGATCGTGGGGCAGGCTTCGCTGCAGAACCTGAGTGGCCCGATCACGGTGGCGGACTTTGCCGGTAAGGCGGCAAGCCTTGGCTGGCAGACGTTTGTAGGTTTTCTCGCGTTGATCAGCGTCAGCCTCGGTGTCCTGAACTTGTTGCCTGTTCCGGTATTGGATGGGGGGCATTTGCTGTATTATTGCGTGGAATTTTTGACAGGCCGACCCGTGCCGGAATCCTGGCAAGCAGTACTCCAAAAGATCGGCGTCGCCTGCATTCTGCTTCTCACTTCGCTCGCCTTGTACAACGATTTGAGTCGGCTGTTTCTGACTCGAGGCTAAACCGCGTTTTTTTGTCGGTAAGCCGCATCGTTGCCCCAAGCGTGAGCGGGCAACCCAAGATTTTGAAAACACTCGGAAGTGGATTCCAACCGGATCCAATTTAGGGGATTAGATTGATCAGACAACATCGCTTCCCGCTCAGCGTGCTGGCGGCTTCCGTTCTGACCGTGACTGCCGGTCAGGCTCATGCAGTGGAGCCGTTCGTCGTGAAGGACATTCGCGTGGAGGGGGTACAGCGCGTCGAACCGGGTACCGTGTTCGGCTATCTGCCCGTGAAGGTAGGTGAGACCTTCACCGACGAGAAGGGCGCCGAATCGATCCGCGCGCTCTACAACACCGGCTTCTTCAAGGACGTACAGATCCGCGCCGAAGGCAACGTGCTGGTGGTGCGCGTGGAAGAGCGTCCGGCCATCTCGCAGCTCGAGTTCATCGGCTTCAAGGAGTTCGACAAGGACGCACTGCGCCGCACACTGCGTGGCGTGGGCGTGGCCGAAGCGCGCTACTACGACAAGTCGCTGATCGACCGCGCTGAGCAGGAAATCAAGCGCCAATACGTTTCGCGCGGCTACTATGCCGCCGACGTGTCGACTACCGTCACGCCGGTCGATGCCAACCGTGTGTCGATTACCTTCACGGTGGACGAAGGTCCGACGGCCAAGATTCGCCAGATCAATATCGTCGGCAACAAGGCCTTCAAGGAAGGCGACTTGCGCGACGAGATGCAACTGTCCACGCCCAACTGGTTGTCGTGGTACACGAAGAACGATCTGTATTCCAAGCAAAAGCTGACCGCCGATCTGGAAGCGCTGCGCTCGTTCTACCTGGACCGCGGTTACCTGGAATTCGCGATCGAGTCGACCCAGGTTTCCATCACGCCGGACAAGAAGGACATCTACCTCACGCTGAACATCCACGAGGGTGAACAGTACAAGGTGTCGGACATCAAGCTGACCGGCGAGCTGCTCTCCAAGCAAGCCGAGATGGAGAGGCTCATCAAGCTCAAGCAGGGCGATGTGTTCTCCTCGGCCAAGCTGTCGGCCACGACCAAGTCGATCACCGATCTGCTCGGCACGTACGGCTACGCTTTCGCTACGATCAACCCACAGCCGCAGATCAACCAGAAGGACCGCACGGTTGCGCTCACGCTGGTGGTTGATCCGGGCCGCCGTGTTTACGTGCGCCGCGTCAACGTGCTTGGCAACAGCAAGACGCGTGATGAAGTGGTGCGCCGAGAAATGCGCCAGATGGAAGCCTCGTGGTTTGACGGTGAGAAGCTGCAGCTCTCGCAGAACCGCATCAACCGCACGGGCTATTTCACCGATGCGAACATCACCACCGAAGACGTGCCGGGTACGTCTGACCAGGTGGACGTCAACGTCAACGTGACGGAAAAGCCGACTGGCCAGATCAACCTGGGTGTGGGCTTCTCGTCGACGGACAAGGTGGTGCTCTCGGCCGGTATCCGCCAGGACAACGTGTTCGGTTCCGGTACCAGCCTGGGCCTGGACGTGAACACCTCCAAGGCAAACCGCACCATTGCAGTGACGCAGTTCGATCCGTACTTCACGACCGACGGCATCAGCCGTTCGACCGAGCTGTACTACCGTACGTATCAGCCGCTGTACTACACCGGCGACTCGACGTACAAGATCGTGCAGGAGGGCGGCAACATGAAGTTTGGTGTGCCGTTCTCGGAAACCGATACCGTGTTCTTCGGCATCGGCTACGAGCGCACCAGCATCGACGTGTCGGCCAATACGCCGCTGGCCTATCAGAACTGGGTGACCAAGAACGGTCGTATCACCAACAACTTCCCGTTCACGATCGGTTGGTCGAAGGATCAGCGTGACAGCGCCCTGGTTCCGACCCGCGGCCGCTATCAGCAGGCCAATCTGGAAATTGGTGTTCCGGGCGGTGTCACGTACTATCGCGCGTACTATCAGCACCAGTGGTTCTATCCGGTCTCGAAGTCGTTTACGCTGGCCTTCAACAACGAGTTCGGCTATGGCCGAGGCTACGGCGGCAAGGACTTCCCGATCTTCAAGAACTACTACGCGGGTGGTATCGGCTCGGTGCGCGGCTATGAAACCAGCACGCTGGGCCCGCGCGACGCCAACGGCATTGCCATTGGTGGCGCGAGCAAGATTGTCGGTAACGTCGAATTCATCTTCCCGCTGCCGGGCTCGGGTGTGGACCGTACCGTCCGCCTGTTCACCTTCTTCGACTACGGTAACGTGTTCGCGGAAGCCGCCCAGCCGTACAAGCTTAGCGACATGCGCTACTCGACCGGTTTCGGCCTGTCGTGGCTGTCGCCGATTGGTCCGCTGAAGATCAGCATGGGCTTCCCGATCAAGCGGAAGGCTGAAGACCAGACTCAACGCTTCCAGTTCCAGATCGGGACGGCATTCTAATGACTGCATTCATCATGAAATCCACACGCGTCACATTGTCCCGCTTGGGCGTGTCGGTTGCTTTTGCTGCGCTCGCCGCCGCCAGCTTTGCACTGCCGGCCGCTGCGCAGGAAGCACGTATCGCCGCCGTCAATTCCGAGCGCATCCTGCGCGACTCGCAGCCGGCAAAGGCAGCGCAGTCCAAGCTGGAAGCTGAGTTTGCCAAGCGCGACCGCGATCTGCAGGACACGGCCGCCAAACTCAAGGCCATGTCCGACAAGCTGGACAAGGACTCGGCCGTGCTGGCCGATGCTGACCGAACGCGTCGTCAGCGCGAGCTGTCCGATCTGGACCGCGATTTCCAGCGCAAGCAACGCGAGTTCCGTGAAGACCTGAACCAGCGTCGCAACGAAGAGCTGGCCCAGGTGCTTGAGCGCGCCAACCGCGTGATCCGTTCGATCGCCGAGCAGCGCAAGTACGACCTGATCGTGCAGGAAGCGGTGTATGTGAATCCGCGCATCGACATCACCGACGATGTGCTCAAGGCGCTGAACGCGGCTTCGCAATCGGCGAAATGAGGTTGTTCCCATGTCGTTTTCGCTTGGTGAACTTGCCGCGTCGCTCGGCGCGACCGTCCAGGGTGACGCAGGCCTGATCGTCAAGTCGATCGCGCCGCTGGATCAGGCCGGCGCCGATCAGCTCGCCTTTCTTTCCAATCCGCTGTACCTCAATCAGGCTGTCGACTCCAATGCGGGAGCGATCATCGTATCGCCCCGCGATCTGGAAACGCTCGCCGCCCAAGGTCATGCTGACGGCCGAAACTGGCTGGTGGCAGCCAATCCGTATGCTGCGTTTGCTCGCGTTGCACAGCGCTTTGTCGCGCTGACTGCGCGACCGGTGGTGCCGGGTGTCCATCCGAGTGCGAGCGTGGGCGAGGGGGCCGTGGTGCCGGCATCATGCTCGATCGGCCCGAACGTGACCATCGAGGCTGGCGCCGTGCTCGGTGAGCGCGTACGTATTGCTGGTAACGGCTTTGTTGGTGCAGATGCGCGCATCGGCGACGACACGCTCCTCTACGCAAACGTCTCGATTTACCACGGCTGTGTGGTGGGTGCGCGTTGCATCTTGCACAGCGGCGTGGTGATCGGTGCAGACGGTTTCGGCTTTGCGCCGGACTTTGGCCCGCAAGGCGGCGAGTGGGTGAAGATTCCGCAGACCGGCCGCGCGGTGATTGGCGACGATGTGGAGATCGGCGCGAATACCGCCATCGACCGCGGCGCCATGGCCGACACGGTGGTCGAGCAGGGCTGCAAGATCGACAACCAGGTGCAGATTGCACACAACGTGCACGTGGGTGCCTACACCGTCATTGCAGGCTGCGCGGCCATCTCGGGCAGCACGAAGATCGGACGCTACTGCATCATCGGTGGCGCGGCGAACTTTGCTGGCCACCTGACGATTGCGGACCGCGTGACCGTCTCGGGCGGTACGTCCATCACCAAATCCATCACCAAACCTGGTGGCCATTTCACCAGCGTCTTCCCGTTCATGCCGCATGGCGATTGGGAGCGTAACGCGGCCATCGTTCGAGGCCTGACGCGCATGCGCGAACGGTTGCAACAACTGGAACAGCGGGTCAAAGACCTGCGCAAAGAATCATGACCGAAGCATCGAATACGACCAACGCGACGACCAGCCTCGTCAGCGATTTCAACATCAAGAAGATCCTCGACCTGCTGCCGCATCGCTACCCGATGCTGTTGGTCGATCGTGTGGTCGAGTTCGAATCGGGCAAGCGCATTAAGGCCATCAAGAACGTCACGTTTAACGAGCCGTTCTTCAACGGCCACTTCCCGGGGCACCCGGTCATGCCGGGTGTGCTGATTCTCGAAGCGCTGGCGCAGACTGCCGCGCTGTTGACCTTCGGTGAGCCTGGTCACCAACGCAACGAGAACGATCTCTATCTGTTCACGGCCATTGATGGCGCCCGATTCAAGCGACAGGTCGTGCCTGGCGATCAACTCTGCCTGCACGCAGAACTGCTGCGTGGCAAGCGCGGCTTCTGGAAGTTCAAGGTGTTCGGCATGGTGGACAACGAGATTGCCGCCGAAGCTGAAATCATGTGCGCGATCATCAAGGATGAACCGAAGGGAGCCGCATGAGCACGAGCAAGATCCATCCGACCGCGCTGATCGACCCGAAAGCCGAGCTGGACTCCAGCGTCGAGATTGGCGCCTTTACCGTTGTCGGCCCGAATGTGCGCATGGGCGCGGGCACACGTGTCGGTCATCACACGGTGGTTGAGGGCTACACCACGCTGGGTCGCGACAACAGCATCGGCCACTTCGCGTCGGTGGGCGGCCGCCCGCAGGACATGAAGTATCGCGATGAGCCGACGCAGCTCATCGTTGGCGATCGCAACACCATCCGCGAGTTCACCACGATCCACACCGGCACTTCGCAGGATGCCGGTATCACGTCCATTGGCGACGACAACTGGATCATGGCCTACGTGCACATCGCGCACGACTGCCGCGTGGGCAACCACACCGTGTTCTCGAGCAACGCGCAGATTGCCGGCCACGTGGAAGTCGGCGACTGGGCCATCCTGGGCGGTATGTCCGGCGTGCACCAGTTCGTGCGCATCGGTGCGCACGCGATGCTGGGCGGTGCCTCGGCGCTGGTGCAGGACGTGCCGCCGTTCGTGATTGCCGCGAGCGACAAGGGTGGCAATAAGGCCGCACCGCACGGCATCAACGTCGAAGGTCTGCGCCGACGCGGTTTCACGGCCGAGCAGATCACCGGCCTGCGCCAAGCGTACAAGCTGCTCTACAAGAGCGACCTGAGCTTCGATCAGGCCAAGGCCGAGATTGCCGCGCAGGTTGCCCAGGCTGACGATGCCCCGACGCGTGAAGTGCTGACCGCGTTCGCAGATTTCATCGCCGCCACCAAGCGCGGCATCGTGCGTTGACCGATCAGGCCCAGGGGGCCGCGCCGGCGCGCCGCATCGGCATGGTGGCAGGCGAGGCGTCCGGCGATCTGCTGGCCTCGCTGCTGCTCAAGGGGTTGCACGCACAACTGCCCGCCGATATTGCCTACAACGGCATCGGCGGTGCGCGCATGGCCGAGCAAGGTTTTCAGTCCAATTGGCCGATGCACAAGCTGTCGGTCAACGGCTACGTGGAAGTGCTCGGCCAACTGCGCGAGATCCTCGCTATCCGCAAGGAGCTCAAGCAGGATCTGCTGACCAATCCGCCGCTGGCCTTCATCGGCGTCGATGCGCCGGACTTCAATTTCAACGTCGAGATCGCCATGCGGCAGGCGGGTGTGCCGGTGGTGCACTTCGTCAGCCCGTCGATCTGGGCGTGGCGTGCCGGGCGCATCAAAACGATCGCCAAGGCTGTTGACCACATCCTCTGCCTGTTCCCGTTCGAGCCCGAAATCTACGCCAAGGCGGGCATTCCTGCCACGTACGTCGGTCATCCGCTGGCGGACGTGATTCCGCTGGTGCCAGACGTGGAAGGTGCGCGCACGCGCCTGGGTCTACCACTGGGTCGCAAGATCGTGGCGGTGCTACCGGGCAGCCGTAACTCAGAGGTCAAGAACCTCGGGCCGACGCTGTTCGCGGCCATGGTGCGCATGCAGGCGGTCGAGCCGGACATCGCCTTCGTATTGCCGGCCGCCAGCGCGACACTGCGCGAGCGCGTTGATGCCCTGCGTGCAGAGCACCCGGGCCTGCATCTGTGGGTGGTTGACGGCCAGTCGCACGCGGCCATGGAAGCCGCTGACGTGATTCTGCTTGCCAGCGGCACCGCCACGCTGGAAGCCGCGCTGTACAAGAAGCCCATGGTCATCACCTACAAGGTGCCCTGGTTGACGGCACAGATCATGAAGCGCAAGGGCTATCTGCCGTATGTGGGGCTGCCGAACATACTGTCCGGCCGCTTTGTCGTGCCCGAACTGCTGCAGGACGACGCGACACCCGAGGCGCTTGCGCGTGAGACGCTGCTGCAGTTGAGCGATCACGGCAACGCCACCTTCCTGCGAGAGCATTTCACGCAGATGCATCTGACGCTCAAGCAGAACATGGCGGAGATTGGCGCGAAGGTCGTGGCCGATTTGCTGCGCAGCCGCGGTCAGCTTTAACGCCATGGCTTCCCGCAAACCCAATCCGGATCAACTGGGCCTGCTGCTGTCGCAAGAGCCGGTGGACGATGCCGGCAAGCGTGTGCACCGCATTCTGTGTGGCGTGGATGAAGCTGGCCGTGGGCCGCTGGCCGGGCCGGTAACAGCCGCTGCCGTCATCCTCGACCCACGCAAGCCGATTGCTGGGCTGGCCGATTCCAAGATTCTCACCGCAAAAAAGCGCGAGGCGCTGTACGACGAGATCATCGAAAAGGCGCTTGCTTGGCATGTGGCTGAGGCAACCGTCGAGGAGATCGACCGGATCAACATCCTGCATGCGACTATGCTGGCCATGCAGCGCGCTGTGCAGGGCGTGGCTGCGAAAGGCACGCTGCCTGACCTCGTACAGGTGGACGGCAATCGCTGCCCGCAGGTGCCGTTTGCGGTGGAAGCCATCGTCAAGGGCGACGCGCTGGTGCAGGAGATTTCGGCGGCGTCGATTCTTGCCAAGGTCACACGTGATCGGCAGTTGGTCGCTTTGCACGCGGCGTTTCCGGCGTACGGCTTCGATTTGCATGCCGGCTATGGCACGCCCCAGCATTTGGCTGCCATCGAAGCGCATGGCGTGACACCGCATCATCGCCGTTCATTTGCGCCGGTGCGCCGCGCGCTGGAAGCGCAGGCTGCAACGACTGCGGGTGGTAGCCCCGCCTGGGACGACTGATTTTCATGAAGCACATCACTTCTCGTGACAACGCCGTATTCAAGCACCTGAAAGCGCTGTCGGGCTCGACACAGCAACGCCGGCGCGCGGGGCAATCCGTGCTCGACGGCGTGCATCTGGTTGCTGCCTATCTGGATGCAGGCCAGACGCCGGACCAGATCCTGGTTTCCGAGCGTCATGTCGCTCACCCGGAAGTCACGGTGCTGCTGGATCGCATGGATCCGCAGACTGTCATCCTGCTGGCCGACAACCTATTTTCCCAGCTCACCACGGTCGTCAATGGCGTGGATCTGATCGCCTTGATCGAAACGCCTGAAGGCCATCTGCCGCAAGTCATTGATGCTGATTGCGTGATCCTGGATGGCATTCAGGATGCCGGCAACGTCGGCTCGATCCTGCGCTGCGCGGCGGCGGCGGGGGTGCGCGACGTGTTCATGACGGCGGGTTGTGCGTTCGCGTGGTCAGCCAAGACCTTGCGCGCTGCAATGGGCGCGCATTTCCACCTGAACATCGTCGAGCACTGCACGTTCGAGAACGTGCATCCGCGTATTCGGGTGCCATTGCTGGCAACGTCGTCGCACGCTAAGGAGGCCGTCTTCGATGTGCCGCTGAATTCACCCGTCGGTTGGGTCTTCGGCAACGAGGGGGCGGGCGTGTCCGACGCATGGCTGTCGGCGGTAACCACCCCTGTGACGATCCCCCAGCCAGGCGGTATGGAATCCCTTAACGTAGCTGCCGCAGCAGCCGTCTGCCTGTTCGAAGCGGTGCGCCAGCGTCGCGCTGGCTGATCTCGTTTTCCTGTTGATTACCGGTCACACGGCGTTTTCAAACGCCAGAAAAGTCCTGCATTGACTTTGCCATTGAGTAATGGAACATTGAGCGTGGTGCCATTGAGCGCCCCTCGATAACCAGACTCAAGGAGACCGGCCATGCCGAACCCCGCGCTGGCGCGCGTCAATGTCGACGAACTCGCGCAGTTTCGTGAAATCCAGCAACTCGCCTACCAATGCGTCGAAGCAGTCGGGGGCATGTTGCGCCCGGGCATGACGGAGAAGGATGGGGCCAGGCTGCTCACCGAGTGGCTGGGTGACCGCGGTGTGCATGACTGGCTGCACAAGCCGTTCGCCTGGTTTGGTGATCGCACGGCGTTTCGGGGGTTCTCGGGTCTGACGCACATGGCCGGTTTCAACATGGCGTTCTTTCCGTCGTCGCGGCGGCTGGAGGAGAACATGCCGGTCATCCTGGACGTGGCGCCGGTGCGCAACGGGGTGATTGCCGACGTGGGCTACGCCACGTGTCTTGGCGAGAACGCCATCCTTGAACAGCTGCTGGACGATCTGATGGCGCACCGCGAGCTGATCGTGCGCCTGATTCGCGAGCGCCACCCGATGGCGGAGGTCGCCCGTGCGGTCGATCAGCTCTGCATGAAGCAGGGCGTCGAGCCGCGCCACAAGGCCTATCCGTTCAAGGTGCTGGCGCATCGCGTGGCCAAGCTGGAGAAAACGTCGAAGCCGCACTTCGTGGCGCGCTTCGGGTTGAACGCCACCCGCAACCTGATTCTCGACCAGGTGCGCAGCGGCAAGCAGGAGGGGTGGTCACCGCTGTGGTCGATTGACCGACGCTCCGAGCACGCACCGGTGCCAGGCCTGTGGGCCGTCGAGCCGCACCTGGGTTTCCATGGCGTGGGTGCCAAGTTCGAAGAACTGCTCGTCATCACCGAAGACGATGCCTACTGGCTCGACGACGATCTGCCGCACGTGCGCAGGTGGCAACAACGCCAGCTCGCACAGCAGCGTGCGGCCTGATGCTTGCGGAGGCTCAGATGAAGACGCTTCTTGAAGAGGCCCCGCTGGCGTTGTTCGAGCCGGCCGCCGCCTTTCCACCCAAGGAACATTCGGAGCGCACCGTGCAATCCGGTGACGTCGCGCTCGCCGTCAAGACCTGGGGCGACCCGGCCCGACCGACCGTCGTACTCGTCCACGGCTACCCGGACAACAGCGAGGTCTGGCACGAGATGGCGCCGATGCTCGCGCGCGACTACTACGTCATCGCCTACGACGTGCGCGGCGCAGGGCAATCAAGCGCGCCCAAGGGGATGCGCAATTACACCTTCGCGCGCCTGACCGACGACTTCATCGCGGTGATTGATGCGCTGAGCCCCAGCAAACCTGTCCACTTGATTGCACACGACTGGGGTTCGATCCAGTCGTGGGAGTTCGTGACGGAAGAGCGCCTGCGCGGGCGCATCGCGTCTTACACGTCGTGCTCGGGGCCGTGTCTGGATCACGTCGGGCATTGGATGCGCCAGCGTCTGCTGCGCCCGTCGCCATCGTCGCTGGGCAAGATGCTGGGGCAGCTTGTGCGCTCGTGGTACGTGCTGCTGTTCCATCTGCCGATCGTGCCGGAGTTGAGCTGGCGCCTATGGCTGGGGCGGGTCTGGCCGCGCGTGCTGCGTCGCGTGGAGAGGACCACCATCGTGCCGCGCGCCACGCAGACGGCCGATGGGGTACGTGGCGTCTCGCTGTATCGCGCCAACTTCATCCGCAGCCTGTTCACGCCGCGTAAACGCTACGCGCATGCGCCCGTGCAGGTGATCGTGCCGACGCTGGACAAGTACGTGAGCCCCGCATTGTCCGAAGACCTATCGCGTTGGGTGCCGAACTATTGGCGGCGCGAAGTGGTGGCGCGGCACTGGCTGCCCGTGACACATGCCGGGCGCATGGCCGCGATGGCGCGCGAGCTGATCGAGCACGCCGAGGGCAAGCCGGAATCCGAGGCGTTGCAGCGCGCTCGCCAGCACGGCGAACGCAAGCCGTTCACCGGCAAGCTGGCCGTCATCACCGGTGCGGGCAGCGGTATCGGTCGCTGCGCGGCGCTGGAGTTTGCGGAGCAAGGCGCGGCCATCGTCGCAGTCGACATTCGTGCGGAGGACGCCGAACGCACCGCCACACTGATCCGGCTCTCCGGCGGCAAGGCGTGGGCGTGCACCGTTGATGTGGGCAACGCTGAGCAGATGGAAGCCCTGGTCGATTGGGTCGGCAAGGCGCTGGGTGGCGCTGACATTGTCGTCAACAACGCGGGCATCGGCATGGCGGGCGGCATTGTCGACACCTCCGAGCGCGATTGGCAGCGCATCCTGCATGTGAACGTGTGGGGCGTGATCCACGGCGCGCGGCTGTTCGCCAAGCAGATGGTGGCGCGTGGGCAGGGCGGGCACGTTCTGAATACCGCGTCGGCGGCGGCCTTTGCGCCCTCACGCGATCTTGCCGCGTACGCGACCACCAAGGCCGCCGTGCTGATGCTGTCCGAATGCATGCGTGGCGAACTGGCCGGGCAGGGCATCGGCGTATCGGCCATCTGCCCTGGCTTTGCCGAGACGGGAATCATGGCCTCCACCGTCTACGCCGGCACGACGGAGGTGCAGCAAGCCCAACTGCGCGCTCGTGCAACCAAGCTCTACCAGTTGCGCGGCCTCAAGCCCGAAACCGTTGCCAAAGCCATGCTCCGTGCGGTGCTCCGCAACAAGCCGGTCGTCACGATCGGCATCGAGGCGCATTCGTCACGCTTCATCTCACGCTACGCGCAGTGGCTCAGCCGGCTGATTGCCCGCGTGAGCATGGCCGGGCATTGAGCACGGTCCTGAACAAGAACGACAGGAGACAAACCATGACTGCGCTCGACTACACCATCAAGCCCCGGCACGTGCGCTTCGACTGGAAGGACACGCCCATCCAATGGATCCCCGGTGATCCGTCCAGCACGCACATCATCAACATCCTCAACCTGCTGTTTCCGGCCGGCGAGCTGTGGTTCTGCCGCGTCTACAACAAGGCCATGCCGCAGATCACCGATGCGAAACTGCGCGCCGATGCGGAGGGCTTCCTGCGCCAGGAGGCGATCCATTCGCGCTCGCATGGCGGCGTGCTCACGCATTACTACAAGGACCACGGCATCGACACGCAGCCCTTCACCAAGCGGCTGGATTGGTTGTTTTCCAAGGTGCTCGGTGAGCAACCGCTCGGCCTGAAGATTGGCCATACGCGCTTCTGGCTGCGGCAACAACTCGGCATCATCGCCGCGCTGGAACACTTCTTCGGCTATCTCGGCAACTGGGTGCTCAACGCAAAAGGGCTGGATGCCGCCAACGCCGATCCGGTCATGCTCGATTTGCTGCGCTGGCACGGCGCAGAGGAGGTCGAACACCGCACGGTGGCCTTCGACATCTTCCGGCACATGGGCGGCAACTACTTTGAGCGTTGCTTCCATATGCTGAGCACGATCCTGCTGCTGCTGTATTTCCTGGTGACGGGCTTTCGCTTCATGTACAAGCGCGATCCCGGGGCGGGGCGCTTTCCGGGGTTCATCCGCGGCTGGTGGCACGGGTCGCGCCGCGGTTGCCTGCCGTCGTTCTGGAAAATGCTGGGCGCCGCGCTGCGCTATTTCCGACCCAGCTACACGCCACACCATGAGGGTTCGACCGAGCAGGCCCTGGCCTATCTGGCGACATCCCCTGCCGCCCAGGCGGCTGCGCACGGCGGCAACTGGGTGCGCGATCGCGCTTGAGCCCAGCGTCGGCGGAAAAGCAAAACGGCCGGTGCGAACCCGGCCGTTTTTTATTGCGTGAGCACGACGCTCAGTAGTTGTCGCGCTCCATCTTGATGTCCTGCAGGACCGTCGTCGCAATCTCTTCGATCGACTTGTGCGTGGACGACAGCCACTTGATACCCTCGCGCCGCATCATCGATTCGGCCTCGTTGACCTCGTAGCGGCAGTTCTCGATCGCAGCGTATTTGCTGCCTGGGCGACGTTCGTTGCGGATCTCGGACAGGCGCTGTGGGTCGATCGACAGGCCGAAAATCTTGCTCTTGTAGTCGTACAGCACCGTGGGCAGCTTGCCGCGCTCGAAATCATCAGGAATGAGCGGATAGTTGGCCGATTTCACGCCGTACTGCATTGCCAGGTAGAGGCTGGTTGGCGTCTTGCCGCTGCGGGATACCCCCACCAGGATCACATCCGCCTCGGCCAGGTTCTTGTGTGACTGGCCGTCATCGTGCGCAAGTGAAAAGTTGATCGCTTCGATGCGGTTTTTGTATGCCTCGGTGTCGGCGTTCTGATGGAAGCGGCCGATGGCGTGGGTGGACTTGAGGTTCAGCTCCTTCTCGAGCGGCTCGATGAAGGTCTGGAACATGTCCAGGATGGTGGCCTTGGCACGATGGACGATCTGGTTGGCGTCGGCATCCACCAGCGTGGTGAAGACGATCGGGCGAACGCCCTCGGCGTTGAACGCCTCGTTGATCTTGCCAACCGCCACATGCGCTTTTTCGACCGTGTCGACAAACGGAATCCGCACCTGGCGGAATTTCATCTCGAACTGGGCCAGGATGGAGTGGGCGAAGGTTTCTGCAGTGATCCCGGTGCCATCCGACACGATAAATACGGTGCGGACGGCCGCGCGGTTGGCAGATGCGGCGGCAAGGTCGGTCATCGAAAACAAGGGGTTTTTCCAGCACGCAGGCAAGAAATCGTGCTGCGGCACGGTAGAATAGCGGCGATCGTTTCGCTAAGCAATTCGGGCTCGCCGCTCGCCAGACAATGTCACAGCGGCTGCCCCGGATGATTTAGCCAAGCGATTCGCATGGCCAGACGACAAGAACATGCCCCATGCGTATCCGACCGGTTTTTTACTTAGTTTAGGGACTTTTGTATGACTAACCTGTCGCAAGACGGCGCCTATGTGCTGCCGTTCGAGCAACTGCGGATGACCGATGTTGAGGTCGTTGGCGGTAAGAACGCTTCGCTGGGCGAGATGATCTCCCAGCTGGATGGCGCCGGCGTGCGCGTTCCGGGCGGTTTTGCCACCACGGCACTGGCATTCCGTGACTTCCTCGCACACAACAACCTGACCGAGCGTATCTCGCAGCGTCTGGCCGCCCTGGACGTCGATGACGTCAAGGCACTGGCCGCGGCCGGCAAGGAGATCCGCGAGTGGGTTGCCACCGCACCGTTCCAGCCGCGCCTGGAGCAGGAAATTCGTGACTCGTACGCTCGCGTGGCTGCCCGTGAAGGTGCCGAGGCATCGTTCGCGGTGCGCTCGTCGGCCACGGCCGAAGACTTGCCGGACGCCTCGTTCGCCGGTCAGCAGGAAAGCTACCTCAACGTTCTGGGCATTGATGACGTGCTCGACAAGATCAAGCACGTGTTTGCCTCGCTGTACAACGACCGTGCGATTTCGTACCGCGTGCACAAGGGTTTCGCCCACGACGTGGTGGCCCTGTCGGCCGGTATCCAGCGCATGGTGCGTTCGGACTGCGGCGCCTCGGGCGTGATGTTCACGATCGACACCGAATCGGGCTTCCAGGAAGTCGTCTTCATCACCTCCAGCTACGGCCTGGGTGAAACGGTGGTGCAGGGCGCCGTGAACCCGGACGAGTTCTACGTCTTCAAACCGACGCTGGCCTCCGGCAAGTACCCGATCATCCGCCGTTCGATCGGCTCCAAGCTGATCAAGATGGAATTCACCGCGCCGGGTGAAGAAGGCCGCGTGAAGACTGTGGACGTGCCGGGCGAACTGCGCAACCGCTACTCCATCAGCGACGCTGACGTGGCGGAGCTGGCCAAGTACGCTGTCATCATCGAGAAGCACTACGGCCGCCCGATGGACATCGAGTGGGGCCGCGACGGCAAGGACGGCAAGATCTACATCCTGCAGGCTCGCCCCGAGACGGTGAAGAGCCAGTCGCAGGGTAAGGCTGAGCAGCGCTTCCGCCTGAAGGGCTCGGCACCGGTGCTGACCACCGGCCGCGCCATCGGCCAGAAGATCGGCACGGGTCCGGTGCGCGTGATCAACGATCCGGCCGAAATGGAACGCGTGCAGCCCGGCGACGTGCTGGTTGCCGACATGACCGACCCGAACTGGGAACCGGTGATGAAGCGTGCTTCGGCCATCGTCACCAACCGCGGCGGCCGTACCTGCCACGCGGCCATCATCGCGCGTGAGCTGGGTGTGCCGGCCGTGGTCGGCTGCGGCGACGCCACCGACCTGCTGAAGGACGGCACCCTGGTGACGGTCTCGTGCGCCGAGGGCGACGAAGGCAAGATCTACGATGGTCTGCTGGAAACCGAAATCACGGAGGTCCAGCGCGGCGAAATGCCGGTGATCAGCACGAAGATCATGATGAACGTCGGCAACCCGCAACTGGCGTTCGACTTCTGCCAGATTCCCAACGGCGGTGTTGGCTTGGCGCGTCTGGAATTCATCATCAACAACAACATCGGCGTGCACCCGAAGGCGATCCTCGACTACCCGCAAGTCGACAGCGACCTGAAGAAAGCCGTGGAAAGCGTGGCCCGTGGCCATGCCAGCCCGCGCGCGTTCTACGTCGACAAGCTGGCCGAGGGCATCGCCACCATCGCGGCGGCGTTCTACCCGAAGCCCGTGATCGTGCGTCTGTCGGACTTCAAGTCCAACGAGTACAAGAAGCTGATTGGTGGTTCGCGCTACGAGCCGGACGAAGAAAACCCGATGCTGGGCTTCCGTGGCGCCTCGCGCTACATCGCCGAAGACTTTGCTGAGGCCTTCGAGATGGAGTGCCGCGCCATGAAGCGCGTGCGTGACGAGATGGGCCTGACCAACGTTGAGGTCATGGTGCCGTTCGTGCGTACGCTCGGCCAGGCTGAGAAGGTTGTCGAGTTGCTGGCCAAGTACGGCCTGAAGCGCGGCGAGAACGGCCTGCGCCTGATCATGATGTGCGAAGTGCCGTCCAACGCGATCCTGGCCGAGCAGTTCCTGCAGCATTTCGACGGCTTCTCGATCGGCTCGAACGATCTGACGCAGCTCACGCTGGGCCTGGACCGCGACTCCGGCATGGAGCTGCTGGCCCGCGACTTTGACGAGCGCGACCCGGCAGTCAAGTTCATGCTGCAGCGTGCCATTTCCACGGCGCTGTCGATGAACAAGTACGTCGGTATCTGTGGTCAAGGCCCGTCCGACCACCCGGATTTTGCCGAGTGGCTGGCCAAGGAAGGCATCTCGTCGATCTCGCTGAATCCGGATTCGGTGGTCGATACGTGGCAGAAGCTGGGTTCGGCCTAAATCGGGCCGGATCTAGCGTGTTGTAAGACAAAGCGCGTATTGTGATAGGTACGCGCTAACAAGAACGCGAAGTGCCCGGCAGCGTCTAACGCTGGCGGGGGCTGAGCGGCATGCCCCCGCAGACGTGCAGCGTCGCGGGGGTTTTTTTCTGGGAGAGGGAGCATGTCGGCTCAGACCATTTGGTTTTCGCTGGCTGTGCTGCTCGTCATCGGTGAACTGATGACGGGTACGTTCTACCTGCTGATGGTGGCAATCGGCTTGCTGGCCGGCGGTTTGGCAGCACTGGTTGGACTGGCGTTTCCGGCGCAGGCCATTGTGGCCGCCATCATCGCGGTGTTCGGCATCGCTGGACTACGGCGCTCGCGCTACGGACGCGTGACACGCGAAGATGCCGCTCGCAATCGCAACGTGAATCTGGATATCGGCGAGGTGCTGCGCGTAGACGCGTGGTCGCCCGAGCGCCGCGCGCGCGTGCAATATCGTGGCGCCGCATGGGACGTCGAGCTGGCACCGCACGCCACGGCTTCGGGCGGCGAATTCCGCATCGTCGAGGTACGCGGCAACGTGCTGGTTGTCGCGCCCAAGCATTAAGCCTTAGCACCCAATACCAACAACTGGAGGTTCTATGTTCGAGCTGGGGACTCTCGCGCTTATCGTTCTGTTTGCCGCTATTGTGCTGATCGCGCAGGGCGTCAAGATCGTGCCGCAACAGCACGCCTGGATTCTGGAGCGGCTGGGCAAGTACCACGCAACGCTGTCGCCAGGGCTCAACATCGTGCTGCCGTTTGTCGACCGCGTGGCCTACAAGCACGTGCTCAAGGAAATCCCGCTCGACGTGCCGAGCCAGATCTGTATCACCAAGGACAACACGCAGCTGCAGGTGGACGGCATCCTGTACTTCCAGGTGACCGACCCGATGCGGGCGTCGTACGGTTCAAGCAACTTTGTGGTTGCGATCACGCAACTCGCGCAGACGACGCTGCGTTCCGTGGTGGGCAAGCTTGAGCTGGACAAGACGTTTGAGGAGCGCGACTTCATCAACCACAGCGTGGTCAATGCGCTGGATGAGGCTGCATCGAACTGGGGCGTGAAGGTGCTGCGCTATGAGATCAAGGATCTGACGCCGCCGAAGGAAATCCTGCACGCCATGCAGGCGCAGATCACTGCCGAACGCGAAAAGCGTGCGCTGATCGCTGCATCGGAAGGTAAGCGTCAGGAGCAGATCAATCTGGCGTCGGGCGCGCGCGAGGCGGCAATCCAAAAGTCTGAAGGTGAAAGGCAAGCCGCCATCAACAAGGCCCAGGGCGAGGCGGCGGCGATTCTGGCAGTGGCCGAAGCCAATGCGCAGGCGATCCAGAAGATCGGTCTGGCGATCCGCACCGATGGCGGAATCGATGCGGTCAACCTGAAGGTGGCGGAGGAATATGTGAGCGCGTTCGGTAACCTGGCCAAGCAGGGCAACACGCTGATCGTGCCAGGCAACATGGGTGACCTGAGCACGATGATTGCGTCAGCGTTGACGATTGTGAAGCAACAACGGCCGAACGTTTAAAAGCGCGGGAGCGGGAAGGCCCCGGTCAGGCCTTCTCGCGCATGAGGCGCGCTTTCTCGCGCTGCCAGTCGCGGTCCTTTTCGGTTTCGCGCTTATCGAATTGCTTCTTGCCCTTGGCGAGGCCGATTTCGCATTTCACGCGGCCGCGCGTGTAGTGCAGGTTGAGCGGCACGAGCGTGTAGCCGCGCTGCTCGACCTTGCCGATGAGCTTCTTGATCTCTTCAGCGTGCAGCAGCAGCTTGCGGGTGCGCACGGGGTCGGGGTTGACGTGGGTGGAGGCCGATTGCAGTGGGCTGATGTGCGCCCCGATCAGGAACAGCTCGGCGTTACGGATCACGACGTAGCCTTCTTTGATCTGCGCACGGTTGGCGCGGATGGCCTTCACCTCCCAGCCCTCGAGTGCCATGCCTGCCTCGTAGCGCTCTTCGATGAAGTAATCGAAAAAGGCTTTCTTGTTGTCGGCGATGGTCATACGTTGGAATGTGCGGTGAGCGCATCGGGGTGACGATCCCGGCATGCGCTGCGATAAAATGGCGAGTTTAACAAATCCGCTGCAGCCCGAGGCTTACGCCCGGAGGTGCGGCGCGCAAAGCTCTCGGATGGCGCATGGCAGACGTTGAAAAAACCGTGTTGATTGGCTACTCGGCCGAACAGATGTTCGACCTGGTCACCGACGTCAAGGACTATCCGAACTTCCTACCGTGGTGCGGCGGCGTAGAAATCTTCGAGCAGACGGAAACGTCACTCGATGCGCGCGTCGATATTGCCTTCAAGGGTATCCGTCAGCATTTCCGGACACGCAACACGCAAACGCGACCCACCCGGATCGATATGCAGTTTGCCGACGGTCCTTTCAAGGCTTTCACCGGTTTTTGGGTGTTCACGCCGTTGCGGGCCGACGCCTGCAAGATCAATTTCCACCTGCACTACGAGTTTTCCAGTCACCTGCTGGAAAAGATCATCGGCCCGGTGTTCAGCATGATCGCCAATACCTTCGTCGATTCCTTCGTCAAGCGCGCTGAGACTGTCTATGGCGAATCCTGAGCAGCTTGAGGTGATGGTTTGCCTGGCGACGGTTACGCCGCCGCGGCTGGTCAATGTACAGGTGCCGGCGCAGTCGACAGTGGCTGATGCGGTACGGATGTCAGGGGTTCTGGATGGATCGGATCTGACGATCGATACATGCCGCCTGGGCATCTATGGCAAGCGCAAGACGCCGGATGCGCCGCTGCATGCGCGTGACCGTGTGGAAATCTTGGGTCCGCTGATCGCCGATCCAAAGACGGCGCGCCGGCGCCGGGTGCAGAAGGTACGGGCAACCGGTACGCGCGAAGGCCTGAAGTGGCTGCGTAATGGGGCGCCACCCGAGGGGGCACCACCCGAGGCGCCGCCCAAAGGCGACGTCCTCGAATAACGCTCGCTCAGTTGCAGTTGGCGCTCAGGGCTGCCTGATTGCGCGCAACGGCGGCGGCGCGCTGATTGTCATCCATAAAGGCAATCGAGCCGTCGGCCTGCGCGGTACCAATGCGACGGCCTTCCTGCATATACGTGGTTTCGTTGCGCAGGCGTGCGCATTCCGCCTGCTTGCGCTGGGCGGCTTCTGCCTGTTTGGCTTCGTCCTGTTCTTTCTTCGCGCGATCGGCCATGCGCTTGCGCAGGGCTTCGTCCGGATCGACGGCCACGCTGGAGGCGGGTTGGGCGGCTTTGGGTGCCGAGGCGGCCTGAACTGCGGAAGCCGGTGCCGGCACTGCTTCGTACGCGGTGGCAGTGCGGCTGTTCGGGTTGCGGATGATGCGGCTGGGCGGTACCGACGGCGGCGGTGCCGCGTCGCTGTAGACCATCAGGCCTTTCTCATCGCGCCATTGCCAAGCCCATTGTGCAAGGGCTGCCGGACAGGCGAGGGCGATCAGGGTGGCGGTGGCTGGCAGCAGGACGTGCAGTCGTTTCATGGAGTTCTCGTTCGATGGCCTGCCGAGGCGCGCTGGCCGACCCGACGACGGCCCCACGACGCGCACGGGAGCCCGGTGGCGTGATCGCCACTCGCAAATCGAGAACGATGGCTTGACCCGCCTATCGACTCGCCCCCCGGCAAGGCGCCCAGTTTATGCAGACTTGTCTTCCGCGTGCAAGCGTACGGACCAGCCGACACCCCCGATCAGCAAGGCGATTGCGGCGATTTCAAGCGGACGCGGCCAACGCCCGTCGTACACAAAGCCATATGCCAGCGCGAACAGCGTCTCGAACACGATCAACTGGCCGGATAGCGTGAGCGGTAGGCGGCGGGAAGCCATGTTCCACAGGTTGTTGCCGATCAGCGACGCGCCGAGTGCCACGGCAGCATTCACTGCCCAGAAGGTACCCCAGACGCGTCCGCCGCCGCTGGCCCAGCTTGTGCCGGCAACGAGCAGGGCGGCTACGGTCAGTGCGGTCGACAGAACGCCGCTCGAGATGCCATATAGCGCTGACCACTCGTTGCTCGAGAAATGCGGATTGCGCTGCAGGTAGCGCGCGTTGTCCACGGCATACCACGTCCAGCTGCACAGCGCGCCGGCGGCGCAGGCGATGCCGGCAATGCGTTGCCAGATGGGGCGAGCGTTGGCTGCAGCCGCAGCACTCTCATGGCCGAACAGGTCGATGTTGACGCACACGATGCCGATAGCCACCACCAGCAACGGCCAGATCAGCCGGTAAAGCGGCACGGCACCGTGGTCGCGCCGCCCCAGCACTGTCACGGTGATGGGCAGGATGCCGATGATGAGTGAAGTGGGGGCAACCCCGGCCAGTTGCACGCCAAATGCCACCAGGACGTAATAGACAAGGTTGCCGCTGCAGGATTGCTTGATGAGCTCCAGGCAATCGGTGCGGGTGATCTTGCGGGCAATGCGGGGAAGGATCGGGGCGGCGGCAATGGCCGCGATGGCGCCGTAGGCAAGGTAGCGGCCGAGGGCCAGCTCCCAGGGCGAGAACGCTGGCAGTGCGCGGGGCGCGATGAAGACCATGCCCCACATCGCCCCGGCCAGCAGGGCGCACAATACGCCAATTCCCATTCGAACACTCGCGAGGCTGGCACGGTATGACCACCAGCGGCGGCCGCTGGCGGCGCAGCGCGCTTTAGATGCGTGCGCGAAGAAAAATTTATCGAGCATAGCATGGCTGTCTACAACCGTGGGGCGAATTCCCGTATAATCCGATTTTGCGCCTAGAGGAAATTGCTATGCGTCTTGTCCAGAAAGCACTCACGTTCGATGATGTGCTGCTTGTCCCGGCTTACTCGGCCGTCCTGCCCCGCGATACGTCCCTTCGCACCAAGCTCACCCGTTCGATTGAACTCGCCATTCCGCTCGTCTCCGCTGCCATGGATACGGTTACGGAAGCGCGGCTCGCCATCGCCATGGCGCAGCAGGGTGGCATCGGTATCGTCCACAAGAACCTGAAGCCGGAAGAACAGGCGCGCGAAGTCGCCAAGGTCAAGCGCTTCGAATCGGGCGTGCTGCGCGATCCGATCACCATCGGTCCGGACATGAAGGTCCGCGATGTGATGGCGCTGTCGGCACAGCACGGCATCTCTGGCTTCCCGGTGCTGGAAGGCAAGAAGGTGGTGGGCATCATCACCAACCGCGACCTGCGTTTCGAGGAAGAGTTGGACGCCCCGGTGCGCGCCAAGATGACGCCGGGCGAGAAACTCGTCACCGTCAAGGAAGGCGCCTCGCTGGAAGAGGCCAAGCGCCTGATGAACAAGCACCGCCTGGAGCGCGTGCTGGTGGTGGGCGACGATTTTGAGCTGCGTGGCCTGATTACCGTCAAGGATATCCAGAAGGCAACGGAATACCCGCTGGCCTCGAAGGATGAGCGCGGCTCGCTGCGCGTGGGCGCGGCCGTGGGCGTGGGCCCGGACAACGACCTGCGCATCGACCTGCTGGTCAAGGCCGGCGTGGACGTGATCGTGGTCGACACCGCGCACGGCCACAGCCAGGGCGTGCTCAGCCGCGTGCGTTGGATCAAAGATAACTACCCGCAAGTGCAGGTGATTGGCGGCAATATCGCTACCGGCGATGCGGCCAAGGCGCTGGTTGACCATGGCGCGGATGGCGTCAAGGTGGGTATCGGCCCGGGCTCGATCTGCACGACGCGGATCGTTGCCGGCGTGGGTGTGCCGCAAATCTTTGCGGTATCCAACGTGGCCGAAGCGCTCAAGGGCACCGGTGTGCCGCTCATCGCCGACGGTGGTATCCGTTACTCGGGCGACGTTGCCAAGGCACTGGCTGCCGGTGCACACACCGTGATGATGGGTGGCATGTTTGCCGGCACGGATGAATCTCCGGGTGAGGTGTTCCTGTTCCAGGGTCGCTCATACAAGAGCTACCGCGGCATGGGCTCGGTGGGCGCGATGAAGGATGGCGCTGCCGACCGTTACTTCCAGGAAGACAACACCGCCAACGTCGACAAGCTCGTGCCGGAAGGCATCGAGGGTCGCGTGCCTTACAAGGGCTCTGCGTTGCCGATCGTGCATCAGCTCACGGGCGGTGTTCGTTCGTCGATGGGCTACTGCGGTTGCGCATCGATTGCCGAATGGCACGAAAAGAGCCAGTTCGTCGAGATCACGGCCGCAGGCATGAACGAATCGCACGTGCACGACGTGCAGATCACGAAGGAAGCGCCGAACTATCACCGCGACTGATCGGCAACGCGATCACCGCACACAAGATAGAAGGCAACGCAGTACTGCCGCCGGGGCGCGCGGGCGCTCCGGCTGATTCAACCGGTGGCCGGAGCACGGGCGGCCACCCGCAACTGGAGACACTGATGAAAGCGCTTTTGCGACTCGTTCTGTTTCTGGATGCGGCTGTCGCACTGTGCGTCGGTCTCGTCCTCCTGGTCTCGCCGATGACGTCCGTCTTCGGCGCACTGCAACTGCCGCAGCCGGAACCGGCGATGTACGGCCAACTGCTCGGCGTCACGCTGATCGGGTTGGCATGGCTGCTTTGGCAAGCCACCATCAACGGGCAACTGACCACCGCCGTGGCGCAGGTGGTCGGCCATGTGAACCTGGCTGTTGCCGTGCTGGTGATTGCCTGGCTGCTGTTCTTCCATCTGCCGGTGGAAGGCGCAGGCCGCATCTGGCTGCCGACGTTTGCTGCAGTGCTGGCGGCGTTCTCTGCCGTGCAGATTCCCGCATCGCGCCGCGTGCGCACCAATGAGCGCGAGCGCGCGCAGAAGGCCCGAGAAGACGCCGCTGCCGAGCGCGAGCGTCAACGCACGGAAACCACCGCTCGCCAAGAACCCGCCTACATGCCGCCGCCTGGGTACGGCCCCGGCACTGAAGTCGACACGATTGCCGATTCCATTCCTCCACAACATGCACGACAAAGTCCTCATCCTTGATTTCGGCTCGCAGGTCACGCAACTGATCGCGCGTCGCGTGCGCGAGGCGCACGTCTACTGCGAAATCCACCCGAACGATGTGTCTGATGCCTTCGTGCGCGAATTCGCGCCCAAGGCCATCATCCTGTCCGGCAGCCACGCCAGCACCTACGAAGACCACCAGCTGCGTGCGCCGCAAGCTGTGTGGGACCTGGGCGTGCCGGTGCTCGGCATCTGCTACGGCATGCAGACCATGGCCGTGCAACTGGGCGGCAAAGTCGAGTGGAGCGACCACCGCGAATTCGGTTACGCCGAGGTGCGCGCCCACGGCCATACCCGTCTGCTCAACGGCATCCAAGACTTCGCCACGCCGGAAGGCCACGGCATGCTCAAGGTGTGGATGAGCCACGGCGACAAGGTTGCCGAGCTGCCGCCGGGCTTCAAGCTGCTGGCCTCCACGCCGAGCTGCCCGATCGCCGGCATGGCCGACGAGGCGCGCGGCTACTACGCCGTGCAGTTCCACCCGGAAGTCACGCACACCGTGCAGGGCCGCGCGATGCTGGAGCGCTTCGTGCTGGAAATTGCAGGGGCCAAGCCGGACTGGGTCATGCGCGACCACATCGAAGAAGCCGTTCAGCGTATCCGCGAACAGGTGGGCGATGAAGAGGTGATCCTGGGTCTGTCGGGCGGCGTGGATTCGTCAGTGGCTGCAGCGCTGATCCACCGTGCGATTGGCGACCAACTCACCTGCGTGTTTGTCGACCACGGCCTGCTGCGCCTGGACGAAGGCAAGATGGTGATGGACATGTTCGCCGGCCGCCTGCACGCCAAGGTCGTGCACGTGGATGCGTCCGAGCAGTTCCTCGGCCACTTGGCCGGTGTGACCGACCCGGAAGCCAAACGCAAGATCATCGGCCGCGAGTTCGTCGAGGTGTTCCAGGCGGAAGCCAAGAAGCTCTCCAACGCCAAGTGGCTGGCACAGGGCACGATCTATCCGGACGTGGTGGAGTCGGGCGGCACCAAGACCAAGAAGGCCACGACCATCAAGAGCCACCACAACGTGGGCGGCCTGCCGGAAACGCTGGGCTTGAAGCTGCTCGAACCGCTGCGCGACCTGTTCAAGGACGAAGTGCGCGAACTGGGTGTGGCCCTGGGCCTGCCGCACGAGATGGTGTATCGCCATCCGTTCCCGGGCCCGGGCCTGGGCGTGCGGATTCTGGGCGAGGTCAAGCGTGAATACGCCGACCTGCTGCGCCGCGCCGATGCGATCTTCATCGAAGAACTGCGCGGCACCAAGGCAACGGCGCAAGACGCTGCTGCTGGCCTGTGCACGGAAGCCGATGTCGGCAAGAGCTGGTACGACCTGACCAGCCAGGCGTTTGCGGTGTTCCTACCGGTTAAGTCCGTTGGTGTGATGGGCGATGGCCGCACGTACGACTACGTGACGGCACTGCGCGCGGTGCAGACGACGGACTTCATGACCGCACACTGGGCGCACCTGCCCTACACGCTGCTGGGCCGTGTGTCGAACCGCGTCATCAATGAAGTGCGTGGTTTGAGCCGGGTGGTGTATGACGTGTCGGGCAAGCCGCCTGCGACGATTGAGTGGGAGTGATTTTCACCTCCACGGTTTAGTAAAAAAGCCCGCGTAAAGCGGGCTTTTTTGTGTTTAGCGAATTTACCCGATTAGGAGGCGGGGCGTGTTTTAAATCCGTAACACAGAGGGGCGGTAGGTGATTAGCGCAAAAAATGGGGTGCGTTCGCACCGGAGATATATCCGCTTTGGACACACCGGACCATGTGCAATCTGCAGAGGCCGGACAGGGAAACGGCGGGTTTCACACAAGCGTTGTTTTTCTTGTTACAGGCATCGACTGTCGCTTTTTTCTCGGGTAGTTGTCGGATAATTTGGTGCGCACTTGGGGCTTTGAAAGTATGAGCTGCCAGCGTGCAACAAACTAATGCCAGAGGGGCGTGCCAGAGAGTGGCGGCATTCTGCTAAGGAATAATAACAATGGACTTGCTGCGCTTTTTGCTGCGATTGCCCGTCCGGGTCATCGGGTTTCTGTTGTCACTGATCGCGCGCATATTGCGACCGATATTCGGCAGCGTTGCCTGGTCTGCGCCGGCATGGGTGCCGGCCACGGTGGCAGCAGCCCGGCGTCGTCCGTGGCACTTCGGTGGTGGTGTTGTAGCCGCCATTGCTTTGGCGGTTGCCGGCGCGTTTGGCTGGCAGTGGTATCAGCATCGCCCCAAGCCGGTCGAGCCAGAGCGCATCACGTTCAAGGTCAGGGCCCCCGCCTTGACGAGCTACATGGATGAGGAGGGTAAGCCCAAGGTCACCATCCATCCGCTCGACATCGATTTCTCGCACTCGGCAGCGCCAATCGAGCTGGTTGGAAAGCCCGCCGGCAACGGCATTGCAATGCAACCGGCCCTGAAGGGGGAGTGGACTTGGCTCAATGACCGCACGCTGCGCTTCATGCCGGCTGCCGATTGGCCGATCGGTGCGCACGTCGAGGTGAATTTCGACGTTGCCCAGGTTTTTGCGAAGCATGTGCTGCTGGCTGACGATCATCTCGACTTCAATGTGCCCGCATTCGACATGCAATTCGGCGCAAGCGAGTTCTATCAGGACCCGCAGAATGCGGCGGGCAAGAAGACGATTTTTCCGATTCGTTTCAACTACCCCGTCGACGCGGCTCAGTTTGAGAAACGCATTGCGCTGGAGATGGTCGGCCGCGATGGAAAAACCACCACGCCGCTGCGCTTCAGCGTGACCTACGATGCGGCCAAGCTCAATGCCTGGGTGCATTCTCAGCAGCTCGATATTCCACGCGACGATCTGACAGCGCGTCTCACGCTGGACAGTGGCGTGCGCAGCATTCGCGGTGGCGACGGCACCAAGGCACCTCAGAAGACGTCTGTTCGGGTGCCGGGGCTCTACAGCCTGGCAGTCAACCAGATTGCCCCGACGCTGGTCGACAACGATCGCTACGAGCCTGAGCAGGTGCTGCTGGCGGAAATGAGCGGTGCCGTGCGCGGCAGCGATCTTGCTGGTCTTGTGAAAGCATGGGTGTTGCCCAAGCGCAAGCCCGGCGTCAGCCAGGGAGACGACGAGCCGCCGTATCCGTGGAACACAACGGAGGTGGGCGAAGACGTGTTACGCCAATCACAGCCGCTCGATATCGAGCTGACGCCGACGGAAGGCGAATATGCACCGCTGCAGAGTTTCAAGTACCGTGCGCAACCCGGGCAGCGCGTCTACGTGCGGGTGGATGCTGGCCTGAAGTCGTTCGGTGGCTACGAGCTTGGCAAGGCGGTGCAGCAGGTCCTGAGCGTGCCGGACTATCCGAAGTTGCTGCGTTTCATGGCCGACGGCTCGCTGCTCTCCATGAGCGGCAGCAAGCGCATCTCGGTGGTGTCGCGCAATCTGCCGGGGATGAAACTGGAGATCGGTCGCGTCAGGCCCGATCAGCTTCAGCATCTGGTGAGTTTCAACCAAGGGACGTACGCACGCCCCCAACTGAGCTACAGCTTTGGCGAAGACCACATCGTTGAGCGCTTCGAGCAGAAATTGGCGTTCCCAGAGACGGATCCGGGCAAAGCACACTACGAGGGTGTCGACCTTGGGCAATACCTGAAGAATGGCAAGCGCGGCGTCTTCCTGCTGCACCTGTCAGGCTATGACCCTGCAGCGGACAGGAAGAAGGCCGACGCCGCCCAGTCGGATGGCGATACCCAGACGAACGGTGACACCGACGGCGGCGGCGACAGCGAAGCCGGTAATGGCGATAGCGACGGCGACAACGGCCAGGTGCCGACTGACACCCGCCTGATTGTCGTCACCGACCTCGGCATGCTGGTCAAGCGCGCGCTGGATGGCAGCCAGGACGTGTTCGTGCAGTCGATCCGCACAGGTCGCCCGGTGGCAGGTGCATCTGTGTCGGTGATGGCCGTCAACGGCCAGGTGCTTTACACCCAGACAACCAGTGCGGATGGCGTTGTCCACTTCCCGACCTTCAAGGGGCTGGAGCGCGAGAAGCGTCCCAAGCTGTACATCGTCAAGAAGGGCGAAGACCTGTCGTTCCTGCCGATTTCGAGCTCTGACCGGCAGCTCGATTTCTCGCGCTTCGACGTCGGTGGCGAGCGCAATGCGACCAACCAGGGGCAACTGTCGGCGTACCTGTTCTCTGACCGGGGGATCTACCGGCCGGGTGACCAGTTCCACATCGGCCTGATCGTGCGTGCCGCCAGCTGGGCGCGCAGCCCTGCGGGCATTCCGTTGCAAGCGGAAATCGTCGACCCGCGCGGTATGACGGTGAAGCGCCAGCCCGTGACTGTCGATGCCTCGGGCTTTACGGAACTGGACTACACCCCGGCCGAGACGGCGCCGACCGGCACCTGGGCAGTCAACCTCTACATCGTCAAGAACGGCCAGGCCGTCGATGCGCCGATCGGCAGCACCACGGTGCAGATCAAAGAGTTCCTGCCCGACCGCATGAAGGTTGAAGCCAAGCTGTCGCAACAGGTGGCCGAGGGCTGGGTCAAGCCAGATCAGCTCAAGGGCATCGTCGATGCACAGAACCTGTTCGGTACGCCGGCGGCAAACCGCCGTGTGACGGCATCGCTCACGCTGCGCCCGGCATGGCCGGCGTTCCGCAGTTGGCCCGGCTATCAGTTCTTCGATGCACGGCGCGCCAAGGAGGGCTATACCACCCAGCTTCAGGACGGCAAGACCGACGAAAAGGGCCACGCCGAATTCGACCTCGATCTGAAGAAATACGCGGATGCCACGTATCAGCTGTATTTCCAGTCCAAGGCATTCGAAGCCGAGGGCGGACGCAGCGTGGCGGCGAACGCGCAGGGGATGGTGTCGAACAACGAATGGCTGGTCGGCTACAAGTCGGTCGACGACCTGGGCTATGTGAAGCGCGGCAGCCCGCGCTCCGTCAAGCTCGTCGCCATTGACCCGCGTGCGAAGGCGATCGACCTGAAGGACCTGCGCGCGCAACTGGTCGAGCTGCGCTATGTGTCGGTGCTGACCAAACAGGATTCCGGCGCCTACAAGTACGACTCGCGGCTCAAGGAGGTGCCCGTCGACGAGAAGCCGCTGGCGATTCCTGCCGCCGGGCTCGATTACGCACTACGCACCGACAAGCCGGGCAATTACGCGCTGGTGATCCGCAGTGCGGACCGTACGGAGGTGAACCGCATCCAGTACCTGGTGACCGGGGAGGCGAACGTATCGCGCTCGCTGGATCGTAATACCGAACTGCAGATCAGCCTGAGCAAGCACGACTACAAACCTGGCGAGTCGGTGGAGGTGGCCATCCGTGCGCCGTACGCCGGCAGCGGGCTGATCACCATCGAACGCGACAAGGTCTACGCACATGCGTGGTTCCATGCCGATACGACCAGCTCCGTGCAACGCATCACGGTGCCGGCCGGCTTTGAGGGTAACGGCTACATCAACGTGCAGTACATCCGAGACCCGTCGTCTGACGAGATCTTCATGAGCCCGCTGAGCTACGGCGTGGTGCCGTTCTCGGTGAACATGGATGCACGGCGCAATGGGCTGAAGGTCGATGCGCCGGCGATGGTCAAACCGGGCGAGACCGTCACCTTCAATGTGCACTCCGCCCGGCCGGGCAAGGTGGTGGTGTTTGCGGTGGACGAGGGCATCCTGCAGGTCGCGCACTACAAGCTGGGCGACCCGCTTAAGTACTTCTTCCGCAAGCGCATGCTCGAGGTCGGTACGTCGCAGATTCTCGACCTGATCCTGCCGGACTTCGAGACGCTGATGTCGATGGCCGCGCCGGGTGGCGATGCCGACGACGCGATTGGTCGGCAGCTCAATCCGTTCAAGCGCAAGCGAGACAAGCCGGTGGTCTACTGGTCCGGCATCGTCGAGGTGAACGGCGACAAGCGCCTGAGCTACACCGTGCCGGATTATTTCAACGGCAAGCTGCGCGTGATGGCAGTGTCGGTGTCGCCGGATCTGGTGGGAACCTATGAGGGGGCGACCACCGTGCGGGGCGATTTCGTGCTGTCGCCCAACGTGCCAACCACGCTGGCCCCCGGTGATGAGGCCGAGGTGAGCGTTGGCGTGGCCAACAACGTGACTGGCGCCGGCGACAAGCCCATGCCGATTGCCGTCGCACTGAAGGTGGGCCCGCAGCTGCAGGTGGTCGGTCCGGCCACGCAGACCGTGACGCTTGCGCCCATGCACGAGGGCGTGGCGCTGTTCCGCGTGAAGGCGACCGACACGTTGGGCTCGGGCAACCTGAGCTTCAGTGCGCGTGCAGGGAGCAAATCTGCACAGCAGGGCGTGGATGTATCGATCCGGCCAGCAGCGGCTTTCCGCACGCAACTGGACGTGGCGCGCATCGATGCCGACAAGAAGGTAAGCCTTCCGAACCTGCGCAAGATGTACGACGCCTACGTGGCGCGCGAGGCGAGCGTGTCCACCGGGCCGCTGGTGCTGTCGCAGGGGCTGGCGTCTTATCTCGTCAACTATCAGCACTACTGCAGCGAACAGGTGGTGAGCGCCGCGGTGCCGCGACTGTTTGCATCGAAGTGGATGTCGACGCCGTCGCTGCGCAACGCGCTGGCACCGCAGCCTGCGGATGACAAGGGGGCGAACGCCGCGGCGATCGATCAGTTTCTGGATGTTCTGCGTGCCCGGCAGAACGGGCAGGGTGGCTTTGGCGTGTGGACAGCAACGCCGGATGCCGATCCGTTCGTGTCGGTGTACACGATGCACGTGCTGATCGACGCGCGCGAGCATGGCGTTACCGTGCCGAAGGAGATGCTCGATGCCGGCACCGCGTACCTGCAGCAGCTTGCCGCCAACGAACGTCTTGGCTCGCTCGATCAGTTGCGGCAGCGCGCCTATGCCGTCTATCTGCTCACGCGCCTGGGCAACGTCACCACCAACAACCTGGCCGCGGTGCAGAAACGCCTGCAGGATGCCTTCCCGAACGACTGGAAGAGCGATCTTGCCGCGGGCTGGTTGGCCGCGTCGTATCAGTTGCTCAAGCAGGAGAAAGAGGCCAGCCGGTTGGTTGCAGGGCCGCAGGAGGTGCTGGAGCGCAAGCCCTCACGCGACGAGCCCTATGTCTACGGCTACTACTTCGATCCGCTGACGCGCGATGCCAGCATGCTGTACCTGCTGGCGAAGCACTTCCCGGAGCGTGCGAAGGCATTGCCGCCGCGTGTGCTGGACAACCTTGCAGGGCCGGTTCAGCACAACCGTTTCAACACGCTGTCGTCCGCCATGACCATCCTGGCGCTCGATGCCTATGCCTCGCAAAACGCCAGCGGGCTAGACAAGCTCGCGATCGAGGAGGTGCGCGCGGATGGCAGCGCGAAGGACATCTCCGCGGTTCAGGGCAGTGTGATGCGCTCGGGTTCGTGGAGCGCGGCGGCGTCGCAACTGCGCTTTGTCAACGGTAGCAGCCTGCCTGCGTGGCAGATCACGAGCCAGTCGGGTTACGACCGCACAGCATCTACGCAGGCGATCAAGAACGGCCTGGAGATCATCCGCGAGTACACCGATGCGAGCGGCAAGCCGCTGGACAAGGTCACGCTCGGCCAGGAGATCGATGTGCATCTGAAGATCCGCGCGACGGACAACAAGAGCATTGGCAACGTAGCGATCGTCGATCTGCTGCCGGGCGGGTTCGATCCGGTGATCACCCCGCCGCCCGCGCCGGATGCAGCGGATGCGGCGGATGGAGTGGCGCAGGGCGACCAGGGCGCCGCAGCCAATGCTGCGTCTGCGCCGTGGCGTTCGCCCGTCGGGTTGCCGGGCTCAAGCTGGCAGCCGCAGTACGCGGATGTGCGCGAAGACCGCGTGGTCATCTACGGTACGGCCAACGGCGACGTGCGTGAGTTCGTCTACCGGATCAAGGCGACCAACGCCGGGCGTTTTGTCGTGCCGCCGGCCTATGGCGAGTCGATGTACGACCGCCGCGTGCAGGCACAGGCCGCAGGCGGTGCGGTGCTCAACGTGGTGAGGGCGCCGTAACGTGTTGCGTGCCTTGGGTGGCTGGCTGGTGCGGTGGCAGAACTGGCTCATGGGAGCCCTGCTGGTTGGAATCGTGCTGGCGGGATGCAGGCTGTGGCCGCATCCCCCGCTGCGTGGCTGGAAGCCGTCGTCGATTGCGGTGCTGGACGATCAGGGACGGCTGCTGCGGCTCGCGCTGGCCAAGGACGATCGCTACCGGCTGTGGGTGCCGCTCGATCAGATGTCTCCGCAGCTGGTTGAGGCGGTGCTGTTGCACGAAGACCGCTGGTTCCACTGGCACACGGGCTTCAATCCGTACGGGCTCGCACGCGGCGCATGGGTGACCTACGTGCGCGGCGGCAGCCCGCAGGGCGGCTCCACCATCACCATGCAGCTTGCACGCTCGCTGTGGCAGCTCAACACGCGCACCCCGTTGGGCAAGCTCAAACAGGTGGCGCGGGCGGTGCAGCTGGAGTTGTTCTATTCAAAGCGGCAGATTCTCGAGGCGTACCTGAATGACGCGCCATACGGTCGCAACGTTGAAGGCGCGGGAACGGCCAGCCTTGTCTATTTCGACAAGCCCGTCGCCAGCCTGACCTTGCCCGAAGCGCTCGCGCTTGCCGTGATTCCACAGGATCCGGTGCGTCGGTTGCGTGGCCTGCCCGAGCAGGATCAGATCAACCGGCAGCTCACCGTGGCGCGCAACCGGCTGTACGCGCGCTGGCTTCAACTGCATCCGCAAGATGCTGCATCGCAGCCGCTGTTTGCGCTGCCGTTTGCATTGCGGCCGCTCGTGGCCCTGCCGTTCGAGGCTCCGCACGCTGCTGACCAGGTCCTGGCTGCACGCCGTGCACAAGGCGACTGGAACGGCACCGACGACCGCGATGCCCGTGTCGTAACGACGATCGACCTGGATCTTCAGCATGTGCTGGAGCGCCAGATCAACCGCTATGTGGCGCGCAACGGCGGGCGCGGCATCCGCAACGCCGCGGCGCTGCTGGTGGATACGCGCGACATGGGCGTGAAGGCGCTGGTGGGATCGGCCAATTTTTTCGACCGGACGATCCAGGGGCAGGTCAACGGTACGCTGGCGCGGCGATCGCCGGGGTCGACGCTCAAGCCATTCATCTATGGGCTGGGTTTTGACCAGGGGGTGCTGCATCCGCAGACGGTGCTGCGCGATGTGCCGACATCATTCGGGCCGTACTCGCCGGAGAACTTCGATGGCCACTTTCTCGGCCCGATCACGGCAACCGATGCGCTGAACCGTAGCCGCAACATTCCGGCCTTGTGGGTAGCATCGAAACTCCACGAGCCCGATCTTTACCAGTTGCTGCAGCAGGCCGGTGTGAGCCGGCTGGCGAGCCCGCAGCACTATGGCCTCGCACTGGTGCTGGGCGGTGGCGAGGTCACCATGCAGGATCTGGCGGGCCTGTACGCCATGCTGGCAAATGGCGGTCTGTTCAAGCCGCTTCGCCTGCGTGCAGATGCCCCCACGGTGCCGGGCAAGCGCCTGTTAAGCGCCGAAGCCAGCTTTATGGTGACGGATATGCTGCGCCAGCACCTGCGCCCGGATGAAACCAGCGGCGCCCAGCCTTCGCGCCTGCCGGTGTACTGGAAGACCGGTACGTCGTGGGCATTTCGTGATGCGTGGACGGCGGGCGGTTTCGGCCCCTATGTGCTGGTGGTGTGGGTGGGCAATTTCGACAACACCGGCAATGCGTCGTTTGTTGGCGTGGATGCGGCGGCGCCGCTGTTCTTTCAGACGGTCGATGCGTTGCAGGCCGAGCAGCCTCAGTTGGTGGAGCCACTGCGGCGCATTCCGGCAAACATCAAACGTGTACAGATCTGCCTGGCCAGCGGTGATCTGCCAAACCAGTGGTGTCCGCAAATGGGCTCGACATGGTTCATTCCGGGTGTTTCGCCGATTCGCGTGAGCAGCGTGCATCGCCCTGTCATGATTGATGACGCCACCGGGCTCGCAGCCTGTCCGCCCTATACCGACAAGCGCACGCACCAGGAAATCTACGAGTTCTGGCCGACCGATCTGCAGCAGGTGTTTGCGCAGGCAGGCATCCCGCGCCGCAAGCCGCCGCAGAACCCGGCGTGCCGCAGCGCAGGCGCGGTGGAGGGTGATCCGCCGCAGATCACCTCACCGGTGCGCGGCAGCGTGTATGCGGTGCGTATCAAGCAGTCGGCTGATACGCGCATCGCATTCAATGCCACCGCAGATGCAAGCGCGCATGCGTTGTACTGGTTCGTCAACGATGCCTATGCCGGAAAGACGGCGGCCGGCGAGGCCATGTTCTGGCAACCGCCGACTGCGGGTGAGTACAACGTGCGTGTGGTGGATGATCACGGACGGAATGATCAGCGGCGGCTGCAGGTGCAACTTGTTGAGTAGCCGTTGAAGCAGCACGCGTGATCCGCATCAGCAAGAGCAAGAAAGCCGGCAGCGCAACCCGATCAACCGACGCACGCCCGAAGTGCCGAGGTGTCCGGTCCCTCCACATAACACGCCTCCACCGTGGCCTTGTCTTCATCGGACGGCGCGGGCCGGGCGTAGAAATACCCCTGCGCCTCGGTGCAGCCTGCCTGGCAGATCATTCTGACGTGCGCCTGCGTCTCCACGCCTTCGGCCACGGTGGTCACACCCAACTGGCGGCCCAGATCGGCAATGGCCTTGACCAGCACCGCGCTGTCTGATCGCTCGGGCAGATCGCAGACGAAGGAGCGGTCGATCTTGATCTTGTCGAATGGGAACGCGCGCAGGTGCGCCAGCGACGAATAGCCGGTGCCGAAGTCATCAAGCGCGACATGTACCCCCATGCTGTAGAGCTGGCGCAGGTCTTCAAAGCTCTCCGCCTCGTTCTGGATCAGGGCGGTTTCCGTGACCTCGATCTCCAGGCGGTCCGCCGCGAGGCCCGAGTCCAGCAGGGCGGCGCGCACCGTCTGTGCCAGCGTTGCCTTGCCCAGCTGCATGGGCGAGATGTTGACGGCGACGCGGGCACCGTCTTCCCAGCGCGTCGCTTCGCGGCAGGCCTGGTGGAGCACGAAGCGGCCAAGCTGGTCGATGAGGCCGCTTTGCTCCGCAATGGGCACGAACTCCGCCGGCGGGACCCAGCCGCGCTGTGCATGGTGCCAGCGCACCAATGCCTCGCGCGCGGTCACTTTGCCGGTCTGGAGATTGATGATCGGTTGATAGAAGACGAACAACCGGTCCTGGCGCTCCAGCGCGGCGCGCAACTGGGCTTCCAGCCGAGCGCGTTCCTGGATGCGGGTTTCCATGGTTGAGCTGAACAGGCGTGCTGTGCCCTTGCCGGCCGCCTTGGCGGCATAGAGCGCCATGTCGGCGCGTGAGAGCAGGTTCTCGGCGTCCTGACCGTGGGCAGGGGCCAGCGCAATGCCCACGGATGCCCCGATCCGCACGCTCTGATTCGTGCCGAGCGGGTATGGCGCACTGAGCACCGTAATGATGGCGCAAGCGAGTGCGTTGGCATGGTCCGCGTCGTCATGCGACACGAGCACGGCAAATTCATCGCCGCCCAATCGCGCGATGGTCGAACTGGCGTGGTTGCAGACCGCGCACAACCGCGCTGCGACCTGCTCCAGCAACGCATCGCCCGCGCGGTGGCCCTTGGTGTCGTTGACGAGCTTGAAGCCATCAAGGTCGATATACAGCAGCCCGGCGCGGGTCCCTGGCGTTGCCAGGCGGGCATCCAGCTCTTCACGGAAGTTGGTGCGATTGGCCAACCCGGTGAGCATGTCGTAGTGGGCAAGCTGGCGGATGCGGTTCTCGGCTTCCACCTCTTTGGTCACCAACCCCCAGGTGAGCATGGGGCCGATGTAGCTGCCGTCATTGGCATGCACGGCTGAAATCTTGAGGTCCAGGACTTCCGGCCCAAGCTGCACGCGCGTGTTGTAGGGCAGGTTGGCCGGGTCGGCGAGCAGCCGGCGCTGTACCTCCGGGTGCGCATGGAAGATGTCAATCGAGGTGCCAAACAAGGCGTCTGGCCTGACCGGCAGCAGATGCGCGATCCGATCGACCAGGCGCTTGGAAGTGTTGTTGGCGTAGTTGATGGTGAGCGTGTCTGGTTTGACCGTCATGACCGCGATCGGCATGTCGTCGATCATCTGCAGTAGGCGGCCCTGTTCGGCCTCCCGCCGGCGGGCTTCGGTCTGTGCGTTCACCATGAGGGTGAAGTCCCGATAGTTGATCATCAGGATGACCAGCAGACCGAACGACACCAGGGCCATGTTGATGGCGATGGCCACGAACGTCGGTTGCTCGGTCGATGCGAAGAACGCGATGAATGCGCCATTGACGATCACCGTAACCGTCACGGCGGCCGGGCGCAGATGCATCAGGCAGAAGATGCATGCGATCACGGTGATGGCCATGTAGAAGGCCAGGTAAGAACGTGTGTAGGGGTCGCCATACTGAAACAGCGCCAGCGACCAGGTCGTGAACGATACGGCGATGACACCCGCCAGCCGATTGGTGCGCTTGAGGGCGCTGAGCGCAAGCTCAGGCGTCGGGTCGATGCGCCTGGAGCGCCACCAGTGCAGCACGCGCACGGCGCAGGCCGCGCTGAGCAGCAGCGGGACGCCGATCGACAGCCAGGCAGGGGTGACGGCGCGGAAGGTCAGCGCGACGGCCCAGGTGCTGGTGATGAGGATGAAATACATCATCGGCAACTGGCGCGAGAACGCGCGGTACTGCGCTTTGAGCAGTTCGGGGTTGTCGGAGGACACCCCCATGAAGTGCATCACGGTGCTCGCAAACGTTCTGATGTTCATGGAACGCTCCAGGGTTCGGAACGGTCGGGGTGCGAGCAGGTATCCGACACGGTAGGCAACAACAGAACACTAGGTCGGCGCAGGGCCCTGGGCATATGCGGCAGTTGCAGCGAGGGTTTGCATGACGACCATGAACAGCACTATTCCAGAGCCGGTGGGCGACAGGGTTGGTTGGCCGGCTGCATGGCATTTCCTTCGGGTGTGACAGGGCGGCCAGCGTTTGACATGGCCTATGCAAAAGAAGCGGACAATTCGCCGCATTCTGCATAGCGCATTCGTATGAGGGGTGACGGCAAGAAAGGACTAGGAGGAGTAGGGGGCTGGGCCTCGCATGAAGGGCGCGCAGCGCCATGGCGACTCGCCTGCTGGCCCGATGCACCGCGATATCACGGTGCATCGAGAGACGTGATCTCAGGGCGTGCCTTGCCCCAGCGTCGACGGCGTTTGCTGAGGCAGGTGAATCTGCTGCCGCATGACGTAAATGGCAACGGCGGCCGAGAGCAAACCTGAAAGCGCGCCCACCCCAAGCGACCAGCGCGGCCCGAGGTGGTCTGCCACCCAGCCCACGATCGGCGCACCAATGGGGGTGCCGCCCAGCGCGATGGCCACGCGCAGTGCCATGACGCGGCCGCGCATGGCTGGCTCGGTAGACAGCTGCATCAGGCTGTTGCTCGTATTGGTGAAGGTGAGTGCCGCAATGCCGGTGATGACCAGCGCCGCCGCAAACAACCAATAGCTCGGTGCAATGGCCGCCAGCGTGCAACCCAGGCCGAACATCGCCGCACCAATCAGCAGGGACTTGAACTCCGGGCGCTCGCGCCCCGCGGCGAACAACGCACCGGATATCGTGCCCACCGCCATCATCGACGACAGCACACCGTAGCCACGCGCATCCGAATGAAAGACGCTTGCGGCCATCGTCGAGATGAAGATCGGGAAGTTCAGCCCGAACGTGCCGATCAGGAACAGCATGACCAGCATGGCCTTGAGGTCGGGGCGGGCCCACACGTAGCGGATGGCCTCTGCAAAGCCGCCTTGCGAGCGGTGTGCACGCGCATTGGGGCGCAGCTCGGACTTGCGCAGGAAGAAGAGCGAAGTCAGCACCGCGATGAACGACAGCCCGTTGGCCAGGAACGCCCAGCCTGTGCCGAGGGTGGCAATGGCGATGCCGGCCGCTGCGGGCCCCACCATGCGCCCCGCGTTGAATGACGTCGAGTTGAGCGCCACCGCATTGGGCAAATCGCCATCGCCCACCAGTTCCGCCACGAATGTCTGGCGCACCGGCGCATCAAACGCTGACGCACAGCCGGACAGAAACGCCAGCAGATAGACATGCCATAGCTGAACCGCACCGGTCACCGTCAGCAACCCGAGTATCAGCGCCAACACGCCTGACGTTGCCTGGGTGGCCATCAGCAGCTTGCGCTGGTTGTAGCGGTCGGCGGCAACGCCCGTCCAGGGCAGCAGCAGAAGCTGCGGCCCGAACTGCAGCGCCATCACCGTGCCCACTGCAGAAGCGTTGTGATGGGTGAGCTGCGTCAGGACCAGCCAGTCCTGAGCGGTGCGCTGCATCCACGTCCCCACGTTGGAGACCAGCGACCCCGCTGCCCAGAGGCGGTAGTTGTAGACGCGCAGTGAACGGAAGACGCCCGTTGACGATGCGCTCATTGGCGTTGTGGCAGGTTACCGCCATTGAAGCGGCCAAAGCGCCGCGCCAACGGCACGCTGAGGGCCAGGATGCCCAGGCTGAGTGCTGCGGCATCGGCGGTGTCTCGCAAGTTGAAATCCCCCACGCGGAGAACGAGCACGTAGCCGACCACCAGGTTGAACAGGCTCCAGAGCACGTTCACGGTCGAGGACGAAAGGCCTTCGCCACGCGGCGTTGCAAACGGACTTTGAAACGGTCTGCCTGCGATACCGAACACGAAATGCGGTACGGCGTTGGCAAGAAATGCGCCGCCGAAGAACCACGATACGAGATGCAGTGATGCCATGTCAGGCGCTCCTTGTTCAGAATTCGGCAAGCCGTTGCAGCAGCTTGACGGCGCTGGCCAGCTCGGCTTGTTCCTGGGAAGACAGTTGGGCTTGCAGTGCACGGAAGAGCCAATCGTCCTTGGCGGCGCGGCTTTCCTTGAGCACGTTGCGGAAACCGGGCGTCAGCTCGATGAGCGTCTGCCGGCCATCGGTCGGGTCTGGCGTGCCGACAACCGCCCCCATCCCTTCCAGCCCTGCAACGGTGACGCGCATCGACTGCGGCTTCACGCTCTCCGCACGGGCAAGTGCAGAAACCGTGGCGGGGCCGTTACGGTCCAGGCGCAGGAGCACCGACTTTTGTGCGTGGGTGAGATCGTTCGGATGCACTTGTTCGCGCAGCCGCCGGGACAGCTTGCCCAGAGCAATGCGCAGATCACCCGCCAGCGTGGCCGGCGGGGTGGGATCGTTCGGGAGTGGTGATTTAGCCATGCGCCAAGCATAACATTAATACAGTTTAACTGTGCAGTTTGACTGTAATGTTTGGCAGCGCGCACAAAACGAAAAGCCCGTAGCAATGCGGGCTTCTTCATGGGCGCGGCAGGTGCAGGTGTTACTGGAAGTCCAGCGTGTCCTCCACCTTGGTGATCTTCCACCCATCGTCCAGCTTGCGCAGGAAGACGAGCACGCTCACCTTGTCCTTCGAGCCGAACGTGACCGGCACCACGGCAACGCCCTCCAGCAGGATCGGAGCGCGGGCCACGGTGTGTTCCGCCCAGTCCTTCTCGTCGTAGTCCTGGACCTTGGTGAAGTAATCGGCGTCGCCCGGCATCTCATTGCGGCGGTAGGCGTCGCGCAGGCGGTCTACCGTGTCTTTCGCAACGTAGGTGTAGATGCCGTTGTCTGTGAGCGGGTAGACCGATTTGGTTTGCAGCTTGATGTACCACGCGTAGAACGCCTTCGTATTGGCTTCCGGCGTGGCCGCCTTGCCCTGTGCCATGACGGCTTGCATACCGAGCAGGCCGACGGCGAGAACCAGCCATGCCAGCGCTCTGGAAAGTCGTGTCTTCATGGTGGCCTCAGTCGTCGTGGCGATAGATCTTGTAGGCGGGCTGCGCGGTCCGATAGGCCTGTCCGGGATAAAAACCTTGCGGCCCGTCGTTCTGCGTGAAATCGGATACCCATACCGTGCCGTTATAGATCGCCATGTGCCCGGACGGATGACCCGGTGCCGGTTGGATGACGACAATGTCGCCCTTGCGCGGGGCGGTCAGCACGGTGTGAAAGCCGGCTTCTTCAAGGACGGGGCCGTAGTCTTTGGCAAAGTGGGTTCGTCCAAGTGTCGCGCCACCCCATTCAATCGCCTTGCGCACGTACTTTGCGCAGTTTCCGGTGCTGTTCGGCTGCACGTGGATGTCGGCGTAGTTGGCGGCGCGGTTTCCATCGTAGGGCATCGTGTCTCTCCTGAAATACGAGTGTGGGCGCGGCCATCGTACAAGGAGTGCTTCGGCGGAATGTTATGGGGCTTTCAAATACGCAGGCGCGCAACAAAGAAAATGCCCGCGCGATGGCGGGCTTGATGCTGGGGCGCCGGTTTGGCTATTCGGCGGCGCTGTCGGCCGGCGTTTTCGCCGCTTTTCCGGGGCGGCGCACGGCTCGAATCTTCCCGCTGGTGCCGCCGCCGCAGAAGAACTGGTCGGCGCCGTCCGATTCAAGTCCTGACACGCCCACACCCGTTGGCATGTCGATCTGCTCCAGCACTTCGCCCGTGTGGGGGTCGATGTGCCGGATGTCGCTGTCGTCGCCTTCCCAGGTGGCGTGCCAGAGTTGGCCGTCAACCCAGGTGACGCCGGTCACGAAGCGGTTCGACTCGATGGTGCGCAGCACGGCGCCGGTTTCGGGGTCGATCTGGCGGATCTTCTTGTCCCGATAGTGCCCCACCCAGAGCGTGCCTTCCGCCCAGGCGAGCCCGGAGTCTCCACCGGCGCCGGGCGCAGGAATGGTGGCGAGCACTTTTCCGGTTTGCGGGTCGATCTTGTGAATATGGTCTTCCGCGATCTGGAACAGGTGCCGTCCGTCGAAGGCCGTGCCGGCGTGGGCAGGCACATCAATCGTGCGCAGCGCTTGGCCGCTGGTGGGGTCGACTTCCTGCACATGGCCCCCGGCCGCAAACCAGACGTGCTGGCCGTCGTACGTCACGCCGCCTACGTTGTCGGCACCCGGGAACGGGCCATATTCGCGCACGATTTCGGCGGCGGATCGTTTCATGTTCGTGTCCTGTGGATTTGGTTGCGGAGTCTTCATCCTAGTCACTCGGCAGCGGCGCCGGGAGTAACAAGGTGGTCGCGAATCCGGGCACGGGTGGCGTCATCCAGCGGCGTGCGCGCCCATGTCCGAAGCACTGCACCTTGCCTGCCGTTGCCAGGGCATCGAGCGCGCGCTGTACGGTGCGTTGGCTGCTGCCCAGCGCGAGCGCCAATGCCGAGCTGGACCACGACTCCCCATCTGCCAGACAGGCGAGCACGGCAGCATGCGGCGCCTCAACGGGTTGTGCCAGCACGACGATCTCGTGCGCGCGCCGTGGCTGCAGTGCGAACCCGTGTTTGGTTGCGCTCACCGATGCCAGATCGCCGAGTGCGGCGCGCAGCCGCCCGATCTCGACACGCAGGCGCACGCGGTGCGATTCATCGGCGTGCTTGGTGCGGAATGCCTGGGCGATGAGCGTGTCTCTTGGCACGTCTGCCGGCCAGGCTTCGGCCAGCGCGCGGGCCAAGGTGAACAGCACCGGGCGTGTGGCGAGCGAGACAACGGTGTCGGTCTCGCGCACGGCAAGGCGGCATGCATCCACAACGAGCGTTTTTGACGCGAACAGCGCTTCCACCTCTTCGAGCCGGAGAAGGCGTGCATCGCCTCGCGAGAGCAGGCGCGCGGCAGGTGCATGCAGTGCGAGGGCTGCGCTTTCCACCTCTGCCGTCAATGCGGGGATGCCGGCTTGGCGCGCAGCGCATTCGGCATGCGCAAGCGCCATACGTGCGGGCTGTGTTTGCAGACGGCGCAGCGCAATGCCTGCAATAACCAACTCGTGTGCTGCGCGTAGCACGGGTGGCAGAGCGGTGGGGTTTTGCCCGGCCAACATGCGCTCCGCATCGTCCAGTCGGCCGATCAGGAGAAAGCGTCGGATGTCGAGATACCGCGCATGTGCGGCGTTGACATGGTCGCCATGCGCTTCAAGCGTGATACGTGCCGCATCGAGGGTCTTCTCGGGCCAGCCCAGGTCGCGTGAGGCGAGCGCAATTTCGGCTTCTGCAACGACGCAGCGCGCGCGGGCCAGCGCCTCTCTCGATCCGAAGGCGCGCGCTGCATTGCGCAGCAGGGCCCGTGCGCGCGTTAGATCGCCAAGCTGTGCCATGGCGATGCCGCGCAGCGCGAGTGCCGGCGGGTCGTCGCGCAAGGCTACGCGGTTCAGCGCCCCGAACGGGTCACCCGCCGCGAGCGCGCGTGCGGCTGCCGTGATCAGCGAGTCCATCTGAATCCCGCCACACTTGTCACTCCCTCCGGTTGGTGTCGGCGCCTAATCTAGCACACGCGTTTCCACCCGAATTTCCATCCGAACTGTCCACCGACATGGAGGCAAGCATGACCACAACACACATCACCCAACATGCCACCGCGACACGGCAAGCGTGGCTAAAGGCACGTCTTGAATTGCTGGCAGCGGAGAAGGAACTGACCCGCCGCAGCGACGAACTCGCACGCCAACGCCAGGCGCTGCCGTGGGTCCGCGTCGACAAGACCTACCGCTTTGAAACCGATGAGGGGAGTGCGTCGCTGGCGGACTTGTTTCGCGGACGTTCGCAACTGCTCGTGTATCACTTCATGTTCGGCCCGGACTACAAGGCCGGCTGCCCGTCGTGCTCGATGATCGCGGATGGGTTCAATGGCTTTGCGACGCATCTGGCAAATCACGACGTGCTGCTGCTGGCGGTGTCGCGTGCACCGCTGGAGAAGCTGCAGGCCTACAAACAGCGCATGGGCTGGACCTTTCCGTGGGCGTCGTCGGTCGACAGCGATTTCAACTACGACTTCAACGTCTCGATTTCTGAAGCGCAGCAGCGCGCCGGTACGGCCGACTACAACTACGTGCGCGGCAGCCACGTGATGGACGCATCGGATCTGCCCGAACCCGTGCAGCAGTTCGCGGCCATGTGCGGTACCGATGCACCCACCTATGTGCGCGACCGACCCGGCATGAGCGCGTTCGTGCTGGAGGATGGCATCGTGTACCACACGTACTCCACCTATGCGCGCGGGCTGGATGGCCTCTGGGGCGCGTACCAGTGGCTGGATCGCGCACCGCTTGGCCGCAATGAAGCCGGTGTCTGGTGGCGTCGCCATGATGAGTACGCGCAGCGTTGAACTGCCACGCACACATGCAGCGTCCGAGCGCGGTTTCCTTGGCGTCTCGGCGCTGCTTTTCGTGGCCAGCACGGCGGCGACAGTCGCGTGGTGCATATCGATGTCGCGCATGGGCGAGATGCCGATGCCCGGCGGATGGACGCTGTCGATGGCGTGGGTGCCGATGTGCGGGCAGACATGGCTGGGCACCGCCGCATCGTTTCTCGGTATGTGGATCGTGATGATGGTGGCGATGATGCTGCCGTCTCTGGTGCCGATGCTGCGGGGGTATCGGCACAGCGTGCGCGAGGCGGGTGACGTGCGTCTGGGCGTGCTGACCACCCTAGTAGGCCTTGGCTACTTTGCGGTGTGGGCTGCGTTTGGCGTGGTGGTCTTTGCGTTTGGTGCGGCGCTGCTTGCGCTGGAGATGCGTTGGCCGATGCTGGCGCGTGCCATCCCAGCGCTGGCGGGAATCGTTGTCCTAGGGGCCGGTGTGCTCCAGTTCTCTGCATGGAAAACGCATCAGCTTGCGTGTTGCCGAGAGGCGGCAGGAGCCAACTGCGCATTGCCCATCGATGTTAGAGCGGCCTGGCGACACGGCGTGCGACTCGGTCTGCATTGCAGTGGCGCCTGCGCAGGCTTGACGGCGATCCTGCTCGCTACAGGTGTCATGGACCTGCGCGTGATGGCAGTTGTGGCGGCAGCCATCACCGTTGAGCGTCTTGCGCCTGGCGGTCAGGCAGTGCCGCGCGTTATCGGTGCCATTGCCACAGTGGCGGGCGTGTTCCTGACCGTGCAGGCGGCAACGCTCGGGTGACAGGGCGCTCGCGCCCTTGCGGCCGGCTGAGCGCCTTGTGCCCGCAGTCAGTCAGCCACAAGGCAGCGCATCAGCACGCGGAATATCCTGCCTTCCGTTCAAGCTGCCTTGTCGGACTCAGCCATGGCCCTGTCTTCAATCGAGCGTCAATCGAGCCTTGACGCGCTGCGCGGTTTTGCCCTGCTGGGCATCCTGGTCGTCAACATCATCGCCTTTGCTACGCCGTACTACGGCACGGGCGTGCCCGATCCGATGGCGCAGAGCCGTGTCAGCCACGCAGTCATGGCGGGCATTGCCTTGCTGTTCGAATGGAAGTTCTATCTGCTGTTCTCGTTCCTGTTTGGCTACAGCTTCACGCTGCAGATGCAGTCGGCCGAGCGCGACGGCAAGGCGTTTGTGCCGCGCATGCTGCGACGGCTTGTCGGGCTCTGGGTGCTCGGGCTGCTGCATGGCGTGTTGCTGTTCCACGGTGACATCCTGACCACCTACGCAGTGATGGGCGCTGTACTGTTGACGTTGCGCAGCCGGGCAGAGAAGGCGCTGGCCAAGCTGGCGGTGGGCCTGATTGTGGGCACGGCCACGGTGTGGGCGATCATCGGCGTTCTCTCGGTACTCGATGTCGATGCAACGCACGATTCGAAGGCACTGGCGCAGATCACTTCGGCGCTCACCGCGTTCCGCAGCACTCCCTCGGGCGTCATCGCCCAGCATGTGGAAGAGCTCAAGGGCGTGTGGGTCGTGACGGCACTGATGCAGGCGCCGACGGCACTGGCAATGTTCCTGATGGGGTGCATTGCAGGGCGGCGCGGGCTGTTCTCTGCATCGTCGCCAACCGCCGGCACCAGCAAGCTATACAAGCAATGCCTGATTGCCGGCACCTGTGTGGGCCTGCCGGCTGCGGTGGCGTATGCCTATGCCACGACAAGGCTGGCTGGCACGCCGTGGGATCTGCTGGGCCTGTCGTTGAGCTTGCTGACGGCGCCATTGCTGACCGCTGCGTATATCGGTGGGATGCAGCTGCTGTTCCGCAGCCGCTGGGGCCAGTGGTGGCTGGGCGTGCTGGCGCCTGCCGGGCGGATGGCGTTGTCGAACTACCTGATGCAGTCGCTGGTGTGTTCGGTGATCTTTCTGGCGTATGGGTTCCGCATGATGGGCCGGGTCAGTCCGCTGGACACGCTGCTGATCGCGTTTGCAATCTTTGCGGTGCAAACGGTCATCAGCCGCTGGTGGTTGCGGCGTTTTGCCTATGGCCCCGTGGAGTGGCTGCTGCGTGCGGTCACGCACTGGCGGTTTTCGTCGCTGCGGGTGGAGAGGGCGGGACGAGGCGAGTTGGCGGGCTAGGGCCGCTGCGGTATCTACGGTGGATCGGACTGCACTTTTGATTCAATCCGTGCGGCGACGCCCTTTGTGCATCTGTCGTAAGATGCCGGCTCGATTGAAAGTGGCGACATGGACGTCACCACTTTCAATCACAGCTTGCAACACAAAGGGAAAATGAACATTCCGCTCATACTGAATATCGCGACATTCGTCGCCATCCTGATCGCTCTGGGCCGCGTGAACGCGAGCTGGAGCCTGGCGAAACGCGTGCTGCTGGGCATGGTGCTGGGCATCGTGTTCGGTCTGGTGTTGCACCTGATTTATGGTGACGACAGCGCAACGCTCAAGCAATCGATTGCCTGGTTCAGCGTTGTCGGCGGCGGCTATATCCAGTTGCTGCAGATGATCGTCATGCCGCTGGTGCTGGTCTCCGTTCTCAATTCGGTGGCCAAGCTCAACAGCACAGCATCGCTGGGCAAGATCAGCGTGCTGACCATTGGCACGCTGCTGCTGACGACGCTGATTTCTGCGCTGGTCGGGGTGTTCGTCACCAACCTGTTTGGCCTGACCGCGCAAGGGCTGGTGCAAGGCGCGCAGGAAACCGCCCGCCTGACTGCGATCCAGGACAACTACGTCGGCAAGGTGGCGGACCTCTCGGTTCCGCAACTGCTGCAGTCCTTCCTTCCGAAGAACCCGTTTGCAGAACTGACTGGCGCCAAGCCGACGTCGATCATCGGCGTGGTGATCTTTGCCGCATTCCTGGGGGTGGCTGCACTGCATCTGCTCAAGGACGACGCCGTAAAAGGCGAACGCGTGCTGACCGCCATCGATACCGCACAGGCCTGGGTCATGAAGCTCGTGCGACTCGTCATCCGCCTGACCCCGTACGGCGTGCTGGCGCTGATGACCAACGTGGTGGCTGTGTCCAACGTACAGGACATCATCAAGCTCGGTGGCTTTGTGGTGGCCTCTTACCTGGGCCTGGCGATCATGTTCGGCGTGCATGCTGTGCTGCTGACGGTCAACGGCATCAATCCGATCCGCTTCTTCCGCAAGGTGTGGCCGGCGCTGTCTTTTGCGTTCACGAGCCGGTCGAGCGCCGCCACCATTCCGCTGAGCATCGAAGCGCAGACACGGCGCATCGGCGTGCCGGAATCGATCGCCAGCTTTGCGGCGTCGTTCGGCACCACCATTGGCCAGAACGGCTGCGCGGGCTTGTATCCCGCCATGCTGGCCGTGATGGTGGCGCCCACGGTCGGCATCAACCCGTTTGATCCGGTGTGGATCGCCACGCTGGTCGCGATCGTCACACTCAGCTCAGTCGGTGTAGCGGGCGTTGGCGGTGGTGCCACCTTTGCCGCGCTGATTGTGCTGCCGGCCATGGGCCTGCCCGTGACGCTGGTGGCGCTGCTGATCTCCATCGAGCCGCTGATCGACATGGGCCGCACCGCGCTCAACGTCAACGGCTCCATGACCGCCGGCACCATCACCAGCCAGTTGCTGGGGCAGACTGATCGAAGCGTGTTTGACGCCGGCGACGAGCCCGAGCTGATGCATCGCTGATCTCTGCGCCAAAAAAAGAAAATGCCGACCCCGTGGTCGGCATTTTTTTTTTGAAACCCTCAACGGGGCGCTTTCGCGTGCCTGCTGGGATGCGTCAGCCCACGTTCGGCCCGGTCGGGATGAAGTCGATGACGACATCCGGTACCGTCACGACCTTGTTCGAGTTGAAGGCAAATTTGTTGAAGGTCTCGGGGTTGGGGATCCACAGCTTCTGTCCGTTGGTGACAAGGTAGGTCGCTGCGCTGCTGCCCTTGGCCAGCACGGCGCCGTTGGTCAGCGCCAGCCCGCGCGGGATGTTGTCGACCAGGTAGTCGCTCACGATGATGCCGTCCCACGAGGCGAACAGGTTGGTGTACGTGGCCGGGTTGGGGATCCAGCGCAGTTGGCCATGCAAGACCAGGTAGACCGGCGAGGAGTTGCTGCCTGTAACCCGTTCCCCGTCGTACTTCGTCCAGTCGTTGACAGCCAATGCCTCCTTTGCCTGGCTTTCCGTTGCGTGCACGCGTTCAGCAAGAGATTGTTGCGTCATTGTTGCGCCTCATTAAATGGGGTTGTCCTGGAGTCTGTGTGCCAAGGCATCAATGCGCTTGGTCGAGTCATTATATTTTTCAGAAAATGCCGCGCCTCGCTATCTTGAGCTAATCATTATTAGATCGACGCGGTTATCCCAGGCAAATTGGCGTTATTTGAACAACGGGTAAGCAGGATAAGAAGAGGGTGGGAGGCTGCGTACGTGAGCAACTCTTTGATTTTTCAATGTATGTGGTATTGGGTCCCGGCTGCCTGACAGGGATGATGACCAATGTTGCATAGGCCATTCAGATGATGGTTGATATTTTATTTGATCTGTCTTCAATAAAGTGAATTGGTGGTTGATCGATGCATCAAATGACGTTGAATCAGGTTATTTGTATTGACTAATTTTGGTGGATAATGCGGCTGTCATTTAATTATTCGGATTATGAAAATCGTTACCTGTCTGTCGGCTAACGTTATAGTTTCAGCGTGTTTTCTCCGGAGTTGCATGCGCAAGCGCCCGGAGGGTCTCCATGAAAGCATCCGCCAACTCGGTTGGCGTGGCGGCGCTGCGGCGCAGCAGGCCAACGGGTTCTCCGGTGCCGGGTGTTGGCAGGTTGAGGCGTGTGAGCCAGCCTTGTGACAAGTCATCCTGGGCGGCACGCTCCGGCGTGATCCATATCGCATCGGAACGGCGGGCCAGCAGCCGCGCGACCGACACAGACAGCGTTTCCGTCACGCCCGCGGGCAGCCGCAGGCCGTGCGTCTGGAACAGGGCATCGGTGTGATGACGTGGGACGGTGCCGGGCGTGGCAATCACCAGCGGATAGTCGAGCACCGCCTGCAGGGATGTCACACCGTTTGCAGACAGGGCCAGCGGATGCTGCGGCCGCACGACCAGCGCAAGCGCTTCTGCATACAGCAGCTCGAACGACAGCCCCTGCATCATGGTCGGCTCGGCCATGCGGCCGACCACGAAATCGAGTTCGCCCGCCTTGAGCGCGGCCAACAGTTCGGCATTGGTGCCGGTGCGCAGGCGTACGCCGGCATGCGGGCGTTGCGCATGCAGCGCGGCAATCGCCTGGGGAAGCAGGCCGCTCGCCACCGTCGGCAGGGCGCCGACGTGCACGACCGGTGCAGAAGCTTCGCCCGAGCCCATCAGCGCAGCGGTGGCCGATTCCAGCGCCTGTGTCACCCCCACGGCGTGCCGCAGGAATTGCTCGCCGGCCGCTGTAAGCCGCGCCCCTTGCCGGCCTCGCTCGACCAGTTGCACACCGGCCAGCGCTTCCAGTTCGCCCAGTGTTTTCGACACCGCAGGCTGGCTCAGGTGCAGCCGCTCAGCCGCGCGCCGCAGGTTGCGCTCCTGCGCAATGGCAACAAAGCAGCTCAGATGGCGAAAGCGGATGCGTGAGGGCAGGTCACCGGGTAGGGCTGGTCTATCCATAACTTGGGGTTATCGATTTTTCGATTAGAAGTCAATTTACTTCACTTTTTGGCAGAGATACAGTCATCCCCACAGATTCCAACGGAGACGCCCCATGACCCTGCCGCTTTCCGGCACCGGCGAGTTCGCCCAGCGCGATACCGCCCAACACCCGCCCGCGCTCACCCCCGTGTACAAGACCAGCGTGCTGCGCTCGCCGCGCAATGCGCTCATCTCCACGCTCAACACGCTGTCGGAGACGACCGCGCCGGTGTTCCATCCGGACGACCTCGGCGCGCTCGACAACGACCTCATCCTCAACTACGCCAAGGAAGGTCTGCCGATTGGCGAGCGCATCATCGTTCACGGCTATGTGCGCGACGAATTCGGCCGCCCCGTGCCGAACGCGCTGGTGGAGGTGTGGCAGGCCAACGCCGGTGGCCGCTATCGCCACAAGAAAGACCAGTACATCGCGCCGATCGACCCGAACTTCGGCGGTTGCGGCCGCATGCTGACGGATGCCAACGGCTACTACGCCTATCGCACCATCAAGCCGGGGCCGTATCCGTGGCGCAACCGCATAAACGACTGGCGGCCCTCGCACATCCACTACTCGCTCTCAGGGGATGGCTGGGCGCAGCGTCTCATCACGCAGATGTACTTCGAGGGCGATCCGATGATCGCGCAGTGCCCCATCATCAAGACCATCCCCAGCGAAGAGCAGGTGCGCGGCCTGATTGCGCTGCTCGATACGGCCAACCACGTGCCGCTCGATGCGCGCAGCTACCGCTTCGACATCACGCTGCGCGGCCGCCGCGCCACGCATTTCGAGAACGCCCTGCAAGGAGCCAAGTGATGACGACGACCACGCTTCATGCCTCACTCGAACGTGCGCAGGCCGCAAGCATGACGACCACGCCGCCTTTCGCGCATTTCAATGAGACGGCCTCGCAGACAGGCGGCCCCTACGTGCATATCGGGCTCGCACCGCGCCAGGCCGGCTTCGACATCTACGAGAAGGAATTCGGCAACGTGCTGACCACGCCCGCCACGCGCGGCGAGCGCATCGCGCTGGAAGGCCGCGTGTTCGATGGTTCCGGCTCGCTCGTACGCGATGTGCTGATCGAAATCTGGCAGGCCAATGCCGATGGCAAATACGCACACCCGGGCGACCGTCAGGACAAGCCAGCCGATGCGGCGTTCCGCGGCTGGGGCCGTGCGGGTGCCGATTTCGACACTGGCGTCTACCGCTTCGACACCATCAAGCCGGGTGCCGTGGCAGGGCGCGGCAATACCATGCAGGCGCCGCATATCTGCATGGTGCTGTTTGCACGCGGCATCAACCTTGGCTTGCATACGCGCGTGTACTTTGCGGATGAGGCCACCGCCAACGGTGCCGATCCGGTACTCAACGGCATTGAGTGGGAAGTGCGCCGCAAGACGCTGATTGCCCAGCGCACCGAGCGCAATGGCGAGGTGGTCTATACCTTTGACGTGCGTCTGCAGGACACGCCCGATGGCGGTGCGGAAACGGTGTTCTTCGACATCTGATCGATCGCCGCGTCACATCAAACAACGCCCGATGGGTTCATCCCGCCGGGCGTTGTTTTTTGGAGCAATGCGCAAGACGTCATGCGCTTGTCGATAATGGAGGCCTTGATGCTCCACACCTGACACCCGCGCTGTGACCCAACTCACCCTTCCCGGATTCGAAGCCACGCCGCAGTTGCCCGCGCACCGCCTGTTTCTGGCGATCAAGCCCGATGCCGGTACCGCAGAGCGCATTGCCCGATTGGTCGAGCAGGTGCGCCCGGTAGTGGGTTTCAAGGGGAAGGCGCTGCGCCCGGAGCGCCTGCATATCACGCTGTATCACCTGGGCGATTTTGTTCAACAGCCGCCGGAGGATCTGGTTGCGCGCACGTGCCAGGCTGCTGAGCGCCTTGCCTTGCCGGCCTTCGATGTCACGCTCGATCAGGTCGTGAGCTTTCATGGCCGACGCGATCATCGTCCGTTCGTGCTGCTTGGCAGTGATGGCGTGAGCGAACTGATGGCGTTTCAGTTGGCGCTGGGCGAGGCCTTGCAGCATGCCGGCCTGCCCGTGCCGCTTGGGCATTTCAAACCGCACATCACGCTGTTGTACGACCGCGGTGGTTTTGCGCCCAAGCCGGTCGAACCCGTCACCTGGACGGTGCGCGAGTTCGTCCTCATCCATAGCTGGCTCGGCAAGACGCGGTACGACCAGCTTGGCCGCTGGACACTCAAAGGCTGAGCTTCGCGTCGTTCTTTGCCCGATTACACGCAGCCATCCGGTCCGCAGACCGGCCCATCAGCCTCACTTTCTGGTGCCGGTGCGCCGATGTGCTGTGTCAGGGCCTGCGCCCATTCTTCCGGACGGCCGAGCCACGGGCCGACGTCGATCGTGCCCAGGCGCCCCTCCGCATCTTCCAGTGCAAACGTCGGGAAACCCTGACCACCCACGCGATCCAGCCACTGCCGGCTCGCCGCAATGTGCTGCTGCGTAAGCGCGCCGGCCTGCCGCGCATATTCCGCATCGAACGCCTCAGGTGACAGGCCCAACTCGACGGCCAGCTCGCGCAGCACGGGCAGATCAGCAATCCGTCGGCCTTCTTCGTAGTGCGCGCGTTGGACGCGGTGGATCATGTCCAGCCCGAGCCCGCCAAGCGCTTCGGCAGCCAGCACCGCGGTGATGGGTGGTTCCGAATCCATGACCGCGCTGGTATCACGCAGCAGGCCGTCAAAGTACGGTTTGCCGAATGGCTGGCCGGACATCTCGGCAATGCGGTGGTCGTGGGGCATGACATAGTCGCGCCATTGCGGCGTGACCATGCGCCGGTTTGCGCCGGCCAGCATGCCGCCGCCATGAAAGGCGACGGTCAGGCCCGGCACTGCGCGGGCGGCATCCACCAGCGGTGCGGCGCCGTAGCACCAGCCGCACAGCGGGTCGAAGATGTAATGCAACGTCGTCATGAACAATCCTTGGTTACTGCGGCCACTTCATTTCGCCCTTGATGACCTTGGCGCTCAACTCCAGCGATGCATCACCAGGCAGCGACGGGTAGGCCGCTTTCATCGCCTTGACCAGTTCGGCCGAGTTGTTGGCGCGGGCAGCCTCCACCTCGAAGGTCTTCAGGTAATCCGCCGTAAAGCGTACCGCTTCCAACCCCGTGGGCATCGGCCCGGTGAAGTGGCCAGGCACCACCGTCGTCGGCTTGAGCGCGGTGATGTTATCGAGCGTCTGCAGCCAGCCCAGGCGTGATTCGCGCGTTTGCGTATCGGCCACCCACACGTGGTCGCCATTGTTGACCACCACGCCGCCGGCCACCGTCTTGAGCGACGGAATCCACAAGTACGTGCGTGCGGCGTCTGGGCCGTTCAAGCCCTTGATCTCGATCGTGCGGCCTTCCAGCGTGAGGTGATCGGCATGCAGTACGTCGGGCAGCACGAGCGCCTTGGGGGCGTTGTCTTTCAGGATCGGGCCCCAATAGGCGAGCTTGCCGTTCATCGACGCCTGGATGGCCGCCACGGTTTGTGGCGTGGCCACGATCTTTGCCTTTGGGAAGGCCGCGCGGATGACGTCCAGCCCGAAGTAGTAATCCGGATCACTCTGGCTGATGTAGACGGTGGTGAGCGTCTTGCCGCTGGCCTTGATCTTCTGCACCAGGGCCTCTGCATCGCTGCGCTGGAACTGCGCGTCGATCAGGATGGCGTCGTGCGCACCCGTGATGATCTCCGACGACACCGGGAAGACACCCTTGTCGCCGGGGTTGTACACCTCCAGGTGCAGCGGCGCCGGGGGGGCGGCATGGGCAACGAGGCCGGCGCTGACAAGGCCGGCGGCAAGCAGGGTGCGGATCAAAGTCATCGGGTGCTCCTGGGCAAGTGAGGTGTGATGGCAATGTCGTTACTGTAGGTTGCTTGATTCGATCGAAAAACCACCTAAGATGCGCATATTTGTTTCTTCAATCGATCAAATATGGACCGGATCGTTGCCGCTGAGGTGTTCGTTGCGATTGTCGAGCGCGGCAGCCTGAGCGCCGCCGCTGAAGGGCTCGACATGTCGCGCGCCATGGTCACGCGCTATCTGGCGCAGATGGAGGATTGGTCTGGTGCGCGCTTGTTGCACCGGACCACGCGCCGCATGGGCCTGACCCCGGCTGGCGAAGCCACGCTCGTGCGGTGTCGCCAGATCCTGGAGATTGCCGCGCAGATGGCCGTTGCAGATGGTCCCGAGGCCGACACGCCACGCGGTTTGTTGCGCATCGCTTGCGCACAATCGCTCGCACAGGAGGTGTTGAGTGCGGCGGTAACGGCCTTTCTGCGGCGCTATCCGCAAACGGCGGTCGACCTCGTTGTCGACAACCGCACCATCAACCTCGTGGAAGAGCGCATCGATCTGGCGGTGCGCATTACCAATGATCTCGATCCGAACCTGATCGCGCGGCGACTGGGCACGTGCGACTCCGTGGTGGTGGCTGCGCCGTCGTACCTGGCTGCGCACGGTACGCCGCGCCGAGTGGAAGACCTGGCCGTGCACAACTGCCTGACGTATTCGTACTTCGGCAAGAGCCTGTGGAAGTTCACTGATACGAAGACGGGGGTGTCGTCCGACGTGCCGGTGAGCGGCAATCTGAGCGCGAATGAGTCGATGGCGCTGCTGGCGGCCGCCAGGGAAGGCGCGGGCGTTGCACTGCAGCCGGCGTTTGCCGCCGCGCCACCCATCGCCGCCGGCCAGCTCGTGCGCCTGCTGCCCGAGCACGTGCCGCAGGCGCTCGGCATCCATGGTGTCTATAGCTCACGCAGGCAGATGCCGGCGGCGCTGCGGGCGATGCTGGATTTTCTGGTGGAGTGGTTCAGACCACGTCAGGGCGCTGTCTGATATTGCAGTCTGCGTGCGGTCACTAGAGTGGCGGGCTTTCAGGCAGGGAGCCCCATGAACTACGACGGCATCACCCCAGAGATTGCGCGCGGCCTGCTGGTGCTGCGCGAACGTATTGCCCAAGCGAAGATCCCGTCTTCCAAACTGGACGAAACGCTCAACATTGCCACTTGGAACATCCGCGAGTTCGGCAAGAAGCCGCGCACAAAGACCGCGCTGTACTACATCGCGGAGATCCTGCGGCAGTTCGATCTGATTGGCGTGCAGGAAGTGCGTGACAACCTGGGCGACCTCAAGCGCGTGCTGGAGATTCTTGGCCCTGACTGGCGCGCCGTGTATTCCGATGCGTTGACCGACGCCGGTGGCAACCGCGAGCGCATCGCCTATGTCTACGACCGACGCGCGGTGGCCTTTACCGGCTTGGCCGCGCAGGCACAACCGCCGCGCACGAAGCGCGGTATGGAGTATTTGTCAGACATTTCGTGGTGGCGCCGGCCGTACATGGTGTCATTCCATTCCGGCAACTTTGACTTCGTCTGCCTTTCCGCCCACATCCGCTGGGGAAACAGCGAGCGCGATCGCCTATCGGAAATCGAGGCACTGGCCGACTGGGTCTACACCAAGGCGCAAGAGAAGGACACGGATGGCAAAGACCTGATCGTCATGGGCGACTTCAATGTCCCCAGCGAGAAGAGTCCGCTGTTCCAGGCGCTGACCGCACGTGGGCTGCGCGTGCCAGACAAGCTGCTGCGCAGCACGTTCGGCAGCAATCTGGAGAAGAACAAGCGCTACGACCAGATCCTGCAAATGCCGGAATACCCTGAGAGCTTTACCAACGCGGGCGGCGTGCTCGACTTTTACCAAGGCGATCACACGCCGCTGTTCCCGCGTTTGACGAAGCAGGCGATGACGTATCAGCTTTCAGACCATCTGCCGCTCTGGGTGCAGATCAATACCAACACCGAAGAGCACATGCTGCGCGCGACTGCCGGCGCGTAGGCGAGGCTCAAGCGTAGGGCGCAAAGATGCCGTTGAGCTTGGCCCCGCTCGCCGCATCGCGCGCAAAGCCGAACGTGCCCGCTGTCCGCAACTCCTCGGCGGCGCGCAGAAAAGCACCCTGCGCAGCCCGTGCCAGTGCGGCGCCCACGCTGATGCGCTTGACGCCCAGTTCGGTCAGCTCCGCCACGCTCAGGTTGCCGTCGGCAAACCCCATCAGCACGTTGAGCGGGCGATCGATTTCGCGCAGCACGGTGGCGATCTCTTCACGCGTTTTCAGGCCGGGGGCGTAGAGCACGTCGGCGCCGGCATCTTGGAATGCTTGCAGGCGGCGGATGGTGTCGGCCAGATCGTTGCGGCCGTGCAGGTAGTTCTCTGCGCGCGCGGTGAGCGTGAACGGAAACGGCAGTGAGCGCGCGGCTTCCACGGCGGCGCGTACGCGCTCGACAGAGGCTTCCAGCGGATAGATGGGCGCATCAGCGCGACCCGTGGCGTCTTCAATCGAACCACCGACGATGCCCGTGGCACCCGCCAGGCGGATGGTCTCGGCCACGGTTTCTGGGGCATCGCCAAAGCCGTTTTCCAGATCGGCGGCCATTGGCAGGTCGGTTGCCGCGGCCAGGTCGGCCACGTGCGTGAGGATGAGATCGCGCCCAACGCCGTAGTCAGGCAACCCGCGCGAGAAGGCAAAACCGGCACTGGTGCTGGTCAATGCCTCGAAGCCCAGCGCGGCCAGCAATCGGGCCGAGCCCGGATCCCACGGGTTGGGGATGACAAAGGTGCCGCTGCGTTTGTGCAGGGCGCGGAAGGCGTGGGCTTTTTCGATCTGAGTCGGCATGGGCTATCCGGTCTGGGGTGGATGGGGATTGGACTGCAAAGCTGCGGCACAGGCGAGCGCGTCATCCAGGCGGTCATTGCCCCAGAACATCGCGTCGCCGACAAAGAACGTTGGGGCACCAAAGATGCCACGAATCTGCGCGGCGTGCGTTTGTTCGCGCAGGCGCTGCTTGTTGGCGTCGGACAGGGCTTCGGCCAGGATCGCTTCGGCGGGAAGCCCGAGTGCGGACAGTTCTTCGCACACGGCCTCTGGCGTGTGGATGTCGCTGTCCTGCGCGAAATTGCGCAGCATGATGCGTTGGCAGAACGCGCCGATCCACGGTTGGTCTGCGCCCAGCACCGCCACCCGTAGCGGCAGCACGGATTTGCGGGGGAAGGTGCTTGGCCGCGTCCACGGCACACCAATCTTCTGGCACTCGCGGACGATGTCTTGCCACATGTAGTCGCCCTTGGCTTTCTGCAGCATGAATGGCGAGTTACTCCAGCCGAACGATTGGAAGATCGGCCCGAGCAGAAACGGCTTCCACACGATGCGCACGCCTAGGCGTATGGCCGCCGCCTCGATACGCATCACGCTCAGGTAACTGTAGTTGCTGGCGAAGTCGAACCAGAACTCGACGGTGGGTGTGGGTACGAGGGCTTCCCATGTTGCGTTGTAGGGGGCGAGCTTAGTCATAGACCACCAGGCAGCGGATTTCGATGCTCTCGCGCGGTGGCGTGCCAGCCGGCGCCTCGGGGTGGACGAACGCGGCATGCGGTGTGAACCGCGCCACGCCGCTGGCCTGCGAGTCGTATTGCTTGAAGACCAGCGCCTCGTGCCGATCGATGGCGGAGGCGTACCACCAGCGGTGGCGCGGGTTGTGGGTGGCGAGGTAGAGCTCGCCGGTGCGCGTGGGGTAGCGGATCTCTGCGGCGACGAGGTCGGCAACGTTCACGCTGCGTGCATCGCACAGGGCCAGCGGCGTATCGAGCACCGGCCCGCGGATCGAGCGCCAGATGTTGACGATGCCATAGCGCCCGACTGCCGCAGCCTGCACCGGGTCGGTCAGCACACGGCCCAGGCGCAGGTAGCCGGAGGTTTCGGTGTAGTCGTTGTGGATGCGGCCTACGGCAGAGGGCGCACCGTCGCCTTCGCGCCCGAAGGTGAGGGTGGGGCGGCTTGGATCGCGCCGACGGACCAGGTGGTCGAACACGTATGCAGCGCGGCCACCCGTTACGGCGCGCGCAAGCTCGGCTGCTTCTGCGTAGTAGATCGCGTGGATCGCGTCTTCATCGCCAAAGTCCGCCATGCGCGTGGGCGCATCGGCAAGGAGGAAGCCTTCGCGCTCAAGCGCCGGTGCCGCGCCGCGCATGTCGGCGATGCAGACTTCGCGCAGTTCGTATTCGCAGGTCTGCCACGGCTCGCCGGCGGGCGGCGGGTACATGTAGTTGACGGGGGTGCCGGCGCCGGGTTTGACGTAACTCAGGCTGCCGACCACCGTTTGTGGCCGGGTACGTGTGTCCATGCAGCCTCCAACGTGGGTGTCGTTGGCTGCATTACACGTGGTGCGCGGCGTGCGCTCAAACGCGTTTCATGCAAGTTCGGATGCGCTGGGCGCATGCGAAGCCTGGGCCGCGGCTTCAGCGCAGATCCAGTTGGCCACATCACGTAAATCGCGGCGTGGGTTGAGCTCAGCCTGAATCAACCAATACGCATGCGTGTTGTGCACGCCAGGGGCCGTCGTCGGCACGGTCACCAACCGGCCATCGGCCAGCAGAGGGGCAATCAGCTCTTGCCTGCCCAGCGCAATACCCTGGCCCGCCACCGCCGCGTGGATGATCTGATCGTGCTGGTTGAAGCGCAGCACCGTGCGTGGTTTGGCGTGGCTCCAGCCGGCGGCGGCCAGCCAGTCGGTCCATTGGAGCCAGGGGCGGCGCAGGTCGCGGTCGTCGAAGTCGAGCAGGGTCTGGCCGGCCAGCGCATCGGCGGAGTCGAGCGAACGCAGCGCCAGCGACGGATGTGCAACCGGCGCGACGGTTTCCCCAAACAGGCGGATTGCGCCGGGCGGCGCATCCTCCGGCGGGCAGTAGCGGATGGCCAGCTCAATGCCCTCGTTCTTCAGGTCGACGAGGCGGTTGTTGGTGGCCACCCGCACATCGATGTCCGGATACTGCTGCTGGAAGCGCGCAAGGCGTGGCAGCAGCCACAAGCCCGTCACGCCGATGCTGGCGGTGATCGTCACAGGTCGGCGCTCGGCCGCCACGCGAATGGCGCCGATGGCGTCCTGCAACTGCTGCACAGCGCTGTCGGCGCTGCGGAACAAGCGTTCACCTTCAGGTGTGAAGGCGATCGAGCGGTGGCCGCGCACCAGCAGCTTTACGCCCAGCGTTTCTTCCAGCACCGACACCTGGCGGCTCACGGCCGATTGGGTCAGGCACAGGTCATCGGCAGCCAGCGTGATGCTCATGCGCCGGCCTACGGCCACGAAACCACGCAGCAGATCGAGCGAGGCCAATCGAACCAATGGTGTCGACATGCGTTTTCCTCATGTGAAACGTTCTCAAAGATCAATTGAGAACCCCAATATGGCGAAGTTTAATAAGCCATCGGACCACATTCCAGCCAAATGCACGCTTGCAACGCGGGAATGTCAGTCGCAACGGAGAACGCATCCATGACATCGAAATCCTTGACGCAGTCGCCCTGGCTGCCAGTACTGGCCGGCGGGGCGGTGATCGGCCTCGCGCTGGGTATCCGCCACGTGCAGGGCTTGTTTTTGGTGCCCGTGACGATGAGCCACGGCTGGACGCGTGAAACCTTCGGCCTGGCCATCGCGCTGCAGAACCTGATCTGGGGTGCTGCGCAGCCGTTTGCCGGCATGCTGGCGGACCGCTTTGGGGCGGCCAAAGTGGTGGTGGCAGGCATCGCCGTCTATGCGCTGGGCCTGGTACTGATGGCGCATGCAGGCACGCCGCTGGGCTTTACGTTGTCGGCAGGAGGGCTGATCGGCATCGGGTTGTCGGGCACGTCGTTTGGCGTGGTGTATGGCGCAATTAGCCGGCTGACACCACCGGAGCGGCGTAGCTGGGCGCTGGGGGTGGCGGGCGCCGTGGGTGGCGTCGGCCAGTTCGTGATGGTGCCGGCGGCGCAGGGGTTGCTGAGCAGCGTTGGATGGGTGATGGCGCTCGTGGTGTTGGCCGTGGTGATGGCGGTGTTCCTGCCGCTTGCGGCGCCGCTGCGCGAGAAGGCATCCACCGCCATGGCGCATGAAGCGCACCAGAGCCTGGGCGCAGCCATTCGCGAAGCGTTTGCGCACCCAGGTTTCTGGCTGTTGAACCTTGGTTTTCTGGCGTGCGGGTTTCAGCTTGCGTTCATTGCCGCGCACATGCCCGCGTATCTGCTCGACAAAGGGCTGACAGCGCGCCACGGCATGATTGCGCTGGCGCTCATCGCGGCCGCAAACATTGTCGGCACGTATTACTGCGGCGCGCTGGGCGGGCTGTTCCGGCGCAAGTACCTGCTGTCGTTGCTGTACCTGATCCGCACGGCGGCGATCGCGCTGTTCATCCTGCTGCCGCTGTCGCCGGTCACGCTGTATGGGTTTGCCATCGTGATGGGGCTGCTGTGGCTGGGCACGGTGCCGCTCACGAATGGGCTGCTGTCGCAGGTGTTTGGGGTGCGCTATATCGGCACGCTGTTTGGGTTCGTGTTCCTGGGCCACCAGATCGGTGCATTCCTGGGCGTATGGCTGGGTGGGGTGGTGTACGACCGCCTGCACGCGTACGACGCGATCTGGTTTGGTGCGATGGTGCTGGGCATCGTGGCGGCGTTGCTGCACTGGCCGATCGATGATCGCCAACTGGCGCGCACGCCGGTCGCCCAACCAGCATGAACGGGCGACGCAAGCGTTGGGCAGCGTGGGCGCTGGCGGCAGCCGGCGCTGCGCTGGTGTTTGCGGCGTGGCTGACACCAGAGAGCGCGTTTTCGTTTGTGACGTTGGCGTCCTTCTGCGGATAACCCCGATTTGTGAAACAATATCGGGTTATTCACTAGTGGGTACTGGTACGGTTTGCGCGGGAATGACGTCGTTTTGCGATGTTTTCCTGTGAATGCCACCGTTCAGACATGACTTACGCCGTCAAGGAAATTTTCTACACGCTGCAAGGCGAGGGTGCCAACACTGGCCGCGCAGCCGTCTTCTGCCGCTTTGCCGGCTGTAACCTCTGGAGCGGGCGCGAAGCCGATCGCGCCACCGCCGTCTGCAAGTTCTGTGACACCGACTTCGTCGGCACGGACGGCACGCAAGGCGGCAAATACACCACCGCAGACGCACTCGCCGACGCCGTCGTCGCCGAATGGCCGGCCGACGCCACGGGCGGCAAACCGCTCGTCATCTGCACCGGTGGCGAGCCGCTGCTGCAACTGGACAAGCCCCTGATCGACGCGCTGCATGCACGCGGCTTCGAAATTGCCATCGAGACCAACGGCACCATCGCTGTGCCCGAGGGCATCGATTGGGTGTGCGTGAGCCCGAAGATGGGCTCGGAGCTGGTTGTCACGCGTGGCGACGAGCTGAAGGTCGTGATCCCGCAAGACGGGCAAGACCTCGACGCATATGAACGGCTGGATTTCCAGCATTTGTTCCTGCAGGCCATGGATGGCCCGCTGGCGCGGCAGAATACGGCGCTCGCCGTCGAGCTATGCCAGCGCCGGCCGCGCTGGCGCCTGTCGCTGCAAACCCATAAGATGCTGGGCATCCGCTAAGGCGGGCCGCAGCATTTTGTCCCAGTCGTCTCTGCCGTTTCGCGGCGTTCGCTGCCGCCCTGTCCTTTGCGCTCCATGACCAAGACCGTTTCCATCACGCGCCGGCTCGAATTCGATGCCGGCCACCGCATCCCCGGCCACGCCGGCCAGTGCCGCAACCTGCACGGCCACCGCTACCAGCTTGAGCTCACGCTCACCGGCGAAGTCCTGCACAACGACAAGGCCGCCGACGACGGCATGATCCTCGACTTCGGTGACGTCAAGCAGCTCGCCAACAAGCACCTCGTTGATCTGTGGGACCACGCGTTCCTGGTCTATCGCGGTGATACCAAGCTGGTCGAATTCCTGAACGACATGGAAGGCGGTCACAAGACCGTCGTGCTGAACGACGTGCCGACGGTCGAGAACCTCGCGCAGGTCGCGTTCGACATTCTCGAGCCGGTGTTCCGCAATACGTTCGGCCATCACCTGCGTTTGTCGAAGCTGGTGCTGTACGAAACCCCGAACTGCTGGGCCGACGTGAAGCTCGCACGCCCGCACGAGCAGGATTGATTCCACTCGCATGACCACGCCCCACGTCCTCACGCCGCCTGCCGACATGTCCGCGCACGAGCGCGACGGTTACTGGATGCAGCAGGCGCTGGTGCAGGCCAGGTTCGCGTGGGGGCAGGGCGAGGTGCCGGTGGGCGCGGTGGTGGTGCGCGGCAACGAGATCGTCGGCGTCGGCTACAACGCGCCGATCGGCACGCATGACCCCTCCGCCCACGCCGAGATGCGCGCCCTGCGCCAGGCCGCCGAAAACCTCGGCAACTACCGCCTGCCCGACTGCGAAGTCTTCGTGACGCTGGAGCCGTGCGTGATGTGCGCCGGTGCCATGCTGCACGCGCGTGTCGCACGCGTCGTCTACGGTGCGCCTGACCCCAAGACCGGCGCTGCCGGCAGCATTCTCGACCTGTTTGCCGAGACGCGCCTGAATCACCAGACCGCCATCACCGGCAGCGTGCTCGCGCAGGAATGCGGCGACATGCTGCGCGCCTTCTTTGCCGAGCGCCGTGCGAGCCAGAAGGCCGCGCGGCTGGCAACGACCGACACCGACAAACCTACCGCATGACTACTGTCCGCCTGATTGCGCCTTCCGGTTATCCGAATGACCCCGCCATTGCCGAGCGCGGCGTGGCGTTCCTGCAGGCGCAGGGCTGCACGATCGTCAACCGGGAATGTCTGAGCCGCCAGCATCAACGCTTTGCCGGCGAAGACGACGCGCGGCTGGCCGACTTGCACCAGATCGCCACAAGCAGCGGACAGGAAATCGCCATGGCCATCCGTGGCGGTTACGGGTTGACGCGGTTGTTGGACCGTGTCGACTTTGCGGCGATCCACCAGCGTGCGCGGGCCACCGATGCCATCATCGTCGGCCATAGCGATTTCACGGCGTTCTCGTTGGCGTATCTGGCCGCGACGGGCGGCGTGACATTTGCCGGGCCGCACCTGTGCTCGGATTTCGCGCTGCCCGAGGTGGATGCCTACATGGCCGAGCATTTCTGGGGGATCCTGCGCAACCCGAACTATGCGTTGCGCGTGGATGTGCCGCAGGCCACGGCTCGCCCGGGGCATGCATCACGTATGGCCGGCACGCTGTGGGGCGGCAATCTGGCCATGCTGTGCAGTCTGGTCGGCACGCCATATCTGCCCAGGATCGACGGCGGCATCCTCTTCGTCGAAGACATCAACGAGCACCCGTATCGGGTCGAGCGCATGCTGCTGCAATTGCAGCAGGCCGGTGTGCTGGAGCGTCAGCAAGCGCTGGTGCTCGGCGATTTTTCAGGCTATCGCACCACGCCGTACGACGCGGGCTACGACTTCGGCCCCATGTGCGACTACCTGGCTGCGCGGCTGCCAATTCCGGTCCTGACCGGCCTGCCGTTCGGCCATTGCCCGACCAAGGCGACGCTGCCGATCGGCGCGCAAGCCGAGCTGGACATCGATGCCACGGGCTTTACGCTGCACTTGGGCGGCTATCCGACGCTGCGCGGCTAGGCCGCTTGCCTGTCCGGGTCATCTCCGGATGGTAAAATCCCAGGTTTCCTAAATGGCGCACGGCCAAGTGCCTGCCGCGCCAGATCACCGCTTTCCAAATCAAGGTTTCCACGTGCTTTCCACCGCCAATATCACCATGCAGTTCGGGCCCAAGCCCTTGTTCGAGAACATCTCGGTCAAGTTTGGCGAAGGCAATCGCTACGGCCTGATCGGTGCCAACGGCTGCGGCAAGTCGACCTTCATGAAGATCCTGGGCGGCGATCTGGAGCCGAGCGCTGGCAACGTGATGCTGGAGCCGGGCGTGCGCCTGGGTAAGCTGCGCCAGGACCAGTTCGCCTACGAAGACATGCGCGTGCTGGATGTGGTGATGATGGGCCACACCGAAATGTGGGCCGCCGCGCAAGAGCGCGACGCCATCTATGCCAACCCGGAAGCCACCGACGACGACTACATGAAGGCCGCCGACCTGGAGGCCAAGTACGCCGAATACGACGGCTACACCGCCGAAGCGCGTGCGGGCGAACTGCTGATGGGTGTCGGCATTCCGACTGACCAGCACCACGGCACCATGAGCAACGTCGCCCCGGGCTGGAAGCTGCGTGTGCTGCTGGCACAGGCACTGTTCTCGAACCCGGACGTGCTGCTGCTGGACGAACCGACCAACAACCTCGACATCAACACGATCCGCTGGCTGGAATCGGTGCTCAACGAGCGCAATTCCACCATGATCATCATCTCCCACGATCGCCACTTCCTGAACTCGGTCTGCACGCACATGGCCGACATGGACTACGGCACGCTGAAGGTCTACCCGGGCAACTACGACGACTACATGGAAGCCTCCATGCAGGCACGTGAACGCCTGCAGGCCGCCAATGCGCGTGCCAAGGAGCGCATCTCCGACTTGCAGGACTTCGTGCGCCGCTTCTCGGCCAACAAGTCCAAGGCCCGTCAGGCCACGTCGCGCCTGAAGATGATCGACAAGATCAAGGTGGAAGACATCAAGCCGTCGTCGCGTCAGAACCCGTTCGTGCGCTTCGAGTTCGAGAAGAAGCTGCACAACCTGGCGGTGGAAACCGAAAACGCGCGCAAGACGTACGACCGCAAGATTTTCGACAACCTGACCATGGCCGTGCGCGCGGGCGAACGGATCGCCATCATCGGCGAGAACGGCGCGGGCAAGACCACGCTGCTGCGCTCGCTGCTCAACGGTGCGGTCAAAACCGGCGTGCAGCGCGGCATCGAGATCGACGGCGGTACCGTCAAGTGGGCCGAGAATGCCAACGTCGGCTACATGCCGCAGGACACCTACGAAGAATTCCCCGAAGACCGCGACCTGATGGACTGGATGAGCCAGTGGACGCAGGCCGGTGACGACGACCAATCCCTGCGCGGCACGATGGGCCGTCTGCTGTTCTCGGCAGACGACATCAAGAAGAGCGTCAAGGTGCTTTCCGGTGGTGAGAAGGGCCGCATGATCTGGGGCAAGCTGATGCTGGGCCGCCATAACGTGCTGGCGCTGGATGAGCCGACCAACCACATGGACATGGAGTCGATCGAGTCGCTGCAGATTGCGCTGGACAAGTTCGAGGGCACGCTGATCTTTGTGTCGCACGACCGCGAGCTGATCAGTGCGCTGGCCACGCGCATCATCGAAGTGCGCCCGAACGGCACGCTTAGCGATTACGCGGGCACCTACGACGAATACCTGCAGAGCCAGGGCGTGGAAGTCTGAGCATCGCACACGTATTGAACAAAGGCGGCCTGAAAGCCGCCTTTTTTGTTGCCCGACGAACAGGCTAGCTGGTTGCTTCGTCGATCAGCAGATCCAACTGGGCGATCACGTTGCTGGTCTCGGGCTCGCCACGCGCCTTGGCAAGTGCGGCCTTGAGTGTGTCGCGCAAGGCGACGAGGTCGGCCACATTGCCGGCCTTTTCCACCTTCATTTCAAGCAGATAGCCGCGCAGGCCGAGGTAACGGCTGATGGTCTCGGTATAGAAGCGGTAGAGGCGCTGATAGCCTTCAACGCCGCGCTCGCCGGAGGTGGTGTTTGGCACAGGGGCCTCCGGCGCGGAGGCGGGTTCACTTGCGGCCGGCGTTGCTCCGATCCCGTGTGATCGGATATACCCGGCATGCTCCAACTCTTCGAATACGGCCTGGTTCATGCCCAGTGGAGCGAGCTGGATGAGGATCTCGTCACAGGTTTTCTCGCCGTTGACCATGAGCAGCAGCGCGCGATGCTTCTGATCCAGATGGTAGGCGCGCGTGCGGATTTCTTCCTGCCCCTTGTCCGTCTTCTGATAGATGCTGGCGGTCATGCTTCTCTCCCTCGGCCGGCGCGTCTGCAGTGCGCGCTCTGCTGGCTCTACAATAGAACGATCATAACCGCCCCGGGGGCGCGCCGATCTCAGTCGCAACCCGGATAGCACAACGCGCAAACCGCGCATCCACCAGAGCGAGACAAGCAACGATGCAGCAACGCGACAAGCTTTTCATCAATGGCAAGTGGGTGGCGCCGCAGGGCAAGGGCGTCATTGAAGTGATTCATTCGGCCACCGAAGCGGTGATGGGGACGATCCCTGAAGGCAGCGCTGCCGATGCTGAAGCCGCCGTAGCCGCCGCCCGCGCAGCGTTTGATGGTTGGGCCGCTACGCCCGTGGCCAAACGCGCCGAGTACATCCAAAAGATCGCCGACGGCCTCAAGGCCCGAGGTGAAGAACTGGCGCAACTGATTGCCGGTGAAGTCGGCATGCCGATCAAGCTGGCGCGCGCCATCCAGGTGGGTGGCCCGGTGTTCAACTGGGGCAATTTTGCCAAGCTAACGACCAAATTCGAGTTTGAAGAGCAGGTCGCCAACTCGCTGGTGGTGCGCGAGCCGGTAGGTGTGGTGGGCGCCATCACGCCGTGGAATTACCCGCTCAACCAGATCACGCTGAAGGTAGCGCCCGCGCTGGCCGCCGGCTGTACGGTGGTGCTCAAACCGTCGGAAGTGGCGCCGCTCAACGCGTTTGTGCTGGCTGAAGTCATTGAAGAGGCCGGCCTGCCGCCGGGCGTGTTCAACCTCGTCACCGGCTATGGCCCGGTGGTGGGTGAGGTGCTGGCGAGCCATCCGGATGTCGACATGGTGTCGTTCACGGGTTCGACGCGCGCGGGCAAGCGTGTGGCCGAGCTGGCAGCACAAACGGTCAAGCGCGTGGCGCTGGAGCTGGGCGGCAAGTCCGCCTCGGTGATCCTGGATGACGCAGACCTGTCGGCGGCGGTCAAGGGCACGTTGTCGGCGTGTTTCCTGAACTCGGGACAGACCTGCTCGGCGCACACACGCATGCTGGTGCCGCGTGCCAAGTACGAGGAAGTGAAGGCGTTGGCCGCGCAATTCGCGGCGGCCTACGTGCCGGGCGATCCGGCGCAGGAAACCACGCGCCTGGGCCCGCTGATCTCCGCCGTACAGCGCGACCGCGTGCTCGGCTATATCCGCCGCGGCCTGGAAGAGGGCGCTGAACTCATCACCGGTGGCGCTGATGCGCCGGAGGGCTTGTCCACCGGCTTCTTTGTCAAGCCGACCGTGCTGGGCAACGTCAGGACCACCGACACCGTGGCGCGCGAAGAGATCTTCGGCCCGGTGCTCACCGTGATCTGCTACGACAACGAGGATGAGGCCATCCGCATCGCCAACGACAGCATCTACGGCCTGGGCGGCGGGGTGTGGTCAGGCGACGAGGCGCGGGCGATTCGCGTGGCGCGGCGCATTCGTACCGGGCAGGTCGACATCAACGGCGGGCCGTTCAATATGCAGGCGCCGTTTGGTGGCTACAAGCAGTCCGGTAACGGGCGCGAGAACGGCAAGTACGGGCTGGAGGAGTTCCTGGAGTACAAGGCACTGCAGCTCAAGCCCGCGCAGACGGCTTGATCGGTCTACTGCGTCAACAAGAAACCCGGCTTCGGCCGGGTTTTCTTTTGGCGCTTACTTGCGGCTGCCGTCGGGGTTGTAGCCCTGGGCCGTGCCTTCGGCCAGGATGCGCGTCCAGACCACGTTGCGCTCCTCGTCGGTCATGAACACCCAGTTGCTGACTTCCAGCTGGGTGCGCCCACAGCCCTGGCAGACCTCATCGAAGAGGGTCGAGCAGATGCCGACGCACGGGCTGTCGGGGCGGCCGAGCAGGGTGCTTTCGGGCGCACTGGAAATGTCGTCGGGCATGGCGGGGGCAGTTGAATCAGCAGGGCCGCCATTCTACCGGGATGGCGGATCCCGGTTTCTAGGTTCCCGTCCACTGGCCGACATGTTCGTTCGCTGCGGACAGTGCCAGTGGAGAGTTGAACCGCTGCGCGAAGCCAGCGCGGCGGTTTCGCAATCACCGATCAGGGCGTAATCTTCGATTTTCGAGGGCATTGCACTCCACTCCAACAATCGATAAGGCAGCGACCATGCACGAGAGTACCCGCGTCATTCTTGAGTACAACGCCGGGCGAGACCCGGAGCGCCTCACGCGCAAGCTGGCCGCCATCGCCGCCGATCCGTTCTCATTCTTTCGCGGCACCAACAACATGTACGCCGCATCGATGATCGATGCGCCGCTCATGCACGAACCGCCCCGCACGCTGGTCTGTGGCGATCTGCACTTGGAGAACTTCGGCAGCTTCAAGGGCGAGAACGGGTTGGTCTACTTCGATATGAACGATTTCGACGAGGCACTGACCGCACCGTTTACCGTTGATCTCGTGCGCGTACTGTCCAGCCTACAAGTGGCTGCGCATAGTTGGAAGCTGGCTGACGAAGACGCAAACAACCTCTGCCGGCGGTTTCTCGATACCTATGCGGCTGCGCTGGTCGACGGCAAACCACGCTGGGTCGAGCGTGCCACCGCCACCGGCATCGTGCGTACCCTGCTGCGCGGCCTGCGCAGGCGCAACCGTGCGGCCTACATTGCCGAGCGCACGGAGCGCAACGGCAACCAGATCAACCTGCGCATCGATGGGCGCCGCACATTACATGCCAGCAAGGATGAGGCTCGCCGCGCGCGCCGCATTCTCCAGGCGTATGCCGAGCAGGGCAACGGACACGGCCAGCGCTTCGTTGCCGTAGATGTCGCGCGTCGCATTGCCGGCACGGGCAGCCTGGGGCTGGAGCGCTATTCGGTGCTGGCCCGCCCAGAGAACGACCCCGACACCCTGCGTCTGATCGACATCAAGCTCTCCGTGCCGAGCGTTTGGGCCGGCGTGCTGGGCGACGCGTGCAGCGTGGCGCCGTGGCATAGCGAGGCAGGGCGTGTGGTCGGCATCCAGCGGATCTCGCAGGCGATTTCACCGGCGCTGCTGCGTGGTGTCGTTTACGGGGCGAAGGGTGAAAAGCCGAAGTCGTACGTGGTCAAAAGCCTGCAGCCGACGGCCGACCGCGTGGAGTTGGGCTCCGGTAAGCACGTTGTTGCCAACCTGGACGACGCGCTACAGACCATGGCTCGCGTGGCCGCCTGGTGCCATCTGCGCAGTTGTGGCCGCCTTGGGACCGATCTGGTCGAGACGGTGCAGGACTACGCTGCCGGCACGGCGTGGCGCAAATCGGCGCTGAAGCTGGCCACGCACGGGCGCAAGGTGTCGCTCAAGCAATGGGCCGAGTTTGCGGAGGACTACCAGCAGGCGCGCAAGGGCAAGGCAGGCTAACGCCTTGAGCCAGGGGTGGTGTCAGGTGAAGCATTGTGCATGCCGCCCTCAAGTTCCCGCCGTGGGCGACCGATAGTGCCAAGGTAGCCGGCCGCCCGGCGCGATCGTCGCGCCTGCGTGAGAAGCCGCGCACGTCACTCTCGCCGCGCCCGCCCATGTCTGCCCGATTGACCATCCGCACCCGTCTGGTGCTTACGGTTTCCATTCTGTTTTTGCTGGCCCTGCTCATCGGTGTGGCTGGGCTGCTTGGCCTGCGTGACGCCAATCGTGCACACGAACAGACCTTCACCAACCAGTTTCCGTCTGCGCTGGCCCTGGGCGAATCCGACCTGAGCCTCACGCGCGCCCGCACCGCGCTCGACAAGGCGATGCTGTATCCGGAAGACAAGGGCGCGATGCAGTTGCTCGACCGCACCGAAGAGCTGATCGCCCGCTCGGACGAGGCGTGGAAAAAATACCTGGCCCTGCCGCGCGACGATGAAGAGGAACGCCTGGCCAAGGATGTCGCCACCAAGCGTGAGGCCGCATCGGGCACGCTGCGCGACATCATCAGGGCACTGCGCGCCGGTGACCGCGCCACTGCCGACAAGATCATGGATAAGGGCGTCTCCAAGGCCTTCCGCGATTCCAATGACACCAGCCTGGCGCTGAGCAAGAAGCAGCTCGCCTTCTCCAAGGCCAACTACGATGAATCGCGCGAAGCCTATGCGCGTTTCCGCATGATCGTGATTGCGGCCATCGTCTTTGCATTGCTGGTGGCGCTGGTGTGCGCATGGTCGCTGCTGCGCGCCATTGTCGGGCCGCTGAACGCCACACTGGCGCAATTCGACCGCATTGCCGCGGGTGATCTGACACAGCCCGTACATGTCGACCGTGGGGACGAGATGGGCCGCCTGCTCGAAGGTCTGGCTCGCATGCAGGGGGCGTTGACCGACACTGTGCGCCGCGTGCGCACCGGCTCCGAATCCATTGGCGCGGCCACCAAGCAGATTGCTGCCGGCAATGCCGACCTGTCTCAACGCACGGAAGAGCAGGCCAGCTCGCTGGAAGAAACCGCGTCCAGCATGGAAGAGATGACCTCCATCGTGCGCCAGAACGCCGACAACGCCCGTCAGGCCAGCCAACTGGCCGACAGCGCCTCGCATGTGGCCAGCCAGGGCGGCGCGGTGGTGACCGACGTGGTAGCGACCATGCGCGAGATCAGCGCGTCGTCGCGCACGGTGTCCGAGATCATCGGCGTGATTGACGGCATTGCCTTCCAGACCAACATCCTCGCGCTGAACGCCGCCGTGGAAGCCGCCCGCGCCGGTGAGCAGGGCCGCGGTTTTGCCGTGGTCGCCGGCGAAGTACGCAACCTCGCGCAGCGCAGCGCCGCAGCGGCCAAGGAAATCAAGGAGATGATCGAGGCCTCGCTGTCCAAGGTAGAGGCGGGCAGTGCGCTGGCCGAGCGTGCCGGCACCACGATGGAAGATATCGTCGCCTCCATCCGCCGCGTGACCGACATCATGGGCGAGATTGCCGCGGCCTCCAATGAGCAAAGCTCAGGTATCGAACAGGTCAACAAGGCCGTCACGCTGATGGACGAAGCCACGCAGCAGAACGCCGCGCTGGTGGAGCAGGCGGCCGCGGCGGCCGAGTCGCTGGAAGAACAGGCGCAGGTGCTGAACGCTGCCATTGCGGCGTTCCGACTGGTCTGACCCGATCCATACCGGAATTGATACAAGCGATCGATTTGATCGGCATGTGTGGCATTGACTTGCCTTGAGCGCCGTTTCGGTTGATATAACCGGAACGCTCATCCAAGGATCAAGGAATCTCACCATGCCGTTCATCATTGCCGCGTTTGCGCTGATTGGCCTGCTCGTCTACGGCGCAATCCGGTTGTACGCAGAAGTCGCCTCGGCTTACGGGGCTGTGGCAGGTGGCGCTGCGGTATTGCTTGCAGCGGCGCTTATCGCCTGGGCCGTCATCAGCCTGATCCGCCGCCACCGTGCGGTGCATGGCGTCAACGTGAAGGGCCAGCGGGTTGTGTCCCTGAGCGGGAGCTGGGGGCAGGTTGCCGTCGACGCCGAGCAGAAGCGCGGGTCATTGCGCCTGCATGACCAGGACGCCCGATTCCTCTTTGCCGACATTGGCGGCGCCGATGCGGTTGAGCGCGACGGCGCATGGTCTTTGGCGTTGCGCCTGAAGCACCAGGCGCAGGCGGATTGGCAGATCCCGATGCGCAGTCGCCAGGAAGCGAAGCGCTGGGCGAAGATCTTCGCTCTGGCGGCCACGCAGGAGCTTTGAGCACTGCGGTTATTCCGTCGTGCTCGGGTTCCAGAACGCCTGGGCGATGTGCGGCTGGGCTTGCAGCACAGTGACGATGCGGTCCAGCTCGACGGCATTGACGGCGGTGGACATCAGCATGGCTTCGATTTCCACATGGTCTTCGCCAAAGGGCTCGACCGACAGGTCGCTGACGGGGTAGCTGGCTTCTTCCAGCAAGCGCTCCAGGTCGGCCAAGGCTTCTTTCTGGCGCTCGCGCGCCGTGATCACGCACATGGTGTACGTGACTTCAGCGGATTGGTTGTTCAGCGGCGTGCGGTTGATGCGGTTCACCACGGGCCGCAGCAGGATGTTCGAGGCCAGCACAAACAGCGAAATCAATATCGCCTGACCGATCAGGTCCGAGCCTGCGGCCGCACCCACGGCAGCCGAGCCCCACAACGTGGCGGCCGTGTTCAGCCCACGCACGTTCAACCCTTCCTTCATGATGGTGCCGGCCCCCAGGAAGCCGACGCCCGACACCACGTAGGCGATCACGCGGGTGGTGTCCGATGGGCTACCGATCTGCGCGGCCATGTCGACGAAGGCGGCTGCCGCCACTGCCACCAGCGCGTTGGTGCGCAAACCGGCGGTCCGCTGCCTGACCTGCCGTTCGAAGCCGATCAGGGAACCGAGCGCAAAGGCAGCGGTAAGGCTGATGAACGAATCCACCAGCGTGACGATGTTGAGATTGGCGAGGGCTTGCAACTGCATCGGCGGCTCCTTGTTATGCAGCCCGGAGTCTTGCTCAGGTGCTAGATGAGGCGCCGATGGTTATAACACGGCGCCATGACACGCCGTGCGAGCCGGGTAGACCCGACGGCTACTTATAGTCCCACTGCATCTGCTCAGGAATCGGCACGGCGTCCGATGTCTCGAGGCAGCGGTCGAGGTAGGCGAGCATGGAGCGCGGCTGGAAGCCGGTCTCCTGCACCAGTCGCGTGTTGTCGAACACGTAGCTCATGCTGGCGAACTTGGCATACAGGTGGATGCAGCGCGCGACCAGTCGCACATTGCCGTCACCCGTCATGCTCAGGAATTTACGCGCCAATGCTTTCTCAGCGATTTTTTCCTGATACACGTACCCGGCCAACGCCTGGGCGTCTTCTTCCGGGGTCTTGCAGCGCTTGAAGCGCGGGTACAGCGTCTCGATGCGCTCGGAGTTCGTATCGCCGGCACTGATGTGATACAGGTCATGCGCCAGCGTAGGCTTGGTCGCCAGCCGGACGATGGCCTCGGCGCAGTCGTCTACCGGCAGGATGTCGACACGGTCCGACAACTGGCAGCTGAATGTCTCGAGCAGGGCCACCATGCGCAGCATCCAGAAAATGCTGCCCGAGGGCTCGCAGCCCAGCGTGCTGTGACCGACCACGATGGACGGCCGCACCACGACCAGCGGCAGCTCGGGCACGGCTTCGCGCAGCTTCAGCTCAGCCATCCCCTTGGAATACGTGTACGGCACGGCGTGCTGCTCGATCGGCGGCACATCCCAGCTTTCGTGGACATGGTGGTTGGCCAGTTGGCCGCACGACATGGCCGTGCCGATCTGCAGGAAGCGCTTGAGGCGCGAGCCCTGTGCGGCTAGTTTGCCCAGCGCCAGCACGCCGCCCACGTTGGTATCCCACAGCGACGGATGGTTTGAAAACGTTGCCAGCGCCGCGCAGTTGATGATGATTTCCGGGTCGCCCAGCTTGGCCTCGCCGGCGTTGCGCAGGTCGAACAGCACGATCTGCGATTCGGTGATGCTGTCCAGCACGGCTTGCGGCAACTGGAACCGGCGCAGGTTTTTACGCAGGCGCGCGAGCCCGTCTGCGGGCGTGTCGCCGCGCACGGCAAAGCGTGTATCGGCCAGCAAATCCTTGGCAGACAGATCTGCGGCAATAGCGCCGCCCACAAAACCGGTCGCGCCGGTCAGCAGAATACTCATGCGAGAAAGCTCGAAATCTTTGAAGTGCGAAGCGAGCGACCAACCCGCCTGCCAATAACCGCATCGGTGCCGCATGCGCGGACACGGAACGCTGGTGGTGCGCGCAGGCCCCGAAAGGGCACATCTGCAGGGCGCGCAAGGTGCGAGGCTCGCCGCGCCGCATGACAGGTGTTGTGCGGTGCGGTCAGAAGCCGCGCAGAATCAGCGATTTATAAGAATGTAACCTTTCAAGCGCCTTTCGGCACGCCCTTTTGTAGACCTTTCACGCTAGAAGGCTGACTTTAGGCTTGCGGCACTGTGCAGCTGGACGTGGCATTGGCCGCAATTTCGCGCGCGGCTTTGGCTCCCTCCACCTGCAGGATGGTTGGCAGCGAAACGCCGTTCTTGGCCGCCGTCACCTCGGCCAGGATGGAGATGGCGATCTCCGGCGGCGTGCGGCTGCCGATGTAGATGCCTACCGGGCCGTGCAGGCGTGCCAGTTCCGCCTCGGTCAGGTCGAACTCCTTCAAGCGCTCGCGGCGGCTGGCGTTGTTGCGGCGGCTGCCGAGCGCGCCCACGTAGAAGGCAGGCGTCTTGAGCGCTTCCATGAGCGCCAGATCGTCGAGCTTGGGGTCGTGCGTGAGGGCGACGACGGCGCAGCGCTCATCCAGCTTCATGGCCTCCACCGTATCGTCGGGCATGGTGCGGACCATCGCCACGCCCGGGATGTCCCATTCCTCACTGTACTCTTCGCGCGGGTCGCACACCGTCACCTGGTAGTCCAGGCCCACGGCGATTTGGCACAGGTATCGGGAGAGCTGCCCGGCGCCGATGACGAGCATCCGATAGCGTGGGCCGTGAATGGTGACCAAGCGTTCTTCGTCAAACTGCAGCCCGTCGGTGACGGTGGCATGCTGCAACTGCGTCGCACCCGTGGTCATGTCGAGCGTGCGGGCGACAAGTTGACCGGCTTCCACGGCGTGCAGCAGGGCATCGAGACCGCTGGCAGCGTTCAGCGGCTCCAGCACGAGCTGGAGCGTGCCGCCGCACGGCAGGCCGAAGCGGTGGGCCTCTTCCGCGCTGATGCCGTATTTGACGGCCTCGGGCTTGACCTGCTGCAGGCCTTCGCGGCGCACACGATCGATCAGGTCGTCTTCAATGCAGCCGCCCGATACCGAGCCGACCACCACGCCGTCATCACGCAGCGCGAGCATGGCGCCTTCGGGCCTGGGCGACGAGCCCCATGTCTTCACAACGGTAACGAGCAGCACGCGCCGCCCCTGTTCCAGCCAGCGCACGCTGGTTTTCAAGACTTCAAGATCGACGCTGTCCATGATGCGTTTCCTGCGTTTCCTGCGTTTCCTGCGCTTACGCGCGGTGTTCAATGCGGGGAGGTGCCCGATTATGCCCCGTGGTGCAAAAACAAGTAGGCCGCCACCACGGCCACTGCGGCCACGATGATCCATGGCCACGGACTGCGAGGCTGCACGGCGGGGCCGATGTTCGGTGCGCCTTGTGGTGCCCCGTGGGCCTGGAGTTCGCCGGCTGCCAGATCCGGGATGGCCTGTTCGGCGGGCTGGTTGTCGAGCGCGGCCGCGCCATCGGAGGCGGGGCCGAATTCTGCCGCAAAACGCTGGAAGAATTCGTCGGCCAGTTTGCGCGCAGCACCGTCGATCAAGCGTGAGCCGATCTGCGCGAGTTTGCCGCCCACCTGCGCGTTGGCGGTGTAGGACAGCCGAGTGACCGTCGGCCCCTCGGGCGAGAGTTCCACTTGTGCATTGCCTTTGCCAAAACCCGCGGCGCCGCCCTGGCCGTCGAAATGCAGGCTGTAGCTGCGCGGCGGCGCGATATCGGTGAGTTCCATGCGCCCCTTGAAGCGCGCCTTGACGGGGCCGACGGCCGCTGTCATGGCGACCTCGTAGGCATGGTCGCCGGCCGCGGTGATGCTCTCGCAGCCCGGGATACAGCGCTGCAGCACGGCCGGATCGTTGAGTGCATCCCAGGCGGTCTGCAAGGGTACGGGCAGGAGATGGGTCTGGGCTAGTTCCATGGGGCGGTCGGGCGGGCGTGATGGGGGCGGGGAAACGGGGTGCGGCGCGCATGCGCCAATTCCTGCTCCAGCGCCGCCAGGCTGTCGAAATGGTGTGCCGGCACCATCGCGTCGACGTGCGGCAGGATGGCCCGCACGCCGCGTGCCCGGGGCTCGAAGCCGGCAAAGCGCAACAATGGGTTGAGCCAGACGATACGGTGGGCAAAGCGCGCGAGGCGGGCCATCTCGGTGTCGAGCAGGTCGATGTGCTCGTGGTCGAGCCCGTCGGTCACGAGCAGCACGGTGGCACGACCAGACAGTGTGCGGCGCGCCCAGCGGCGGTTGAACTCGGCCAGTGCTGCGCCGATGCGCGTGCCGCCGGACCAGTCTGGCACGAGTTGCGCGATGGCTTGCACGGCAATGTCCGGATCACGCTCGCGCAGATGCCGCGATACGTTGGTCAATCGCGTGCCGAACAGAAAGGCCTGGATGCGCTCGCGCGATTGCACCAGCGCGTGGCAGTAATACAGCACCGCGCGCGAATAGCGGCTCATGGATCCGGAGATGTCGAGCAGCAGCACGAGCGGGGGTGTGCGGTCGACCGGCTGGCGGTATTTCCAGCCGGTCCAGTCGCCGCCGGCACGCACGGCCTGACGAGTGGTGGCGCGCAGGTCCGGATGGCGTCCGCGTGAGCCCGCTTTCAGCCGACGCGTGCGCTCCTGCGCCAAGTGCACGCGTCTGCGCCGGATCATGTGCTGCAGCGTGCGCCACTCCGCGGCGTTGAGCGTGTCGAAATCGCGCGTGCGCAGCGCTTCGTTTGCAGAAAACGCCATTGGCGCAACGATGTCGTGCCGCTCGCCGTCGGGCGTTGGGCCGGGCGGCAGGTTGTTCGACGGTTGTGCGCGCAGCGCATCGGCCAGGCGGTTGCTGCGCGCGGGGGGAATGCCGCCCCGCACCTTGGGCAGCAGCAGGGCGCGCAGTTTGCCCTCCCAATCCGGGTCGCGCCAGAACACGTTGAATGCGGCATCAAACAGCGTGCGTTCGTCCGGGTGCGAGACCAGCAAGGCGGTCAGCGCGGCTTTGACGTCGTCTCGGCGGCCAATGTCGAGATGGCCCATGGCTTCGATGGCATCCACGGCGCGTGAGGGCGCAAGCGGCATGCCGGCGTTGCGCAACAGGCGCACGAAGTGCGTCACGTTGCGGGCGAGGATGGGCAACTGCGTCGGTAACGGCGCGGTCAACGTGTCCATGGTTACTCCGGCAACGCGGGTGCCGCCAGCAGTTGCTCAATGGTCGGCGCGTCCACGCGGGCCAGGTCGTCCTGGTACTTGAGCAGCACGCCCAGCGTGTCCTGCACGGACTGCGGATCCAGCTCCATCACGTTCAGTGCAGCCAGTGCGCGGCACCAGTCGATCGCCTCGGCAATGCCGGGGGCTTTGAACAGGTCGATGCCACGCAGGCGGTGCACGAAATCCACCGCACGTTGCTGCAGATGGGCGGCGGTTTCAGGCGCGCGCTGCGCCACGATCTGCAGCTCACGCGCCTTGTCGGGGTAACCGATCCATTGATACAGGCAGCGTCGCTTGAGCGCGTCGTGCACCTCGCGCGTGCGGTTGGAGGTCATGATGACCAGTGGAATCACCTGCGCACGCACGGTGCCAAATTCCGGAATCGACACCTGAAAATCCGACAGCAGCTCCAGCAGGAACGCCTCGAACGGTTCATCGGCGCGGTCGATCTCGTCGATCAGGAGGACGCGTGGCGTGTCCGGGTGGGCGGGGTCAGGCAGCAGCGCCTGCAGCAAAGGGCGCTTGAGGAGGAATTCATCCCGGTAAAGCGTGTCGGCACGCGGTTTTTCACCCGCCGCTTCGGCCAGGCGCAACGCCATGATCTGCCGCGGGTAATCCCACTCGTAGAGGGCGCTGGCGGTGTCGAGCCCTTCGTAGCATTGCAGCCGCAGCAGCGACGTGCCGAGCAGCCCGGCCGCCGCCTTCGCCAGTTCGGTCTTGCCGACGCCGGGTTCGCCTTCCAGAAACAGCGGCCGCTGCATGCGCAGCGCGAGGAACAGGGCTGTAGCCAGCTCACGGCTGGCAAAGTAGCCCTGGCCTTGCAGTTGCGCGATGCAGTCGTCGATGGAGTCGACCGGCATGCAGTTTCCTAGCAAATGCGCTTAGAAATGCGCTTAGTGATGGTGCGCCAACGCCTGCTCAACCGCGCGTGCTGTCAGCACTGGAATCAGGTGCGCCCGATATTCCGGTGAGGCATGCAGGTCGCCCACCAGATCATCAGCTGACACCACCACCTTGCGCGCCGCCTCCGACGTGAAGCTGGCCGCCAGCGCCTGTTCCAACGGCGCACAGCGGAACACGCACGGCGCCGCACCCGTGACCGTCACACGCACGTTGTTGCCCTTGCGGCTGACAAACACGCCCACCAGCGCAAAGCGCGACGCGGGGTTGCGGAATTTCACGTAAGCGGCCTGATCCGGCACGGGAAACTGCACTTCGGTGATGAGTTCATCCGCTGCCAGTGCCGTCTCATACATGCCGAGGAAGAAATCATCCGCCGCAATGTTGCGCCGCTCGGTGACGACGGTGGCATTCAGCCCCAGCACAGCGGCCGGATAGCACGCAGCCGGGTCGTTGTTGGCGAGCGACCCGCCCAACGTGCCCATGGCGCGCACCTGCCGGTCGCCAATGCCGCCGGCCAGTTCCGCTAGCGCGGGCAGCATGCGAAGGATCTCGTCACTCTCGGCCACGTCGGCATGGCGTGTGGCCGCGCCCACGGTGATCACGCCCGGCTGCGAGCGGATGCCTGACATGCCGGGAATGCGCGTGACATCCACCAGCGTGGAGGGCTGCGCCAGCCGCAACTTCATCGCCGCCAGCAGGCTTTGGCCGCCGCCGAGGTACTTGGCGTCTGCGTGCGTTTTTAGCGCAGTGACAGCGGTCTGGGCGTCGGTGGCTTTCTGGTATTCGAAGTCGTACATGGTGGGCTCCTCTACCTAGGCCTTGGCCGCTTGAATGGTTTGCCAGACACGGTGCGGCGTGGCGGGCATCTGGATGTCCTTCACGCCCAGCGGGGCGAGCGCATCAACGATGGCGTTGATGAGTGCCGGCGGTGAGCCGATGGCGCCAGCCTCGCCGCAGCCCTTCACGCCCAGCGGGTTGTGCGTGCACGGCGTGCCCTTGGCGGTTTCCACCGTAAAGCTCGGCAGATCGTTGGCGCGCGCCATGGCGTAGTCCATGTAGGAGCCCGTCAGCAACTGGCCGGTTTCGTCATATACGCAGCGTTCCAGCAACGCCTGACCGATGCCCTGGCCGAGCCCACCATGCACCTGCCCCTCGACGATCATCGGGTTGATGATGTTGCCGAAGTCGTCCACCGCGACGAAGCGGTCGATGTGGACCTCGCCGGTATCGGGGTCGACTTCCACCTCGCAGATGTACGCGCCGGCCGGGTAGGTGAAGTTGGTCGGGTCGTAGAAGGCGTTTTCGTCGAGGCCGGGTTCGAGCTTGTCGAGCGGATAGTTGTGCGGCACGTAGGCCGTGAGCGCGACTTCGCCGAAGGTCTTGGTGCGGTCGGTACCGGCCACGCGGAAGACGCCGTCCTTGAACTCAATGTCCTCGGCGGAGGCTTCCAGCAGGTGCGCGGCGATCTTCTTCGCCTTGGACTCGATCTTGTCCAGCGCCTTCATGATGGCCGAGCCGCCCACGGCAATCGAGCGCGACCCATAGGTGCCCATGCCGAAGGGGATGCGGCCGGTATCGCCATGCACGATCTCGATGTTCTCGATGGGCACACCCAGGCGATCGGCCACCACTTGCGCAAAGGTGGTCTCGTGGCCCTGGCCGTGGCTGTGTGAGCCGGTGAAGACAGTGACGGAGCCCGTCGGATGCACGCGGATTTCGCCCGCCTCAAACAGTCCTGCGCGCGCACCAAGCGCTCCGGCGATGTTCGATGGCGCCAACCCGCACGCCTCGATGTAGCAGGAGTAGCCCATGCCGCGCAGCCGGCCCTTGGCACGCGAGGCGTCGCGGCGGGCGGGGAAGCCCTTCACGTCGGCCAGTTCGATGGCGCGTTGCAGGAGGGGCTCGTAGTCGCCCGTGTCGTACGTCAGGCCAACGGGCGTGGCGTAGGGGAACGTGCGGATGAAGTTGCGGCGGCGCAGTTCTGCAGGATCGATTTGCATTTCACGCGCCGCGGTTTCGACCAGCCGCTCGACCACATACGTGGCTTCCGGCCGCCCAGCGCCACGGTAGGCATCCACTGGCGCCGTGTTTGTGAAGACCGCTTTCACCTCGGCGTAGATGGCTGGCGTCTTGTACTGGCCTGCCAGCAATGTCGCGTACAGGATGGTCGGCACGCTGCTGGCAAACGTCGACAGATACGCGCCCATGTTGGCCGTGGTGTGCACACGCATGGCGAGGAAGTTGCCTTGCGCGTCGAGCGCCAGTTCGGCGTGCGTGACATGGTCGCGGCCATGCGCGTCGGTTAGGAAGGATTCGGACCGCTCCGCCGTCCACTTGATCGGCCGGCCGACCTTCTTCGATGCCCACGTGAGCGCCACGTCTTCCGGGTACAGGAAGATCTTCGAGCCGAACCCGCCGCCCACGTCCGGCGCAATCACGCGCACCTTGGCTTCGGTCAGGCCCAGCACGAAGGCCGACATCAGCAGGCGTTCCACGTGCGGGTTCTGGTTGGCGACGTAGAGCGTGTAGCTGTCGTCCTGGCGCGAGTAACTGGCGTTGACGGCGCGCGGCTCAATCGCGTTCGGAATCAGCCGGTTGTTGACGATATCCAGCTGCGTCACATGCGCGGCCTTGGCGAAGGCGGCGTCGGTGGCGGCCTTATCGCCGTGGCCCCAGGTGTAGCAGGTGTTGTCCGGCACGTCGTCGTGCACGGCGGAGCCGGCCGTTGGTGCAGTGGCGGTGTCCACCACGGCGGGCAACTCTTCGTATTCTACGTCGATCATCTCGACGGCATCTTTGGCGATCTTCACTGAATCGGCCACCACCAGCGCCACCTGGTCACCCACATGGCGCACCTTGCCCTGTGCGATCACGGGGTGGGGCGGCTCCTTCATCGGGGTGCCGTCAATGCTGTGGATCAGCCAGCCGCACGGCAGGCCGTTGACCTTGTCGGCAGCCAGGTCGTCGCCCGTGAGTACGGCCAGCACGCCCGGATGGTTGCGCGCCGCATCGGCGTTGATGTGCTTGATACGGGCATGCGCATAGGGCGAGCGCAGGAACACCGCATAGGACTGGTGGGCCTGGACGACGTCGTCGGTGTACTGCCCGGCGCCGGTCAGGAAGCGGAAGTCTTCCTTGCGTTTGACGGCCGCGCCGATCAGGTGATTGTTGGGTTCTGCGGGAGCGTTCATGGTGGTGTCCTCGCCTTGTTGGTCACCTGATCAGGCAGCGTGGGCGCGCGCGGCGGCCAGGCTTTGCAGGGAGGATGCGTCACCATCCTCGGCCATCGCTTCGGCCCCTTTCATCACGGCGCGCACGATGTTGTGATACCCAGTGCAGCGGCACAGATTGCCGTCAAGCTGCTCGCGCACCATGTGTTCATCCGGATGCGGGTGTTGCGCAACCAGCGCCGTGGCCGCCATCACCATGCCGGGGGTGCAGAAGCCGCATTGCAGGCCGTGGCACTCGCGAAAGGCTTCCTGCATTGGGTGCAGCGCACCATCTTTTGACAGCCCTTCGATGGTCGTCACTTCGGCACCGTCAGCCTGGACGGCCAGGATGTTGCATGACTTCACCGCGCGCCCGTTCATATGCACGGTGCAGGCGCCGCACTGCGCGGTATCGCAGCCAACGTGCGTACCGGTCAGGCGCAGGTGCTCGCGCAGCAATTGGACCAACAGGGTATGGGGTTCGACACTGACGGTGACAGGCGCACCGTTGACCGACAGCTTGAGGCTGATCGCCATGGAAGTCTCCTTGGGGGATGGGCGCCGGGTGCCACGCTGTGTGCCTTCCTTGCAGCGGAAATGCGTGCGTGGTCTCGATATCGGTGGTCGCGGCTCTACTCAGTAAAGCACAGGCAAATGAGAAGACAACCGCAGCGCGGTTGGGGGGCAGCAGAGGTGAAAGGAGGATGCCGCGGCACGCGGCGTGTTGCGCAAAGCAGGCGCCGCAGAAATGACAAAGGGCCGGAATCCGGCCCTCGATTGGCACCAGGCGGTCATGACCTGGCGGGTGTGGCGGCGAGTGTAAAAACACGCGGCCGGCGCACGGTACTGCTGATATTGCGGCTACTACGCTACAGCTAGCTCGGGCACACGCCCATCGACAATAACGGCGGCTGATGACGACAGATCAGGCCTTGGCGGTGCGTTGCGTGCTGAACAGGTTCGCGATTGCCGAGAAGAACTGGGCGAAGGAGAACGCATGGCCCGACGGGCGGCGATAGTAGTAGATACCTTCCGACATTTCGCGCTCGATGAGTTCGCGTTCGAGTTGGTCGGTCAGCTTCAGGTCGTTCGTGTTTTGCATGATTGGCCTCTTAGGGATTTCCCGGTTAGGGAATACCCGAATGATAGACCAAATATTGCAATGCACCATACGTAGGCTTACTTATGCACCATCCCGCGTTGCTTGGCTGCTACAAATATCAGATTTGCACCATTTTGGTGATGCATGCGCCTTGCGACCGCGATCCGAAGGTCGCACGGACCTGACGCCAGGCCGTGATGATCGAATCGGCGGATCGGTCGATATCCTCTTCTGTTGTTGCCCAAGAGATGACAGAGAAGCGCATCACCAGCCGATCGCGCCACATGGCTTCGGCGACGTAGCAAACTCCGGCATCCTGAATGCGCTCGATGGTGGCCCGGGTCAGTTGATTTCGGCGTTCGGGCGATTCCTGCGCGCCGAACTGCACAATGAATTGATTCAGCTCCACCGGATTCAGGATTTCGACGCCAGCTTCGGCCGAGAGTCGCTCCGCCATGCGCCTGGCGAGACGGCAGTGCTGTTCGATCATCGCGGCGATGCCCGAGCGCCCCAGCGTACGGATCAGGGCCCACGTCGCAAAACCACGCGCGCGTCGCGAAAGCTCCGGCACATAGTGAAATGGCTCCCGGCACTCACCACCCGCCTGTGGCAGATAGCTCGCTTCATAAGCCATGGCTTTGCGGTGGGCGCCTGCGTCCTTGATGATGGCGTAGCCGCAGTCGTACGGTGTTTGCAGCCATTTGTGGCCATCGGTTGCCCAGGAGTCGGCGCGCTCGACGCCGGCCGTGAACCGGATCAGCGCAGGGCATGCGCGTGCCCACAGGCCAAACGCGCCATCGATGTGGAGCCAACCGCCATGCCGATGCACGATATCCGCAATCGGGTCGAACGCGTCGAAGGCGCCGGTGTTGATCTGGCCGGCTTGCGCGACCACCATCAGCGGCCCGTGGCAATCCTCCAAAGCGGTGGAGAGGCTAGCGACGTCCATGCGCCCCATGTCGTCCGTCGGAATACGTGTCACGCGATCCTGGCCGAGGCCGAGATAGCGTAGGGCGGCAAAGACTGCCATATGCGCATCGTTGCCTACGCAGACGTTGATTGGCGGTGCACCGAACAAGCCGTTCGCATCGGCATTCCAGCCTGCCTGCTGCAACACCTTGCTGCGCGCCGCGGCAAGGCAGACAAAGCTGGCCATGGTCGCGCCAGTGGTGAGGCCGATCGAACACTCGGGCGGAAGCGCCAGTAGATCCAGCAGCCATTCCTCCACGATCTGCTCAACGACGGCGTTGGCTGGAGAGCCGTGGTAACTGCCGCTGTTCTGCCCCCACATGCTCGTCATCCAGTCGGCCGCGACACCAACCGGATGCGAGCCGCCCATGACCTTGGCGAAGAACCGTGGGCCGGCCATGCCCATGAGGCCAGCCTCTGCGCCGACGGCCAACTGCTTGACGACCTCCAGTGCAGGCAAGCCATCGGCGGGTGTTGGCGTGTATAGCGCCGAGCGCAACGTCTCAAAGCTCGCGGTCGCCGCGGGAGGCCGGGATGCCCGCGCTTGGTGGAAAGCCATCGCAACGTTGTATGCGTGCTCAAGCGCGGCGCAATAGGCATCGGACATGGCGGCCTCCATGGTTGGAGTCCTTTTTATAGTTGTGGTACCGATGATTTCAAGCGAATGGGCAATGCTGCGCGCCCATGCGGTTGGGCGCCGTATGGCCGGATGTTTGGCGGCCTACTTGACCGGAATCGGCTGGCTGGCCGGGATCGGCACCGCCGTCACGCTGTTCTTGGGGCTGCCGGAAATGACCTTGTCGGAATAGGTCAGATAGACCAGCACGTTGCGCTTGCGGTCGACCGTGCGCACCACGTGCAGCGTCTTGAAGATGAGCGACAGGCGCTGCGTGAACATGTCGTCCTGTTGCGGCAGCGGCTTGACGAAGGTGATGTCGCCGACCTGGCGGCAGGCCACGGCGGCCTCGCTCACGTCTTCGGCCACACCCAGCGTGCCCTTGATGCCGCCCGTGCGGGCGCGCGATACGTAGCAGGTGACGCCTTGTACGAGCGGATCGTCAAAGGCCTCGATGACGATCTTGTCGGAGCCGGTGATGCGGAAATTGGTGCTGACGCTGCCGATGTCTTCAGCACGCGAGCAGGCCGTCGTGCACAGCGTGCCGACGGTCAGGAGCAGCGTCAGGACGCGGATGGGGGAGCGGGCAAATGGGCGCATTGTCGTATCTACCACTAGAAGAAAGCGTCTTGGGATGGGATCAGAGCAGGGATTCCGGCGGCCACGGCGGTGTCGTTTCGTCAACGAAGGTGGGCCGGACGTCGGTGTGCTGGCGGGAGCGCTCGATGCGGCGGTGCAGGGCATCCATGAACACCTTCACCTTGGCCGGCATCAGGCGACGGCCCGGGAAGATGGCATACACGCGCATCGGCGGGGATTGGTAATCAGTCAACACCTCTTGCAGCGCACCCGAGGTGATCAGATCGGTGGCGAACACCGACGTGATGCGCGCAACACCCAGGCCGGCAATGGCAGCCTGCATGCGCAGTTCGCTATTGGAGGTGCGCATGCGGAAGTCCAGCGGCAGGTTCATGGTCTCGCCGCCGGGCGTGCGGAACTGCCATTCGGATTCGTTCGAAACGCCCAGGCACGGCCAGTCGGCCAGTTGATCGGGGTGGGTAAGCGGCCCCAGGCGTTCCAGCAGTTGCGGGGCGACCACCACCGCGCGCCGCAGGTCGAACACACGCTGGGCGACCAGGCCGGAATCGGGCAGCGGCCCGCGCGGCACGGTCAGCATGATGTCGTAGCCCTGGGCAAGCGGGTCGATCTGGCGCGGGGCCACATCCACCTCGATGCGCAGGCCGGTGTGTTCGCGCATGACTTCCAGCACGACCTCGGCAAATTGCCGGGCGGCAAATTCATAGGGCATGGCAACGCGCAGGGTGCCTGCGGGCGACTGGAACGTCGCGGCCGCGTCTTCCGACACTTCGCGCAGCCGCTGGAACAATGGGCCGGCGTCGCGCAGCAAGGCCTCGCCGGCGTCGGTCAGGCGCAGGCGGCGCGTGCTCCGCTCGAACAGGCGCGCGCCCAGTTTGCCTTCCAGTCGTGACACGGCTGTGCTGACCGATGACTTGGGCAGCCCCAGCCGGTCAGCTGCACGCGTGAAGCTGCCAAGGGTGGCCACGGTGCAAAACGTGTCCCAGTCGTTCCAGTCCGTCGTTCGCATAGTTGAACAATGAATTTGTGGGATGGCGGTTTCCGCCGGTTTTCAGGCAAATTACCATCCCAGCATGAACACGCCAAGCACAGACCACATGGTTTCCCCTAGTCCAGCGCCCCGCCGTCAGCCGGCTGGCCAGCCGGCCGAATCTACGGTCGGCAGCCGGATGGAGTTGCGCATGGTGGGCATGGTGATCGGCTTGGCGACGGGCGTGGACTACATGTCCAACCTGATGTTCTCGATCGCGGGGCCGCATATCGAAGGCGGGGTGCTGGCCTCACAGGATGTTTACCTGTGGGCTGTGACGGCCTATGCGGCGGCGGCCAGCCTGGCGATTCTGGTGATGGGCCGGCTGGCCGATCACATGACGTACCGCAAGCACACGCTGTTGTCGCTGGGGGTGTTCATCGCCGGCACGCTGATGTGCGCGGCAGCCGAGGGCGGCACGATGCTGATCGTCGGCCGGGCTGTGCAGGGGTTTGGCGGCGGGCCGATGTTGTCTACCTCGCGCATCTTTGTCCAGCACAGCCCCGCGCATGAACGCCGCACGATGATGAAGGGGATGATCTACGGCATCTTCGGGTTGAGTTGCGTGTCGCCGATCCTGTCTGCCGCGCTGAACGAACAGTTTGGCTGGCGCTCCACCTTCATCGCGCAGCTGCTGGTGGCCGTGGTGGTGTGCGTTCTGGTGGCGGCGTTCTATCCGCACCCGAAAATGCAGGAGCGCAAGGGTGACTTCGCTTCGCTCGACTGGCCATCGGCCATTGCGTTCGGGTTGGCTGCGCTGATTGCGCTGCACGGGTTTCAGCAGGCGCGCTTCGTGCACCCGGATGGCTCGCCCGCGCAGGTGGTGCCGATCATTGCCGTGGTGGCGCTCATCCTCTGGATCGGTATCCGCCAGACGGGCCACCCGCTGCCGTGGGTGGACCTGCGTGCCACGCTGCAGCGTCGCTTCATGATGGGAATGGTCTTCTACGCCATCTACTACGTGTTTGCCAGCGGGTGGAGTTTTCTCTCGTCGAGCCTGCTGCAGAACGGTCTAGGCTTCCGCTATGAAACCACCGCGCAGCTCATCAGCCTGGGCGGGCTGGTGACGGTGGTGCTGGGCATCTTGAACTTTCAGCTGACGAATGTGCTGCCGCCCAAGCGTGTGCTGATCTCCATCGGCTTTGTGCTGATGGCGACGGCGCTGCTGTGGATGTCGCGCGTGGCGATGCCCGGTGCGGGCGTGGCGGCAGTGGCACCGGCCTTCATGATCGAAGGCATGGTGGGGATGTTTGTGGTGATCCAAGTGGCGGGGCTGACGTATGTGGATCTGCCGGCCAAGGATTTCGGCCACGCCTATCAGTTCAAGGGGATCATGCGGGCCTGGGCGCAGGCCTTCGGCACGATGGGTGCCACGCTGTTGCTGCAGCGGGGGCAGGCGCAGCATCGCACCGATCTGGTGGGGCATGTGAGTGCGCTCACGCCTGCCTGGCAGTGGCCGCATCCGTTGCAGGGGGTTGAGTTGGTGCGGATTTCTGCTGAGATTGATCGGCAGGCGACGCTGCTGGCTGTGGGGGATTTGTTTGCTTGGGGGGCGGTGGTTGCGCTGGTGTGTGCTGGGGCGATTTGGTTGCAGCGGCATCTACGGTAGTGGTGCACCCCTGTTTCATCCCCTGCCGGGGCTGACTCACTTTCTCTGTCTTGCCAGAGAAAGTAAGCAAAGAGAGGCGCGCCCGAGATGGCGACTTCCCCTTGAATTTCTGTAACCGGGCGGAGACGGGGAAAACTCGCTTCGCTCAGACAGTTCCCCGCCTTTTTTCCGCCCGCTTACAGAAATTCAAGGCGCCATCTAGGGCAGGGTACGGCCACACCGTCTGGGGGCATGCGCTGACGCTGGGTGTGCTTGGCTGGTGGAGATCAATCCAGTTTTTGCTCTTGTGCGGTGGCTTGCGGCACCTTGCAGTTGAACGCGGGGGCTGCGTCGGCCAGATCCAGGTAGCCCATCAGGGTGGGGGCTAGCACCTTGAGCACTTGCACCGTCAGTGCGCTGGTGAACTTGTACTTGGCGGCATCTGCGCCGGCCACGTAGGCCACGACGGTGCCGAAGTAGCGATCCCCAAGATAGAAGACGAAGGCGCCTGAGCGGCTGACGACGCGCTCGGAAATCAGCCCGCCGCCGCGGCTGAAGGTCTTGAAGCGGTTGTCGCCGGTGCCGGTTTTGCCGCCCACGGTGATGGGTTTGCCGTCTGTATCGACAAAGGTGCCGTCGATGCGCTTGGCGGTGCCACCTTGCACCACGCCGGCCAGCGCGGCTTTGACGATGCGCGGGATCTCCGGTGGCAGCACGCGTTCACCGGCGCTTGGGTCTCGGCATAGCAGCACTTCATAGGGGGTGTTGGCGGCAAAGTGCAGGCGGTCGATGCGTACGCTGGGCAGGCGCATGCCGTCGTTTTCGATGATGCCCATCAGTTCCGCCAACGCGGCGGGGCGATCGGCCGAGGCGCCGATGGCTGTGCCGTATGACGGCACCAGCGATTCAAATGGATACCCAAGCCGCTTCCACATCGCGTGGATGGACTGAAACGCCTCGATTTCCAGCAGCTGCTTGATACGTTTGTCCTGCGCGCCCTTGCGGTGGGATTGCAGCAGCCATTTGTAGACAGCCTGCCGCTCGGCTGCGCTGTCCTGGTTGACCTGCGCCAAGGTTGCCTGCGGATGCTCACGCAGGTAGGCCACCAGCCACAGCTCCAGCGGATGCAGCCGTGCGATGTAGCCGCGGTCGGCCAGGTCGAAGCGCTGGATCGCATAGTTGTTATAGAGCTTGGTGACTGTCGCCTCATCCAGCTTGGCGCCTGGCAGATACGCGCGGATGAAGGCCGCCATTTTGTCCGGCCCGGCTTGCGGGTTGATGCTGCGGAAGATCGTGGCCAGCCGCACGGGGGTCGCGTGCGTGCTCTGCACGAGCGTGTCTTCCTGCTCCTCGGCCGTTTTGCCGCGGTACTTCTTATAGAAACGGCCCATGAAAAGCTTGCCTTCGCGGTCGGCAAAGCGTTGCAGGTAAACCTGCCGTTGGGGGGAATCCGTGTCCTCCAGTGCTTCTGCGCCGGCGCTGGGCAACTGGTGCTGAAAGTAGCGCGAGATGTCGCGCATGATTCGCACGAAGACAAGGTTGACGGAGTGCTTGAGCCCCTCGCGCACCGTGAAGAATTGGGTGCCTTCCCATTTCTCGAAATTCTCGAAACTCTGCATGCCGCCGCCGGTGGTAAACCATTCTCCGGCGTTGCCGGAGTATTTGCGCTCCATCGATGCTTCCAGCATGGCGTTCAGCGAGCGGTCCTGCGCGTGGACGAGGTAGTCGACGGCCCAGCGCTCGATCGGGTTCTGCGGGGAGATGTTGAGCTTGCGCAGCGCGGCGGCGGGTTGGTCGACATAGCGCTTGTGCAGTTCGGCCACGATCTCTAGATACGTCACCAGTGTGCGCAGCTTGGCGGTGGAGCCCAGGTCCAGCTTCACGCCTTCGTTGATGTCGAACGGCTGGTCGAAGGTGTCGGCCTGCACCAGCACGCGGTTGCCGCCGGGCGCGCGTTCGTAAAGCGTGAAGCTGTAGGTCACGCCGCGCGGGTCGCCGTGTTCGAGCATCTTGTCGCCGATGAGGCCAGCGGCCTTGGCGCGTGCCGGGTCTTGCAGCTTGCGCAGCTCGGTGGTGATCTCGTGCTGCAGCGGCGCGTCGAGCGTGCTGCTGGCGGTCAGGTCCAGCCGGTCGAGTGCGTACATGCGCGGCACGCCCAGCATGCCAGCCAAGTTGACGCGCACGGCGTTGGTGCCTTTGCGCTCGATGGGGGTGGCGGGTGGGTGCACGCGCTGGGCCTGCTGCTTGAGCGATTGCGCGAGTGCCGAATCACGCAAATCCGCCGGAATAACGCCTGCCGTGGCCAGGATGCGCAGGTAGGCGTTCGTCAGCGATTCGAGATCGTCGAGATTCTCCTGGTAGTACGACGGGCGCCGCTGCGAGACCAACAGGCTCAACGCCTCCTTGTACGCTAGCGCACGGGCGGCCAACGGTGCGGTGGAGTCTGGCGCCAGCAGTTTGTTGACCTCCGCAAAGTCGCGTCCGTACCAGACCCACAGCGCATCGCCAATGCCCTGGATTTCGCCAAAGCCGGCGCGCGCGCCCAGCGGTACGGTGTTCAGGTAGGTGACGGCGAGTTGGTGGCGCGCGGCGGTGGTGTCTTCGCCGTTCAGATAGGCGCGTACTGAGGCGGAAGCCATCTGCCGCAGCTTCTCGCTGGGGGAATCGGTGCGGCCTTCAGGCGAGTGGCGATACTTTTCGATCTGCGTGGCGAGGGTGCTGCCGCCGGGGGATTCATGCTCCGAATCGGCCAGGCGCAGGGCGCGGTCCCACACGGCGCGCGCCAGGCGGGTCCATTCAACGGCGGGGTTGCGCTTGGGATATTCGGTTTGGAGCAGAGTGCGGTTCTCGATCCCGAGCAGCGAATTGACCAGCAGCGGCGGAACCGCGTCAAAGCGGTCGTAGATACGCTCGGGGTGGCGCACGCGGTAGATCGGGCGACCGTCGTCATCGAGCAGTTCCAGGCCGGCCTGGTCTTTCTCACGGTAAGGCGCATTCAGGCCGCGCTCCATGAGCGAGAGCATGTCGTTTGACGGCACGGCCTGCTGGGCGACGATGTAGCCGCGCGTGTGCAGGCGATCCAGAAACGTAGAGAGCTGGTGATAACCGAGGCGCTCGTCGTACGGGCCGGAGTTCGGGTAGCGCGCGGAGGCGTTGGGCCCTGGCTTGACGGGAAAGGTTTGCGACTTGCCGAGACGGGCGAGGTAGCTTGCCTGCCACGCGGAGGTCTTCAGCTCGCTGGAGACAAGCCAGGCAGCCGCCGCAAGCAGCAGGAGTGGCGCGGCAATCAAGGCCAACAATTTGACGGGGCGGCGTATTCTTTTCACTCGCTACGCTCCAATCGCAGGCAGACGGGCGCTTCACTTCAATCTAGCCCATGCGGCCGTCGTGTCCAGTCCACCGACATGCCTGCGCGTGTGTAACTTTGCGCGCCCGTATTGCAAGGCTTACGTTGGCCGGTAGTGCGGAATTTTCTGCTCTTCGTACAGCCGGTAGGTCAGGTTCAGCATGGCCTGGATGTCTTCCGACTCATCCAGCAGGCGCGTGCTGAAGATAATGGGCGAGACCAGCTGCGGGTCGTCCAGTTCCATATAACTGACATCTTCGCGCTGCAGACCGGCCACGCTGCGCGGCACCACCGATACGCCTTCGCCCGCCGCCACCAGCCCCAAGGCGATTTGCAATTCCCTTGCCTCGTAGATCCTGGCCGGCTCCAGGGCGCGATCGTGGAACAGCGCGAGCACCTGGTCGGCATAGCTCGGGCGCGGCGCACGGGGGTAGATGATGAGCGTCTCGCCCACCAGATCGCGCAGCGAGACCGCCGGTTTGGCCTCAAGCAACGCGTGCCCTGAAGGCAAGGCAACGATCAGGCGCTCATCGCGCAGCAGGATGCGTCGCACGTTCGGGTCTTCATAGCGGATACGGCCGAAGCCCACGTCGATGCGGCCGTCCTTGAGCGCCTGGATCTGGTCCATGGTGGTCATCTCGTGCATGGTCAGATCGACCATTGGGTACTCCGCCCGAAAGCGCCGGATCACCTTCGGCAGCATCCCGTACAGCGTTGAAGCGACGAAGCCGATCGACATGCGCCGCTCGATCTGCCCCACGCGCTGCGTCATGGATGCCAGCTCGGCCGTCTGCGCCAGCAATTGGCGCGCGTGCGCATGGAAGAAGCGGCCGGCTTCGGTCAGCTTGAGCGGGCGGCTGCCGCGCTCGAACAGCAGCACGCCGATTTCCTCTTCGAGCTGCTGAATCTGCCGCGAGAGCGGCGGCTGGGCGATATGCAAGCGCTCGGCCGCGCGCGTGAAGTTCAGCTCTTCAGCAACAGCCACGAAGTAGCGCAGGTGGCGCAGTTCCATATCCAACCTTATAGGTATGAAGCTGATACTAAATCGGTGTTGGACGCAGTAAAACACGCTGCGTAATCTGGTTTCCACGTTGAACGCAGTTCTTCTGATACCTGGAAAACATGATTCGCTCGATCGAGGCCATTCTAGTGGATGTGCCCACCATCCGTCCGCACAAGCTCTCTGTCGCCACCATGCACACCCAGACGCTGGTGCTCGTGCACGTGTGCTGCGAAGACGGCATCGAAGGCTGGGGCGAGGCCACCACCATCGGTGGCCTCAACTACGGCGAAGAGAGCCCCGAGAGCATCAAGGTCAACATCGACACGCATATCGCGCCGCTGCTGATCGGCATGGATGCGCGGAACGTGGCCGCCGCCATGGCCAAAGTGCGCAAGACCATCCAGGGCAACCGCTTTGCCAAGTGCGCGCTGGAAACGGCGTTGCTCGATGCACAGGCGCGCCGGCTGAACGTGCCACTGTCGGAACTGCTCGGCGGCCGTTTGCGTGACGCGCTGCCGGTGGCCTGGACGCTCGCCAGCGGCGACACGAACAAGGACATTGCCGAGGCAGAAAAGATGTTGGCCGAGCGCCGCCACCGCATCTTCAAGCTGAAGATCGGCCTGCGCCCGGTGGCGGACGACGTGGCGCACGTGCTGGCGATCAAGCGCGCACTGGGTGATGCCGTGAGCGTGCGTGTGGACGTCAACCAGGCCTGGAGCGAACTCGACGCCGCCAACGGCATCGCCGCACTGCAAGCCGGTGGCATCGACCTGATCGAACAACCGGTGCGCGCCGAAAACCGCGCCGCACTCGAACGCCTGGCCCGCCAGTTCGCTGTGCCGATGATGGCCGACGAAGCGCTGCACGGTCCGCGTGATGCCTTCGAACTCGCCTGCAGTGCCGGCGCCGATGTGTTCGCCGTGAAGATTGCGCAGTCCGGCGGCCTGGTCCCGGCCATGCAGGTGGCGGCCATCGCGCAGCTTGCGGGCATCAGCCTCTACGGCGGAACGATGCTCGAAGGCGCGGTTGGCACGGCTGCTTCGGCACACGTGTTTTCTACCTTCGGCGATCTGCAGTTCGGCACCGAGTTGTTCGGCCCCTTGTTGCTCACGCAAGAACTGCTGACCGAGCCGCTGCAGTACCGCGACTTTATGTTGCAGGTGCCCACCGGCCCCGGCCTGGGCATCCAGATCGACCGCGACAAGCTCGCGCGCCTACGCCGCCAATAACAACAACCAAGACGAAGACCACCCACCAAGGAGACCACGATGCTGTTCCACGTCCGCATGGATGTCCGCCTGCCGCCTGACATGCCCGCCGATGTCGCCAACGAGATCAAGACGCGCGAAAAGGCCTACTCGCAGGAGCTGCAGCGCAGCGGCAAGTGGCGCCACATCTGGCGCCTGGTCGGCGAGTACGCGAACGTCAGCATCTTCGACGTGCAGAGCAACGCCGAACTGCACGACATCCTGACCGCGTTGCCGTTGTTTCCGTACATGCAGATTGCCGTGACACCGCTGTGCCGTCATCCGTCGTCCGTCCGCGGCGACGACGCCTGAGTACCCCAGACATTGCCCCCAAAAAACCAGTGGAGACACCCATCATGAGCGTGACCGTATTCGAAACGAAAGACGTGCAGGACCTGCTAAAGGCTGCTACCAACCTGGATGGCAAGGAGGGCAACGCCCGCCTGAAGCAGATCACCCACCGTCTGCTGGCCGATCTGTTCAAGGCCATTGACGATCTCGACATCACGCCGGATGAAGTCTGGGCGGGCATCAACTATCTGAACAAGCTTGGCCAGGACGGTGAGGCGGCGCTGCTCGCTGCCGGCGTGGGCCTGGAGAAATACCTCGACATCCGCATGGACGCCGCCGACGCCGCGCTTGGGCTCAACGGCGGGACGCCGCGCACGATCGAAGGTCCGCTGTACGTGGCGGGCGCGACGGTGCGCGATGGCGTGTCCCGCATCGACGTTGATCCGGACCCCGCCGCGGGACCGCTGATCATTCACGGCACGGTGACGGGCCAGGATGGCAAGCCGGTGGCAGGCGCCCTGGTGGAGTGCTGGCACGCGAACTCGAACGGTTTCTACTCGCACTTCGACCCGACCGGTGCGCAGAGCCCGTTCAACCTGCGCGGCGCAGTCCGCACCGGTGCTGATGGCAAGTACGAATTCCGCACGCTCATGCCCGTGGGCTACGGTTGCCCGCCGCAAGGCGCGACCCAGCAACTGCTGAACGGGCTGGCCCGCCACGGCAATCGCCCGGCGCACGTGCACTTCTTCGTGTCGAGCGATGGGCACCGCAAGCTGACGACGCAATTCAACATCGAAGGCGATCCGCTGATCTGGGACGACTTCGCCTACGCCACCCGCGAAGAGCTGATTCCGCACGTGGTCGAGAAAACCGGCGGCGCCGCGCTCGACCTGAAGACCGATGCGTACAAGGACATCGAATTCAACGTCGTGCTGACGCCGCTGGTGCAGGGCAAGGACAACCAGCGCGTGAACCGCCTGCGCGCTTCGGCCGAGGTCTGAGACCTTAGAACGCTAAGTGGAGACGACCATGTCCGCCTTGATCGACAAAGTCAACGAACTGGATCACCTGCTCTCAACCGCGGTGGTGGATGACGAAGAGGCGGGCGTTTTCCGCTGCCGCCGAGACATCTTCACCCACCCTGATTTGTTCGAACTGGAGATGAAGCACATCTTCGAGAACAACTGGGTGTATCTGGCGCACGAAAGCCAGATTCCGAACAACAACGACTACTACACCACGTGGATCGGTCGCCAACCGATTGTTATCACCCGCGACAAGACGGGTGAGCTGAACGCAGTCATCAACGCCTGTGCGCACAAGGGCGCCATGCTTTGCCGCCGCAAGCATGGCAACAAGGGCAGCTTCACGTGCCCGTTCCACGGCTGGACGTTCTCCAACACCGGCAAGCTGCTTAAGGTGAAGGACGAAAAGACCACCGAGTACCCGGTGCAGTTCAACACGCACGGCTCGCATGATCTGCGCAAGGTCGCGCGGTTCGAGAGCTACCGTGGCTTCTTGTTCGGCAGCCTCAATGCGGACGTGCAACCGCTCGAAACCTACCTGGGTGAAGCGCGCGTGATCATCGACCAGATCGTCGACCAGGCGCCGGAAGGCCTGGAAGTTCTGCGCGGCAACTCCACGTATGTCTATGACGGCAACTGGAAGATGCAGATGGAGAACGGCTGCGACGGCTACCACGTTAGCACCGTGCACTGGAACTACGCCGCAACGATGGGCCGGCGCAAGGAAGGCGGCACCCAGGCGGTGGATGCGAACGGCTGGAGCAAGTCGGTGGCGGGCGTCTATGGCTTCGAGCACGGCCACATCCTGCTGTGGACCCAGACGATGAACCCGGAAGTGCGGCCCGTCTATGCGCACCGTGAGGAGATCAAGGCACGTGTGGGCGAGACGCAGACAGACTTCATCGTCAACCAGACCCGCAACCTGTGCGTGTATCCGAACGTGTTCCTGATGGATCAGTTCAGCACGCAGATTCGCGTGGTGCGGCCGATCAGCGTCGACAAGACGGAAGTTTCGATCTTCTGCTTCGCGCCGAAAGGCGAGAGCGCAACCGACCGTGCGACACGCATCCGCCAGTACGAGGATTTCTTCAACGTCACCGGCATGGGCACGGCGGACGACCTGGAAGAATTCCGCGCCTGCCAGAACGGCTATGCCGGCACGACCGCCCTGTGGAACGACCTGTCACGCGGCGCGCCGCTGTGGGTGCACGGCCCCGACGAGAACGCCACCAAGATGGGCCTGAAGCCGCTCATCTCAGGCGAACGCAGTGAAGACGAAGGCTTGTTCGTCTGCCAGCACGAATACTGGGTGCAAGTCATGCGCGATGCGCTGAAGAAGGAAGGCGAAGGGGTGCCAGCATGAGCGCCGATTACCAGAACATCTGCGCGGCCTTGTACCGCGAAGCGCGGCTGCTCGACGACCGCCAGTGGGACGCGTGGCTGGACTGCTATGCGGAAGACGTCACCTACTGGATGCCGGCATGGGATGACGACGACCAGTTGACCGAAGACCCCCAGAGCGAAATTTCGTTGATGTACTACGCCAATCGCTGCGGACTGGAGGATCGCGTCTTCCGCATCAAGACCGAGCGCAGCGGCGCATCCACGCCGGAGCCGAGAACCAGCCACTGCATTACCAACGTGGAAGTCCTGGCCGAACGCGACGGTGAAGTCGACGTGCGCTACAACTTTCACACGCTCAGCCACCGGTACAAGGCCACCGACCACTTCTTCGGCACGATGTTCGTCACCCTGCGCCGCAATGGTGATGACTTCCTGATTGCATCCAAGAAGATCGTCCTGAAGAACGACTACATCCGACAGGTGCTCGACGTCTATCACGTCTGAGATCGCACCCACGTATAGGACACGCACAAGAGGCAGCGGAGGTATCCCATGTCCAGTTTCACAGTTGCACTGAATTTCGAGGACGGCGTCACGCGGTTCATCGATTGCAAGGCGGGCGAGAAGGTGCTCGATGCCGCCTTTCGCGCCAAGATCAACCTGCCCATGGATTGCTCCGATGGCGTGTGCGGCACCTGCAAGTGCCGTGCCGAAAGCGGCAGCTACGACCTCGGTGACGACTACATCGAAGACGCCCTGACCGAAGACGAGAAGAACACCGGCCTCGTCCTGACGTGCCAGATGGTGCCGCAAAGCGATTGCGTAATCGCGGTGCCGACTACCTCGACCTCGTGCAAGACCGGGCAAAGCAGCTTCGGCGCCACGCTGTCCAAAGTCGAGCAGCACAACGATGCCGCAGTGGTGCTCGAATTGGATGTCGATGCGACTGCGCCGGTGTTCCTGCCTGGCCAGTACGTCAACATTGGCGTGCCCGGCAGCGGCCAGCACCGTTCGTATTCGTTCTCTTCGGCGCCCGGTGAAACGAAGATCAGCTTCCTGATCAAGAAGATCCCCGGCGGCGTGATGAGCAACTGGCTCGAAACCGCACAGCCGGGCGACAAGCTCGATCTGCAGGGCCCGCTGGGCAGCTTCTATCTGCGTGATGTGCAGCGGCCGTTGTTGTTCCTGGCCGGTGGTACGGGCCTCGCGCCGTTCCTGTCGATGCTGGAGGTGTTGGCGCGCAGTCATTCGCAGCAGCAGGTGCATCTGATCTATGGCGTGACCCGTGACCTCGATCTCGTGCAGGTCGAGGCGATCGACGCCTATGCAGCGAGGTTGCCGAACTTCAGCTACGCCACCGTCGTCGCGGATGCCGCTTCCAGCCATCCGCGTAAGGGTTGGGTGACGCAGCACATTCCAGCCGACGCGCTAAACGATGGTGATGTGGATGTCTATCTGTGCGGGCCGCCGCCGATGGTCGATGCGGTGCGCAAATACTTCGACGATGAAGGTGTGAAACCCAACAGCTTCCACTACGAGAAGTTCACGCCCAACGCAGCACCGAACGCAAAGGCGGCATGAGCATGCAACGATTCTCAGGCAAGGCCGTCGTCGTGACCGGCGCGGCGCAGGGTATTGGGCGTGGCGTGGCACTGGCTGCCGCAGAAGAGGGCGCCAAGGTGCTGCTGGTGGACCGCGCAGAGCTGGTCTACGAAGTGCAGGCCGAAATCGCCGCAGCCGGCGGGCAGGTGCACGCTGTCACGGTGGATCTGGAAACCTACGCCGGCGCCCAGCATGCCGTGCAGACCGCACTCGACACCTTCGGTCGCATCGACGTGCTCATCAACAACGTTGGCGGCACGATCTGGGCCAAGCCGTATCAACACTATGAAGAAAGGCAGATCGAGGCGGAGATCCGTCGCTCGCTGTTCCCGACACTGTGGTGTTGCCGCGCGGTGCTGCCGCACATGGTGGAGCGCAAGCAGGGCGTGATCGTGAATGTGTCGTCGATTGCCACGCGCGGCATCTACCGGATTCCGTACTCGGCGGCCAAGGGCGGCGTGAATGCGCTTACGGCCAGCCTCGCGTTGGAGCATGCGGAGGACAACATCCGCGTCAACGCCGTGGCCACGGGCGGCACCGAGGCGCCGCCGCGCAAGATTCCGCGCAACGCGGCGCCCATGTCGGAGCAGGAAACCGTCTGGTACCAGGGCATCGTCGACCAGACCCTTGCCAGCAGCCTGATGCACCGCTACGGCACCATCGACGAGCAGGTGCGGGTCATCCTCTTTTTTGCGTCGGACGAAGCCTCCTATATCACCGGGACGGTGCTGCCGGTTGGCGGCGGAGACCTGGGCTAGCCAGGGACACACTTCAGCCCCGGTGGGTAACAATAAAAAAAAACGCCAAGCGGGCACGCCGCTTGGCGCTGCACAACGCGGCATGAATGGACATTCATGCGACGGGGAACCGAACTGCTAAAGGGGGGTGAGGCAGCAGTTCGATTCGTTCAGGTTAAGCATTGCAATTGTGAGGAAAGCAAGGCTTTGTCAAATGCTGTGGCCTATTCGCTGACGACCCGCAGTGTCCTGCTATGCCTTATCTCAATGTCGAATGCGTTACCACGGTCGTGATATCCAAGATCGGTTCACATTGTGATTGCTTTTTTATCTGCGACGATACCAATGGTTCAGTAGCGCCTCCGCATGCCATCCATCTGGGTTCTCATGAGGCCTGATCTCACAATGGCTTCATGGGAGTGATCGAATAGGCATTTGCGCAAACATCTTCCGATGAAAAGCTGACACCGCCACCGGTTTCAAACGGCCGCCTGACCATGGATGAAACAAGGGCGCCAGGATCTTGCAATTGTTTGGAATTTCACCGCGATAGGCATGCTATTTCTAGCCTTGTCACGTTGCTTCAACAAGGAATTTTCCTGAAAAAGAAAGCGGCTGACTGGTGCTGTACATAGTATCGATTATTAAAAATAAATAACGATATCTAAGTCAACGGGGAAGTAGCAATGCGGATCGCTGTATTGGAAGACGATCCTGGATTTCTTTCGCTGATGGAATCAGTGATTGACCGTCTAGGGCATGTTTGTGTTTCATTCTCAGACGGCATGCAGATATTCAAGAATCTGCAGCGCGAGTCTTATGATCTCTTGATTCTTGATTGGCATGTTCCAAGAATGTCAGGGATGGAAATACTGCTTTGGCTGAGGCAGAAAAAAGAAGATCGAACGCCTGTTGCCTTTGTAACAAGCGCGGCGTTCGAGTCTGAGATCGTGGCAGCCCTGCGTCAGGGTGCAGATGACTACATCATCAAGCCGATCAGTGCCGCCGTGCTGGAGGCTCGAATCGAAGCCATCTTGAGACGGCTGTATCAAGAAGAGGCAGCGAGCACGCTTGAACTGGGAGCGTTCAAGTTCGACAACGCACGTCGTGTTGCCTTTGTGGAAGGTCGGGAGATCAAGCTCACAAGCAAGGAGTACGAGCTTGCCTACAAGCTTTTCTCCCGCAAGGGAAAGCTCCTGACGCGAGACTATCTGGTGAGCGCAATCTGGGGCGAGTCCTATGCGGGGGAGTCCCGCACGCTGGACACACATATCTCGCAGATCCGGCTGAAGCTGGGACTGAACCCAGGAAACGGCGTGAAACTGATCTCGGTGTATGGGGCCGGGTATCGGCTGGAGAGCGCATGACGCTTGATGGGCGGGCTTTTCGGAGCGGTCTCCTTGCTCTTGGCATGCTGATATCGGCGACGGTGCAGGCACAGGTACTGGCGGCGCCAGGAACGTCTGCCGACGAAATCCTGCAGCTGGCAGATCGCATTGTTGGCCAGCTGGAGATGGGGCAATACGGCGCCGTCTGGGACGGGGCCGCACCCTTGGTTCGAGCGGTTGTCAGCAAAGAGGCGTTCGTCCAGCAGATGCAAGCCACCCACAGAGACGATGGCGGCATACTGGATCATGGTTGGGCATCCATCGTTCGTATCGAATATAAGAATGATCGCGATATTCCGGACGGCCTCTATGTCAATGTCGATTACGCCGCGCACCTGAAAATGGGGGGTATTACCTACAAGTTACTGAGCTTTCGAGCGGAGTCGGATGGGCAATGGCATTTTGTCGGCGACTCTGAGCGGACGGGTTCAAACGGAATCCCTACGCGACCAGTGATTTTCTCGTTATCGCCGCTTTCCTCTAGCGGCCGCAGTCCAGCGCATTGAGGCGATTTCCGCGGTCGGCATGTCTAGATAGCCGTCGGGCCTTTGTGCGCCTCAGCTCTCAACGCCGCTTCTTTCGAATCGACGAGTCCGCCTGTCGATTTCTTCACATTTTCTACATTTTTTCGTTGAGAAAACCGTAAAGTGAATCACTCTGCCGAGATTTGACATTGCATCACAGTTGCTTGTGAAAGCTTTGCATTGAAAGCGCTTCCCCTTATTACATTTGCTTCAAGAATGCGAATGCCACCCGCTCCGATGACATCGGAGGCACGTCACATACGGCAGCCGAGCATTCAACAAGAAAAGCAGAACGACGCATTTTTATCGCGCCGCTTCTGAGTAATGCGCTTTTTGGGGAAGTGAAGTGAACCTGATCTATAAGACAAAACACAGCGCCGTCAGAAACCTGACGGTTGTGGTGGCAGAGACATGTTGCGGCGGAGGCAAGACCGGCACGACACGGGGTAAGACCGTTGGTGCGCGTGTCTTGCAGGCAGGCGGGGGTTGGCACAGGAAGTCCGCCATCGCGTTGGTGCTGGCGACTCTGCTCGGCGGCACCGCCCATGCCCAGTACACGAATGGCACGTTCGGCACGGCGACGGGCACCGCGGTGGCCATCGGCAGCGGTACCGGCGCGAATGCCGCCAGTGCATCGGGGGCGGCTTCTGTTGCCATCGGCAGCGGCGCGGCAGCCACGGGCGGCTCGACGAGTGCTGGCGCCATCGCCATCGGCAGCGCAAAGGCCGGTACATCGGGCACGGCGTTTCAGAACGGTGCCATCGCCATCGGGCAGGGTGCGCAGGCGTTGAGCAGCAACCCCACTGGCGGCACATCGCCGATTGCCATCGGCGCGACCTCCAATGCGAACGGCACGGGTTCTCAAGTCGCCATCGGTGACCAGGCTGTGGCGACGGGCGTGGATGCGATCGGGATCGGCGGACATGCGAATGCCGCCGGCGTAAAAGCGACCGGCAACGAATCCACCGCAATCGGCCAGTCGTCCGCCGCCACGAATACGGGTTCCGTTGCGCTGGGCTATTCCGCCACTTCATCCGGTGTCGGCTCGGTGGCGTTGGGCGGCAACGGTACGGTTGGCTCCAGTGCCACGGGCAATGCGTCGTTTGCCGTGGGCGGTGGCGCTTCGGCCGCAACGGCGGGCGCAATTGCAGTGGGCTCCGCTGGCGCGGGTGGGGTGGCCGCAGGAGGCGCTGGCGCGCAGGCGAAGTCGGGTGTGGGTGTGATTGCGATCGGTGCCGGCGGCACGGGTGGTTCGGCCGCGGGCGCGACGGGAGGCGCAGGTGCCGCGGCAACCGGCTCGGGCGCCATTGCGCTCGGTGATGGTGGAGCAGGGGGTTCTGCAGCAGCAGGCTCGGGCGGTGCAGGCGCCGTGGCAAGCGGCACAAGCGCGATCGCTATTGGCTCGGGTACGGCTGGGTCCACAACCGCAGGCTTGGCCGGCGCGTCGGCCACGGGTAGCAGTGCCATTGCCATTGGTGCGGGCTCGTCGAGTGCGGGGGCAGGCGCATCGGCACTCGGTACATCGGCATCCGCTGTCGGGGGGAATAGTGTTGCCCTGGGCAACGGGGCGGTTGCCAACTTTACGAAGGATGTGGCACTGGGTTCGGGTTCCTCCACGGCTGCCGCTGTGAGTACCGCAAGCGTGACCGTGGCAGGCACGACCTATGCCGTGGCGGGCACCAGCCCGACCAGCACGGTGAGCGTGGGCACCGCAGGTGGGGAACGCACCCTCACCAATGTCGCAGCAGGCCGCGTCAGCGCCACCAGCACGGATGCCGTCAACGGCTCGGAACTCTACGCCACCAATCAGGCGATCGCCGCCGTCAACACGGTTGCCAACAAGGGTTGGAACGTGACGACGGCCCAGACGGGTACCGGCACGGCCAGCGGCACCTCTGTGACCAATGTGGCCCCGGGCGGCACGGCGACGTTCACGGCAGGCAACAACGTCGCCATCACGCAGAACGGCTCGAACATTACGCTGGCAACCAGCATGACGCCGACGTTCACCAGCGTAACGACTGGCAACTCGACGTTGAACAACGGCGGTCTGACGATCACTGGCGGGCCGAGTGTGACCAGCACAGGCATCAACGGTGGTGGCTTAGCCGTGACCAATATCGCGCCCGGCGTGAATGGCACCGATGCCGTGGACATGAACCAACTCAACGCGGTCAGCACGGTTGCGAACAAGGGTTGGAACGTGACGACGGCCCAGACGGGTACCGGCACGGCCAGCGGCACCTCTGTGACCAATGTGGCCCCGGGCGGCACGGCGACGTTCACGGCAGGCAACAACGTCGCCATCACGCAAAACGGCTCGAACATTACGCTGGCAACCAGCATGACGCCGACGTTCACCAGCGTAACGACTGGCAACTCGACGTTGAACAACGGCGGTCTGACGATCACTGGTGGGCCGAGTGTGACCAGCACAGGTATCAACGGTGGCGGCTTAACCGTGACCAACATCGCGCCCGGCGTGAATGGCACGGATGCCGTGGACATGAACCAACTCAACGCGGTCAGCACGGTTGCGAACAAGGGTTGGAACGTGACGACGGCCCAGACGGGTACCGGCACAGCCAGCGGCACCTCTGTGACCAATGTCGCACCGGGCGGCACGACAACGTTCACCGCAGGCAACAACGTCGCCATCACGCAAAACGGCGCAAACATCACGCTGGCAACCAGCATGACGCCAACGTTCACCAGCGTGACGACCGGCAACAGTGTGCTCAACACCAATGGCCTGACCATCATCGGCGGCCCGAGTGTCACGAGCGCCGGCATCAACGGCGGCGGCCACGCCATCACCAACATTGCGCCTGGTGTGAATGGCACTGACGCGGTCGACGTGAACCAGCTCAACTCCGCCGTGCAGGGTGCGGGTGCAGGGTGGAGCGTCAGCGCGCAGGGCGCAAATGCGACTACGGTGTCGTCGGCAAGCCCGACAGGCAGCACCGTTGATCTGAACAACACCGACGGCAACATCGTCGTGAGCAAGTCGAAGACGAGCAACAACGTCAGCTTCAATCTGGCGAACAACGTCAATGTGGCAAGCAGCGTGACGGTGGGGCCGTCGGCCAGCGGCACAACCATCACGTCGACGGGCGTGACGACCAACGGCGGCACGGGCCCGAGCCTGACCACCACAGGCATCAACGCTGCCAACACCGTCATCACCAACGTGGCACCGGGCACAGCCCCGACCGATGCGGTGAACGTGAGCCAGCTGACGCCAGCCGTCAATGCACTAGGCGGTGGCGCAACCATCAATGCCAACGGTACGGTCACTGGCCCCACATACAACGTGTACGGCACGACACAGACGACCGTCGGTGGCGCTGTCAATGCGTTGCAAGCCGGCTCGCCTGTGCAGTACACAGCCGCACCGGGCAGCACGACGCCGAATGCGCCGGGCACCGCGCCGACCAACAGCGTGACGCTGGTGGGCGCAGGCGGCGCGGGTGCCAATACCGCACCGGTTTCGCTGACCAACCTGGCAGCCGGCACCATCAGCAGCACCAGCACGGATGCCATCAACGGCAGTCAGCTCAACCAGATGGGCAATACGGTGGCCAATGCGCTGGGTGGTACGTCCACGTACAACGCGACCACAAACACCATCAACACCGGCCTGACCGTGGGCGGCAACACCTACAACAACGTGCAAGGCGCGTTGACGGCGGCAGCCTCGGGTTGGAACGTGAGCGCTCAGGGCGCTAACGCTACCAACGTAGGCCCGAACAGCACCACCGGGAGCAACGTTGACCTGAACAACACGGACGGCAATATCGTCGTGAGCAAGTCGTCGACGAGCAACAACGTCAGCTTCAATCTGGCGAACAACGTCAATGTGGCAAGCAGCGTGACGGTGGGGCCGTCGGCCAGCGGTACAACCATCACGTCGAGTGGCGTAACAACCAATGGCGGCACGGGCCCGAGCCTGACCACCACAGGCATCAATGCCGCCAACACCGTCATCACCAACGTGGCCGCAGGTACTGCGCCAACCGATGCGGTGAATGTCAGCCAGCTCAACGCCGTAAATGCGACGGCCGGTGCCGGCTGGAATGTCAGTGCACAAGGCGCGAACGCCACCAACGTGGGCCCGAACAGCGCAACCGGCAGCACCGTTGACCTCAAAAACACGGACGGCAATATCGTCGTGAGCAAGTCGTCGACAAGCAACAACGTCACCTTCAACCTAGCCAACAACGTCAACGTGGCCGGCAGCGTGACGGTGGGGCCGGCTGCCAGCGGCACGAGCATCACCTCCACAGGTGTGACCACCAATGGTGGTAGCGGCCCGAGCCTGACCATCACCGGTATCAATGCAGCCAACACCGTCATCACCAACGTGGCGAAGGGACAGGTTTCCGCGACCAGCACGGATGCCGTCAACGGCTCGCAGCTCTATGCGACCAACCAGACGATCAACAATCTTGTCAGTTCCGTGGCAAATGGCGGTGTGGGGCCGGTGCAATACAGCAATCCGTCTTCGCCAACGACGCCCAATGGTGGTAAGCCATCGCAAGACCTGACGCTGGTGGGCGTAGCAAGCGGGCCGGTGACATTGCATAACGTGGCCCCCGGCGTCGCGCAGACCGATGCCGTGAACGTTGGCCAACTCGGTAGTGCTGTGGCTGGCCTGGGCGGCGGGGCATCCATCAACCCGTCGACCGGCGCGGTCACAGGGCCGACCTACACCGTCAGCGACGCCAACGGTACAACGTCCACCGTCAATAACGTGGGTGCGGCGCTGGACGCCATCAACAGCACGGGCATCAAGTACTTCCACGCCAACAGCACGGCTCCGGACAGCCAGGCATTGGGCATGGACAGTGTGGCGATCGGTCCGAAGGCCATCTCCAACTATGCCGGCGACATCGCACTGGGCGCTGGCAGCGTGACTGCAGCAACGGTTGCCACGCCGTCTGCCACGATCAACGGAACGCTCTACACGTTTGCCGGTGGCGCCCCGACCAGCACGGTCAGTGTGGGCACGCCGGGTGCCGAGCGCACCATCACCAATGTGGCAGCAGGGCGGATCAACGCAAGCAGCACGGATGCGATCAACGGCTCGCAACTGAACGCCGCCGATCAGGCCATTGCCGCGCTGAGCAGCAAGGTCAACAGCCTGGGCTCGACGGTGGCAAACAACCTTGGGGGCGGTTCGAGCTACAACACGTCGACCGGCGCGGTGACATCGCCAACGTACGGCAACGCAGGGAACGGCAACGGCGGGTTGGGTAACAACGTCGGTGGAGGGACTGGGCCAGCGGCCAATGTGTCGTCGGGCCTGCAGGCTGCGGCCAACACCTGGATCACGGGCAACCCGACCACCTATACGCCGCCGCTGGCCACGGGCGCAAATAGCACGGCTGCTGGCAGCGGTGCCGTCAGCACGGGCAATAACTCTGTCGCGCTGGGCAGCAACTCCAGCGATAGCGGGCGCGCAAACGTGGTGAGCGTGGGGGCAGCCGGCGCCGAGCGGCAGATCACCAATGTGGCTGCCGGCACACAGAGCACGGATGCCGTCAACCTGAGCCAGCTCAACTCCGCGATCGGCCAGTCGAACGCCAACGTGACGCAGCAGCTCAACGGCTTGCAGCAGAACGTCAACAACGTGGCACGCAACGCCTATGCCGGGGTTGCGGCGGCAACCGCGCTGACGATGATCCCTGACGTTGACAAGGACAAAACGCTCTCGCTCGGCATCGGCTCGGGCTTCTATCACGGCTATCAGGCCGTGGCCGTGGGTGGCACTGCACGTGTGACCGAGAACATCAAGGTTCGGGCCGGGGTCAGCACGAGCCCCGGCAACGGCACGACATTCGGCATGGGCGCATCCATGCAGTGGTAAGCCGCATCGCCCAATCCACAGAGCTCCTCAGTACACATTCATCATGAAGACATCCGCAATTTGGGTATTGACCCTTGCCGTGCCGTTGGCCGCGTGCTCAAGCGCGTCGGGGCCAACCTTCAACGCTTATCAGGTCAACCCGCAAGACGGCGTGCCGACGTACCGCGTCGAATGCCATGGTCTGCTCCAGGGGCAGAGCGTCTGCACCGACAAGGCCAAAGAGATGTGCGGCGACCAGCCTGTGCGCCCACTGGAACCGGTGACACCGTTCGGCCGCAGCACCGACGTGCGCACATTGACCTTCCAGTGCGGGCCAGCTCCCGCCAAACCTGTCACGGCGACGGAGCCCGCGCCGGTGCCAGTCGCCATGCCGGTTGTGGTCAAACGCCTGGATCTGGGCGGGGATGCCAATTTCGATACCGACCAAGCTACGCTCACGCCCGTGGCCAAGCGCAAGCTGGACCAGCTTGTTGCTGATAGCCGTGGCATCACCTTCAAGCACGGCGAGATCAGCGGCTTCACCGATTCGCGTGCCTCCGCTGCGCACAACCTTGCACTCTCCCAGCGCCGTGCCGACAGCGTGGCGGCCTACCTGCGCGAACATGGCCTGCAATGCGACGATTTGATCGTGCGTGGTTTCGGCAAGGACAACCCGGTTGCCTCCAACGCCACGGCAGCAGGGCGCGCGATGAACCGCCGGGTCGAGATTCGTCTGATCCAGCCTTGACCGATCGCGTGAGCCAGCACGCTGCTGCAAAAAACAAAAACGGCGCCAATGCGCCATTTTTTTGCGATGTGCCTTTGCGGCTGGGCTGAAAGTTCAGCCGCGGGGCTTAGCCGAGGTACGAACCCGACTTGCCAACCACTTCAGCGTACGCCAGGTTGTCATCCCAACCCTTGCGGAAATAGTTGATGACTGCGCGCAGCAGCGACGGGCGGCGAGCGGCTTGAGCTTGGGCTTGGCCGGCGAACTTCGGGGTGTAATAGGCTTGCTGGATCATGATGTTTTCTCTCGTTCTCTAGGGTTTTCCCGAGTATAGGGTTATCCCTAGAGCTGAGCAATGATGCGCGCGATACTTTCAGTACATTCTGAATATCACCCGCGCCTGATGTGCGGGCTGCCCCGTAGGTGACGAAAAAAGCGCTCGCTCGCATTTTTCCGAAAAATTTTTTGCGCAAAGATCGCCACAAGACCGCCGACGTTTTGCCGAAAAACATGGCTTCATCGTGCTTTGTCGGTAATTTTTGCAGCAAAAAGCGTTGATCTGTCCGCTTGTTGATTGACCAGCAAGCCGCCTACCATACGCCGCCATGTGCCGGTTCCGTTCTGCAACACCTCGGGGCCGGCGTCGCTACTTGGAGGTTCGTATGGCGTATCCCCCCATCCCCGTGTCGGCCGCGTCGGTTCATGGCGCGCAAGGTGCCCGCTCGGCCAACACGGCGTGGCAAGCGCGCAGCCGTGCGGCCGTCTGGCACCCGTGCACGCAAAACGCACGGCTCGATGCCATGCCGCCGCTGCCCATCGCACGTGGCCAGGGGTCATGGCTGATCGACTTTGACGGCAAGCGCTATCTGGACGGCACCAGCTCGTGGTGGGTCAACCTGTTCGGTCACGCCAATCCGCATATCAATGCGGCGCTCAAGACACAGCTCGATTCGCTGGAGCACGTGATGCTGGCCGGCGCCACGCACCGCCCGGCAGTGGAGTTGGCGGAGCGCTTGATTGACCTGACGGGCGGAGCGCTCGGCCACAGCTTCTTCGGCTCGGATGGCGCATCCGCGGTGGAAATCGCACTCAAGATGAGTTTCCATGCTCATCGGAACGCGGGGCAGGGCGCGCGCAACCGCTTCATCTGCCTGGAACACGGCTACCACGGTGAAACGCTTGGCGCACTGGGCGTGACGGATGTGGCGATTTTCCGCGATGCGTATGACCCGCTGATCCTGCAATCGCACCGTGTGCCGTCACCTGACGCACGTTTGGTCGGTCCGGGCGAAACCGCCGCCGACGTGGCGGAGCGCGCGCTGGCCGCGTTGCGCGATTGCCTGAGCGCCAACGCTGGCACGATCGCCGCCGTCATCATTGAGCCGCTGGTGCAGTGCGCCGCCGGCATGGCCATGCACGACGTGAGCTACCTGCGCGGCGTGCGTGCGCTGTGCGACGCGTTTGGCGTGCACTGGATTGCGGACGAGATTGCCGTCGGCTGCGGCCGCACCGGCACCTTCTTCGCGTGCGAGCAGGCTGGCGTGTGGCCCGATCTGCTGTGCCTGTCCAAGGGCATCAGTGGGGGGTATCTGCCGCTGTCGATCGTGCTGTCGCGCGATGCCATCTACAACGCGTTCAACGACGATGCGCCGGTGCGCAGCTTCCTGCATTCGCACTCGTACACGGGCAATCCGCTGGCCTGCCGTGCAGCACTTGCCACGCTGGATCTTTTTGCGGAGGAGGACGTATTCGCCCGCAACCGCGTAACCGCCGCGCGCATCGCACAGGGGCTGGCGCCGCTGTCGCACGACGCACGATTCGCGCATCTGCGGCAGACCGGGATGATCACCGCGTTTGACGTGCACCCCGACGTGGCCGGCGCGCGCTTTGCCGAACGCTTTGCGCTGACTGCACGCACGCACGGCCTGCTGCTGCGCCCGATTGGCAACACCGTCTATCTGTTGCCGCCCTACGTGTTGACTGACGCAGAAACCGACACCCTGGTCGAGCGCACGCTGCAAACCCTGGAAGACACGCTCGCCCATGCTGGCGATGCGTACGAAGGAGAAACCTATGCGATTGCTTGACGACCTGCAGGCAGGCCTGGACGCCATTGACGCCGCCCACTTGCGTCGCGTGCGCCGCACCGCGTATAGCCCGACCGACCGCAGCCAGCGCATCAGCGTGCCGGGTGGGGAACCGCGCGACATCCTCGGCTTCTGCGGCAATGACTACCTGGGCCTCGCAGCGCATCCCGCCCTGGGCGAAGCGGTGGTGGAGGGCATACGCCAGTACGGTTTCGGCAGCGGAGCATCGTCTCTGGTCAGTGGCCATTCGATTGCGCACGCACGCCTGGAGGCGCGCATGGCGGCGCTGCAGGCACCGCACATTCCCGAGGCGGATGCGCTGGAGTTCTGCACCGGCTATATGGCCAACCTGGCCGTGGTGAGTGCCTTGGCGCAGTCTGGCGGCATCCAGCCGGCCCAAGACTGCACGATCTTCTCCGACGCGCTAAACCACGCCTCGCTCATCGACGGCGCGCGGCTTTCGCGGGCGCAGGTCTTGGTCTATCCCCATGCCGATCTGGCTGCGCTGGAAGCGCAACTGGCCGCAAGCAAGAGCCGCAACAAGCTGATCGTGGCCGATGGCGTGTTCAGCATGGACGGCGACATCGCGCCGCTGCCTGAACTGCTCGCGCTGGCTGAGCGCTACGACGCCTGGCTCATCGTGGACGATGCGCATGGTCTGGGCGTGCTCGGCGAGAACGGCGCGGGTGTGTTGTCGCACTTCGGGCTGCATTCGGAGCGTCTCGTCTACGTCGGCACATTCGGCAAGGCAGCGGGAGGCGCGGGCGCGGCCATCGTGGCGCACCGCATGGTGATCGACTGGCTGGTCCAGCGCGCACGCACCTATATCTTCACGACGGCCACGCCACCGGCAATCGCTTGCGCCGTGGAAGCCGCGCTGGACGTGATTGCGAGCGAGGAAGGCGCCGAACGCCGTGCGCGCCTGAACCGCCATATCGCCGTATGGAGCGCGCATGCGCAGCGCTTGGCGGCCCGCTTCGGCTGGCAGTGGATGCCATCGCCCACGGCCATTCAACCCATCGTGATCGGAGAGAACGCGCCTGCACTGGAACTGGCTGCCGCACTGGAGCGCGAAGGTATCCGCATCGCCGCCATCCGCCCGCCGACGGTGCCGGTGGGCACGGCCCGACTGCGCATCACGCTGTCGGCCGCGCATACTGACGACGACATCGAACGGTTGGCACAGGCGCTGGAAGCGGCCGGCCAATCGCTGCACTCGCCTGCCAAGGCTGCTTGATATGCCACCGCGCTTCGACTGTTTCGTGACCGGCACCGATACCGAGATCGGCAAGACGCTGGTCAGTGCCGCATTGCTGACCAAGTTGGCCGATGCCGGCTACCGCAGCGCCGGCCTCAAGCCGATTGCGGCGGGAACTTTGCTTGGCAACTGCACCGGCGCGCCAACGCGCACGAATGAAGACATCGAGCAGCTACGCGCCGCCGCTTCGGTGGATCTGCCGCTGGCAACGATTTGCCCGTGGCTGCTGGATGCACCGATGTCGCCGCACTTGGCGGCTGCGCGCGAGGGCGTAACGATTGCGCTGCCGCCCATTCTCGATGCATTCGTGCAGGCCAAGTCGCTGACCGACGCGGTCGTGGTGGAGGGCGTAGGCGGCTTTCGCGTGCCGCTGTCCGACGATTTTGATACGGCAGAGATGGCCGTGGCACTGGGCCTGCCGGTGGTGCTGGTGGTCGGGCTGCGCCTGGGGTGCCTGAACCATGCAGCGCTGACCGCCGAGGCGATCGCCGCGCGCGGACTGCACCTGGCGGGCTGGGTTGGCAACGTGGTCGACCCGGCCATGGCTGGTCTGGACGATAACGTCACCACCCTGCGTCGCTGGATCGGGGCGCCGCATCTGGGCACCATTCCGCGTCTGCCGCAAGCAGATGCACGCCTTGCTGCTGCACACCTCGACATTGCACCGTTGCTTGCACGCTGAACCGCTGGCCAGCGCTACACTGTCCACCCTCGAAAGACAGGATGGAGGCGGTTGTCATGCGCGCAATGCGTTGGCTGGCGGCGATCATGATGGTGGCCACGCTGGCAGGGTGTGCCGCGTTGGAATCCCCAGTGACGAAGGGGCAGCGCCTGGTCGGCAGTGATCAATCTGCGGTGCAGGCACAGTTTGGCCCGCCGCGTGAGTCCTACCCGCTGGATGGCGGCACGCGCTGGCTGTATCCCACGCAGCCCTATGGCCAGTTCACCTACGCGGCGGACTTCGATGCCAGCGGCAAGCTGATCGACTTCAAGCAGGTGCTGCGCAGCCTTGAGTTTGCCCAGGCGAAGATCGGCACCTGGACCCAGGACGACGTGCTGCGGCACTTTGGCAAGCCGGTCGAAACGGCGTATTTCCCCCGCATGGACCGGCTCGTCTGGTCATACCGTTTCAAGTCGGACGACGTCTGGCCATCGCTGATGCATTTCTACTTTGATCCGGCCGGCGTGCTGCAGCTCACGCAGATCACGCCCGACCCGCTATACGACCCGGATCGCCCGCGCCTTTTCCGTCGATAGGCTAAGCCAGCGCGCCGGATTGGCGCGGATGCACCAAGCCGGATTGCCACGCAGCGCCGGCTGCCCAGAGCGCGCCACCCAGCAAGACGGCGTCCTTGATGATGAACCCATCAAGACCAATGCCCGGCGTGGTAATGAGAAACGACAGCGTGCTCAACAGCGCGCCAGCGATCCCCAGGCTGCCGGCCAAGCGCACGCGCCAGTGGCCGCGCCACAGCATGGCCAGCGCCAGCGCAATTTCGGCCACGCCGATCAGGTTGGACACCCCTTGCTTGCTGAGCACGCTATAGAGCCAGGAAAACAGCGGGCTATTGCTGGTCAGCGGATAGATGGCCTCAGCCTCGACCGCCGTGAACTTGTAGGCACCGTACCCCAGAAAAATCAGTGCGACGGTATAGAAGACGATGGCTTGCCCAGCTTTCTGCAGGGCCGTCGGGGAGAACAGTTCTCGTTGCATGCAACACCTCCTGGTGGGGTTCCGTCCGATGAACGGTATTGGCAGGCGCATCCGAGAGAGCGGGCACAAGCGGCACGGCCACCCGCTCGGACGCGAGCTATGCAGGTTGGTCGCCCAGGCATGCGATACCTGACACGTCGGTACCAATTTCCACACTTTTGATCGCGCCTGCCTGCCGTGTGCGGCAACGTGATCGTGGTTTCCACCAAGTGGTGACGGCTTGCTTGCATTGCGGCAAGCACTAAGCTGGAAGGAGGGAAAGCGGGTGCCGCCGGGCACCTGCAGAAGTCACCCGTTACCAGAACGGGCGCGCATTGTTTTGGGGGTGCATCATGCTGACGCATCGCTGGGTCGACATTGACCCGATCGAAGCAGAACACCATCCGCTGTATGGCATTGCCGGCTGGCTGCCGTGGGTGCTGGCTATTGCCATCGCGGGGCCAACGTGGGTGTTCTGGCAGGGCTTGTCGGTCGATGCGCTGCAGTTGGCCGGCGCTGATCTCTTCGATGCCAACACGCCGGGCAGTGGGGCGGTCAACCTGACCACGCTGCTTTATCTGATCTCGTGCGTCACGGTGCTGGTGTTGGCCACTACGCACGATAGCGCGTTCCGGTTGGCCACGATCGTGCACATGGCGCTGCTGCCCCCGATGATCGGGCTGATGCTGATGGCGGGCGGCGTTGCCGGTGCGCGCACCACCGTGATCGACGGCGTGGTGGTGGCCGTGGCGATGTTGCTGACCTGCGGCGTTTACCTGCAGTTCTCACGCCGTGTGCGCGTGACGTTCGAACTGCGCGATCGGGCACCCGCTGAACAGGCTGATCTCAAGCACCCTCAACGGGCCGCGGCGGGTTGACCAGCGTCACCATGACGTAGCTCATGATGGTCAGCAGGAACCACGCGCCAAGCTTGGCGATCGACACCATTTCCCAGCCCTGCAACTGGTTCGGGTAGAGCCAGGTGCGTGTGAATGTGCCGATGTTTTCTGCCAGCCAGATGAACAGCGCCACCAGCGTGAAGCCGAGCAGGAACGGCATGCGCCGGTGCTCGCGATCAATGCGGAAATGAATCCAGCAGCGGCGGAACGCCACGGCAATCAGCGCCATCAGCACGTAGCGCACATCCCACCAGTAGTGGTGCAGGAAAAAGTTGGCGTAGATACCCAGCGAGAGCAGGGCAGTGACCACCAGCGGCGGATGGTGCGAGAACCGCAGATCAAACTCGCGCCACGCCCGCGCGATATAGCTGCCCACCGCGGCATACATGAAGCCGGTAAACAGCGGCACGCCACCAATGCGCAACACCGAAGCCTCCGGATAGATCCACGAGCCGACGGCTGTCTTGAACACCTCCATGCCCGTGCCAGCCACGTGGAACATCAGGATCACCTTGGCTTCATCCCACGTTTCCAGCTTCAGCCAAAGCAGGGTGATCTGAATGATGACCGCGGCAATCGTTAGCGCGTCGTACCGGGCAATTGGCGCATCGGCCGGATACCAGAGGTGTGTACCGATCAGCAGGGCGACCATCAACCCGCCAAACAGACAGGCCCACGCCTGCTTGATGCCGAAGACGACAAACTCGTGCAGCCCCGCCGCCAGTTGGCCATGGCGGGCAGCCCAGACACCGGTCAGGTCGCGCCAATATGTGAAGCGGGCCCGCAGGCCCGCTCGTACTGAAACGCTATCGCTCGTCATTCAGTCGATGCGCGCGAAACGCGGCACCTGACGGCCGTCGACTTCCACCATCTCGTGGAACATCGTCGACGGGCGCGTCCATATCGTGCCGTTGGCAGCGCGATAGACCGTCATCTTGATGGAGGGATCCGGCTCGTACGTGGCCTCGCACAGCCATTCGTATTCGCCGCCCTTGTAGTGGCGGTAGCGGTGCACCGGGGTGTCTTGCATGGCGGGCTCGGTGCTCAATGTTGTGTGGGCTTGTCTTCTTCGTCCACGTACGGCACGTGTTTGCCCTCCTGCGTCTGCGCGCCGAGCTTGGCGTCTTCCATGGCGTCCTGATAGGCCAGCATGGCGGCGGCCACGGCTTCGGGCTCGCCGTTGAACGAGATCACGCTCTCGCCGCAGTTCGGGCATTCGCCGCCAAAGATGGCGTGGATGCCGGGCATGTCGCGCGGCTCCATTCCTTCAAACTCGGTGAAGGCGGTCTGGCAGGCGCCGCAGACCAGCTTTTCAGGACGCAGCGCGTCCAGCCGGGATTTCGCTTGGGTAACGCGTTCGGCTTGCGTGCCGCGTCGTTTGGCTTCGCCCATGATGACCTCCCAGATCGGGTAAAAACGTTGAAGACGGGATGATACCGAAGGGCGATGCCAACAAGATGATTGCGCGGTGATGCTGGCTCAGCGTGCGGCGCAGGTTATCGCCGGCACCTCTTCGGATTGCCGTGCCAGGCGCAGCGAAAGCGGAAATGCGATGCATCCGAAAGCGGCTACGCAGGCAACAAATGCCGCCAGTGCGGAAACGGTGCCCGGCAATGCGGCAACCATGTAGATGGCTGCCGATCCGGCGGCCAGGTGCATCGCCCCCATCAGGCCCGAGGCGGCACCCGCCGTGGACGGAAAGCTCGTCACACCGCCCGCAAACGACAGCGGTATCAGCACGCCATTGGCCAGCGTGATGATGGAGATGGCAAAGATCACCGGCCAGGGCGTGCTCACGCCAACCAGCGCTACGCCGACCAGGCACACTGCGCCAAGCGCAAAGAATGCATAGCCAACGCCAAGCAGCCGATCGAGCGCATACCGGCCCGCAAAATGCCGCGACACTAGGTTGCTGAAGATGTACGTGACCGACAGGCTGATGTAGCACGTGCTGGCGGCCTTGGGCCCCAGCCCCATGTGTTCAAGAATCACGGGTGACGCCGCCAGATAGCCGAGGTAGGCCGCATAGGCGACGCACAGGTTGAGCGCGTACGTCCAGAAGCGCGGCTGACGCAGCAGCATCGGGTAATTGCGGAACGTCACGAACGCGCTGCGCTGCCGGCGCGCCTGGGGCATGGTCTCTGGGATATAGAGCAGCATCAGCACGACTGCCGCGACGCCCAGGGCGGCCGTCAGCAGGAAAGGCGCGCGCCACGAGACGTAGTCCGTCAAATAGCCGCCCACCAGCGGCGCCAGTGCGGGAGATGCCCCGACGATCGGCATGATGGTGGTGAAGATGCGCGCGGCCCGCTTGGCATCGAAGATGTCGCCGATGATGGCGCGGCCGATCACCATGCCGGCCCCGGCGCCGAGCGCCTGGAACACGCGCGCCAGGCCGAACAGCGCCACGCTGGGCGCCAGCGCACAGGCGATCGACGCCAGCGCATAGACCGCCATGCCGCCGATCACCAGGCGCCGGCGCCCGTAGGTGTCCGACAGCGCGCCATACAGCGCTTGCGCGACCGCCAGCCCAATCACGTACACACTGAAGGTTTGCTGCAAGGCTGTGATGGGGGCATCCAGCGCCTGGGCAGCGAGCGGCATGCCCGGCAGGTTGATGTCCGAGGCAACCAGGCCGGATGCGCTCAGCAAGACGAGCGTGGTCAGCAGAATGCCCTGGGGAATCGTCAGATGCGGCGTCAGGCTGGGCCGATGTGTGGTGGTATCCATGTCAAGTCCTTTCGCAATCGGTGCGAAGTCGCGATGCGTTGACTCTATGGCCGACCATATAATGCTGTCCAAGACTGAATTTGTCAGACTTGATGCATCGTAGGACTTACCATGGAACTGCAACAGCTCCGGTATTTCGTCGCCGTGGCGGAGACGGAAAACGTTGGGCGTGCTGCTGAGCGGCTGCACATCTCGCAATCGCCGCTCTCACGCCAGATCCGCCAGTTGGAAGACCACCTCGGGCTGCAACTGTTCGAGCGCGTCAAGCAGCGTGTGCGGCTGACCACCGCCGGCCGGGATTTCCTCCTGGAGGCTCGCAACCTGCTCGCCCAAGCCGAACGGGTGGAAGAGCAGGCGCGCCAGGCGGGCAGGGGAGAGGCCTGCACGCTCGGCATCGGCTACTGCGAAGGAGTGGTCCACAGTGGACGGCTGCCGGTTGCCCTGCGGCAGTTCCGGGCGGCGTATCCGCGTGTGAACCTGAAGCTGTCGACCATGCGCTCCGGCGAACAAGCCGAGGCGCTGGAGCGTTCAGCGATCGACGTCGGCTTCGTCTACAACCCGCCAAAACCCGATGGCACCCTGGCCAGCCGCCTGCTGACGCGCGAGCCGTTTGTGCTGGCGATGGCCGAAGACCATCCGCTGGCCGCTCGGCCCACGGTGACGCCGCAAGACCTGGACGGCCTGCCGTGGATCGCGTTTCCCAAGGCACTCAACCCGGCGGGGCGCGTGCGGCTGCTGGAGGCGTGCGAATCGAGCGGATTCCGTCCGGATATCCAGTTCGAGGCGCCGCAGATCTCGATCATTCTGGGGCTGGTCGGTGCGGGCCTGGGGGTGGCCGTCATGCAGGACAGCATCCAGCGCATGAACCCGCCCGGCGTGGTGTTCAAGCGGGTGGATTGGTTGCCGCTGGCGGTGGAAGTCCATTTGCTCTGGCGGGCACAGGCGCAGAGTGCGGCGCTTTGCAACTTCATGGGTGTGCTCGGCACCCTGGCGTGACGATCATCAACCGTTGGGCGGCATCACGGCTGCTATAGTGCGGCCCGTTTCGCCAATTTCACGCAACTCGATCGATATGTCCGCCATTCCAGCTTGTCCGCTATGCGCCTCTGAAAACACCTACCAGGATGGCGAACTCTTCATCTGCCCAGATTGCGCGCACGAGTGGAACCCGGCAGCGCAGGAAGTCGAAGTGGAAGCCGAGCTCGTGATCAAGGACAGCAACGGCAATGTCCTGAACGTTGGCGATGCAGCCACGCTGGTCAAAGACCTGAAGCTCAAGGGCGGGTCGGGCACGCTCAAGGCCGGCACCAAGATCAAGAACATCCGCTTTGTCTCGGGCGACCATCCGATCGATTGCAAGATCGATGGGGTGAGCTATCTGCTCAAGCCGGAGTTTTTGAAGAAGGCTTAGTCAAGAACGGGTTGGGATCGGCGATGCTGGTCCGTATTTTATTTAACATAATGCAAAGTGTTAGGGGCCGACGAATGGCTCAACGGCGCGGCTTCGGCGGGTGAGGGTGTCGCAAAATTTGTGACACTGGCCAGCAGCGCGACGAGGAGGGCGACCAGGCCGCTATGCGCCATCCTCGGTGAAAAAACTTCCCATAGCGACCGCTGACCAGCGCGCTCAGCTCGGTCCATATCCGCGGCCATGATGATCGGCATGGGGTCCTGCATGTCCAGGGCCTGTGCGAGCTTCAGGCACATTTCGTTATCCATGAATCGTTTTCCGTTACGCCATTGGCTAACGGTGTTCTGACCTACGCCCAGCAGGTCTGCTAGGGCCGTGTCGTTCTTGAGCTGGTGTGCCTGCTTGACGGCGTCCAGGTACTTCGTGCTTTTCATCTGTTGCCTCCATCTGCCTTGACAACATCTCACCCGAGATATTTAATCTCACCCGAGATGAATCTCGCCTGAGATTTCAAGCGAAATATAACCGGTTAACCGGGCAGGGGGTAAACGATGGAAAGCCAGCTGGTGGACGGTTTCGTCCGTAGTCGCATCCCTCTTTTCCTCTGCGCGACGGCGCTTTCGCTGCTCGCCGCTTCAATCAGCCCCGCGCGCGACGCGATCTGGCTACTCGCCTACATCGATTTCAGCGGCGTCACTGCCGTCATCACTTTCTTGTGGTGGGTGCGCATGGTGTCGTGTGTGTACGCCGTGCTGTTGCTGGTCATTGTCTCTTTGCCCGTGCGCGCGGTGCGTGCTGTTGTGTCAGACGCTTTCCAGCTCGTCGCGTACGTTTCTCCTCGTGTTGCTCGCCGTCTCGAGCTGGAGCGCTTTGCGAGTAAGTACCGCGCTGCACAGCGGGGTGCCCGATGAGCGACTACAACCTGCGCGAGCTGGAAGAGATCATCGCTGCTGGCGAGGACAAGCTCGAGGAATTTGCTGACCTGATCAATGAGGCCTTTGAAGAGGGCCTTGAGGCGAACGACGGGTTGCGCATCGGTGCCTGGACGGAAGAGGAGCGCGACGAGGTCATGGCGCGCTACAACCATTTGTGCGCTGTTGCCGAGGCGCTGCGCGAGCGAGTCGACTATCTGCGCGCCGAGCTGGATGAGGCCAATGCAGCGATGGCTGATGCGTATGAGGTCGATCTGCAGGAAGCGATTGAAGACTACCTGGACGAGGGCGGCGAACTGGACGAAGAGGGCCAGCCGACCGACAAGGATCTGCTCGCGGACGTTTTTCGCCGCATGCAGGACTCGCGTTTGGAGAACGGGCAATGAAGGGCGGCCAATCTCAGTCGAGTTCTGCCGCCCTGCGCGCCGGCGCCGCCCCGGAGGGCGCGGCCCGCCGCGCTGGGCGTGTCATTCCGGTTGCGTCAGCGGCTGCAGGTCAGACGATGCCAGTCTGGCTGCGTGAGTTGCTCGAGCAGAAAGCGGCCGCGCGCCGTGCGCGTGCGTCGGAGCAAGCCTATCGCAACGCATCGGGCGGCCGTGTGGCCGCTCGTCGTGGTTCTCTGTCCCTTGATGACGTGAATGCAGCACTTTCTGACGCTGCGGAAGCCGAGTTTTTGGCCTCGCGCAGCGAGGCTGCTTTTTGTCAGGCGGGCGTGGTAGCACCGCCTGACAGTCCCGATTTCGGGAATTCCTCGGATTCTGGCGAGGGGTTCTGATGGCCTACGACACCGTCCGGTTGCGCTCTCCGTACCTTGGCAACGCCGTGGTTGAGCGCATCAAACGGCAGTGCCTGTTGCGTTCTGGCTTGGACTGCGCCAGCGGCGAAATCCTCTATGAGCTGTTCACGGGCGAGCTGCTCGGCTCCTGGGATTCACGCATCTCGGTGATCCCGAAGAACGAGGAGTGGGTAGTCAATAAGAACGGCCGTCCCGAGCTGGTGCCGTGTGACCCGTACATCCTCATCGAAGCGTCGGTGCACAAGATCAAGCACGGCCACAACGTCTACGGTGGGCCCGCGAATTTCTTGCAGGCGTGCCGCGACTTCGTCGCTCTGGTCGAGGATCTGTTGCAGACCGATTTGCCGGTGGCCGACTGGTGGACCGTGCATCGCGTTGACGTGGCATCGGTCTATCGGCTCTCGAAGGCTGCGTGCAAGGAGTTCTTCGACGGCCTGCAGCTCATCAGCTTTCCGCGCCGGCAGAAGGGCGCAGCGAAGTACTCCATGGCGGTGTACTTCGCGGGCAAGACCACTACGGTCAAGTTCTATCACAAGGGCACCGAGTTCCAGGTGCATGACCGTGGCCGCCTGCGGGGCTTTTTCTCGCAGGTGTTCAAGCATCGTCACGGGCACGACGAGGAACGTAGCCGTGTGCTGGCCGAGCGCAAGGTTGCAGCGCTCCTGCGCCTGGCGGAGAACCGCCTGCGCGCCGAGGTGGAAGTGCATAGCGACAAGCTCCAGTACGACTTTGGGAAGCATCCGCGAGTGGATGAGGTGACGGACGCGTATCTGGAGGGCGTCTTTGACACCGAGATCGAGAAGCTCCTGCGCGAGGGGAAGCAAGCGATGACGACGGTGAGAGAGAGCAGGGCGGTGCTTCACCGCCTCAAGGGTGTGTATGGCGATTCGACTGGTACTCGGCTGTATGGCTTCTGGTCTTCGCTGTGCACGCTGGGTGACGAGGTAACGCGTGAGCATTTCGCTAGGACGGTGTTCTACCGGAACCGCAAGCAGCTTGAGGATGCCGGCGTGTCCTGGCGCGGCACCGATGTGGTGGTCGTCGCCAACGGCGGCGTACTTCCCCACGATTTCAGTCCGGTACGGACGGACCCACGGCTGTGCCATCTCCCGGCGCGCAACCGCGAGGAATTGCAAGTGAGCCGGGAAACGTTGCGGCTTGCCGCGTAAGGAGCAGTCATGTCTCAGGAAAACACACCGGGTGCACAGAAGCCCGCTTCCATTAAGCCCATGCAGGTGATGGTTCGTGGCCGCATTGAGCAGATGCGTTCGTTCGATGGCACGCGGTACACGCGAATCATCACGCCCGCGCCGGACGCTTACAGCCGTCCGCAGGTGGTTGAGGTGCGCGCCAAACAGAAGCTCGGTGAGAAGGGCGACGAAGTGACGGTGTTGTGCAGCCTGGGCGGTTATCAGCGCAAGCCGTATCAGTTTAAGAACAAGGACACAGGCGAGGTGGAAACCATCGTGCCGGTCGATCACGTGCTCGACGTGGTGGAAGCGTAATGGCTCAGTGCGTTCTGGTCGCCGACGGCGGCGCGTTGACGGTGACCAACGATGCGCCGCAGGCGTGTCAGGGGTACCTGATGCTGACGCCTGGGGAGTTCCAGAACGCGACCACGTTCTACACGTGGATGCAGGTTCCGTCGCAGGCAGATTTGGCGACAGTGTTTGTGACGGCATTTGGGCTGGTGGCGGCGTCCTACTTGGTGGGCTACGCAATCGGTCGTTTGGTCGCCATGTTCAATGACTAGGAGTCAATCATGAAGGGCAATTTGGGCAACAAGATCGCAGTGGGTCTCACGTTGACGGTTGGTGCGGCTGGTGCAGCGATGGCGCAGGCAACTGGTCCGGACCTGTCGAGCATCATTTCGGCGGTGGCCATCGGTACTGTGAGTGCCGGGATCGTTTCGATGGGTGCGGTGAAGATCGTGCCGAACGTGACGAAGTGGGCCGTCAACAAGCTGGTCGGCTTCTTCCGCTGATTGGTCGCATTGCAGTGCGGACGGCTCGCCTTGTGCGGGCCGTTTTTGGTTAACGGTTTAGGGGGTCCCATGTTCTGGTTGCTGGCGTATTTCCTGTTGGGCGCTGCGTGCGGTGTTGCTGCTGTTCGTGGGTTGAGTGAGGGCTGAGCGATGGACAAGCGTCTGAGGTTTGCGGAGTTTTTGCTCGACTTGGCGTGCGTGTTTCTGATCGCTGGCGTATTGATGGCTGGTTCGGCGCGCGCGGCAGTGGGTTACGGTGGGTGCACGATGCCCGGGCAGATGTGCATTCAGGGCAATAGTGTGGGCGTCGATGTGTCAGCGAGACAGAGCGGTAATGGTGTGCCGCAACCGCCGTCCAACAACGTGATGAACGTGCTGATACCGATCACCGTTGGTGTTGCGGCTGTGGGCGTTGCTGCTGTCGCCATTCCTGCCGTGGGCACTGCTGCGGTGGCGGGTGATGTGATGGCTTCGGTTGGCATGACGGCCATTCGTGGGGGCATCATCGGCGGCGTTGCTTTGGTGACGTTGATGAATCGCCTTGGTGGTGATGTTTCGCTTGATAGCAACGGGCAGGTAGTTGCGCCTGCGTTGTCTGCCAGCGCGGGTGACGTAGGGTTTAACGGGCATCAGTGGTTTTGCAATTGGGGCAGCGCTGGTGGCGGCAGCGGGTATGGCGATAGTCCGGATGCTGCGTGCAGGGCGAGCATGCCGAGTACTTGGTATCAGTACGGTGGTGTGGTTGCCAATGGTGATGGTACGTACACCGGCACTGCAAAAATTCTAAAGAGCGATTTGGATTTTTATCCGTATAGCAGGGCGAACCAAACGGGCGCCTGCGCCACTGGTTATGTGAATAGTGGGTCTGCGTGTTCTCCTGATCCGTCTGCGCCGAAGCAGGCTGCTACTGATGCGCAGATTCAGGGTGCCATCAAGGCGCATCCTGACTCGTGGCCGTCGATCTACAACGATATGAACTGTGGGCCGACGCTGGCTCTCACCGATGGGTCTACCTCTGACCCGTGTTATGGCCTGTATAGCGATTCGCGCACTGGCTTCGGCGTGTCGTTTTCTACTGGCGGTTCTAGCTGGACGAACAACGGTTGCGCGGTGAATAGCACGTCGTGCCCGTCCGCAACTGTGACGACGGCGCCCTCGACGGATTCGTCTACTAAGGTCAACGCCGATGGCAGCAAGACGACGACGACGAACACCACGACCAAGACCACCACGGTGACGGGCACCAACGATCGGACTAACCCTGTTGAGGGGCAGACCACGATAACAACATCGACGTCGACAACGGTCACGAATCCGGACGGCAGCACGACCACCACGACGACGACGACGACCGATCAAGCGCCGCCCGCAACTGGTGGCAACCCGGCGAATCAGCAGGACAAGCCGCAACCGACGACGGCTACGCTCGTGAGTCCGGACATCAAGCTGTACGACAAGAAGACGAAGACGTTTGGAGATGTGCTCAACGCTTTTGCTAACACCGTGAAGGCTTCTGCCATTGGGGCAGGTGTGCAGGGCTTTTTTACCGTGAATGCGTCTGGTACTTGTCCGCAGTGGGTCGTGCCTCAGACGGATTGGACACCGTCGATTGCGTTGGGGCCGATCTTCTGCAGCTCGTCAGCTTCATTGGCGTATCAGATTGCCGGGTATGCGGTGCTCGCGGCCGCTGCCTTTGCCGCGTTTGCGATTGCCTTTCTGTGAGGGGGCTGAGCGATGTTTGATGCCATCATCAATGCCCTGTCTTCTGTCCTGGCGTGGTTCGGGAAAGTCTTTGTCGCGGTGTTCCAGGCGATGTGGGACATCACCATCGACCTTGCGATTGCCGCCTTCGATCTGTTCCTGTCGGCAGTTGCCTCGTTGATCGCTGCGGCTCCGGCGCCTCAGTTCCTTACGCAGTACTCGTTGCAGTCGCTGATTGGTCAGATGGGCAGCGACATCCTGTACTTCGTTTCGGTTTTCAACATCCCGCAGGGCTTGGCGATGCTCGGGGGTGCTGTGGCGTTCCGGCTGTTCGTGCGCAAGCTCTTTACGCTCGGCCAGTGGTGACACCATGATCAATTTCTTTGAAGGTCTGCCGCGTGCGGGTAAATCGTACACGGCCGTTGTGAAGTGGATCCTCGAAGCGATCATCAAGGGGCGGCATGTTGTCACCAATGTCGATGGCTTCAACATGGAGATGGCTGCCGAGCTCACCGGCGTTGATGTAGAGCGCGTGCGCGAGCTGGTGAAGTGCATCGGTGACGAGGATATGCCGCGTCTCTATGAGCACGTCGTGAAGGATGCGCTCTACGTGTTGGACGAGGCGCAGGATTACTGGCCGTCGAGCTTCAAGCCGCTGGACAAGCCGATGACGAAGTTCGTGACGCAGCACGGTCACGACGGCATCGACATTATCTTGATGGGGCAGGATCTGAACGACGTGCACAACATCTGGAAGCGTCGTATCGACCGGAAATATGTGTTCCAGAAGAAGGACGTGGTCGGCAAGCCGAACGAGTTCAAGTGGACCGTCTACAAGAAGGTGAAGGGGCAGAAGGGGGATCGCTTCGAGAAGGTGTCGGACGGGTCCGGGGAGTACGAGGAAAAGTACTTCGGTCTCTACAAGAGCCATACCGACGGCACGACGAACACCGATACGCTGGAAGACAGTGCTGCGAATATTTTCAAGACCAAGGCCTTCCGGGTGTGGATCCCGCTCTTCGCCTTGGTTGCGTTCGGTGCTATCGGCTATCTCGTGTACCTGTTCAAGGGCGGTGGTTTGGTTGGGTCCAAGCCGGAGGAAAAGCACGTGGTCACAACGAGTGTCACGAGCTCGAGCACGCCGCCGGTGGCCGGTGCTGAGAAGGTTCCCGCAGCTCCGGCCGCGAAAGCTGCGGATCCGAAGCCAGCGCCGGAGGACGACGATTTCATTGCTGGTCTGGCGAAGAAGTACCGGCCGCGCCTGGAAGGGTGGGCACGTGCTCGTGGCCAGGCCGACGTGCTGGTCGCTTGGTATGACGACTCATCACGCGTGCGTGAGCGACTGTCGGCCGCGACCGTGGAGGAGCTGGGTTGGAAGGTGCAGGAGTCGCAGTACGGCCAGCACGTCATCCTGGCGAAGGGAGAGCGGCGCATCGTCGTGACGATGTGGCCCATCGATATTTACGGCAAGGTGCCGGAGAAGCAGGTCGAGGGTGTGCGTGCGATGTCTGGCGCTGATTTGCGCAGCGCACGCGATGAGCGTGTGCAGGACTTTGGCCCGGAGGGTTGGCCCGCCCAGGATGACCAGGTGATGGGTCGTGGCGTCGTGGATCTGCCGCCGAGCATTACGAACATCCCGGACGATGCCGCGCCGCCGCGGCATATCCGGCGCAGTGCTGCGTACGACGGAACGCAGCATTGGTCACATGGGTAATTTTCGTTACGGGGAAAAGTGTAACAGTAATTGAATATCCGTTACGAGTAACGTAAAATAGATTCATCAGATCGGGAGGCGAATATGCGTGACGTAACGAATAATTCCGTTGTTTCCGGGCCGGTTTATACGGAGTCTGAGCTGATGGCGATCCCGGAGATTCGGGAGATGTTCCTGGAGGACTGTCGTCGTCGTGCGCTGCGCCTTAAGGTTGCGCTGTGGGGCGGTGTTGCGAGCCTTCTGGTGCTCTGCGTCGTTGCAGTCAAGGTGTGGGGTTGATATGCGTGACGTAACGGATAACGTGACTGGCGAGCTGGCTGGTGTAGAGCAGAAGCGTGGCCGTGGTCGTCCGCGCAAGGCGCACGCGATGAGCAATGCAGAGCGGCAGGCAGCGTTTCGAGCTCGTCGCAAGGCTCAGCAGCCGGTTGAGGCTAAATCCGTTACTAAGTGCATGACTGTAACGGAAATGCTTTCCGACGTTGATGCCTACGATGAGTGCCGCCTCGAGGTGGAATGGTTGCGTGCTGAGCTGGTGGAGGCTCGTAAGCGTATTGATGAGCTGGAAGGCTATTTGAACGGGCGCGACCGTGAGAACGATCATTTGGCTGAGGTTTGCGACGAGTTGTTTCGCGTGCGTTACGAGTTGTCTGTTCAGCTCGATAAGAACGTTGATGCTGAGCGGGAGATTGAGCAGTTGGCGCGTGAGCTGGTCTCAGCTCGTGCGGCGATTGATAACTACAAGATCGAGCTGCTGCAGGTCTATGGCAAGGTCGGCAGTGGTGAAGTTGCTGTCAAACCTGTTACGCGTAAGCGCGTAACGAAAAAAGTCTTGCGAGGCTGAGATGCTGGATCTGACGCGAATCAACGAGGTTCCTGGTGGCGTGCCTGACCGCTTTTCGATTTTGGCTGACACCTCGTGGGGCTCTGATGCTTGGTCGGTGACGCTTGAGGAGTTGATAGAGCGTGCGATGAAGGAGCGTGGGGTGTCGCGCCTGCGCTTGGTGATCTCGTTGCACTCGATCGATGACGTGATCGATATGGACTAGCGTCGGGAGTGTCCGCGCCCATGACCAGGCGGTAGAGGTGGGGCGTGGGCGGGATCTCTGGCGGTTGTCGCACGGCCAGTGCGGCTGGCGGGACCGAGCAGCGGGTACGACCAGGTAGGTACATACAAGGCTGCCCACATCCAAACACCCCCTCTCTTGCAAGCCCGCTTTTCTCCTGCAGGAAAAATCGCCAGCAAAGCTAGTCCTGGCGCGGGCCTTCAAAAACCATCGTGTGGATCTCCAGCTGGGATTTTCAGCAGCGGTTGCGATACAGCGCGTCTGAGACGGTGTGGAACCGGTCGTTCAGATAGTTCATCCATTGAGCCGTCCCACCGTGGCGTTGGCTCGCCAAAATTCCCTCTTTCTCTTGCCGTAGACCGATGCAGGTTGCTGCAGCGGCGTTTGCTTGCGCTGCCTGTACCTGGGCGGCTTGCCGGTCTTGCGCTGCCCACTCGCCGCGTTGGCGTGCGATGCGGGCGTCAGCTTGGCGCGCTAGCTCGGCCGTCCACGGATCGATGCTGCCCGATTGCTGTGGCTGCGCCGGTGCTGGTGGCGGTGGCGTGTATGTGGGCTGTGTGTTGACTACTGGTGCGGGCTTTGGCGGCTCAGGTGCAGGTGCTACGGCCGGTTCCTGATGGGTGACTGCCGGGATGGCAATTTCGATCTTGGCGCCGTTTCGCGGGTAGTACTCGTAGACGTATAGGCCGCCGGCAAGGCAGATCAAAATCGTCCACAGGTTGATGTTGCGCATCGCGCACCCCATTGCTAGTGTTGCGTAAAGATAACACGCAGGGGCGAAGTGTCTGACGATGAAAAGCGGGCGCTGGCGCGCGAGATCCGGAACCTTTATTGGCACATCCGGCATCTGCGCCGTGGCATCCAAGACGCGCCGCGTAGGCGCTACTACAGGAAGATCGAGAAGAAGAAAAAACGCCTGCTCGATGCAGGCGTTTCGAAGAGGGAGGTGCTGGACTTGCTGATGTGTTGCCGGTCACGCGGTTGCCGGTTCCGCGCGTGCCTGGATTGCACGCAGCGCCTGTTGTAGACGCGCCCACAATTTGCGTCGTGATTTAACATAATGCAAATTACACGCGTTTCGTAGTAAAAAGGCAGGGCCGAGATGTGACGCAAACACACCGCTCCAACGGAAAGATGGGTCGAAATTCGCCACTTTCCAACGGAACCCTACGTCGTAATGTCAGATTCGACCGCTTGTGCCATTTGGTACCTGCGTTGCGTGCCCCAATATCGTTGAGTTCCTTTAGGGACACGATTCTGTTAAGACTGTCCGTAACCACTTTTGACCTTCCCCGCGCCGCGGAGACACTGCCTAGGTGCGTCGCAACCGCACGGTGCCGGGTTCAACTTGTTCAAGCGCCAATTCCTCGCCGATTTGCCACCCCAACTGTTCAAGCAGTTCCGATGGCAGCGGGACGATGAAATCGCCGGTCCCGTCCGTTGCTTCGACGCCGGTGACGCGCCAAACGAGTCGTGTCCTTGTTATTGTCAAATACTTGATCAGAAGCTGGCGTAAGGTCTCATCACTTTCTGGAAGAGTTAGCCAACCAGCACGGTTGTCGTCGGAGTACTCAGCCCAAGCCTGGACGACTTCATCATCTGTGGCGGTGACGGCAGTCGCTTGCAAGCAAAGCACCATCCTGTCGACATCGTTGGCAAACTGACTTCTAAGTTCTTGGCGCTCCTGGAAGGTCGGCTTCATAACGGTCGGACTCCATTGGTAATGGCTTTCGGGCCATTGCGGCCTTGATTTCATTCTGCCGCAAAAGCCGCATTGATCTGCCGAGCCCGCTTCACGTCGTCACCATGCAGATAGATCGACGTCGTCGAGATGGACGCGTGCCGCAGGTTATCCCGCACGGTGGTCAGTTCCGCACCGCGCGCGAGTGCGTGAGTGGCATGCGTATGCCGCATCCAGTGTGGGCTGGCCTTGCGTAGCTTCTCAGCCATTACTGCATGGTCGTTCTCGATGACATCGGCGGCGGTCTCAAAAAACCGCCGCACCACACTCCACAACCGCGTTCCCGTAATCCCGCCGCCAGGATCCAACCCCAAGCCACCAACCAGCGGCGTCTTCGGGTTCCAGCGCGACCGCGTGACGGGCAGCCCGCGCTCTACTAGGTAGCGGTCGATAGCCGAACACGCGAGCGGCGGCAGCGCGACCTTGCCGGCGCGGCTCCCCTTCCCCACCAGGTTCAGCCAGTGATCGCCCTGCCGATCCGTTTCGACGTCACCGAGCTTGGAAGAAACGAGTTCGCTCGCCCGCAGGCCCGTTGCATAGCCAAAATCCAATACAAAACGCAGCCGCTGTGCGGCGGGTGCTTCCCAGCCGTAGGACCACTCCAAACCGTCGGCAATCGTGCGCACGAGCGCCCATTCGCCGTCGCTAAATGCATGCGAGGCATCCAGCGCGGCAGTCCTGCCGCCGCCGCGCACCTTGACGCCAGCGAACGGGTTGGCCAGCATGTAGCGCTGCTGAATCAGCCACCGGAACATGGCCCCCAACACGGACAACGCGTAGGCGACCGAGCGCGCAGACAACCCGTCCGTGAATGGCCGCCACTCGACGGATGTGCGCGGGCGTGCCGGCCCGACCCAGCGTTCTCGCGGCGTTGGTCGACGCAGGAAGCCACGGTAGGCGATTGCATCCTCGGTGGTCAGTGACGATAGCGGCCGACCGCGTTCGACGATCGCCCACAACATCAAGCGCTCGGCTTCTTTGCGGTACGCCCGCTGGGTTGCGGGGGATTCGTGTAGGGAAAGCCAGGCCTGGACGGCCTCGTAGTCGTTGTCGGCAGTGAGCACGCAGGTCGCGCGCGGCGCACGGAATTGCCCTTGCGAGCCGTCGACTTCGTGCGGCAGCCGCAATTGCTCCCAGGGCACCACCACACCGCGGACCTGTGCAGCGATCAGCGCCCGGGCACGCTCGGTCAATCGCGGGTGTTCGGCAAAGAACGCCTCGATCCGCCGCGCACCAGCCTGCCCCAGCCCAGGAATGGCCGCCCACCAACGACGCCGGCGCGGCACGCGGACGGTCAGATCCGCCAGGGTGTCGATGCCGACGGCCCGCAGTGCGGCGACGGCGCGCGCGTCCAGCCATCGTTCCACGTCATCGCTGATCAGCGGGGCTGGCAGCGGCAGCGTGCGAAGCAGTTCGATCGCCTGGTCAGCCGCCCTGCCCTGTTTGGCGCGCTCAGCCGCTGGTATCTCAAACAGTACCGCCAGGTCCTCGCGCTGCCGCTGGCGCGCAAACGTGGCGAGCTGGAGCCGGATGCGGCTGAGCACGCTGCGCGAGGACTGCCCTGGCACCCGGCGCTCGCCCAGGTACCGCTCAACGGCTTCGCGGGTGGACAAACCAGCATGCCAGGCACGCAGCGCCGCCAGTTCGGCGGTGTCGGGGAAATCAGGTGGGGTGTCGACCGAGGGATGAACGGGAAGCAGACGCGTTTTCATAGAAGGCAGTTTAGTGCTTCAATGCAGCTATTGCGATAAGAATAGTTATCATGTGTGATGGACTTTTGAAAGTCCACTATCCCGATAGATCGGTACAAGCTCCCATAAGAACTCCACTCGCGTGCGCGGGCGTATCTGCTCAGTACAATCGAACCACTTGCCTGCCCTGCCTAGCCCACCCCCGGGCAATGCACAAAGCGGGTGCCTTGATGCCCCACTATGGAACGCTTCACGATCTCTCTGGACGATGCGCTGGCCGCCGAGTTTGACCGGCTGATGGCGGAGCACGGTTACGCCAACCGCTCGGAAGCGGTACGCGACCTCCTGCGCGTGCACCTGGACCGCTGGCGAGAATCGCACAACGAAGATGGCCCCTGCGTGGCCAACCTGTCGTACATCTACAACCACCACGAGCGTGAGTTGGCTGAGCGGCTGACGCGCATCCAGCACGCCCACCACGGCCTGACGGTGTCCACCATGCACGCGCATCTGGATGATGAGCACTGCATCGAGACCGTCATCCTGCGTGGGCCTGCCAGTGCCGTGCGCCGTCTGGCCGATGCCATAAGCAGCGAGCGCGGCGTCAAGCAAGGCCAGCTCAACCTGATCATGACCTCGGGCACCCCGGACGACCACGGGCACCACCACCATCACCCGCATTGAGCCCATCACTGGCAAGCATGTGACGCCAAACTTGCATGTTGGTATGAAGTTTGCATAAATCTTCATACACAAATATCAAGCGTCAGGGAGTGGGTGGATGCGTGCGAGTCAGGCGTGGTCGATCGGAGCGCTGTGGGGGCTGGGCTATGCCCTGGTGCATTCAGGTGCTGCCCATGCGGGCGGCGTGCAACAGCCCGAGGTGCAATTGGAGGCCACCACCGTCAGCGGCTCTGCAGCCACCGCTGCGGCCACGGGTGAGGCGGCCAACCAGGGCTACGTGCCGCGCGCCCAACTGGAGAACCGGCCCCTGCTGCGACCGGGCGAACTGCTGGAGACGGTACCAGGCCTGATCGTCACCCAGCACAGCGGCGACGGCAAAGCCAACCAGTACTTCCTGCGCGGCTTCAACCTCGACCACGGCACAGACCTGGCCACCACCGTGGCCGGCATGCCGGTCAACATGCGCACGAACGCGCATGGTCAGGGCTACACCGATCTCAACTTCGTCATCCCCGAGCTGGTCAGCGGCATTGCCTATAAGAAAGGCACTTACTTTGCGGAAGAAGGCGACTTTTCCGCTGCCGGCGCGGTACGCATCGACTATGTCGACCGCCTGCCGCAGGGTATTGCGCAGTTCGAACTGGGTGAGCACAACTACCGGCGCGGCCTGCTGGCCAACGCCAACACCGTCGGCCCCGGCACGCTGCTTTACGGCTTCGAGTGGCTGGGCGAGAACGGCCCGTGGACGGTGCCCGAGGGCGTGCACAAGCTCAACGGTGTGCTGCGCTACACCGTACCGCTGGGCGGCGGCGAGCGTGTAAGCATCACCGGCATGGCGTACAAGAACGCGTGGCAGTCGACCGACCAAGTGCCGCTGCGCGCCATCAACGAAGGACTCATCTCGCGCTTTGGCGCCATCGACCCGACCGATGGTGGGGCCGCCTCGCGCTACAGCCTGTCGGTCGACTGGTTGCGCCCCCTAGCCGACGGACAGCTCAAGGCCAATGCGTACGTCATCAAGAGCCGATTGCAGCTGTTCTCCGACTTCACCTATGCGCTCAACAACCCCGTGCAGGGAGACCAGTTCGAGCAGTTCGAGAACCGGGTCACCACGGGTGTGAATGCGTCACGCACGTGGCTGGGGACATTGGCAGGGCGCGAGAGCGAAACCGAGTTCGGCTCGCAAACTCGGTTTGACCGGCTCGACCCGATCAGCCTCAGCAACACGGAGGCACGCCAGCCCTACGCACTGGTGCGCAGCGACACCGTGAACGAAACCAGCACCGCGCTCTACCTGCGCAACAGCACGCAGTGGCTCCCGTGGTTACGCACCATTGCTGGCGTGCGGGCAGACCAGTTTTGGTACAACGTGGCCAGCAGCAACCCGCTCAATTCGGGCAGCGGGTCTGACCACATCGTCAGCCCCAAGCTAAGCGTGGTGCTGTCGCCCACGGCGCGCACCGATGTGTTCATGAACTGGGGCCGGGGTTATCACAGCAACGACGTGCGCGGCGCGACCACCACCGTCGACCCCGTGAGCGGAGACCCTGTGCAGAAGGTGTCAGTGCTGGTACCCGCCACCGGCTACGAGATCGGCGTGCGCACGCGGGAGCTCGCACCCAACCTGCAGCTTTCCGCATCGTTGTGGCGGCTGGACATTGGCTCCGAGCTTGTCTTCTCGGGCGACACGGGCACCACTGAGCCAAGCCGGCCCAGCCGCCGCACTGGCGTGGAATTGGCCGCGTACTACACACCGCTGCCGGAGCTGATCCTGGATGCGGATGCGGCTTTCTCGCGCGCCCGCTTTCGCGACAGCAATCCGGTAGGCGACTACATTCCCGAAGCCATCCAGACCACCGCATCGGCCGGCGTCTCGTGGGCGCACGAACGCTGGACACTGGGCGCGCGCCTGCGTTACTTCGGCCCACGCCCGCTGGTGGAAGACAACAGCGTACGTTCTGCATCGTCGTTCCTGGTCAACCTCAAGCTCGGCTACCGGGTGCAGAAGAACGTGCGCGTGTTTGTTGAGGTGCTGAACGCGCTCAACAAGAAAGTGAACGACATCGACTATTACTATGCCTCTTTGCTCAAGGGCGAAGCATCACCGCTGGATGCCAATGGCGTGGCCACAGGCATCAATGACCACCACATCCACCCGGCCGAGCCCCGCACGCTGCGTGCAGGTATTGTCTGGAATTTTTAGGCAGGAAGATCGCAGCAACGCCGTCTCATGAACGCGAGCACATGGCACGCGTGAACGCGCTGACTCAAATACGGCCAACAGGCTATTGCCCCACACCATATGGGAGAGGCAACTCAAATCATCGGTCGATTAGCACAGCAAGTCATGACCCACATTCGTTTGGCGATATGCAGCATGAAGACGTGGGGAATAAAATTGGGCCAGTAAAAACAGATCCCATTCTTTTCCCCGCGGCAATTTGTCACTAGATCATCTGCAGCATCCCAGCTATTAACTTGACGGCATCTTCGTCACCGATCGTCGGCTCAACTTGCGCATGTGAGACAGCAAGGTTTTCGCTCGACTGCATGACGCCGATGATAAAATAATCATATGGAAATGAACCGGGACACACGCTACGTTGCCACTTGGATCGTATGTTTTGCGGTCCTGCTGGCGGCGCTTGCGCCGTTCATTTCTTTCGCGCTGTCTGCCACCAAGGGGGCCGATGACTTGTGGGTCCAGGTTTGCTCGGTCAAGGGCTCCAGGCTGATCAAGGTCGAGGGCGAGCAAAGCAGCACGTCCTCCGCGCCTGCCAAGTCCATACCGACCGAACATTGCCCTTTCTGCTTCACGCATGCAGGAGCGGTGGGACTTCCTCCTGCGGCTGAATTCCATCTTCCCCTTCTGAACGGGACGCCCATGCGGCCCGTGCTCTACTACCAGTCGCCGCGCCCGCTGTTTGTTTGGGCCGCGCCGCAATCCCGCGCTCCTCCATCGCTTTCCTGATCGCTGCTGGCGTTCGTGCCGCTGCTTGAGCGGCACGCCGTCGCACGCCTATGGCCTTGCTCCGCCGGTGTTCATTGCCGGAGAGCAAGCATAAATCCAACGGGACGTCCGTCGGGTTGATGCACTGAATACGCCGGGCCGTGCCCTTGGCGACATGACCGCTGCTCGCTGCATGCCAGGCGCGGTCCATCGCTGCGCACCCGATACGTTCCCCTTTGATCAGGAGCTGCACCATGCCGTTCGCTACCAGGCGCGAGTTGTCTCGACTCGCCCAGTTTTTCCTTGTAATGCGCTGCTTCAACGTTGCCGCCATCACCGCGCTGGCGGTGTGGCATGGCTACGCTTTCTATACAACGCGCTCACTGTCGGTCATGCCGCTTCACGGACAGGGAGACGACTGTCTGTGTTCGATTAATGAGCGTAGGGGGTAGTGCGATGAAGCTGCTCCCTTTGGTAGAACCGTCGGCGAACTTGAGCGCGGCGGAAATCAGTCGCTATAGCCGGCATCTGCTGTTGCCCGACGTGGGTCTCGATGGGCAGAAACGCTTGAAGAGCAGCAGAGTGCTGGTCGTTGGCGCGGGTGGCCTAGGGTCGCCAGTTTTGCTGTACCTTGCGGCCGCCGGCGTCGGCACGATAGGTATCGTCGATTTCGACGTGGTGGACGAGTCAAACCTGCAGCGGCAAGTCATTCACGGCGTTGCCGACTTGGGCAAGCCGAAGGCGGAAAGCGCGCGCGACTCGATCCACGACATCAATCCCTACGTCAAAGTCCAGCTATACATGGATAGGCTGGACGCGTCGAATGCGCTGTCCATCTTCGGTGGGTACGACTTGGTTGTCGATGGCACCGACAATTTTGCGACCCGCTATCTGGTCAATGATGCCTGCGTGCTGGCAGGCAAGCCCTATGTCTGGGGCTCCATCTTCCGCTTCGAGGGGCAGGCCTCGGTGTTCTGGGAGCAAGCACCAGACGACGCCGGGCTCAACTATCGAGATCTGTACCCTGAGCCACCGCCGCCCGAACTTGCTCCGTCCTGCTCTGAAGGCGGCGTGCTCGGCATCCTGTGCGCGTCGATTGGCGCGATGATGGCCACGGAGGCGGTAAAGCTCATCACAGGCCTGGGCGATACTTTGCTGGGCCGGCTCGCTGTCTACGATGCGCTAGACATGAGCTATCGCTTCATTCCGCTGCGACGCGATCCAAAGCGCATGCCGATTGCTGCGCTAACAGACTACCAAGCGTTCTGCGGCCTGCGCCGTCAGAGCGATCAAGATGCTGAGCCCCCCTCCATCAGCGCGCCCGAACTCAAGCGCTGGCAGGATCGCGGCGACAACTTCCAATTGATCGACGTGCGCGAAGCAACCGAATGGGACATCGTGCGCATCCCCGGGGCACAACACATTCCTAAGGACCGGGCAATGTTGCCGGAGTTCGCTTCGCAGCTTGATCGAAACGCCCCAATTGTCCTGCACTGCAAATCCGGCGCGCGCTCCCGCCAAGTTCTGTTAGCGCTGCAAAAACAGGGCTTTACCCGGCTCTGGAACCTAGATGGCGGCATTCTCGCGTGGATCAAAGAAGTTGATCCCTCGCTGCCAGGCTATTGAGCGAAGGAGGATAAGGTGCTTGTTATTCTCGCCGAACTCATCGACGCCATGCTGGCGCAGGCCAGGCAGGACCACCCACTCGAAACCTGCGGCGTCATTGCCGGCCCGGTTGGCTCGAATCGCCCCATGCGGCTGATCTCGATGCGCAATGCTGCGCAATCGTCCGAAGCCTTCCGCTTCGATTCGCTCGAACAACTCCGCCTCTGGAAAGAGATGGAAGAGCGTGGCGAAGAGCCGCTCGTGCTCTACCACTCGCATACCAGTTCGGATGCTTATCCAAGCCGGGACGACATTGCCTGCGCCGCCGAGCCGCACGCGCATTACGTCATTGTCTCCACCGACGCTGCGTGCGAACAGGCCGTTCGCAGTTTTCGCATCTTCGAAGGCTGCGTCGTCGAAGAATCGATCAGGACGGTTGATCACTACGTCCCGCCACACTCAATTGCCTCCCCCACTCCGACCCCGGAGAAGGAAATGTCATGACCATCATCGTTCATATCCCCACCCTCTTGCGCCCGCTGACTAACGATCGGAAGCGCGTTGAAGCGAGCGGAGCGACGATCCGCGACATCATTGCGCATCTGGAACGCTATCACCCCGGCATCCAGCAACGGCTGATGCAGGACGGCCAGCTACACCGCTTCGTGAATATCTACGTCAATGACAGCGACATCCGCTTCTCCGGCGAACTGGACGCTGCTGTGCGCGAAGGCGACTCTGTCACGATCTTACCTGCGGTCGCTGGCGGGTCGAGCCGTGCGATTCGCTTGACGCAGGCAAGCAGGGAGCACGCGAGATGAAGCAGCGGCCGCTTCTACCTCATTGCACGATCACAGGATTGCCGGCAACCGCTAGCCCTCTGTTTGGGCCGCTCACTTCTTCGCTCGACTATCAGAGCGTGGTTCTGGGCATGGCACAGATAGCGCCGCGGGTATGGGAATGTGGGCACAGCCTGTCCTTTGGCTTGCTGCTTCCCGATGCGTCGCCCATTACGTGTGAGATAAGCGGCTGGCCCGACAGCGCGGCGGCAACCACCGAATTCACTTTGCAGGCGGCATGTGGCCTGATGTCTGTGCACGGGCGTGCCAGCGGGCGAATGCAGCCGCTAGGTGTGAACTATGTCTCAACGCTGGCAGCGACGCTAGCACTGCAGGGGGCGCTAGCTTGTGCTCTTGGGATGCGGCGAGGCGTGCCCTGCGAACGGGTTTCGACCTCTTTGGCGTCGGCGGGCATGCTCGCAGTTGGGCAGTATCTGGCTGGCGCAACCGCGTTGGAATCGCCCGAGAAAATCCTGCCCGGCAGCAGTTCGACGACAGAGCGGCCGCCCTTCGTATCGGCCGACGGCGTGGTGTTCGAACTGGAAACGCTCGATGCGCCGCCTTGGCGCTCATTCTGGTCAGAAATCGGCGTCGACATGGAAAGCGCGGGCAAGGGCTGGAATGGTTTTCTGCTGCGTTACGCCAAGGCCGTCGCCCCGCTGCCCGCCACACTGATTGACGCGCTAGCGCGTCTGCCCTATGCACGGATCGCCGAGGTCTGCGCGCATACCGGTGTGGCAATCTGCCCGGTGCGCTCGCTACAAGAGCGCGCTGCGGACATCGATGCACATCCGCTATGGCGGCGAGGGCCATGGGCTTTCACGAGCGAGACAGGCGAGTCCGCGCCTTATGGCTCGAACCGCGCCACCGGCCCGCTTCCTTTATCCGGCATGACGGTTATTGAATCCTGCCGTCGCATCCAGGGGCCGCTGGCCGGCCATCTGCTGGCAATGCTCGGCGCGACCGTGATCCGCATCGAGCCTCCGGGCGGCGATCCGTTGCGCGGCGTACCGCCAATAGCCGAGGGTGTATCCGCCCGCTTCGATGCCCTCAACCGATCGAAAATCGTGCGCGAGATCGACATCAAGGCAGCGCATGGCCGTGCCGAGATTCACGCACTTGCGAGAGAGGCAGACGTGTTCCTGCACAACTGGGCGCCCGGCAAAGCCGCTGCATTGCAACTCGATTCGGCAGATTTACGGCGCATCAATCCGGCTCTGGTGTATGCATACGCCGGTGGCTGGGGTGATGGCGAGCAGGCGTTGCCCGGCACCGATTTCGTGGTGCAGGCTTATTCCGGTATCGCACACAAGATCGCCCGCGCCTCCCACACCGATGGTGGATCGCTTTTCACCGTGCTGGATGTACTGGGCGGAGCCGTCGCCGCGCAAGGCGTGACCGCTGCGCTACTGAGCCGATCGTTGCTGCCTGCAGGACTGCGCATGGAGTCGTCGCTGCTGGGCGCGGCAAGCCTGCTTTGCACTGAGGATTTGGATGCACTGCTCCATTCGCGGGAAACACTGCCGTCGGACAGCGTCTTGCAAGCGGTCTACCCGACGCGCCAAGGCTGGCTCGCGCTCGATTGCCCGGATGCGCGGACGATGGCTGCCCTAGCAGGCGCCGCCGGCCTCAGTAGGGACGTATCTGCAACAGAACTGCATGCCCGTCTGCCCGAGGCGTTGTCGTCGAAAACTGCATCGGAATGGCTCGCCGTGCTCGAACCACTCGGTATTCCCGCCTCACTCGCGCCGGATGACTTGAGCGAACTGCGTGACAACCCCCGGTTGGCTGCCGGCCTGGTGCCCGGGTCTTATACGCGCGTCAATTCTCCTTGGAGCTTTCAATGAACGCTGCCGGCATCATCGATCTGGTTCCTGGCGGCCTGCGCCGCGAATGGGCGCGGCGGGGCCTGTACCCGAACCGCTCTGTTTTTGAGATGTTCCGTCAGCATGCCGAATGCAATCCCAGCAAAACTGCTGTGCTGTCGCCTGCTGGCAGCGTGAGCTACGGTGAACTGCTCGACGGAACGCTGCGGCTGGCAGCTGGCCTGAAAGCGCGCGGCATCGTCGCTGGCGACGTGGTGGCTTACCAGTTGCCGAACACCTGGCACAGTTGCGCCATCGATCTGGCGGCGGCGGCACTCGGTGCGGTGGTTGCCCCTTTCCCGCCAGGGCGGGGTCGGCTCGACATCGAATCGCTGCTCAAACGCTGCCAGGCGCGGGCGGTGATTGTGACGCCATCTTACGGCGAGCTTGATATGTGTCAGCTCATCGAATCGCTGCGGCCTACCGTCTTGTCGCTACGCGTGCTGATCATCGATGGCAGCGCCCGTGAGGGCTGGCATGGTCTGGATCACCTGCTGCAAACACAACCCATCGCCCCCCAAGACTTACCTCCGGTCAGCCCCGACGATCCCGTGCGTTTCCTCGTTTCGTCCGGCACCGAGTCGGAACCCAAGCTTGTGGCGTATTCCCACAATGCACTGCTGGGCGGCCGCGGGCGTTTTTTACAGCGACTGCACCCCGACGGCGAGTCGTTTCGCGGCCTGTATCTTGTGCCACTCGGCTCTGCCTTCGGCTCGACGGCAACCTTTGGCGTGTTGTGCTGGCTAGGTGGATCGGTTGCACTGTTGCCGAAATTCGAGGCGACGCAGGCGATCGAGGCGATCTCGGCTTTCAAGCCGACACATGTTCTCGGTGTGCCGACCATGCTGCAACGTATGGCCGCCGACCCCATGCTGGCCGGCATTGACAAGTCCAGTCTGACTGCACTGGTTTCAGGCGGGGCGGTCATCGATCAAGCCAGCATCCGCCGCTGCATCAATGCTTTCGATTGCCGCTTCATCAGCCTCTACGGTTCCGCCGACGGCGTCAATTGCCACAACACGCTGGAGGACGAGGCCGACGTCATTTTCAGAAGCGTGGGCCGCCCCAACCCCGCCGTCTGCGACATTCGGATCGTCGATGCGTCTGGGCGGGCGGTACAGGACGGCGAGGTGGGAGAGATCACTGCCCGCGGCCCGATGTCTCCGATGCAGTACGTCAATGCACCGGAACTTGACGCGAAGTATCGTGATGCAGAGGGCTGGGTCCATACCGGCGACCTTGGCTTTATCGATGCCGACGGCCGGCTAGCGCTGGCCGGACGTAAGAAGGACATCATCATTCGTGGTGGCGCGAACATCAGCACGGTCCAGATCGAGAACCTCGCCACCGCCTACCCGGACGTAGTGAGCGCGGCCTGCGTGCCGGTGCCCGATCCCGACCTAGGGCAGCGCGTGTGCTTGTGCTTGACGATGCGCGACGGCGTGGCGCGTCCGGCATTGGCCGAGATCTCTGGTTACCTGCGCAGCAAGGGGCTGGAAACCAACAAGCTTCCCGAGTACCTGCGCTACATGCGCCGCTTCCCACTCACACCCGCCGGCAAGGTGGACAAGAAACTGCTAGCTGCGGAAGTTGCGTTTCTCGAACTCGGCATCGGGATATCCCATTGATCGCGCAGGAGAAGACATTGTCCGCCCTCCCACTCCATCTCGGCATGCCGGCGCAGTCGCTGGCCGATGCCGTCAAGACCTTCACCGACGACCTCATCGTGCCGAGCGAGCCGGTACTGGCCCAGGGCGATGCCCAGGCCGCCGCAAAAATGGCTGAGCTGGCGCATACCGCGCGGGAGGCTGGGCTATGGGGCCTGTTCTATCCTGCTGACCACGGCGGCAAGATTGCCTCGCTGGCTGAATACCTGCCGGTTGCCGAACAGGAAGGCCGTTCGGAATACGGGCCTGCGATCTTCGGCAGTCGTACCACGCTGGACGTACATATGCTGCGCCGGCACGGCAGCGCTGCTGTCCGCGAGCGTTTCCTCACGCCGTTGGTGGAGGGGAGCGGCATCGGCGCTTACGGCATGTCGGAGCCGGATGCCGCAGGATCGGTGCCGGCGACGATGCAGACCCGTGCCGAGCTGACCAGCGGCAAGTGGATCGTCGAAGGCCGCAAGTGGTACATCTCCCGGGCCGCACAAGCTACCTTCGTCACGGTCGTGGCACGTACCCGGCAGGAGGCCGCTCCGGAACACGCCTTTTCAATGATTGTGGTGCCCACCGACGCAGCGGGCTTTCGCATCGAGCGGGAGATGCCGGTCCTGGGCCGGCTGCAGGGGCAATGCGAATTGTCCTTCGACCAGGTATCGGTGCCTGAGAGCTACGTCCTTGGGCAACGCGACCGGGGGCTCGATCTAATGCAGGAGCGATTGGCCCTGGGGCGCACGCTTAACGCCATCCATTGGGTCGGGCTGGCACAGCGCTGCTTCGATTTGATGTGCGGGCGTATCTGCTCGCCGCGCGGCGCCCTGGCCCGGCTGCCGGACAAGCAGTTGGTGCGACAGCACGTCTTTCAAGCGCATCAAGCCATCGCCAGCGCACGTTGCCTCGTCAGGCTGGCGGCCGTCAGCGTGGACCAGCAAGAGCGCAGCGAAGTTGCGGTCAACATGGCGAAAGTCGCAGCATCGCAAGCACTGCATGTTGCAGCCGATTCCGCCATCCAGATATTTGGCGCAGAAGGTCTCGGCGACGAGACTCCGCTCTCCGGCATTTACCGCATGGCCCGCGCCACGCGCATCCTGGACGGCGCGGACGAGGTGCTGATCAACCACATCGGCAAGCAGCTCTTGCAAGCCTATGCCGAGTCGAAAAGCGAGACGGCGCAATGAGGGCGGCGACCAAATTTTTTCGCCGAACGGCACGGGTCGAGCTTGGGTTGAGTGCAACGTTGACCATGGCGATGGCTCTGCCAATGCTGATCCTGTATGCCATCGGCACGCTGGGGCCGTTCCTGATCCGCGACCTGCATATCGAGGCCGGGTGGTTAGGCTATGTCACGATGAGCGCCTTCGGTCTCGCCGCCGTTCTCTCGCTTGGAGCGGGGCCGCTGGTGGAGCGGCTCGGCTCGCGGCGTGGACTGTGTATGCTCTTTGCGGCGGTGGCTTTGGCCTACGCGGCAATCCTTGCCGTGCCGGGCTTTGGCGGCGTGATTGTTGCCGTCGCCATCTGCGGGGTCGCGCAGGCACTGTCGAACCCAGTCACCAACCTGCTCATCGCGCAGCGGGTTGCGCCCGAGAAAAAAGCGCTGATCGTCGGTCTGAAGCAGTCCGGTGTACAGATCGGCGCACTGTTTGCCGGTCTGGCGCTGCCGGGGCTAGCGGCCCACTACGGCTGGCGCGCCGCGCTGGGTCTGATCGCGCCGGTTTCACTGCTGATGTGCCTGCTATCGCCGCTGTCGGCACCGGCACCGGCACGGCGCGCGACACAGGCCAAAGGTCGCGCAGCTCTGCGCCCCAACGGACTGTTGTGGCGGTTGATGGGGGTCCAAGGCTGTGTCGGCATGGCCCTATCGTCCTTCGTCACCTTCCTGCCCTTGTTCGCCACCCTGCACGGAACAACGCCAGCGCAAGCCGGCCTCATGGTCGCTACGTTTGGGGCCACGGGCATTTTTTCCCGCGTGGTGCTGACACCGTTGGGAGCCCGACTCAAGGACGAATCGCAATTGCTGCTCGCACTGCTGGCATTCGCCGCACTGGCCGTCGGCATCACCATGTGCTCGGACTCCACTACGCATTGGATGCTGTGGGCTGGCGCTGCGGGGATGGGCTTGACGGCGGTGGCGACCAACGCGATCGCGATGGGCATGCTGCTGAGAGACCCGATCTTCGGCGGCGCGGCCACGGCCTCGGGGCTGCTGTCGGCCGCGTTCTTCGGTGGCTTCGCTGTCGGCCCCCCGCTATGCGGGGCGGTGATCAATTCCCGTTATGGGTTCTCAGGGGCATGGACGCTTGCCATCGCAGTGCTGATGGCAGGATGCGCGATCGCCCTCTCGCTGGCCCGGGTGCGCGCGAGGAGGGACCGATGACCACCTCGCCGTTTGCGGAAAACGATACGTTGAGCCAAGCGGAAATCATGGCGGCGCTGGAGAACCTCTGCACACGCATGGACGCCGTCGAAGTGCAATGCGGTGCGGGTTTTCCGCTCTATTCGGTTGGCACTGAGGACTGTTGGGTCCTCTCAGAAGGCGGTTCGTGGGTCGGCGGTTTCTGGGCAGGATGCTGGTGGTTGCGAGCACGCCTAGCGGGCGTAGCGAGCGAACGGCTCAAAGCCGTGCAACTGTGCGAGCGGCTTGCGCCCAAGCTCAAAGCGGATTCCATCCATCGCGCCATGCTGTTCTGGTACGGGGCAGCACCGGGCGCACGCTGGTTCGGCAACGAGACTTGCGCGCAGCAGACATGCGCCGCAGCCGAGGCGCTTGCCGCCTCATTTCACCCCGAGCTGCAATGCATTCCTACCGGTACCGCTATCGGCGGTGGCAAACATGGCGGACAGCACATTGGCATCGATGCGCTAGCTGCCGTCATCCGGTTGCTGACGTTGCGCGAAGCGCCGCGATGGCAAAACGCTGCTCGGCGGCATACCGATACGGTCATCTCCACCTGTCTGACCGAAGATGGGGCCTGCTATGCCGAGGCCGCGCATACCGGACGGTCTTTCACGCCGATTGGCCGGGCCGGAGCGTGGTCGCGCGGGCAAGCGTGGGCCATGCTAGGACTGGCCAGCGCCGCGCGGTGGGGTGAGCCGTATGCACAGCAAGCGCGCTCTGCGTGCGAATACTGGCTGCGCTCACGTCCATCGTCCATGCCGCCCGATCGGCTGGATCAACCACAAGGCATCGAGGACCCCTCTGCTGCACTGATCGCAGCGATGGCGATGCTCTCCTTGTGCGAGCACGCCGGCGAAACGCGCTGGCGGACATTCGCCGAACGCCAGATCGCTGCAATCGTACGCAGCCGTTACTTGACCAAGCCCGGCAACGAAGCCGACGGCGTGCCCGCAGGGATTTTTTGGGGTGCTTGCATCAGAACGAGACCGGATCGGCACGAACTAGTCGAATCCGCCTGGGGCAGTTTTTTTCTGATGCAGGCGCTGGCAATGCTGGCAGGCAAAACCGATGCGGCCCTTTCCGGTCGGTCAATTTCCATTTTTTAACGAAGAGGAGACATGCAATGAAAACACGCGAGCGCATTCCGTCTGCTGCCGCAGTGATGTGCGCACTACTGATCGGCAGCGGGACATCCGGCGCCTTCGCGCAGAAGGCAGATCCGGCGACGGCAATCAAGCAACGCATCGGGCAGACCTATGACCGGCCTGGCCACAAGGTGGACACCGCGCCGGTCGTCGTGGTTGGCGACTACGGGCTTGCCGACTGGACCCAAGGCCCCAAGGGCGGACGCGCCCTGCTGCGCAAGGCCAATGGTGCGTGGGAAATCATGGCTTGCGGCGGCGACGGCTTCAAGGATGCCAAGGTGCTGAAGGATGCCGGGATTCCAGACGCGACCGCGCAGCAACTCATCGCACAGTTGAACCAGGCTGAGCGCTCGGTGGCTCCCGAGCGCATCAGGCAATTTGGTTTGTTCGGCACCGCAGACGACCCCCGCATGCACGAACACCCTACACACGATCATCAATGACCCACATCTTGACCTACAAGAAAAAGACAACAGCATGAAACCCAAGCATCACCCGATCGCGCTCGCCATCGCCCTTGCCTTCGGCAGCAACGCTTATGCACAAACCGTCGACCTGCCGACTGCCACCGTCACGGCACCTCCAATTGTCGACTCGAACCAAGTCGATGGATTTTCAACATTGACGACCAAGGTGACGGAAGCGCAAATCAAGGACCTGGGGGCATTGAGCCTTCCCGATGCGTTAAGAATGACGCCGGGCGTACAGGTTTCTCTTTACGATGCTGTCGGTAACTATTCGGGTAACGAAGGCGGCAGTGTGTACATCCGCGGCACGGGAACCAGCCGGCCAGGTAGCGAAATCAAGACTTACCTTGACGGCCTTCCTGTTTATATGGGCCTGTGGAATCACCCATTGATGGATTTGCTGCCGCTCAACGGCATCAAGACAATTGAGGTGAACAAAGGACCGCAGCCGTTGGTATCCGGGAACAATTTCGCATCCATCAATCTTTTGACAAAAACGCCGACGGAAAATGGCGTTCATGGCGATGCCAGCGCGACTGTTGGCTCATACGGGACCCGTATTTTCCAAGGCAATTTGTTTGGGCGCACGGACGTCATGGATTTTTCCATGGCCGTTGGCAGCGCGGAATCAAACGGTTATCGCCCCAACGGAGATGCCGATCTCAAGAATGCCCTGGGGAAGATTTCCTTTCGTCTGAACAATGTATGGTCAGCGGGCCTAAGCTACCTTCACGTGGAGAATCGTGTTGGAGACCCAGGTGACAATCGTTACCCGGTCACAGCCGCCCCGGTTGGCCCTTACCAGTCCAATGGCGTTGGTCGAAACAGCAGCTCGACAGACATGGTGACTGCCTTCGTGGCACACCAGACGCAAGACTGGCGCGGTGAATTCAAGGTGTACTCCAACCAAGGCAAGAATGATCTTTCTCAAGACGCCAACTGGGGAACCTTCAATAGCCGCTTCAACATGTTTGGTGTCCGGTGGAAAGAGCAATTTACGCCCTGGCACGGGGGTGAGATCGTAGGGGGGATCGACTATGACAGCATCTCCGGTTCAATGACCGGACCGAATGTGGGCGCGGCCGTCGGCACGCCATTCGCGTTTGGCATTGCAGGTAGTGCCGACATTCCCACGTTCAGGATCACCTCCCCTTACCTTGGCATCAGTCAAACCTTCAACCTTGGCGAGAGCTGGGTTGTACGACCGTCGGCCGGGATACGCACCTACCAAAGCAACGTCTATTCGTCCAAAGGCGCACCTAGCGCCGGCGTGTCGCTCATTCGCGAGAACCTCACGGTTTACGCCAACTATGCGGTGGGCATTCTGTATCCGGGAGCAGAAGCCTATGCCTTGCCCCGTGCGCTGCCCATGGCGTTTGCAGCCAATAACGGCTGGAACACGCTCTCTCCAGAAACAAACAAACATATGGAGATCGGGGCAAAGTGGGATGCTTCCGGGACCACACATCTCGACGTGAGCGTCTTCCAAGATGCAGTCAGCGATCGCTATGTCTGGTCTGGCTTCACGCCCTTTGCAACAGGCGTCTGGAGCAATCAGTACCCGGACTACAAGGTACGCGGCGTGGAAGCCTCCGTTCGACAGGAGTTCGGGGCAAACTGGGCTGTATTTGCAGGAGCCACCCATCTGAACTCGTCCGTGAGCAACATCCCGTACGCGCCCAGCATGGCTTACTCGGTCGGCGTCAACGGGAATATCGCCAACTTCCGCATCGCCTTCGACGCGCAGCATCAAACCAGGATGTACTCCCAAACCTGGGACCGTAGCCTCACGAGTAGTAACGATCAGGTCAAGGCATTCACCGTCGCCAATCTTCGCGTTGCTTACCCGATACGCAGCCTCGGCAAGAAAGGAGAGGTTTTCGTCAGCGCGAACAACCTGTTCAACGCGTCTTACGCGTACAACGCGGGTTACCCGATGCCCGGTCGCAACTATCGGGTCGGCCTGAGTGCCTCGTTCTAGATAGACGGACGCGACACACCAAGCATGCTGCAGTCGCGGCAGGAGGTCAACATCTCCGGGCGCCGCGCCTGCCAGCTTGCCTCAGCGGGCGGCATCGCGAAATACAGTACAGAGTGAACCGGACTCCTCATGCTGCAGATGTGCAGAGGTGGTTGTCCCAAATCAGCACGTCCGCGATACCTATACTGTCTGATGCGCCCAACTCAATGATTAGGAGAGTAGAGATGAACGTTCGATTCCTTTCCGCAATGATGGTGGCTACTGCCTTGGTTCCCGGGCTCGCTGCCGCAGAGGTTGACGTCAGCAACGCGTGGGTCCGCGGCACCGTCCCGGCGCAAACCTCTACGGGTGCGTTCATGACCTTGCAGGCCCACAGTGCCGCCAAGCTCATCGGGGCGAGTTCACCCGCAGCCAAAACTGTGGAGTTGCACAGGATGACGATGGACGGCAATGTGATGCGCATGCGCCCCGTCATCGCAATCGACCTGCCAGCCATGCAGCCCGTCGAACTCTCGCCTGGGAGTTACCACGTAATGCTGATCGGCCTGACGGCGCAACTGGTCAAGGGCAGCACGGTGCCGATCACGCTCAAAATTCGCGAGAACGGCAAGGTAACGGAACAAACGGTGACGGCCCAGGTGCGAGATATCACGGCGGGCGCCGACTCGTCGGGTATGGGCATGGATATGTCAGGACACAAGCACTGACTTGCGCCTAGACATCTGGGCATAGTTGCCTATTCGACCTAGTTCTTCTCATCACAGTGCTCCGCTATCGCTCGGCGAACTTCCAACTTCGCCGAGCGTGGGAGATTCTCTAGCCTCGACCTGCAAATTCACCAGCCCAGCCACTGTCATGCAAGATGTCGACCAATACTTGGAAGCAGCCACCCGCGACAACACGCGGCGCAGCTATCAGTCGGCCATTCGGCATTTCGAATCCGAATGGGGTGGCTTCCTGCCGACGAGCGCCGATAGCATCGCGCGCTACCTGGCCGACTACGCGCAAACGCTCTCCATCAACACGCTGCGCCAGCGCCTTGCTGCGATCGCACAATGGCATGTGTCCCAGTGTTTCCCCGACCCGACCCGGGCGCCACACGTTCGCAAGGTGCTCAAGGGCATTCAAGCGCTGCACCCGGCGCAGGAACGGCGCGCCAAGCCCCTGCAGCTCGCCCAGTTGGAGCAGTTCGTGGCGTGGCTGGATGCCCAAATCGCCACATCATCGATGGCGGGCAACGGCCACCAGCGCCAGGTCCATACGCGCAACAAGGCTCTGGTACTGATGGGCTTCTGGCGTGGTTTCCGATCGGACGAACTGAGCCGGCTGCAGATCGAACACATCACGGTCGAGCGCGGCCGAGGCATGATCATCTTCCTGCCTCGCACCAAGACCGACCGGAACCACGCGGGCACGACGCACCGGGCGCCGGCTTTGTCGCGCCTGTGCCCGGTGGCAGCCTATGAGGCCTGGATAACCGCATCCGGCTTAACGGAGGGCCCAGTCTTTCGGCGGATCGATCGCTGGGGTCGCATCGCCGGCGTGGCGCTTCAGGCCAGCAGCGTTGTGCCTCTGCTGCGAACGCTGTTTCAGTGTGCTGGGCTGCCGCAGGCGGATCGCTACAGCAGCCACTCGCTGCGGCGGGGCTTTGCCACCTGGGCCAACGCGAACCAGTGGGACATCAAGATGCTGATGGAATATGTCGGCTGGAAAGATGTCCGCTCCGCCATGCGCTACATTGACGCGGCCGACCCGTTCGCGCAGCACCGAATCGAAGCCGCGCTGGCGCCCATCACCGTACCATCGAGCCCGGCAGCCACGCGGCTTCCGGCGGTCCCGCCCAAGCCCGTAACTGAAACGCGCTTGACCGCGATCTCATGGACTTAGCTAAGCGCCATCAAGCAACCTACACCCGATACGCCGACGACATCACGTTCAGCTTTACGCGCGCCACGGCCGCCACACTACCTGCGAACATCTGCATATTCGACGGCGGGGAGATCAAGCTCGGAAATGAGCTGGTCGGCATCATTGAGCGGCATAGCTTCAAGGTCAACCCGTCGAAGACGCGGATGTCCACGCGGCGACGGCGGATGGAGGTGACCGGAATCGTCATCAACGAGTTTCCCAACGTCAAGCGGGCGTTCATCGACCGCATCCGCGGTGCCCTGCATGCCTGGGAAAAATACGGCTACCAGGCCGCCCAGATCACATGGGAGCAGCGTGTTGCCCAGGGAGCGTCACTCGCGTATGAGAAGCGGCTCTGGAAGCGACAGACCCGGACGAAGAAGCCTCCTGCCCTGAAGAATGTTCTGTGGGGCAAGCTCCTCTATGTTCGGATGGTGCGCGGCGCCGACGATGCGATCTACACCCGCTTGGCCGAGCGCTACAACCGACTGGTCCAGGCCGAGCGCGTTATTGACGAGGGCTTTCATGCATCCACCCTTCCGGTCGAAATGATCGTCCGCAACGTTGATGATGTGGCGCGTGCGGTCTTCGTTCTGCAGTGGTCCGGAAACTTCGAGCTCCCCGAAGGGAGAGGCGCCGGCATGATGGGCGGTCAAGGGACTGTTTTCGCGTACAAACGGCAGAATCGCCTCGTCACCTGCCAGCATGTCCTAGTGGATACCACGGTCATCGGAGAAACGGCAGACGGTCCAGAAGGACAGGTGATAAGTAAGGTGCCCTACACGGCCGATGTGACCTCACCGTACCTGCAAAACCTGTCCGTCGTTGCGATCAATCCCGTGAACGGTCGGGAATGGCCCCTGCGCGTTATGCACATGGATCCAAATCGCGACCTCGCACTTCTGGAATTTGTCGGGGAACCGCCAGAGCATCGCCACTTTTCAGGTATGGACTCGCCCATCACCATACATGCGCCCGGCCGCTTGATCGGTTTCCCCAACTGGAGTCACGGGCGCCGGGTCAACATCGAACCAGCGGTGGTCACCAACCGTTTTCCACGCAGCGCCTTACAACGATTCGAGATCAACTCTCTCATTCGGAAAGGAAACTCTGGCGGCCCAATGGTCGACGACCTATTCCGTGTTGCAGGCGTCGCTCAACAAGGTGCAACACAGGCGAACGGTAACAACGAGTGCTTATGCGTCGCCGAGCTGGACACCTGGATTGCCGCGTATGAGGCGTCGCTCCTATCAGTTCCGTCCCCAGTGGCTGCCGCAACGGCTGCGTCGGAAAAACTCGCCTGATGCTCACGACGAAGGATCGCTGAGCTAAGCGCGCAAGCCAAGGCGACTGCCACGCGGATTCATTCGACGCCCCATCAGACCGCCTCTCACTCGGCCACACGTCTATGCCTGTATCGACTACACGCAGCTCAACGGCGCATGGCGAACGCTTGCTGGCACGCCGGGTTTCTCAATGGCCGTGAGCGGGCGTAGCTCGGTGTTTGAGGCCACCGTTGGCCGACGGCACAAGTTCTGACGGCTCAATGGACGAAGGTGGCATGGCGCTGCACGCCGTCCGACTGCAGCCGCTGCTCCATTAGGCTGCCCCAACACCACCCATACCTTGGCACATGCATTTGGTGGTTGAGTGACTGCAACGACAACGAAGTCCGGCGGTCTTCCTTGATGTGGCTGCCCACGACCGTCAGCGCACGTGGACGCCGCTTGAGGGGCGGCCGGAAACAGTAGGCAACTAGTCCGCATCACCGGCGTCTACGATCTCCACCAACGGGTCACCGTATCCGACAATGCATCCGTCTTTTGCAATGCGGCTGCGAAGCGTGCCCCGGCAAGGGGCATAAACCGCGCTAACTACCGAAGCAACGCTGATATACCCCAGCTGCTGGCCTGTCGCAACGAGATCGCCTTCCGCCACTGGCTGCACATCGCTAAGCGGGTGGCACCACGTATAGATGCCCACCGCCTGCGCACGCACGACCGATGTCTGTCGAGCGATATCCGCCTCAACAGCGACTGTTCCGGCGGCACCGTAGGAGGCGTGTGCGATTGCCGGCGATCTGGAGAAAATGACGCGAAGACCTTCTGATCCGCGCCTGTACTCGAACTCCCCGATCGGCGTTGCGTCGAGGCGCTCGACTAGGGTCTTGATGTCTTCGATATGCATGGCAACGACGTTAAGTGAAACCGCACTCAGCTGAACGACTTGACGCTGATACCCGCCTGTTCAAGCGCGCAACGAACCTTGGCCGCCATCTCGATTGCCCCGGGCGTGTCGCTGTGCACGCAGATCGTATCGATCTGTACCGGCAGCATGCGCCCTGAGATCGTTTCAATGGCGCCAGCCTGAACCATGCGCAGCATCCTGCTCGCAACTTGATCCGCATCATGCAGGACGGCGCCTGGCGTCTTGCGATGCACGAGATGCCCCTCTTCGTCATAGGCGCGATCGGCAAACACTTCCCGACGCACCTCGAGCCCTAGTTCCCCGCTGACCCTCTCCATCACCGAACCAGCAAACGTCATGCAGATCAATTCCGGGTTGACGGCCTTGATCGCGTGCGCGATGGCCGTTGCAACGTCGGCATCGGTTTGTGTCAAATTGCCCAAGGCACCATGGGCCTTTACGTAGGTGATATGGTGGCCGGCATACCTGGCGAGCGCCTCGGCCGCGCCGATTTGATATGCCACCAGCCGTTCGATCTCGCCCGGCGTATAAGGAATGACCCGGCGCCCGAAGCCCCAGAGGTCCGGAAACCCCGGGTGAGCGCCGATCGCCACGCCTCGCTCCTTCGCGAGCCGGAAGGTTTTAACCATGATCTCCGGATCGCCAGCATGCATGCCGCATGCGACGTTGGCTGAAGTGACGATGTCAAGAATCGCCCCATCGTCCCCCATGCGATATGCGCCATAGCCCTCCCCCATGTCGGAGTTGAGATCGACTTCAAGCGATTTGCCGCGTGCGGTCATAGGTGAGCCCTCTTTGATATGCAATGTTTGGATGCGTCGCGGTTATCCGCGCTGCGCCATGAGAGCCAGGGTTCTGCGAAGCTTGGCCTGCTCTTCTCTTTGTGTGCGCAGCGCAGACAGTGCGGAATCGATATCCGTCATGGAAAACCGAATTCGACAACCGATGGGCGCCTGCGCCAGTCGCCATAGGTCGGCCTCGATGATGGTCGCGATCTTGGGATAGCCGCCGCAGGTGTTCGCATCGGCGAGTTGCACGATCGGCTGCCCGGATGGAGGAACCTGCACCGTTCCAGGAACAATGCCGTGCGAAAGCAACTCCACTGGTGCCACCAGTGGCAGGCATGGACCTGCTAGCCGATAGCCGACCCGGTTGGCATCAGGAGTCACTTCATAGTCGGCGTGTTCGAACGCGTGTCGCGCTTCAGAGGTGAAGAGTCCGTACTCCGCCGCAGGCAACGTCCTCACCGTCACGCAACCCGATGCCAACTCCTGCCACAACGCGGGAACGTCTCGAGGAACAACGCCCAGGTCCGTGGCGCGTTGGTCGCGGCTCTGCACGGCGTTCAACTTGAGTGTGTCCCCTCGACGCAAACCTCGTCCTCCAAGGCCGCCGAACCCTGCTTTCAGGTCGGTGGACCTGGACCCAAGGACGGGTTCGACGTCGATGCCTCCGCGCAGCGCAACGTAAGCCCGTGCCCCGTGCTTCGGCCGTTCAATTGAAAGGGACTGCCCAGCTCGTGCGCTGCGCGCCCACCACGGGGCCACGAGTTCACCATCCAGCCGGACGGTGCAATCGGCCCCGGTCACGGCAAACTCTGTATCCGTTTCGAACCGTGCGCGGAACGGAAACAGGCAGACCTCTATGGCTGCGGCACTCGCCTCGTTGCCAATCAGTGCGTTGGCAAGTGAAATGGCCAATGTGTCCATTGCCCCGTTCCGGCTCACTCCCAATGCCATTGTCCCCGGACGCCCCAAGTCTTGGATGACGTTGGGCGCTCCGTTTGTGAGGATCTCAATCACAGCTCGATTCCCTTCACTAGAAACTGGACGCGGTCGCCGGGAGACAGCAGGCAGGCACGCTCTCGATGAGGGTTGAACATTTCGAGCTGCGTTGTCCCCACGACGTGCCAACCCGATGGCGCCGTGCAGGGCATTACGCCGGCCTGATTGCCGCCCACAATGACGGCGCCTGCCGTTACCTTCATGCGTGGCACCTTTCGCCTTGGGACAGCCAGCTCTGGTGGCAAGCCCGTCATGTAGGCAAAGCCCGGCATCGAGCCGATGCAAGCGACGGTATAGAGCGCTGAACTGTGGCGGTCCACGTATTCCTCGACCGATAACGATGCGCCCGACGCAAGGCTGGTCAGGTCCTCTCCCACCGCACCGCCATAGATGACCGGGATTTCAATGTCGCGGCCCGTGCTCGCAAGCGGTTCGGTGGTTTCCCACAAATGCCGGAGCCACCGCTCAGCTTGGGCAGGATGTAATGCGAGCGGATTGAAGATAAACAGCAAGTTGTTGACACCAGGTACGAGTTCGCAAGCATCATCGTCGCCAAGCTCCATGCGCATGCGATGGACAAGAGCGAACAAGCGCTGCTGGATCGCCGCATCAAAAGCGCCCGTTGAGGGATCGAACAGAATCGCACCCGAACCCGCGGCATGCACGCGGGGCCCTGTCGCCAGTGCGGAGGCGTCGTTCGCTCCTTCAAGCGTCAACGTGTCGGCGGAATCGTGTTGCTGAACGCACGCTCCCATGCGAACCGTAGCGATGTCAGCCATGCTTTGGCAGGCGGGCGTAGACAGCGTGATGTCGATCGCGCGTGTGTGGACGAACCTGAGCGGTCCACCGCCCCTCTTCAACCGCACGCGCCCACTCCGGGCTGGTGAGGACGCTCGGATCATCTATTTCATAGACAGCCGTGTAGATGGGAGCCGGTGCCTCCTTGTCCATCACGCTGGAGCCGATGGCCATCGAGAACGGCTCGCCCTTGAAGCGCTGAATGCTGCGTACTCCTGGCACTGTGAGCAGCGATGGCGTGTGCTCCGTGTCATAGACCTCGTTGAAGAGTGCCTCATATTCAGGGGCGACATCCATGGACGAGATCAAGATGTAATTGGTTTGAATGGTCATGCGGTACCTCATGTGGTGGTGTCTCGTTTCACGATCGGCAGTGGCTTGTCCAATACCTGCGCAGCCGACAAGCGCGTCGTGTGCTCAATACCGCGCCGGCTCCTGGCGCAGCCCCGCAGCACCAAGCTCATCGTGGGTGGCCTTCGCGCCGTGCACCACACCCGCAAGCGCAAGGTCTTCCCTGTAGTCGGGGTCGCGGCATAGCATTAGGCCGATGCCGGTCACGGCGGCGGTCAGCACGATGTAAGCCGCCAGCGCTTGCCAGTTCCCGTAGGTCCCGAGCAGATACATGAAGAGCCATGGCGCGATCGCGGCGCCGATGACGCCACCAAGGGTGTAGGCAAGCGAGCTGCCTGCGTAGCGAAGCCGGGGGCTGAACTGCTCCGATACGAGGGCCGCCTGCGGGCCATACATCAGTGAATTGGTGAACAGCCCGCCAATCACCGCAAGCACGATCCCGGCGTACCCCATGCTTTCCATGAGGGGAAAGAAGATGAAGGGCCATGCAACAGCACACAAGGCACCCGCCGCATAGATGGAGCGTCGCCGGACCCGATCGGACAGAAAGCCGAACGCCGGAATCATGAACGTCTGGAACAACGACCCGATCACAACAGCAAGCATTGCTTCGCTGGCCTTGAGCCCATGGACGCGCGTCGCATAGGTCAGTACGAAAACGGTGGACATCGCGTACATAACATCGGGGCACATCCGAATCATCGTGGCGGCAAGGAGCCGTTTCGGTTCGTGCCTCAACACGTCGAGCATTGGCGAGTGAGAGACCTTGCCCTGCTGCTTGATGGCTTCGAAGACGGGCGTTTCTTCCACTTTGATTCGAATCCAGATGCCCACGCCCACGAGCACGGCCGACATCAGAAAGGCAAGGCGCCAACCCCATGCGAGAAACGCCTCGCGCGACATCAACGCTGCAAGAAGCGCGAGAACCCCATTTGCCATCAAGTTGCCAAGCGGGGGCCCCATTTGTGCAGCGGAACCCGCGAAGCCGCGACGGCGTGGATCGCTGTGCTCGCACGAGATGAGAACGGCGCCAGCCCATTCACCGCCAACACCCACACCTTGTGCCATGCGCAACAGGACAAGGATGACCGGCGCGGCGATACCGATCGACGCATACGACGGAATCAATCCGACAAGTACAGTAGCAATGCCGATCAGTAGCAGCGTCCAGACGAGAATGTTCTTACGCCCGATGACATCGCCAAGCCGACCAAACAGGACGCCACCGAGCGGTCTGGCCACATAGCCGACCGCATAGGTTCCGAACGCTAGCAAGGTGCCGGAGAGCGGATCGCCAGACGGGAAAAAGACGCCTCCAAAAATGAGGGCTGATGCCGATGAATAAATGGCGAAGTCGTACCACTCCAGGCTTGTGCCTGACAGCGATACGATGAACGCCCGCGCACTCTGTTTTTTTGTGCGTCCAGCTTGTTCAGTGTTCATGAGTCTCCTCCGGTTCGGTCTCATTGATGCTACGCAGCGCATCGTGTCGGCTCAAACGGGTTTTCTTTGGGTAGCCTGATAGATTTTTCTTTTGCAAAGCGCCATTCGTATGCACCGTTCTGCAGTTTCCCGGCTTCAGCCTGGGGCACGAAACCCTGCAACTGCGCCATGTCAGTAGCGAATCCAAGGGTTTATGCCCATGCGGTGTATATGCCAGTGCAATCGCCAAGTGCGAGAGGCTGCAAGGAGATCGCGTACCGATGGGTTAGGGAAAGTCCGGGGCTCGCGATTTGCCTAGATTCGTCTCGCATAGGTTGTCCAAGTCGCGCGCGCCGCGCACACTACATGTTTTATCAATGCATCGTTGGCGATGAACACGCGCTTTCTTCAGAGCTTCATCCTTGTCGTGAAACTCGGAAGTTTCCGTGCAGCAGCGGAGCGCCTGCATATCACTCAAGCGGCAATCTCCAACCGCATTGCTTCGCTCGAAGAGGAGATCGGGGCACGTGTGTTCGACCGCGATGCGCGAGACCTCAGACTGACGCCCGTGGGCTTACGGTTGATCGGCTATGGCGAGCGGATGCTCGAACTGCAGGAATACATCATGCAGCTGGGCCGCACGGATCAGGCGATTCTGGGCAATGTCCGCATCGGCGCGATTGACAGCATCGTCCACACATGGCTCGTTGGTTTCATCGAGCATCTGCAGACTTCAAATCCAGGCATCGAGGTGCAGCTCAGTTCCGAGTCGACCGAGCGCTTGCACAAAAGCTTGCGAGACGAAGAGATTGATATCGCCCTCCAGACAGATCAGCTGGTGGGTGACGGCATTGTCAGCATCACGTGCCTGCCGATGGCTCTGGGTTGGGTCGGGCGTCCGGAGATGGGCACACCGGCCCCGGACATTCGCGTGTTGCTGTCCCAACCCGTTGTGACGATGAGTCGAGGTTCACAACCGTATCTTGCGCTGAAGGATGTCTACCGTCGGGTTGGACTTCCGATGGGGACGGTCCATTGCGTCAATTCGATCTCGGCCATCGCCCGATTCGTGAAATGCGGCTTCGGCAACGCGTTTGTGCCACTGCCGCCGATGAGAGACGAGGTTGAGCGAGGCGAGCTGAGAGTTATCCCTACGGATCTGCCGTTGCCACCGCAGGGGCTCGTGGTGAGCTATCTCGAAAGCCGGGCGTCCGACGCGATTCGTCTGGTTGCCGAGCTGGCCTGTCAGGAGGCCGATCGCTTCATGCGCTCCATGCCGCCGCCCTTTACGCCAACGTGACGCGGATCGGCTACGTCGTAGAAGTCGGTGCGGTCGCTCAAGGGTGGCAGGTCATGCGGCGATGAGCCCTCGGCCAATAGTCGGCCACCTCCTATCCTCGTCAAGCTTGGGCAGAAAACGGGCGAATGCGCGTTACTCCGCTTGCGCCTGAAACTCAGCGATCGCCCGCCACATCAGAACCGGATTCGAGTACATGGGAAAGTGCCCACACTCCGGAATCTCCGCCAGCGCGACGCCCCGCTCGCGAATGTGGCTGAGGTAGGAAAGCGATGCATTCTGTTCGCCGTACATGAACATGCGCGGAAACGGTAGCGCGAGGAATTTCTCCATCAACTCGCCGTTGTCTGACAGATCGACCATCGACCGGAAGATGCCGCCCACGGCACCAGCCCTGACCTTGTGACGCAGGCTTGCGGCGTACATGGCACTCGCGTAGGCGGGGGCATGCCGCGTGCGCTCGATGAAGTCATCGAAGAAGCGCTCGGCATCATCACGCGGATAGTCGACGATCTGCCGGCTGAGAAAGCAGTCCTCAGGGGCAAGGTTGCCCTCAATGTCGGTAAAGCTGATGACGCGATGCCGATGTGCGTGTGCAAGCATCAACGCTGTCAGTCCACCCATTGAATGCCCGACCAGATGGAACCGATCGAAGCCCACGCGGTCCAGCACAGCCAGCGCCGTGCTCACCAGGAACGGGATGCTGATCTTCGACAGGTCCGCGCAGCGCGTTTCACCACAACCCGGAGCGTCATAGGCGACAAATGGGTGGCCGGCGAATTCCGCATGGCGGACGATATCGGCGTAGTCCTCCTTGGTGGAGCCGAAGCCGTGCAGGAACACGATCGGGGCCTTGCCACCATCGCGATGGATAGCGGAGACGTCCACCGCCGTGTCATCGACGATGAAAGAGAACTGCGACTTGAGAAATTCCTGAGACATCGGATTCATGCTCCCGAAGTGGCTCACGCAACGAGCGAGCGACAGAACTCTTGAATGGCCGTGCACGCCTTCTGCAGCGACGAGTCATCCAGTGCGTAGGCGATCCGAATGTACGGACCGAGGCCGAAAGCGCTCCCATGGACGGTAGCCACACCGGCTTCGTCGAGCAGTGCGTTGACGACGGCTTCGTCACTGTCCAAATGCGTCCCCGTCGGCGTAGTCTTGCCAATCAGATCCTGGCATGACGCGAAAGCGTAGAACGCACCCTGGGGCACAGCACAGTGCAAGCCGGGCGCCTGATTGAGCAATTCGACAACCATGTCACGCCGGCGCTGAAAAGCCACGCGCGATCGCACAATGAAGTCCTGCGGCCCGGTTAGGGCGGCGAGCGCCGCATGCTGCGAAATGGAGCAAGCACCGGAAGTTTGCTGGCCCTGCAGTTTCTCCATCGCTTCGATCAACCAGGCGGGCCCGGTACCGAAACCGATTCGCCAGCCTGTCATCGCGTAAGCCTTCGACACGCCATTCATGGTCAAGATACGGTCGCGCAGTCGGGGCTCGACCTGCGCGATGGTGAAGAACGGCAGATCGTCGAAGATCAGGTGCTCGTAAATGTCGTCGGACAACACGAGCACGTCGGGATGCTCAAGCAGGACACCCGCCAGCGCGAGAAGCTCCTCGCGCGTGTACACCGCCCCGGTCGGGTTGGAAGGCGAGTTCAGGATCAGCCAACGCGTTTTGCGCGTCAGTGCCTGCGCAAGCGCCTGCGGGGTCAGCTTGAAACCTGTCTGCGCGCCACACTCCACGATGACCGGGCGTGCCCCGCATAGCTGCACGATCTCGGGGTAGCTCACCCAATACGGCGCCGGAACGATGACTTCGTCGCCTTCATTGAGGGTGGCTGCCAGCGCGTTGAAGATCACCTGTTTGCCGCCACTGCACACGAGCGTGTTGCGCCAGTCCACATCGAGATCGTTTTCGCGCTGAAACTTGGCGGCAATCGCTTCGCGCAGTACACGTAGCCCAGCCACTTGCGTATACCGGGTGTGTCCAGCACGGATGGCGGCAATGCCAGCTTCGCGCACGTCCTCCGGGGTATCGAAATCCGGCTCCCCCGCGCTCAGCGAGATGACGTTGGCACCGCTGGCGCGCCGTGCGGCCACGTGGTCCATCACGCGGTAGGTGGCTGACGGCCTTGCGGCGGCGAGAAAGCGGTTCAATCCGTAGGCGGCATCGGTCATTACGCATCCCTCCAGCTTGTGAGGCCCATCAACTCCAGCGTGCTCTTGCCCTGATGTAGTGCCTCCATCATCTTTGCCTCTTTGTTGGCACGCGCCTGGCCCTGCGCGAGCGTATGTTCAACCTGTGCGGCAGGAATAATGAGAACGCCATCGTCGTCGGCAACCACCAGATCGCCAGCCGCCACCGGTGTACCGGCGAAGCTGATCGGCTGACCGATCGAAGGTGCGCTGGCCTTGATCGTGCCGCGCATGCAGACGCCGCGCGTGAACACCGGAAAGCGGCGCGCTGTCAGCGCAGCAATGTCGCGCACGCCACCGTCAATGACCAGACCAACCACGCCCGCCGCCTCTGCCGCCACGGTCAGCACTTCACCCCAATAACCCGCAACAAAACCCCCGGTCGAGATGACCAGCACGCTGCCGCGCGGCACCTTCTCCATTGCGATGTGGATGGACAGGTTATCTCCTGGCGAGCATTCGAGCGGATAGGCCGGGCCCGCGGCCGACGCACCAGCCCATACCGTGCGAATCGCCGGATCAACTGCACTGGTGGGAACGCCAGACGCCTCGAACAGGGTGGAGGTACCAAGCTTGCACGCCTGCGCGCGTTGCACATCGCTGTAGGTTGTGGTCATGGCGCTTACTCCTTGGTTTGCAGCTTGTGGTAGCCCAGTGCCGCGCGGGCCTCGCCCAGTGACTTGCCCTGCGCGATCTGCTCGCGGATACGCGACTCGACCTCCTCGATCTTGCGCGCGGTCTCGGCCACTTCACGTGCGCGGCCGCGCGGAACGATGACGACGCCGTTCGCATCGGCCACCACGATGTCGCGCGGAGCCACCCGGGCGGACCCGACTGCAACCGTGGTATTCACTGCCTCCACCTGCACGCGATCCTTGCCGGTGCGCATGAAGCGGCCCGCCGAGAACATCGGGTAGTTGTCGCCCAGCGCCTTGGTCACGTCGCGGCAGACGCCGTCGATCACGGTGCCGGCGATACCGCGCAAGGCAGCGTACTGGGTCATGATGTCGCCCCAAACCGTACAGTCGGTGCGGCCATCGTTGTCGAGCACGACGACATCGCCTTCGGCAACGTCGTCAATGAAGTCGCCCACAGTGCCGGGCGGGTTGCTGGCCGGCACGTACTTCACCGTGAAAGCGGGACCGACGACAGCTTTGCGATAGTTTTCCAGCGGCATGATGCCGAGCGCCTGGCCGTGTAGGCCGAGCTTGTCCATCGCGTCGGACACGCCGGGGGTGTCCAATCCCTCAAAGAGGGCCACCAGTTCGCGGTCTTCCGTGCTGGCTTTATGGGGATTCGTCATATGCTGAGTTCCAAAAGGAGTGGATCTTTCGTTCAGGAGGCGGCGATCGCTTCGAATTCCTTGTCGTGCATCACCTCGGCCACAGAACGGCCCGTCCGCACGGCGGCCACCATGCCGTCCTGCCTGCGCGCGATACGTTCGCCCAGGTTGAGTACCTCTTCGATCCGCGTCGCCGGCACAAAGACGGTGCCGCAGCGGTCGGCGATCACATAGTCGTCTTCATTGACGGTCACGCCCGCCATCTGCACAGGCTTGCCCGAGTCGATCTGGATCACACGGTTGCGCGCGCTGATCATCGTGACGCCGCGCCCGTAGACCGGGTAACCGATCGACTCGCTTCCCTCGATATCTCGGCTCAGGCCGTCAATCACCGAGCCCCGGATCTGCTTTGCCGTGGCAGCGTTGGCCAGGATGTCACCCCAGCACGAAATGCCCTCCGCTCCACCCGCGATGACGAGGACGCGGTCATCCGTCTGCACCGCGTCAATGACCGGAGAAATCAAATGCACAGTGGGCTTGGCATCAGCCTTTGGACCGAGTTGGATGGTGCTGGCGCGGCCGACGATCTTGGGGCAGTCCCACAATGGGCGCAGCCCGTAAGTAGCGCCAGGCAGGCCAAGAAAATCGAGCGCATCGGACACCGTGTTGGTGTCAAGCGATGCAAGGCGATCGAGGAGGGAGGTCTGGGTCATCACGCGGGTCTCCGTTGCAAGTGAGACCATCGTCGTATCTGCGCACTGATATGTAAATTTTCTATTCAGTATCTGTCTGATACGATTTTAGGAGTAGAAGGATCTACCTTCTCCACTTGGAGATGCACAGAACATGGGCAACGCAATCGACTTCAGATTGATACGGCAGTTGTGGATGTTCCTCACCGTGGCCGAAGAGCAGCACTTTGGGCGGGCGGCGAAGCGCCTAAACATGTCGCAGCCGCCTCTGACCGAACAGATCAAGGTGCTGGAGCAGTCGCTCAAGCTGCAACTGTTTCATCGTTCACGACGCGGCACACAACTCAGCCCGGCAGGCGCGGCCATACTGCCCGCCGTTCGCCAGTTCGCCACGCAGGTCGAACGTCTGGAGCGCGTCGTACGCGAGGTCGCTGCTGGCCAGTCCGGCGTGTTGCACGTCGGAGCTATCACCTCGGCCATGCTGGAAACGGTGCCGCCCCTCCTGAACGAGCTCAAGCGTGCGCATTCGAACCTGACGGTATTCGTTCGGGAGATCGACAGCGTCGAGGCCATTCCTGCATTGGAAGCGGGAGAACTTGATCTCGCCTTCGTTCGGCTGGATGGCGAAGTTGGCAGCGGCATCGCAACGATGCCGCTAGCCGAAGACCGTCTGGCCGTGGCATTGCCGAGGGAACATCCGCTGGCGAGGTTGCCGCGGGTTCGGCTGCGGTCGCTTGCCGATGAACAACTGGTGATGTCTTCTCGGCAGGTCAGCCCGGTCTACTTCGATATGCTGACCTCCGTCTGCCGCTCGCATGGTTTGACGCCCCGAGTTATGCACGAAGTGCGCTCCGTGACTTCACAGATCGCCTATGTCGGTTGTGGCCAGGGCGTGGCGCTTGTGCCCGCCTCGATGCGAAAACTGGCGCCGGAGAATGTTGTCATCCGACCGCTGAAGGAGAAAGTGATGGTGGTGACGGCCGCCGCCGTCTGGAATAAGAACCGCTACCATCCTATGGTCGATGAAGCAGTCTTATGGCTAAAGCAACGATAAGGGGAGTGACGGGCTAGCCGAGGGGCCATCACGCGGCGGAAACTCTCCACGCCTATGCCCGCCGTCCGGACGCTAGGCAACCACCTGCTCGCCGTCTCGGTCGAATCGAACGTATTCACGTCGTCCATCAGGATAGCGCTTCTCAATGACACCAGCAGGCGTATCCTTCGCAACGCAGTAGATCGGCTGCCCCCTGGCGAAATGGCTGCGCGCAGCAGCACCATCGTCGCGGCTCAATATAGCGACAAACACGGCCTCCTCAACAGGATCCATGTGGTCTAGCGGCGTTGATTGCTTCATAGATGTCCCTGAAAACCTTCGCTGTGCTCGAAACATTATCGGATATTCATCGCCGTCCGGGCGAATCTTGCATCGCTACCGATTGCACGTTAGCTATCCGCAATGCACTTTCACAGCCGTTGCGAAAGGGATAAGGAAACCAAGCAGCTTCCGATTGCACGTTAACTATGAGGCACTTTTCTACGAAAGAGCGCCCTATAGAGCACAATAGCCATGTTTCCCAAAGGTTGGAGAGCCTCATTTAGGCTAGCGACCGTCCGGTACGTCTGCACCTGAATAAGCAGACCAGTGGTGGGCCTATCCGTACTCCCGGTCGACCTCACCAGCTTTGTCCAAGCCGGTCACTGATGTAATCGATCTGTGGCGATTGCGGATCGCAGCAGCATCTGTGTTGCAGTGGCTCAAGGACAGGCAGTGCCGGCATGACGGATATTCCATACAGGTGTGGGGCGGCCGCACATGTAGCCCACAAAATCTCGGATTCCGCAGACGTAACGAGTTGAGAGCGGAAGAGGTACCCCCGGGCAAGACAACGCCGTGCGCGTAGCACCATCATGGCGTAAGTCGCAATGATTACGGCCCTGGATGCTCCGGGGCGAAGCGCACCGCCCACCACGGCGGGCAACAATGCAGTGCGCACCAATCTCACTCCGTCTAGTGGCATCGACATATCAAGCACGTTCAAACTCTCAAACGCGGAACGCAGTAGAAGTAGGGCGAGCTGGTCGTCGCGCCACCCCGCAAGAGACATGGAACGATCTCCCTCAAAATGAAGGCGTCCGTCGGTGTGCCTGTGTAGTTGGCCCGGGGAAATTGAGCATAGAAGCCGCCTCAGTGTTGAAAGGTAGATCTGCGTTGCGGCGTAGCCTGACATATACCCATGGTGCGAAGGCGCCACCTGCCGCAATGTTGCTCTTGACTGCCAAACCTGAAATACCACCGGCGGATAAAGAGTCGACATACATCCCTCGGGATACGGGACCAACGCTTGAACTGCGCTTTTCAGAATCACACGCCTGTCTTCGCCTTCCTCTCCACCCACGTCGATCGCGGCAGCCTCATGGAGCCAAATAAGCCTGCGATGTGCGGAGTCCAACCAAGCACGAAACGGAGCGAATGCGCGCTCTACAGCGCCTCGTTGAGAATAAAACTCGAGCAGCTCGTTTTGGCGTAGCGGCACGCCGGCAAAGGGATGACCGCAAACGCCGCAACAACCCGGGCGCTTGAAAATCGAGCCGGTCAGCCCGTACGGCCCCAAAGACGCGGCACACACCTGGCAGGCCTGTTCCAGCGGACATCCATGAAACGGACATACTTGCATCGCAGCAAGCTGAAACCATATTGCATGAAAGCCGCCCTGCATACATAGCGGGCAATACCGCAACTGCGGAGCCCACAGAACCTTATGTAGGCGCCAGATTGGTCCATCCAAGGAGGCCTCGGCGGGAATCCAATCCCATCCAAATTTGCGCGCGACTCGCTCATAGTCGATCCAGTTCGTTCGGTAAAAATCAAGCTTGCGGGTGTGAGAGCCACGCTTTGTGACGAGCTTCCGGGCACTTTCCACTCCAAGTCCGTTCAACGCCGACAAGCGTAGGACAATGCTTAACGTAGACTCAGCCTTGAGGGGCGACCAATAAGAGCCGCTCCATGCTTGATCAGCCACGGGCATCACCTTTGTCCGGGCAAGACCAATGCAGCGCTGACAGACGAGACTGAAAGATGACGAGTGGTCTTTCTGATGCGTTTAAATCGAAGCGGTAGCTCATGGCATGATCTCCATTGATTCTTCGTCATCATCGCCATCTTGGTTGACCTTGGACCGTGACGCCCCGCCGAAACCCGCCTCCCTCACTGCGTCAATCCACACATGCAGATTGTTCCAGCGCCCTCCTCTCGCTTCCTGGTCCGCGCTACGAACGAGATAGCAACGCAGGGCGGAAAATAGAACATCCGCCGAAACCTCGGTAGTGTCGGTGCAGCGTTTTATCAAACCGCATTTTCGCAGCGCCTCGGCAAATGCGGCGGCCTCTTTTGCGAGTCTCCAACCGCGCCTCCAGCGAGCCGGAGTAAAAAATTCTGACCAGGAAACGTCCAGTGGATCGAGCCGCTTATCGTCGACGCAGGAAAAAATCCCCTGGACCTCGTCATCTAACCGTATGCCACGGAACGTACGTTGGACACCGAAGAACCTCTTAACTAAGTCTTGTCGTTCGTTCAACAAGGTCAGGCGTCTTCCTAGATCTGGCTCCTGGCCCACCGAAATCGTAACGAGGCGAACGCCATTGCAAAAAAGGTTATTGAAGATGTCCTTGAGGAACTGGAGCTCGTGCAATCGTATGTTCTGCACTTCGTCCAGAATCAGCACAATGCGGTCACTTCGCGCCAGGAGCGCTCTTTCAATCAATGCATGCTCGATATTTGCACGCATGGAATATGAGGCACCTGTAGTGCCTCCACGAACAACAGCTGACCACTGCGCCAGGAACTCCCGCGAGAATGTCTGGCTCGTGTTGGTGCAGTTGAAGACATAGACAGGCAGGTCAGGGAACTCGGCTGCTAGGTACCGGCAGGTCATGGCGATGGCTGTGGATTTTCCGAATCGCTGATGGCCAGCGATACAACAACTATCTCCGCCCGCAACCAAGCGAAACTTGATGTGAGCGTAGAACTCCTTGACCGGTGGTGTCTCGAGCAAGGGACGGCTCAGTAGCGGGTGAGACCACAGCAACTGGGCACGCTCCAGCTCGCTAGCGGACGGCCCGGCTGCAATTTGAGCGTCGCGCCTCATGGCTAGTCGAGCTTTGGTACCGAGCGCAAGCCCAATGGGTCCAGCTGGGATGCATCGTCGTTGCTTGATGTTGCACCTTGAACAACATGCCCAGAATCTGGGGCTGCAGACTGGACACTCTCGCGGTTCGCCCGGTCTTTCCTCGACTTTCCATGCGCCAAGAGCGTTAGGGCAATCTTGGCTCTACCGCGCCGGTTCTTGCGCGTGAAAATCTGCTGGCATTTGTCCCGTTCCCACTGCGCCACTGGGTCGGTGGTTGTTTGCTGCTGGGCAACCGTGAACCCCCGATTGATCAATCTCCTTCTTCGCCATGAGATAGCGGTCTTCGCCCATCCACCTATCGCTCGAATAAGACCCAGATCTCGCCTTGTGTCACACAACACTGCCCGACCAAACCGCGCATCGCGTCGATTGATATAGACCCAAACCGAGCGGCCGACCAAATGCTCTGCAAACTGGTCGCATACGTATCGACAACGATCCACCTTGACATACGGACGCTCGCGCAACTTTTGCCCACCGCGGATAACACGCCGCTCTACATGATCGAGCAAACGGTTGTGCTTCTGGGTTGCCTTAGGCAGTTGCTGTATGAAGCAACCTACATCTGGCTGGGAAAGCGCGGCTTGTAGTGCAGCGACGCGACTGGACTGCTGATGCCGCTCACTCGGAGCGAGATTGAATTTCGCAATCGCACCGTAAATAACATCTAATATCTCATCAAAATTGACCTCTAGGTCGACGGCTTTTGCCTCAGGTGCCCTACGCCTCTTGTCAGCGGGCCCTGTGCCATACGTGCTTGGCAAACGTGATAGTCCCAACCCATCAAGTTGACCGATGATGCGTTCAATGACATCACGGACCCACCATCGATATGCAGGGCCGAACTGAACGGAGCAACCGACTGTGTCGATCAAGTTATTGACAACATCGTGGGCCTTGTTACACCAACCGTTGTCAAGGCGAAGCATGGAGAAACCATGCCAAGCCAATTCGGGGAAGAAGTGCCGGAGGAGAAATTTTCCTTCGGCGGTGTAGCGGAGATGATCTCGATATAACTCGTCGTTGGACGGGTCAATCGCGCTGACAATAGCTTCCAGAGCAGCATCCGCTGATGGCGAAACCTCAAACTCGACACTGACGCCGACCACGGCTTGCAGGTCCTCATCACCAACGATCCCCAGGTACCATCGATAAACCGGGACCCGAAGGACCTCCCCCTTCGAATTCCGTAGTCGCAGGACACACGCTGCTCCAGCGACCTGATAGTCCATCTGAAGGATGGATAACGGCCGAAGAGCCTGTATCAACGGACTGCGCGAAGAACGCCCGTGTTGCTGGGGTGGAGAATTGGCAAGCAGTTGTTTTACGTAGGTGCGCAAGGCTTGATAGGCCCGATCTCTTCGGCAGAATGGCCAATCCCGATCTGTTAGTCCATGCCCACGCAACTTCGCAAGGAACGCTTCACGCAGATCTACCCACCTATCGATGGGCGTAACCTTGCGTCTGGGGGCTGAAATAACTCGCTCATCTAGCCAGTCCTTCACCTCCGGCAGGCGCCTCAATAATTGGGACAATGCGCCCGCACAACCTCTGGATTTCAGCGACAAGTTGGGATTAACCGGCGCCTCTCTACGATACCGATGAATTCGAAAATTTGGCAGCAAACCAAAAAAGCCGTACAGGCGTCCGGCTTCGTCAGCAGTTAAACATCGATTCAGTAAGACTCGAACTCGCCGCAGCGTTACTCCGCACTGGGCCTCAATCTGCTGACAAGGCACATTACCCAAATACAGAAGGATGGCCTCTTTTCGCTTTTGGTATGCCTGGCGCTTTGGGTCCGGCATGCCGTTCAAGTCTGGTTCTGGCCAATTGTTCGTATTGATCTCAGTGGACTGGAGCGCTCTGGGACGCCCTCGTCGGGAAACTCTCTCCATGGTGTTCGAGCTGACTACGGGCCCCTTAGCTTGCGGCGCGGTTGCCGGCCTACCCTGCATGATCACGTGGTCCGGCAATTCGACAGGACCAATCTCGTGGCCTCGCCAGGTGATGATGGTCGAAGGAGAAATCAGCTCGCTGTTCAGCTTGGCATGTGCCAACCCACCATGTAGAAGCCGTGCGATGGCAGCCAACACGAGTCCTTGATCCTCAGAGGAGCACAGTAGCTCGCCCAGCGTCACGCTGGTGTGTAAATCGAGAAGGTTTTGAATTTGGAAGGTCTGCGGGGAAACATCGAGCCCCCGTGCACAAGTGATCCAGCGGCAAAGCGTTAACCAGTTATCAAACTTCACTTGCCAGCCGGGATAATCACCCAGATAGATCACACGATAAAGTCCCGCCGTCGCCCACTCGGGATCCCTTTCCGCAGTGGTAGGGCGCTGCTCTGCAACGACTTTGCACCACTCCGATCTACCGTCGGCGTATTGGATCTGGGCGGTGACATCGGTACACGGAATGCAGGCGCTCTCAATCAGGTCTGTCAATCCGTCATGGTCGACAACGTAACCGGCCACATTGGTGTCGGGCTCCAGGAAGGCACATGCAAATATGAATGTGGCGTCTCCTTGAATAACTGAACGTCCCGCCTTTGGGAGATCGACAACGTAGATGTTTGTGTTGTTTCTACCGCGCGCAGCCACTGCAGGCCAAACCGACACTCTGTCCTGGGCGCGGTAAAACAATTGGGTTACGGCGTCTCGTCCGCTCATGTCGCATCCTTATTTATTAGGCGCGCGCGAGACAAATACCTTCCTTGACTTCTGCCGCTCTGCGGACAAAAATCAACACGTACGGTTCGCCCCGTGCCCATCGAGTTTCGAAGCAGGAAGATCTGCTGGTACAGGTTTTCCTGCGTTCAATCGCGGTCAGTCGTCTGTGTGCTGGCTAGCTCTCCTTCTTGACATTGGCATACGGCATGCCATCCGTCGGTGTCGCTGTTCGTGCGGAAACAACCCTTCAATGTGCACAAACGAGGCGTTACTCGCTCGCGTGCAATTCTTCGTGTAATAACACGTTCGTGAGAATCTGCAAGACCAAGCTTTAATTTAGTCGGGCTATTCAGATTTCCCAATACCAAAACCTGGCTTTTGGTATTCAAAAACGCCATAAATAGTGTTTTTTAAGCGTTTTCCCGCTGGAAAGGGACGGAAGGGAAAGGGTGAGTCGCTGCCATCAGCAACGCGAAGTGCGTTCATCTGTATATGTCGCCAGACGTTTGGGAGGAACTGTTGCCTCTCACATCAGTTCGGCGTGCGCACGTACATTTGGGCCTTCGATTGCGTCGCCGAAAATGCCCCAGTTCCAATAGGTGTCAACATTGCGTTGAAGTCTTGTGCGACATGCTGTCGTCAGTCACATTTTTGAATGCAATACTCGTCCAAATTGAGGCCAGCAGCCTTAAAAATCAGAGCGTTAGCTTCAACCAATAGAACCTAACTTTGCGTCAGAGCGCTCCGGCACTGTCTCCACACGCTTCGGCACGCCCGTCACGATCGTCGCAACTGCGATGGCCAGCACCACGGCCGCGCCAACAAACACGCCGACCGCACCGTTCGCGTCAAACACGACGCCGCCGGCCGCCGCACCAGTTGCAATAGCGAGCTGCACGGCCGCGACGATCAGGCCGCCCGCGCTTTCGGCTTCATCGGGCACGGTACGCGTGACCCACGTTGACCACGCCACCGGCACGCCGCCGAACGCCATGCCCCACAACGCGATCAGCACGGCGTCGGGGACCGGCGCACGGCCCAGTGCCACGAGCGCAATGCCAAGCACAACCATCAATGCGGGCATCCCAATCAACATGGGTCGCAGCCTGTGCTCAAGCACGCGGCCTGCGAGCGACGTGCCGACAAAGTTGGCGACGCCATAGCCCAGCAAGATCGCCGATAGCCCGTTCACGCCAACACCCGCAACCTGTTCAAGGAACGGTCGCAGATACGTAAAGAACGCGAAATGGCCCGTGAATACGAGGATCGTCGCGAACATCCCGATGCCAACGGTCGGACGGCGCAGCACGTCGATCAGCGTGCGCAGCCGCGTCGTGCCGCTCGGCGCCATGGACGGCAGCGTTGCAATCTGCGATACGAGCGCGATGCCGCCCAGCCCGGCGGCGGCCAGGAACACGTTGCGCCAGCCGATCAGGTGGCCGAAATAGCTGCCAAGCGGCGCTGCCGCAATGGTTGCGACGGCCACGCCGCTGAAGATGATCGACAGCGCGCGCGGCACCATCGCAGCCGGTACGAGCCGCATGGCGGTGGCCGTTGCCATCGTCCAGAAGCCGCCCAGTGCGATGCCGAGCACCACCCGGCCGATCAGGATCGTCGTCAGGTTGGTCGCAAACGCCACGGCGAGGTTGGACACGATCAGCAGCACCGAGAACGCGAGCAGCACACGCCGCCGGTCGATCGTGCGTGTGGCAGCTGCGGTCAACAGGCTCGTGACGAGCGCGACGGTCGCGGTGGCCGTCACAGCCTGCCCGGCGACGCCTTCGGTCACGCCAAGGCTTTCTGCCATGGGCGTGAGCAGGCTTGCGGGCAGAAATTCGGCCGTGACAAGCCCGAACACGCCAAGTGCCATCGCAAAGACCGCACCCCAGGCGGGTTCACGGGGGGCCGCAATGGAAGCGGCTGTTGAGATTCCGGGATTCATGCGTCGTTCCGTTTCAGGAAGGATCAGGGAAAGTACCAATAAGAGCGCATGGTAGGGCCCGCCGGTCGGATGGTCTATGTCATACAATCCGGTCTTATTGATCAATCGTCCGGATTCGCAATGCCGACTCCCCTGCCTTCTGCCCTGCCCGACGTGCACGACCTCGTCAGCGAGCTGCTGTTGGGCATGCGCCTGAGTGGTGTCCAATACCGTCGCATCCACGTTGCGCGGCCGTTTGGGCTGAGCTTTGGCGATGCGCCCGGCCGGGCGCAGTTCCATTTCATTGGGCGTGGGCCCGTGCTGTTGCGTGACGCAGCGGGGGCGACGATGCGGCTTGAGGCAGGCGATGCGATCCTGTTGCCGCGCGGCAGCACGCATGCGCTGATGTCCGATGCGGATGCGCCGTGCCGCGAGATCGGCGGTTTCGAAGCTGCGAAAATCTGCGACACGGTGGCGTCGGTCGGTGCCGGTACGGAATCCACCCCGGGTGATGCACTGATCTTCAGCGCGTGCATGGAGCTGGATCTGGGCGGCATGCAGCCGCTTGTGGGCACGATGCCGGAGTTCATGCACGTCGGCACCCTGCTTGCGCGTTACCCCGAAATCCGCCCGATGCTCGACGCGATGGAGCGTGAATCGTGTTCGGAGCGCGCGGGTTTCGCGGGCATCCTCGCGCGGCTCGCCGATGTGGTGGCCGCGTTTATCGTGCGCGGCTGGGTCGAGTGCGGCTGCGGTGATGCCACCGGCTGGGTGCAGGCGCTGCGTGAGCCAAAACTCGGCCGCGCGATCGTCGCGCTGCATCGTGATCCGGGCCGCAACTGGAGCGTCGCAGAACTGGCTGCGGAAGCCGGCGTATCGCGTTCTGTCTTTGCCGAGCGCTTTCTTGCGGCGACTGGCATGACGCCCGTGCGCTATCTGACCGAGCTGCGGATGCGGCTCGCCGCACAGTGGATCACGCGTGACCGTGAGGCGATCGAAGCCGTCGCGTATCGGCTTGGCTATGGGTCGCTGGCCGCGTTCAGTCGCGCGTTCAAGCGGGTGGTCGGGCAGTCACCTGGTGCAATGCGGGCGGAAGTCGAGGCATGATATGCACGCAGTTCAGCGTGGCCGATACGTCTGCGCAAAAATGCCGGTTCTCCTTGCTGATTTCCGTCCAGACATGCGTCATCAGGTCTGCGGATCAGTAGGGATAATTTAAGCCGACAATGCTGCGACAACCTGCGCACAGTGCGCCGATACACTAGCGCAGTGCTTCAGGACCGCGGATCTGCGTGCAGCTTCTCAAGTACGGTTTGCTTGAACACCTGGAGCAAGGTGGTGGACAGCCACTCCTCTAGCGCTGTCTCCTATATGTGGGTTCGCATTCATCTCGTTGTGACCATGCCAAGCGTGATGCCGGCCAGAATCAACGCTATCGCCATGATCTTTGCTACTGACAAAGGCTCCCCCAGCAGCAAATGCCCTCCCGCAATGACCATCACAAACGTGATACCCATATACACCGGAAACGCAATGGTCAAAGGAAGCTTCGTGACCACAAGGAGCCACGCCACCGAGGCGGCAAACGCTGCTGCATATGCCGAAAGTATCAGTGGATCGGCAAACATTGCAGCAAGCTTGTCGGCGATATTTGGCTGCGCCGGTAATGATGCAGCGCGCCACTTGACCATAAGCTGGCTATAAGCAACAAGCAACGCAACTGGAAGAATGAGCAAATAGGTGAGCATGTCGCTGTTACGCTAAGCACGCCGATGCAAGGATCCCCACAATTCGTTCCTGCTGGGATTGAGTTAGCCCGATCCAAAGTGGCAGACGAACCAGTCGATCAGACTGGCGATTGGTGACGCCCAGGTCTCCGTGAGCTCGTCCATAGCGCTGACCACCTGGCGACGAGTGCAGCGGAACATAATGGAAAACAGACTGCACGCCGTTCGCCTTCAGTGTGGCGAGCACGGCCGGCCGATCAATGTCGGAAGCGAGAAGAACGTAGTACATGTGGGCGTTATGCCCACAGTATTCAGGAATAAACGGCCGGCGCAGTATGCCCTTATCTTCGAGTGGAGCAAGCAACTCATGGTAGTGTCGCCACGCATCGAGTCTAAAATGCAAAATATTCTCCGAGCGCTCCAACTGTGCCCAAAGAAATGCGGCTATCAATTCGCCGGGTAGGAATGATGATCCCACTTCTTGCCAAGTGTATTTATCGATTTCCCCACGAAAGAATTGACTGCGGTCGGTGCCTTTCTCGCGGATGATTTCGGCTCGTGCGACATACGCAGCGTCATTGACGAGCAACGCCCCTCCCTCCCCCGAGATGACGTTCTTCGTTTCATGAAAACTCAACGCACCAAATGTGCCAATGCTGCCAAGCTTGCGGCCCTTGTATGTAGATTCCACGCCTTGTGCCGCGTCTTCAACGACGGCAAGCTCATAGCGACTAGCAACCTCTTGGATGGCATCCATCTCACAAGAAACACCAGCATAGTGCACCGGCGCAATCGCGCGCGTGCGCGGTGTGATCGCCGCCTCGACCAATGTCTCGTCAAGGTTCAGCGTGTCTTCGCGTATATCGACAAACACGGGGACTCCGCCTCGCAACACAAATGCATTTGCGGTTGATACAAACGTGTACGACGGCATGATGACCTCGTCGCCCGGCTTGATATCAAGAAGCAGCGCGGCCATCTCCAACGCTGCTGTGCAGGAGTGTGTGAGCAACGCCTTTCGAGCCCCTGTCTGAGCTTCCAGCCATTGATGGCACCGTTTTGTGAAAGGGCCATCACCAGCCAGGCGATGCCCCTGATTGGCTTCAGCAATGTACTGAAGCTCCTTACCTGTCATGTAAGGACGATTAAATTCAATGGTGTCGTTGCTGCTCATGGTTTGTTCGGCATACTGCTGGCGAATTTTTTGTCGATGCCATCGCCGTCGTTTTCGCAGATGACGTGGCAATGGGTATAGGGAATCCAACGCTTGTGGCGCACAGTTGCATGGACGTGACCGAACGCTCCGCGCGCGATAGCCGCGTAACCTTCTCGCGTTCGTACGTTTTGTCCACGATCGCTTTTCACCAGCCAGCGTGACACCAAGTTCTGGTCATCGCTCAGGCATGGGTCCAGCGTTACCAGTCGGCCACCCGGCGCCAAGCGCGTCGATACCATACGCATCAGCTCAGTAGCCATCTCGTCACCAAGGTGATGGAGTAGTCCAATTGCAATGACTCGATCAAAGCGGGGCAACCTGCTGAGATCGTCAGACGTCAATAATTTGCACGCAAACTTGGCATGCCTGTCAGCAAAACGAGCACGCGCCCTCTGGATGTATAGCTCGCTGATGTCGAACCCGTAGTACTCAACATGGGGTAGATGCGCCAGAATGTCGGCCGGACCACAGCCTATGTCTAGCACGCGCATCCCTTCGCGCGGGCGTAGAAAGTCCCTCACATAGAGGTCACGATCCTTGGTCGCCCCCATGAACTGCTGGAATGCTGAATAAACCATGGGGTGCGACAAGACAGCGCGTACACCACTAGTGATTTGAGTCATCAACCTTGCCCCTGGATGCGTTGTGCGCTATGGCCTCGCCTCGCGCTCGGCGCGGACGGATAGTCCGCCAACTTCCTCCAGAAGGGTTCGTCGAACAAGCTTGCTGGAAATGATAGGCCCGGATTGAAGCAACTTTCCCGATTGCGCACGTAGGCGTTCTTGATACCGCCAGTGTGATCGGTCGACGCTAAGATGAACGTCCTGAGCGCCTCCAGCAGGGTGAGGCAACCGTTCCGAAAAACTGTATCCGCCAAGGATGCAACAGTATCGTGCGGCTCAGTCGGAATAACAGCCTGTACGATCGGCTTACCGGCATCGACAGCCTCATCAACATGATGCGCGGTCACACCGATGAATTTCACTCCATCGGCCAACGCCAATTCCACTGGTCGCATACCAATCACACCACCGTATGCCGGCAACAGAGAATAGTGCAGATTCACCAGCCGTCCGCGATAAGCGGCAACCACCGGGGCAGCAAGGATCTTATGGACGTTAGTGACGACAACATCTGCGGTAGCTTCGCCCAGGGCGTCCAGCACTTCCTGCTGTTCCTGCGCGCGGAAATCCAGCACGCGAGTACTTATACGATGCTCGCGTGCGAACTGGTTGGCCAAGCATTCTCGATCAGTCAAGACAGCGCAGATCATGGCGTCGGGCAATGTCCGTTGCTCGATGGCCTGCGCGATGAAGCGGAGGTTGCCTCCACCTCCAGAACAGAGGAAAGCGATTCGTAGCGTCATGATTCGCGTCGATAGACTTGCCTTACGATCGTATAGGGGCGCCGCTTCGTCTCTGAGAATATTTTCGACAGATAGATGCCGATCACTCCCACGCACGACATCAACATGCCACCAATCAGCCAGATTGACGCCATAACGGAAGTCCAACCCGTTGGCGGTCGGTTGAAGAAAAGCCAATGTACGAGTAACCAAAAAACGTACAGCACTGCCAGAAGGGAAATGCCGAGTCCGAGATAAAAGATACCGATGAGCGGCGTGTTACTAAACGAGGTAATCGAATTGACGAATAGCGACACCTTTCGGCGAAAGGTATACGTCGACTCGGCATTGCTAAGCTTGCGTACCATCTGGGCAACTTGGTCATATCCGGTAATATGCCAGAGGCCGGCCATGAACACCTCGCGCTCTTGATGTTGCAACAGTGCCTCGACATATCTGCGGGTCATCAGCCGCGCTGTCACGATATTTGCGGGTAATGAAATATCGCTCAGTGTGTTAAACAGCGACCAGAAACACTGGCCAGAAACGCGCTCGAACCAGCCCCCCTTTCGTTGTTGTTGAACGCCATAGACCACATCGCATTGCTTCTCCTCCATCGTGTCTGCGAACTCCGTCAGCCACTCCGGTGATTCCTCCAAATCACAATCAATCAGAAACACCAAATCACCACTGGCATGTGCTAGGCCCGTCATCATGGCCTTGTGGTGCCCGAAGTTGCGGGACAGATCGACCACGACAACATGCTCATCCTGCCCTGCAAGCTCAACAGCCAGCTCAAGGCTTTGGTCAGGCGAACCATCATTGACCATAACGATCTCATAGTCTTCAAGCGCGAATGTTCCTGCAGTTGCTCTTGCACGCTCATAGAATTGGCTCAAATAGGCATGTGACCGATAAAGGGTGGTGACAATCGAGAGTTTCACGGTCGCGAACAATTCATGTAGAGGGGCGCATCAGCGCCACAATTGAACAAAAGATCGAGCACCGATACCTCATGTACGAATGCCCCCCAAAGCTGGGGATACATGGGATAAGGGCCGTAGTGCATCCACTGCAACTCGATGCCCGACGCCAGAAATAGGGATTCGTCGAGATAGCCACGCGCCGACGGTCCTGATACATAGACTTCGGCGTCCGCTTGCCTGCATAAGCTAACAAGTCGATCTGTCTTACCATCAACAAGCGAGTAATCCCAAGAATTTCGGATCACGGTTTGAATGCCGAGATGCGTGCAGATTGCCTCAATCAACCTGCGATTGAAAGATGACAGATCTGGGCATTTATTATCAAGATAGAGGGGGGCTAGCCATTCGGCGGTGCTATCAAAGCATGCTGCCGCACGATAGTTTAGCGACAGAGTCCTCCAATGTTGCTCGGCCCAAGAGGTATTGGGCAACTGGACATCACGGATGCGCCTTCGAATGTCACTGCCGACAGGAATGCTTAGCCATTGAGTGCCTGTCGGAGTCTTGATGCGATTGCGATTTCTCCAGTCGTTCTTTGTGAATTGCATGTCGTCATACAGAATAAACTCATCGACGGCAGCAATGATTTCAAAATAGCCCTTCCATGGAATGTAGTTGGACTGCAGGATAGCGACCTTCTTCGCCACAGGTTTCGCATCAGCCATCGCGATCGCCGGTGAGGTTCCACTGCGGATATGGGGGGGAGTGGGTGGCTTGGGCGACTGTTGTCAGATTGAACATAATCAAGAGCCCCAGCGCAAAACACCACAGCGGAAATGTTCGCTCCGATACAACTAGGCCCGCAAAATTCACCATAACCCAAACTGCAACAGGACCAATCAAGATCGCATCGTAGAGATACGGATGAATTGAAACGGCCTGTGGCCAAAACAGCAACGTCAACGCATAGACCGCAAACAGATTGATGACGAATACCGATTTGCCGTTGCTAACCGCAGACTGCACTACTCCCCGCATGGCTAGCCATTGCACCACAACAAGCGCCACCGGTATGACGACCAAATGAAATGGGCGACGGACCTGTGGGAATAGCACAGAGTTGAGTGCATTGCTGAATCCCCTTGTATCGCCATCTAGCCCAGCGCGAAAGACCCATGAGCTGTTCATGCTATTGAAGCCAAGCAGCTTTAGCACGAGCACCGGTTCAAGATAGAGAACGGTCGATAGTGCTGCGAGCAGCACTGGCGCTGCCCAAGTCCGGGTGCCGAGTCGGAAGTCACGCCCCAAAAATTGCACCGAGAGGCCGATAGCAAACAACACGCCCGCTATCGGCATAACCAATGTTGTCACAGTTGCCCAGAACCAAAAGCCACCACCTTTCGCACTATTTTTCCATGTGAAGTAGCTGAGCATGATCAACGCGGGCATCAAGAAAATGAACCCGTTATCGACATTGAACTTGCCTACCGCAATCCAGTATGTTGGCAACGTGGCGATGTAGCAGAATCCAAGGCCGAGAACTATGAGCTTGGTTACAGACAAATCGTCGAGACATCGATAGACGACGTACCCGGTGGCAAGAGCCATGGCAAGCATGGCCAGCCAAGCACTCGTCAAGCGCATGGTCAACATGGGAAAACGATGCTGAAAGTGATTCAATGCATCCATGAACCACAAGTAGACCGTTGGATGATTGGCGTACGCCGTCCTTGCGGCGAAGCCATCTTGAGATAGAAAAACTAGGAAACCGTGCTCTCGAACTGACTGACTATGCCAGACAGGGAAAGTGAAGTCGCGCAGTCGCTCCGGATTCTTGTCAACCGCTGCGGCAATTTCGCCAAAGCCGAGCAGATGCACCGCCAGCATGCTCAGTATCACGATGAGAGCAACTCCGATCAGGAAGACACTCAAACGAACATGGCTCTTACTTGTGTTTTGCATTGTGATATTCGCGGCCCGGCGTCAGGTTTTGCGCGCAACCATGTCAGGCCGACAGCCGGCGTGCGGCAACAAAATCCGAGATTCTAGTGACTTTACCGCTGTTGCGGGGGGCTTTATGACCCTCGCAGTCACGTCGCGCTCAACGCGTGTGACCTCGCGAACGCACCACCACTCCCCCTTGTTCATGCTGCTGCCACAGATCTAGATAGATCAGCTATGTCGCTCGATGATGCCACTTACGCAGGGCGGAGTTGATCGCTTTCTGCATCGCCTTAGCGTCACATGACCACCTCCTCGCCTCATTGAGGGCCCTGGGTTCACCGCACAACTGGTCGCTCAGACAAATCGGGGCTTTGTGGATGCTTTGGTGGCCTTGCTTCTCTAGCACCTTGGTTTGACGCTCAGCGGTGCCGGTACCGTTGCGCAGCATGCCGAATCTCCTTGCTGAACTCGGCACAGGCATGCGTCATCAGATCGGCCGATCGATAGACCATGTAGACGCTGAAGTCCGGCAGTTCGTCTTCCATCGGCAGGATCTCCAGCGCGCCCGGAATCGTGCGCAGCGGCCCCAGCGAGTTGGCGAAGACGAAATCCGACCACATGCTCACCAGGTCTGTCTTCGTGGCCAATTGCAGGCCGAGCAGGTTGGAGCCGCTCTGCACGATCCGGCGCGGAATCTCCAACCGGTGTAGCCGCATCAGGCTCGCCATCGGGCTACCAGGGTCATCGAGGGGATCGAGCACCAGCCAATCCGCATCCAGGAGTGAGCGCAGCTTGCGCGTCTTCCGCAGCGGATGGCCGGGTCGCACCGCCAGGCGCATCGGCACGGAGAACAACGGCTCCCACTGAAAGCTGCTCGTGCCGGGCCCGCTGTTGGTGGAGATCAGCCCCAGATCGAGCCGCCCTTCGCGCAGCCCTTCCAGAATCTGCTGCGAGCGCTGCTCGACACCGCGCAACGCCACGTTGGGAAAGCGCGTGCGGAATGCCGCCATGGCATCCGGCAATGGCCCGCTGGAGGCTACGGCGGTAAAGCCGATGTTGAGTTCGGCCTCTGCATGGCCGCGAATGGATTCGATATCTTCCAGCGCGTGACGCAGTTCCTGCTCGACCACGCTGGCGCGCTTGACCACCGCCACCCCGTACGCCGTCAGGCTCACGCCGCGCACCGAGCGCGACAGCAGCGTGACGCCAAGCTCCCGCTCCAATTCGGCAATCGCCTTGGATAACGCCGGCTGAGAGATATGCAGGCCGCGCGAGGCCTCGTGGATGCTGCCGTGCTGGGCGACCGCCAGCAGGATGCGCAACTGGTGCAGCTTCACCTTGCTTCTCCTCCTCGTTGCACACCCTTCTGTGTGCCTGCCGCGTCACGCTTTCACGGGCTTTCCCTGATAGCGGATACATGCCGGTTATGACGGTGATTCTATTTGGTTATCGGGATGAATATTTGCGATTTTTTCTGCGCGCGCGTTCCCGGAATACTGCAAACGCCCAAGGACTCGCAGAAGCCCTTCCCCAACTCGCGGATGGAGACCCCCCATGAACGACGCCACCCTGCAGCCGGCCTTGCCCGCCTCGGCCATTGCTGCACCTAAGCCCACCAGCCAGGCGCGGTTGATTGCTGCATGCTCGATCGGCAATGCGCTGGAGATGTACGACTTCACGGTCTACAGCTTCTTCGCGTTGATGATCGGCAAGCTGTTCTTCCCGTCGGATAGCGCCTATGGCTCGCTGCTGCTGGCGGTGGCGACGTTCGGCATCGGCTTTGTGATGCGGCCGCTGGGCGGCTTCGTGATCGGCAACTATGCTGACCGCCGCGGGCGCAAGGCCGCCATGACATTGACGATCGGTCTGATGGTGATCGGCACGCTGTGCCTGGCAGTCGCGCCGACGTACGCCACCGCAGGCCTGTTTGGCCCGCTGGTGATTCTGGCGGGGCGTCTGCTGCAAGGCTTTTCGCTGGGCGGTGAGATTGGTGCATCGACCGCCATGCTGATGGAGTCCGGCGGTATCAAGGGGCGTGGTTTTCGCGTGAGCTGGCAGTTGGGTAGCCAGGGCATCGCTGCCCTGTGTGGCGCGCTCACCGCCGCCATTCTGTACGGCAGCCTGTCGCCGGAAGCGCTGCAGAGCTGGGGTTGGCGCGTGCCGTTTTTCCTGGGCCTGCTGATTGCGCCTGTCGGTCTCTATATCCGATCCCACCTGGACGAAACCCATACGGCCGAAACGCACGCGCCTAGCCCGCTCGGCATGCTGTTCCGCGAGCACGGCGGGCTGGTGGTCAAGGGCGTTCTCACTATCATCGGTGGCACGGTGGGCACGTATCTGGTGATCTATTTCATGCCGACCTACATGATCCGCGAGCTGCATCTGCCGGCGTCGCTGTCGTTGCTCGCGGGTTGCGTGACCGGGCTGACCAGCTTTGGCGCTTCGCTGCTTTCCGGCTGGCTGGCAGACCGTCTGCCGCGCCGCAAGCCGCTGGTGGTGGGCGCAACGCTGGTCACTGTGGTGCTGCTCTATCCAGCCTTCTGGCTGATGACGCACTACCCGAGCGTGCCGCTGGTGCTGGCGCTCTCGGCGCTGCTGACCGGCACCCTGTACCTGGGCACCACGCCGATGCTACTCATGATGATGGAGTTGCTGCCCATCAAGGTGCGCGCCAGCGGCTTGTCGGTCATCTACGCCATTGGCGTGACGGTGTTTGGCGGCTCGTGCCAGTTTGTTGTGACCTGGCTGCTGGCTCGCACCGGCAATCCGCTCTCCCCTGCTTTCTACATGATGGCGTGCAGCGCCATCACGCTATTGACCGTGCTGAGCCTGCGCGAAGCGCGCGAGTCTCACTAACAACCCATTCCCCTTCCAGCAAGGAGCCCCCACATGACCAAAGCGCCTACGCTCACGCCCTTCCAACTGCTGCCGCATCTGCTGCCCCCCATCCATATCGACGCAGAAACCTTCGTCAACATCCGCCGCCAGATCCACGCCCAGCCCGAACTGGGTTTCGAGGTGGGCGGCACGAGCATGCTGGTGGCCGATCTGCTGAAAAGCTGGGGCTACGAGGTGCACACCGGCATCGGTAAAAGCGGCGTGGTGGGCCAGTTGAAGCTCGGTAATGGCACTCGCAAGCTCGGCATCCGTGCCGACATGGATGCACTGCCCATCATCGAAGCCACCGGCCTGCCCTATGCCAGCCGCAACCACGGCAAGATGCACGCCTGCGGCCATGACGGGCACACCGCCATCCTGCTGGCGGCAGCCAAGGCACTGGCCGACAGCCGCAACTTTGATGGCACGCTCAACCTGATCTTCCAGCCCGATGAGGAAAACCTGTGCGGCGCACTCGCCATGATCGAAGACGGATTGTTCGAGCGCTTTCCGTGCGATGCCGTGTTCGCGCTGCACAACATGCCGGGCGTGGCGGCGGGCAGCTTCCGCGTCTTGCCGGGGCCGGTCAGTCTGTCTTCCGATGTGGCGGACGTCACCATCAAGGGCGTGGGCGGACACGGCGCGATGCCGCATCGTGCGAGCGATCCAATCGTGGCGTCTGCGGCCATCATCACGGCGCTGCAGACCGTGGTGGCACGCAATGTGGCGCCGGATGACACCGCTGTGGTGTCGGTCGGTTTCATTCGTGGCGGCATGACGCACAACGTGATTCCCGAATCGGTGACGATCGGCGTCAACGTGCGCGCAGCGCGGCCGGAAACGCGCGCCATGGTAGAGAAGCGCATTCGTGAGATCGTCAGCCTGACCGCGCAAGCGCATGGCGTGGAAGCACAGATCGACTACCGTCAGCTCACGCCGCCGATGGTCAATACCTTGGCAGAAACCCAGTTTGCGCAACAGGTTTGCACTGAACTGGTCGGCGCGGAGAACGTCGTCACACAGGCGCCCAAGGGACTCAACGGCAGCGAAGACTTCGCCTGGATGCTCAATCAGGTGCCCGGCTGCTACCTGATTCTTGGCAACGGCGAAGGCGAGTTTGGCGGCTGCATGGTCCACAACCCCGGTTACGATTTCAACGATCAGGTGTTGCCGCTGGGCGCAGCCTGCTGGGTGCGGCTGGCGCAAACCTACCTGACCGCCTAACCCTCTGAGTGCAGAAGAGAACCATGCAAAACGTCGCCCTGTCCTCCGCAGCAACACATTCGCCGACGCACCAGGAGATCGTGCAGTGGAGCGCGATCGAGCTGTCCAAGCGCATCCACGCGCGTGACGTTTCCTGCGTGGAAGTCATGGAAGCCTTCCTGGCACAGATCGATCGCCTTAACCCAACGGTCAACGCCGTGGTGGCTCGTGTGGACGCCGCGTGGGCGATCGATCAGGCGCGCGAGCGCGATGTGCTGCTGTCGCAAGGTCTGTCGGGCGGCTGGATGCATGGTTTTCCGCAGGCACCCAAGGATCTGACGGCTGTCTCCGGCATGGTGACGACGATGGGCAGCCGCGCGCTGGCGCGCAACGTGCCGGCGCGCGACAGCATCATGGCTGAGCGCCTGCGCCGGCAGGGCACGGTGTTCATCGGCAAGACCAATACGCCCGAGTTCGGCCTAGGCTCGCATACCTACAACCAGGTCTACGGCATCACGCGCAACGCGTGGGACCCGGCACGATCAGCCGGTGGCAGCAGCGGGGGTACGGCCGTCGCGGTCGCGCTGCAGATGCTGCCGGTGGCAGACGGCAGCGACATGATGGGCTCGCTGCGCAATCCCGCCGCGTGGAACAACATCTACGGCCTGCGCCCCAGCCTTGGCCGTGTGCCCTATGGCCCCACCGGCGACGTGTTCTTTCAGCAGTTGGGCACTGAAGGCCCGATGGCGCGTAACCCGCAAGACCTTGCCTGGCTGCTCGCCACCCAGGCGGGCTACGACCCGCGTGCACCGCTGTCGTTGCAAGACGATCCTGCCGGCTTCACACGCCCGCTGCATCGCGATTTCCGGCAGGCGCGCATTGGCTGGCTGGGCGACTTTGGCGGCTATCTGGCCGTTGAGCCGGAGGTGATGGCTGTCAACGAGCGCGCGCTGAGCACCTTCCGCAACCTGGGCTGCCAGGTTGAAGCGGTGCAGCCGTTCTTCCCGATGGATGCGCTGTGGGAATGCTGGTGCACGCTGCGCGCCATGATCGTGACCGGCAACCTTGGCCAGCTATACGCCAACGCAACCACGCGGGAGTTGCTCAAGCCCGAAGCGATCTGGGAAGTGGAGCAAGGCCATCGCCGTGGGTTGGTTGACATCAACCGCGCCACCACCACCCGCGCGAACTGGTATCAGGCGTTGCTGGCACAGTTTGCCGAGTACGACTTCCTGGTCCTGCCAAGCAGCCAGATCGCGCCGTTCCCGGCTGAGGAACATTGGCCCAAGACGGTTGCCGGTCGCGCGATGGATACGTATCACCGCTGGATGGAAGTCGTCATCGGCCCGACCCTCGCTGGTGTTCCAGCGGCAAGTTTGCCGTCGGGCTTCACAGCCGATGGTCTTCCGCTGGGTCTGCAGGTGATTGCGCCACCGCGCGCTGACTTTGCCTTGCTGCAGCTTGCTGCCGCATGGCACGAGGCATTTACGCCGGCGCACAGCACATCGCCCTTGCTGCGCTGATCGTCTGCAGAACGGACTACGCAGCAGCTTCCAGATCGGCAATCACTGCCGCCAGGAATCTTGCCGCTTCACCGCCGGTTACGACGCGGTGGTCAAACGTCAGGCTCAGCGGCAAGACACGGTGGACGGCAGGCGCGCCGCCGGCCGCAACCACCTGCTCGTGGATGTGCCCTGCGCCCAGAATCGCCACCGTGGGTGGCACAACGATCGGTGCGGCGTACTTGCCCGCGATCATGCCGAAGTTCGACAGCGTGATCGTGTTGCCGCGCAACTCTTCCGGTGGAATCTTGCGCGCCTTGATGTCCGCGCGCATGCGATCCAGCCCGGCACGCAGGTCGGCGGCATCCCGATGCGCGACGTTGCGCAGTACGGGCACGAACAGCCCGTCTGGCAGATCCACAGCGATACCCACGTCGATTTTTTCCAGCACGTGGCGCCGCCCGGCGTTGCCATCAAACCAGGCGTTCAAGCTGGGCACGGCGCGGCAGCCGGCCACCAGCGCGCGGATCAGGCGGATCGTCACATCCGTGCCCGGCGCCCAGGCGTGAATATCAGCATCGTCGATCACGGTGGCAGCAGCCACCTCGTTCTGCGCGCGAGCCATGTTCTGGGCCATCGCACGTCGCACGCCGCGTAGCACTTCGGGTGGGCCCAGGTCGGCAAACGTCTTGGCGGCGCGTTCGACATCGGCGGCGGTGATCACGCCATCCGGCCCTGATGGCGTGATCATCGAGAGGTCCACATCCAGCTTGCGCGCCAGCGCCCGGACAGCGGGCATCGCCTTGACGCCACCCGCACTAGCGCCTGCTGCGCCTCGGCCCAGCGCGGCGGGCGCTTCGTGCACCACGTGCTGCCCTGCGGGCATCTGGCCCACCACCGTGCCGGCATCAGCGTCCTGTCCACCTGCGTCTTCAAAAGCGACCAGCGCCGCACCAAGGTGCACGATGTCGCCGGGCTGGCCGAATAGCTTGGCAATGCGGCCCGATTGCGGCGACGGAATCTCCACGATCGCCTTGGCGGTCTCCACCGATACCAACGGCTGATCGGCCTGGATGGCATCGCCCACCTTGACGTGCCACTCCACGATCTCCGCCTCTTGCAGCCCCTCGCCGAGGTCCGGCAGTTTGAAGACGATCATTGTTCAGGCGCCCTCCAGCGTTTTCCAGACCGCCGCGAGAATGCGTTCCACGCTCGGCAGGTAATGGTGCTCGAGCCGGGGCAGCGGCATGACCACGTCGTAGCCCGTCACGCGCTGCACGGGGGCTAGCAGTGAATACAAGCCGTGCTCGGCAATGTTGGCGGCAATCTCCGCGCCCACCCCGGACGTACGCGCGGCCTCGTGCACGATCACGCAGCGGCCGGTCTTTGCCACGGATGCCAGGATCGAATCCATATCCAACGGCTTGAGCGTGGCCACGTCGATCACCTCGGCGGCGATGCCCTCTTCGGCAAGCTGGTCGGCAGCGGCCAGCGTTTCCTGCAAGGCACCGCCCCAGCTCACCAGCGTGACGTCGGTGCCGTCGCGCAGCACAAAGCAGGTATCCAGTGGCAGGGCTTGACCGTCGTCTTCCACCGGTTGTTTGAACACGCGATATAGCCGCGTCGGCTCAAAAAAGATCACCGGGTCCGGATCACGAATGGCTGCCAGCAGTAGCCCATACGCCCGCGCGGGAGACGACGGCACCACCACGCGCAACCCCGGCATATGCGTGAACAGCGCCTCAGGGCTTTCCGAGTGGTGCTCAGGCGCGTGGATGCCGCCGCCGCTGGGCGCGCGAATCACCATCGGGCACGACAGCCGTCCGCGCGTGCGATTACGCAACCGCGCGGCATGGTTGAGCACGTTGTCGATGGCCGGATAGATGAAACCGCTGAACTGGATCTCCACCACCGGTTTGAGACCCACCGCCGCCATGCCGATGGCCGCGCCGGCCAGCGCGGTTTCCGCCAGCGGGCTGTCGAGCACACGCTGCGTCCCGAAGCGTGCCTGCAAGCCCACCGTGGCACGGAACACCCCCCCATTGACGCCAATGTCTTCGCCCAGCAGCACAACGGACGGGTCGTGCTCCAGCGCATGCGCCAGCGCCAGGTTGACGGCCTCGACGAGGTTGACGTCAGCCATGTGCACCTCCGTTGGTGGCGAATGCCAGCGCCATCGCACGCTGCCACTCGAGTGCGCTCGGCAGGGTCGCGTACAGGTGGTCGAACATCGCATCCGGCCCCGGATGTTCGACAGCCATGTATTCGGCAACCGCCTCTTCCACCTGCGCATAGCAGGCGCGGCCGAGTTGGTCTTCCTGCGCCTTGTCCCACGCGTTCACGCTGGTCAGGTACTTGCGCAGTCGCAGAATGGGCTCGGCTTCCCAGGCTTGCTTGACGATGTCGGAATCGCGGTAGCGCGTGGCATCGTCGGCGGTGGTGTGGTCGCCCAGGCGGTAGGTCACGGCTTCAATGAGCGTGGGGCCGCCCCCTGCCCTGGCGCGGTCTAACGCTTCCTGCGCGGCTTGTCGCACCGCAATCACATCGTTGCCGTCGACCTGCAGGCCGGCAATCCCGGCGGCGATGGCCTTTTGCGCCAGCGTCTGCGCAATGGTCTGGCGACTGCGCGGCACCGAGATCGCCCACTGGTTGTTGTTGATGAGGATCACCAGCGGCGCATTCCACACGCCCGCGAAGTTCATGCCTTCGTAGAAATCGCCCTTGGAGGTGCCACCGTCACCAATGATCGCGACCGCCACGCGGGGCTCGCCGCGCAATTGAAACGCGTAGGCCGCGCCCGCTGCGTGGCACACCTGGGTGCCGATCGGTACGCAGTTCGGAAAATCATTGGGCACCCTGCTGAACGCGCTGCCGCGCTCGTCACCGCCCCAGTACAGCAGGCTCTCGGCCATCGTGACGCCGCGCAGCAATTGCGCGCTGTGGTCTCGATAGGACGGGAACAGCACGTCGTCCGGGTGCATGACGCTGGCGATGCCCACGCCAATCGCCTCCTGCCCCACGGAAGACGCAAACGTGCCGAGCTTGCCGGTGCGCTGCAGCGCAACCGCCTTGGTGTCGAATGCACGGGTGAGCACCATCGCGCGATACAGCGCGAGGAGCGTTTGCACATCCTGCGCAAACGCCGGGAGTGGCTGGACCGGCTTGCCCTCGCGATCCAGGACCTGCAGAAAATCGATCTGAAAGCTGCCGACCGTGGTCATGACTGCAGCCCCTTTGTTCTTTTGGTCTCCTTCCCACACTAGACGTTGGGCGACCGAAAACAAGCCCAGCCGTTTGGCTGAGACGCGGGAGCGTTTCCGCTTTTTGCGGTGCAGCGTGCTGCGTTCAGAACTCCACGTCCAGCTCGTCGATGTCTTCGGTCTCAAGCTGTGCGGCTTCCATCCACTCGCGCACGAACGGATGTTTGAGCACGGTCGCGCAGTACCCGGCGATATCGGGATCGAGCTTGACATCGTAGGTAAGAAAGCGCGTCACGACCGGGGCGTACATCGCATCGGCCATGCCGGGTGCCTTGCCGAACAGCCACGGGCCACCATAGCGCTGCAGGCATTCTCGCCAGATGGCGACGATGCGTTCGATATCGTCCTGCGCGCGCGACCAGACCCGGAAGTTGGGAAACTGTGCGCGCAGGTTCATCGGCAATGCAGAGCGTAGTGCGCTGAAACCGGAATGCATCTCGCCGCAGACGGCGCGGCAATGCGCGCGCGCCGCGCGGTCGGCCGGCAGCAGATGCGCTTGCGGACGGATCTCGTTGAGGTATTCGGCAATGGCAAGGGTGTCCCACACCTTGATGCCCTCGTGGTGGAGACACGGCACGAGAATCGACGGCGACAGCAGCAGCAACTCCGCACGCGCGGCGGCATCGTCGACCGGCACCACCACCGTTTCGAACTCGATGCCCGCCAGCCGGGCGAGCAGCCAGCCACGGAACGACCACGACGAATAGTTGCGGCTGCTGATGGTCAGCGTAGTGGTCGTCCGGCTCATGGCGGTCTCCGTGGGTGTCTGCCTGGGCGCGCTTCACCAAATCTGGACGTTCTGCACCGAAACGCCGCATGCGCACCATTGCGTGACGTGGCGCGCAGCCCGCGCAACGCGGGCCGTCGTCGCCTGGCGCGCGTTATGTCGCCCTGGATGGCGCGCCGTGCCTGGCGATTTGCAAACACCATGCCAGTGCAAACCGGTCTGGCATATGACTTGCCTTGCTCCATGTCTGACCGGTACGCCCACGCTGCAGGCTTGCGCCAACGACGCCATGAACATCCTTGCCTATCCCGCCTACCAGGCGATCACGGAGCTGATGCGGCCGTGGCGGGATGCTGCAGCCATTGCACGGGCAACGATCGCCGCGAACCCCACATTGGCCGAGAGCCCGCACGGCCGCTACATCGATGCCTGCTGTGAACTCGTACAGATGGCCGGCCTATCGCACCACAGGCCGCCCTTTGGCATCGACACCGTGCGCTCGGGCGGCGAGCCTGTCGCCGTGACGGAAGAGATCGTCTGCAATACCCCCTTTGGAGCGTTGCTGCATTTCCGCAAGGCGGGCGGTCCGCAACAGCCACGGGTGCTGATCGTCGCGCCAATGTCCGGACACTTCGCTACGCTGCTGCGCGGCACCGTGCGGACCATGCTGGCCGACCACGATGTGTACATCACCGATTGGCACAACCCGCGCGACATTCCGCTGTCCGCTGGCAGTTTTGGTTTTGGCGACTACGTTGGCCACGTCATCGGGTTCCTGCAGCAACTCGGGCCCGATGCTCACCTCGTGGCCATCTGCCAACCCACCGTGGCCGCGCTGGCCGCCGTGGCACTGATGGCTGAAGACGGTGACCCCGCCCAGCCCGCCAGCATGACGCTGATGGCTGGGCCGATCGACTGCCGCGTCAATCCGACCAAGGTCAACGCACTGGCCAACAGCCGGCCAATCGAGTGGTTCGAGCGCAACCTGATCAGCGTGGTGCCGGCAGGCTTTGTGGGCGCGCAACGGCGCGTGTACCCAGGCTTCATGCAGTTGTGCGCCTTCATGTCGATGAACCTGGATCGGCACGCGGCATCGTTCTCTGACCTGCACCACGAGCGCGCAAAGGGCGACCCAACCAAGGCCGAGGCGATCCGCACGTTCTACGAGGAGTACTTCGCTACCACTGACCTGACGGCCGAGTTCTACCTGGAAACCGTGAGCACGGTGTTTCAGCAGTACGCGCTGCCGCTCGGGCAGTTGCACGTAGGTGGCCGACGGGTCGAGCCGCGTGCCATCCGCCACACCGCCTTGTTGACCATCGAGGGCGAGAAGGACGACATCTGCGCGGTCGGCCAGACGGTGGCCGCGCAGGACTTGTGCAGCAGTCTTCGCCCTTACATGAAGCGGCACCACGTGCAGACCGGCGTGGGGCACTACGGTGTATTCAACGGCCGCAAATGGGAAACGCAGATCTATCCGATGGTGCGCGCCACCATCCACGACCACGAGCCGCGTGAGCGCAGCGCAGCCGCGGCGTCGCAGGCCGGTGGCCAGGTCGTCAGCCTGCGCAGCTGGATCGAATCTTCAAAGGCCGCGGCTCCCGGCCAGACGTAGCCAATCCCACACGGCCCGCACGGCGCCTTCCTCCAGGCGTGTTGCTGGCATCACGGCCCAAAACGCGTAGCGGCGGATAACCGGCCCGTCGAACGGTTGCACGAGCGCGCCCGCCGCCAGCGCGTCGCGCACCAACGGCAGGTTCGCCAGGATCACGCCCTGCCCCGCCATGGCCGCAGACATGGCGTGCCCGTCGTCGGACAGCACAATGCCCGACTCGATCTTGAGCACGTGCTCGATGCCAGCCGCACGGGCCCACAGAGGCCAGCCGATGGGTTGCGGCAACGTGCGCTGCCATTCCGAGTGGATGAGCGGCACACGCGCCAGATCGTCGTGCGATCGTATGTTCAGCCCCGGGTGGCAGACCGGTGCATAGGCATCGTCAAAGAGGTGTTCGGCGACGAGGCCGGCATTGGCGTCAGGCAATTCTCCATAGCGCACGGCCAGATCCGCACTGCCGCCATGCAGGTCGACCACCGTGTCAGACGCATGGATGCGCAGATCCACCGTCGGATGCTGCGTGGCGAACTCCCCAAGCTTGGGCACAAGCCAGCGTGCGGCCAGCCCCATTGGCGCGGTGAGTGTGACGCGCTGGCGTGCCGGCTGAGCCTCCGGCGGCCGGATGGCATCGACGGCCTGCGCAAACGCATCAAAGCCCGTGTTGAGCACCGGATACAACCGCTCGCCGGCCTCCGACAACCGCAGCGCGCGCACCTGCCGCTCGAACAGCGTCACACCCAGCGTCTCTTCCAGCCGGCGGATCTGGTGGCTGATGGCCGTGGGCGTGACCGACAGTTCGTCGGCAGCGCGCTTCATGCTGAGATGGCGCGCGGTGGCCTCAAAGGCCCGCAGCGCGCTCAGGGGTGGGAGTTTTCGCATGCGCGGATTGTGTCACGGGCACGTTACCCGCATCGTCGGCATGGATGAATCCATGTCATCCATCGTGCGCAAAACATGTCGTTTGTCGCAGTGCAGCGCGGTTCATAGAGTGGGCACACCTCCACTCACAACGGATTCGACATGACCCGTCTTCTGCACCTCGATTCCAGCGCCCGGCCGGGCAGTTCCGACACGGCTCGCCACGGTTCACACACCCGCCGGCTCTCGGCACGTTTCGTGGCGCGCTGGCGCGAACGTGATCCCAATGCGCACGTCATCTACCGGGACATCGGTGCCGAACCGCCCTCGCCCGTCGACGGTCGCTGGGTCCATGCTGCATTCACGCCACCCGCACAACGCGAACCGTGGATGCACGACCGGCTTGCGCAAAGCGACGCACTGATCGACGAGTTGCTCGCTGCGGATGTGATCGTGGCCGGCGTGCCCATGTACAACTTCGGCATGCCGGCGCAGTTCAAGGCGTACATCGACAACATCGTGCGCGTGGGCCGCACCTTCGGCTTCGACCGCAGCCGCGCTGGTGCGCCTTATTGGCCGCTGCTTGCCGGCATGAACAAGCGCCTCGTCATCCTCAGTTCACGCTGTGATTTCGGCTATGGCCCTGGCCAGCGCATCGCCCACATGAACCACGTGGAAGGCGGCGTGGCCACCGCTTTCGGCTACATCGGCATCACCGATGTGGCATCGGTTGCGATTGAGTACGACGAGTTTGCGGATGATCGGCTGCGTGCGTCGATTGCGTCCGCAGAAGCCGATGTCGATGCGCTGGCCGCGAGTATGGCGACGGGCGTCGCCGCCGAGGTGGCTTAGTCGATCAACCGACCATCCGGCTCGAAGAACGGGTGCGGGCCATCAAATTCGCCCACGTAGGCGAGATGACTCACCAGCCCCTGGCCCGGCACCCAGGCGTGCACCTTGTAGGCAGGCGGCTCCATCACAAAGCCGGGTTCGCCTGCCGGGTCCAGATCCAACGCCACCTGGTGCGCGGGGGATGGGCAGGTCGATGCCACCGTGCCCGCAAAGCGCACGTCGATGGAGCGATGCAGATGGCCGCAGATGATGCGCTCAACATTGCCGGCGGCACGCACGATCTGTGCGAACGGCGGGATGTCATCTTCGGCCAGCGATTGCACATCCATGTGATGGATGCCCGTGGCAAACGGCGGATGGTGCATGGCAATGACGGTCGGGCGCTGCGTTTCCTGCGCCAGCGCTTCAGTCAGCCAGTCGAGCCGCTGCAGGCCCAGGCGGCCGCCCGGATGGCCGGTGTCCAGCGTGTCGAGCACGATCAGGCGCACGTCACCAATATCGGTCCAGTACTGGAAGGCATGCGGGTCTTGTGCAGCCGCCGGAATGGGCGTGAGCCAGTCGGCAAAGGCTTCACGTGCGGCGTCTCGGGCGTCATGGTTGCCGAGCACCGGCAGCATGCGGATGCCTGCTGCATTCAGCGGTGCCAGCACGGCGCGCAGGTGCGCGTATTCCTCGGGGGAGCCGGCATCTACCAGATCGCCGGTCAGCACGATGGCCTCGGGCCGCTCCGGCTGCGCGAGGATGTGTGCCACGGTACGTGCCAGATAGGCAGCGGAATCCACACGTCGGTAGGCCAGTCGCCCCGGGCGCTTGATATGCAGGTCAGTCAGTTGCAGGAAGTGCATCACGCTTGCAAGGTGAGGAGTCGGTCTGCCGGAACATCAAAGCCGACCGCATGGCCCGGCGCAAAATGCTGGCGGCCGGGCACGTCAATGAACAACGGCATGGCCGACACCCCTGCCACGCGCACACGGGTGCGGAACCCGAGAAACACCGCCGATTCCACCGTGCCCTTGAGCGCGGCATGCGCCGGATCGGCCAGCACGGCGTCTTCCGGACGGAAGAACACGGTAGTGTTTCCATCCTTGCCCTCGCCCGCCAACACGGGCACACGCCCACCCGCGCAGACAAACGCACCGTCGCGCCGCAGGCCGTCGAGCCGGTTCATGATGCCGATGAAATCCGCCACATGCCGGTTGGCGGGCTGGAAGTAGATCTCACGCGGCGTGCCGATCTGGGCGATGCGCCCGGCTTCCATCACGACGATGCGATCGGCCAGTGCCATCGCCTCTTCCTGATCGTGCGTGACGTAGATGGTGGTGATACCGAGGCTGCGCAGCAGGCGGTCCATTTCGGCGCGTACGGATTCGCGCAGCTTGGCGTCGAGCGCCGTGAGCGGTTCATCGAGCAGCAGCACGCGCGGTTCGGGTGCCAGGGCACGCGCCAGGGCCACGCGCTGGCGCTGGCCGCCGGAGAGCTGATCGACAGCGCGATCGGCATACGGCGTGAGATGCATCATCTCCAGCAGCGTGTCCGCACGGGTGCTGATCTGCGTGTCGGACAAGCCATTCTGGCGACGCTGGATGCGCAAGCCGTATTCCACATTGCCGCGCACGCTCAGGTTGGGAAACAGCGCGTAGTTCTGGAACACCATGCCGACACGGCGGCGCTCAATCGGGCGTGCGGTGACATCCTCGTCGCCAAAGCGCACGGTGCCGCCGGCATCTGGCGCCTCCAGCCCGGCGACGATGCGCAGCGTGGTGGTCTTGCCGCAGCCCGAGGGGCCGAGCAGCACGACGGTCTCGCCTGCGCCGATGTCGAGGTCGAGCTGGTCCAGCACACGCTGGCCGCCGAAGTGTTTGCCGCAGCCGCGCAACTGGATCGGCACGGGCGCGAGATTGAGAGAATCGTTGCTCATCGGGAAGTCTTTCCGTTGCGGGTGTCGCTCGTGCGCAGGCCGCCAAAGCGCTGCATCAGCACCAGCAGCGGCACGATCATGACGAAGAAGATCAGCGTGTAGGCGCTGGCGATTTCCAGGCGCATCGACGCATAGGTGTCGGCCAGACCAACTGGCAGGGTCTTGGTTTGCGGCGTGTGCAGCATCCAGGTCAGGTTGAATTCACCCACCGACAGCGTCACCACCGTCAGCGCGCCGGCCAGGATGCCGGGCTGCACGTTCGGCAGCACGATGGTGCGAAAGCGCTGAGCAAACGTCGCACCCAGGCTGGCCGCGCCCTCCTCCAGCGTCTTCAGGTTCTGCCCCGCAGCCACGGCCGCCACCGAGCGCACCATGAACGGCAGCGTGAACACCACGTGCCCGACCACGATGAACCACAGGCTCTCGCGAAAGCCGCCGAAACCGCCATACGCAACAATCAGCCCCAGCGCCGTGGCCAGCCCCGGCAGCGCCACAGGCAGCGTCAGGAATTCTTCGATCAGGCGGCTCGTTCGGCTCTGGCGGCGCGCCAGCACATAGCCGGCCGGCACGCCCGCTGCCAGCACGATCACCAGCGTGCACAGCGCCACGAGCAGCGACATCCAGATCGACGCCTGGTACATGTCCCACACCTGGGCGACCCAATCGAGCGTCCAACCGCTCTTGAAGCCGCGGATGTAGTTGCGTGTCAGGCCCACGGCCATCGACAGCACTACGGGCACAATCAGGAACAGGCAAAGCAGCAGCGTGATGAACCACTGCGAGAGGGAAAGCATGCGTTTCATGCTGCCGCTCCCGTCTGCCCACCACTGGCCGTGCGCGCAATCGCCAGCACCAGCCAGGTCACAACACCCAGCACGACCGACAGCGCAGCGGCCATCGCAATCCCCGCATTGAGCGTGAACTCGGTATAGATCGTCATCGGCAACACGTCGATTTCGGTGGCGAGTGTGAATGCTGTGCCAAACGCGCCCATCGACGTGGCAAAGCAGATCGCCCCGGAGGCGATGAGCGCAGGTGCCAGCCCCGGCACCAGCACATCACGTGTCACCTGCCACGACGATGCGCCCAGCGAGCGTGCCGCCTCTTCCAGCGAGCGGTCGAGCTTTTCCGCTGCCGCCATCACCGTCAGCACCACGCGTGGGATCGAGAAATACAGGTAACCGAGAAACAACCCGCCGATGGAATAGGCGAAGACCCATTTCTCACCGGTCAACTGGCGTGTCAGGTCGCCCAGCAGGCCCTGGCGCCCGGCCAGCAGGATCACCATGAAGCCAACCACCACACCCGGAAACGCCAGCGGAAACGTCAGCATGGCCGTGATGAGCCGTTTGCCCGGCACGTTATGGCGTACCAGGAACAGCCCTGCGATGGTCGACAGAACCAGCGTTGCCAGCGTGACTGCCGCTGACAACACCACGGTCGACACCAGGCTGCTCAGGTAGCGCGGCGTGGTCAGCGCCGCCGTATAAGTGGCGATCAGCCCTTCGCTGCCGCTCACACGCAGCAGCGCAGCCATCGGCAGCAGCCAGAACGCGCAGAACAGCGCAACGGCTGGCGCCAGCAACGCCACCCGCCACCGCGCGGGCAGTACCGCGTCCTCAGGCAAGGTGGTTCGGGTGACGGTGCTCATGCTCAGCGGACCTCGTCCAGATAGCGCGTGCCGAAGGCCTGCTGGCCGGCTGCCATCTTGTTGAAGTCGACCGTCTTCACACGGGCGTACTCGCTGGCCGGCAGGAAGCGCGATGCGGCCTCCTTGCTCATGGCGTTGGCGCGCACCGGGCGCAGGTAGGCGTTGGCCCACAGTGCCTGGCCTTCATCCGACAGCACGAAATCCAGCACCTTCTTGGCGTTGTCGGCATGCGGCGCGTTGGCGGTCAGGCTCATCACGTACGGCACGGCAATCGAGCCCTCCTGCGGAATCACGAACTCCACATTGGCGTGATCCTTGTACTTGGCGCGGTAGGCGTTGAAGTCGTAGTCGAGCAGGATGGGGATCTCACCGGCCACGACGCGGGCGTAGGCCGTTTGCTTCGGCACGATCGGCGCGTTCTTCTTTAGTTGCTTGAACCACTCGATGCCGGGGGTGAAGTTGTCCAGCGTGCCGCCCAGTGCCTGGTTGACTGCCACGGCGCCCACATAACCAACGAATGCGCTGCTCGGGTCCAGGTAGCCGACCATGCCCTTGTACTCAGGCTTGAGCAGGTCTTTCCACGAACGCGGTACGGGCTTGCCTTCCAGCGCGTCCTTGTTGACGAAGAAGCCCAGCGTGCCCGAGTGGATCGAGAAGAAGGCGCCATCCGGGTCCTTCATGCCGGCCGGAATGTCTTCCCAGTGCTTGGGCTTGTAGTTGGCGACCAGCCCCTTCTCCTTGGCCTGATACGCGGACGTGATACCCAGATAGGCGACGTCCGCCACCGGGTGCGACTTCTCGGCCAGCATCTGTGCGATGGCCTGGCCGGAGTTCTTGTTGTCGAACGGCACGGTGATGCCGGTCTTGTCCTTGATGGCCTTGATCTGGCTGGCCCAGTCTGCCCATTCCGGCGGGCAGTTGTAGCAGATGGCGACCTGCTGGCCGGCTGGCTGGGCCTGGACCGGCGCTGCCAGCGCAAATGCGCCGGCAGCGATAGTGGCACCAGCAAGGCCGCACGCGCGCAGCCATTGAACGAGACGTTTCATCGAGACGCTCCTTGCGTATCAGACGTGAGGGAAGAAGGCACAACGGAAAGCGATGCGGGCACGGCCGGCGCTCTGGCCAGCGTGCCGCCATGCAGCAGGCGATGCGGCAGCGTGATCGATGGCACGACCTCGCCTGCGATGCGGCGGGCCAGCGCCTGGGCGGCATCCGCGCCAATCTGGCGATGCGGTTGCGCCACCGTGGCAAGCGTGGGCATGAGCCACTGCCCCATCGCCAGGCCGTCAAAGCCGATCACGCTTACGTCTTCCGGCACGCGCAGGCCCATCTCGCGCAGCGAGCGGATCGTGAGCAATGCCAGGCGGTCGTTGCTGCAGAAAATGGCGGTCGGGCGCGGTGGCGCCAGCAGACGGGCCAGTTCGGTGGGCAGCATGGCATCGGCGTTGAAGTCGATTTCCACCGGCGGCTGCGGGGCAATGCCGGCGGCTTCCAATGCCTCGCGGTAGCCGTCGTGGCGTAGCGCGGCACGGTCCGATGCCGACAGCGTGCCGGTCAGCATGCGGATCTGCTTGTGGCCCTGCGCCAGCAGCGCACGGATGGCATCGCGCGCGGCGGCCCGGTTGTCGACGGTGACGCAGCAGCGTGCGGGAATGCGCGGCTGGCCGACGGTGTCGTTGTAGACCAGCACGTACGGCACGTGCTCGGCGTCCAGCCGATCGAGATGGGGGTTGGCGGCGGCATCGGCCACCGTCAGGACCAGGCCGTCGACGCGCTGCTCCAGCAGGGTCTCGATGGCACGGGCTTCACGCTCGAGGTCGTAAGCGGTGGTCATGAGCATGACGCGCTGGCCCGTGATGGACGCCGCGTCTTCAATGCCCTGCATGCACTCAGCAAACACCGGGTTGGCCAGCGAGGGCAGCACCACGCCCAGCAGCCCCGTATGCATCGCGCGCAGTTGGCGGCCCAATGCATTGGGGCGGTACTGCAGCGCATCCATGGCGGCCTGCACGCGGGCGAGCGTCTCAGCGCTCACACGCTCCGGCGTATTGACGGCACGCGACACAGTGGCGATGGAGATGCCCGCCCGCGTTGCCACGTCCTTGATGCTGCTTGCCACGGCGCCCTCGTTTGAATTTGTAAACGTTTACATCGTAGGCGACCGGAGTGACTGTTTCATGACAAGCGATGCTGCACTGCGACCATTCGTGCAACGCAGCATGCCGACTGTTGCACATAGCAAAGTTACAAAGCTCGCATATGCTTCTATGAAACCAAGACGTGCGCGGGTGAACGTGGCGCGCCAGCGTGCGCTCTGCAGCATGGCTCGCTTGCTGCTCTGCCGTTCTGACCGCCCGCTCTTGACGCCAGCCTGGAGACTGAAGACGCCATGCGTGTATCGCCCGCCTTCGATGTGCCCGCCAATACCCTGCCGGCCCTGCCCGACCTCTTGCAGCACTACAGCGCCGTGCGGACACAGTCCCTGGCCCTGGCTGCGCCGCTGTCGGACGCCGATGCCACCGTCCAGTCGATGGACGACGCCAGCCCCGCCAAATGGCACCTGGCCCATACCACGTGGTTCTTCGAGGAGTTCGTCCTTGGCCCCAACGTCCCGGGTTACCGCTCGCCGGATGCGCGCTACCGCTACCTGTTCAACTCGTATTACGAGACCGTCGGCGCACGGCACCCACGCCCACGCCGGGGCATGCTCACGCGCCCCACACTCGATGCGGTGCGCACCTATCGCGCGCATGTGGATGCGGCCATGCAGCGGTTGCTGGCCGAAGGTGTATCAGCGGAGCTTGCCCGGCTGATTACGCTCGGGCTGCATCACGAGCAGCAGCACCAAGAACTGCTGTTGACCGATCTGCTGCACCTGTTCGCGCAGAATCCTCTGTGTCCGGCCTACGCGCAGACGCGCCCCGCGCCAGTACGCGCAACCGGAGCACAGCCAGGCTGGGTCGAGTTCCAGGGCGGCGCCGCGCAGATCGGCAAGACCGATTCCAGCGCCGATTTCATGTTCGACTGCGAGGGCCCGCGCCACACCGTCTGGCTGGAGCCCTACGCACTGGCGACGCACCCCGTCACCAACCGTGAGTGGATCACCTTCATGGAGGACGGCGGCTATCGCCAGCCCACGCTGTGGCTATCCGATGGCTGGGCCTGGGTGCAGCGCGATGGCATCGACGCCCCGCTCTACTGGCGCTCTGACGTAGATGGCGCGGCGGGTTGGCAGCAGATGTCGCTGCACGGTCTGCAGCCGGTAGATCTGGACGCGCCCGTCACGCACCTCAGCTTTTATGAGGCCGATGCCTATGCCCGCTGGGCCGGCGCCCGCCTGCCCACGGAGGCTGAATGGGAGCACGCCGCCGAGGGCACGCCAGTGCAAGGCAACTTTGTCGAGCGTGGTGCGCTCAGGCCATTGCCTGACCACGGCATCGCGCAGGCCGGTGGCTTGCGTCAACTGTTCGGGGACGTGTGGGAATGGACCGCCAGCCCGTACGGCCCCTACCCAGGCTTTCAGCCGGCCGAGGGCGCCGTGGGCGAATACAACGCCAAGTTCATGTGCAGCCAGATGGTGCTGCGCGGCGGGTCATGCGTGTCGCCCGAGGGGCATCTGCGGGCGACGTATCGCAACTTCTTCTATCCGCACCAGCGCTGGCAGTTCACCGGGGTGCGGCTGGCGCGGTGGGCGTGATGCGCATCGTGCCCCGCCGCAATGCAGCCGGTGCCTAGCGGTTGCTGTCGAACAGCATGTTGGTGGGGGTGCCGATCGCGTCTTGGCTACGCGGTGCCGCCTCGGCCGGTTTGGCAGCCGGCATCGGCGTTGGTGCGTCGGGCACCACAGGCTTTGCAGGCTGCGCTGCCGCTGCGGGTGCCAGCGCAGGCGCGGGCTTGCCCGCCTGCTCTGCCAGCTTGCGTCGGCGTGACTCCAGCCCGGCCGCAATCTCGTCCTGGTGATATCGCTTGGCAAAGTCGATCACGTCCATCTTCTGCTGGTTGCGCAGGTTCATGTCCGCGCCCTCGTCCAGCAGCAGCTTGACCGTGGTGATGTGGCCGCTCATGGCCGCCATCATCAGCGGTGTCGTGGCGTTGGGGCTTTCCGCATCGATGTAGGCGGCGTGGTCGAGCAGGTATTTGACGACGTCATCATGCCCGTTGGTGGCGGCGTAGTGCAGCGCGGTCCAGCCGGTCTTGTTGACCTCCACGTCATACGTTTCCACCATCAGCTTCACCATCGGCAGCAGGCCCTGGTAGGCCGCCATCATCAGGGCGTTCTCGCCGGCGGCATTGGTGCGCTCGAAGTCGATGTTCTTGGCGCGGATCAGCGCCTCGGCCACCTCGATGTTCTTGTCCTTGAGCGCATCCACCAGCAGCGGATTGCCTTCCCGCGTGTTCAGGTTCGGGTCCACGCCCTGCGCAACGTACTTCTGCACCAGCACCGGCCGGTTGTATTCCACCGCAGCGCGCAGGTCGTCCTGCGGCGCGGCGAATGCGGCGCTCGACAGCGCCATCGCCAAGCTGGCCGCCAGTGTGATTTTTCGCATGGTTTGCTTCAAGTGATACCGCAACTTATCGCGGTATTTTGTTGAATAGATGGAAGAAATTCTCGGTGGTCGCACTGGCGATGCGCTCCAGCGGCTCGCCACGCAGCGTGGCGAGGAATTCGCCCACGTGCCGCACGTAAGCCGGCTCATTGGTCTTGCCGCGGAACGGCACCGGCGCCAGGTACGGCGAATCGGTCTCGATCAGCATGCGGTCCAGCGGCACCTTCTTGGCAGTCTCCTGCAGGTCCACCGCGTTCTTGAACGTGACGATGCCCGAAAACGAGATATAGAACCCCAGGTCCAGCGCGGCCTTGGCCACGTCCCAGCTTTCGGTAAAGCAGTGCATGACGCCGCGCGCAGCCTCGGCGCCCTCTTCGCGCATGATGGCCAGCGTGTCGTCCGCCGATGAGCGCGTATGGATCACCAGCGGCTTGCCGGTCTGCTTGGAGGCACGGATATGCGTGCGGAAGCGATCGCGCTGCCACTCCATGTCGGCCACGGTGCGGTCGCCCAGGCGGTAGTAATCGAGCCCGGTCTCGCCGATGCCGACCACACGCGGGTGATCGGCCAGCGCCAGCAGGCGCTCCAGCGTCGGTTCTTCGATGCGTGTGCCTTCTTCAATGTCTGCTTCGGCATCCGGGTGCACACCCACGGTGGCGTACACGTTTGGCTCCTGCTCGGCGATCTCCAGCACGCTCGGGAAGTCTTCCAGCGTGACGGAAATGCACAGCGCGTGCGTGACGCGGTTTTCGCGCATACGGGTCAGCAACTCCGGCAGGCGCGCCCGGAGATCCGGGAAATTGATATGGCAGTGGGAATCGACAAACATCAAATAATCAGAAGGTTACGGCACCAACTTCGCGTGCTGCATCAGAAAAGTATCAGAGCGTTTGCGTGGGGCGCTGCGAGTTGATCTGCTTGCCCAGCAACTCTTCAACCACGCGGCGCAGCACGCGGCACGGCTCGTCTTCACCCAGGTGCACACCGATCCCCGGTGTCTTGTTGGGCGTGCCGACGGGCGTGATCCAAGCCACCTTGCCGGCAACTTGGTACTTCTGCGGACGGTCCAGCAGCGACAGCACGAGGAAGACTTCTTCACCGATGCGGTAAGGGCGCTGGGTCGGCACAAAGATGCCGCCGTTCTTCAGGAACGGCATGTAGGCGGCGTGCAGGCCGGCTTCATCCTTGATGGCCAGGGAGACGATGCCCGGGCGCGTCGGGGTGCCAGCAGCCATGCCGGGAGCGGCAGGAGCGCCAGGGGTGACCGGTGTGCCAGGCGTACGAAGAGGTGCAGTGCTCACAGAGGTTCCAGGGGTTCAGTGTCAGGCAGCTGGAAAGAGCTGCCGGTAATCCAGCAAAAGGCTTTCGATGACAAGGCGCGCAGCCAGCGGGTGCTGCTCGGTGCGGCGCCGCTCTGGCAAGGCGCGCGCGAAACGTTCCAGGCGGTCCAGCGGGATGGCGCTCGCGCAACGTTGCAACGCGTCGCGCTGCCCTGGGAAATACCGTGGGCGCCCCGCCAACCTCGCCGCCATCAGATCAAAGACCCATCGGTGCATGGTACTGAGAACGGCTGGAACCGACAATTTCTGTAAATGATCGGCGGTCGCCAGTGCATCGAGTTTCGCGCCCTGGCCCAGTTGTTCGAGCAGAAACTGCAGCAGCGGTCGGTCTTCGGACTCGGCGGCCGCCAGCGCGGCCAGCGGTGCGTTGCCGTACTCAGCCAGCAGGCTCTGCGCGTGCGGCACACCCTGCCGCTCCAGCCATTGGCGCGCGGCCTCAGGCTGCGGCGGCTGCAGCGGAAACTGCCGGCAGCGCGACAGGATGGTCGGCAGGATGCGGTCGATGCGGTCCGTCACCAGCAGGAAGACGGTGTCCTGCGGCGGCTCCTCCAGCGTCTTGAGGAGCGCGTTGGCACCCTCGGTCTGCAGCGCATCCAGCGGGTACAGCACCACCACGCGCAGCCCAGCCCGGTGCGTGCCCACGCCAATGCCTTCGATCAGGTTGCGCACCTGCTCCATGCGGATGATCTTGCTGGGCGCCTTCTTCTTGCCCTCGGCGTCCTTCTCCGTCTCGGGGGCGTCTTCCATCGCCTCGGGGCGCACGAGGTGGAAGTCCGGGTGATTGCCCTGTGCGAACCAGTTGCAGGCCGCGCAGGTACCGCATGGCTGACCGTCGGCCGCGGGCGTGTCGCACAGCAGGCCTTGCGCAAAGTGCATGGCGAAATCGCGCTTGCCGGTGCCGGCCTGGCCGTTCAGCAGGATGGCGTGCGGCAGCTTGGCCCGCATGGCCTGCAGGCGCGCCCAGTCAGCGGACTGCCAAGGATAAAGCATCATAAATCAATAAGTTACGCTAGATTGTTGATGCGAAAACTCGCCGTGAAACCATTATTTCGGTATCGGAAATTGCGCGCAAAATCAAAGCGTTGCAAGCAATTGCTCTAAGTCTTTCTGGAGTTCACCGCGCTCGCGGTTGGCATCCAGCACGACAAAACGCTGCGGTTCTTCGGCGGCGCGGCGCAGGTATTCTGCACGCGTGCGCAGGAAGAACAGGGCGGACTCGGCTTCGAACTTGTCGGGCGTGCGGGCGTCGGCCAGGCGTGCGGCGGCAATTTCAGGGGCCAGGTCGAAGAGGATGGTCTTGGTTGGCTGCAGGCCCTGCTGCACCCACTGCTCCAGGGCTTCGAGCCGGTCGATGGCCAAGCCCCTGCCCCCGCCCTGGTAAGCGAAGGTAGCGTCGGTGAAACGGTCGGAGATGACCCAGTCACCAGCGTCGAGCGCGGGCTGAATCACCTCGGCGATGTGCTCACGGCGGCTGGCGAACATCAGCAGCGCTTCGGTTTCCAGATGCATGCGCTCGTGCAGCAGCACTTCACGCAGGCGTTCGCCCAGCGGTGTGCCACCCGGCTCACGGGTGACGACCACCTTCTTGCCTTGCGGTGCGAGCTTGGCCTGCAATTGCTGAGCGAACCACGCCAGGTGCGTGCTCTTGCCCGCCCCGTCGATACCTTCGAATGTGATGAACTTGCCAGTCATGGTTGGCCGCGCACGTATTTATTGACGGCCCGGTTGTGGTCCGTCAGGTTGGTCGAAAACTGGCTGCTGCCGTCGCCGCGCGCCACAAAGTACAGCGCATCGGATGTTGCCGGATTCAGCGCCGCCTGCAACGAGGCCATGCCCGGCAGCGAGATCGGCGTGGGCGGCAGGCCGGCACGCGTGTAGGTGTTGTACGGCGTGTCGGCCTGCAGGTCGCGCTTGCGCAAATTGCCGTCAAAGCCGGCACCGATGCCGTAGATGACGGTCGGGTCGGTCTGCAGCAGCATGTTCTTGCGCAGGCGGTTGACGAACACCGCCGCGATCATCGGCCGGTCGATCTTCTGGCCGGTCTCTTTCTCGATGATGGAAGCCATGGTCAGCGCCTCGTACGGGGTCTTGTACGGCAGGTCGAGCGGCCGCTTGGCCCAGGCGTCGGCCAGGCGCTTCTGCATGGCCTGGTAGGCGTGGCGGTAGAGTTCCACGTCGCTGCTTCCGCGCGCAAAGAGATAGGTATCGGGGAAGAACAGGCCTTCCGGATTGGCTTCGGGCGCGCCAATCTTGCGCATCAGATCGGCATCGGACAGGCCCGCCGTGTCGTGCTTGAGCGCAGGCTCCGCATCCACCGCCGCGCGCATCTGGCGCATCGACCAGCCCTCAATGACGGTGACGACGTAGTGCGTAACCTCACCGCGTGCCATCTTGTCGAGGATGGACAGCGGCGTGGCGCCCGCCTCCAGCTCGTAACCGCCCGCCTTCAGGCTCTTGGCGTTGCCGGTGGCGCGCGCCACAAGCGAGAACAACTGCGGCTGCACGCCCACGCCCGCACTGGCGAGCTGCTTGCCGACCGAGATGACGCTCGAATTCGGCTTGATCACGACTTCCAGCGACGGGGCCGGAAGGCTCACTGGCTGCTGGGCCCACCACACCACACCGCCTGCCGCAGCAAGCGCGATCAGGATCGCCAGAACAACCAGGCGTTTGAGAAAAGAGAACATTGCGTTGCGAATCTATGCGCGGAAACACCCGACCATGGCCTTGTCCGCACTCTTGAAATGGGTTGCGAGGGCACAAACTGCCCGTCAGACAGCCTCATATAATACCGGGTCAAACTCTGGCAGCCTGCACACCATGAATGACGTTTTTCAGGATTTCGTCGATACGCTCAGCTTTCCGCCGCTCGACGTACAGTTTGACGCTGCCGCACGCGGTAGCGTTCTGTGCCCGCCGACCAATCTCGCGCGCATTGCCGTTGAAGGCGCGGATGCGGCCGAATTCCTCCATAACCAGCTGACCAACGCCGTCACGGGCCTGGGGCCTAACCAGGCGCGCCTGGCCGGCTACTGCTCGCCCAAGGGGCGCCTGCTGGCCACGCTGTTGATGTGGCGCCAGGCCGATACGATCGTGCTGCAGGCCGACAAGCTGGTCGCCCCGGCGCTGACCAAACGCCTGTCGATGTTCGTGCTGCGCGCCAAGGCCAAGCTGCGTCCGATGGACGAGTTCATCGCCATCGGCGTGGCCGGACCGGATGCGGCTGACGCCCTGCGGGCCGCCGGCGCCGTGCTGCCGGAGTTCGACGCCATCTACGCCGTCGCACAGCAGCCGGCCACGGTGGGCCAGCAGGTTGGTGCAGTCATCCGCCTGCCCGACGCCGACGGCCGCCCGCGCTATCAATGGATGGTGCACGCCGAGCATTTCCAGCATGCATGGAAGACGCTGTCGTCACGCCTCTCGCTCGTCGGCACCGAGGTGTGGGACTGGTTGAGCTTGCAGGCCGGTGTGCCGCAAATCACCCTGCCCACGCAAGAGCAGTTCGTTCCGCAGATGGTGAACCTGGAGTTGCTGGGCGGTGTCGATTTCAAAAAGGGCTGCTACCCCGGCCAGGAAATCGTCGCGCGAAGTCAGTATCGCGGCACGCTCAAGCGGCGCATGCAGCGCGCCCACGTGAACGCCCCCACCTCCGCAGGCGCCGAGGTCTACAGCGCAGCTGATCCGAACCAGCCGTGTGGCATGGTCGTGAACGCGGCGATGGCACCAGACGGCGGCACGGACCTGCTCGTCGAGCTGAAGCTGGATGCGCTGGAGACCGTCATTCACCTCGCCACGTTTGACGGCCCGGTGCTGACGCTGCAGAACCTGCCGTACACGATTCCCGTTTCAGAAAACGCCTGATACCGGACACCCACCATGGCCGACCACCTGTTCGTCTACTTCCGCATCGCTGAACGCGAGGCTGCCGCCGCCCTGCCACGCTGGCAACGCTGGCTCGACACGGTGGAAGAAGCGACCGGCGTGGCCGGCACGGTGATGCGTCGCCCCGAGCTACGCGACGGGCAGGCCACGTGGATGGAGTGCTACCACGACATCCCGCCGGCCTTTACCGCCACGCTGGCCGGTCTGTGGGAGACCGGCGGCCCGCGCGAATTTGTTGCAGGCGAACGCCATGCCGAGCTTTTCGTCGATCTGGAAAACGGTTAGCCCCGCATCCATGTAATCGTCATCGCAAAAATTCGGCTGGCTGCTATGCTTGGCCGAAGCCCTCGCGACACAGGTCATCACATTGACCACTCGCTTGGCATGTTCAAAGGAAGTGCTCATGTGTTTGATTCTCACGGCCTGGCACGCCCACCCCGCCTACGCGCTGGTGGTGGCCGCCAACCGGGACGAATTCTATGACCGCCCCGCCGCGCCGCTGGCGTGGTGGAGCGATGCGCCCAACGTGCTGGCCGGGCGTGATCTGGCCCAGGTGGTCGGCCACGCAGGCACGTGGATGGGGATGACGCGCGACGGCCGGTTTGCCGCGCTGACCAACTACCGTGCACCATCCGAACGCCGCCCGGATGCACGTTCGCGTGGTGAATTGGTCTCCAATTTTCTGATGGCCGAAGAGGCGTCGATCCCGACGTACCTCGACAGCTTGACCGCCCGCGACCGCGCCTACAACGGCTACAACCTGCTGACCGCCACGCGCGACGAACTCTGGTGGACTAGCAATCGCGCAGAGGCCCCACGCAAGCTGGCACCCGGCGTGTACGGGCTGTCGAATGCGCTGCTCGATACGCCGTGGTTCAAGGTGCGCCACCGCATGGCTGCGTTTGCCGAGGCCTTGGCCGCGGATACAGGCCGGCACGGCAACGCGCTGGACGTGGCGCGCTACCTCAACCTGATGGCCGAGACGCGAGAAGCCCCCACAGGTGCCCTGCCTGAAACAGGTGTGGCACCTGAGTGGGAAAAGCTGCTCTCCGCCGCCTTCATCCGCTCACCGCGCTATGGCACGCGTGCCACGACCGTGCTGCGCATCCGCCACGATGGCTGCTTCGACGTGACCGAGCGCCGCTTCGACGCACAGGGGCAGATTGGCGAGACGCGCTACCTCGGCGCGCTTGATACGGTCACGCACGCCGATACGTAAGCGCGGCGCAGGGGCTACGCCTGCTCTTGCGCCGGCTCGACTTCCGTAAAGCCATAGCCACCCGGGCGCAGCGCCGAATGCTCACGCTTGGATTGCACCAGCGGATAGAACATCTGTGCAGTCCACCGTTCTGCGCCGTACAAGGCGTCATCCTGCAAGCCGATCTGTGCAGGGTATTTGCGCGTGATATGCGCCGTGCCGAACAGCACATCCCAGAAGAACAGCAGGTTGCCGAAATTGCCCTTGTAATGGCCAATGCCGTCGGCGTTGGTGAGTGCGTGATGTGCCCAATGCGTGGCGGGCGTGGAAATGGTGCGCTCGATCACCCACATCAGCGGGCGCAGCGCGCGAATGCGGTACAGCGGCGCGTCCCACGGCCAGGCGCAGTGCGCACCCAGGATAACGGCCACCTTCACCACCAGATACACCCCGTAGACGCTGCCAAAGCCCAGGTACACCGCCACTCCGCCAATCCACAGGCCGGGCATCATCAGGTAGTAGAAGAAGTTGTTGCGGTACGTGATGCGCACGCTCATGTACGACGAACTGTGGTGCGCACGGTGTAGCGGCCACAGCAGCGGCGAATGCGAGGCGCGGTGCCACAGGTATTGCGTGAGGTCATCGCCGATCAGCAGCAAGCCGGTCATGGCCCACCACGGCAGGTTGGCCCAGGCGTTGTGCTGCGCGGGCATGAGCCAGTTGCACAGCGCGTTGCTGCCCAGCAGCGCGATCGGCTGAGTGATGGCGACCAGGCTGACGAACATCAGCACTTCCAGCCACGCATCGTTGGCGGTGGCCTTGCCGCTGACACTTGCCTGGTAGCGCCGGGTGACGAACTCCATGGCGCCAAAGCCCAGGATGCAGGCACTGATCAGGAGCAACTGCTGGTGCGAACTCATCGGGGTGTCTCCTCGCTTGTGTTGCGAATTTTTGTGAAGACAAGCCTAGGAGTGTCGATTCAATGCGTCCAATGCATAATGGACATCCGTTCAATGCAATGGACGCAACACCATGGACTTGCGCCGCCTGAGTCACGTCGTTGCCCTGGCTGACACCCTGCACTTCGCCCGTGCCGCCGAATTGGTGCACCTGAGCCAGCCCGCCTTCAGCCGCAGTATCCAGGCCATTGAAGATGACCTGGGCATCCGCCTGTTCGACCGCGATGTGGGCGGCGTGCGCCCCACCGCAGCGGGTGAATTCGTGATCGCACGGGGGCGCAAACTGTTGTTCGAGGCACGGTGCCTGCAGCGTGACGTAGATCTCTACCGCGACAGCCAATTGGGCGACACCGCCTTCGGCGTGGGGCCGCTGTTGACCGCCACCCTGATGCCGCAAGCGCTGCATGAGCTACGGCAGCAGCATCCACAAGTGGCGCTGCGCATGGAGGTCGGCAACTGGGTGCAACTGCTGGAAAGCCTGCGCACGGAGAACATCGAGTTCTTCGCGGCAGACGTGCGTGACATGCCGAAAGATGCTGCGCTCGACATCCAGCCGATTGGCGGTCAGCCGCCCCACCTCTACGTGCGAGCCGGTCATCCGCTCGCGCAGTACGAGCACACGCTGCGCGAAGTGTGGGAGTACGGCATTGCCGTACCGAAGCTGCTGAGCCCCTCAAAAGTGGAACTGGCCGCCCTACTGGGCCTGCCTGCGGGCGAGGAAGCCAGCATCGCGCTCGAGTGCGACAACTATGGCGTGCTCAAGACAGTGGCGCTCACCACCGACACCGTGCTGGGTGCAACGGATGCCGCGGTACGGGAGGAGCTGGAGTCCGGCACGCTCGTCCGGCTGGCAGTGAAAGGCTGGCTGTCGCCGCCGTCCATCACGGGGATCGTGCGATTGCACGGCAGAACGTCATCGCCGGCGGCACAGGCAGCAATCGAAGCGATCGTGCGGGCCGCCAAGGCGATCAACGTATAGGTGGGCTTTACAGCACGCGGCGCATGGTCCGGTGCGGAATGCCGGCTTCTTCAAACTCAGCGCCCTCGGCAGTAAAGCCGGCACGCACATAGAACGGCATGGCGTGGGTTTGCGCGTTCAGGATCAACTCCGGGTAGCCAAGCGACCGGGCCTTGTCGATCAACACTTCCAGCACGCGTGCGCCAACACCCGTGCCGCGCGCCTCCTTGCGCACCGCCATGCGGCCGATATGGCCGTCAGGCAGCAGGCGGCCCGTGGCCACTGCACGGCCAGCCGTGTCGCGCGCGAGAGCGTGCCAGCACTGGTCGTCCCATTCATCCCATTCCAGTTCAACAGGTACGCCCTGCTCAATGACAAACACGTCGTAGCGGATAGCGCGCGCTTCTTCGCGCACAGCGTCCCAGCGGTCAACTTCAACGCCGGCAAGCGGGCGGACAGATTCAGGGGCGGTCATGCTTAGTTCTCACACTTCAGGCTTCAGGACTTCAAAATTGAGGATGCGATCGCGCAGCGTATCGGGGATCGGCGCGGAGGTCTGCGTGGCACCGTCTTTGGCTGGTCGGGCGCACACGTAGATGACCTCGCCGGTGACGAGGTGCGTATTTTCGTCACCCTCTGTGCGATACATCTCGATGATAAAACGCATGCTGGAGCGGCCCAGGCGCGCCACGCGGCAGCGCAGGTCCAGCTTGTCGTCAAAGCGTGCGGACGCATGGTATTCGAGCGTGGATTTGACCACGTAGAAGTCGACACCGAATGTATCGACCACATCCACCGGATACCGCACGCCGATGCTGCGCCAGTACTCAGTGATGCAGACGTCCGCATACAGCAGGTAGTGGCCGTTGAAGACGATGCTCTGCGCATCGACTTCGGCCCAGCGCACACGCAGCGGCGTGCTGTGGCGGAAATCCTCAATCGCCATGCGGGTCTCCTCTCATGGTGGCTTATTCAGTCTCGGTGCCGAAGGCGCGGCGCAGCGCGTCGGCGGCATCGCGGTGTGCATCTTCGACGGCTGGCACAAAGCGGCCGATCTTGAAGAAGTCGTGGATCATGCCTTCGTACAGCTTCAGTTCGACCGGCACCTCTGCCACACGCAACTTGTTTGCGTAGCCAATGCCCGCATCGCGGATCGGGTCGAAGCCCGCAACCGCGATCCACGCGGGGCACACGCCGGTGACGTCGGCGCCGTGACCCCCGGCATCCAGCGGGGCGAAGCGCCAGTCGTCGCGGTCGGCATCGTCGCGCAGGTATTGCGAGAAGAACCAGTGGATCATCTCCTGCGTGAGCAGGTAGCCCTCGGCGAATTCGCGGTGCGATGGCGTGGTCTCGCGTGCGGTGGTGCCGGGGTAGATCAGCAGTTGCAGCACGGGCTGAAAGCCACGATTGCGCGCTTCGATTGCGGTGACAGCCGCCAACGTACCGCCCGCGCTGTCGCCGCCGAACGCAATGCGTGCCGGGTCCGCGCCGATGGTGGCGGCTTCGTCAAACACCCACTGCAACACGTCGAACGCATCATTTGCCGCGGTCGGAAATTTCCAGTCGGGCCCAAGCCGATAGTCCACCGACAGCACCATCGCGCCGGATTTGGCCGCGAGTGATCGGCAGAGTTGATCGTGCGTCTTGATGCTGCCTACCGTGAAGCCGCCGCCGTGGAAGTACACCAGCAACGGCAGAGGATCGGCCCAGCTCGCTTCGCGCGCAGCGTACGTGCGGATCGGAATGACATAACCATCACGCGCCGTGACCGTCAGGTCATGCACGGATTCCAACGGAATGGCCGGGATGTCGACAATGGGGCTGCTCTTTTCGTAGGCGATCTTGGCGTCGGCGGGGGCAAGCGCATTCAACGGCGGACGCTTGGCACGCGCAACCAGATCGAGCAACTGGGCAACGTGCGGGTCGAGAGACGGGGACGGCATGCAGGCGTGAACTGAACGATCGTTCTAATTTGGCTATCATCGGAGTATCCATTGAACCACGCCCGCACAGCAAGACGGGCGACGCAGACAAACCATCCGGAGACAGCGCATGGCCCTCATTTTCTATCTCACCCACGTCCACCTCGGCTTTGGCACGATCAATGAGCTGAAAAGCGAATGCGCACGCGTCGGCATCCGCCAGCCGATGATCGTGACCGACAAGGGCGTGGCCGCCGCCGGGTTAGCCCAGCGGGCCATCGATGCCACGGGTGGGCTGCCCGTCACCGTGTTCGACGAGACGCCGTCCAACCCGACCGAAGCGATGGTGCTGAAGGCCACCGCGCAGTACAAGGACGCCGGCTGCGACGGGCTGATCGCCATTGGGGGTGGTTCGTCGATTGACCTGGCCAAAGGCATCGCCATTGCGGCGACGCACCCGGAGCCGCTGACCACCTACGCGACTATCGAAGGCGGCAGCGCGAAGATCACGGAAGCCGCGGCACCGCTGATCGCCATTCCCACCACGGCAGGCACAGGCAGCGAGGTGGCGCGCGGCGCCATCATCATTCTGGAAGACGGCCGCAAGCTTGGCTTCCACTCGTGGCACTTGCTGCCAAAATCGGCCATCTGCGATGCGGAGTTGACGCTCGGCCTGCCGTCCGCGCTGACGGCGGCCACCGGCATGGATGCCATCGCGCACTGCATCGAGACCTTTCTCGCCCCTGCCTTCAATCCACCCGCAGATGGCATCGCGCTGGACGGCCTGGAGCGCGCCTGGGCCAACATCGAGCGCGCCACGCGTGATGGTTCAGACCGCGATGCGCGGCTGAACATGATGAGCGCGTCCATGCAGGGCGCAATGGCATTCCAGAAGGGGCTGGGGTGCGTGCATTCGTTGTCGCACCCGCTCGGCGGTGTGAAGGTGAACGGCAAGACCGGGCTGCACCACGGCACGCTCAACGCGGTGGTGCTGCCGGCAGTGCTGCGGTTTAACGAGACAGCGGAAACCGTGGTGCGGGACAACCGCTACGCGCGCATGCGTCGCGTGATGAATCTGCCGACGGACGCCGACCTCGCGCAAGCCGTGCATGACTTGACGGCGCGCCTGGGCTTGCCGACCGGCCTGCGTCAGATGGGCGTGCCGGAAGATGCGCTGGAACACGTGGTGGAAGGCGCCCTGCTCGACCACTGCCACAAGACCAACCCGCGCATCGCCACGGCGGATGATTACCGCCGCATGCTGGCGGAGTCGATGTAACGCTGAGAACGCGTTACGAAACGAACGGCCGGATCAACGCAGTGATGCGCTCCGGCTGCTCGTGCACCACCCAGTGCGTACCGTTGGGAATGCGCTCCAGGCGCATATCGGGAATGAAGCGCTCCAGCCCGTTGAGCAGGCTCTTGGGTAGCGCCATGTCCATCTCGCCCCAGATCACCAGCGTGGGCATCTTCACGACAAACGCCTCTGGCGGCATCTGATCGATGCGCAGCGGCGCTGTGCCTTCCGTGGGCGGGTGCAAAGGCGAGGCGCGGTAGTAGTTCACGCCGCCTGTGAGGCCATGCGAGCCACCCTCGCCCGGCTGACGCCATGCAGCGTGATAGCGCGCCCGTACCTCCGGCGTAAACCACTCGGCCACCGGCTGTCCCATGCCATGAAAGAAGCCTTCCAGCTTCTCGAACTCGTTGGCAGCCAGCGCGTCTTCCGAGCCCGGCTGGCGTAGCCAGTTCATGTACGCCGATGAAGCCTGCTGCGCCGGATCACTCAGCAGCGCATTCGCAAACACCCACGGATGCGGCGAATTGATGATCACCAATCGCTCAACCAGCTCCGGATGTTGGATGGCGAGGTTCCAGCAGATCGCCCCGCCCCAGTCGTGCGCGACCACGATGGCGCGCTCATACCCCAGCGCTGCGATGAACTGCGCCAGATCCTGCACCAGGAACTTCGGGCGATACGCATCGACCGCCGCCGGCTTGCTCGACAGGTTGTAACCGCGCATATCGGGCGCCACGGCAAAGTGCGTGTCGCCAAAGGCAGCGAGTTGTGCTTCCCACTCGTACCAGAACTCCGGAAAACCGTGCACGAACAGCATCAGCGGCGCACCGTGCTTGCCGGCGCTGGCGTAATGCAGCCGCGTGCCGTTGGGCAGATCGGCGAACTGCGATTCAGTGATGGCGGCTGCAGTGGTGGCGGTCATGGCGGCTCCGGAGTCTTGGGTATCGGCGTTAGTCGCGCAGTGCATCCACCAGACGTGCGCGCACGTCCGGTTTGCCCTCGAACGGGTCTGACGGATTACGCTGCGAAATGATGTCTTCAAAACGATGCTGCACCGGCGCCAGCGCATGTGGGTGCGAGTAGATGTAGAAGCTCGCATCGCGAATCGCATCAAACGTCATCTGGCCGACCTGCTCCGCCGTCACCTTACCGGAGCTGACCGCCTTGTCCGACATGGCTTGCGACACAAGCTGCGATTTCGTGGGCGGCGCCGTATTGGCGAGGTCCTGCGGGCGATTGCGGTGTGACTTCGTAATGCCCGTCGGCACAAAGTACGGGCACAGCACCGAGCAATGAATCTGTTCGGTCACCAGGCTCAAGTCCTGATACAGCGATTCGGACAACGCCACCACCGCGTGCTTGGACACGTTGTAGATGCCCATGGCCGGCGCATTCAGCAGCCCGGCCATCGATGCCGTATTGATGATATGGCCCTCGTACGACGGGTCTTTCTTCGCAGCTGCCAGCATCAGCGGCGTGAAGATGCGCACACCGTGGATCACGCCGTGCAGGTTCACGCCCAGCACCCAATCCCAATCGCGCTCGGAGTTCTCCCAGATCAGGCCGCCGGCGCCCACGCCTGCGTTATTGAACAGCAGGTTGACCTTGCCGAACGTCTTGATGGCGGCATCGGCCAGCGCTTGGACGTCTTCCACCTTCGACACGTCAACGCGCAGGCCGATGACTTCCACGCCCTGCGCTGCAAACTCAGCCACTGCGGCATCCAGGGCGTCCTGCTGGATATCGGCCAGCACCAGCTTCATGCCCAACCCGGCGGCGTTCTTGGCGAACTCCTTGCCGAAACCCGACGCTCCGCCCGTGATGACGGCCACGCCGCCTGCGAATTGCTTCATACGTGTCTCTCTCGTGTTGTTGTCATGAAGGATGATCGAAACAGCAAGCCCCTTAGCTGGCCGCTTCGACCTTGCGCACGGCGTAACCCACGCGCGGGAAATGCACCACCACTTGGCCGACGCGTGCGTCTTCACGTAGCACGCCCACCGTGTCGCGGGTGGAGACGATCAATTCGCCTTCAATCGGGTCAACGCCGTAATCAACTGCGGCCACCGTCACGCGTGTGCCCTTGGGCAGGCCGTAGCGATCGTCGAAGGAGGCATTCGGTTCAGTCAGCGCACGCGGTGTGGCGGCCTTGGCAACGTCCAGCGCTTCGGCAGGCGTCATCGGCTGGGCCTGCGAATGGCCGAGCGCGGCGACGCGATGCATCCATGCCACCACCTCTGGGTGGGCATCGAGAATGCCTGCAACGCCGGTCGCCCGGCGCACGAACCACAGGCAGTGGTAGACGGAGAAATCTGCCACGGTCGGCTGTTCACCGAACAGGAAGATGTGCTCACCGGAGGCGAATTGCCGCTCCAGTTGCGCGAGGAAGACATGCAGCGTCGACGCGGCCTCCTGCGGCGGCGTGCGCAGGCCGGTGCCGCCCGCGCGCATGGCCTTGCGATCTTCCACGAAAGCCTTGACGAACTCCTCAGGCATGCCGCCGAACAGACTCTGAAAACCCGCGGGCTGCATGACAAAGGTGGCTGACGCCCAGAACAGCGTCGTATCCGCCCATTGCGCCATGGCAAACACCGCTGCCGCATGCTCGGACGGCACGAGCCTGGGCAGCGGATGAATCGACTCCAGTACCTGCGCGATCAACGCGGTATCGCAGTAGATATCTGCGCCGATCTGCAGAAACGGCGTGCGCCGGTAGCCGCCGGTGAGTGGCATCACGTCCGGCTTGGGCAAGATCACGGGCACCGTGACGGACTTCCACGGCTGGTCTTTGTAGCCGAGGATCAATCGCACCTTCTCTGAAAACGGCGAGGTGGCGTAGTGATGCAGGATCAAGTCCGTCATGGATGCTCCAGGTGTTGAGAACCGATCAGTCGAGCAGATCGGGTTGTTCTTTGACGATGCGCGCGTAAAGCGGCTGGAACTGGAACCACCCTGCCTGCGCCGAGCCGACGATGGAATACGCCTGTCGCGCGGCGGCGTCGGAAATCGTGCGCGGTGCCTCGCCGGTGCGTGCGGCTGCAGCTTCGGCCAGCAACTGCACCTGGCAGGAGCGCTCCATGGTGATGAACCACCAGGCGGCCTCGTCGACCGTCTTGCCGACGGTCAGCAGGCCGTGGTTCTGCAGAATGGCGGCCTTGTTGTCGCCGAGTGCCTCGGCAATGCGCTGGCCTTCATCCAGCTCGACCACCACACCACCGAAATCGTCATACACCGCATGGTCGCCATAGAACGCGCACACGTCCTGTGTGAGCGGATCGAGCTTGCGGCCGAGCGTCGACCATGCGCGCCCGTACGTGCTATGCGAGTGCGCTGCGGCGACCGCATCCGGCCGTGCACCATGCACCCGCGAGTGAATGGCAAACGCCGCTGCGTTGACCGGGTAGTCGCCCTCGACCACGTTGCCGTGGTGATCACAGCGGATCAGGTTCGACACCGTCACCTGGCTGAAATGCACGCCGAACGGGTTGACCCAGAAGCTGTCCTGGTGCTCCGGGTCGCGCGCAGTGATGTGCCCGGCCACACCTTCGTCGAAACCGAATTTGGAGAACAGGCGGAACGCCGCTGCCAGACGCTGCTTACGATGCAGGCGCTCTTCGGCAACGGTGGCGAACTGCGGCGGGCGCGGCAGGTTGCGATAACGGGCAGCGGCCTCGGGGCTGAGGTTGCTGGTCATGTCTTCGGGCCGCTTGGCGTGTGCGGTGTCGGGTGCGTTCATGGTGTCTCCTTCACGCAGTCGTTGTGGGTGGAGCCATTCTGTGGTGGCCCTCACCCAGCGGACTGTCAAGCGATTGACAGTCCGCATGTCGACGCAAAAGCGTCAGGTCAAACCAGCTTTACCAATTGCTTGCCGAAGTTCTTGCCCTTGAGCAGGCCAATGAAGGCTTCCGGCGCACTTGCTAGACCGTCTGCCACGCTCTCGCGGAACTTCAGCTTGCCTTGCGCCACGAAGCCGCCCAGCTCGCGCAGTGCTTCCGGCCACACGTCCATGTGCTCGGAGACGATGAAGCCTTCGATGGTCAGGCGCGACACCAAGATCAGTTGCGGGTTCTGCAGCGGCAGCGGCTGGCCGTCGTAGCCGGCGATCATGCCGCACATGGCGATCCGGCCGAATGCGTTCATGCGCGAGAGCACTGCATCCAGAATCGAACCGCCAACGTTCTCAAAGTACGAGTCGATGCCGTCAGGCGTGGCAGCCTTCAGCATCTGGTAGAGCTCCTTCGAATCCTTGGCGGCCTTGTAGTCGATACAGGCATCAAAGCCCAACTCGTTGACCACGTAGTCGCACTTGTCCTTGCCGCCGGCAAAGCCCACGGCACGGCAACCCTTGAGCTTGGCAAGTTGGCCAACCACGCTGCCCACGGCACCTGACGCGGCGCTCACCGCCACGGTCTGGCCGGGCTTGGGCAGCATGATCTTGTTCAGGCCGTACCACGCCGTCACGCCCGGCATACCGACTGAACCCAGATAAGCCGACAGCGGAATATGGCGCGTATCCACCTTCTGAATGCCACGCCCGTCGGACACCCCCACTTCCTGCCAGCCGAACATGCCGACCACGTTGTCGCCCACGGCAAACGACGGGTTCTTCGAGGCTTCCACCACGCCCACGGTGCCGCCGATCATGACTTCGTCCAACGGCTGCGGCTGCGCATACGACTTGCTGTCGTTCATGCGGCCGCGCATGTACGGATCGAGCGACAGGAAATGGTTGCGCACCAGCACCTGGCCGTCCTGCAGTTCGGGGATGTCGGCCGTCTCCAGGCGGAAATTGTCCGGCGTCACTGCACCTTGCGGACGGGACGCCAGAACGATGCGCTGATAAGTCTTCGACATGAAAAACACTCCTAGGTATGCGAATGGGTCACTTCTGATGCATGAGGAAATCCGCCAGCGCAGCAAAGGCCGGCAGCGTGATCGGATCGTTGGCGCCATTGGCGGCGATGGGGTGCGAGGCATAGCGCACGACCGTCATCTGGGCCTCCGGATCAATATAGATCGCCTGACCATGGATGCCGCGCGCCTCAAAAGCGTGGTGGGCATTGTTCGAGATCCACCACATATTGCGGTACGACCAGCCCGGCAGTGTGGCGTAGCCGGCCTTGGCAAACTTGGCAGGGTCGCCACCACGGCGGATGTCGTCGATCACGCTCTTGGGCAGAATCTGGCGGCCGTTGAAGCGGCCGTCGTTGCGGATCATCTCGCCAAAGCGGGCCAGATCACGCAGCGTGGTGTTCAGGCCACCGCCACCGGATTCGGTGCCGATACTGTCCACCCCAAAGTACGCATCGTTCTCTGCCCCCATCGGTTGCCAGATACGCTCAGACAGCAGCGCGGCCAATGATTTGTTGGATGCGCGACGGACAATCCAGGCAAGGACTTCTGCGTTGACGGTCTTGTACGAAAACGCTGCGTCATGTTCGCCTTCCTTCTTCAGCGTGACGAGGTAATCGTAGAAATTGTCCGGTCCTTTGTAGCCCGCCGGGCGCGGCAGCATGCCGCCGGCACGGGCGTAGGCCCAGACATCGGCGTTCGGGTCGGCGTAGTTTTCGGAATAGCGTACGCCGATGGTCATGTCCATGACCTGGCGCACGGTGGCGTCGCTATACGCACTGTCTTTGAGTTCCGGCACGTATTGCGTGACGGGCGCGGCCGGATCGAGCTTGCCGTCGGCCACCAGCATGGCGGCCAGCGTGCCCACAAACGATTTCGTGACCGACATGGCAATGTGCTGGGTGTGTGCATCGAGCGCGCCAAAGTAGCGCTCGTACACCACCTTACCCTTGTGCATGACGAGAATGCCGTCGGTGTACGTCAGCTTCAGGGCTTCTGCAAAAGTGCGGCGCACGCCCTCAGGGTCGGTGAACAACACGCCGTTGATATCGCGTTCAGCGCGCGGCAGCTTGCTGACCGGGCCATCGCCGTGCCAGACCGCGCGTGTCGGCACGAATTCACGCACATGGCTGAAGCCATAGCGCGTGCGCGGGAACATGTTGCCCGCCAGGTCAAAGCGGATGATGCGATCGGGCGGCGGCGGGAAGCCCTGCATCCAGCCCATCTTGTTCGGGTCGGACTCGTCCGCTGTGAGCGGCTTCTGCATGGGGGGCTTCGGTGCGGGCGGTGCCTGTACGGTGGTTTGGGCTTCAGCAGCGGGCGCAGCGGCCGGCGCAGAATTCGAGGCGCATCCTTCCAGGGTCATGATCAATCCGGTGCAGCAAAGCAGAGTGATGGCAAGGGCAGACGCCGTCCGCCGTGCGGGTTGTTGCATGGTTGTCTCCGTGATTGCTTTTCTTGTTGTCCAGGCCCCCGGGCCTGGGGTGTGCAACTGGGTACTGCAACTGCAACCTCTGTGATCAGCCGTCCGCGCCTGCTGATGTGTCCAATTCGGGCGTACGCGGCGGCGGCATGCGTTTGACGAACTTGAACGTGCCCGAGCCGCGGGCGACCAGCTTGCCGGTATCGTCCCTCACCTCGCCTTCGCAGAACGCCATGGTGGTGGACTGATGCACGCAGCGCGCACTGGCCTTGAGCGTGCCGCGCCCGGGCTGCATGAACGCTGTCTTCATCTCAATCGTCACCACGCCGCGACCGTGCACGTCAGCCGAGCGACCGGCCATCGCCATGGCCACGTCAAGCATCGTCATGGTCACGCCGCCGTGGGCCATCTCCCAGCTGTTCATATGGCGCTCTTCCAGCGCCAGCTCGACGATGCCCTCGCCATCCGCCGCCTTCAGGCAGCGCATGTCGATGAGCTTCAGGAAAGGAATGTCGATCGGAAAACCGTTGTTGTCTGCGCTCATGCTGCGTTCAAAAGAGTGGAAAGCAGCCGAAATTAGACCACGCTCACGCCGCCGTCGACGGCAAGGATCTGCCCGGTGATGTGCTTGGACGCATCCGACGCGAACAGCGCGGCCACGCCCTTGAGGTCTTCGTCATCGCCAATGCGGTGCAGCGGCGACTTCTCGGTCAGCTTATCGACGCCCAGCTTTTCCAGCGAACCGCGCGTCATCTTCGACGGGAAGAAGCCCGGGGCGATGGCGTTGACGGTGATGCCGTGCTCGCCCCATTCGCCCGCCAGCGCGCGCGTGAAGTTGACCACGGCGCCCTTGCTGGTGTTGTAGGCAATCGTATCGAGCGAGCCCGGCGGGTTGCCCTTCAGGCCCGCAATCGAGGCCACGTTGACGATCTTCCCGTACTTGCGCGGGATCATCGAACGCTTGCCGATCTGCTGTGTGAGCAGGAACAGGCCACGGATGTTCAGGTTCATCACCTTGTCCCACGCTTCAACCGGGTGGTCTTCGGCCGGAGCGCCCCACGTCGCACCCGCGTTGTTGACGAGAATGTCGATGTGACCCAGCTTGGCGAGCGCCTCGTCAGCCAGGCGCTGGATGTCGGCTTCGACCGCGCCGTCGGCGGCAATCCAGTCGGCTTCGATACCAAGCGACTTCAGATGCGCCTGTGCTTCTTTCAGCTCGTCGGCCTTGCGCGCCGACAGCACGATGCGCGCGCCCTGCTCACCGAGTGCTTCGGCAATCTGCAGGCCAAGCCCGCGCGAACCGCCGGTGATCAGCGCCGTCTTGCCGGAAAGATCGAACAGATGCTTGAGCGTACCCATGGTGTCTCCTATGTCGTTTTCGTTGTGACGTGTCGTTAGAACCAAGCGTCCTGCATGTCCAGCGTGGTCGTGTCGAGCGAGCCCAGCAGCGCGATCTGCGGGTCGATCTTCGGCAACTCCCACTGGAAGAAGTAGCGTGCGGCGTGCAGCTTGCCGCGGTAGAAATCGGCGTCTTCACCCTTTGCTTCGGGCAACGCCTTGGCTGCGGTCAGTGCCTGTTCCAGCCAGAGCCACGCCACGACAACGTGACCGAAGGCTTCCAGATAGACCGATGCATTGGCCAGCGTCACACGCGGGTCACCTGCTGCCCACAGCGTCTGCGTGACCTTGGCCAGCTTTTGCGTGGCCATGCCGAGCGCGCGGCCGTAGCTGATCAACGTTTCATCGCCGGTCTCCAACGCGCGGCCGACGGTGGCTTGCACACGCTCGCCGAGCGCGGCAAATGCTGCGCCGTCCTGCATCACAACCTTGCGGCCCAGAAGGTCCAGGCCCTGGATGCCGTGCGTGCCTTCGTGGATCGGGTTCAGGCGGTTGTCGCGGTAGAACTGTTCGACGTTGTATTCGCGCGTGTAGCCGTAGCCGCCGTGCACCTGGATCGCCAGACTGTTGGCCTCCAGGCACCACTGCGACGGCCAGCTCTTGGCGATGGGCGTGAGGATATCGAGCAGCAGGCCGAGCTTGGCGCGCTTGGCCGGGTCGGTCTCGCCGCGCTCTTCATCCACGAGCTTGGCGCAATACAGGTTCAGGCCGAGCGCGCCTTCCACGTACGCTTTCTGGGCCAGCAGCATGCGGCGCACGTCAGCGTGATCGACGATACGGATTTGCGGGGATGCCGCATCCTTTCCCGACGGACCGATGGGCCGGCCTTGCGGGCGATTGCGCGCGTAATCCACCGCATGCAGGTAACCGGTGTAGCCCAACATCGTCGCGCCCATGCCGACGCCGATGCGCGCCTCGTTCATCATGTGGAACATGCAGGCGAGGCCCTTGTGCGGCTCGCCGACAAGGTAGCCGATGGCACCGGCGCGCGGCTGGCCATCTGCACCTTTCGGTCGGAACTGCGTGCCCTCGCCAAAGTTCAGCAGGCAGTTGGTTGTGCCGCGATAGCCCATCTTGTGGTTCAGGCCGGCCAGCACCACGTCGTTGCGCTCACCCAGTGAGCCATCTGCATTGACGAGGAACTTGGGCACGATGAAGAGCGAGATGCCCTTCACGCCCGGAATCAGCTTGCCGTCTGGGCCGGGGATCTTCGCCAGCACGAGGTGGACGATGTTGTCCGACAGTTCGTGCTCGCCGGCGGAGATCCACATCTTGTTGCCGGTCAGTCGATATTGCGCGCCGAGCGGCGATTCACCTTCGTACTCCGCACGCGTGACGATGTCCGATAGCGACGAACCCGCCTGCGGCTCCGACAGGCACATCGTGCCGTAGAAGCGGCCTTCCATCTCGGGCTGCACGAAGGTCTCGATCTGCGCGGGCGTGCCGTGCGCGAGCAGCAGGTTTGCGTTGCCGATGGTGAGGAATGGGTATGAGCTGGTGCCGACGTTGGCAGCCTTGAAGAAGCCGAAGCCGGCCTTCTCGACCACGGTCGGCAGTTGCATACCGCCACGCTCGAAGTCCTGCCCGGCGGCCATCAGGCCGGCCTTGTTGAAGGCGTCTAGCGCGACCTTCACCTCAGGAATGATGTGGACTGTGGTGCCGTCGAAATGCGGCTCTTGCTGGTCGTTTTTCTTGTTGTGGGGGGCGAAGAGATCCGTCGCGATGCGTTCGCAAGTATCGAGCGCGGCGTCGAAGGTTTCGCGGGAGTGGTCGGCGTAACGCGGAATGCTTGTGAGTGACTCGACGTTGAGCCATTCGTAGAGCAGGAAGCTCAGGTCGCGACGCGACAGCAGCAGAGAAGACATGATGTTAGTGGTCCATCCCTTGTTTCATCCCCTGCCGGGGCTGACTCACTTTCTTTGGTCTTGCCCAAAGAAAGTAAGCAAAGAAATGCGCGCCCGAGATGGCGAAAGCCTCCTTGAATTTCCGTAACCGGGCGGAGACGGGAAAAACTCGCTTCGCTCAGACAGTTTCCCGTCTTGTTTCCGCCCGCTTACGGAAATTCAAGGCGCCATCAAGGGCAGGAACGTCAACTGCCAAACCAGCGGATTGCGTGGGTTGGCGTTTTACTGGGACGTTCCCGGCCAAAGAAAACAGGCTCCCGTTTTTGGTGGGAGCCTGTGTCTCTTTAGAGCACCTCGAACAGACCAGCAGCGCCTTGGCCGCCGCCGATGCACATGGTCACGACCACGTACTTGACGCCGCGGCGCTTGCCTTCGATCAGGGCGTGGCCGACCAGGCGTGCGCCCGACACGCCGTACGGGTGGCCCACGGCGATGGCGCCGCCGTTGACGTTCAGACGGTCCATGGGGATGCCGAGCTTGTCAGCGCAGTACAGCACTTGCACGGCAAACGCTTCGTTCAGTTCCCACAGGCCGATGTCTTCGACCTTCAGGCCGGCCTTCTTGAGCAGCTTGGGCACGGCAAACACCGGCCCGATGCCCATTTCGTCCGGCTCGCAACCGGCCACGGCAAAGCCACGGAACACGCCCAGCGGTTGCAGGCCCTTGGCGGCAGCCACCTTGCCGTTCATCACCACGGCGGCGGATGCGCCGTCGGAGAACTGGCTGGCGTTGCCGGCCGTGATCACGCCCCCCGGCATGGCGGTGCGGATCTTCGACACGCCTTCGAGCGTGGTGTCAGCGCGAATGCCCTCATCAGCCGAGATCGTGACTTCACGCGTCATGAGCTGGCCGGTCTTGGCATCGGCCACGCCCATCACCGTCGTCATCGGCACGATTTCGTCGTTGAACTTGCCGGCGGCGGCGGCAGCGGCAGCGCGCTGCTGGCTCTGCACGCCGTATTCGTCCATGCGCTCCTTGGCGATGTTGTAGCGCTTGGCGACGTTCTCGGCGGTCTGGAGCATGCTCCAGTAGATCTCGGGCTTGTGCTTGCGCAGCCAGCCTTCCTGCAGCATGTGGTGGTTCATCTCTTGCTGCACGCACGAGATGGACTCCACACCGCCGGCCACGAAGATGTCGCCTTCATCGGCAATCACGCGCTGCGCGGCCATGGCGATGGTCTGCAGGCCCGAGGAGCAGAACCGGTTGACGGTCGCGCCCGGCACGGTTACCGGGCAGCCGGCACGCAGGGCGATCTGGCGGGCGATGTTGGCGCCGGTCGCGCCTTCCGGGTTCGCGCAGCCCATCAGGATGTCTTCGACTTCACCCGGCTCGATCTTGGCGCGCTGGATAGCGTGCTGGACTGCATGGCCGCCCAGCGTGGCGCCGTGCGTCATGTTGAAGGCGCCCTTCCAGCTCTTGGCCAGGCCCGTACGTGCGGTGGAAACGATGACTGCTTCGGTCATGGTGTTGCTCCTCGTATCTGGTGGCGGGCGCAGCTTCTGTTGCGCGCCCGTTGTATTCCGTTATCCGTTCAGAACTTCGTGCGACTGCAACCGTGCGATGCCGGCGTCCGTCATGTGCTGCCACGCCTGCGCGAGCGACCCGTTCAGGTCAATCGCGCGGCAAGCATCCTCGATGACAGCCACGTCCAGCCCCGCCGCCCGCGCATCCAGCGCTGACCACGCCACACAAAAGTCCGTGGCCAGCCCGACGCAGAACACGCGCTTAATCCCAAGCTCGCGCAGGTAGCCCAGCAGACCCGTCGGCGTCTTGCGATCCGCTTCAAAAAACGCGGAGTAGCTGTCGATGTGCGGGTGATGGCCCTTGCGGACGATCAACTGCGCATGCGGCACGTCCAGCCGATCGGCCAGCGCGGCACCGGTGCCGTGTTGCACGCAGTGCACCGGCCACAGTACCTGCTGGCCGTACGGCAAATCGATGGTGCCGAACGGCTGCTTACCGGGGTGATTGACTGCGAACGACACATGCTCGCGCGGGTGCCAGTCCTGCGTCAGCACGGTTCGCGCAAGCGGCCCGAATGCCTTGGCGAGCCGGTTGACGACCGGGATGACCTGGTCGCCGTCCGGCACCGCCAGCGCACCGCCGGGCAGAAAGTCGTTCTGCACGTCGATGATCAGCAGGCAATCGGTGGGCGTGAGTTGCATGGCGGCTCAGTCGCTTGGTTGATTAGCCGCGCATTAACCGTTGAAGCCCTTGCCTTCGTCGGCCAGCTTCTGCAGCAGCGGCGCAACCTTCCACGCTTCACCGTGGTAGCCCTTGCTGTAGCGGTGCATGGTCTGCGCGACGTTGTACAGGCCGACGGTGTCTGCGTAGAGCATCGGGCCACCGCGGAACAGCGGGAAGCCGTAGCCGGTCAGGTAGACCATGTCGATGTCAGACGCCTTGGAGGCAATGCCCTCTTCCAGGATCTTTGCGCCTTCGTTCACCAGCGCGAACACCAGGCGCTCGACGATCTCTTCATCCGAGATCTTGCGGCGCGTGATGCCCAGGTCCTTCGAGTGCTGGACGATCATGTCGTTGACTTGCTGGTTCGGGTACGGCTTGCGGTCGCCCGGCTTGTAGTCGTACCAGCCGCCGCCCGTCTTCTGGCCGAAGCGGCCCATTTCGCACAGCAGGTCGGCCGTCTTCGAGTAGACGATGTCCGGCTTGTCCACGGCGCGGCGCTTGCGGATGGCCCAGCCGATGTCATTGCCGGCCAGATCGCCCATGCGGAACGGGCCCATGGCAAAGCCGAACTTCTCGATGGCCTTGTCGACTTGCTCAGGCAGCGCGCCTTCGTCCAGCAGGTAACCGGCTTGGCGGCTGTATTGCTCAATCATGCGGTTGCCGATAAAGCCGTCGCACACGCCGGAGACGACTGCCGTCTTCTTGATGGCCTTGGCCAGCTTCATGACGGTCGCCAGCACGTCCTTGGCGGTGTCCTTGCCGCGCACGACTTCCAGCAGCTTCATCACGTTGGCCGGGCTGAAGAAGTGCATGCCGACCACGTCTTGCGGGCGCTTGGTAAAGCTGGCGATCTTGTCCACGTCCAGCGTGGACGTGTTCGACGCCAGAATCGCACCTTGCTTGACGACTTCGTCCAGCTTCTTGAACACGACTTCCTTGACGCCCATTTCTTCAAACACGGCCTCGATGACGAGGTCGGCGTCTTTAATGTCGTCGTATGAGAGCGTCGGGGTCAGCAGCGCCATGCGTTGCTCGACCTTCTCCTGCGTCAGCTTTCCCTTCTTGGCGCTGTTCTCGTAGTTCTTGCGGATGGTGGCGACGCCGCGGTCCAGCGCTTCCTGCTTGGTTTCCAGCATCGTGACCGGAATGCCCGCGTTCAGGAAGTTCATGGAGATACCGCCACCCATGGTGCCGGCGCCGATCACGGCCACCTTTTCCACCTTGCGCACCGGCGTGTCTTCCGGCACGTCCGGAATCTTGCTGGCAGCACGCTCACCGAAGAAGGCGTGGCGCAGCGCGCGCGATTCGCTGGTATTCACCAGTTCGATGAACAGGTCACGTTCGAACTTGATGCCGTCGTCAAAGCGCTTCTCAACGGCAGCTTGCACGGCGTCAACGCACTTGCCCGGTGCCGGGAAGTTCTTGGCGACTGCCGCAACGGTATTGCGAGCGAATTGCAGGAAACCTTGGGGATTGTCGTGCTCGATCTTGCGATCACGCACCTTCGGCAGCTTGCCCTCGGCAGCGGCCTTGAGCGCAAAGTCGATGGCACCGGCCATCAGGTCGCCTTCAACCATCTGGTCGAACAGGCCGCTCGTGGCCAGCTTTTCTGACGGAATGGCAGTGCCCGAAACGATCATGTTCAGAGCGGGCTCCAGGCCGATTGCGCGCGGCAGGCGCTGCGTGCCGCCGGCGCCCGGCAGGATGCCCAGTTTCACTTCCGGCAGCGCGATCTGCGCGCCTGGCGCGGCCACACGGTAGTGGCAGCCCAGTGCCAGTTCCAGCCCGCCGCCCATCGCCACCGAGTGGATGGCCGCCACAACCGGCTTGCTGCTCGACTCAACCGCCTTGATGACTGCGTGTAGCGTCGGCTCTTGCGTAGCCTTGGGCGTGTTGAATTCGCGGATATCAGCACCGCCCGAGAAGGCCTTGCCTGCGCCGGTGATCACAATGGCCTTGACGCTGGGGTCATCACCAGCCTTGACCATGCCCTCAACGATACCCAGGCGCGTGGAATGGCCAAGGCCGTTGACCGGCGGGTTGCTGAGCGTAATGACGGCAACGCCGTCTTGGACCTTGTACTCCGCAGTCATGCTGGTTCCTTTGGTGATGCGAGGGCCGGCTCGATTGACGCCAAAGCAGCGCACCGTGCCTCGCGGTTGAACTGTCTCTCAAGTATCGTTTTTTTTAACGCGCGGTAAGGCCGCGACTCGACACAGAATACACAAAATAGCACGGTCGTTCAATTTTTATTTTTGCGCTGCACGGCGCCATCCAGCGGGCCATGCAGCGGGCTGCGGCAGGTTCAAACGCGTGTGCTGCAGCATCGATTTTTTGCCCGGCACATGACGGTTTTGATAGAGTCGCGCATTTCGTTGCTTGGGATGATCCTGGGTGCCCATCAGGCGCGGGGACGTCTCGTCACATTTCGTCGATTCCATTCGCGATCCGAGTGGAGTCGTCCACTCTGTATCCATGTCAGAACACGCTACCCCGTCCACAGAGACGCCGGGCTTGCGCCGCACATTGCGCGCGCGCCATCTCACCATGATCGCCATTGGCGGATCGATCGGTACCGGGCTGTTCGTGGCCTCGGGCGCGACGGTCTCGCAAGCGGGCCCCGGTGGCGCACTCGCCGCCTACATCCTGATCGGGGTCATGGTCTACTTCCTGATGACCAGCCTGGGCGAGCTTGCCGCCTACATGCCAGTCTCGGGCTCGTTTGCCACCTACGGCGCGCTCTATGTCGATGAAGGCTTCGGCTTCGCGCTGGGCTGGAACTATTGGTACAACTGGGCGGTGACCATTGCGGTGGAACTGGCCGCTGCGCAGCTCGTCATGCACTACTGGTTCCCGGATGTGCCGGGCGTGCTGTGGAGTGCGGTGTTCCTCCTCATCATGTTCCTGCTCAACGCCATCTCGGTGCGTGGCTTTGGCGAGGCGGAATACTGGTTTGCGCTCATCAAGGTCGTCACCGTCATCTTCTTTATTGGCATTGGCCTGGCGATGATCTTCGGGATCATGAAGGGCGGTCCGCAATCGGGCCTTCAGAACCTGACGCTGGGCGATGCGCCGTTCGTGGGCGGGCTGCCGGCGATGATCGGCGTGGCGATGATCGCGGGGTTCTCGTTCCAAGGGACGGAGCTGATCGGCGTGGCAGCAGGCGAATCGGCTGACCCGGCGCGCACGATTCCGCGGGCAGTCAAGCAAGTGTTCTGGCGCATCCTGCTGTTCTATGTGCTGGCCATCTTCATCATCGGTGTGCTGGTGCCGTACACCGATCCGAACCTGCTTTCGACGGAGGTCAGCAACATTGGCGTGAGCCCGTTCACGCTGGTGTTCAAGCACGCCGGTCTGGCATTTGCGGCTGGGCTGATGAACGCGGTGATCCTGACCGCCGTGCTGTCGGCGGGCAACTCGGGCATGTATGCGTCCACGCGCATGCTGTACAACCTGGCCACCGAGGGCCGTGCGCCGCGCATCTTTGCGCAACTCACCAAGAATGGCGTGCCCCGCAATGCGCTGCTGGCCACGACGGCCGTTGGTGCGTTGTGCTTCCTTAGCTCGCTGTATGGCGACAAGACGGTCTATCTGTGGCTGCTGAATACGTCGGGCATGACCGGCTTTGTGGCATGGCTGGGCATTGCCATCAGCCACTACCGGTTCCGCAAGGGGCTGGTGGCGCAGGGGCATGATCCGGCGCAGTTGCCGTATCGCTCGAAGTTCTTCCCGTATGGCCCGCTGTTCGCGTTCGGGCTGTGCCTGGTCATTACGCTCGGCCAGAACTACCAAGCATTCACCAGCGGCACGATCGACTGGCCCGCGGTGATTGCCACGTACATCGGCATTCCAATCTTCTTCCTGATCTGGATTGGCTACCGGCTGGTGCGCGGTGGCGGCATTGTCCGCTACCAGGACATGCACTTCCCGCGCCCGCCCGTGACGCGCGATCCGCTGGCTGGCCAGGACCCTGGCCCCGAACTGCCGACCATCGCCACCCGCGTGTCCGGCACGCAGCAATAACATTTGCCTCGCCTGCCGTTTGCATCGCACTCGGCAGGCGTTTTCATTTGCGCGCCCCACCCCGGCGCATCCCCTATGCACACACCGATTACCCCGACCGGCCTCGAAGCCCAATCCGAACTGCGCCGACGCCTGCGCTCGCGGCACATCATGATGATCGCCCTGAGCGGCGCCATCGGCACGGGCCTGTTCGTGGCATCCGGCGCGTCGATTGCAACGGCCGGCCCCGGCGGCGCCCTGCTGACCTACACGCTGATCGGCGTGATGGTGTACTGCCTCATGACGAGCCTGGGTGAGCTGGCCGTGCATCTGCCGGTGTCGGGCTCGTTCGTGACCTATAGCCGCCTGTATGTGGAAGAAGGCTTCGGCTTTGCGCTCGGCTGGAACTACTGGTTCTCGTTGGCCGTGACGGTGGCCGTCGAGCTGGCCGCCGCGCAACTGGTGATGAAGTATTGGTTTCCGGGCGTGTCGGGCATGGTGTGGAGCGCGGCGTTCCTGCTGCTGATGTTCGGCCTCAACGCGATCTCCGTGCGTGGCTTTGGCGAGGCGGAATACTGGTTCTCGATGATCAAGGTGGTGACGATTGTCGTATTCCTGCTGATCGGCTTGGCGATGATCTTCGGCATCATGCACGGTGGCCCGCAGTCAGGCTGGCAAAACTTCACCGTGGGCGATGCGCCGTTCGTGGGCGGCCCCGCTGCAATGATTGGCGTAGCCATGATCGCGGGGTTTTCGTTCCAGGGCGTCGAGACCGTCGGTGTGGCCGCTGGTGAAGCGGAGAACCCCTCTCGTACGATCCCACGCGCCATTCGCCAGACGTTCTGGCGCATTCTGCTGTTCTATGTGCTGGCGATCCTGATCATCGGTGTGTTGCTGCCCTACACCGATCCCAACCTGCTGCGCAATGAGGCAACCGATGTGGGTGTGAGCCCGTTCACGCTGGTGTTCCAGCATGCCGGCCTGGCATTTGCCGCCGGGATGATGAATGCGGTGGTGCTGACCGCACTGCTGTCGTCGGGCACGTCGAGCCTGTATGTATCGACGCGGATCCTGTATGACTTGTCGCTCGAAGGCCAGGCGCCGCGCTGGTTTGCCAAGGTGTCGGGCGATGGCGTGCCACTCCGTGCGCTGTTGGCCACGTCCGCCGTGGGGGCGCTCTGCTTCTTCAGTTCGCTGTTTGGCGATCAGGTGGTCTACCTGTGGCTGCTGAATACGTCAGCGGTGACGTGCTTCATCGCATGGTTTGGCATTGCCGTGGCGCACTACCGGTTCCGCAAGGGGTTCACGAGCCAGGGGCATTCGCTGGATCAGTTGGCGTATCGGTCGCCGTTCTTCCCGTTCGGGCCGATCATGGTGGCGATCCTGTGTGTGGTGATCATCCTTGGGCAGAACACCAAAGCGCTGCTTGCACCGATCGACAATTTTGGCCCCTTCGTTGCGACGTACTGCGGGGTGTTTCTGTTTGTGGCGATCTGGCTGGGATACCGCTGGAAGTTCAAGACGCGGTTTGTGAAGTATTCGGAGATGCAATTTAGCGGGGCGCATCTCCAGCAGGCCAAGGCGGCCTCGGAAGCCGCCTCGCCTGCTGCTGGCGTCGTCACTCACTAAGCGACGCCCGCAGGTTTACAGCCCAACGGATCGCAGCGTCGAGAGATTGACCGCATTGGCCATCGCCGCGTAGCCCGCGTCATTCGGGTGCAGGTGATCTCCGCTGTCGAATACCGGCAGCAGGTTTTGTGGACTGGCCGGATCGCGCACCACCGCATCGAAATCGACAACGGCGTCGAACGCGCCGCTGGTGCGGATCCAGCGGTTCACTGCCTGGCGCGTCGCCTCTTTCTGGGGCGACCAGTAATTCGGATACGGCACCTCCGAGCCCTTGAACGGCGTCAGGGTGCCGCCCATGATTTTGATGCCGTGTTGCCGGCTACGCACGATGATTTGCCGGTACCCGTTGATGATGTCTTCCGCCGCAACGAGCGGGCTGGCGGGGGCCAACGATGTACCGGGGTAGCCAATGTCGTTGATGCCCTCCAGCAGGACCACCCACTGCACGCCGGCCAGGCTCAAGACATCTCGGTCATATCGGGCCAGCGCGCTGACGCCCGCCAGGTCTGCGAGAACGCGGTTGCCGGCAATCCCCTGGTTGAGCACGGCAAACGCGCCCCATGGGCCATTGCTGTTCAGGCGCCGCGACAGCACATCGGGCCAGCGCTTGTTGGCATCGGTCGTGGAATTCTGGCCGTCCGTGATCGAGTCCCCAAACGCAACAACGGTGCGCGGCTGGTTCTGTGCCTCGACCAGCAGGCCGGACACATAGAAGCGGCTCGTGTACGGGGTTGGCGATGGCTGATCCGGTGCGGCTGTGTTGTCACCGCTCGAGACATAGGCCGTCTGTGCCGCGTAGTTGTGGATCGTCCCCAGCGTCGTGGCGTTGGGCAAGAACAGCGTGATGGCAACGTCTGACAACGGCGCAATGGGAAGGTCGATCGGGTCACTGATCAACGGCGCGCCGGCATAGAGCGTGGTGGTGGTTTTCCCGCCAAACGTAACGGTTCGGTCAGAGTTGGGGCGGATCTTCGCACCGCCGGCGGACAAGGCAACATGCACCGGACCAACGACCACCGGTGCTGTCCCGAACTCATTGCTTAACCGCAGGCGCAGCTGATTGCCTCCAACGCTGGCATGGACGATCTGGCGAATGGTTGTTGCTGCGGGAAAGTTCTTGGGGGCAGTCGGATAGATGTTGCGATCGGGGCTGGCCGTCCAGGTTGCGACCCACCGGCCGTTGAATCCGTTGGCCCGGTAGTCCTCGTCCGCATGTGGCGCTGAAGAGGCCAATGAGATAAGGGCAATCACTGCTGCACGGTAAAAGCGCTGCCGAAAACTACTTCTGCGCATGGTGTCTCCATTGAGTGTTATCGAGTGAACCAGGCCGCCTCGAACGCACGGTCCATTCGATGTCGTAATGACCGGGTCCCCCGACTTCAAGGAGAAATTTGTCAACTGTTGGCTACCGATCGACAAAAGAAAAAGCCCGCACGGTCATCCATGCGGGCCATCTGTCGATCGTGATGCTGGGAGCGGTGTTTAAACCTCCAGCCACTCCTGCCGGACCTTCGCATCCGCCTTCAACTGTTGCGGCGTTCCCTCAAACACGATCTGTCCATGCCCCATCACGTACACGCGCTGTGAGATGTCCAGGGCAATAGCCAGCTTCTGCTCCACCAGCAGCACCGAGATCCCCCGCTCCTTGAGCGTCTTCAGATACTCGCCTACCAGCGTTACGATCAGCGGCGCGAGCCCTTCGGTCGGCTCATCGATGATGATGAAATCCGGATCGCCCATCAGCGTGCGGCACAGCGTGAGCATCTGCTGTTCGCCGCCGGAGAGCACACCTGCCGGGGTGTTCTCCCGCTCCTGCAGCCGGGGGAACATGCGATACATGTCTTCCAGCTGCCAGCGCGGCTTCGGCTGACTCGGGTTGCGCTTCTCGCCCAGCAGCAGGTTCTGCCGTACCGTCAGCGTTGGGAAGATGTCGCGGTTCTCCGGCACGTAACCGATGCCTTGATGCGCCACCTCGAAGGTGCGCATGCCGCTCACGTTCTTGCCACGCAGCAGGATCTCGCCTTCGTGCTTGACCATCCCCATGATGGACTTGGCCAAGGTCGAGCGCCCCACCCCATTGCGCCCAAGCAGGGCGACGATCTCGCCCTCGCCCACGTGCATGTCGACGCCGTGCAGGATGTGGCTCTTGCCGTAGTACGCGTGCAGGTTGCGCACCTCCAGCATTGGAGTATTCGTTGCCATCAATGCGCTCCTGCAGGTTCGTCCAGCGTGGTGCCGAGGTAGGCCTCCTTCACGCGGCGGTTGTTGCGAATGGCTTCAGGTGTGTCGGTGGCAATCACCTCGCCGTAGACCAATACCGAGATGCGATCGGCCAAGCCAAATACCACGCTCATGTCGTGCTCGACCATCACCAGCGTCTTGCCAACCGTCACCTTGCGGATCAAGTCGACCGCGTGGTCGGATTCGGAGCGGCTCATACCGGCAGTCGGCTCGTCCAGCAGGATCACGTCGGCACCGCCCGCGATGGTGATGCCAATCTCCAGCGCACGCTGCTCGGCATACGTCAGCATGCCTGCGGCGGCATCGCGCCGATGCGTCATGCCGATCTGCTCCAGCACTTCCTCCGCACGTTCACGTGCATCGCGCAGTTCGGCCAGCTTGTGCCAGAACGAATACTTGTAGCCCAGCGACCAGAGCACCGCGCAACGCAGGTTCTCGAACACCGTCAGCCGATGAAAGATGTTGGTGATCTGGAAGCTGCGCGACAGGCCCTTGCGGTTGATCTCGAACGGCGCCAGGCCGCTGATCTCTTCGCCATTGAGCTGCACGCTGCCCGACGTGGCTGGGAAGCGGCCCGAGATCAGGTTGAACGTGGTCGACTTGCCTGCGCCATTCGGGCCGATGAGCGCGTGGCGCTCGCCCTTGCCGATGGTAAGGTTCACGCCCCGGATGATCTCGGTCTGACCGAAACGCTTGCGGACATCGCGCAGTTCCAGCGCGGCGGTGGGACCCAATGCGGGTTGACTCATGGTTGCGGCTCCTGCAAGGCGTTGTCCCAGGCGGTGCGCAGCTTGCCCGCTGCGGCACGCAAGCCGAAGGCGCCCACCAGCCACAGCACGGCGGTCACGGCCCACGGCATCCAGGTGGTCGGTGCGACGGACATGCCGAACAGCGTGGCCACGCCGCCCGAGCCCTCGTCCTGCACGGCGTAGATCATCTCTACGGTGGAAATCAGCGCCACCAGCAGGATGGCCGCCGGCACGAATGCCACGCCGTAGGCCGGCAGCAGTGTCTTCAACTTGCCGCGCCGTGCAATCGGCAGGTGCATCACCAGCAGGCTGGCGATGCCGCCCGGCGCATACATGACCATCAGCACAAAGAACAAGCCCAGATACAGCAGCCACGCCTTGGTGATACCCGACAGCGCCACGGTAAAGAACACCGTGAGCACCGCGCCGATGATCGGGCCAAAGAAGCTGCCCATACCGCCAATGAACGCCGCCAGCAGCACCGCCCCCGACCGCACGGCCGAGACGTTCTCTGCCGTCACGATCTCGAAGTTGATGCATGACAGCGCCCCGGCAATACCTGCAAAGAACGCCGACAGAATCACTACCAGAAAGCGCACGCGCTGCGTGTTGTAGCCGATGAATTCCACGCGCTCGGGGTTGTCGCGCACGGCGTTGGCGATACGGCCCAGCGGCGTCTGCGTCCACGCATACATCAGCGCCATCGAGATCAGGCACCACGCGGCAATCAGGTAGTAGACCTGGCGCGCCGGACCAAAGCTGACGCCAGCAAGCGCATCGCCGATGCTGCGGTTGGTCGACACACCGCCTTCGCCACCGAAGAAATCCGGGAACATGAGCGCGCTGGCGAAGACCATCTCGCCGATGCCCATCGTGATCATCGCGAACGTCGTGCCAGCCTTCTTGGTCGTGACGTAGCCGAAGATCACGCCGAACAGCGCGCCGCCCAGGCCGCCTACGATGGGCAGCAACGCCACCGCCAGCGGCCCAGCGACGCCCAGCGACTGCATGGCGCCGATCTTGTTGAGCACGTGCACGGCCATGAAGGCGCCCAGGCCGGCGTACACCGCGTGCCCGAACGACAGCATGCCGGACTGCCCCAGCAGCATGTTGTACGACAGCGCGAAGATGATCATGATGCCCATCTGCGAGAGCAGCGTGATCGCAAAACCCTGCGGCCAGATGAGCGGCAGCACGATCATCACCAGCGCCGTGATGCTCCAGATCAGCCAGCGGGCGAGGTTGACCGGCCTGAACTTCATTGTTCGCGCGCGATCATTGGCCGGCAATGCCCCGTGTTGTTGCGCTTGTTGGTGCATAGTGCGTTCCATTTAGCTCTCCCGCGTACCCATGAGCCCACGCGGGCGGAAGATCAGCATCAGCACCAGCAGCAGGTACGGCAGCACCGGCGCGACTTGCGCAATCGTCAGGTTCCAGACCGAGATGAGCGGCACGTCCGGATGGAGCGTGACACCGATCGTCTGCAGCACGCTCGTCACCGAGATATCCAGCGTGACGGCAAAGGTTTGGATGCAGCCGATCAGCAGCGATGCGATAAACGCGCCCACCAGCGACCCCATGCCGCCCACCACCGCCACCACGAAGACGATGGAGCCGACTGCCGCCGCCATGGACGGCTCTGTCACAAAGGCATTGCCGCCAATCACGCCGGCCAGCCCGGCCAATGCGCAGCCGCCGCCGAACACCAACATGAACACGCGCGGCACGTTGTGGCCGAGCGCTTCCACCATGTCCGGATGCGTGAGCGCTGCCTGAATGACCAGGCCGATGCGCGTGCGCGTGAGCAGCAGGAAGATGCCCACCAGCATCAGCAGCGACACCAGCATCATGAAAGCCCGGTACTTGGGGAACGACGACGTGAACAGCGTGAACAGCGGGCCGTCCAGCATCTGCGGCACGCGATACGGCACGGCCGGCAGGCCCCACACCAGCTTCACGCCTTCTTCAATGAGGTAGGCCAAGCCGAAGGTGAACAACAGCTCAGCGACGTGGCCATAGCGGTGCACGGTACGCAGGCCAAAGCGCTCGACCACCGCGCCCAGCGCGCCCACCAGCAGCGGCGCAACGATCAGCGCGGTCCAGAAGCCCAGGTACCCGCTGACGACGTAGGCGAAGTACGCCCCCAGCATGTAGAAGCTGGCGTGCGCAAAGTTGAGAACGCCCATCATGCTGAAGATCAGCGTCAGGCCCGAAGACAACATGAACAGCAGCAACCCGTAGCTGATGCCGTTCAAGAGATTGATGACTAGAAATTCCACGCTACAGCCCTCTCGGCAAGGCATGGACCGTCCCGCGAAAATGCGGTGCCGGTCCATGCCTTTCCCCGTTTAAAACATCGCCGCACGATAGCATCGGGCGGCCCTTCGGCACACCTCTCGCCGTGTTATTGCGGGCGTTTCATCTGGCAGGAAGTTGGCTGCGACGCAATGTATTGATCGAGCACAGCATCGGTCTTCCAGCCGTAGCCCGTGTTTTCCTGGTCGTACTTGACGTTCTTGCCGTTGGTCTTTTCCCAGGTGGCGATGTAGAGCGGCTGCTGACCCTGGTGGTCGGATGCGCGCATCTCGAAGGTGCCATTCAGGCTGTCGACCTTCATCCCTTCAAAGGCCTTGGCGACCTTGGCAGGCTCGGCCGACTTGGTCTGCTTGATGGCTTTGGCCAGCATGGCGATGCCGGTGTACGAGGCCATCAGGTAGAAGTCGTCGTTGTACTTTTTCTTGAAGCCGTCGACGATATCCGCGCCTTTGTAGCCGTCGTTGTTGACGTTCCAGTAGCCGACAAACTTCACGTGGTCGGCACCGGCTGCGCCCATGGCGGTCGGCACACCTGTCGTGGCACCGTAGTACGTATAGAAGTTGGCGTTCAGGCCCGCATCTTTGCCTGCCTTGATCAGCAGTGCCAGATCGCTACCCCAGTTGCCGGTGATGACGGTATCCGCACCCGACGACTTGATCTTCGAGACATACGGCGAGAAATCCTTCACCTGTGCCAGCGGGTGCAGGTCTTCCCCCACGATCTCGATGTCCGGACGCTTGCGCTTGAGGTATTCCTTGGCCGCACGCGCCACCTGGTGACCAAACGAATAGTTCTGGTTGATCAGATAGACCTTCTTGACCTTCGGGTCCTTGGCCAGGTAGCTGGTCAAGGCTTCCATCTTCATGTCGGAGTTGGCGTCCAGACGGAAGTGCCAGTAGTTGCACTTGCTGTTGGTCATGTCCGGGTCCACCGCCGCGTAGTTCAGGTAGACGATTTCCTTGCCCGGATTGCGCTCGTTGTACTTGGCCACGGCGTCTTCCAGCGCCATGCCGACGCTCGAGCCGTTGCCTTGCACGATGTAATGGATGCCCTGGTCGGCCACCTGCTTGAGCACAGTCAGGCTTTCCTGCGGCGAGAGCTTGTTGTCGAAGCCCACCACCTCGAACTTGGTGCCGTCGCCGGCCCAGTTCTTTTGCGTGGCCATGTCGGCGATGTACTGCCAGCTGCGCAACTGGTTCTGCCCCAGCGCACCCATCAGGCCCGACAGCGGGTCGATCCAGGCGATCTTGACGGTTTCGGCGGCAGACGCAGCAGCGCTCCCCAGCGCCCCACCGATTGCCACGACACTTGCAACAGCCACAATCAACGGACGGAACTTCGTCATGCGTGTCTCCTTCAGGTGGTGGAGTCGCCGGCGAGTCACTCTCCCGCGTGCCACGGATGGGCACGTCGGCTGCTTGCGTCTCCAGGTTGCAACGCGCCCGGGCTTCATTCCGCCGCGACCCGATTGCTGGTGGGTGTGCGGTGGCTGGCCCTGATCCGGTTGTCTTGCGTCCGCCGTCCTCACGCTCGGCTTGTTGCCGATGCGCGGGCGGCGGTTTCTGTTCTGACTGCTAGGCCTGTGCGGCCGGGAACTGGTAATCCTTGAACTGCTCGCGCAGCTTGAGCTTCTGCATCTTGCCGGTGGCCGTGAGCGGTATTTCGGTGACGAACACCACGTCATCCGGGATCCACCACTTGGCAACCTTGCCTTCGAAGAACTTGAGCATCTCCTCACGCGTGAGTTCGGCGCCCGGCTTCTTCATCACCACCAGCAGCGGGCGCTCGTCCCACTTCGGGTGGCGGCAAGCAATGCACGCAGCCATATGCACAGCGGGGTGCGCAGCGGCCACGTTCTCCACGTCGATGGAGGAGATCCACTCACCGCCGGACTTGATCACGTCCTTGCTGCGATCGGTGATCTGCATGTACCCGTCGGCGTCGATATTGGCCACGTCACCCGTCGGGAACCAGCCGTCCACCAACGGTGAATGGTCGCCGCGGAAATAGCTGTCGATGATCCACGGCCCACGCACATACAGGTCGCCGAAGGCCTTGCCGTCCCACGGCAGTTCGTGGCCCTCTGCATCGACGATCTTCATGTCGACGCCGTAGATGGCGCGGCCCTGGCGTTCGAGCACGTGCTGCTTGGCTTCTTCGGGCAAATCGGTGTGCTTGCCCATCAGCTTGCAGGTCGTCCCCAACGGCGACATTTCCGTCATGCCCCAGGCGTGGATGACTTCCACGTCGAGCGATTTCAGTGTGCGAATCATGGCCGGCGGCGCGGCCGAACCACCAATGACGGTGCGGCGGAACGTCGAGAACTTGAGGTTGTTGCTCTGCACGTGCTGTAGCAGACCCAGCCACACAGTCGGCACGCCGGCGGAGAAGGTCACCTTCTCCTGCTCGAACAACTCGTAGACGGAGGCACCATCCAGCTTCGGCCCCGGGAAGACCAGCTTGGCGCCCACCAGCGGCACCGAATACGGCAGGCCCCACGCGTTGACATGGAACATCGGCACCACCGGCAGGATCACGTCCTGCGCCGAGCACCCCAGCGCATCCGGCAATGCCGATGCGTACGAGTGCAGCACGGTAGAACGATGCGAATACAGCGCACCCTTCGGGTTGCCCGTCGTGCCCGACGTGTAGCAAAGGCTGGAGGCCGTGTTTTCGTCGAATTGCGGCCAGGTGTATTCAGCGCTCTGCGCATCCAGCAGCTCTTCGTAACAGAGCATCGGCACGCTGGAGTTGGGCATGTGCGCGCGATCCGTCATCGCCACCCAGCCCTTCACGTTCGGGCAATGCGCCGCAATGCCCTCGATGAGCGGCACGAAGGTCAGATCGAAGAAGACGTACTGGTCGTCAGCGTGATTGACGATATAGGCGATCTGGTCTGGAAACAGCCGCGGGTTGATGGTGTGGCACACCGAACCCGAGCCAGACACGCCGTAATAGATTTCAAGATGGCGATAGCCGTTCCAGGCCAGCGTGCCGACGCGCTCGCCGGGCTGCACGCCCAATGCGGCCAGCGCATTTGCCAGTTGCTTGGAACGATCCCGCACTTGCCGGTACGTGGTGCGATGGATATCGCCCTCGACACGGCGTGACACGACTTCAGTCGAACCGGAATTGCGCGCTGCATGTTCGATGATGGTCGAGATGAGCAAAGGGTTGCTCATCATTTGTCCCATCAGGGCCATGGTGTCTCCTAGAAAAACTGAACAACCGTTCTATTTTTTGGCCGATTGTTCCCGTGATCGTCTAGCACGTCAACGGGTTGTTGTTGTGCGCTGCGGCATGTCACACAATCGCGGCCCCCATGTTTACCCGGCCATCTAAAAAACCCTGCGAACCGTTGTGGTGCAAGGGTTCGCAGGCTGCAGCTTTTTTTACTGCCAAGTACAATACGCGATAGCGTTGCTGCGTCTCAACATGGCGTTTTCCCCTACACAGAGCGCATTTTTCTGCACTGCGGAATTCACAACTGTTGACGATTTGGCACTGTTTTTGCGCCATTTCCCGTGCTAATCGAGCGCCCCGATCCATGCCGACTTCCCCTGCCGCCTTGCCTGACGATTCCCTTATCAGCACCTTCGACTGGGCCGGCCGCCCTGCCGCTGCCCCCGGATTCTCCACACTCGGCGAGCGGTTTCTGACCCGGTTGTCGCCTATGCCGATGCCCACGGCGGGCACACCGTATCTCGTGGGCTTCTCACCCGATGCGGCCGCCCCGCTGGGCATTGCCCGCGCAGAACTCGATACACCTGCCGGCCTGGATGTGTTCACGGGCAACACGATTGCCGCATGGAGCGACCCGCTCGCCACGGTCTACTCCGGTCACCAATTCGGCGTGTGGGCCGGTCAGCTGGGCGACGGCCGCGCGTTGCTGCTGACTGAACTGCAAACCGCCGATGGCCCCTGCGAAATCCAGCTCAAGGGTGCGGGCCGCACGCCGTATTCGCGCATGGGCGACGGGCGCGCCGTACTGCGTTCGTCCATTCGCGAATTCCTGTGCTCGGAGGCGATGGCCGGCCTCGGCATCCCCACCACGCGCGCGCTGTGCGTGACCGGCTCCGATGCCCCGGTGCGCCGCGAAGAGATCGAAACCGCCGCCGTCGTCACGCGCCTGGCGCCATCGTTCGTGCGCTTCGGTCACTTCGAACACTTTGCCGCCAACGAGAAGCTGCCCGAATTGCGCGCGCTGGCCGACTACATCATCGACCGCTTCTACCCGGACTGCCGCACCGCACCACAGCCCTACCTGGCGATGCTGCGTGAAGTCGCCCGCCGCACCGCCGAGTTGATGGCGCAATGGCAAGCCGTCGGCTTCTGCCACGGCGTGATGAACACCGACAACATGTCGATCCTCGGCCTCACGCTCGACTACGGCCCGTTCGGCTTCCTGGATGGCTTCAACGCCAACCACATCTGCAACCACTCCGACACCGGCGGCCGCTACGCCTACGCCCAGCAGCCGCAGATCGGCTACTGGAACCTGTTCTGCCTCGCACAGGCCCTACTGCCGCTGTTCGGCGAAGATCCCGACGTTTTCGTCGACATAAGCGACGAAGCACAAGCCCAGCCTGCCATCGACGCCGCGCAAGATACGCTGCTCACCTACCGCGACGTCTACGGCGCAGCCTTCCACGCCCGCTATCGCGCCAAGCTCGGCCTGTCGACCGCGCAGGATGCCGATGAGACCCTCTTCGGCGACCTGTTCAAGTTGCTGCATACCCAACGTACGGACTACACGCTCTTCTTCCGCCACCTCGCCGATGTGCGTCGTGACGACACACCCGCCGCGGCAGAAGCGCGCACCGTGCGCAACTTCTTCTTCGACCGCGCCGCCGCAGACGTGTGGCTGAACGCGTATCGCCAACGGTTGCAGGCCGAACCGCAATCCGACGATGAGCGCGCGACCGCCATGCGCCGCGTCAACCCGAAGTACGTGTTGCGCAACCACCTGGCCGAAGTCGCCATCCGCCGCGCCAAAGAAAAGGATTTCTCCGAAGTCGAGAACCTGCGCGCCGTGCTGGCCCGCCCATTCGACGATCACCCTGGCTTCGAGCACTACGCGCAGCCAGCACCCGATTGGGCGTCGTCGCTGGAAGTGAGCTGCTCGTCGTGATCCGATATGCGGCACACGTGATGCGCCGGAACTGACGCCATGCTCTAATCCGCGCCTGTCAGGATCGCCGCCGCAACACGACAAAACAACGTTGGCTGCCCACGAAGCCGCCAACGACACCAACAAGGAGTCTCATCACCATGACCGTCCAGAAAACCAACGCCGAATGGCGTGACCAGCTCTCCGACATCGAATACCGCGTCACCCGCGAAGCCGCCACCGAACGCCCTTTCACCGGCGAGTATTGGGACCACTGGGAGCGCGGCGTTTACAACTGCGTGTGCTGCGGCACCCCGCTCTTTGAATCGTCGACCAAGTTCGATGCCGGTTGCGGCTGGCCTAGCTATTTCCAGCCCATCAACGGCGAGGTGATCGCCGAGAAAACCGACCGCTCGCACGGCATGTTGCGCATCGAGGTGCAATGCAAGAACTGCGGCGCGCACCTGGGCCACGTGTTCGAAGACGGCCCCGCGCCGACCGGCCTGCGGTATTGCATCAACTCGGCTGCGCTAAAATTCGGCGATTAATCCTTCGCATAGGCCCGCACAAGCGCCCTACACGCACATTCCCGCATGAAATTCCTGTTCGATCTGTTCCCGGTCATCCTGTTCTTTGCTGCCTTCAAGGTGGCCGGTATTTATGTGGCGACCACCGTCGCGATGGTCGCCACCGTGCTGCAGATCGCCTGGGTGTGGTTCAAGCACCGCAAGGTGGACGCCATGCAGTGGCTGTCGCTGCTCATCATCGGCGTGTTTGGCGGCGCGACGCTCATCTTCCACAACGACACCTTCATCAAGTGGAAGCCGACGGTGCTGTACTGGCTGTTTGGCGTCGTGCTGCTGGGCAGCGTGGTGTTTGTTCGCAAGAACCTGATTCGCGCCATGATGGAGCAGCAGGTGTCGCTGCCCGAGTCGATGTGGGGCCGCCTGAATCTGGTGTGGGCCATTTTCTTCCTGGCCATGGGTGGTCTGAACCTGTATGTGGCCTACCACTACGACACCGACGTCTGGGTCAACTTCAAGCTGTTCGGCTCGATGGGCCTGATGGTGGTGTTCATCCTGGCGCAGAGCGTCTGGCTGGCGCGCCACATGCAGGAGCGCCCCGCCGATGCTGCCAATGACCCCAGCGCCAAGGACAACTCGAAGGAACAGATCTGATGGCCGCCGATCCACGCGAGATTGAGCGCCTGTTGCGCGAAGCCTTCCAGCCTGCCCACCTCGTCGTTGAAGACGACAGCGCCAAGCATGCCGGCCACGCCGGCGCGGCCTCCGGCGGTGGGCATTACAACGTCGAAATCGTCAGCTCAGCCTTTGCCGGCAAGAGCCGCGTTGCGCGTCATCGCATGGTGTATGATGCGCTGCACACGCTGTGGCCGGAGGCGATTCATGCCCTGGCGATCCGCGCGGTCACTCCCGAAGAAAACACGTAAGCGCCTTCCACGCTCACTCGTCCTTCCCTCGAACGCAATCCCATGAAGATTTCCAGCCTCACTGCCAGCCTGCTGGCTGTTGCCCTTGCTGCGACCGTTGCTCCGGCCATGGCCCAGAATGCCGCCGTCGTCAACGGCAAAGCCATCCCGAGCGCCAAGGTGGACGCGCTGATCAAGAAATCGGGCCAGCCCGAATCGCCGGAGCTGCGCAGCAAAGCCCGCGACATGCTGATCGACCGCGAACTGATCGAGCAGGACGCCGCCAAGCGTGGTCTGCTGGAGCGCGATGACGTGCAGGAACAACTCGCCGCATCCCGCCTGAACGTACTGGTGGCTGCGGAGTTTGAAGACTACGTCAAGAACAGCCCCGCCACCGAAGACGAACTGCACAAGCAGTACGACAAGATCAAGGCGCAGTTTGGCAACGGCAAGGAATACCACGCCCACCACATCCTGGTGGACAAGGAAGCCGACGCGAAGGCGATCATCGCCAAGCTGAAGGCTGGCGGCAACTTTGAAGCCATCGCCAAGGCCCAGTCGAAGGACAAGGGATCGGGCGCCAACGGCGGCGATCTGGACTGGGCCAACCCGGGCACTTATGTGCCGGAGTTCTCGGCAGCGCTGACGGGCCTGAAGAAGGGTGAGATCACCCAGACGCCGGTCAAGACGCAATTCGGCTGGCACGTGATCCGCCTGGACGACACGCGCGATGCGAAGATCCCGTCGTATGAAGAGGTCAAGCCGCAACTGCTCGAAATGATGATGGGCGACCAGAACTGGCAACGCAGCAAGTTCCAGGCAATGCTGAAGGATCTGCGCGAAAAGGCGAAGATCCAGTAATAAACGCCCCGTAGGGGCTGTAAAAAAGGGGCCTCGTGCCCCTTTTTGATTTTTGGGCTCCGGATGAATCGTGCGCAACCCGAGTCCCTTGCCTGATCAATCAGGTGAGCTCCAAAACGCTTCTGAAGTGTTTGCTGAAAAGCGCTGAGATTTGTCTCATAATGTGCGCCCACGTGCGCCGGCTTTGCACCGCTTCGGTGCGCTCAAGAACGTCTGAAAACCAACCACGCCAGCACGGGCTCATCCCGCCCGTCGCCAGAGCGAAACCACCCAAAAGGGAAACAGGAGATCCGTATGTCCAGCTTTAAGCACGCCTTCCGCCTCGCAGCGCTTGCCGCCATTCCGATGGCACTTCTGCAAGCCACCCCGGCACTGGCCCAGGCCACCAAGTCGGTCGAAGTGCTGGCCATCGTTGAACACCCGGCACTCGATGCCATTCGCGACGGTGCCAAGGAAGCACTCAAGGCCGAGGGTTTCGACGCCGGCAAGAACCTGAAGTGGGAATACCAGAGCGCGCAAGGCAGCCCCGCCACCGCTGCGCAGATCGCCCGCAAGTTCATCGGCGACAAGCCGGATGCCATCGTCGCCATCGCGACGCCGTCGGCACAGGCTGTCGTGGCTGCCACGAAGACCATCCCGGTGGTGTATTCCGGCGTGACCGACCCGGTTGCCGCACAACTGGTCAAGAACTGGGAGCCGACCGGCACCAACGTGACCGGCGTGTCCGACAAGCTGCCGCTGGACAAGCAGATCGCCCTGATCAAGCGCGTGGTGCCGAATGCCAAGCGCGTGGGCATGGTCTACAACCCGGGTGAAGCCAACTCGGTCGTGGTCGTCAACGAGCTGAAGAAGCTGCTGACGGCCCAGGGCATGACGCTGGTGGAATCGGCTGCACCGCGCACCGTGGACATCGCTCCCTCGGCCAAGAACCTGATCGGCAAGGTCGACGTGATCTACACGAACACCGACAACAACGTGGTGTCGGCGTATGAGTCGCTGGTGAAGGTGGCCAACGAAGCGAAGATCCCGCTGGTGGCTGGTGATACCGACAGCGTGAAGCGTGGCGCCATTGCCGCGCTGGGCATCAACTACTACGACCTGGGCAAGCAGACCGGTGCCGTTGTTGCCCGCATTCTGAAGGGCGAGAAGCCGGGCGCAATCGCCTCGGCCGGCAGCTCCAACCTGGAACTGTTCGTGAACGAAGGCGCTGCCAAGAAGCAAGGCGTGACCCTGTCGGCAGACCTGCTGAAGGACGCCAAGGAAGTCATCAAGTAAGCCGCAAGGCGCCGGCCAACTCCATCCAACGGAGATGGCCGGCGCGGGTCATGGCAGCCCGGTTCCAAAACGCGGTGATCCGCCGCATCATGGCCGGGCGCTCGCGCTCCACCCACAAGCGTCCCCGTTCATTGCCTTCTGGCGCGGTGCCCAACCGCCGTGCCCTACTCTGACATGTCACTGTTTTCATTACTCGGCGCCCTGGAGATCGGTCTGATCTTCAGTCTCGTGGCGCTCGGGGTGCTGATCTCTTTCCGCATCCTCAACTTCCCTGACCTCACTGTCGACGGCAGCTTCCCCATGGGCGGCGCTGTGGCGGCCACGCTCATCGCCGGCGGACACGATCCGTTCATGTCGACCTTCTGCGGCATGCTGGCTGGTGCCGCTGCGGGCTTCATCACGGGCTGGCTCAATGTGCGCCTGAAAATCATGGATCTGCTCGCCAGTATCCTGATGATGATCGCGCTGTACTCGGTCAACCTGCGCATCATGGGCAAGCCGAACGTGCCGCTCATCTCCGAGCCGACCGTGTTTTCGCTGCTGCAGCCGGAATGGATGCCCGACTACGTCTTCCGCCCCGTACTGCTGGGTGTGGTGGTCGTGATCGTCAAGCTGCTGGTGGACTGGTTCTTCTCGACGCAAGTCGGCCTGTCGCTGCGTGCTACGGGTGCCAACCCGCGCATGGCACGCGCCCAGGGCGTTGCTACCGGTGCCGCTACGCTGGCCGGTATGGCGCTGTCCAACGCGCTGGTCGCCCTTGCTGGTGCGCTGTATGCGCAAACGCAAGGTGGCGCGGATGTGTCGATGGGTATCGGCACCATCGTGATCGGCCTGGCCGCCGTCATCATCGGCGAAACCGTGCTGCCGGCACGCCGCCTGGTGCTGACCACGCTGGCCGTGGTGATTGGCGCAATCCTGTATCGCTTCTTCATCGCCCTGGCGCTCAACAGCGATTTCATCGGCCTGCAGGCGCAGGATCTGAACATGGTGACCGCCGCGCTGGTGGTGATCGCCCTCGTGCTGCCGGGTGTGCGCCGCAAGGTGTTCGGCAAGCTGGCCAAGACCGCTACCAAGGGGAACTGACATGCTGAGCGCACAAGGACTCACCCTCACCTTCAACCCGGGCACGCCCATCGAGACGCGCGCGCTGCGGGGTCTGTCGCTGGAGATCCCCACGGGCCAGTTCGTGGCCGTGATCGGCTCGAACGGCGCCGGCAAGTCGACGTTCCTGAACTCCATCAGCGGCGACCAACTGGTCGACTCGGGCAGCATCACCATCAACGGTGAAGACGTCACCCGCAAGACCGCATGGCAACGCGCCGACAAGGTCGCCCGCGTGTTCCAGGACCCGATGGCCGGCACCTGCGAGAACCTGACCATCGAAGAGAACATGTCGCTGGCCATGTGCCGCGGCCAGCGTCGTGGTTTCAAGTTCGCGACCAACCGCAAGTGGCGCGAGATCTTCCGCGAGCAACTGCGTCGATTGGACCTGGGCCTCGAGAACCGTCTGACGGATCGCATTGGTCTGTTGTCGGGTGGCCAGCGTCAGGCTGTGAGCCTGCTGATGGCATCCCTGCAACCGTCGCGCATTCTGCTGCTGGATGAGCACACCGCCGCGCTGGACCCGAAAACAGCTGCCTTCGTGCTGGAGCTGACCGCCAAGATCGTCTCGGAGAGCAAGCTGACGACGATGATGGTCACGCACTCCATGCGCCAGGCGCTCGACTACGGCGACCGCACGGTGATGCTGCACCAGGGCAACGTAATCCTCGACGTGCAAGGCGAGGAGCGCAAAGGCCTGGACGTGCCGCACCTGCTGCAGAAGTTCGAAGAAACGCGCGGCGCCAAGGTGGACGACGACGCGCTGCTGCTGGGCTGATGCCGGCACAACGCTTCAACGCACCATGAAGAACGGGCACCTTCGGGTGCCCGTTTTCTTTGCGCGAATGGAGTCGCCACAAGGTTGGCATGATGCCGCCTGCCTACAATGCACAGTCAACCGTGATGTCTTTCGCATTCTTGAACACCCTGCCATGACCAAGGCACGCCGTCCGGCCATCAGCATTGCGCCCGATCAGCACCAACAAGACGCGCCAACGCTGTCGAAAGGGCAGAAATCATTCAACGCACTGATCAAGCAGATCGAGAACCGGCGCAAGCGGCTGGCTGACTGGGAAGCCGCCACAACGCAGTTTCAGGCGCGCTATGCGGGCGAGTTCCTACCGCTGCAGCGGACCAGCACCGATTTGAAGATCCGCATGGTGCATTCCCTGGACCAGGCCTATGAGCACGACGGACTGACCAAGCCTGAGCGCCGCAAGATATCCGCTCTCATCGTCGATCTGACCGGAGATTTGATTGCTGAAGACGGCAGCCTGAAAGCCCTTTACAACAAGTACAGCGGAACGGATTTCGATCGTGAAACTGCAGCGCAAGCCGCAGAAATGAAGTCGCGGCTGGAGGCAATGCTCGGTGTCGATCTGGGGGATGACGCTGATGCGCATTCGCAGGACGCTGTACTGCAACGCGCCCGGGCACACATCCAGCAACAGGCAGCAAAAAAGGCAGCCCTCGCAAGCAAGCGCGAAGCACGCCGGGCTGCGCGGGAAAAATCCCCCAAACAGCTCGCGGCGGAAGCCCGCGAGCAAGAGGAACAGGCGCAGATCAGCCTGTCGATCCGCGAGGTCTATCGCAAGCTCGCCAGCGCCCTGCACCCCGACCGCGAAACCGATCCACAGGAACGCGATCGGAAGACCCGGCTCATGCAGCGTGTCAACGAGGCCTATGACAAGGGCAACCTGTTGCACCTGCTGGAGTTGCAGCTTGAACTCGACCACATCGACCAGCGCTCGATCAACCACCTGAGCGAAGCGCGGCTGACGCACTACAACGAGATCCTGAAGGATCAGGTGCGCGAGCTTGATCGGCAAATCCACCGTGTCGAGATGGCATTCCGGCACACCTACGGGTACCACCGGCCCGGGGCGCTATCTCCGGATGCGCCACTGCAAAACCTCGCCACCAACATCGGTGCCCTGCACCACACGATTCGCAACCTTGAGCAGGACCTTGCCGCGTTCGACGACATCAAGGACCTGAGGCGCATGCTGAAACGCGCGCAATCGACCAGCGATTCGATGCCCTTTTGAAAGGGAATCGGTTCAATCCAACAAAACGGGCGCCCGAAGGTGCCCGTTTTGTTGGGTAGCTAAGTGGCCGTACAACGGCCTGCAAAGCCGTGTACGCCAGTTAGAAGCGGTGCTGCAGACCCGCCGTCACACCGATCTGGCTGTTGCCGTAGCCGACCACATCACGCGACAGGCTCACGTTCTGGCCGTTCTGGGCCTTGGCGTAGGCCGCTGACAGATAGGCCGTGGTGCGCTTGGACAGCGCGTACTGGCCGCGCAGCGAGAACAGGATCGGGTCCGCCGAGTTGTTCACGCCCTTGATATTCTGCTTGTACACCGCGCCGTACAGCGTGAACGCCGGCGTGAAGTCGTAGCTGGCACCGGCCCAATACATGTCGCTGCGCTGGGTGGCAGCAGTCGTGGTGAACGCGCGCTTGTAGTTGCGGTAGCCCGCGAACAGCTTCAGTGCACCAAAGTCGTAGCTGGCACCGGCGTGGATACCCTGGATGTAGTCCGTCGTGTCGGCCGGCGTCACGCTCGTGCCTGCGCCGTTCTGGCGGTCCCACGTGGCAGCAGCCGAGAAGCCGCCCACGCTGTAGCCGATACCCAGGTCGTACTTGGACGAGCGCTTGAAGTTGCCTGCGGCCTCGCCAAAGCCAACCGTGGCGCCCAGCTTCAGGCCGCCGAAGGTGCCGTCATAGCGGATGGCATCCGACGAGCGCGAGAACAGACCGTCCTTGCGGCCGCCCGTGGCCGTGGACGACGTGGCCCACGAGTAGTTCGGCGCGTAGCCCATCGGGTCGTACGGCAGCATGAAGTCGTACGTGGTCGTGAAGGTACGACCCGCCACCACCTGGCCGAAGCCACCTGCCAGACCCACCACGGCGCGGCGATCGAACAGCACGTTGTCGGTGTCGAGCTTGCCGGTGTCGACGGCGATGCCGCTTTCCAGGTTGAAGACCGCCTTCAGGCCGCCGCCCAGGTCTTCCGTACCACGCATGCCCCAGCGCGAGGTGTTCTTGCCACCCGACACCAGTCGCGTGACGCCGCCGCCGTTCGGGCCGGCGTGGTTCACGTACTCGATGCCCGAGTCGACGATCCCGTACAGGGTCACGTTGGACGATTGTGCGGCTGCAGAGCCGGCGGTGGCCAACGCAACTGCCGCCAGCGCCATCGAAGTCTTCTTCATCAGGTCTCCCTTTATCGTTGTTCAGCCGCAAGGGCCGCTACAACGGGGCTCTTGGGGCGGCACGGATCGTATGAGGAGCGCACTTTCAGTTCACTTTCGATTGCCGGGAAATTGGGAGGGTGTGGGGGCCTGTTCCTGGGGGTTTCCCTAGCTTCAAAACACAGGGGGATGCCTGTATTTCTCTGCGCCTTATTGAGAAAAATCCGATATGCGCATCCTGTTGGTCGAAGACAACCTGAAGCTGGCCAGTACGCTGGAAGACGCCCTGAGCCAGGCCGGCTTTACGGTTGACTGCGTGCACGACGGCCACGCGGCTGATCTGCTGCTGACCACGCAGGACTACGCGCTGGCCATTCTCGACCTCGGCCTGCCGCGCCTGGACGGGCTGGAAGTGCTGCGCCGCCTGCGTGCCCGCAAGAATCCGCTGCCGGTGATGATCCTGACTGCGCATGGCGCCGTGGAAGAACGCGTGCGCGGCCTGAACCTCGGGGCTGACGATTACCTTGCGAAACCGTTCGACCTGACCGAGGTGGAAGCGCGTGCCCGCGCATTGATCCGCCGCAGCCACGGCCACGAGAGCACGCAGTTGCAATGCGGCCCGCTGCACTACGACGGCATCAGCGGCGCCTTCACACTTAACGGCGAACTGCTCGCCCTCACCGGCCGCGAGCGCGCCGTGCTGGAGGTGCTGATGCTGCGCGACGGCCGTGCCGTCAACAAAGCCGCCATCTCGGAAAAGATCTTCAGCATCAACGAATCCGTCAACGCCGATGCCATTGAGATCTACGTGCACCGCCTGCGCAAGAAGCTCGACGGCAGTGGCGTGGCTATCGTCATGCTGCGCGGACTCGGCTATCTGCTGGAAGCCACACCGGGCGCACCGGCAGACGCAGCCCCATGAGCCCGCCGAGCCTGCGTCGGCAGCTCTCACTCTGGCTGCTGTTGCCGCTGTTGGGGCTGCTCGCGCTGGATGCCTGGCTGACCTACGCGCGCGCCATGAACGCCGCGCACGCCGCGTTTGACCGCACGCTGGGTGCATCGCTCAAGGCCATGCATGAAGGCGTGCGCCTGCGCGAAGGGCGCTTCGCCATCGACCTGCCTTATCTGGCGCTGGAAATTCTGGAGTCGGAAACCGGCAGCAGCATCTTCTATCGGATTGCCGATACCGCCGGCAACACGCTCACCGGCTACAGCGAACTGCCCTTGCCAGGCGGGCGGCAGCCCACGCCATATGGCACCGTCTTCTACGACACGACGTTCCGCAACATGCAGGTGCGCGTGGCGGCGCAGGCGGTACCCGTGCGCGACGCGCAGTCCTCGCAGATTCAGCTGGTGTGGCTACTGGTGGGCGAAACGCTGGAGCCGCGTGAAGCATTGGCCCACGAGATCCTGGCGGGCTCGCTGCAGCAGGAGGTGCTGCTGGTGGTGCTGGCCGTCGGCATCGTCTGGCTGGGCGTACGGCGCGGGCTGCGGCCGCTACGGCAATTGAGTCAAAGCATGGCCAGCCGCGGCACCGATGAACTGGCGCCCCTGCACCAGCACGGCTTGCCTGCGGAAGTCGCACCGCTGGTGGAGGCCATCAATCAGTACGTGGCACGCCTGCTGCGCATGGTGCAGGCCCGCAAGCGCTTCTTTGCCGATGCGGCACATCAATTGAAGACGCCCCTCGCCGTCATCCAGGCGCAATCGGAACTCGCCCTGCGCGAGCCCGACGGCGATCGCATCCGCCGCCATCTCGAACCGCTGCACGGCACCGTGCGCCAGGCGGCCAAGGGCGTGCAGCAGTTGCTGTCGCTCTCGCGGCTGGAGCCCGACAGCGGCTACGCCCCGCAATTGCAGCCGTTGCGGCTGGACACGCTGGCCGGCGATGTGGCGCTCGAACTCGCCCCAGTGGCGCGCAAGGCCGGCATCGACCTCGGCTTTGAAGGCGACCCCGTCACCGTGGCCGGCGAGCCGCAATGGCTGCAGGAACTGATCGGCAACCTGCTCGACAACGCCATCCGCTACGCAGGCCACGGCGCCCGCGTCACGCTGCGCGTCACACGCCAGACGATGGCCATGCTGGGCGACCAGGCTGTGCTGCAGGTGGAGGACGACGGCCCTGGCATTGCCGTGCCCGAGCGCGATGCGGTGTTTGGCCGCTTCTATCGCGGTGCCGCCGCAGCCGCAGCACAGGATCAGGACGGCAGCGGCCTGGGCCTGGCCATCGTGCGTGAGATCGCCCGCGTGCATGGCGGCACGGTGGCGCTGTCTGAAACACCCGGCGGCGGGCTGACCGTGAGCGTGTGCCTGGCACTCGCCCCGACTGACGCACCCACGGCCTCAGCCTGATCGCGTCTTGCACGGCCGGTTGCTGCAGGACAACATAGACGCGCCGTCATCGCGTGCTGCGTCAACTGCCGTGCACCGCTTCCGTGACGACGCGGCGCACCATTTCCAGGCGTGCGAGCGACCTGTCTCAGCACTCGAATTGGTTCCATCCGATCCCTCGCGACCATCGCCGCACCTGCCCCGGCAGCGACCTACACTCAAACGGTTGCTCCATCCCTCCGAAACCACCGCCGTGCTTGCCTCGGCAAGGCCCTGGGGCTTTTCCCTATTGTGGTGCCTGAGGGCCTTTCGCCCGCTTGCGGTGCAAGTTGAGTCGCCTAAATTGGCTCTATCAAATAACCAGGATTGGGTCCACTTTGCAAAACAATGAGCCGCTATAGTCCATCCACAATTCTTCACAACACGGCTTGTTGACCAGCCTTGATGGGCTGAGGAACAGCAGGAGGCAGCAATGAAGACCGACGACGTGATCGTCAGCTTTCGCGGTGTACGCAAGACGTATGACGGCGAGACCCTCGTGGTCAAGCACCTGGACCTGGACATCTACCAGGGCGAGTTCCTGACCCTGCTCGGCCCCTCCGGCTCGGGCAAGACCACGTGCCTGATGATGCTGGCCGGGTTTGAATTCCCGACCGGCGGAGAGATCCGTCTGGAAGGCGCGCTGCTCAACAACGTGCCGCCGCACAAGCGCAACATCGGCATGGTGTTCCAGAACTACGCGCTGTTCCCGCACCTGACGGTGGCGCAGAACGTGGAATATCCGCTGACCGTGCGCAAGATCCCCGCCAGCGAGCGTGCCGACCGCGTACACAAAGCCCTGCAGATGGTGCGCATGGAAGGCTTTGCCAAGCGCTACCCGGCGCAGCTTTCAGGCGGCCAACAGCAGCGCATTGCCCTGGCCCGTGCGCTGGTGTTCGAGCCCAAGCTGGTGCTGATGGACGAGCCGCTGGGCGCGCTCGACAAGCAACTGCGTGAACACATGCAGTACGAGCTCAAGTCCCTGCACGAAAAGCTGGGCGTGACGTTCGTCTACGTCACGCACGACCAGGGCGAGGCGCTCACCATGTCCGACCGCGTGGCCGTGTTCGACAAGGGCATCGTGCAGCAGCTCGACACGGTGGACAGCCTGTACGAACGCCCCTGCAACGAGTTCGTCGCCAACTTCATCGGCGACAGCAACACGCTGCGCGGCACCGTCACCCGCGTCGACGGCGACTACTGCGAAATGCAGCTCAACGACGGTGCCCGCATCGTCGGCCGCAACATCGCCGGCGCCGCCGTGGGTGCCACCGCCACCGGCTGCATCCGCCCCGAGCGAATGCGTTTGGCAGACGGTGCACCCGCTGGCGGGAATGCAATCGCTGGCCAAACGCGCGGCCTCGTCTACTTTGGCGACCACGTGCGCATGCGCTGTGCCCTGCCCGACCAACCCGAATGTTTCGTCAAGGTGCCGCTGGGCACGCGTGCGCTCGAAGGCTTTGCACCCGGCGCGCCGATCCAGCTTGAGTTTGCACCCGAACACCTGCGCGTTTTTGTCTGAGCCGTAACACGACCACAAAGCCGTAATCACACGCTAAAGCCAAAAGAGGAGCCAACATGAAACACAGCACGAAAATGCGTCTGAGCCTGCTTGCCGGCGCGTTTGCCATTGCCTTCGGTGCGCATGCTGCCGAGATCACCGTCGTCAACTTCGGCGGCGCCAACGGCGATGCGCAGAAGGCCGCCTTCAACAAGCCGTTCGAAGCGCAGACCGGCAATAAGGTCACCGTGGTCGAATACAACGGCGAGCAGGCCAAGATCAAGGCCATGGTGGAAGCCAAGCACGTCAACTGGGACGTGGTGGAAGTCGAATCCGGCGACATCGGCCGTGGCTGCGACGAGGGCCTGTTCGAGAAGCTCGACTGGAGCAAGATCGCCAAGAAGGGCGACCTGATCCCCGAGTCGCCCAGCACCTGCGGCGTGGGCTTCTTCGTGTGGTCGACCGCGATGGCGTACAACGCCGACAAGCTCAAGACTGCCCCGACCGGCTGGGCCGATTTCTGGGACGTGAAAACATTCCCCGGCAAGCGCGGCATGCGCAAGGGTGCGCGCGGCAACCTGGAATTCGCGTTGATGGCCGACGGCGTGCCGCCCAAGGACGTCTACAAGGTGCTGGCCACCAAGGACGGCCAGAACCGCGCGTTCAAGAAGCTCGACCAACTGAAGGCCAACATCCAGTGGTGGGAAGCCGGCGCGCAGCCGCCGCAATTCCTGGTGGCGGGTGACGTGGTGATGTCCACGGCCTTCAACGGCCGCATCGACGCCGCGCAGCGCGAAGGCAAGAACCTGAAGGTGGTCTGGAACGGCAGCATCTACGACCTGGACTACTGGGCCATCCCCAAGGGCACGCCCAACAAGGCGCTGGCCGAGCAATACATCGCCTACACGCTCTCGCAGAAGCCGCAGCAGGAATACGTCAAGCACATCGCCTACGGCCCGGCCAACGTCGCTGCCATCAAGGCGCTGGATGCCAAGACGCAGGCCAACATGCCCAACTCGCCGGAGAACAGCAAGAACGCCGTGCTGCAGAACCTGCAGTTCTGGACCGACCACGGCGACGAGCTGGAGCAGCGCTTCGCCTCGTGGGCGTCGAAGTAACAACGTAAGGCAGTGACCTGTGCGGATGCCACGCCACCCTGGTGTGGCATCCGCCAGATGAATCTCCGTAGCACTCGGCGAGGCAGCATTGAACACCATGACGATCGCGGCTGAATCGGTTCCGGAATCGACGGCCAAACTCAAACGCGAATTGAAGAGCGCTGAGGCGCGCAGGCGTGCCATGGCGCTGGCGCTGGTGGCGCCGCTCGCCATCTTCCTGCTGCTGATCTTCGTTGTACCGATCGGCGCCCTGCTCACGCGCGCCGTGCAGAACCCCGAGGTGGCCGACGCGCTGCCCAAGACGGTGACCGCGCTCAAGAACTGGGACCGCAAAGCCCCACCCGCCGATGCCGCCTACGTTGCATTGGCCGCTGACCTCACCACCGTGAGCGAAGGCGAAGCCATGGGTGCCCTCGCCCGCCGCCTGAACACCGAAATCCCCGGCTTCCGCTCGCTCGTCGCCAAGACCGCGCGTGCCATGCCGCTGGCCGACGACCAAGGCAAGGCACTCACGCTCACGCCCGAGCAGACCCGCGCCAAGCTCCTCGAACTCGACGAGCGCTGGGGCGATAAAACTTATTGGCAGGCCATCGCCAAGAACGGTAGCCGCACGTCGCCGTTCTACCTGCTGGCCGCGCTCGACCACCGGCAAGACGCCTTCGGCCATATCGAAGCGACCGACCCCGACGAGCAGATCTACGTGACGGTGTTCATCCGCACCTTCGTCATCAGCGCGATGGTGACGCTGTTCGCGCTGCTGCTCGGCTACCCGCTGTCGTACTGGATCGCCTCGCTGCCGGAGCGCCGCGCCAACCTGGTCATGGTGCTGGTGCTGATCCCGTTCTGGACGTCCATCCTGGTGCGTGTGGCGGCGTGGATCGTGCTGCTGCAGACCGAGGGCCTGATCAACCACGGGCTGATGGACCTGGGGATCATCAAGGAGCCGCTCGCGTTGCTGTTCAACCGCGTGGGCGTGTACATCTCGATGACGCACATCCTGCTGCCGTTCATGATCCTGCCGCTGTACAGCGTGATGAAGTCGATCCCGCCGACGTACCAGCGCGCAGCCGTATCGCTGGGCAGCCATCCGTTTGCCGCGTTCTGGCGCGTGTACGTGCCGCAGACGTACCCGGGCATCGGCGCCGGCGCGCTGCTGGTGTTCATCCTCGCGCTCGGCTACTACATCACGCCCGCGCTGCTGGGCGGGCCGAACGATCAGATGGTCAGCTACTACGTGGCCTACTTCACCAACGTCACCATCAACTGGGGCATGGCGTGCGCGCTGGGTGCACTGCTGTTGCTCGCCACGCTGGTGCTGTATGTGGTGTATGGGCGCTTCACGCGGCCCAAGGTTCGCGTCGGTTGAACGGAGCCCATCGACTATGAAACTCGCCAAACCGATGTTTGCCCCGCACACCTCGCTCGTCGAGCGCGTGTGGTACTTCGCGCTACGCGCCCTGGCCGTGCTGACGCTGCTGTACCTCGTGCTGCCGGTGCTGGTGATCGTGCCGCTGTCGTTCTCGTCGAGCACGTTCCTCTCGTATCCGATCCCGAGCTATTCGCTGCGCTGGTACCAGAACCTCGTCACGTCGGATGAATGGCGCATGGCAGCCAAGAACAGCTTCATCGTTGCGCCTGCGGCCACGATCGTGGCAACGGTGCTCGGTACGCTGGCCGCCATCGGGCTGAACAAGGCAGACTTCCGTGGCAAGGGCTTGCTGATGGCCGTGCTGGTGTCGCCGATGATCGTGCCGGTGGTCGTCGTCGGTGTCGGTATGTATCTGTTCTTCGCGCCGCTGGGGCTGGCGAACACGTATATCGGGCTGATCCTCGCGCATGCGGCGCTGGGGGTGCCGTTTGTGGTGACGACGGTGTTGGCGACGTTGCAGGGCTTCAACCACAACCTCGTGCGGGCGAGCCTGTCGCTGGGCGCCAATCCGGTGATGACGTTCTTCCGGATCACGCTGCCGGTGATTGCACCGGGCGTCATCTCGGGGGCGTTGTTTGCCTTTGCTACGTCGTTTGATGAGGTGGTGGTCACGCTCTTCCTCGCTGGCGCCGATCAGGTGACGCTGCCGCGTCAGATGTTTACCGGGATTCGCGAGAACATTTCGCCGACGATTGCCGCGCTGGCGACGATCCTCATCGTGTTTTCCACTTGCCTGCTGCTGACGTTTGAATGGCTGCGTGGGCGGGCTGCGGCTAAGGCCATTGCCTGATTGTTTGTCCTTCGCCATGCACTGGCGTTGCTGGTGCATCCCTTGTTTCATCCCCTGCCGGGGCTGACTCACTTTCTTTGTCTTGCCAAAGAAAGTAAGCAAAGAAAGGCGCGCCCGATGCGGCGACAGACTCCTTGAATTTCCGTGACCGTGCGGGGAAGGAGCCAAACTCGCTTCGCTCAGACAAGGCTACTTCCTTTTTCCGCACGCCCACAGAAATTCAAGGCGCCGCATAGGGCAATGGAAAACAAACCATCTTTTGCCCGCGCACGACTTCGTCTTGCCATCCCCTCAGCGTGCCTGACTCGACTGCATTGGCGCTCGCCTCCGCACCGCGTTGGTTTGGCCTTTGACGTTCCTGCCCTTGATGGCGCCTTGAATTTTCGTAAGCGGGCGGAAAAAAGACGGGAAACTGTTTGAGCGCAGCGAGTTTTTCCCGTCTCCGCCCGGTTACGAAAATTCAAGGAGGGGGTCGCCATCTCGGGCGCGCCTTTCTTTTGCTTACTTTTCTTTGGCAAGACAAAGAAAAGTGAGTCGGCCCCGGCAGGGGACGATACTGGGGATGGACCGCCGCACCCAGCATCGCGCGGGGTCCTATCAAAGCCTCGCCGCAAGCAGCCCAGACCTCCACACATGGACCTTTTAGCTCCACAGCCGAAGGTCTGAGCTCCACCATTGAACCTCAGACCCTCACAAGCGCACCTTTTAGGCGCACCGTTGGACCTCCCGACCTCCACCGTCGGACCTTTGAGGTCCAGCTTAGGCTCTCAGAGCCCCGGCGTCGGACCTCCGAGCTCGGCGCGTGGGCCTTTTTGCTCCATCAATGGACCATTAGCCATCCACCGCTGGACCTCTGAGGCCCGCGCATGGACCTCAAACCTCCACGCGTAGCAGTTCGAGGGGCTTACAGGAACATCCCACCCGAAGCCTCAATCCGCTGCGCATTGATCCACCGGTTATCCGGCGACAGCAGCGACGCCACCACCCCGCCGATATCATCCGGCACGCCAGCGCGGCCCAGGGCCGTGTTGGAGGCGACCATGGCATTGAGATTTGCGTTGTCACGCACGGCACCGCCGCCAAAGTCCGTCTCGATGGCACCCGGCGCAACCACGTTCACCGCAATGCCCCGCGCGCCAAGCTCCTTCGCCAGGTACTTGGTCAGCACCTCGATCGCACCCTTCATCGCCGCATACGCGCCGTAACCCGGCAGTGCAAAGCGCGCCAGCCCCGACGAGATATTCACGATGCGCCCGCCGTCAGCCATGAGCGGCAGCAGGATCTGGGTGAGGAAGAACACGCCCTTGAAGTGCACGTTCATCAGTTCGTCGAACTGGGCTTCGGTCGTCTCGGCCACGGTGGCGTGCACGCCGACGCCTGCGTTGTTGACGAGGTAATCAAAGCGCTCGGCCTTCCATTGCGCCAGCACACCGCGCACGGCATCCGCAAACGCCGGGAAGGTGGCGATCTTGCCGGCGTCGAGCTGTAGTGCGGCTGCACGGCGGCCCTGGGCGGTCAACTCGGCGACCAGGGCGTCCGCTTCAGCGCGGTTGCTGCGGTAAGTGAAGATCACGTCGGTGCCGCGCTGGGCCAGTTTCTGCACCATGTTCTTGCCGAGGCCGCGGCTGCCGCCGGTCACGATGGCGATGGGGGTGTGGGATTGGGTCATCTTGCTCTCCTGGGTTGTCGATCAGGTTGGTGGTGTCGAACACCGTGAGAGCATGGTATTGGGCGATCAAAGCAGAATAAATCTCGCCTATCCTATTGCTGTGTTTGCCCACAGATAACAATTGACCCACCCTCGCCATGTCCACCAACCGACTCGAAGCCATGCAGATCTTTGTGCGCGTGGCTGAACTTGCCAGCTTCACGCGCGCCGCCGAGACCTTGAGCATCCCCAAGCCGGCCGCCTCGGTGGCGGTGCAGCAGCTGGAAACGATGCTCGGCACGCGCCTGCTGCACCGGACCACCCGCAAGGTGCAGCTCACGCAAGACGGCCAGACCTTCTACGAGCGCTGTCAGGATCTGCTGGCCGACATGGATGAGTTGCAGACCATGTTCCGCCAGACCCCGCAGGCGCTGCGCGGCCGCTTGCGCGTGGATATGCCGGTGGGCGTGGCGCGCCGCATTGTCATCCCCGCCCTGCCCGGCTTTCTGGAGGCACATCCCGATCTGGAAATCGAACTCTCCAGCACCGACCGCCGCGTGGACCCGGTGCGCGAAGGTTTCGACTGCGTGCTGCGCATCGGCGCGCTGACCGACAGCAGCCTGATCGCCCGCCCGCTCGGTCAACTGCATCAGGTCAACTGCGCCAGCCCCACGTACATCGCGCGCTATGGCATGCCCAAAACGCTGGAAGACCTCGACCACCATCGCATCGTCCATTACGTGCAGACGCTCGGCACCAAATCGCCGGGATGGGAATACACGGTGGAAGGCCGCTCGGCATTTCGGCCGATGCTGGGCGCGGTGACGGTCAGCTCGGCAGAGAGCTATGACGCGGCGTGCCGCGCGGGGCTGGGGATGATTCAGGCGCCGGTATATGCGGGGCTCTCATCGGCCATTGCAGATGGCACGCTGGTTGAGGTGATGCCCGATTTCCGCCCGCCGCCGATGCCGGTGTCGCTGGTGTATCCGAACCGGCGAAACCTGCCCGTGCGGGTACAGGTGTTTATGCATTGGATGGAGGGGTTGTTGGGTCCGTATTTGGAGGCGCAGCCGTCGGGTTCGTAGGAAGTCGCGCGTCAAATGACCTGTTTGCCTCGAACAGGTCGCCTCCTTTCCATTTGAGACGCCGCTGAACCTATAAAATACGGCTTCGCCGCGATTCCCGTGGCAACCGCACTCAGCACCCATGTTACGTTTAAGCGAAGTCAAACTCCCTCTGGACCATGCCGAAGACGATCTTGACGCCGCAGTTCGCGCGCGCCTCAAGGATCTCGGCGTTGCGGCAGACGGGCTCGTCCGTTACACCGTATTCCGCCGTGCCCACGATGCACGCAAGCGCTCGGATATCAAGCTGACCTACATCGTCGACGTCGAAGTCAAGAACGAGGCAGCCGTGCTCAAGCGGATCGCCGGCAAGCCGCATTGCGGGGTGACGCCGGACATGACCTACCGCTTCGTTGCGCAGGCACCCGAGCACACAACGCGCCCGCGTCCGGTGGTGATCGGCATGGGGCCGTGCGGTCTGTTCGCAGGACTGATCCTCGCGCAGATGGGGTTCCGTCCCATCATCCTCGAACGTGGCAAGGCCGTGCGCGAGCGCACCAAGGACACCTTTGGCCTGTGGCGCAAGAGCGTGCTCAATCCGGAATCCAACGTGCAGTTCGGCGAAGGCGGGGCCGGGACGTTCTCCGACGGCAAGCTGTACAGCCAGATCAAGGATCCGCACCACTATGGCCGCAAGGTGCTCGAGGAATTCGTCAAGGCGGGCGCACCGGAAGACATCCTGTATCTGAGCCGACCGCACATCGGCACGTTCCGCCTCGTCAGCATGGTGGAAAAAATGCGCGCCACCATCCACGAACTGGGCGGCGAAGTACGCTTCGAAACCCGGGTTGACGATATCGAAATCGATCAGGGCAAGGTCCGCTCGCTCAAGCTCTCGAACGGAGAAACACTGCGGTGCGACCACGTCGTGCTGGCCGTTGGCCACAGCGCCCGCGACACATTCCAGATGCTGCACGATCGCGGTGTGTATATGGAAGCGAAGCCGTTTTCCCTGGGGTTTCGCATCGAACATCCGCAGGGGCTGATCGATCGCGCCCGCTTCGGCAAGTTTGCAGGCCACAAGCAACTCGGCGCAGCCGACTACAAGGTGGTCCACCACTGCAGCAATGGCCGGGCGGTCTACAGCTTTTGCATGTGCCCAGGCGGCACGGTGGTGGCGGCAACCTCCGAGCCGGGCCGCGTCGTCACCAATGGCATGAGCCAGTATTCCCGGGCCGAGCGCAACGCGAATGCAGGCATCGTCGTCGGCATCACGCCGGAAGACTATCCCGGCGGGCCGTTGGCAGGCATCGCGTTCCAGCGCAAATGGGAAGAGCGGGCATTCGAACTCGGCGGCGGCAACTACCAGGCGCCCGGTCAACTGGTCGGCGATTTCATCGCCGGCCGGCCGTCGACGTCGCTTGGTTCCGTCATCCCGTCGTACAAGCCGGGCGTGCACCCGACCGATCTCAGCACGGCGCTCCCGGACTACGTGATCGAAGCCATCCGTGAAGCACTCCCCCAGCTCGATAAGAAGATCGCAGGCTTCGCGCTGCACGATGCCGTGCTCACCGGCGTGGAGACGCGCACTTCGTCACCGCTGCGGATTCGACGCAAAGACGACTACCAAAGCATGAACGTCGAAGGTCTGTATCCGGCTGGCGAAGGTGCCGGGTATGCCGGTGGGATCTACTCGGCGGCCATCGACGGCATCGAAGTGGCGCAAGCGGTGGCACTCAATCTGACATCGACGCACGCGTCCTGATGTGTGGGAGTGAGGGCGGCTGGTGAGCCGCCGCACGACGCGAACGCGCGGTCTCCTGAAGCCAGCAAATCTGGACGTGCTGCCGAATGTTCGGCCGCTGGGGTGATCGTGCCGGGTGGCTTCAAGCACCAGCCCCAACTGTTTTGAACCCCATGGTCGCCCTTGCTTTCAGCCAATCGCAACCGATTCTGGCGGTGGAGAACGTCGATGTGCGCGTATCCTCAGGCGCTTGCCACCTCTGAAACACACAGATTCATGATCAATAAAGGGCGCCTCACCGCCAAATTTGACGAAAACTTCGTCGTATTCTTGATCGGCATGCGGGTGAATCAGCCCCTCAAGGTGCATAAATGGTGGCCCGTCGCCACAGCAATGCCCCGCATGATCAAGGAGCTGAGTCGCCGTCCCGAGTTGGGATTCCTGCACGCCGAGATGTGGTTCGGCCGCACAACGCTGATGGTGCAATACTGGCGTTCAGTCGAACATCTATTGCACTACGCTAAAGATCGTGAAGCGGAACATTTGCCCGCTTGGCGAGCGTTCAACCAGCGGGGCCGGGGAACCGATGCAGCCGTCGGCATCTGGCATGAAACGTACTTGGTTTCGCCGGGTACCTACGAAAACATCTATGTCGACATGCCGCCATTCGGCTTGGGGAAAGTCGGTGCCCTTGAGCCGGCAACAAAGGGCAGGCAATCCGCCGCGGACCGGCTCCGTGGCAGCTAACGATGCGAGGCTTATTCCGAACGCATCCAAACGTGCGGGATCCCATCTTCATCATGCACGTCTGAAATCGCTTTGAAGCCGAACGCACCATAGAACTTCTGCAAATGCGCCTGCGCGTGCAAACGCATGGGCACGTCCGCCCATTGCGCAGCGATATGCTGCATTGAACGTTCAAGCAATGCGTGACCAAGCCTGATGCCGCGGTGATGGGGCGACGTCAACACACGGCCAATGCGAATATCGCTATCGTTTGCATCCGGCGGCAATACACGCAGATAAGCGGCCAGTGCCGAGCCATCCCACGCAAACAGATGCCACGCGTTGATATCGAGATTGTCGATGTCGCTATAGGCGCAGTTCTGCTCCACTACAAATACGTCGGAACGCACCTTGAGCATGGTGTAGACCTCATGGGGGACGAGCGTACTAAACGCTTTCCAATCCCACGTGAGATGGCTGAGGTTTGCATGTGGTATTGCGGAGAAATGCATGGTCATGGTGTTGGTCTTCAAATCCGGCCAATCGCTGCCCCGCGCTCACGGCGCATTGACGACAGCGGGGCCGGTACCCAACGGTCCAGCCCCTTGAACAACAAGACCAGGACACCCGCCCCACCCAACACCGCCACCGTATTCGCCAACGCAGCCGGATACCCGATCTTCGCCACATTCAAGAACGGATAGGGATACCACCCACTCAACGCGCCGTGCACAAAGGTGTACGCCAGCCACACCGCCGGCCAGATAAGCGACAGCGCCACGGTCGACCACCCGATGCGGGGCCGGGGGCCAAACAGCAGCCAGCCGACCAGCGCCATCCATGGCGAGACGTAGTGAAAGCCGTTTGACGCCAAAAGCGCCAACCCCGTTGCCTTCGAGATCGGCGCAAGCACGATGTGAAACACCAGCCCCGTCGTCGCGATGCCGAGCAAACCATCCAGCCTGAGTACGCGCCACCATGTGCCATCGCGCGCAGGGTCCAGCACGAGAGAGATGGCAGCCACCGCAACCAGGAGGTTGCTTTGGATGGTGAAGTAGCTGAACAACCGGACAAGCCGCGTGGCAAGCGAGACCTGGCTACCCACACCACTGACGGTCACGCTGAGCTGCACGATCAGTGCAACGACAATGACGGCGGCCAACACGGCTTGCCATGCCCGTGCCAGCCGCATCGGTGATGCATTGGCCAACTCAGCCACGCATCAACCCATCCACTTGCGTGCGTTGCGGAACATGCGCATCCACGGGCTGCTGCCGTCACCGGCGGCTTCCCATTCCTTCGGATGCCAGCTCATCTGCACGGCGCGGAACACGCGTTCCGGGTGCGGCATCAGCGCAGTGAATCGGCCGTCGTGCGTCGTCACCGAGGCAATGCCCTGCGGCGAGCCGTTCGGGTTCAGCGGGTACGTCTGCGTGACTTCGCCGCGGTTGTCGACGTAGCGCAGGCCGACGGCCACCTTGTCGATGTCGCCTTGCTGCGAGAAGTCGGCATAGCCCTCGCCGTGCGCGACGACGATGGGGATGCGGCTGCCTTCCATACCCGCGTAGAAGATCGACGGGGATGCATCCACCTGCACCGTCACCAAGCGGCCTTCGTACTGTTCCGACTGGTTGCGCGTGAACTTCGGCCATGCGCCGGCGCCCGGGATGATCGGGGCGAGGTTCGCCATCATCTGGCAGCCGTTGCACACGCCCAGCGCGATCGAGTCGGTGCGATTGAAGAACGCCGCGAACTGCTCGGCCAGCATGCTGTTGAAGAGAATCGTCTTCGCCCAGCCCTCGCCCGCGCCCAGCACGTCGCCGTAGCTGAAACCGCCGCAGGCGACGAAGCCCTTGAAGCCGGCCAGCGTGGTGCGGCCGGCCAGCAGGTCGCTCATGTGGACGTCGTAGGTCTCGAAGCCGGCCTTGTCCATCGCGTAGGCCATTTCGATCTGCGAGTTGACGCCCTGCTCACGCAGGATCGCCATGCGCGGGCGAGCGCCCGTGGCGATGAACGGCGCGGCCACGTCTTCTGCAATGTCAAACGTGAGCTTGGGCGAGATGCCCGGGTCTTCGGCATCCAAGAGGATGTCGTATTCGCTCTGCGTGCACTCGGGGTTGTCGCGCAGGCTGGCGATGCGCCAGGAGACGTCCGTCCAGGTGCGTTGCAGTTCGATGCGCGAGGCGCTGAACACCTTCTTGGCGTCGCGCCAGATTTCGATGTGGCCGTTGGCGTTCGGTGCGCCGATGACGTGGCTGCAACCGGACAGGCCATGCTCGCGCAGCACCGCGAAGACGGCGTCGCGCTGGGCCAGCGGCACTTGAATGACGGCGCCGAGTTCTTCAGAGAACAGTGCGCGCAGCGTCAGATCGGCACGACGACCGGAGACTTGCTGTGCCCAGTTCTTGGCGTCGCCGTGGTCGGCTGCATCGTCCAGTGTGAGCATGTCGACGTTGATCGACACGCCGCAGTGGCCGGCAAACGCCATTTCGCAGACGGTCGCCCACAGGCCGCCGTCGGAACGATCGTGGTAAGCGAGCAGCGAACCGCTGGCGTTCAGTTGTTGGATTGCCGCGAAGAAGCGCTTGAGGTCTTCCGCGTCATCCACGTCCGGCACGCTGTTACCGATCTGCTGTGTGACCTGCGCGAGGATGCTGCCGCCCATGCGGTTCTTGCCGCGGCCCAGGTCGATGAGGATCAGCGTGGTGTCGGCCGGCGCATTGGCCGATTCGACTTGCTTGAGTTGCGGGGTGAGCGTCTTGCGCACGTCCGTCACGGGCGCGAACGCCGAGACGATGAGCGACACCGGCGCGACCACTTCCTTGGCCGTGCCGTCGTCTTCCCACTTGGTGCGCATCGACAACGAATCCTTGCCCACCGGAATGCTGATGCCCAGCGCCGGGCACAGCTCCATGCCGACCGCCTTGACGGTGTCGTACAGACGGGCGTCTTCGCCGTTCACGCCGCAGGCGGCCATCCAGTTGGCCGACAGCTTGAGTTGCGTGAGCGAATCGATCGGCGCAGCAGCGATGTTGGTGATGGACTCGCCAATCGCCATGCGGCCCGATGCCGGTGCGTTGATGACGGCCAGCGGCGTGCGCTCGCCCATCGTCATTGCTTCGCCGGTGTAGCCCTTGTAGTCGAGCGTGGTGACGGCAACGTCGGCCACCGGCACTTGCCACGGGCCGACCATCTGGTCGCGCGTGTTCAGACCGCCGACGGTGCGGTCGCCGATGGTGATGAGGAACGACTTGCTGGCGACGGTTGGGTGGCGCAGCACGTCGCGCGCAACAACTTCCAGATCCAGGCCGGTGACATCGACTTCCGGCAGCTCCTGCGACACGCGGTGCACGTCGCGGTGCATGCGCGGCGGCTTGCCGAGCAGCACGTCCATCGGCATGTTGACCGGGAAATGGTCGGCGCTATCGACCGGGGCATCGCTGTCGACCACTTGCAGTTGCTGTTCATCCGTGGCGAAACCGACCACCGAGAACGGCGCGCGCTCGCGCTCGCACATGGCCTGGAAGCGCGGGAAATCACCCGGGGCGATCGCCAGCGTGTAGCGCTCCTGCGATTCGTTGCACCAGATTTCTGCGGGGCTCAGGCCCGACTCTTCCAGGTGCACCTGGCGCAGGTCGAAGCGTGCGCCCTTCTCCGCGCCGTCCACGATTTCCGGGAAAGCGTTGGAGATACCGCCCGCGCCCACGTCGTGAATCGACAGGATCGGGTTGTCTGCACCCAGCGCCCAGCACGCATTGATGACTTCCTGCGCGCGGCGCTGCATTTCGGGGTTACCGCGCTGGACCGAGTCGAAGTCCAGGTCGGCCGTGTTGGTGCCGGTGGCCATCGAGCTGGCAGCACCGCCGCCCATGCCGATGCGCATGCCGGGGCCGCCCAGTGCAATCAGCAGCGTGCCGGCCGGCAGGCCGTGCTTGTGCGTGTGGCCGGCATCGATATTGCCGATGCCGCCGGCAATCATGATCGGCTTGTGATAGCCGCGCACGGTGCCGCCCACGTTCTGCTCGTAGACACGGAAATAGCCACCCAGGTTGGGCCGGCCGAATTCGTTGTTGAACGCGGCGCCGCCGATCGGGCCTTCGATCATGATCTGCAGCGGCGAGGCGATGCGCTCAGGCTTGCCGATGGGGCCGGCTGCAGCTTCGTCGGGATTGCGGTGTGCCACGGGCTGTGCGGTGTCGCGGGCGTTTTCCCACGATTGCACGGCTTCGGGCAGCAGCAGGTTCGACACGGTAAAGCCAGTCAGGCCTGCCTTCGGCTTGGCGCCACGACCGGTCGCACCTTCGTCGCGGATCTCACCGCCCGCGCCAGTCGACGCGCCCGGGAACGGCGAAATGGCCGTCGGGTGGTTGTGCGTCTCCACCTTCATCAGCGTGTGCGTGAGCGCCTCGCGACGGTTGTATTGCGGCACGCCCGTTGCGGCTTCGGTGCCCGCGTGCGGGAACCAGCGCTCGGCCATGCCGCCTTCCATCACCGCGGCATTGTCCGAATACGCCACGATCGTGCCCTGCGGCGCGAGCTGGTGCGTGTTGCGGATCATCGCGAAGAGCGACTTGTCCTGCGTTTCGCCGTCGATGGTCCAGTCGGCGTTGAAGATCTTGTGGCGGCAGTGCTCGCTGTTGGCCTGCGCGAACATCATCAACTCGACGTCGGTCGGGTTGCGTTCGAGCTTGCGGTAGGCGTCGACCAGATAGTCGATTTCGTCGTCGGACAGGGCCAGGCCCATTTCGACGTTGGCGGCTTCCAGCGCTTGGCGACCACCGGCGATATCGACAAAGCGCAATGCCTTGGCGGGCAGCACGTCGAACAGGCCGTAGCCGGCTTCGCGCGAGTCGATCACCACTTCGGTCATGCGGTCGTGCAGGTGTTCGGCCACGGCGGCGCGGGTGGCGTCGTCCAGATGTTTGCGGCTGCCGGTGAGCGCCCCCAGGAGGCCCTTCTTGCGGGTGACGGTGAACTCCACGCCGCGTTCGATGCGGTGGATCTGCGGCAGCGCGCAGTGGCGGGCGATTTCGGTCGCCTTGCTGGCCCACGGCGAAATCGTGCCGAAGCGCGGGATGACCACGAAGCGGTCGCCCTCGACATCGGCCGGTGCGGGCGAGCCGTAGGTCAGCAGCGCTTGCACACGGGCAGATTCATCGGCCGACAGCGGCGTGTCGGCAGCCACGAAGTGCAGGTACTGGGCACTGACGGCTTCGATCTCCGGATCGATGCGCTTGAGGGTGGAAAGCAGGCGTTGCTGGCGGAAGGCGGACAGCGCGAGAGCGCCGGGAAAGCACGAGAAATGCGCCATGGTGGGCAAGGCAGGAGTCGCTGGAAGAGGAGTTTTCCCGGCGTGCGCGGGAAAACCGCTATTGTACCTTGCCCAGCCCCTGTTACCGACGGTCAAATCCGCCGGAAATCGTCCGCCACGGCCCTTGCCGAGGCTGAAACAGGTGTTTTACAGCGACGTCGCCGAGCGCGCGGCCTGCTCGTACAGGCCCGTCAGCACGCGCAGCAGGCGCGCCAGCTCGCCAATCTCAGCATTTTCTTCGCCACTGGGCGAAATATTGCTGGTCAGGCACTGCTCGCGGATATCGCGGTAGCGGGCGCAGGCCTTTTCGCCAGCAGCCGTGGTGGTATAGGTGACTTCCTTGCCGCTGCGCGTGCCCTCCACCAGCTCCATTCCCTGCAGTTTCTTAAGGGAATACGTCACCAGATGGGTGTCTTCCACATTCAGCACGAAGCAGATGTCGGCCAGCCGCTTGGCGCGGCCCCGGTGGTTGACGTGATGCACCACCAGCACATCGAGGAAGGTCAGGTCGCGCACGCCCGCGGCGGCCATGCAGCGCACGCACCAGCGGTTGTAGGCGTTGTAGGCGGTGTTGAGTGCAAACTCGAACTCCGACAACTCCGGGCTGCGCGCCGACACCAGATGCGACGAAGACACGATCGGCCCGCCCTTGCTTCCTTCATTGGCAGCGACTTCCGGCAGATCGGCTTTCGGGGTGGAGGGCGATTTAGACATGCGCAACTCGGGGAAAAAGGATCGAAAACAGTCGGAGACGCAGGCTATTGTAAGAGAATAGATCGTCATGTCTGCCCTGGTTAGACCCATCATGTCCGCACATCCGACCTGGCGCGAAATCCTCATCAACGGCGCCTTGGCCGCGCACCACGGCGCCGACCTGCTCTTCGGCACAGCAGGCGTTCGCGCACTGGAAGCCGCTGCTTACCGCTCCCTCGCCCCGTTCACCCTGATGGCCCGCGCCGGCGAGGCCGCCGCCGACTGGCTTCAGACGCGGGCGCCACACGGCCATCTGCTCTTTGTCGCCGGCCCTGGCAACAATGGCGGTGACGCCCTGGTCGCAGCCACTGTGCTGCACCTGGCGGGCCGCGCCGTCACCGTGTGGCTGGCAGCCGATCCGGCCAAGCTGCCCGACGATGCCCACCGCGCGTGGACCGAGGCGCGCGCTGCCAACGTGCCGATCGAACCTCTGCACACACCCGCCTCCGTGCCAGCTACGACCACGGCCATCGTCGATGGGCTGTTCGGCATCGGGCTGGCGCGGCCGCTGACCGGGCTGCATGCAGCGCTGGTCGACACGCTCAATGCCAGCGGCCTGCCGGTGTATGCGCTCGACATTCCCTCTGGGCTGAATGGCGATACGGGCCAACCGCTGGCACCGGGATCGCCCGTCGTGCGTGCACGTGCCACGCTCACGTTCCTCGCGGCCAAACCGGGCTTGCTGACCGGCGGCGGTCGCGATGCTGCCGGCGACATCGCACTGGCTGACCTGCAGGCCGCGCAGCCTGCGTACGACGGTGTGATTGAAGCGGAAGCGATCGTCAACACGCCCGCACGCTGGCTCGCCCATCTGCCGCGTCGCAGGCACGACGGTCACAAAGGGTCGTATGGCAGCGTGGCGATCGTCGGAGGCGCACATGGCATGGTGGGCGCCCCGCTGCTGACTGCACGTGGGGCGCTGTACCTGGGCGCGGGCAAGGTGCACGTTGTGTCGCTGGCGGCGGATGCGCCGCGTGTGGACTCCGCTCAGCCCGAGCTGATGCTGCATACATGGGGCACGCTCGACCTGGGCAGCATGCAAGCGCTGGCCGTGGGCCCAGGCATGAGTACCGCCAAGGATGCCGAAGCGGCGCTCGACCATCTGCTGGATCGGATGCTGTCGTCGCGCATCCCCGCGGTGTTCGATGCCGACGCACTGAACCTGTTTGCCAAGGTGCCCGCGCTGCTCGCACATCTGACGCAGTTGGCGCAGAGCGGCGTGCCGGTGGTGCTGACACCGCATCCGCTTGAGGCGGCGCGCCTGCTGCAGCTCGACGCACCGACCGTCCAGCGCGACCGTCTGGCCGCCGCCAAGGCACTCGTCAACCGGACGGGTGCCGTCGTCGTACTCAAGGGTTCAGGCACTGTGATTACTGCCCCGGGCATGACACCCGCCGTCAACCCGACGGGCAACGGCGGTCTGGCCTCGGGCGGCACGGGCGACGTGCTCACCGGTATGGTGGGCGCGTTGCTTGCGCAGGGCGTGCCGGCACGCGAGGCGGCGCTGTCCGCCGTCTGGCTGCATGGCCGGGCGGCGGACGATCTGGTTGCCTCGGGTGAGGGCCCGATCGGCCTGTACGCAAGTGAACTGTGCGCCCCAGCACGGCGCGCACTCAACGCACTGCTGGCGTCAGACACGCGCGGATAGAAAAGCGCCATGTCGCGCCGTTATACTGCGCATTCGTTTTTGCTACTCAATGTCATACCGCATGCCCACAGCCTTTCCTGCCTGGCAATCCCTGACGCAACATGCCCAAACCATCCGCGCCGCGCATATGCGCGACTGGTTTGCCGCGCCGGACGCCGAGGAACGGGTGCGCGCCTTCACCCTGGAAGCGGCAGGCCTGACGGTCGACTACTCAAAAAACCGCATCACCTCCGACACGCTCGCCCTGCTGCTGCAATTGGCCGATGAAGCGGGCGTGCTCACGTTGCGCGACGCCATGCTGCGCGGCGACTGCATCAACAACACCGAGCACCGCTCTGTCCTGCATGTTGCCCTGCGCGGCCGCGCAGAAGACGGCTACCGCGCCGACGGCGAACCCGTCATGCCCGAGGTGCTGCGCGTGCGCGCCCAGATGCATGACTTCGCCAACCGCGTGTACAGCGGCGCCTGGACAGGCCACTCCGGCCAGCGCATCACAGACGTTGTCAACATCGGCATTGGCGGCTCGGATCTTGGCCCCCGCATGGTGTGCCGCGCGCTCGAACACCTGGCTGTGCCACAGGTGCGCGTGCATTTCGTCTCCAACGTCGACGGCACGGATCTGGCCGAAACGCTCGACCACCTGAACCCCGACACCACGCTCGCCATCGTCTGCTCCAAGACGTTCACCACGCTTGAGACGATGGCCAACGCGCACAGCATGCGCCGCTGGTTTGTCGAGCACGGCGTGGCGGAAGATCAGCTCAAGCACCACTTCGTCGCCGTCTCCACCAACCGCGAAGCCGTCGCCCAGTTCGGCATCGACCCAGACCACATGTTTACCTTCTGGGACTGGGTGGGTGGGCGATTCTCACTGTGGTCAGCGGTGGGCCTGTCGATCGTGCTGGCGATCGGCCCGCAGCAGTTCGAAGCGATGCTCGACGGCGCGCGCGCAATGGACCGCCATTTCGCCACGGCCGCACCGCGCGAGAACCTGCCGCTCATTCTCGGGATGCTGTCGGTCTGGTATCGCGGCTTCTTCAATGCGGCGAGCGCCTGCACGGTGCCCTACTGCGCGCCGTTGGAGCTGCTGACCGATTTCATGCAGCAACTGGAGATGGAGAGCAACGGCAAGTCGGTCCAGCGCACGGGTGCCCCCATTGATACCGACACCGGCCCCATCGTCTGGGGCACGGCGGGCACAAACGGCCAGCATGCGTATTTCCAGCTGATCCACCAAGGCTCGCAGATCGTGCCGGTGGATTTCATCACCACGCTGGAGCCGGTGCGCAATCTGCCTGGCCACCATGCCAAGCTGCTCGCCAACTGCTTTGCCCAAGGCGAAGCACTGCTGCGGGGCCGCACCGCGGATGAAGTCCGCGCGGGCGGTGTGACCGACGAGGCGTTGGTGCCGCACATGGTGTTTGAAGGCAACCGCCCAAGCACGACCATCGTGATGGAGCGCCTCGATGCCGCATCATTCGGCGCGTTGATTGCCTGCGCAGAACACCGCACTTTCGTACAAGGTGCGGTGTGGAACATCAACTCGTTCGACCAGTGGGGCGTGGAGCTTGGCAAGAAGCTCGCCAAGCCGATTCAGGCAGAGTTGGAGGGCGCGCCCGCCTCGGTGGCACATGACGCATCGACGGCTGCGTTGATCCGCCGCGCCAAGACAGCGCTCTAATCGATCAAAGCTCGGTGACGGTCTCGTCGCCGACCAGATGACCCGCTTCAATGGTGAGGATGCGGTTGCAGCGCGCCGCAACCGAGCGGTCGTGCGTGACCAGCACGAGCGTGGAACCTGCACTCTGATTCAGCTCGAACATCAAGGCGATGACAGCCTCGCCGGTAGCGGTGTCTAGGCTACCCGTCGGTTCATCTGCGAAGAGGATGTCTGGCTCGGTGACAAATGCACGGGCCAGTGCCACACGCTGCTGCTCGCCACCTGACAGCGTCTTCGGATAGTGTGAAAGCCGCGCCCCCAGGCCGACACGCTCCAGCAGCGTTGTGGCGCGACGGCGCATCTCCGCAGTACTCACATCGCCCTGCAGTTCGAGCGGCAGCATCACGTTCTCCAGCGCGGTCAGATGCGGCAGCAACTGGAACGACTGAAACACGAAACCCACGTGACTGCCGCGGACGGCTGCGCGGCCATCCTCATCCAGCCCGAACAGATCGTGACCCAGCAGCTTGACCTTGCCGGCACTCGGCAAGTCCAACCCTGCCAGCAACCCAAGCAACGTCGATTTGCCCGAGCCCGACGCGCCGACGATGGCCAGCATCTCGCCCGCTTCCACACGGAAGCCAACATCGCTCAGAATAGGCAACTCACCGGTGGCATCGCGCACGGTCTTGTGCAGCGAATCGACTTCAATCACCCAGGTAGCGGAAGACGACATGATTGGACAGGTAGGTAGTAGAAGGCGCAGTTTGAAGGCACTGGCAGCGGCACTCGGCTGCACTATGGTCGGCATGCTGCCCGTCACGCAGGTGTCGGCGCAAAGCACACCCGCAGCGCATCGCGTGGTGGTGCTGGGCGATAGCCTGTCGGCGGGATACGGCCTGGCGCAAGGCACCGGCTGGGTCGCACTGCTCGACAAGCGCCTCAAAGAACGGAAGCCTGATTATAGCGTCGCCAATGCAAGCATCAGCGGCGATACCACGGCCGGTGGCCGCTCACGCCTGCCCGCTGTGCTGGCGCGCGAGAAGCCCTCCGTGGTGATCTTGGAGCTGGGCGGCAACGACGCATTGCGCGGTCTGTCACTTGCCTCCAGCGAGGCCAATCTGAAGGCGATGATCGATGCATCGCAGGCAGCGGGCGCCAGGGTGCTGCTGATCGGCATGCGCATCCCGCCCAACTATGGCCCCGACTACAGCGACCGGTTCTTCGCCATGTACGGCAAGCTGTCGCAGCAGTACAAGCTGCCACTGGTGCCCTTCCTGCTTGAAGGCGTGGCCCAACGTCCTGACTGGTTCCAAGAAGACCGCATCCACCCGATTGCCGCGGCCCAACCGACGATGCTGGATAACGTGTGGCCCAAGCTGGAGCCGCTACTCAAACAGCGCACAGGCAGTTAATCGACATCGTCGTCATCGACAAAAAAGCCCGTCGCGATGACGGGCTTTTTTCATTCAAACACGCGATCCATCAGGACCCATCGTCTGCCGTGTTGGCGGGCTTGCTGGCGTCAATCACGCTGCTGTTGATCTTCACCTTTGCACGGGCCTTCAGCGCTTCGTAGTAAGCGTTGAACTCGGTCTGGCCTGCAGCTTGCGCCAACTGCTGAGCATCGGCGGTACGGCGGGCTTCATCCACGTTGGCCGGCGGCAGCACCTTGTTGATGCGATACAGCGCATAGCCTTGGGCACCCAGGTCGACACCAATGGTGGTCGGCAGCTTCGTGGCATCGGCACGCAGGATGGCCGTGAGCGCCGGCACCGGCGTGCCCTGAGCCTGCTGACGCGACACCGTCTGCGCAGCGCCGAAGCCATCGGCACTGTTGCTCTGCTTCACCGCAGCCAACTTCTCTTCACCGGCCTTCTTGGCCAGCGCAGCCGCTTGCTCAGCAATCACCTTGGCCTTGACCTGCTCACGCACGTCGGCCAGCTTCTTGACCGTCGCCGGGCGATATTCCGCCGCACGCGCAGCCACTAGCGTCGTCGGACCAACCTGGATGGCCGCCGTATTGCGATGGTTCTTGATGACATCGTCGGCAAACAACGCCTTGAGCACCTTCTCGTTGCCGATCGGGCTGTTGGCCAGCGCCGGGTTCGGCGTGCGCGTCACGTTGTCGATGGTCTGGATTTGCAGCTTCAGCTTGTCGGCCACCGGCTTCAGGCTGTCAGACTGATCTTCAACCGCGTTAGAGAACGCGTCGGCCAGTTCGGTGTACTTCTTGTTGGCCAACTGGGTGCGCACTTCGCGTTCCAGCTCGGGCTTGACGGCTTCCAGCGGTTGCACGCCACCACCCTTCACCTCCTCAAGCTTGATGATGTGGAAACCGAAGTCGCTCTGCACGACATCGCTGATGTCGCCCGGCTGCTTGAGCGCAAACAGCGCGTTCTCGAACGGCGGAACGGTCGCGCCTTTGCCCAGGAAGCCCAGTTCACCGCCCTGCGCGGCCGAGCCCGGATCGCCCGAGTACTTCTTGGCCAGTTCGGCGAAGCTCGCCGGGTTCTTGCGCACCTCGGTCAACACTTCTTCAGCCTTCTTCTTGGCGGCGTCCTTGTCGGCAGGCTTGGCGTTGTCCGGCAGCTTGATCAGGATGTGCGCGGCGCGGCGTTCTTCCTGGGTCTTGAAGCGCGCGGCGTTCTGATCGTAGTACTCCTTGATCTGCTCGGGCGTGACCGGAATCTGCTTCATCATGTCTTCGCCCGAGAACACAACGTACTCGGCCTTGACCTGCTCTGGCACCGAAAACTCTTGCTGGTGCGCGTCGTAATAGGCCTGGATGGCCTTGTCGTCGACGTTGACCTTGGCAGCGTAGTCAGTCGGCTTGAACACCAGGGCCTGCACTTCGCGCTGCTGGTCACGTACCTGGATCAGGTGGTCCACCAGCGACTTCGGCACAAAAGCCGTCGACACGATCGACTGCGGAATTTGCTGCTGCGCGAGCTCAAAGCGCAGGTTGTTTTCCAACTGCTCCGGCGTCATGTTCTGCGCGGCCAGCAGTTGCACATAGGCTTGCTCGTCGAACGAACCATCCGGCTTGCGCAGCGCGGCCACGGCTGGGATCTGCAAAATCGTGTCGCGAACCTTGTCGTTCGAGACGTTCAGGTTGGCATGCGCGACTTCATTGGAGAGCACGCGCTGCTGAATGAGGCCGTCGAGCACATCACGACGCATCTGCGGACCTTCGAACTGGCGCGGGTCATACTGCGCGCCCAGCATCTGGCGCAGGCGATCAGTCTGCTCGCGCACGCGATTGTCGACCTCGGCGGTAGTGATGACCTTGCCGTCGACCTTGGCTGCGTCGTGCGAGCTGTCCATGAAGCTCGAATAGCTCTGCACGCCAAAAAACACGAACGAAGGGAACACCAGAATCAGCAGCACCAGAAACATCAAGCGCCGATGCGTACGTACGAATTCAAGCATGCTGAACGTAGGAGGAGAAGATGGGAAATCAGGCGATTCTATCAGGCTCGACGATCAGGCCAATGAGTCCGGCCGGCAATTCGCCCTCAATCTTCGATTAACGATGTGTCGTTGCAGCGCGGCCAATGCCTCGCGCAAAGCAAAGGCAATCTCAGGATGCGCAGCGATGCCTCCCGCGTCGAGCCTTGCGCCAAGCGCCGGCAGCGTGACGGACGCCTCCTGTACGAGATCTGCTGACATGACCAAGAGGGTCTCCTTGAGCGCTGCGTCCGCGTGCACAGCACGCGCTGATGCATTCAGTACGGCCGTCGGCTTGTGGACAAATGCTTCGCACCCTACCACCCAGTCCAACGCATTTTTCATGACACCGGTTACGCCATGCGCATACTCAGGACTGGCAATCAATACGCCGTCGGCTGCATTGAGTTGCTCCCGAAATGCCCGCACGGGTGCCGGCAATGGATATTCGGTATCGGGATTGAACAGGGGAAACTCGCCGAGACGCGCAAATGGCACGAGGGTGACGCCAACTGGCGCCAAAGCGGTGGCAGCAGCCAGCAATGCTGTGTTGATGGACGCAGCGCGCAGGCTGCCGGAGACGGTCAGAATCCGGATGGTTTTCAACACAGGGCTCCCACATCGAATGAGCGTGCCTCAGCTGCAGGATCAGAAAAGTCAAAGGCCCGAACAAGTCGGGCCTTTGCTATGTTCTGGCGGAGCGGACGGGACTCGAACCCGCGACCCCCGGCGTGACAGGCCGGTATTCTAACCGACTGAACTACCGCTCCAGATTGGGTCGGACTGCACGACGCACGGAGCGGCATTGCGAACGATGGTGGGTGCTGAGAGGCTCGAACTCCCGACCCGCGCCTTGTAAGGGCGCTGCTCTACCAACTGAGCTAAGCACCCGTTCGCATTGCCGGCACAGGCCGGACTGTCCGGCGCTCACATTCGTTGTCACCCGAATGTTTTGTGAGCACCAAAGCCCGCTAGTTTAGCGCATCTTTCAGCGCTTTGCCAGGTTTGAATTTCGCAACCTTGCCACCTTCGATTGTGATGGTGGCTCCGGTGCGCGGATTGCGGCCGTTGCGTGAAGATCGCTTGCCGACCAGGAACGTGCCAAAACCGACCAGCGTGACTGACCCGCCATCGCACAAGGCATCTTTGATGCCGCCGATCAGCGCGTCGATGGCGCGCCCCGCTGCGGCTTTTGACATGTCGGTCTGCGCCGCCACATGGTCGATGAGATCTGTCTTGTTCATCGCGCCACCTCCCCGAACACCCGCTTAGTGTGGGATTTATTAAAGTGGCCGCCAATCGACGTGTCAAGGCGAAGAGTCCAGCGCCGAACACATCAGCCGTATCGCATGCAACCCAAAGAAAAAGGGCCCGAACGATGTCGGGCCCTCTTCAACTCAAGCAAACTGTGGCATCAGTGATGCACCATCTCCTGCGCCTTGCCGTCGTCAGTCTTGGCGGCTTCAGGCGCGGGCTTGGCTTCCTCTTCCGGCAGCGGCTCGGGCTTGCGCACCAGCGCGAGTTCCAGCACCTTGTCGATCCAGCGCACCGGCTGAATCTCAATGCTGTTCTTCACGTTGTCCGGAATGTCCGTCAGATCCTTGACGTTCTCCTCCGGAATCAGCGCCAGCTTGATGCCACCGCGGTGAGCGGCCAGCAGCTTTTCCTTCAGGCCGCCGATCGGCAACACTTCGCCGCGCAGCGTGATCTCGCCAGTCATGGCCACATCGGCGCGCACGGGAATACCGGTCAGCACCGACACCAGCGCCGTCGTCATCGCAATACCTGCCGACGGGCCGTCCTTGGGCGTCGCGCCTTCGGGCACGTGGATGTGGATGTCGCGCTTCTCAAACATCTCATCCTTGATGCCCAGGCGAGCCGAGCGCGAACGCACAACGGAACGCGCAGCCTCGACCGACTCCTTCATCACGTCGCCCAGCGAACCGGTGCGGGTGATGTTGCCCTTGCCCGGCATCAGCGCAGCTTCGATGGTCAGCAGATCGCCACCCACTTCCGTCCACGCCAGACCGGTCACCTGGCCCACTTGGTCTTCCTTGCCCGCCAGGCCAAAGTCGAAGCGACGCACGCCGAGGAATTTGTCCAGGTTATCCGAATCGACCTTCACGGACGTGCCGGCTTCCTTCTTCAGCAGCAGTTGCTTGACGACCTTGCGGCAGATCTTCGAGACCTCGCGCTCCAGCGAGCGCACGCCAGCTTCCCGCGTGTAGTAGCGAATGATGTCGCGCAGCGCGCCTTCGGCCACCTCGATCTCACCTTCCTTCAGACCATTGTTCTTGATCTGCTTGGGCAGCAAGTAGCGGCGGGCGATGTTGACCTTCTCATCTTCCGTGTAGCCCGACAGGCGAATCACTTCCATCCGGTCCAGCAACGGCGCCGGAATGTTCAGCGAGTTCGATGTCGCCACGAACATCACGTCGGACAGGTCGAAGTCCACTTCGATGTAGTGGTCCTGGAACGTGTGGTTCTGTTCCGGGTCCAGCACTTCGAGCAACGCCGACGACGGGTCACCACGGAAATCCGCGCCCATCTTGTCGATCTCGTCGAGCAGGAACAGCGGGTTGCGCACGCCAACCTTCGTCAGGCTCTGCAGGATCTTGCCCGGCATCGACCCGATGTAGGTACGACGGTGACCGCGAATCTCAGCCTCGTCACGCACGCCGCCCAGCGCCATGCGCACGAACTTGCGGTTCGTCGCACGCGCCACCGACTGCCCCAGCGAAGTCTTACCGACGCCCGGCGGCCCCACGAGGCACAGGATCGGCGCCTTCAGCTTGTCAACGCGCTGTTGCACCGCGAGGTACTCAAGAATGCGTTCCTTGACCTTCTCCAGACCATAGTGGTCGGTGTCCAGCACCTGCTCGGCGTTGGACAGGTCATTGTTGACCTTGCTCTTCTTGCGCCACGGCAGGCCAACCAACGTGTCGATGTAGTTGCGCACGACCGTTGCCTCGGCCGACATCGGCGACATCAGCTTGAGCTTCTTGAACTCGGCGTCGGCCTTCTTCTTGGCCTCCTTGGGCATGCGTGCGGCCTTGATCTTCTTGTCCAACTCTTCAAGATCGGCGCCCTCTTCGCCTTCGCCCAGCTCCTTCTGGATGGCCTTGACCTGCTCGTTCAGGTAGTACTCGCGCTGACTCTTTTCCATCTGGCGCTTCACGCGGCCACGGATGCGCTTTTCCACCTGCAGGATGTCGATCTCGCCTTCCAGCTGCGACAGCAGGCTCTCCAGACGTTCAGTCACATTGAACATCTCGAGAATCTTCTGCTTCTGCTCGAGCTTGATCGGCAGATGCGCGGCGATGGTGTCAGCCAGACGACCCGGCTCGTCGATGCCCGACAGTGACGTCAGGATCTCCGGCGGGATCTTCTTGTTCAGCTTCACGTACTGATCGAACTGCGACACGATGGCGCGACGCAGCGCCTCGGTCTCGGCCGATTCAGTCGGTTCCGGGCCGACGGGCACCGCTTCGCAGAAGAAGTGCGATTCGTCGTCGGTCACGGTCAGGATATTGGCGCGTTGCGTGCCCTCAACCAGCACCTTCACGGTGCCGTCCGGCAGCTTCAGCATCTGCAGGATGTTGGCGACACAACCGACCTCGTAGAGATCCTTGTCGGTCGGCTCATCCTTGGCCGCTGTTTTCTGGGCGACCAGCATGATGCTCTTGCCCGCTTCCATCGCGGCTTCCAGCGCCTTGATGGACTTGGGGCGCCCCACGAACAGCGGAATCACCATGTGCGGAAACACCACCACGTCACGCAACGGCAACAGCGGCAGGCGAATCTGCTCAGCGGGTAAAAGTTGGGTTCCGGACATTATTTTCCCCAGAAAGTCATGTAAGGGCTAAATTGGGCGCAGTGGCGGTTTTACAAGACCGCTGCTGCAAGTCGCATGCCGGCCCGGTTTCCCGAAGCAAAAAAGCCGCTCGCGAGCGAACGGCTTCCTGCATGGGATGCATACGGCGCATCCCGGCCGGGCATTCGCGTCAGTTGGAACCTGCAACCTTGGGTTGCTCTTCGTACATCAGCAAGGGCTTGCCGTCACCGGAGATCGTACTTTCGTCGATCACCACCTTCTGCACGCCCTTGTGGTTGGGGAGGTCATACATCACATCCATCAAAGCGTGCTCGACGATGGAGCGCAGACCGCGCGCCCCCGTCTTGCGCTTGATCGCCTTGCGGGCGATCGCCGTCAGCGCGCTCGGACGGATTTCCAGCTCCACCCCTTCCATCGCCAGCAGTTTCTGATATTGCTTGACGATTGCATTCTTAGGCTCGACCAGGATTTCCATCAGGGCGGCCTCGTCGAGCTTGGCTAGTGTTGCTACCACCGGCAGACGACCGATCAGCTCAGGAATCAGACCGAACTTGATAAGGTCTTCCGGCTCCACCTGCGGCAGCACTTCATTGACGTCGCGCTCTTCCTTGCTCTGCACCTCTGCACCGAAACCGATCCCGGTCTTATCGGAGCGCTGGCGGATGATCTTTTCCAGACCATCAAAGGCACCGCCGCAAATGAACAGGATGTTGGTGGTGTCGACTTGCAGGAAGTCCTGGTTCGGATGCTTGCGGCCCCCTTGCGGCGGCACGGACGCCATCGTCCCTTCGACCAGCTTGAGCAACGCCTGCTGCACACCTTCCCCAGAAACGTCCCGCGTGATGGACGGGTTGTCAGACTTGCGCGAAATCTTATCGATTTCGTCGATGTAGACGATGCCGCGTTGGGCCTTGTCCACTTCGTAATTGCAGTTCTGCAGCAGCTTCTGAATGATGTTCTCGACGTCTTCGCCCACGTAACCGGCTTCGGTCAGCGTAGTGGCGTCAGCGATGACGAACGGCACGTTCAGGAGGCGAGCCAGCGTTTGTGCGAGCAGGGTCTTGCCCGATCCGGTCGGCCCGATGAGCAGGATGTTGCTCTTGGACAGCTCGACATCATCCTTCTTGCCGAGGTGCTTCAAGCGCTTGTAATGGTTGTAAACCGCAACCGCCAGGATCTTCTTGGCCTGCTCCTGACCAATCACATATTGGTCGAGGCTTTGGCGAATCTCATGCGGCGTGGGAAGGTCGGACTTGACCGCAAGACCACCTTCCTTTTCGGAGATGGCGGCTTCGTCCCGGATGATTTCATTGCACAGGTCGATACATTCATCGCAGATGAAGACCGAGGGGCCGGCAATCAGTTTCTTGACCTCATGCTGACTCTTGCCGCAGAACGAGCAGTACAGCAGCTTTTCGCCAGTCGAGCCTTTCTTGTCCGCCATAACGATTACCAGTAGTTCCTGGCAGCATCATACGCCAAATTATCTGGCGACGATCCGCAGGTGTTGTACAAAGCAAAAACGAGGCGCGAAGCCTCGTTTTTGACACCGCTTGACATGTTTGGTGCAGCCAACCGGTGTGCCACGGGGGTGACCCGAAACGCACCGACCACCACGCACTTCAGCGCTTGCTGATGACCTGATCGATCAGGCCGTATTCCTTGGCCTGCTCGCTGCTCATGAAATTGTCGCGATCCGTATCGCGCGCAATCTTGTCGACCGGCTGGCCAGTCGCCTCAGACAGCACCGTGTTCAGGCGTTCACGCAGGTACAGGATTTCGCGCGCCTGGATCTCGATGTCAGACGCCTGACCACGCGCACCACCCAGCGGCTGGTGAATCATGATGCGCGAGTTCGGCAGCGCCAGACGCTTGCCCTTGGCGCCAGCGGCCAGCAGGAACGCGCCCATGCTGGCTGCCATGCCCATGCACAGCGTCGATACGTCCGGCTTCACGAACTGCATCGTGTCGTACATCGCCAGACCCGACGACACCGAGCCGCCCGGCGAGTTGATGTACAGCGAGATGTCCTTGTCCGGATTCTCGCTTTCCAGGAACAACAGCTGTGCCACCACGAGGTTGGCAGTCTGGTCGTTGACCTCGCCTACCATGAAGATCACGCGCTCCTTGAGCAGGCGCGAGTAGATATCGTAGGCGCGTTCGCCGCGGCCCGACTGCTCGACCACCATCGGCACCAGACCGAGCCCCTGCGTTTCGAGCGCAGAAGCCTGGGTACGGGCAAGTTGGTCGATCAGTTCATTGCGGATCATGCGGTTCTCCGGTGCGTGGATCTATCGAATCAGCCTTGCGCCGGGGTGGCGGTCAGCTCTTCGAACGACACAGCCTTGTCAGTAACCTTGGCCTTGTCGCACACAAAATTTACCACGTTGTTTTCGAGCACGTAGGCTTCCATTTCAGCCAGGCGCTGTTGGTCACCGTAGTACCAGCGGATGACTTCCTTCGGATCTTCGTAGCTCTTGGCGAACTCTTCGATCTCGGCCTTGATCTGCTCCGGCTTGGCTTCCAGGTTGTTGGCCTTGACGACTTCAGCCAGCACCAGACCCAGCTTCACGCGGCGCTCAGCCTGTTGCGTGAACATTTCAGCCGGGATCGGCATGTTCTTGGCATTCGGCATGCCGCGTTGCTCGAGGTCACGACGGGCCATTTCCACCAGACGCTCTTGGTCTTGTTCGACCAGCGACTTCGGCACGTCCAGCTCTGCCACCTTCAGCAGCGCTTCCATGACTTGGTCCTTGAGCAGCGCGTGTGTGCGGCGCTTGACTTCACGCTCGAGGTTTTCGCGGATGTCGGCGCGCATCTTGTCGAGGTTGCCATCGGCGATGCCCAGCGATTGTGCGAAGGCTTCGTTGACTTCCGGCAGGTGTGCCCACTCGACTTGCTTGAGCGTCACGGTGAATTCAGCCGTCTTACCGGCCACGTCCTTGCCGTGGTAGTCCTCGGGGAAGGCCAGCGGGAACACCTTCGACTCGCCTTGCTTCAGGCCCAGCGTGGCTTGTTCGAACTCGGGCAGCATGCGGCCTTCGCCCAGCACGAAGCTGAAACCTTCAGCCTTGCCGCCGGCAAATTCCACGCCGTCGATCGTGCCAACGAAGTCGACCGTCACGCGGTCGCCGTTTTGTGCAACGGCAGCGCCGCCGTCACCGTGCTCACCAGCCTCGCCACGCGGGTGGTAGTGCACACGCTGCTTGCGCAGAATGTCGAGGGTCTTGTCGATTTCCGCGTCGGTGATCTCGGTCTTGGTACGGGTCAGTTCCGCGCCGGCCAGATCGCCCAGCTTGACTTCCGGATACACCTCGAAGGTGGCATCGAATGCGACTTGGTCGTCGGCCACGCCTTCGGTCTTCAGCTCGAAGCGCGGTTGGCCGGCAACCTTCACGCCTTGCTCATTGGTGATGTCGAAGAACTGACGGGCAGCCTTGTCGTAGCGGACTTCGAATTCAACTTGTTGGCCGTATTGCTTCTCGACCATCTTCATCGGGACCTTGCCCGGACGGAAGCCCGACATCTTGACGGTCTTGGACAGACGCGCCAGACGGCTTTGCTTCTCTTGCTCCACTTCGGCCTTCGGGACAGCCAGGGTCACTTTGCGATCAAGCTTGCCGAGGTTTTCGATAGTCGACATGGTCGTAATTCCAGATTCAGATGAAAGTTGCGTCGAACGGCGCAGCGCCAGCAGCAGCCGTGGTTCAAAGTTCTTGGTGTTGCCGGGCTTGCGCGGATGCGACGCGAGGGCCGCTCAGGTGACACTTCGGCGGCTTAAACGGGTGCAACAGGCGCGTTCGGGCTGGCAAACGCAAAACGCATATTATGGCATGGAACGCTCGCCGGCCCTGATTTTTTGGGTCGGAACGCTTGGAAACCCTATCAAACAGCGGGTCAGTCGAGCGTATCCGCCGCTTCAGTTTCAGCGGGTGCAGCACCCTGCCCGCGCCCGTGTCCATGCTGTAATGCACGCAAGACAAAGCGCCCCGGATCCAGCGCCGCAGCAAGGTCAACTTCCAGCGGCAACGGACCGCCGTCGATTTGCGCGGCGAGCAATTCCGCACCCAAGACCGACCATGTGAGACCGCGCGAGCCGTATGCAAGTGCGGCATACAGCCCCGGCACGCGAGGCAGTTGCGCATGCGGCCCGCGCAGGCGGAAACCCGGCGCCATGGCCACCGCCTCATCGACCACCGCGCCAATCAGCGGCAAGCGGTTGGCGGACACGCAACGCACCCCGACGTACCCATGCAACTGCGCCGGGTCCAGCCGCGCCAGCGCCTGCGATTGCTGCGGCTGCATGCTCGCCAGCCGCTTCAGGTTGGCGGCGTGATCGCCGGCGCGCTCGGCCAGATCAGAATCGCCCGGCTGGAATGACGAGCCGATCCGCACGGATTGCGCATCGGGTTCCGCCGGCAACAGGTAGCCATCACCGCACACCACGGCCCTCGGCCAAGCCGCCCTCGGCTCAAGGCTGACGAGCGGCACATCCGTAAGCTGGCCGCGCACCGGCTTGAGCGACGCAGACGACAGCGGCGCCAGCCGGGCCGCATCCAAACTATTGGCAAGGATGACGACCGGCGCGCTGGCAATCACGCCACCGTGTGCGTCGAGCGCTTGCCACTGGCCGCCTGCTTCGCGCAGCGATTCGACGCGGGTGTTCCAGTGCGCATGAGTTGCGTTGGCGGCTGCGGCGAGGTTCGCTCGACAGACATCGGGCGGCGCCACCCAGCCAGCCTGCCCGAACCACCAGCCCCCCTGCGGCACGCCCGCGCCGACACGTTCAGCAGCCTGGCTGGCACTCAGCCAATCGATGTAGCCGGTGGGGTACCCGAGCGCCTGCACGACGCGCTGCTGCTCGGCGGCATCGTCCTCGTGTTCAGCGAGCTGCAGTACACCGGTGGGCTGGAAGCCGGTGGCAAAACCCGCGCGGTCGAGTGCGTCCCACTGCCGACATGCGAGCAGATTGCCAGCGCGCGACAGACGTGAGAGCACGCTGTCATCAATGGACACATGCGGATGCATGGCTGCGGCGCGGTGCGCTGATGTGCCGCGAGCGGGCCCCTCGTTCGCATCGATGAGCGTGATGCGCCAGCCGCGCGCGGCGAGGCGTTCCGCGACGGAACAACCGGCTAACCCGGCACCGAGGACGATAGCGTGGCGCTCAGACCAAACAGGCGCTTCGACCGGGCCGCGCCGCGTCTTCCAGTGCGTTGGAAACTGCGCGACGGTCATATCGCGCTTGGTGCCGAAGCCCGGTGCCTTGTGCGCCTCGAAGCCGGCTTCCTGCAGGCCGCGTCGAACAAAGCCTGCCGCTGTGTACGTTGCCAGCGTGGCGCCAGCGCGGGCGACACGCGCAAGCTGCTTGAAGACGCGCGGCTGCCAGAGGTCCGGGTTCTTGGCGGGCGAGAAGCCATCCAGATAAAACGCGTCGGCGGCGCAGGACAGTTGCGGCAGCATCTCCATCGCATCGCCAAACAGCAGCGTGAGCGTGACGCGCCCCTCATCGAAGACGAGGCGATGCACACCGGGCACGGGTACGGGCCATGACTGCCGCAACGCCTCACCCAGCGGCGCAAGCACGCCGTCTTTCGGGTGCACGACAGACAAGCCCGCCCGGTCGAACGGATGCTTTTCGATGGAAACGAAATCGAGCCGTGCGCAACGCTGCGGATCGTCACGCCACGCGGCCCACGTCGCCAGGAAATTCAGGCCTTGGCCGAAGCCGGTCTCGACAATGGTGAATGCGTTCTTGCCTTGCCATGCGCCGGGCAAAGCATTGCCGCCCAGGAAGACGTGTTGCGCCTGTGCGAGACCACCTTCGGTGCTGTGATAAACGTCGTCGTATTGCGCGGAGAACGGCGTGCCGTCCGACGTGAGCTGGGGCGTGGCGAGAACGAGGCCGCGTGGCATGGAACACCTGGGAGAGAAGCGACGGATTGTACCGCCGCCCTCCCCGCTCGCCTTGATCTGACGCAGGTGCGCGCGGCTATACGTCGGCGACCGGCAGCGTGCCCATGATGCGGCGATACCACGCGTGGAAATGCTGCATGCCGTCTTCCAATGGCGACTGGTACGGCCCGGTTTCCGACACGCCGCGTGCCATCAGTGCGCGGCGGCCAGCGTCCATGCGCTCCCCGATCTCGTCATCTTCGATGCAGGTTTCCATGTAGGCCGCGCGCTGCGCTTCCACGAACTCGCGCTCGAACGCGGCGATCTCTTCCGGGTAGTAGAACTCGACCACGTTGACGGTGTCCTGTGGCCCTTTCGGGTACAGCGTGGAGAGCACCAGCACGTGCGGATACAACTCGATCATGTGGGTCGGGAAGTACGTCACCCAGATCGCGCCGAAATCCGGTGATGTACCGGAGCGATAGTCGAGCAGCCGGTCATGCCAGGCGCCGTACACATCCGAGCCCGGCTGGCTAAGCGCCTGGTGGATGCCTACGCGCTGCATGCTGTACCAGTCTGCAAACTCCCATTCGAGGTTGTCACACGTGACGAAGTGGCCGAGGCCGGGGTGGAACGGTGCGACGTGGTAGTCCTCCAGGTAGACCTCGATGAAGGTCTTCCAGTTGTAGTTGCATTGGTGAACTTCTACGTGGTCGAGCACGTAATCACCAAAGTCGAACTCGGGCCGAGCAAACAACGGTGCCATGTCGTGCGCCGGGTCGCGCGGGCCTTCGAACAACAAGCCGTGGCAGTTGCGCAGGGTGAAGCGCTGCAGGTTCTTGCACGGCGTGCTGGTGAACTGCGGCGCGCCGATCAGTTCACCGCGATCGGTGTACGTCCAGCGGTGCAGCGGACAAACGATGTTGCCGCCTGCCGCGCCCAGGTTGCCGGTGGCATTGGCAGGGCCAGTCACGTTGCCGGCCTCCCCGCCAAGAATGAGCGCTTGCCGGTGGCGGCAGACGTTGGACATCAGTTCTACGCCGCCGGCATTGCGCACCAGTACGCGACCGCCGTCTTCCTGGGCGAGGCGGCGCCAATCGCCGGATTCGGGCACGGCTTTTTCATTGCCGATATAGCAGGCGGATTGCTTGAAGATGGTTTCGAGTTCACAAGCGAACAAGGCGTCGTCGAAGTACGCGGCGACGGGCAATTGGGTATGCGCTGGCATCACATGGGCCAGGCGTCCGACATCGGTCATCGGGGTCTCCAACACGGAGTGGCGGGCGGTTCAGTGTTCACGTTGAACCGGCATCCGCCCCATCAGGTATCGGGGGAAAAGCGCGCTACGACGCTTCGGCCAGCAAGCGGGCGATACGTGCGTCGAGCGAGAGCTTTGGGCAGGTGCTGCATTTCTCGCCGTCGCGACGGCGGAAATAGTGGCAGCAGACCTTGCGGTCAAGCGCGAGTGCGGGCGTGCCGTCACGCGCACGGTAGGCAAAGAAGCCGCAGCCGCCGGCAATGCCTAGGGCGACCAGCCACGCCTCCCCTATGGCAGTCATGTCTGCATCCGACAATGACGTATGTGGTCGCACTGCCATCAACGCGCCGAGCACGCACTCAGCTTGCAAGCGATCTGCGGCACGCTCATGCAGGGCAACCATTGGCTTGATCGCCCGGCGGACGGCATCGCAGAACGCCCGCAACTCAGCGGCAGCAGCCTCCATCCGCCCAACGAATGTGCCGCCGACCGGCGCATGCACGGGCAAGTGGAAGCCACTGGGAAAACCCGCCTTCACCGGCTGCACGAGGCCCGCCAGCCTGGGTGCCAATCCATCCAGATGCACGGCAATCACACACAGATAGATTGGCTGCCAGATCGCGAGCCCCCAACAGCGCAGGGCGAGGTAATGCGCGCCCGCCTCCGGATAGGCCTGCGCCCAGTGATCGCACAGCGCCTGCAGCGCAACGTCGTCGCCCAGGCGCAGCGCGTTGGCTGGCGATACCCCACCCTGCTCGCCGCGCAGGCTGGGAATGACACGTTGCGCCAACCGCAGTGCGTGGGCGAGATCCGGGTTCGGTGTCGGCGCCGAGCGCCAGGCTTGCGGCAACGCGAAGCCCGACCCCGAGGCGTCTTCAACGAAGGCGCGCATGCCGTCTGTCATGCCGCCGCTTCCACCGCGTCTGTTGCTTCGGCGTGCACGGCAGGTGCCGCACGACGGAACCTGGCGATGGGGTTGACCAGATTGCCTGCGATCTTCAGGCTCGATGCCGGGTCGGCCAGGTTAACCATCTGCACGTTGTTGCCGAGCTGCAAGCGGTTCAGGCACGAGTGCAGGAACTCGGGCACGAACATGTCGTAGTGCGCGTATTTGGCGGCGTGCTCCGGATGGGCGTCCTGATAGTCGTAGACGCAATCGGCCACGGCGCCCCAGAACTGGTCTTCGGTGCAGCAAGCGTTCTCCACCAGCACGTGGTTGATGTGGCGCAGGACGCCATCGAACACGTCGATGAAGATGCCGAGCAGCTTGAAGTTGTCCGGTACCTCCACCGCCAGGCGCTGCACACGCTCGGGCAGCCATTCGCGTGCCTTGATGTCGAGGATGGCGCATTCCTCGGCAATGTCTTTCATGATGGCGCGCACGGGCACGTGGTTGTCCATCACGAGGATGAGGTTCTCGCCGTGCGGCATGAAAGTCAGCTCGTAAGCGTAGAAGCAATGCAGCAGCGGCGTGAGATACACCTGCAGGTACTGGCGCACCCACGTGAGCGCCGGCAGGCCCGAGCGGCGGATCAACTCAGGCATCAGCGCATGGCCGTCCTTGTCGACATGCAGCAGCGCCGCCATCGTCATCAGGCGCTCGCCCGGCTTGAGAAGCGGCAGCGGGTTCTCGCGCCACAGCGCCGAGAACTGCTTCTTGTACGGCGTATCCACCGGAATGGCCGCCTCGTAGTAGAAGTTGCGGAAACCGATGGCCGCCACTTCCTGCAGGATGGTGAAACCGTTCTCGCGCAGGAAGCCATCTTTCGAGACCAGTTCCTTGATGAACTCGTTGATGGCCGGCGTGCCCGACATGTAGTACGGCGAGAGCCCGCGCATAAAGCCCATGTTCAGGATCGACAGCGACGTCTTCACATAGCGCTTGGTGCGATCGCTCGTGTTGAAGAATGTGCGGATGGATTGCTGGGCGATGTAGTGGTCGGCGCTGTAGTCCAGGCAGATGATCTTGCGCTGCGCCACATAGCCCGCAAACGCGATGGACAGCTTGTTGAACCACTGCCACGGGTGCGCGGGCATGAAGTGATAGTCGGCAGAGTCCACGCCCTTTTCGGCAACCTGGCGTGTGAAATCGTCCACCGTGTCCTGGCCGAGTTCTTCGGCCAGCATTTGCGCATAGTTCAACGTGGAAAGCGTTGACGGTGTGGCGTGATCCTTGTGTACAGCCAGCCAGATCACGCGGATATCGGAACCCGCCTCGGGCGCATAGGCCTGGTAGTCGACGGAGGTGAAGCCCAGGCGCCCATTGTTGGCGACGAAACCGGGGTGCCCTTCGATCATGGCAACTTCGATGGCCTGGAAGTCGGTGGCCTCGGCCAGTTGTGCACTGCTGGGTGCATCGGCCTTCATGCGCTTGAACGCGCTGCCGAACAGCGTGCTGCTGATCTCGTCGAGGTAGATGGGCAGCAGCTCGTCACGAATACCAAGCCGCTGACGGCATTCGATGATGAATTGCAGCGCGTCGAGCGGTTGCTGGGCCCCCTCGACCAGACGGCGAATCGATTCCGGTTGGATGAACCAGTGACGCAGCGCGAGTTGCTGCGCTTCGAACTGGTAGCAAACCTTGCCGTCATCCGAAAACACCTGGTACAGCGCGAAGCCGCCAGCGGTGGCATGCAGGTACTCGGGCTCCAGGATGCGTTCGTGCGCATATTCGGCAATCGCCTTGCGCAACAGCAGTCGGTTGGCCTGCGCCCAGACTTCCGGCGTGAGGTGGGCGGCTGCCTGGGCCGGATGTTGCGAGAGCTGATTGTGGATCGTGACGTTCATGGCGAATCCTTTGGTTTAAGCAATGGCGGTGGCGCTGGTAGCTTGTTCAAAATCCTGCCGAGTGCAGAAGGCGAGACTGGCGATCTTTTCGGTAAAGGCGACGTTGCGGTCGTAGACAAAACCGGCTGCGCGGTTGATGGCGTGAATGCGTGTGTTGTTGGCGTCGGGCTCGACCACGATGCGTGCCGCGCCCAGGCGATCGAACATGAAACGCATGAGTGCGAAGAACACCGCGCGCGTGTAGCCGGCAATGTGCACATCCGATGGCCCGATGAAGATGTGCATGCCGAGGTCGCCCGGTTGTACGTCGTAGAACGTGCGGATGCGATCGTGGGCGGGGTCGTAGCACTCGGCCAGGAAGACCGGGCGACCGCCTTGCCACACGAGATACGCGGTGGCGTGGCCGGAGTCCATCAGGTTCTGATAGACCTGACCGACCTCGGCTTCCGTCTTGTCGCGCATCAGCCAGAACGAGGCGCGCTCCGGCTGAAACCAGCGGTGCAGCATCGGGATGTCTTCCGGAATGCGCAGCAGGTGGAAGGTGAAACCGTCCGCATCGGTGTAAGGCGCGCTTTCGGCATCGGCGCGGCGGTGGATGGTGTGGGCATCAGTTGGCATGGACCGGCGCCTCCAGGTTGGCGGGTGCCTCTGCCCTGCCCGAGTCATCTGCATGGCCGGCGCTGGGCACATTCAAGATCAGCCGATCGAGCACCGCCGTCAGCACAAAGCCCCCAGCGGCCAGCAAGAACGGCAGATGCAGCCCGTAGCGATTGACGATCGCCCCTGCCGCAAAAGAAGACAGCAGCACCCCCATGTTCTGGAAGAAATTGGTGATGCTGTAGTCGTGCGCATAGCGCTGCGGCGTAGAAAGCCGGAACAGGTTCACCTCCAGCTTCACGATGATCTGGAACAGCGCCCAGCCGTACAGCACGCGCCCGAGCACGATCAACATCGGGTTGGGCGCCGCATGCAGCAGCAGGCCCACCATGCCCAGCAACAGGTTGCCCACGGTGTGATCCGGCAACTGACCGCCACGCGCACGAATACGGGCATGCAACCGCAGCGCCACGATGGCGACCACGCCCGGAATGGCAAACGCCATGCCCGAGACGAACTCGCTGTCGAGCCCCGACACTTGCTGCCAGTACACCGAGAAGAACGGGCGGATGAGGTACGCGCTGAAGTCGAACACCAGCATCACCAGTGCAAGGCGCAGGATCGGCAGGCGGTCGCGCCAGCCGGTGCGCGGCACGCGTGCGGCTTCAGCGGCAGCCGCCTCGGCATGCTCGCCCGAGTTGACGCGCACGATCTTGCCGCTGCGGATCAGGTGCATGCACACACCCATCTGGAAGAAATCGCCCGCCGCCATGGCGACGATGCTGGCGCGCGGCCCCCATGTCTGCAGCACAAGACCGCCCACCACCGCCCCGAAGATGGCGCCAAAGTGCACCACCACCGAGAGGGTGCCCACCGTGGCCGCGTGCTGCGCCTTGGGCGTGAGCCGCATCATGTACGGATACATCAGCAGGTAGCTGCTCTTGCACATGAACATCAGCATCGACAGCACCCAGTACGTCACCACGTTCGGCGCCCAGTCACTGAGCAGGCTGAAGGTGCCGGCTGCGAACTGCGTGTAGACCAGCAGGTACAGCGGCTCCACGCGCTTGGCCACACGTGCCCAGAGGGGCAACGTGCACATGACGGTAATCGAGATGGCGGCCACATACGCCCCTACGTGCACGGGGCTGTCCAGCCCATAGCGCGACGCGAAGAACTGCGGATAGAACGGGATCAGGATCGCATCGCTGATGACGGCAAACACCGTCATCAGGATGATGGTGTTGCGCAGCGTCATACGGCTTCCTCGATGGGCTCCTTCACGCGCTCGGTGATGCTCCGCTCAGCCGCCAGCGGGATGAACTCCGGTGTGGCCGGAATCGCAAAATCCTGGATGGCCACACGCGGCTCGATTTTGTAGTGCTCAACGCCGGTCAGCTCTCGGATGATGTAGGAGTTGCGATAGCAGCTCATGCCAATGTCCTGATTGGTCACGCCGTGCGTGTGCAGGCCCGCGTTCTGCACGTAGACCTCGCTGCCATTGACGTCTGCCGCGTAGTTGCGGGAGAGCTGGTAGCGGCCCTTGGCATCCCAGCGCAGACGGTGGCGGATGCCATCAAGGAACGCCGGGATGTTCTGCTCGTAACCCGTGGCGAGCACCAGCCCTTCTGTGCGATGGGCATAGCGCGCACCGCTGTCGACCTGCTGGAACTCGATCTCGTAAGTGCCGGTGGCGGCGTCGTGGCGGCACGCCTGCAGCTCGCAATTGGTGATCAGGTGCGTGCGCAATTCGCCCACCTTGCGCTTGTCGTCGAGCAGGTCGTAGATCTGGTTGATCAGGCTGGTGTTCACGCCCTTGTACAGGCTGTCCTGCGCACGAACGATGGCATCTTTGCGGCCGTCGGGCAGGCTGTAGAAGTGGTCGATGTAGTCCGGCGAGAACATCTCCAGCGTGAGCTTGGTGGTCTCCATCGGGAAGAAGCGCGGAGAACGTGTGATCCAGACGAGGCGGTAGTCGTGCTTGTCGCTCTCCTTGAGCAGGTCGTAGTAGACCTCTGCCGCGCTTTGCCCGCTGCCGACGATGGTGATGGAGCGTTTCTCGTGCAGCGATTCACGCACGTCGATGTAATCCGCGGTGTGCAGATAGCGGTGGCCATCGCGCCGCACGCACGCCGGGAACGACGGCGACGACCCCACGCCCAGCACCAGCTTGCGTGCACGGAGGACGAACGGCTCGCACTCCGCGCCGCGAAAGCCCGAGACCACGTAGCAGCCACGCTGCGCGTCATAGGCCAGCGCCTGCACGTCGTGGTGGAAGCGCGCACAGGTGAGCTGCGCGACGACCCACTTGCAATAGCGGTTGTACTCCGCCCGGCTCAGGTAGAAGTTCTCGCGGAAGTAATACGAATAGATCTTGCCTTCCTGCTTGCAGTAATTCAGGAAGCTGAAGCGGCTTTTTGGATCCGCCAAACTGACAAGATCCGCCAGGAATGGATTCTGCAATGTGGTGTTATCAATCAGCATACCAGGATGCCAATTGAATTCCGGCGCCCGCTCCAGAAATAACCCATTCAAATCGGCAATGGGTTCCGCCAGACAAGACAGGCTTAAATTAAACGGACCCAACCCAATGGCAATAAAGTCATGAACTTCTGATTCCATCACGTTTGAACCTCCTGATTTACAAAAGCGATGACAACAAGACTCCAGCCGAGCGAACGTGCACACGTTTCCCGTTGGCTGGCGGCATCAGGCCGCGCCTAGACTAGGTAAATTCAGGTGGGGAGCAGATCACGACCGATGCGTGCCGGCCGCTGAAGGATCATGGAATATCGCGGATGCGATATCAGGATAGATGCTGACTCGCCCGACGACTTCAATAAAAAGCCGCCGGGCAACAAGCTAAGTCACAATACTACACAAGCAGGATGATGATTGCGTGAATAAATCTTAATTACCATTGATACGAAATGGTTGCCATTGCGCTGCGCGCATCACCCCAATAGCAGTAGTTGCTGTTCATGCAAGATGCCACATACGCTTTATTAAAGAGATTCTTTGCCGACAACTGCAACTTTGCACCCTTGAGCGATGGGTCCCAGCGCGCGAGATCGATACGCAGCATCAAATCGACCAGTGTGTACGGCGGCACCTTGAAGCTGTTGGCGCTGTCGCCATAGCTCGTGCCAACGTAGCGCACCCCCACACCCGCCGTGTAGCCGGGCATGAAGGTCCAATCGCCCCACACCGATGCCATATGGCGCGGCGCCTGGTACGGCGTGTTGCCCACGAAGCCTTCGGTGGACTCGACAAACTTCATGTCGGTGAACGTGTAGTTGGCCAGCAGCGAAACGTTATCCGTGATCTGTGAACGCGCCTCCAGTTCCAGCCCGCGCGTACGCACCTTGCCAGTGGGCACGTAGTAGACCTGGGCAGATGGCCGGTTGGCGATGTTCTCCTGTTCCAGGTTGAACACGGCGGCCGACAGCATCGTGCTCGAGCCCTTAGGCTGATAACGCACACCCGCCTCGAACTGCTTGGCCGTGGCCGGTTGCAGCAGATTGCCCCGCTGGTCCGTCCGGATGCTCGGGTTGAAGCCATCGGCATAGCTGAAGTACGGGGCGATACCGTTGTCGAACAGGTAGACCACGCCCGCACGCTTGGTGAACTTCGAGCCGCTCCACTCTGACGGGGTGCCCGTGCCATACAGGTTGGATGCCTTGGCGTGGTCTTCACGCACGCCCAGTGTGAAGCGCCAGCGGTCGATGGCGATCTGGTCCTGCAAGTACACGCCGGTCTGCTCCAGCCAGCGGTCTATCGGCGTCGCCGTCACACCCGTCAGACCCGGATTGCCATAGACCGGGTTGAATGCGTTGATCGGGTCTGCACTGCCGGATTCCCAAAAGCCATCGACGTGGCGCTTCTGGTAATCCAGGCCAACCAGCAGCGTGTGTTTGACGGGGCCGGTTGTGAACTTGCCTTCGAGCTGGTTATCGACCGTGTAGGCGTGCGTGGCCTCCTTGGCGCCAGCGTAATAGCGCGTGAGGTTGTTCGCATCGGCCCAGCCGTAGCCGTAGATCTGGCGCATGCGCACGTCACCGTAGATGTATCGGAAGTTCTGGCGCGCCGTCCACGCGTCATTGAACATGTGCTCGAACTGGTAACCCAGCATGCGCTGGGTGCGGCGGAATTTTTCGACTGTCGGGTCGCCGTCGAAGAAGTAGCGCGAGATGGTGCGGCCGTTGTGCGGGAACAGGCTGCCCTCCGCCGGCACGCCGCTGTTGAAGCTGCCTTCCGGATCTTGCTGCAGATAGGCCTGCAGCAACAGGTGCGTGTTCGGCGTGAAGTTGATGGCCAACGACGGCGCGATGGCAAAGCGCTCTTCCCGCACGTGCTGGAACTGAGAATCCATGCCGCGTCCCAAGCCTGTCACGCGGAAGGCCATCACGCCGTTCTGATCCACTGGGCCAGAGATGTCGAATGCCCCTTCAACACGGTTGCGGTTGCCCACCGTCAACTCGACTTCGTGATACGGCTGGAACAGCGGCTTCTTGCTGACGAGTGACACGACGCCCCCTGGCGAAGCGCGCCCGAACAACACCGAACCCGGCCCCTTGAGCACGTCAATGCGCTGCAGGAAATACGGATCGATCTGGAACGAGCTGTAGCTGCCCTGATCGCCCTGAAGGCTCAGGCCATCAAGCAGCGCGTTGTTGACGCTGGCGTCATTGAAGCCGCGCAGCGCAACGTAGTCATAGCGGTTGGCTGCCCCGACCAGCCCAGTGAACGCGCCCGTCGTGTAGTTGAGCGCTTCCGACAAGCCGCGCGGCCGCTGGTCTTCCAGCTGCTGTTGCGTGATCACCGAGATCGACTGCGGCGTCTCGATGATCGGCGTATCGGTCTTGGTGCCTGCCGAGCTTTGCTTGGCAACAAAGCCCTTGCCGGGGCTCTGCGCTGTCTCGCCGCGGCCGACGACGGTCGCGGTGGGCAGCGTGGCATTCACCTCGGCGGTGGTACTCTGCGCCATCACTTGCGCGGGTAGCGCTGCCCCCAGCAGCACTACGCAAGTCAGCCGTGCAGCAAGCGCCAACGGGCGCAGCGTCGGGCCGGAAATCGGGCAAGTCGTTTCAGATGGAAAAACTGTTGTTGTGTTGATGTGCTTTGGCATGGTGTGTTGGAAGATGCGTGTGATTTCCACACCCATCGACGATCCACACGGCAAAAGCGGAACTCGATCTGGAACTTTTTTTCGATCAGGCCCTCATGCACGTCGAACAACGCTCAACCGCTTGCACGAGGTACTTGCGCACCATGCGCGTTGATTTGCCAAGCTGCTCGGCAATGCACGCATGGGACTGCCCTTCGATGTAGCGCAGGCGAACGGCTTCGCGCGCGCTGGGCGACAGCGTTTCCAGCATCGTGCTCGTGTGCTGCAGCGTCTGCGCCTGTGCCATGCGCTGCTCGGGCGACGGTGCATGACCAAACTGCTCGCATCGCAACGTCAGCTCATCCAGGCAGGCACACTCGACACGCCGCCGGCGCGCACGATCGATCATCAGATGCTTGGCGGTGGTGGTCAGGTAAGCACGCGGCTCGCGCACCTCGCTCAACGCATCCGGCACGGCCAGTACGCGCATGAACGTGTCGTGCAGCACATCCGCCGCCTCCTCCGGGCACGCGAGCTTCCTGCGCAGCCAGGCGAACAGCCAATCGCTGTGACACACGTAAAGCGCGTCGATGTCGTGCAGCGGATTGGGCTGAACGGCCGGCATGCGGGCTCCCGGAAATGGACCGGACGCGCGCACGCAACCACGTACACATGGCGCCCATACAAATGAGAATCATTCTCATTGTAGGGGTCGAACAACCCTGTTCGCAAACGGGGATTCGAAAGGGAGTACTAAGAATGGGCGCGCGGCGGCAAGACGCCCTTAAGCCGCATCGTCCGTTGAGCGATGCCGCCACGCCATCAAGGCAACGGCCAGGGCGGCCAGCGACAGGCCGATTGCCAGCCCGGTCATACGGCCGGAGCGGCGCGCTTCATCGGCCTGCTCGCGCGCCTCGATGGCCTGGCGCACGGTTTCCCAGAAGGCCTCGCGGTGCTCGTTCTCGTCAAAGATGGACATGGCACGCTTCCCGGTTGTCTGCACAGTGCTTTGTGCTGCTTGCCTTGTCATCGTAGGGAACGTGCGGCAGGCGCGCCACCGCACGTTTCGCGTAGGCGCCTGCGTTCAGGCCGCGGCAACAGGTTTGCCGACCGGTGAAGCCGGTGCGCCGGGGGCACCAATACATGCATCGGCGTCACCCTGCCCCAAGTCCATCGCATCCGCGCGCTCGGCAGTGGACAGCTCGTCTGCGCGATAGCCCGTGCGGTTGAGCAGCACCAGCGTGCACGCCAGCGACACCAGCGCATACAGCGCCGACGACGCGGCCACGCCCACGATGTTGCCGGTGCTGTTGAGCATCCACTGCGCAAACACCGGCGTGCCGCCACCCACCACCAGCGAGCACAGTTGATACGCCAGCGACAGCCCCGTGTAGCGGATGCGCGTCGGGAACACGCGCGCCAGAATGCCGCCAATGGCGCCGTAGAACATCGAATGCGGAATCGTCGCCAGGCACATGCCCACCAACGCAATCCAGACCACCTTGGTCTCGATGGCGAAGAACATCACCGGCATGAGCAGAAACTCGGGCAGCACCATCAGGCAGATCGCGCGGCGCATGTCCATGCGCGAGACCAGCCACGCGCCCAGCGGCTGCGTGATGAACTGCACCACCAGCGCAATCGCGATGATGCCGAGGAAGGTGTCCTGCGCGTAGCCGAGTTCCTTCGTGGCCCACGCCAGCGCAAAGTTGCTCTTCAGGTACGTCACGTGGATGAGCGGCAGCGTGCCCGCGCCCAGCAGCACCAGGCCCCAGTGGTCACGCACCACATCCTTGAGCGGCAGCTTGACGGTCTTCTTCTGCGCCAGCACGCGCTTCATGTCGTCGGACTCTTCCAGCTTCAGGCGGATGACCATGCCCACGATCACCAGCAGCGCCGACAGCAGGAACGGCACGCGCCAGCCCCACAACATGAACTGCGGTGTTGGCAGCGCGCTCAGCGCAAAGAACACCACCGTTGCCAGCAGGTTGCCTGTGGGCGAGCCCTGCTGCGCAAACGCGGAGTACAGAATGCTCTTGCGCTTGGGCGCGCTCTCGCTGGCGATCAGGACCGCACCGCCCCACTCGCCGCCCACGGCCACGCCCTGAATCACGCGCAGCACCACCAGCCCCACCGGCGCCCACAGGCCGATCTGCGCATAGCTCGGCAGCAGGCCGATACCCATCGTCGCGAGCCCCATCAGGATGAGCGTGATGATGAGCGTAGTCTTGCGGCCGATCTTGTCGCCCAGGTGGCCGAAGATGATGCCGCCGATGGGCCGCGCGGCAAAGCCAGCCCACAGCGTGACGAACGACAGCAGCGTGGCGATGCCCGGGTCCAGCGTCTTGGAGAAGAACACCTTGCCGAAGACCAGCGCGGCGGCAAGGCCGTAGATGTAGAAGTCGTACCACTCGATGGTGGTGCCGATAAACGCGGCAACCGCGGCACGGCGCGGCTGCAGGTTTGCGGCCTGGGGCGCGGACTGGTGAGGCATGTTGGTCTCCTTCGTGGTACTGCCGGTTCGGTGCGGCCTCTGTCGGGCCGTCTGCCGTGTTGTGGTGAAGCTGCCTTAGTTCATTTCAGAACGCCTGCCTCAAACAGGCGCTGCCGGGTTTCCGTGTCGATGCCGAGCGAAGCCAGCACGGCATCGGTATCGGCACCGAGCGCAGGCGGCGCATTGCGATACGTGGCCGGCGAGCGCGACAGCTTGATCGGCGAGCCCGTGCCACGGTAATCACCCAGCTCGACCACCATCTGCCGATGCAGCGTGTGCGGATGGCGCGCCACCACGTCGACGCTCAGCACCGGCCCGCATGGCACACCACCCTGGATCAGGTCTTGCGCGAGCGTCTCGCAATCGAAGCGCGCCAGCTGTGCCTCCAGCGCCTGCTTGAGCTCCGGGCGATGCGCGCAACGGCTGCGGTTGTCGGCAAAGCGAGCATCTTCCACCAACTCGGGCACACCGATGTGCGCGCACAGCTTGGCGAACTGACGGTCATTGCCCACCGCCAGAAAGATGGGCGTGGTGCCAGTCTGGTAGCTGTCGTACGGCGTGATGTTCGGGTGCGCATTGCCACTGCGCTGCGGCACCTTGCCCGAGCCGAAGTAGTTGGGCAGATGCGGATGCAGCAGCGACACGCCGCAGTCATACAACGCAATGTCGATCGACTGCCCGCGCCCACTCTTCTCTCGCTCGGCCAGTGCCAGCAGGATGCCGGCCAGCGCGTTGAGCCCCGTCACCATGTCGACGATCGGCAGGCCGACACGCATCGGGCCGCCATCGCGCTCGCCGTTGACGCTCATGAGGCCGGCCATGGCCTGGATGGCAGCGTCGTAACCAGGCAACCCACCCAGGGGGCCGTCGGGGCCGAAGCCGGAGACCGCGCAGTGGATCAAGCGAGGAAAACGTGGCTGCAGATCGCGCTCGAAATCCATGCCCCAACGCGCCAGCGTGCCGGGCTTGAAGTTCTCGACCAGCACATCGGCGTCTTCCAGCAGTTGCCAGAGCACCGCGCGGCCTTCGTCGCGCGACAGGTCGACCGAGATGCCGAGCTTGTTGCGATTGACGCCGTTGAAGTACCAGGCGGTGTCGCTCTCATCGAACGGCGGGCCCCAGGTGCGGGTTTCGTCGCCGACGGGGGGTTCGAGCTTGATGACCTGTGCGCCGTGGTCGGCCAGCGCTTGCGTGCAATACGGGCCGCCGAGCACGCGGCTCAGGTCGATGACTTTCAGGCCGTGCAGTGCGCCATTGACCGCGCTCATTGCGCATCTCCGGCCGGCAGCGCCTGCGTGGCCAGCGCGAGCGAAACCTCACGCTGCTTGACGAGCGCCTCGAACAGCGGAGCATCGTCGCTCTCGGGCAAGGCCAGCGGATCGACCGGCAGCAGCTTGTGCCGCAGCACCAGATGTGCAAGCGCCAGACGCCGATGATCCGGCGCCAGACACACGCCTTCCAACGCCATGAAGATCGCCGTGGTGATGTGGTACAGCGCGGAACCGGCCTGCCGCACAAGTTCGTCGCTGCCCTCTTCGGCCACCTTGGCGATGGTGCGGCAGACGCGGTCGAGCGTGGCACGCAGCAGCGCGTCGCTCTGCGTCGGCAGCGTGACACCGTCGAGCAGGCCGAGCAGGTACGCACGCAGTGGCTCCAGCGCGCCTTCACGCTTCACGGCGCGAGCGATGTCGAGCGCGACGATGTTGCTCGTGCCCTCCCAGATCGAGCCGAGATGCGAATCCCGCACGAGGCGCGCATCGCTCCATTCTTCGATGTAGCCGGTGCCGCCACGCACCTCCATCGCATCTCCGGTCACGCGGCGCGCATCGCGGCAGGCGCGGAACTTGATCAGTGGCGTCAGGATGCGCACGCACTTGGCAGCCTGTTCGTCGCCGGCATCGGCCAGCGGCAGCAGCTGCGCGATCTGCATGAACATCGAGCGTGCCTGCTCGGTCGGCAGCAGCATCTTCAGGAGCTGACGCTGCATCAACGGCATGTCGATCAGCTTGCGGCCGAAGGCTTCACGGTTGCGCGCAATGTGCAGAGCCTCGGTGGTGGCGCGGCGCATCAGGCCAGCGGCACGTACACCGTTCGACAGGCGTGACATGTTGATCATGTCGGCCATCTGATGGAAGCCGCGACCGATCTCGCCGATCAGGTGGGCGGTGGCGCCTTCCAGCACGATCTCACCACTGGCCATCGAGCGGGTGCCGAGCTTGTCTTTCAGGCGGATGATCCGGTAGTTGTTGCGTGCGCCGTCCTGCAGCGTTTTGGGCAGCAGGAAGAGCGCCAGGCCGTTGATACCCGACGGCGCACCGTCCGGACGAGCCAACACCATGGCGAGATCCGCATCGGCGTTGGAGCAGAACCACTTGTCGCCATAAAGGCGCCACGTTTGCGTGCCGTCGGGTGCGGTTTCCAGCGCGGCGCGCGTGGCGATGCGAGCGACGTCCGAGCCGGCGGCCTGCTCGGTCATGAACATCGCGCCCTGGTACAGCACATCAAAGTCGCGCGAAGCCAGCATCGGTAGATAGCGCGCCACCAGTGCCGGATCACCAAACTTGCGAAGCGTGCGCGTGAGCGAATCCGTCATGCTGACGGGGCAGCACAGGCCGAATTCGGCCTGCACAAACAGATACGTGAGCGCGTATTTGACCAGCGGCGGCGGCGCGCTGCCGACATGGCTCATCGATGCAAGACCGAGTTCTGCATACGCCACACGTTCCAGTGCGACGTAATCGGGGTGCTTGTCGATGCTCTGCAGCGCCTCGCCGCGGCGGGTGCGGTGGCGCAGTTGCGGCGGGTTGTGATCGGCGCTGGTGGCCCAGGCATCGAGCTCGTCCGAAGCGCGCAGGCCCAACGACTTGAGCTGCGGCTCCAGCGCGCGGTATTGCGCGTCACCCAGGTACAGCTGCAGCAGGCGCCCGAGATCCGGATCGACGTGGAAGAAGTTGATGCCCCGGCTGTCGGGAATGTTCTGGTGGCCAACGGGCTGGCCAATGATTGGTTCGCGGGCGATGTCGTTCATGCGGGTGGCCTCGCTGTCTCCTGTGTTGTCCGGCCAGCATAGGAACACCATCGATAATCGTCCAATACAGGATTTGTCCTGTACGATAAATAACCCTTATCGTTGAGTGAGGCAGACCGCCATGGACTTGAAGCAGCTGCGCTATTTCGTTGCCGTGGCGGAAGAACTGCACTTCGGGCGTGCGGCGCAGCGGCTGTTCATCTCGCAGCCGGCGCTGAGCTTCGATATCCGCAAGTTCGAGGAGCAGTTGGGCGTGCAACTGCTCGCGCGCACCAACAAGAGCGTGGCGCTTACCAACGCCGGACAGGTGCTGCTGGACGAGGCCCGCAAGCTGCTGCAGCAAGCGGCCGAGGTCGAGCGCATCACGCAGCGCTCCGCGCATGGGCTGGCTGGGCGGCTGCGCGTGGGTTTCGTCAATTCCATGCTGTATCGCGGCCTGCCCCGTGCGGTGGAACGTTTCGAGGCCGATCACCCGGCGGTGGAGATCATCCTGCGCGAGATGAACACCGGCGAGCAGGTCCAGGCCATTCAGCGCCAGCAGATCGACCTGGGCTGTGCGTACTGGGGCACCTTTCCTGCCGAAGTCGTTTCCACGCCGATCTTCTCCGAACCCTTTGTCGCGTGCCTGCCCGTCGGCCACGCGCTGGCTCGCCGCAAGAGCCTGGCACTGGATGCGCTGGCACAGGAGCCGTTCATCCTCTTCCCACGCACGGTGTCGCCGCACTATCACGACCTGATCATCGCGTTGTGCGTGGATGCCGGTTTCAGCCCGGTGATCCGCCACGAGGCGCGGCTCTGGCAGACCGTGGTGACGATGGTGGGGTTCGGGATGGGCGTGGCACTGGTGCCCAAGACACTGCAGCACGCAGGCGATGCGCGCGTCAGCTTCGTGCCGCTGGCAGGCGGCAAAAAAGAATCGCCCGTGCTGTCATTGCGACGCACAGGCGATGCGGAGCCGGTGGCAAGCCGCTTTCTCGAGTACCTGGAAGCAGCCGCGCGGGAGAATGTGAACCCCTGAACGCTCAGGGCTGGCCGGTCAGCTTGAACTTGGTCAGGCAGACATGCTTGGCAAGCTTCTCCTTGCCGATCACCACGGCATCGGTCTTGCCATAGGGGTCACCGGTCTGCACGTCCTCCTCGTCCTTGTAGCTGCCCTTCACGTACTTGGTATCGCACTGGTCGTACTTGTTGCAGACCTGGAGCTTGGTGCAGATGGTCTGGCCATCGCGCTCGTAGATGTAATACGTGGCGCCGGAGTATGGCGGGCGCGGATAGTTTTCGGTACGGACGGTAATGTCAGCGGCGTGGATGACGCCAGATGCGAGCGCAAGCGTGAGCGCTGCGAATGCCTTGTACATGGATGAGTCCCTTTCCTGGTTGGGCGATGCGTGCGAGACGCATTGTGCTGGAGTTTCCCGCCCAGCCGTTCAGGCCATCACCGATGATCTTGACGTCGTCGTCGGCCTTGTTCGTGACGATGATCTCTGGGATGAGCATCCACCGCCCTACTGGCTCCGCGGCGGCAAGATCGCGCTGCCTGAGCCTGGCATGGGCCGCATGTGCGGCATCATGTTGGTGTTCAGGTGATACATCACCCAGAGCGAACCGCTGAGCGTGATGACCACCAGCACCAGCGTGAACATCAGCGACAGCATGTTCCAGCCGCCCTCGGACTTGGCGTTCATGTGCAGGAAGTAAATCATGTGCACCACGATCTGCACCGCGCCAATCAACAGGATCGCCACCGCCGTGGTCGACGACTTATCGAACACGTTGCCCATCACCAGCCAGAACGGAATCGCCGTCAGGAAAACAGACAGGACGAAACCCGTCAGGTAGCCACCCAGTGTGGCGTGCGGCCCGACCTCTTCTTCGTGATGCTCGTGGTGATGAGCGTGGCCATCGCCGTGTCCGCTGATCGTTTGGTCGTGCGCGCTCATGGCAGCGTTCCCATCAGGTAGACGAAGGTAAAGACGCCGATCCAGACGACGTCCAGAAAGTGCCAGAACATCGACAGGCACATCAGCCGGCGCTTATTGGCGGTAATCAGCCCGTGTTGCGACACCTGCAGCATCAGCACGATCAGCCAGATCAGGCCGAACGTCACGTGCAACCCGTGCGTACCGACCAGCGAGAAGAACGATGTCAGGAAGGCGCTGCGCTGCGGCCCTGCTCCCTCATGGATCAAGTGCGCAAATTCGTAGAGTTCCACCGCTAGAAACGCCGCACCGAAGAGCCAGGTGATAGCCAGCCAGAGCTGCATCGGTCGGACCTTGTTCTGCTGCATCTGCAGCATTGCAAAGCCATACGTGATCGACGACAGCAGCAGGAAGGACGTGTTCAGCGCCACGAGCGGCAGCTCAAACAGCTCCGCCCCGGTCGGCCCGCCCGCGTATTCGCGGCCCAACACGCCATAAGCGGCGAACAGGCACGCGAATATCAAGCAATCACTCATCAGGTAGATCCAGAACCCAAGCAGCGTGCCGTTGGGCACGTGATGCTCTCCGGTGACGTGGAACTGGTAGCCGCCGGGCGGGACCACATCCGCCCCGGCGGTACTGTTCGCATGCAAGGGTACGGTCGTATCAGCCATGGCTTGCCATCAGTTGGGTACGTGATGCTTCAGTCCGGACCACATCTTCCGCCGGGATGTAGTAGTCGCGTTTGTAGTTGAAGGTGTGGATGATGGCCGAGAGAATCGTGGCCGCGAACGATGCAATGGCCAACCACCAGATGTGCCAGATCAACGCAAAGCCGCACAGCGTGGACAGTCCCGCCAGCAGGATGCCTGCCGCCGTGTTCTTCGGCATGTGGATCGGGACGAAGCCCTCTTGCGGCCGCTCGTAGCCGTACTGCTTCATCTGCCACCAGGCATCGGAGTCATGCACGAGTGGCGTGAGCGCGAAGTTGTACTGCGGCGGCGGCGACGAGGTCGACCACTCAAGCGTACGGCCGTTCCATGGGTCACCGGTCGTATCACGCAGTTCTTCGCGGCGCAGGAAGCTCACCACCAGTTGGATCAGGAAGCAGGCAATGCCAATGGCAATCAGCAGCGCGCCGAATGCAGCAAGCTGGAACCAGATCTGCAATGACGGATCGTCGAAATGGCTCATGCGGCGGGTCACGCCGCGCATGCCCAGCCAGTACAGCGGCATGAACGCAAAGTAGAAACCGATGAACCAGAACCAGAACGAGGCCTTACCCCACGACGACACCAGCCGGTAGCCGAACGCTTTGGGGAACCAGTACGAAATGCCCGCCATGAGCCCAAACAGCACACCGCCGATGATCACGTTGTGAAAGTGGGCGATCAAGAACAGGCTGTTGTGCAGCGAGAAATCGGCCGGCGGCACCGCCAGCAGCACACCGGTCATGCCGCCAATGGCGAAGGTGACCATGAACCCGATGGTCCACAGCATCGGCGGCTCGAAGCGGATCTTGCCGTGGTACATCGTGAACAGCCAGTTGAAGATCTTGGCACCCGTCGGGATCGAGATGATCATCGTTGTAATCCCGAAAAACGAGTTGACGCTCGCACCCGACCCCATCGTGAAGAAGTGGTGCAGCCAAACCAGATACGACAGCACCGTGATCACGACCGTCGCGTAGACCATCGACGCGTAGCCGAACAGGCGCTTGCGCGAATACGTGGCCACCACTTCCGAGAACACGCCAAACACCGGCAGAACCAAGATGTAGACCTCGGGGTGGCCCCAGATCCAGATCAGGTTCACGTACATCATCGCGCTGCCGCCCTGGTCGATCGTAAAGAAATTGGTGCCGGCATAGCGGTCCAGGGCCAGCAACGTGAGCGCGGCCGTCAGCACCGGAAAGGCGGCGACGATCAGCGTGTTGGTGCACAGCGCCGTCCAGGTGAAGATCGGCATACGCATCAGCGTCATGCCCGGCGCACGCATCTTGACGATGGTCACCAGCAGGTTGATGCCCGATAGCACGGTGCCAACCCCGGCCACCTGCAATGCCCAGATGTAGTAATCGACCCCAACGTCGGGGCTCGCCAGGATGCCCGACAGCGGCGGATACGCCAGCCAGCCAGTGCGCGCGAACTCGCCCACGAACAACGACATCATCACCAGGATGGCGCCGCCGGTGGTCATCCAGAAACTGAAGTTGTTGAGAAACGGGAACGCCACGTCACGCGCGCCAATCTGCAGCGGCATGACGAAGTTCATCAGACCCGTCACCAGCGGCATGGCCACGAAGAAGATCATGATCACGCCGTGCGCAGTGAAGATCTGGTCGTAGTGATGCGGTGGCAGGAAACCAGTGCTAGCGCCAAACGCGACCGCCTGCTGCATCCGCATCATGATGGCATCGGCAAAGCCGCGCAGCAGCATCACGATGCCCAGCACGATGTACATGATGCCGATCTTCTTGTGATCGATGCTGGTGAACCACTCACGCCACAGATAGCCCCAGACGCGGTAGTAGGTCAGCAGCCCCACCACTGCGAGGCCGCCAATCGCAACCACTGCGAAGGTGGCCAGCAGGATCGGCTCGTGGTACGGAATGGCCTCCCACGACAGGCGGCCAAAGATCAGATTGGCGAGTTCGGAACGCTCGGGCATGGTTGTCACCTGGGCCTGGTTTGATCAATCGTGGCCGATCAACATTGGCGAAAAGCGTCAAAGGGGCGCAGGGTCGTGCGCTACTGCAACAGCCGTCGGTTGTCGTTGCTGGCGACATCCGGCGCAAAGATTGGCATGGCATCGGCCGTGTTGCTCGCGGTGCAGATTTCCGCCGTCGGATCGAACCGGTCACTACCGCGATTACTGTTGCGCACGCCGTCACGATTGCGCGCCATGACCTTCGGCTGGCACGTCTGGGCATCTACACAACGGGTCAGGATGAGGTCGTAGAGGTTCGGTGCCACGCTGGCATAGCGTTGTACCGGTTCGCTTTCGCTGGGCTGGGCCAGCTTCTGGTAGGTGTCCTTCGACAACTGCGTGCCAGACGACTTGACCTGCTGGACCCACCGATCGAAATCCTCGTTGGACAAGCCATGGAACTTGAACCGCATGTGCGAGAAGCCCGCGCCGCTGTAGTTGGATGAGAATCCGTCGTAGATGCCCGGCTGGTTGATGACCGCATGCAGCTTGGTTTCCATGCCCGGCATGGCATAGACCATGCCTGCCAGCGAAGGCACGAAGAACGCATTCATGACCGAGGTGGCCGTAATCTTGAACGCGATCGGCCGATCCACCGGCGCAGCCAGTTCATTGACGGTGGCGATGCCCTGCTCGGGATAGAGGAACAGCCACTTCCAGTCCAGCGCCACCACTTCCACGATGAGTGGCTTGCTCTCCACAGCGACCGGGCGATGTTCATCGAGCCGCGTCAGCGGCCGGTACGGATCGAGCTGGTGGGTGCTAACCCAGGTGATGGCGCCCAGTGTGATGATGATCAACAGCGGCGCGGCCCAGATCGCCAGTTCCAGCACCGTGGAATGGTCCCACTCCGGGTTGTAGGGCGCGTCTTTGGCGCCCTCCCGGTATCGCCATGCAAACAGCAGCGTGAGAAAGATCACGGGCACGATGATCAACAGCATCAGGCACGTGGCGATGATGATCAGGTCCCGCTGTCGCAACGCCATGTCGCCAGCGGGCGACAACAGCACCGCATTGCTACATCCCGCAAGGATCACCAATGAGGCGATTGCGGCACTTCGCAAAAGCGATCTTCCCGTAACGCTGAGGAGTGTCACCGCTGCATCGAAGCGTGGCATGGTCTCGGAAGTGGCGTCTGGTTAACGTCGCGCTGGGAGACGCCCAGCGATCTTTCGATTTGCTGTTGCAGTTTAGGCGCTATTCTTGGACTTGTGCTTGCCGAGTTTGTGTTCAGTACGACACCTACCCTTCGATGGAGACTCCACGATGGCCAGTCTGACCCACCAGCATCGCGCCTCTCCCACTGCGCCGCCCGCCCCTGGGCACCATGAAGTGGCACCTGCCGAGATCGCCACAGGCGTGGTGATCGGGCGAGCGTCGGAGTACTTCGACTTCTTCGTCTACGGCATCGCCTCGGTGCTCGTCTTCCCGACGGTCTACTTTCCGTTCACTGGCGAACTGGCTGGGCTGCTGTTCAGCTTCACGATCTTTTCGTTTGCCTTTATCGGGCGCCCGTTCGGCACGGCGCTGTTCATGCGCATCCAGCGCCGGTGGGGGCGCGGCATCAAGCTGACCGCATCGCTGTTTCTGCTGGGCACCGCCACGGTGGGCATCGCGTTCCTACCGCCGTACGCATCGATTGGTCATTCGGCAATTTATCTGCTGGCGCTGTTTCGCTTCATGCAGGGCATTGCGTTTGGCGGTTCGTGGGATGGCCTGCCGTCACTGCTCGCACTGAACGCGCCCGAGAACAAGCGCGGCTGGTACGCCATGCTGGGGCAACTGGGCGCGCCAACCGGCTTCATCATCGCGGGAGCATTGTTCCTGTTCCTCTACTCCAGCCTGACCTTCCAGGAATTCATCGACTGGGGCTGGCGCTATCCGTTCTACGTGGCGTTTGCCATCAACGTGGTGGCATTGTTTGCACGGCTGCGGCTGGTGGTGACGCACGAATACACGCAGCTACTCGAAGAAGGCGAACTAGAGCCGATCAGCACCCTGCAGATGGTGAACGCGCAGGGTTTCAACATCTTTCTGGGGGCCTTCGCGGCACTGGCCAGCTATGCGCTATTCCACCTGGTGACGGTGTTCCCGCTGTCTTGGGTGGTCCTGCGCAAAACACAGAGTGTGTCTGCCGTGCTGGCGGTGCAGATTGTCGGCGCTGTGATCGCACTCATCGGCACGCTGATCTCCGGTTTGATTGCGGACCGCATCGGCCGGCGCACCACGCTGGCGGCCATGGCCGTGCTGATCGGCATCTTCAGCCTGGCCACGCCCTGGCTGCTCGACGGCGGTGTCGCGGGACAGGACACATTCATCCTGGTGGGTTTTGGTCTGCTGGGGCTGTCGTACGGCCAGGCGGCCGGGATCGTGACATCGAACTTCGAGCGCCGATTCCGCTATACCGGTGCTGCCCTGACCACGGACTTCGGCTGGTTGTTTGGCGCGGCATTCGCGCCGCTGGTGGCGCTGGGGCTGTCGTCGCTGTTTGGCCTTGCGGCGGTCAGCCTGTATTTGCTGTCAGGCGTGGCGGGTACGTTGATTGCCCTGCGGATCAATCAGGCGCTGGGCACGCCTGATGCGTGAGCCTTTCCCGCCAGGCGAACCCCGCTGGGCTAGGTGAGGCGCCAAAAAAAAACGCCGCAGACATACAGCCTGCGGCGTTTTTCATGCCACTACGACGGAAACAACCCGCCGTAGCCCGACAACCCGATTACATCTGCACGGTGTCGGCGACTTCCTTGAAGTCTTCGATCTGGTCGAAGTTCATGTACTGGTAGATCTTGTCGCCGTTGGCGGTCAGCACGCCCATGTCGGCCATGTACTCTTCCTTGGTCGGGATCTTGCCCAGACGCGAGCAGATCGCTGCCAGTTCCGCCGAGCCCAGATACACGTTCGTGTTCTTGCCCAGACGGTTCGGGAAGTTACGGGTCGACGTCGACATGACCGTCGCGCCTTCGCGCACCTGAGCCTGGTTACCCATGCACAGCGAGCAGCCCGGCATTTCCGTACGCGCGCCGGCCGTGCCGAACACGCCGTAGTGGCCTTCTTCGGTCAGTTGCTTCTGGTCCATCTTGGTCGGCGGCGCGACCCACAGCTTGACCGGAATGTCGCGCTTGCCTTCCAGCAGCTTCGACGCGGCACGGAAGTGGCCGATGTTGGTCATGCACGAGCCGATGAACACTTCGTCGATCTTGGCACCGGCCACGTCCGACAGCGTCTTCACGTCGTCCGGGTCGTTCGGGCATGCGACGATCGGCTCGTGGATGTCGGCCAGGTCGATCTCGATGACGGCGGCGTATTCGGCGTCGGCATCCGGTTGCAGCAGTTGCGGATCGGCCAGCCAGGCTTCCATCGCCTTGATGCGGCGTTGCAGGCTGCGGGCGTCTTGGTAACCCTGCGCGATCATCCACTTGAGCAGCGTGATGTTGCTGTTCAGGTATTCGATGATCGGTTCCTTGTTCAGGTGCACCGTGCAACCGGCTGCCGAACGCTCAGCCGATGCGTCCGACAGCTCGAACGCTTGCTCGACCTTCAGGTCGGGCAGGCCTTCGATTTCGAGGATGCGGCCCGAGAAGATGTTCTTCTTGCCTTGCTTGGCGACCGTCAGCATGTCTTGCTTGATCGCGTACAGCGGGATCGCGTTGACGAGGTCACGCAGCGTGACGCCCGGCTGCATCTTGCCCTTGAAGCGGACCAGCACCGATTCCGGCATGTCCAGCGGCATCGTGCCGGTGGCGGCTGCGAAGGCGACCAGGCCCGAACCTGCCGGGAAGCTGATACCGATCGGGAAGCGCGTGTGCGAATCGCCGCCGGTGCCGACGGTGTCGGGCAGCAGCATGCGGTTCAGCCACGAGTGGATCACGCCGTCGCCCGGGCGCAGCGCGATGCCGCCGCGCGTGCTGATGAAGTTCGGCAGCGTCTGGTGCGTCTTCACGTCGACCGGCTTCGGATAAGCGGCGGTGTGGCAGAACGACTGCATCACGAGGTCGGCCGAGAAGCCGAGGCACGCGAGATCCTTCAGTTCGTCGCGGGTCATCGGGCCCGTGGTGTCCTGCGAGCCGACCGAGGTCATCTTCGGTTCGCAGTACGTGCCCGGGCGCACGCCCTGGCCTTCCGGCAGACCGCATGCACGGCCGACCATCTTCTGCGCCAGCGAGAAACCCTTGCCGCTGTTGGCCGGCTGATGCGGCAGGCGGAACAGCGTCGACGGGGCCAGGCCCAGCGCTTCACGTGCCTTGGCGGTCAGACCACGGCCGATGATCAGCGGAATGCGGCCACCGGCACGCACTTCGTCAAACAGCACGTCGGACTTGACCTGGAATTCAGCGATCACGACGCCGTTCTTCAGCGCCTTGCCTTCGTACGGGCGCAGTTCAACCACGTCGCCCATTTCCATTTGCGACACGTCGAGTTCGATCGGCAGTGCGCCGGCATCTTCCATCGTGTTGTAGAAGATGGGGGCGATCTTGCCGCCGAGGCATACGCCGCCGAAGCGCTTGTTCGGCACGAACGGAATGTCTTCGCCCGTGAACCACAGCACCGAGTTGGTGGCCGACTTGCGCGAGGAGCCGGTGCCGACCACGTCGCCGACGTAGGCGACCAGGTGACCCTTTTCCTTCAGCGATTCGATGAACTTGACCGGGCCGCGCTTGCCGTCTTCTTCCGGCGTGATGCCCGGGCGTGCGTTCTTCAGCATCGCCAATGCGTGCATCGGGATGTCCGGGCGGGTGGTGGCGTCCGGTGCCGGCGACAGGTCGTCGGTGTTGGTTTCGCCCGTGACCTTGAACACGGTGATGGTCAGGCTTTGCGGCACTTCCGGACGGCTCGTGAACCATTCGGCGTCGGCCCAGCTTTGCAGCACGGCCTTGGCGTTCGCATTGCCCTTGTCGGCCAGTTCCTTCACGTCGTGGAACTGGTCGAACATCAGCAGGGTTTTCTTCAGCGCTTCGGCAGCGGTGGCGCCGACTTCAGCATCCGACAGCAGCTCGATCAGCGGCTGGATGTTGTAGCCGCCCAGCATCGTGCCGAGCAGCTCAGTGGCGTGCGCACGCGAAATCAGCGTGCAGGCAGTTTCGCCCTTGGCCACGGCAGCCAGGAAGCCGGCCTTCACGCGGGCAGCCTCGTCCACGCCGGCGGGCACGCGGTGGGTGATCAGGTCGACCAGGGTCTGCTCTTCGCCAGCGGGCGGGTTGGTCAGCAGTTCGACCAGTTCGGCGGTCTGTTGAGCCGTCAGCGGCAACGGGGGAATACCGAGCGCGGCGCGAGCGGCCACGTGAGCGCGATAGTTTTCAAGCATGGGGAGACCTGCTGGGATTGCGTTTCAGAGGACGGTTTTTCCGGCACGCCGAGTGCTGCCCCGGGCGCCGCTTCGGCGCGATTCTAATCGCAACATCCCGCGAGGTCAAATGTCTTATATCTTATATAAGAGTCAAGAGGCAAAATGACCGCGTTCGGGGCTGATTCGCCGGCTCGGCCAGTGCCCTGCCCCTAGGCTACAAGAAGCGGGTTATCTGGATACCGCAGCGGATTCGGCGCGCGTGACGTGAACTGCAGCGAGAACGCCCTCAGGGATCTCTCGCAATTCGCACGCAGTACCGGCGGAAATTCAGGCAAATCGGGCGCAAAACCGGCAAAACCCCACAGGATTCTTGCCGACCAGAGAACTTACTGGCCCGATTGATAAGGGAATGCTGGTGCGAGGGAGGGGACTCGAACCCCTACACCATTGCTGGCGTCAGGACCTAAACCTGGTGCGTCTACCAATTTCGCCACCCTCGCTGGATGGATCGCGGCGCCCGTTGATGGAGCGCCGGAAAGGAAGCCCGCGATTATATCGCAGTCGTTCGTAGGTTTCCATCCCCGCCCCGACATAATTGGCCGGGGCGGCTTTCGGATGGATGCGAACCTCAGGCAGTCGGCGCGGGCGCGTCGGCTTCGGGCCGCTTGACGCGGAACCACGCCGCATACAGTGCCGGCAGGAACAGCAGCGTCAGCACCGTGGCGACGATCAGGCCGCCCATGATGGCGGCGGCCATCGGCCCCCAGAACACGCTGCGCGAGAGCGGGATCATCGCCAGCACCGCCGCTGCCGCTGTCAGGATGATCGGGCGGAAACGCCGCACGGCAGCTTCGACGATGGCGGTCCAGGTGGGCACGCCGGCCGCCACATCTTGCTCGATCTGGTCCACCAGAATGACCGAGTTGCGGATGATCATCCCGATCAGCGCGGTAATACCGAGCTGTGCCACGAAGCCCATCGGCGCACGCAGCAGCAACAGCGTCGCGGCCGCACCGATCAACCCCAGCGGGCCGGTCAGGAACACCATCACCGAACGCGAGAAGCTGTGCAGTTGAAGCATCAGCAGCAGGAAGATGATGAAGATGCACAGCGGCATCTGCGCGGCAATCGACGCACCTGCGTTGGCGCTCTCTTCTTCCGCGCCGGCGATCTTGATCTGGTAGTCGGGCGGCAAGTCCGCACGGATCTTGTCGAGCAGCGGGTTGATCTGCGCGGTCACGGTCGGGCCCTGCACGCCATCGACCACGTCCGACTGCACGGTGATGCCGTAGTCGCGGTTCTCGCGCCAGATCACGCCTGGCTCCCACGCAAAGCCCACGCGTGCCACCTGCGTGAGCGGCACGGTGCGGCCGCTGGCGGTCGGTACCTGCACGCGTTGTAGTGCGTCGAGCGTGTTGCGCTCGTCTTCCTGCGGGCGCATGACGATATCGAGCAGCTTGTCGCCATCACGGTATTGGGCGATCGGCGCGCCCGACATCACCGTCTGCGTGACCTGCGAGATCGAACCCGTCGACACGCCCAGCGCGCGTGCCTTGTCCTGGTCGATGTCCAGGCGCAGCACCTTGACGTTCTCGTTCCAGTTGTCGTTCACGCCCACGGTGTTCGGGTTGGCGACCATGATCGCCTTGACCTGATCGGCAATCTTGCGCACGCCGCCCATGTCCGGGCCCATCACGCGGAACTGCACCGGATACTGCACGGGCGGGCCATTGGGCAGCAGCTTCACGCGACCGCGCAGGTGCGGGAATTGCGATTTGAGCAAGCCGATGACGTGCTGCCGCACACCGGCACGCGCCTCCAGTGACGTCGGCATGATGATGGCTTGCGCCACGTTGGTCTGCGGCAGGATCTGGTCCAACGGCAGGTAGAAGCGCGGCGCACCGGAGCCAATGAACAGCGTCACGCTCTCGACGTTCTGCTCCTTGCGCATCAGCGTTTCAAAACGCTTGGCCTCAGCCTCGGTCTGGCTGAAGCTGGAGCCTTCCGGCAACCACAGTTCCACCATCAACTCGGGGCGGCTGGAATCGGGGAAGAACTGCTTCTCGATGAACTTGAAGCCAAACACACCCAACCCGAACGTCACTAACGTCACGACGATCACGGTTTTGCGATATTCCACGCACCAGTTCACCCAGCCGCGGAAGCGGTTGTAGAACGGCGTGTCGAACAGCTCGTGGTGGCCGCCGTCACCCACGTGCGACTTGGTGCGCAACAGCAGAAAGCCGAGGTACGGCACGAACACCACCGCCGCAAACCACGACAGCACCAGCGCCAGCGCCGTCACCGCAAAGATGCCGAAGGTGTACTCACCCACCGTCGAGCGCGCCAGTCCCACTGGCAGGAAACCCGTAGCGGTGATGAGCGTACCGGTCAGCATCGGCATGGCCGTGGAGCTATACGCAAAGGTGGCGGCTTCCATCTTGGAGAAGCCCTCTTCCAGCTTGCGCACCATCATCTCGACCGCGATGATCGCGTCATCCACCAGCAGGCCCAGCGCAATGATCAGCGCGCCGAGCGATATCTTGTGCAGGCCGATGTCGAAGATGTTCATGAACAGGAACGTCACCGCCAGCACCAGCGGAATCGTCAGGCCCACCACCAACCCCGGCCATACGTCGATGCGCAGCTTCGGCTTGGTGTGCAACCCCAGCGAGAGGAAGCTCACGCCCAGCACAATCACCACGGCCTCGATCAGCACGTGCACAAATTCGCCCACCGAGTTCTGCACCGATTTCGGCTGGTTCTGCACCTGCTCCATCTCAATGCCCATCGGCAGCTTCGCGCGGATCTTGTCGACCGTGGCACGCAGGTCCTTGCCGAGCTGGACGATGTCGCCGCCCTTGGTCATCGAGATGCCAAGCCCGATGACTTCCTTGCCGTTGTAGCGCATCTTGGCGTGCGGCGGGTCGATGTAGCCGTGCTTGACGGTGGCGATGTCGCCCAGGCGGATGTTGGTCGTGCCACCAGGGCCGCGCAGCGTGAGGTTCTCCAGATCACGAATGTCTGAGAACTGGCCGGACAGCCGAATCTGCACGTTGTCGGTCGGCGTCACCAATACGCCGCTGGGGCCGATGTTGTTCTGCTGGCCAATCTGCGTGGCGATGCTGTTGATGTCCAGCCCCATCTGCGCCAGCTTGGCTTGCTGGAATTCGATGTAGATCTTCTCGTCCTGATCGCCCAGCGTTTCCACCTTGGCGACGTTGGGCACGCGCAGCAGTTGCTGGCGGATCGAATCGGCGTAATCGTTGAGCTGGCGATAGGTAAAGCCATCGGCGGACAGCGCGTAGATCGAGCCGTACACATCGCCGAAGTCGTCATTGAAGTACGGCCCGCGCACACCTTGGGGCAGCGTGGGCGCGATGTCGCCCACCTTCTTGCGCACCGTGTACCAGAGCTGCTTCGTCTCCTTGGCGGGCGACGTATCGGCCAACTGGAAGGTGACCAGCGTCTCGCCGGGCTTGGAATAGCTGCGGATCTTCCAGGCGTACGGCACTTCCTGCAGTGCCTTCTCGATCTTGTCGGTCACCTGGCGCGACATCTGCTCGGCCGTGGCGCCGGGCCAGAAGGCCTGCACCACCATCGCGCGGAAGGTGAACGGCGGATCTTCGTCCTGCCCCAGTTTGGAATACGCAAAGATGCCGCCGAGCAGCAGCGCCACCAGCAGAAAACGCGTGAGCGGTTGATGCTCAAGCGCCCAGCGTGACAGGTTGAAACGGGAGTGTTCCATGCGCGCGAAGGTAGGCGTGTTTGGGCTGGAAGCGCGGCTTAGCGGCGCGGCGTGATGGCGGACTGGGCCGACGGCTGATCCGCCGGGGCCATCGGCATCACCTTCTGGCCAGGCTTGAGCAGGTGCACGCCGGCGGTCACGATGGTCTGGCCGGGTGTCAGGCCGCTGGTGACGAGCAGTACGTTGTCGCGCGGCTCACCCACCGTCACCGGCACGGGCTTGACCGTTTGCGATGCGGCGTCATACAGCCACACCACGTTCTTGCCCTGCTCCTGCAGCAGCGCGCTGATCGGCACGCGCACTCCCATGCCGCCGCTGTCCGCACCACCCGATGTGCCAACTGCAGGGCGCACGAACCTGGCCACTGCCGTCATGCCCAGCTTCAGTTCGGGCGGCGGGTTGGGCACCGAAATCTTCACGGTGTACGTACGCGTGAGCGGGTCGGCCGCTGGCGCAATCTCGCGCACCTTGCCCGGAATGCTGCGCGACTGGTCTGCCCACAGCTTGACGCTCACGTCGGGCGATTTGCGCAGTGTGTCCACCTGGTCTTCGGGAATGCCGACCACAACCTCTTTCTCGGCCGTCTGCGCCACGCGCACGACCGGCTGGCCGGCAGATACCACCTGCCCGACCTCGGCGTCGACGCCCGTCACTACACCATCTGCATCGGCTTCGAGCGTGGCATAGGCGGCTTGGTTGGACTGATTGCGATAGCCGGCAGCCGCCTGCTCGTAGCGAGCCTGCGCGCCGTCGTAGTTGGCTTGATGCCGTTGCTGCTCAGCCGCGCTGATGAAGCCCTTGGCAAAGAGTTCAGAAAAACGTTTGAGATCGGCCGCAGCCAGATCGCGGTCAGTCTTGGCAGCCGACAACTGGGCCTGGGCGGACTGCTGTGCCAACGCCAGATCGGCAGGGTCCAGGCGAGCCAGCACTTGCCCTTTCTTGACCGTGGCCCCCACGTCGACCAGCCGCGCGACGATCTTGCCCGGCACGCGGAAGCCCAGGCGCGATTCAATGCGCGGGCGCACATCGCCGGAGAATTCTGCGGTGCCGGCGCCCTGCTCGCTGGTGACCGTCAGGGTGCGTACGGGGCGGACTTCTGGCGCCTTGGGCTGTTCTTTGCTGCAGCCAGCCAACAGCACTGCGCCAGTCAGCAAAACCGTTGATATGGCCAGAGACCAAGAGCGCCCTCGCGACAGCGCAAGCGTGTCGGAGGAACCGGTGGAGTCGGAATGCGGGTACGACGGATACATCGCAGGCACGGCGGGCATGACACGCTCTCAGTAAATAACTGACCGGTCAGTAATATACCCACGGCAATGCGCAGGGTCAACGACACGGCGTGGTCTGATTGACTTTTATTGCTGACCGCTTGGCAGCGGCCTCTCGCATGCTGCACTGCAGCGCCATGTAGAATGGCCGCCCAGCTTATCTTCCGACATCACGTCCACCGCGACGGCCTCTTCCGTGACCCCCGACGACTACTGCGCCGACAAGGCCGCCCCGCCCGGCAGCGATCTGTACTACAGCGTATTGTTTCTGACGCCCGAGCGCCGCCGCGCGACCATCGCGCTGGAAGCCGTGCGCCGTGAACTGGAAGATGCCGTGCGTGATGCGACCGACCCGGCCGTCGTGCAAACGAAGCTGCAATGGTGGCGCCTGGAGCTGGCCCGACTATTCGAAGGACGCCCGGAGCACCCCGCCACCAAGGCGCTGCAACCGCACCTGTCAGCCTATGACATTGGCGCAGTGCACCTGGGCGAACTGCTGGCAGGCGTTGAGGCCGACGCCATGCAGAACCGCTACCTGGACTGGCCCAACCTGCGTCGCCACGGCGATCAGGTAGCCGGTGTGGCGGGCCGACTGGCTGCACGCATCGCCGGCCATACGCATGCGCGCACGCTGGAATTCGCACGGCTGCTGTCGCTGGCCGAGCAATTGGTCCACTTCATTCGCAACCTGGGGGAAGACGTGCGCCACAACCGCGTCTACGTTCCCGTGGACGAACTGCAGCGCTTCAACGTACCCGCGGCCGACCTGTTCAACCGCCGCTATGCAGAAGGCTTCAAACCGCTGATGGCGTTCCAGGCCGAGCGTGCCCGCACGACCTACAAGGAAGCCCTGGCCGCATTGCCCGCTGAAGACCGCCGCGCCCAGCGCTCAGCGCTGATCCGCGGCGTGCTGGCCATGCGCCTGCTCGATGAGGTGGAGGCGGACGGCTTCCAGGTGCTCACGCAGCGCACCGACCTCACGCCGCTGCGCAAGCTATGGCTGGCCTGGAAGACACAAATCCGCGGCTGATCAGGCCTTGATGAGGTCGAGCGGGGCGAACCGCCCGGCGAGCACGGACTGGGAATCCATTCCCCACCAGCGCTCCAGCACCGTCGCGTAAAGCGAGCGGAAATCGACCGATGGATCGAGATTGCCGCCGCCATCCAAGCGTTCCAGCATCGGCCCCTGCCCGGCCAGTCCACCCTTCACACGACCGCCTGCCACGAAATGCGCAGCGGCGGTGCCATGGTCCGTGCCATTGTTCAGGTTCTCACGCGGGCGGCGACCAAACTCGGAATACGTCACGATCAGCGTGTCGTTCCAGCGCCCCAATTCCGTGAGCGCGCTCTTGAGCGAGGCAATGCCATCGCCCAACTGTTTCAGCAGGTTCGCCTGCGTGCCCTGCTGGTTGGTATGCGTATCAAAGCTGCCCAGCGACAGGCACACCACGGCCACATCGGCCCCGCCATGTCCGGGAGCGGCCACCACCTGCATCGCCGCCTTGATCGAGTTGCCGAAGCCGCCATCCGGAAAGTGCGTCTGGAACGCAAACTTGCCCGCCTTCGGCCGCAGCCCGTCGGCCGCTTTGACGATATCCGCCTCGACTTTCAGCACGTGCTCAAGCGTGGCATTGCCTATGGCGTGAGACGGCATCGCCAGCTTCGCGTCGTTGAGGAACGCGTCCGGATTGGCCAGCGCCACCGCCCGGGAGCCGCCATCGAGCGGGCCAAGATCCGCAGTGCCAATGATCACACCGTCCGCACCGAACGAAGCCGGCACCGGCCGCGCGGCAAACGCGCGCGTCAACCAGCCTTCTCGCAGGTATTGATCCGAGCGCGACGCCGTATCCCAGATCTCGATCGAGCGGAAGTGCGAGAGATTCGGCTGCGGATACGACAGCCCCTGCACCACCGACAGCTCGCCCGCCTGCCACAGCGGCATCATCCCCTGCAGAGACGGGTGCAGGCCGTAGCGGTCATCGAGTTGCAGCACCTGCTCACGCTTGATGGCAATGCGCGGGCGCAGCGCGTAGTACTGCGCGCTGGTGTACGGCACGACGGTGTTCAAGCCGTCGTTGCCGCCCTTGAGCTCAATGAGAATCAGCAGATTGCCGTAGCCCTTGCGCCCGCCTTGATCCCGTTGCCCTTGAGCAAAGACCACACCCGGGAGACCGGATGCAGCGCCACCAAGGCCAAGCATGGCGCCCGCCTTCAGAAAATCGCGACGTTCCATGATGTGTGCTCCTGCAGAGATGGCGTTACTTCAATTGGTAGGCGGGGTCCATCATCAGCGTGCGCAGGTACGCGGTACCAGCCAGCTTGACGGGGATGGGTGCGGTTGGCTCGATCGGCAGCACAGCGCGCTGGATCGAAATGCGCGGCCCAAGCTGCGGCGGATCATCCCCATCCGCCCCGAACTGCGCCAGCCACTTGGCCGAGTTGAACGACACCATCGTCTGCGACTGGGCCAGCTTGAAGCGGCCCTCTTGGCCCATGCCCTTGAGCGCCTGCCCCAAGCCCTGCACGGCGCCGCCTTCCTTCAGGTCTGCACGCATGGCCGCCACCATCACGCCGGGCTTCTGCTGCTGGGCCTGCTGTGCCGGCGCCTTCATCTCGGTCGAACGGAACAACTGATCGAGAAACTGCTTGCGCCCCAGCAGCGTGGTCGAGTTGATCCACGCATCGCCGCCCGGCCAGCCCTTCACGTTGGGCGGTGCCATCAGGTTCTGCCCAAGCTGGGCAGACTTGATCGCGAACGGCGTCGGGTCGGAGTACTGCACGTTGAATTCCTTCAGCGTGCCGACAATCATCTCCACCGGCGACTTCACCAGCGTTGCACGTGTCTGCGGTGCCCAGAAGGCCGGCGTCATGAACAGCTCGCGCAGGGCAACCTTGATGTCGTAGCCGCTTGAGCGGAACGCATCGGCCACCCGCTGCACTTGCGCCGCGTCCGGGTCAGGTGAAACGAACTCGCGCCACAGCTTGGTCGCAATGAAGGTGGCCATCTCCGGACGGGACAGCAGGATGTCGAGCATCTGGTCACCGTCGTAATCGCCGCTTTGGCCGAATACCGTCTTGGTGCCCGTGTCGTGGACTTGCGGGCGCCAGATGTAGGCAAAGTCGTGGTCGCGGTCGATGCTCCAGCCCGTGTAGGCGCGCGCGGCTTCCTTGATGTCCTGCTCGGTGTAGTGCCCCTCGCCTAGCGTGAAGAGCTCCATCACCTCGCGCGCGAAATTCTCGTTGGGCTTGCCCTTGCGGCTATCGGCGCCATCCAGGTAGATCAGCATTGCCGGGTCTTTGCCGATGGCGTGCAGCATCGTGCCAAAGTTGCCGACCGCGTCCTGGCGCAGCAGCACGTTCTGCCGGTACATCAACTGCGCAAACGGCACCTTCTGCGTACTGGACACGAAGTGGTTGTGCCAGAACAGCGTCATGCGCTCGGTCAGCGGCGACGGCGTCTTGATCATCTCGCCCATCCACCAGGCACGCAGTTCCAGCTCGTGCGCAGCGTTCTTCTGGCGCGCGGCCTTGCGGGCGTCTTCGTCGGGCAGCTTGTTGTAGGGGATGATCGGTTCGTCGACCCACGCCGGCGGCGGCGTAGTGGCAACCGTGCCCGTCTGCGCCAGCACGCGGTCGATGGCCTCGCGGTGCGTCAATCCGGCGTACGTATCCAGTTCGCTCTCAGACGGCGAAAAACCGATACGGGTGAGGAAATAGCGCGCGTCTTCGCGGTCCAGCCGCTGCTCGTCGGCAACGGGTGCCTTGGCATGCGTGCTGTGGCGATGCGGCTTGTCCTGCGTCGCCGCCTGCGCGGGTGGAAGTGAAAGAACGCCAGCGGCTGCCAGCGCCAAGAAAATCGTGCTACGTACTCGCATGTCGGTCCCCCGAGTCGACCCTACTGCCCCTTTGCTGCTTTTGCCGGGGCAGCGACTGCGCGCCGTTTCCCAGCTCCTATCTAGCCGCCACGGTGATAGATGTCCCGCGTGACGTCATAGATGTTCTGACGCAACTGCTTGCGTTCCTCGGGGGACAGCTTGCGCTGCGGGGGTGGCGACGACCGGCCTTCGTTCTCGGCTCGGCGGTTTTCCATGGCGGCGGCACGGCGACGGCGTTCATCCGCCTCGTTACCGCGCGCCCCACCTTGGTTCCCGCCCTTGTGCGGCGCGGCGGCCTCGAAAAAGTTGCCGCCGTTGAATCGACCGAACCCGTTTCCGCCACCAAATCCACTGGGGGGCGCATTGTGCGGCCCGCGCGCCTGTGCCGGCAGATACGCCAGGCAGAGGGCGGCAGCACACGCCGTCAGCGCCAAGCGCTGCAGGAAACTTGCTGATCGATCCGTCAAGAGAGAGAGAGAAGCCACGTCCATGTTGCTGGAAACCGATGCGCCATGCATCATTGCGCGACAATCGATATCAGGCAACCGCATTGCACGCCAGTCCCCTTTATGGGGGTCAACACGATTTGACCCCAACTGAGGAACCGCCAAGGCAGTGTAGCCGTGCCTCCTACAGACTGTTCGTGTGGCCCGGTAAATAATGTAACCGTCTGTTTCAATTGGGGTTCTGCCGCGCCACGAGCCTCTGTTTTTGTCGTTACCATTAGCGCCATGGAAAATTCTGGTCAAAAGATTCTCGTCGTCGACGACGATCCCCGCCTGCGCGATCTGCTGCGCCGCTACCTCGGGGAGCAGGGCTTCACCGTGCTGGTGGCGGAAAACGCCACCGCGATGAACAAACTCTGGCTGCGTGAGCGCTTCGACCTGCTCGTGCTCGACCTCATGATGCCGGGCGAAGATGGCCTGTCGATCTGCCGTCGCCTGCGCGGCGCAAACGATCAGACGCCCATCATCATGCTCACCGCCAAGGGCGAAGACGTGGATCGCATTGTCGGCCTCGAAATGGGCGCCGACGATTATCTGCCCAAGCCCTTCAACCCGCGCGAACTGATTGCACGCATTCACGCCGTACTGCGCCGCCGTGGGCCCGCCGAGATTCCGGGTGCGCCGTCGGAAACGCCCGAAACCTTCGCCTTTGGCGATTTCGTGCTGAACCTGGCCACGCGCACGCTCAAGAAGAACGACGAAGAGATCACGCTCACGACGGGCGAATTCTCCGTGCTCAAGGTGTTTGCGCGCCATCCGCGCCAACCCCTATCGCGCGAAAAGCTCATGGAAATGGCGCGCGGCCGTGAATACGAAGTCTTCGACCGCAGCCTGGACGTGCAGATCTCGCGCCTACGCAAGCTGATCGAGCCTGACGCCAGCAACCCGCGCTTCATCCAGACGGTCTGGGGCCTGGGCTACGTGTTCATTCCTGATGGTGCCAAGTAAGGGCGCCAAGTAACCCCTCTCTTCCGCAACCGACTTGCGCATTCCGCGTCCGGCCGCGCTGCGGCATCTGTTGATCAGTGTGTTTGGTTCGCTGTTCTGGCGAACCTTCATGCTGATCGCTCTGCTCATTGCCATCTCGCTGGGCGTCTGGTTCCAGAGCTTCCGCATTTTCGAGCGTGAACCACGCGCGCAGCAGATCGCCATGCAGGTGGTCAGCGTGGTCAAGCTCACGCGGGCGGCGCTGCTGTATTCCGACCCGGCGCGCCGGCGCTTCCTGCTGCTGGACCTCGTGCAGAACGAAGGCATCAAGGTCTACCCGCGTGAGAAGGAAGACGAGTACCGCGAGCCGCACACCAACCCCTATCTGACGCAACTCGTCCAGCAGGAAATCCGCAACCGGCTGGGTGCCGAAACGGTGATCGCCACGGCGGTCAACGATATTCCGGGCGTGTGGGTGAGCTTCCAGATCGAAGGCGATGACTACTGGGTTGCCATCAGCCCGGATCGTTTCGAGCACGTACCGGGGCTGCAGTGGCTGTGGTGGTCGATGGCGGCGCTGGTGCTGTCGGTGCTGGGCGCGGCATTCATCACCTCGCGCGTGAACCAGCCGCTCAAGCGCCTAGCCGACACGGCGCGCGCCATCAGCGCGGGCGACGACCCGAAAGCACTGCCGGAAGCCGGTGGCACCGAAGTGGCGCAGGCCAATCACAGCTTCAACCAGATGGTGCGCGACCTCAAACAGCTCGAGGCCGACCGCGCCGTCATGCTGGCTGGCATTTCGCACGACTTGCGCACGCCGCTCACACGCCTGCGGCTGGAAACCGAGATGAGCCCCGTCGACGAACAAACGCGCGAGCTGATGGTGGCCGACATCGAGCAGATGGACGCCATCATCGGCCAGTTCCTCGACTACGCGCGCCCGTCCAGTGAGATGCAGGAAGAGGTGGATCTGACCGAACTCGTGCGCGACACGGCACCGGTGTATTCGGCGCACGACGACATCGATCTCACGCTCAAGCTCGCACCGCAGGCCATCGCCCGCTGCAACCGGATGGAGACGCAGCGCATTCTCGACAACCTGATTGAGAACGCACGCCGGTACGGCAAGACGCCCGGCACCGGCCGCGCCGACATCACGGTCAGCACCGTGCTGCAGAACAACGAGGTGGTGTTGTGCGTGGCCGATCGCGGCGCCGGTGTGCCCGTCGATCAGCTTGGGCTGCTCACGCGACCGTTCTACCGGCTCGAATCTGCCCGCAGCGAGGCCAAGGGGGCCGGGCTCGGCATGTCGATCGTCAATCGCATCCTGCAGCGCAGCGGCGGTCGGCTGGTGTTGGAGAACCGCACACCACCGGAAACCGGGCTGGTCGTCAGCGCCTGCTACACGCGCTACTGATCCGCGCCGCTCAGGCACACCCCCTGCTTCCACGGCTGTCATGCGCGGCGACTAGCGTGATCGAATCAGCATGCCCTGCGTATCTGCTATGACGGCCGTTGAGATTATCAACTAGCCGGTTACGAGATCGTCAACCATACTCCAGCCGGCAGGCTGCGCTCTCCCGCCGCCGCGTTCTTCGTCTCTCCGCTCCCCCTCTTCCCATTGCCGGGGCGGCGGCGAGTCTGCGTTTGCAAGCTCTGTTCCCCCACTGCACAACTTCAGGAGGCGCTCATGAAGACCATTGGTGACAAGCTCGAACCGTTCAAGGTCGTCGGCGTCAAGCCGGGGTTCAATCATCACGAGGAAGGCGGCCAGTCGGCGTTCGAAGACATCACCGAGACCTCGTTCCCCGGCAAGTGGAAGATCATCTACTTCTATCCGAAAGACTTCACCTTCGTCTGCCCGACCGAGATCGTCGCCTTCGCCAAACTCAACGGCGATTTCGAAGACCGCGACACCGTCGTGCTGGGCGGCTCGACTGACAACGAGTTCGTCAAGCTCGCATGGCGCCGCGAGCACAAAGACCTCGACAAGCTCAACCAGTGGTCCTTTGCCGACACGACCGGCGCCCTGATTGATCAGCTCGGCGTACGCGAACATGAGGCCGGCGTTGCATTGCGTGCAACGTTTATCGTCGACCCGGACAACGTCATCCAGCACGTGTCGGTCAACAACCTGAACGTGGGCCGTAACCCGGATGAAGTCCTGCGCATTCTCGATGGCCTGCAGACCGACGAGCTATGCCCGTGCAACCGCGCGGTTGGCGGTGCCACGCTGTAATCGCCACGCAAGGCACGCCGAGTCGAAGCCCGCCTTGCGCGGGCTTTCCTTTTTCCAGCCACCGCCGATAGGAGCAGCCGATGGAATTCCTGCAGACGATAAAAGGCTTGATACCCGACTACGCCAAGGACATCCGCCTGAACGTAGACGGCACGATCGCGCGGTCTTCGCTCGAAGGCACGGATGCGGTTGGCGTGGCGCTCGCGGCAGCCTTTGCCGCGAAGAGCAAGGTGCTGACCGAAATCATCCGCAATGCCGGCGTGCTGTCGCCCGAGGAGACGACTGGCGTGCTCACCGCAGCGGCGCTCATGGGGATGAACAACACGTGGTATCCGTTTGTTGAGATGGCCGACGACGCCGACCTGAAAACACAGCGCGCCGAACTCCGCATGAACGCCTACAGCAGCCACGGCGGCATCGACAGACGGCGCTTTGAACTGTATGCCCTGGCAGCGTCCATCGTCGGCAAGTGCCATTTCTGCGTGAGCTCGCACTACAAGCTGCTCAGGGAGCTGGGCATGAGCACGCAGCAATTGCGCGACGTTGGGCGCATCGCTTCGGTCATCAACGCGGCAGCCATTGTGATTGCGACCGAATAGACCATCACGCTCCACAAACGAAAACGGCAGCGCCGGAGCAATCCGGGCTGCCGTTTTTCGTCAAGCGACACTTCAGTCTTGATCGGCGGCTTCCGCACGGTAGATCAGTACGATGGCCTGCGCGACGATGCCCTCTTCCTTGCCTTCGAAGCCGAGCTTCTCGTTGGTCTTGGCCTTGACGTTACAGCGCTCGGGCGCAATGCCGAGGTCTTCTGCCAGGTTGGCAACCATGCCCGGCACGTGCGGTGCGAGCTTCGGCTTCTGTGCGATGACGGTGGCGTCGACATTGCCTACGGCATAGCCGGCCTTGCGCACGCGCTGCACGGCTTCACGCAGCAGCACGCGACTGTCGGCGCCCGCAAAGGCGGGATCGGTGTCAGGAAAGTGCCGGCCGATATCGCCCAGGCCAGCGGCACCGAACAGCGCGTCTGTAATGGCGTGCAGCAATGCATCGGCATCGGAATGGCCGAGCAGGCCGCGCGTGTGGGGAATGTCCACACCGCCGAGAATCAGCTTGCGGCCTTCTACCAAGGCGTGTACGTCGTAGCCCTGGCCAATGCGGATATCCATCCAGTTCATGCTTGCGATGCCTCGTGAGGTTTGTCTTGTGCGCGCAGCGCGAGGATAGCCTCGGCCAGCGCGAAATCGTCGGGGTACGTCACCTTGAAGTTGCGCAGCGCGCCGGGCACCAGCAACGGCTTGTGGCCAGCCGCCTCAATGGCACTGGCCTCATCGGTAACGATGCGTTGTTGCGCCAGTGCCTCGCGCAACGCACGCTCCAACAGGCCAAGTGGAAACATCTGCGGTGTTTGCGCTTGCCACAGGCCATCACGCTGTACCGTGGCACCGATGTGCTGCTCGGCGTCTGCACGCTTGAGCGTATCGGCCACTGGCAGCGCGAGGATGCCACCGACGGCCTGCGAGCCCTCACCCTCCACCGCGGCGACCAACCGCGCAATCAGCGCAGGTGTCAGACCTGGGCGGGCGGCATCATGCACAAGCACCCAATCGTCGTCGTGCGCACCCAGCCCGCGCAACGCTGCCAGCCCATGCATGACCGACGCGTGGCGCGAATCACCGCCGCAATCCACTTCGACCAGCCTGGGTGCATCGAAACCGCCATCGGGAAAACGCTGCACGAGCGGTTGTGCGCCCGGCGTCGTCACGATCAACACAGAATCGATCTCGGGGCTCCCCAGAAAGGCTTGTGCGGTGTGCCACAACATCGGCCGCCCGGCGATCGCCTGATATTGCTTGGGCAAATCGCCGCCGGCGCGCGAGCCGGTGCCGGCTGAGGGAATCAGCGCAAAACGGCGTCGGCCTGGGCGGGAAGGTTCGGACATGGAGTGCAAAAGATAAGCGTGGATGCGGCGTTTGCACGGTTTTTGAGCCGTCACCAGCATGTAATTCGCGCGGATTTTATAATAGCGGCCAGTGTTAGGGCCTGTCGTCACGAGAAACGTGCGCGCGTTGACCCGAGCCGGGGCCAGCTACGCGAAGGGCAACGCCGCAAAGGGTCACTCCCTTTGCAAGGTGCCCGACAAAGTAGATGGCCCCGGATCGGGTCAACCCGGAGGGCAAGGGTAATTTGGGCCGCATGGCGTCGTTGCGGCCGGCTTGCTTGGAGTGACCAAGCGGCGCCGCCCACGCCTAGCCCTGCGACCCAAATTAGCCTTGCGCGCGCACGTTTCTCGTGACGACAGGCCCTATGACACCCCGCCTGCAAACGCCGGCGGGGTGTCATGCTTTGCCTTGCCGACCGGTCCTACAAGAACCCGACGTCTCCCATGTCCGATTTCTCGCTTTCTGCCCTGCCCGCCGTCAAACCGGGGGCGCGCTTCGTCTTCAGCGGCCTGCAAGGCGCGGCAGATGCCCTGCTGCTTGCACGCTACCTGGAGCAGCATCGCGCTGCCGTACCCATGCTGGCGGTGGTCTGTGCCAACGCCGTTGACGCCCAGCGCCTGGCGGAAGAGCTGCGCTGGTTTGCCCCGCAAGCGCGCGTAAAGCTGCTGCCGGACTGGGAAACGCTGCCGTACGACAACTTCTCGCCGCACCAGGACTTGATCTCCGAACGGTTGGCCACGCTGCATGACCTGCAGAACGGCGCGTGCGACATCCTGCTTGTGCCGGCATCGACGGCGTTGCAGCGCATCGCGCCGCCGTCGTTCCTGGCGGCCTACACGTTCTTCTTCAAGAAGGGCGAAAAGCTCGATGAGGCTGCGCTCAAGGCACAGTTCACGCTGGCCGGCTATGAGCATGTCAGCGCCGTCATGCGCCCCGGTGAATACTCCGTGCGCGGCGGATTGATCGACCTCTTCCCGATGGGTTCGCCGCTGCCGTATCGGCTCGACCTGTTCGGCGACGAGATCGAGACCATCCGCTCCTTCGACCCCGACACCCAGCGCAGTCTCTACCCCGTAAACGAAGTGCGCCTGCTGCCAGGCCGCGAGTTCCCGATGGATGAGGCCTCGCGCACCGCCTTCCGCGGACGCTGGCGCGAGGTGTTCGAAGGCGACCCGACGCGCTCGCCCATCTACAAAGACATCGGCAACGGCGTGCCCTCGGCCGGCATCGAGTACTACCTGCCGTTGTTCTTTGAAGAGACCGCCACGCTGTTCGACTATCTGCCGGGCGCCACGCATCTGGCTTTCGTCGGCGACATCGAAAGCGCGGTGCGCCGCTTCTGGGCCGACACCACGCAGCGCTACAACTTCATGCGCCACGACCGCGAACGGCCGTTGCTGGAGCCCGGCGCGTTGTATCTGGATGAGGAAGCGTTCTTCGTGGCGGCCAAGCCGCATGCACGTCTGGTGTTGCGCGCGGAGCCTGGCGATGCGCCGCTCTCGCTGCCGCTGCCAAACGTTGCTGTCAACCGCCGCGCAGAAGACCCACTGGTCAACCTCGAAGCGTTCCTGATGCGTGGCAACTGCCGCGTCATGATCTGCGCGGAATCCGCCGGCCGCCGCGAGACGCTCGCGCAGATGTTCGCCGCCAGCGGTTTGCACCCGGAAGGCGTGGCCGACTATGCCGACCTGATAAGCAGCGACGCCAAATTCGTGCTGGGCGTGGCACCGCTGTACCAGGGCTTCATCCTCGGCGACGAACGCATCGCCATCATCACCGAGACAGAGCTGTACGCACAGACCACGCGCCGCGCCGGTCGCCGCAAACAGGAGCAGGCCACCGCCGTCGATGCCATGGTGCGCGACCTGGCCGAACTGAAGATCGGCGACCCGGTGGTGCACAGCGAACATGGCATCGGCCGCTACCAAGGGCTCATCTCCATCGATATGGGCAACGGTGAGGAGGAGTTCCTCCACCTCGACTATGACAAGGGCAACAAGCTCTACGTGCCGGTGCACCAACTGCATGTGATCTCGCGCTACTCCGGCGCCGATCCGGAAACCGCGCCGCTGCATTCGCTCGGCTCCGGCCAGTGGGAGAAGGCCAAGCGCAAAGCTGCGCAGCAGATTCGCGACACGGCGGCAGAGCTGCTGAACCTGTACGCGCGCCGTGCGCTGCGCCAAGGCTTTGCCTTCCCGCTCACGCCCGAGGACTACGTCAAGTTTGCAGAGAGCTTCGGCTTTGAAGAAACGCCCGACCAGGCCGCCGCCATCGCCGCCGTCATCGCTGACATGACCTCGGGCAAGCCGATGGACCGCCTCGTCTGCGGCGACGTCGGCTTCGGCAAAACAGAAGTCGCCTTGCGCGCCGCGTTCGTCGCAGTCATGGGCGGCAAGCAGGTCGCCATTCTCGCGCCGACCACGCTGCTGGCCGAGCAGCACTACCAGACGCTGGTCGACCGCTTTGCTGATTGGCCGGTGCGCATTGCCGAGATTTCGCGCTTCAAGAACAAGAAGGAAATCGACGGCGCCATCGAGGCCATCAACGCCGGCACCATCGACATCGTGATCGGCACGCACAAGCTGCTTTCGCCGGACGTGAAGTTCGACCGGCTGGGGCTCGTCATCATCGACGAGGAGCACCGCTTTGGTGTGCGTCAGAAGGAAGCGCTCAAGACGCTGCGCGCCGAGGTGGACGTGCTCACGCTCACCGCGACGCCGATCCCGCGCACGCTGGGCATGGCGCTGGAAGGCCTGCGCGATTTCTCGGTAATTGCCACCGCGCCGCAAAAGCGCCTGGCCATCAAGACCTTCCTGCGCCGCGAAGAAGACGGCGTGCTGCGCGAGGCAATCCTGCGTGAGTTGAAGCGCGGCGGGCAGGTCTACTTCCTGCACAACGAAGTCGAGACCATCGAGAACAAGCGTGCCAAGCTGGAAGAGCTGATTCCGGAAGCGCGCGTGGTGGTCGCCCATGGCCAGATGCACGAGCGCGAGCTGGAGCGCGTGATGCGCGACTTCGTGGCCCAGCGCGCCAACATCCTGCTGTGCACGACGATCATCGAAACCGGCATCGACGTGCCGACGGCCAACACAATCCTGATCCACCGTGCCGACAAGTTCGGCTTGGCGCAGCTGCACCAGTTGCGCGGCCGCGTCGGACGCTCGCACCACCAGGCGTATGCGTATTTGCTGGCGCACGATCTGGATGGTCTGACCAAGCAGGCGCAGCGCCGGCTCGAAGCCATTCAGCAGATGGAAGAACTGGGTTCGGGCTTCTATCTGGCAATGCACGATCTGGAAATTCGCGGCGCCGGCGAGGTGCTGGGCGACAAGCAGTCGGGCGAGATCTCCGAGATCGGCTTCCAGCTCTATACCGACATGCTCAACCAGGCGGTGAAGTCACTCAAGGCGGGCAAGGAGCCCGACTTGATGGCGCCGCTGGCCGCCACTACCGAGATCAACCTCGGCACGCCTGCCCTGCTGCCCCAGGACTATTGTGGTGATGTGCAGGAGCGCCTGTCACTCTACAAGCGCCTGGCCAACTGCGAGAGCAGCGAGACCATCGACAACATCCAGGAAGAGCTGATCGACCGCTTCGGCAAGCTGCCGCCGCAGGCGCAGTCGCTCATCGAAACGCATCGTCTGCGAATCGCAGCCGTGCCGCTGGGCATCCGCAAGATCGACAAGGGCGCGGAGGCGGTCACGCTGCATTTCATACCCAACCCGCCCGTGGATGCGATCAAGATCATCGACCTCGTGCAGAAGAACCGGCAGATCAAGCTGGCCGGGCAGGATCGTCTGCGCATCGAGAACATCCCGGCTGAGACCGCCGCGCTGGCGCAGACGATTCGCCACGCCATGCGGCAATTGAGCTGATGCGCTAGCATCGCCGAATCAAAAGATAAGGAAACATCATGAGCACCGCTCTCTCTACGCTGGACTGGACCCGCAAGCTGGTCAGTTTTGACACCACCAGCCGCGGCTCCAACCTCGCCCTGATCGAAACCGTGCGCGACTACCTGCGCGGCGTCGGCCTCGAATCGCACCTCTCGCACAACGACGAGGGCAACAAGGCCAACCTGTTCGCCACCATTCCGGCGGCGGATGGCAGCGTACAAGGCGGCATCGTGCTGTCTGGCCATACCGATGTGGTGCCGGTCGACGGCCAGAAATGGGACAGCGATCCGTTCAACCCGGAAGTGCGCGAGGGCAAGCTGTACGGGCGTGGCACGTGCGACATGAAGGGCTTCATCGCGTCATCGCTGGCGCTGGTGCCCTCGCTGTTGCAGGCCAAGCTGCGCGAGCCGGTGCACCTGGCGCTGTCGTATGACGAAGAAGTCGGCTGTGTGGGGGCCCCTCGCATGATCGAAGACCTGATTGCGCGCGGCATCAAGCCTGCCGGCTGCATCGTCGGTGAGCCCACCGCCATGCGCCCCATCGTCGCCCACAAGGGCATCAACGCTTACCGCTGCCGCGTGCATGGCCGTGCCGCGCATTCGTCGCTCACGCCGCAGGGCGTCAACGCCATTGAGTACGCCGCACGCATCATCTGCTTCGTGCGCGATCTGGCGGATGAATTCCGCGCTCAGGGTCCGTTTGATGAGGCGTTTGACGTGCCGTTCACCACGTCGTCCACGGGGCTGATCAACGGTGGGATCGCGCTCAACACGATCCCCGCTCTGTGCGAATTCGTGTTCGAGTTCCGCAACCTGCCGGGCGTGGATGCACCCGCCATCCGCGCGCGCGTGGAGCGCTACGTGCGCGAAACCATCGAGCCCGCCATGCAGCGCGAGCACCCGGACGCCCGCATCGAACTGGCCGAGATCGCCGCGGCACCTTCGCTGGATGCCTCCGAGCAGGCCGCCATCACGCAGCTCGTGCGCGCGCTGACCGAAGACAACGACAAGCGCAAGGTCGCCTACGGCACCGAGGCCGGCTTGTTCCAGCGCGCCGGCATTCCGGCTGTGCTGTGCGGCCCCGGCAACATCGAGCAAGCGCACAAGGCCAACGAATACGTGGAGCTGGCCCAGCTCGACGCCTGCGATCGCTTCCTCGCCAAGGTCGCCCACAGCCTGACTGCGGAGACGGCCACCGTCTGAAATTTGTGCAACGCACGCCTCACCTTATGGTGGGGCGCATTCCTACCGGGGGCTTCGCTACAATAGCGCGCTTCCCCGGCGCATCCTTTCCCCCGTCCTCCCATGCCTGTCGTCCTGCAAAGCCTGTTGCCGCTGTCTACCGGCGATATCGAGTCCGTCCGCAGCCTGTTCGGCACCGCCGCCTTTGAAATGCGCGCGCCCAACGTCGCCGCCATCGAATGGGTGCACGAGTTGCCCAGCGAATTGCGCGTCCAGCTCGACGCCATCTGCGCCAACCTGAAGCTGGACTACGCATGGATTCCCGACGAATGGACGTTCGGTGATTTCCGCGTGCTGGCGATGGACATGGATTCCACGCTCATCACCATCGAATGCATCGACGAGATTGCCGACTTCTGCGGGCTCAAGCCACAGGTGGCCGCCATCACCGAAGCGTCGATGCGCGGTGAGATCAAGGATTTCAACGAGAGCCTGACGCGCCGTGTCGAGCTGCTCAAGGGCCTGGATGCGAGCGTGCTGGAGCGCGTCTACAACGAGCGTCTGCAACTCTCCCTGGGCGCAGAAAAAATGCTCAAGGCCGTGCAGGCTATGGGCATCCGCACGCTGCTGGTGTCGGGTGGCTTCGAGTTCTTCACCTCGCGCCTGCAGGAGCGCCTGGGGCTGGACCGCACGCGCGCCAATACGCTGGAGATCGTGGACGGCAAACTGACCGGCCGCGTGCTCGGCGAGATCGTTAATGCCGACGTGAAGGCGCAGACGCTCAAGGCGTTCTGCGAGGACATGGGCGTGACGCCGCATAACGCCATCGCCATGGGCGACGGCTCGAACGACTTGAAGATGATGGGGGTCGCCGGCTTGTCGGTGGCGTTCCGTGCCAAGCCCATCGTGCAGGCGCAGGCCGACGTGGCTTTCAACGTTGTCGGCCTGGATGGGCTGCTGAATCTCCTCCCGCAGCAGTAAGGCACCAACCACCGGTTGAAGAAATCAAAACGGGGCGCAACCTGTGCGCCCCGCTCCATTGCCCTGAAGGCTGCCCCGACCAGGTCAAGCCCGCAGGTGCGTCTCCATTGCCTGCTTCAGATCGGCGATCAAATCGCGCGGGTCCTCCAGGCCGATATACAGGCGCACGAAACCACCCGCGTTCTCCCAATCGGCCGGCGGCCAGGCCGTGGCCGTGCGCATCGACGGGATGTTGTACGGCAGTGCCAGGCTGTTCGCCCCGCCCCACGAAAAGCCGATCGCAAAGTAACGCAGCGCCTCGATAAAAGCATCGATCTGCGCCTGCGAGTAACGCTCGTGCAGCACGATAGAAAATAGGCCGCTGGCACCGGTAAAGTCGCGCCTCCAGTTCTCATGGCCCGGGCAATCGGGCAGCGCCGGGTGCAGCACGCGCACGGCCTCGGGCCGCTCGGCCAGCCATTCGGCCACTTCGCGCGCGTGGGCGTCGTGCGCAGCCAAGCGCGTCGGCAAGCTCGGCATGCCGCGCAGCACGAAATAACAATCGTCCGCCGACACGCCCCACCCCATGCGCATCCGCGTGGCCAGCAGCTTGTGGTGCAGCGCCTCGTCGTTGGTGATGGTGGCGCCCATGAGCACGTCGCTGCCGCCGGACTGGTACTTGGTCAGCGCCTGCACGGAGATGTCGATGCCGTGCGCAAACGGCTGGTAGTACACGCCGCCGCTCCAGGTGTTGTCGATCGCCGTGATGGCACCTGCCGCACGGGCCACCTCGGCAATGGCTGTGCAGTCGGGCACTTCCATCGTCACCGAACCCGGTGCTTCCAGCCACACCAGCTTGGTGTTGTGACGGATCAGGTCAGCAATACCGGCGCCGATCATCGGGTCGTAGTAGCGCACGGTGATGCCGAACTGGCGCGCCATCCATTCGCCATGGTCGCGGTTCGGACCGTAGGCATTGTCTGGGATCAACACGTCGTCGCCAGACTTGATGAGCGCGAAGTACACCAGCGAAATCGCCGCCAGGCCCGAGGGCAGCAGCAGCGCATGCGAACCGCCTTCGATCTGCGCCAGCGCCTGGCAAAGCGCGTCGGAGGTCGGCGTGGCATGCAGGCCGTAACGCCAGTGCACCACACTGCCGCTACCGAAAGCACGCATATCGGCGAGGTTCTTGAACACCACGGTCGAGGCGCGATGTGTGGCATGCGAGAACGCGGCAAAACCCGGCGGGACATTCAGGTCCGGATGCACAGCCAGGGTTGCGGGAAACTTGGGCGGGAGCTTGGTATCGTCGTTCACGAAAGATTCCTGGTGAGTGGCGTACGTGCAGCCGATTTGGCGGATTGGTGCTGCGGGCAACTGACCCGGCAGCTTACCAGTGCGCGCTGGATCGCGCGGGATTGACTGGCGGCAGCACCGGTGCCGGGGCGATCTGCCCAGGTGCGGCGGGCACCAGTGGCCTGGCTGGCGTCACTGCATTGCTGTTGGCGGCGGCATCGTACGGGGGAATCACCACCACGGCGACCGGCCGCAGCACAAACGGCAGCGTACTGCCGCCGTGTGCGACATCCGTCCAGGTGCCATGCACGATGCCGCGCGTGTCGATGGCGCCTTCCCATGTGCCGGTGACGTTCGTACCGTCGTCGGACTCTTCCATCAGGAAGCCGCCGTTTTCATATTCGCCCGTCACAAGGCGCACGCCCGGGCCTTTGCCCGCTGTGTACTCGCCGTGGACGCTGTCGATCTCACCGGGTTTGCGGCCGAGGCGCATGTGGATCGGCACATCCCCGATGACACCGGTATAGACGGGATATTTCGCGTAGTCTGGCTGGGGCTGCAGCACCTGAGGTTGGGCCGTCTGGGCGGAGAACCCGTTACCGGCCTTGGCAGCACGTCGCTTGTCGCCATCCGCGATGGCACGGTTCAGACCGAGGTCGCCCGGCTGCACGTTGGCGCCGCCGGTCGACACGTCATAACCGTTGTTGGCAGCCGGCGTCTGGGCAGACGCCGTTGTCACACCTATGGCGCCCAGGGCCAGCACCAGTGCGAGCAATGCGCCGGCCGGCCCTGTCGGGCGCGCAATCAGAAGAAAGCGTTCAGATGCGTTCGAACACCGCCGCAATGCCTTGTCCTCCACCAATACACATGGTCACCAGTGCGTAGCGACCACCAATGCGCTGCAGCTCGTGCAGCGCCTTCACCGTAATCAGAGCGCCCGTTGCGCCGATCGGATGGCCGAGCGAGATGCCCGAGCCGTTCGGGTTGACCTTGGCCGGGTCCAGACCGAGTTCCTTCGTCACCGCGCAAGCCTGCGCAGCAAACGCCTCGTTGGCCTCGATCACGTCCAGATCCTTGACCGACAGGCCGGCACGCTCCAGCGCGCGGCGCGTCGCCGGCACCGGGCCGATCCCCATGATCTTCGGATCAACGCCAGCATGGCCGTACGACACCAGGCGCGCCAGCGGCTTCAGACCACGCGCCTCGGCCACCGAACGCTCCATCAGCACCAGTGCCGCGCCAGCATCGTTCAGGCCCGAGGCATTGCCCGCCGTAACCGTGCCGTTTTCCTTGGCGAAAACCGGCTTGAGCTTGGTCATGTCGTCGATGGTCGCGTCGTGGCGGACGTGCTCATCGGTATCGAACTGGATGTCGCCCTTGCGTGACTTGATCGTCACCGGAACAATCTGGTCCTTGAAGTAGCCGGCCTGGATGGCGCGCGAGGCGCGCTGGTGCGATTCCAACGCGGTCTGGTCTTGCTGTTCGCGGCTGATGCCGAATTCGCGGGCGACGTTTTCCGCCGTCACACCCATGTGGATGGTGTGGAACGGGTCGTGCAGCGCGCCGAGCATCATGTCGACCATCTTGGCGTCGCCCATGCGCGAGCCCCAGCGGGCCGCGGGTGCCAGGTACGGCGCGCGGCTCATGCTCTCGGCACCACCGGCGATGGCGATATCAGCGTCACCCAGCAGAACGGTCTGCGCAGCGTTGACTACAGCCTGCAGACCGGAGCCGCACAGACGGTTGACGTTGAACGCAGGCGTCTCAGCCGACACGCCGCCGTTCACAGCCGCCACGCGCGAGAGGTACATGTCGCGGGGCTCGGTGTTGATGACGTGGCCGAACACCACGTGACCGACCTCTTCGCCCTTCACACCGGCACGGGCGAGCGCCTCGCGCACGACCAATGCACCCAGTTCGCACGGCGCCACATCCTTCAGGCTGCCGCCAAACGTCCCGATTGCGGTACGAACGCCGCTGACCACCACCACTTCACGTGCCATTGCTGTCTCCATGCAATTGAAAATTGAATGGCGGTCAGTATAAACGCACGACCGTTCGCAAAATTTTAGGTAAAACTACGTAAGCTCACCTGGCCTGCCTCAAACTTCGCCCCACAGGTCGTGGCCGTCGGCGCCGGTGATCTTGACCGACACGAAATCGCCCGCCTTGTAGCGCTTGTATGGCTTGGACGGCGGCGCGATGTAGACCAGACCGTCAATTTCCGGTGCATCCGCCGACGAACGGCCAATGCCGCCTTCCTGGTTCACCTCGTCCACCAGCACGCGCAGCGACTTGCCCACCTTGCGTTGCAGACGGCGGGCCGACACGCGTTCGGCCACTTCCATGAAGCGCGCGCGGCGCTCTTCGCGCACCTCATCGGGCAGCGCGCCCGGCAGGTCGTTGGCGGTCGCACCTTCCACCGGCGAATAGGCGAAGCAGCCCACGCGATCCAATTCGGCTTCGGCGATGAAGTCGAGCAGCGTCTGGAATTCTTCTTCCGTCTCGCCCGGGAAACCTGCGATGAACGTGCTGCGGATGGTCAGCTCCGGGCACACCTCGCGCCAAGCGCGGATGCGATCGAGCGTTTTCTCGGCATTGGCCGGGCGCTTCATGCGCTTGAGCACATCCGGATGGGCATGCTGCAGCGGCACGTCGAGGTACGGCAGCACCTTGCCCTCGGCCATCAGCGGCATCACTTCGTCCACGCTCGGGTACGGGTAGACGTAGTGCAGGCGCACCCAGGCGCCATACTGCGAAGCCAACTCGCCCAGTGCAGCTACCAGCTCGGTCATGCGCGTCTTGAGTGGTCTGCCATTCCAGAAGCCTGTGCGGAATTTGACGTCGACGCCGTAGGCGCTGGTGTCCTGCGAGATGACGAGCAGTTCCTTCACGCCGGCCTTCAACAGGTTTTCTGCCTCCAGCATCACTTCCGCCACCGGGCGCGAGACCAGGTCGCCGCGCATCGACGGGATGATGCAGAAGCTGCAGCGATGGTTGCAGCCCTCGGAAATCTTCAGATATGCGTAATGCTTGGGCGTGAGCTTGATGCCTTGCGGCGGCACGAGGTCGATGAACGGATCGTGCGGCTTGGGCAGATGCGTGTGCACCGCCTCCATCACTTCTCCCAGCGCGTGCGGGCCTGTCACGGCCAGCACCTTCGGGTGCACGCTGGTGATGATGTCCTGCCCGGCGGCGTCCTTCTTGGCGCCCAGGCAGCCGGTGACGATCACCTTGCCGTTCTCGGCCAGCGCTTCGCCAATGGCATCCAGGCTTTCCTGCACCGCCTCATCGATGAAACCGCAGGTATTGACGACCACCAGGTCAGCCCCGCCATATGTACCGGAGATCTCATACCCCTCCGCGCGGAGCTGGGTAATGATCTGCTCGGAATCGACCAAAGCCTTTGGGCAACCAAGCGAAACGAAGCCAACTTTCGGGCTCTGGGTACTAACGTCGGACATGGGGACAACCTGATGTGGGGAGTGTTTGTGCCGCGCGCTTGACATGGTTTCGGTACGTGCATGAGCGCCGCGCAGATGCGCATTTTACCCTGCCGGAGCCGTCTGCCGGCCACCCTGATGCAGCGCGTGCTCAATCACGCGTTGGATTTCCATCGGGTCCTGCAGGCGCCGGATGGCATCGTGCAACTCGGCCGCCTGCGGCCACGTCCGTTTCAGGTAGCCGAGCCACAGCTTGACCCGGCCATGCTCGTGCTTCGACAAGATGCGCGCGTGCAGCTTCTTGAGATAGTCGGCAAGAAAACCCAGCACAATCGGCCATTCTGCGGCGGAGGGGGCCGGCTCCATCCGCCCGCGAATACGCTGAGCCAGGAACGGATCGGACACGGCACCGCGGCCAATCATCACGTCATCGCAACCGCTGACGGCGCGGCAGCGCTCCCAATCGCCCACGGTCCAGACTTCGCCATTCGCGATGACAGGCACGTGCACGGCATCCGCGATACGCGCAATCCACTCCCAATGGGCTGGCGGGCGATAGCCATGATCGCGCGTGCGAGCATGCACAACCAGCGACGCCGCACCACCTTCTGCCAAGGCGGTCGCACACTCGATCGCGCGCGACGTATCGGAAACACCCAGGCGCATCTTGGCCGTCACCGCAATGTTCTGCGGGACAGCGGCCCGCACCGCCGCCACGATCGTGTGCAGCACTTCCGGCGTATCAAGCAGCATGGCACCGCCGCCGTGTCGATTCACCACTTTGGCCGGGCAGCCGAAGTTCAGGTCGATGCCATGCGGCGACAGGGTCGCAGCGTACGCGGCGTTCCGGGCGAGCCATTCAGGGTCGCTGCCCAGAAACTGAACGACCATCGGCGTGCCGCTGGCGGTGTAGCCGCCGTTGGCGATTTCGGGCGTCTCGCGCTCGTAGGTGCGCAGGGGCAGCAAGGAGCCTGTCACCCGGACAAACTCGGAGACACATCCATCGAAGCCACCGGCGCGGGTCAGCGTGTCACGCATGACAAAATCCGCGACGCCCTCCATCGGGGCGAGCAACAAGCGGCTCATGCGAAAGCGGCCAACCGGTCAATGTGCCGGAAGCTGGGGTTGAACATGGGAATAACCGAAGCGGGAAGTCGAGATTTTGAGGTGATGCGTAAAGCGCACGCATCAGCCTCTGAGGCCGCGCATTTTACCCTGTCGCCTCATTCCCATCACCCCAACAAAAAAGGCGAACCGCCGCGCGATTCGCCTTTGTCCGCCAAGCTGGCCCGACTTACTTCTTCTCGGGCGGCTGGTTGAACGGGAACGTCCCGAACATGTTCTTGGCCTGGCTCTGCATTTGCTCCTGCATCTGCACGAACAGGTTTTTGCTCTGCTCGATGTAGTTGCTCATCATGCCCTGCATCATCGGCCCCTGCATGTTCATGAACTGCGACCACATGTCGGGGTTGAAGCTGTTGCCGCTGTAGAGATCCTTCGAGTTCTCGGCCAGCTTGCTCTGGATATCAACGAATGCCTGGATGTTCTTTTCCAGGTACGTGCCCATCATCCCCTGCATGGCATTGCCGTAGAAACGGATGATCTGCGCCAGCATCGAGCCGGAGAACATCGGCACGCCGCCGGTTTCCTCTTCCAGGATGATCTGCAGCAGGATACTGCGGGTCAGATCTTCGCCGGACTTCGCGTCAACCACGCGAAATTCCTCGGTCTCCATCACGAGCTGCTTGACGTCTGCGAGCGTGATGTAAGTACTGGTCTGGGTGTCGTAGAGCCGGCGGTTAGGATATTTCTTGATCAGCCGTTCGGTGCCCTTCTTGCTGGTGGCCATCATGCCTTTCCGTGTTGGCGATGCTGCTGCGGTGCAGCCGATGCAGTGCGAAATGACTGCACCAAGCGGTGCAGCAAAATACGCGGTTGCCCGGCTATTCCGATCTGCGTAGGAATGTGGCAACGCAGATGCATCCGGTTATGATCGGACGCCCCGTGTCTCCCTGCGGAGCGCCTCCGTGATTGGATTCTATGCGGATCGCCATGCAAAGAAAAGGCGACCTCCCCCGGTAAAAACCCGCAGCATTTTGATACGGCCGATGCACCCGAATGCGCGTCGAAGTGCAACGCAAATACACTGCTGCGACGCACTTGAGCATCGCAGCAGCGAACGGGTAAAAACGGATTCTTGGGGGAAAATTGCTGCGCCCATGCTGCAGCAAGACCGCAGCATGGGCGTTTGAAGGTCAGCCCATGTGCAGGCCGCCGTTGAGGGAGAAGTCTGCGCCGGTGGAGAAGCCCGACTCTTCGGACGCCAGCCATGCGCAGATCGAAGCGATTTCCGTCGGCTCACCCAGGCGCTTGACCGGGATCGTACCGACGATCTTGTCGAGCACATCCTGACGAATCGCTTTCACCATGTCGGTGGCGATATAGCCTGGCGACACAGTGTTCACCGTCACGCCCTTGGTCGCCACTTCCTGCGCCAGTGCCATCGTGAAGCCGTGCAGGCCAGCCTTGGCCGTCGAGTAGTTGGTCTGGCCAAACTGCCCCTTCTGACCGTTCACCGACGAGATGTTGATGACGCGACCCCAGCCACGATCCACCATGCCGTCGATCACCTGCTTGGTCACGTTGAACAGCGACGTGAGGTTGGTGTCGATCACAGCGTCCCAGTCAGCGCGGGTCATCTTGCGGAACACCACGTCGCGCGTGATGCCGGCGTTGTTGACGAGGACATCCACCTCACCCACTTCAGCCTTGACCTTGTCGAACGCGGCCTTGGTCGATTCCCAATCGCCGACGTTGCCTTCAGACGGAACGAAATCAAAGCCCAGCGCCTTCTGCTGCTCGAGCCATTTTGCCTTGCGCGGCGAATTCGGGCCGCAACCTGCGACGACGATGAAGCCGTCGCGCGCCAAGCGCTGGCAAATCGCCGTTCCGATGCCGCCCATGCCGCCGGTGACGTATGCAATGCGTTTGGTCATGTCCACTCCTAGTCCTTGTTATTGGAACCGCCCGAGTTTTTCTCAAGCGGAGATGCTTCGGATCGGCGCACACCGCTTTCGTTCAGCGCGCGCCGATAACACTACAAAGATTTACGGACGCTCGACTGCCAGCGCCACGCCCATGCCGCCACCAATACACAGCGAGGCCAGGCCCTTCTTCGCATCGCGCTTCTGCATTTCGTGCAGCAGCGTGACCAGAATGCGGCAGCCCGACGCGCCGATGGGGTGACCAATGGCAATCGCGCCGCCATTGACGTTGACCTTGGACGTATCCCAGCCCATCTGCTGGTGCACAGCCAGCGCCTGCGCGGCAAACGCCTCGTTGATCTCCATCAGGTCCAGATCGTTCACCGACCAGCCGGCGCGCGACAGGCAACGCTTGGACGCCGGCACCGGCCCCATGCCCATCACCTTCGGATCCAGGCCAGCGCTGGCGTAGGCACGAATGGTGGCCAGCGGGGTCAGGCCCAGTTCCTTGGCCTTGGCCGCAGACATCACGACCACAGCAGCGGCGCCATCGTTCAGGCCCGAAGCATTGGCCGCTGTGACGGTGCCAGCCTTGTCGAAGGCAGGCTTCAGGCCAGCCATCGAATCCAGCGTCGCGCCGTGGCGAACGAATTCGTCCTGCGCGAACGCGATCGGATCCCCCTTGCGCTGCGGGATCAGGATCGGAACGATTTCGTCGTTGAAGCGACCCGACTTCTGCGCAGCTTCTGCCTTGTTCTGCGAGGCCACGGCAAACTCGTCCTGCGCCTCGCGCGTGATGCCGTATTCCTTGGCGACGTTCTCAGCGGTGATGCCCATGTGGTACTGGTTGTAGACGTCCCACAGCCCATCCACAATCATCGAGTCGATGAGCTTCGCGTCGCCCATCCGGAAACCGTCACGCGAACCCGGCAGTACGTGTGGGGCAGCAGACATGTTCTCCTGACCACCCGCCACGACGATATCCGCGTCGCCCGCAATGATGGCATTGGCCGCCAGCATCACGGCCTTCAGACCCGAGCCGCACACCTTGTTGATGGTCATGCCCGGCACCATGTTGGGCAGCCCGGCCTTGATGACGGCCTGGCGCGCCGGGTTCTGGCCCGAGCCGGCGGTCAGCACCTGCCCCATGATGACTTCGCTCACCTGGTCCGGCGAAACCTTCGCACGCGAGAGCGCCTCGCGAATCACGGCTGCACCCAGATCCGGGGCGGCAATCTTCGCCAGCGAACCACCAAACTTGCCTACAGCGGTACGAACCGCCGATACGATCACAACATCGGTCATTTGCTTACCTTCCACAGTCGAAAGAGAGTCGGGGACACCGTCGGCGGCCGCAGCCGCGACGGCAACGGGGGATCATGCGCGCGATCTTACGCTTTCTGTTTGACGTAACGGCCGGGTGCGGGCTCGATCTCCGAGTAGTCCGCATTGCCATAGCGTTTGGGGGCGGCCTTTTGTGCGCCAGCGTGTGACGCTAGCCAAGCCGACCAGTCGGGCCACCAGCTGCCCGGGTGCTCTTTGGCGCCCTCGAACCACGCATCGGCGGTCTCGGGCAGTTTGGTGTTGATCCAGTGCGAACGCTTGTTGGCCGCGGGCGGGTTGATGACGCCAGCGATATGACCCGAGGCACCCAGCACGAAGCGCCGTTTGCCCTTGAGCAGCGGCACCGATGCATATGCGGATTGCCACGGGACGATATGGTCTTCGCGTGAGCCATAGATGTAGACCGGCGCATCGATTTTGCCAAGGTCGACAGGCGTGCCGCCCACCGTCAGCTTGCCCGGCTCCTTCAGGTCGTTCTGCAGGTACGTATGACGCAGATACCAGCAGTACCACGGCCCCGGCAGGTTGGTCGAATCGCCGTTCCAGTACAGCAGGTCGAACGGTGCGGGCGTCTTACCCTTCAGATAGTTCTCGACCACGTAGTTCCAGACCAGATCGTTCGGGCGCAGGAACGAGAAGGTGTTTGCCAGTTCCACGCCGCGTAGCAAGCCCGGGCCAGTCGGAGCACTCGCACCGATGGTCTGCTCGCGCATCTCCACCTGGGCTTGATCGACGAAGACGTCAAGGATGCCGGTGTCGGTAAAGTCCAGCAGCGTCGTCAACAGTGTCAGGCTTGCGGCCGGATGCTCGCCACGCGCGGCCAGAACGGCCAGTGCCGTGGAGAGAATCGTGCCGCCCACACAGAAGCCCAGTACGTTGATCTGGTCCTGCGCCGAGATCTCACGTGCCACGCGAATGGCCTCAATCGCGCCGCCCTCGATGTAGTCCTCCCAGGTGCGCGAGGCCATGCTGATATCGGGGTTGCGCCACGACACCAGGAACACCGTGTTGCCCTGCTCCACCGCATAGCGCACCAGTGAATTGGCGGGCTGCAAATCGAGGATGTAGTACTTATTGATGCAAGGCGGCACGAGCAGCAGCGGCTTGGCATAGACCTTGGCCGTCAGCGGCTTGTACTGGATGAGCTGGAAGTAATCGTTCTCGAAAACGACCGCGCCTTCGCTGTTGGCCACGTTGCGACCGATCTCGAACGCCGTCTCGTCGGTCTGTGAGATCTTGCCCCGCTCCATGTCCTGCAGCATGTTCAGGATGCCGGTACGCAGCGATTCGCCGCGCGATTCGAGCAGTTGCTTCTGCGCCTCTGGGTTCGTCGCCAGGAAGTTGGACGGCGACATGGCGGCCGTCCATTGCGACACGGCAAAACGTACGCGCTCACGGGTCTTGGCGTCGGCCTGCACGGCATCCGCCATTTCCATCAGCGTACGGGCGTTGAGCACGTAGAAGGCAGCGGCATAGCCGTAGAGCGGGCTCTTGCGCCAGGCCTCGTTGGCAAAGCGGCGATCGGACGGCGCGACAGCCTCAGCGCTATCGCCGGTGCTCATGTGGCGCCAGATCTGGAGCCATTCCTCAAGGTATTTCTGCTGGATTTCAGCCAGGCGCTCAGACGGAATCAGTGCGAAGGGCACGGCGCCCTCGCCCATCATCTGAGCGCCATTGAACTGGCCAAGGCCGGGAGCGGCAGCGCCTGGCTGCGCGAATGCGCCAGCGTAGGCTTGCCATTGCTTGAACTGCTCAGCCCATTGCGCCGGATCCGGCAAGCCCTGCCAGGGGGCTTGGGTGTGGGCGCTAGATGCTTTGGAAGATGCGGATTGACGCGTTGCCATAGTGCCCTCATGCATGCGATACGCGCCGCTCCGGGTGGTTATGCGGCGCAAATCGCAGTATTCCGGGGCATTGTTGCCTCGCCGTTTCAAGGCTGTCAATCGGAGTTGACCGATGATTGCCTGTAAACCGTGGTCCAGTAAGGGTTTTGCCGAATCCGCCTGAGCGCGGCGCCGTTGAATGGCTAAGTACGGTGGCGGGCTATGGTCCAGCCGATGCAATTTCGTGCGAGACTGCCCCATTGCGCAAACGCCGGGCGCCTTCCGCCATGTATATCGTCGCCATTGGCTGGCTTTACGTTGTCCTGATGATGTCCTTGACTGAGCAATCGTGGATTGCCGGCATCGGCACATTCATCCTGTACGGCGTGGCGCCGCTGTCGCTCTTCTTGTGGATTGTCGACTCGCCGGCACGCAAGCGGCGCAGACGAGCGCGGGAAGCAGAGAATGACGCCGCCGCATCCAGCGACGGCGCCAACTGACGTCAATCAACGTTATCCGCGCGCCAGATCAGGGTGGCCATGCGGCCAGTCGTGCGCTCCCGGCGATACGAGTAGAAGCGATCGGCGTCCGTCATCGTGCACAAGCCCCCACCGTACACATCCGTACAACCGACACGTGCCAGCCGCAGCCGGGCCAGCGCATAGAGATCGGCGAAGAACTTTCCTTCCGACACGCCCTTCACGAATGCCGCTTCGGTAGCCGGCAATTCATCCGGCTGAGCCGCATCGATGAAGGCTTGCCGCACTTCCGCGCCAACCTCGAAGCATGATGGGCCGATCGCAGGGCCCAGCCATGCCAGCCATGTCGGATCAGCCTCCTGACCGCAGGCACGCAGCCGTTGCATCATCGCGTCGACCGTGCGCTCAATCACGCCACCGCACAGCCCACGCCAACCGGCATGCGCCGCCCCGACCGTCACGCCACGCGCGTCGCTTAGCAGCACAGGCAGGCAATCGGCCGTCATGACCACACAAACGCGATCGCGCCAAGACGCCACTGCGGCATCAGCCACCACCGGTGCCGACACGTTGGTGAGTTGATCCAGGTCCGCCACGCCAGTGCCGTGCACCTGCTCCATCCACACCGGCTCAGCAGGTACGGCGGCACGCAGGATGCGGCGATTCTGTTCGACGGCATCCGGCGTATCGCCCACGTGTTGGCCCAGATTCAGGCCACCCGGCAGGCCGCCGGCCAGACCGTAAGGGCCGGTGCTGACACCACCCAGCCGCGTGGTCGCCAGCGCCTTAACGCGTGGATGCACCGGCCAGTCGGGGATGATCCAATCAGTTGAAATCGACATCGGGGTCCAGGTCCAGGGCTTCCATCAGCTCTGCGAAATCGTCAGGCACTTCGGCCGTCCAATGGACCGACTTGCCGGATGCAGGGTGTACAAGCCCAAGGCGCACGGCGTGTAGCGCCTGCCGCGCAAACGGCACCGGCAACTGCGCCTTGATCGTCTGCGGTTTGCCGCGACGGAAGTTACGCGTGTAGACCGGATCGCCCAGCAACGGGTGCCCCTCGGACTCAAAATGCACGCGAATCTGATGCGTACGGCCGGTCTCAAGCTGGCAGCGCACCAGCGACACCTGCGCACGCCCCAGGTCCACCACGTCGAGCGTCTTGAAATGCGTACGCGCCTGCTTACCGCTGGCCGTCTCGATGATGGCCATGCGGGTGCGGTCGCGCGGATCACGGCCGATCGGCGCATCGATGGTGGCCTCTTCTGGCGTTTCACCCCAGACCAGCGCCAGATAGGTCCGCTTGACCGTGCGCGCTTGCAGCTGACGCACGAGATCGGTCTGTGCGGGCAACGTACGGGCGACGACCATTAGGCCGGAGGTTTCTTTATCGAGACGGTGCACGATGCCCGCGCGCGGCAATTGAGCGGCATCGGGATAGCGATGCAGCAAGCCGTTGAGCACCGTGCCACTCCAGTTGCCTGCAGCCGGGTGCACAACCAGGCCGGCCGGCTTGTTGATGACGAGCAGCGTGTCGTCTTCGTAGACGACGTCCAGGTCGATTGGCTCGGCCACGAAGGCGTTCTCATCGGCCGCGCGTTGTGGCACGACCTCGATGCGAGCGCCGCCGGATACCGCCGCGCGCGGGCGCACCGCCGCGCCATCCATGCGCACGGCACCGGCGTCGATCCATTGCTGCAGGCGGCTGCGCGAGTAATCGGGCAGGAGCTTGGCCAGCGCCTTATCCAGGCGCTCTCCGTGCAGAACTTCAGGAACCTCCACGACGATCGGCTCAGCCGCCTCTGCGCCGCCGACGGCAGGCAGATCGAGTGCCTCATCATCGAGCGCGTCTTCGGTTTCTTGCGAAGTGATGGAAACGTCAGCCGCTGCGTCGTCTGACGCGGGGCTTGGGCTATAATCCTTGATGCGATTTTTCATTGAGAAAAGGTGCCCATGTCGGTCACGAGCGTAAAGCAGGCGCGTTTTGGAGTACGAATCCGCGCACAAATCGGAGCAGTGTTGGCGGTAGGGTTTGCATGCCTGACCATTTCGGCCTGCGGCATCCTGCCAGAACAGCAAGACGAAACGGCTGGCTGGTCAGCCAACAAATTATATTCTGAAGCGAAGGAATCGCTCGATGGCGGCGACTACGCCAAGGCCGTCAAGTACTACGAAAAGCTCGAAAGCCGCTATCCGTTCGGCCCGTTTGCTCAGCAAGCGCAGATCGAAACCGCCTACGCCAACTACAAGGATGGCGAAACTGCTGCTGCACTGGCTGCGGTTGATCGCTTCATCCAGTTGCACCCGAACCACCCCAGCGTCGATTACGCCTACTACCTCAAGGGCCTGATCAACTTCAACGACAACCTGGGCTGGCTTGGCCGCTTCTCGAACCAAGACCTGAGCGAACGCGACCCCAAGGCAGCGCGCGCCGCCTACGACGCGTTCAAGACGCTGATCACGCGCTTCCCGAACAGCAAGTACACGCCGGACGCGACCGCACGCATGCAGTACATCGTGAACGCGATGGCCGAGCATGAAGTGGGCGCTGCACGCTACTACTATCGCCGTGGCGCTTACCTTGCCGCAGTCAACCGCGCGCAGGACGCCATCAAGGATTACGACCGCGCGCCGGCAGTTGAGGAAGCGCTGTACATCATGATGAAGTCGTACGAAGCGCTGGGCATGAAGGACATGCGCGACGACACCGAGCGCATCATCAAGCAGAACTACCCGAGCAGCGATTTCCTCGCCTTCGGTCAGCGCAAGAAAGACAAGCCGTGGTACCAGATGTGGTAAGCAAGGCTTGAACAGCAGTAAAAAGCCCGGTCCAAGTTGGCCGGGCTTTTTATTTGCGCGTCACGTCAGCATCAGTCTGATGCTGCTTCTGCCAGCGGCGTATCCGGCTGCAGCGAGCGCAGAAAACCCGCTGCCGTGTCGGCCTCGCGCGTGCGCTTGAACGGCGGCAGGCTCTGCCAGATCTGCCGGCCGTAGTTCTTCTCCACCAGGCGCGGGTCGCAGATCATCAGCACACCGCGATCGGTCTCGGAGCGAATCAACCGCCCTGCTCCTTGCTTGAGCGTGATGACGGCGTGCGGCAACTGGTGCACGGCGAATGGGCTCAAGCCCTTTTTTTCCAGTGCTTCCATACGCGCACTCAGCACCGGATCATCGGGCGGCGCAAACGGCAGCTTGTCGATGACCACCAGCGACAACGCCTCGCCACGCACGTCCACGCCCTCCCAGAAACTCTGGCTGCCGATCAGCACGGCATTGCCGAGTGTGCGGAAACGATCGAGCAACTCGGTGCGGCTGGCCTGCCCCTGCACAAGCAGCGGAAAATCCCAGCCGCGCTGGGCAAACTCATCGGCCAGACGTTCGGCTGCCCGGTTAACGGCACGCAGCGTCGTGCACAGCACGAAGGTCCTGCCGCCCGCCGCCTCGATCATCGGCAAAGCAGCGTCGAGCACGGCATCCGTAAAGCGCGGATCGCTCGGTTGCGGCAGATCACGCGGCACATAGAGCAAGCCCTGCGACGCATAGTCGAATGGGCTGTCCAGCGTCATCGACCGATCTCGATTCAGCCCAAGCTGTGCCGCGTAATGCGTGAAGTTGCCGCGCACCGACAGCGTGGCGGAGGTGAAGATCCATGCGCGCGGCTGGCCCGCTCGCTGGCGCGAAAAGATCGGCGCGATGGACAGTGGCGTCAAATGCAGTTGCACAGAATTGGCAAACACCTCGACCCAACGCACGCGTTCATCGAACGGCGCGGTTTCCACCGTCTCACCCTCTTCGTTCTTCACCACGGGCGGCGGCTTGGGGTTGGCCCATGCATCCAGCTGGTCGCACAGCGCGGCGGCGCGGCGATGGCATTGCTCAATGGTCTCTGCACGTTCGGCCTGAGCCTCCAACGCGCCTGTGAAATCCGACAGCGCTTGCTCCAGCTTCGGCAGCACCTCGTAGAACGGCTTGGCTGTCGCCTGATCGTTGTCGATCTGCTTGATGGATAGGCGCGCGCCGTCCTGACGGAATACCAGGCGCAAATCACGTGCAGCGCGCTCCAGCGGCGCGGCAATGGCAACCCAGTCCACGGCATCACGCGCATGCGACAGGCCCTCGGCCACGGCATCGCGTGCCAGTTCCAGAATCTGGTTGGTCGAAATCGTCTCGCCAAAGAACAGCGTGGCAGTTTCGGGCAACTGGTGCGCTTCGTCGAAGATGATCGTGTTGGCCGCCGGCAGCAACTCGGCCATCCCCGTGTCCTTCAGCATCACGTCTGCAAAGAACAGGTGATGATTGACCACCACCACATCGGCCTGCTGCGCCTCCTTGCGGGCACGCATGACAAAGCAATCCTTGTAGTACGCGCAATCGGAGCCGAGGCAGTTGTCGCGCGTGGACGTAACGAGGTTCCACACCGGTGCGTTCTCGGGCACGGTGGACATCTCGGCCTTGTCGCCCGTCTTCGTGGTCTTCAGGAAGAGATTGATCTGGCGCAGCCACGCCGCATCCTGACGCGAAGACAGACGCCCGTTCTGTGACGTGCGTTCCAGGTGGTAATGGCAGACGTAGTTCGCGCGCCCCTTGAGCAACGCCACCGACACCGGCGCGTTCAGCGCCTTGCGCACCGTCGGGATGTCACGCAGGAAGAGTTGATCCTGCAGGTTCTTCGTCCCCGTGGACACGATCACCTTGCCGCCCCACAACATCGCCGGAACTAGGTACGCGTAGGTCTTGCCCGTGCCCGTGCCGGCTTCGACGATGAGCGAATCGGCGGCCTCGATGGCGTTGGCCACCGCCTGCGCCATCGTCAGTTGCGAGCTGCGCGGCCGATACGAGTCGATACCTTTGGCCAGCGTGCCGTCGTCGGCAAAGAGTGTCGCCAGTTCAGCATGATGGGCATCGACAGGGACGGCTGCGGAAGCAGAGGTGCCGCCAGCCGCATCGGAATCATTCGGCGGCGCGGTCTGGGGGACAAGCGAAGTCAACGGAGAAAAGTCCCTGGGGGCAAATGAAGGAAGCCGCACGTGCTGGCGGCTTCTCAGAATTGGGATGGGCGATGCTCAGGCGGGCACGTCCGGTTCAAGCTGTAACTGTAGCAGCGTGATCGCGTCCTTGAGTTTCAACTTGCGCTTCTTGAGCCGCCGCAGTTGCAGCTCGTCGTGATCGATTTCCGACGCCAGCTTGTCAATCAGGAAATCGAGATCGCGATGCTCGATCTGCAATTCGATGATGCGACGTGAGATCGTGTTCAGATCGCTGTCCATCACTTCCTCCCGGGACACCCGTCCACGCTTCAAAGTTTAGAACCCCAGCGGGCTCGCGTTATTGTTGTTTTGTTCGTTGCGGCGCTTGGTCTGCTCGCGGCGCTCTTCCAGTTCCTTCTGACGCTGCGCGGCGTCCTGCTGCTTCTCCTGGAACTGCTTGACGTTCTCCGCTCGCTTGGCGGCGTTGGCGGCGCCCTGCTCTTGCGCGGCCTTGAGCTTGGCATCGTGCTCCGCCTGCTTCTGAGCGTTCGCCTGTGCGTTGGCTGCACGTTGTGGCGCTTCAGCCTGGCGCTGCGCTTCGTTCAGGCGCTGCTGCTCCTGCTTCTTCTGGAAGTCAGTGCGGTTCTTCTGCTCAGCAGCTTCGCGCTGCGGACGCTCGGCGTTGTATTGGGCCTCGCGAATGGCGCGATCCTGATCGCGGCGCGCAGCGCGGTCGGCGCGCTCGGCTTCATCCAGCGCCAGCTCGCGCTCACGGATGGTGTGGAGTTCCGTGCGGCGCACATCCTTGGCCTTGTCGATGCAGCGCGTGACGAAGAACTTGTCGTAACAGGCGCGCTCGGTCTGCGCATAGCGGTATTCGGCCCACGCTTTGGCGCTGGTGATGCGATCGTGCTCTGCGCCGAAATCCGGTGGCGTGGCAGACACGGCTGGGGTCGACGCAGGGTTTGACGCAGCGGCCGGCTGAGATTGGCTCCACGCAGGCGCGGTACAGAGCGCGGCAAGCAGCAGAACCAGGCGGGAAACACGGCGCGCACCAGCGCGATGATGGGCAGAAAACGGGAGCGTAGGCATAACTTGCATTTTATCACCGCGCCTGTGCGGCAAACGTCGCGTGGGGCGCGCAATCAGCACCGGAACAGATTGTGCCTTATGGCAAAATGCGCGGCTTCCCATCGCACTCTCTGGAAGCAATGACCGATTCCGTGTTGCAGAAGATCGTCTCCCGCATTGCCGTTGAACTGGCGGTCAAGCCGCATCAGGTTGCCGCCGCCGTGCAACTGCTGGACGAAGGCGCCACCGTGCCCTTCATCGCACGTTACCGTAAGGAAGTGACGGACAACCTGGACGACACGCAACTGCGCAACCTGGAAGAGCGCCTGCTGTACCTGCGCGAGCTGGAAGACCGCCGCGCGGCGATCCTGGCTTCCATTGAAGAGCAAGGCAAGCTGACCGACCCACTGCGCGCGGCCATCGAAGCGGCCGAAACCAAGCAGGTGCTGGAAGACCTCTACCTGCCCTACAAGCCCAAGCGCCGCACGCGCGCCCAGATCGCTCGCGAATGTGGCCTGGAGCCGCTGGCGCAGGCGCTGCTGGCTGACCCGACGTTAGATCCGCAAGCCGAAGCCGCCAAGTTCGTCAACGGCAACCCAACCGCTGATGGCGGCGTGCCCGACGTGAAGGCCGCGCTGGACGGCGCGCGCGACATCCTCTCCGAACAATTTGGCGAAACCGCCGAGCTGCTGGGCAAGGTGCGCGAGCACCTGTGGAGCCAGGGCCTGGTCTCGTCGACGGTGGTGGAAGGCAAGGAAACCGCCGAGGAAGAAAAATTCCGCGATTACTACGCGTATAGCGAACCGATCCGCAACGTGCCGTCGCACCGCGCGCTGGCGCTGTTCCGCGGTCGCAATGCGGGCGTGCTGTTCGTGAAGCTGGGTCTGGGCGAAGAGCAGGACGCGATGAGCCCGCACCCGTGCGAAATCATGATCGCCCGCCATGTCGGCATCGAAAACAAGGGCCGCGCGGCGGACAAGTGGCTGTCGGACGTGTGCCGCTGGTGCTGGCGCGTCAAGGTGCAGCCGCATATCGAGACCGAACTGCTGACGCAGTTGCGCGAGTCGGCCGAAGCCGAGGCTATCAAGATCTTCGGCCGCAACCTGCATGACTTGTTGCTGGCAGCACCCGCTGGCCCGAAGGCCGTGATGGGCGTGGACCCGGGTATCCGCACGGGCTGCAAGATTGCCGTGGTTGACCACACCGGCAAGCTGCTGGAAACCGCCACGATCTACCCGCACGAGCCGCGCCGCGACTGGAACGGCTCGCTCGCGACGATGGCGCGTCTGGCCAAGCAGCACGACGTGGCGCTGGTCTCCATCGGCAACGGCACCGCCAGCCGCGAGACCGACAAGCTCGTGCAAGACCTGATGCGCAACATGCCGGAACTCAAGCTGACCAAGATCGTGGTGAGCGAGGCTGGCGCGTCGGTGTATTCGGCATCGGAGCTGGCGGCCAAGGAATTCCCGGAACTGGACGTGTCGCTGCGCGGCGCGGTGTCGATCGCCCGTCGCCTGCAAGACCCGCTGGCCGAGCTCGTGAAGATCGATCCGAAGTCGATCGGCGTCGGCCAGTACCAGCACGACGTGAACCAGCGCGAACTGGCCCGCGCACTGGACGCCATCGTCGAGGATTGCGTGAACGCGGTCGGCGTGGACGTGAACACGGCCTCTGCCCCCCTGCTGGCACGTGTTTCGGGCTTGAACTCGATCCTCGCCAAGAACATCGTCGAATACCGTGATGCCAATGGCGCGTTTTCCAACCGCGATGCGCTGAAGAAGGTGCCGCGCCTGGGCGACAAGACGTTCGAGCAGGCAGCAGGTTTCCTGCGCATCAATGACGGCGACAACCCGCTCGACCGCTCGTCCGTCCACCCGGAAGCGTATCCGGTGGTCAAGCGCATTCTGGACAGCATCAAGAAAGGCATCGGCGACGTGCTCGGCAACCGCGAGGCCCTGCGTGGCCTGACCGCCCGCGAGTTCACCGACGAGAAGTTCGGCCTGCCGACCGTGGTCGACATCCTGGCCGAACTGGAGAAGCCCGGCCGCGACCCGCGCCCCGAGTTCAAGACGGCCACGTTCCAGGACGGCGTGGAAGACATCAAGGACCTGCAACCCGGCATGGTGCTCGAAGGCGTGGTAACCAACGTGGCGGCCTTCGGCGCGTTCATCGACATCGGCGTGCATCAGGATGGGCTGGTACACGTGTCTGCACTCTCCACCAAGTTCGTGCGTGATCCGCACGAGGTGGTCAAGCCGGGCCAGATCGTCAAGGTCAAGGTGATGGAGGTGGATGTGAAGCGCAACCGTATCGGCCTGACGATGCGTCTGTCGGACGAGCCGGGCCAGACGCCGGCGCGCACCGGCGGCGGCGATCGCCCGAACGGCGGCGGCAATCGCCAAGGGGGTCAGCAACGCCGTGAGGCAGCACCGGCTGGTGGCGCGATGGCAGCCGCCTTCGCCAAGCTCAAGCGCTAAGACGCGTTCTGCTGGCTAGAACCCGCCCGGTCTTCGGACCCGGCGGGTTTTTCTTTGGCGCGAAGCCACCCACGCGGAGCACGTTACAAGTCCTTACGTGCGTGGAACTTTTCTAACACTCGCGCGTCGTCGGCCCGTCTTTCCGGCCCGTTAAGGAGGCACAGGCACACACCGCGCCTGGCACCCACGAGGAGAAACACCATGAAGACGAGCCACACCCTGATCGCCGTTCTGCTTGCTGTTGCTGGTACCGCTGCCTTCGCTCAGACCAACCCGGTCACACAGGTACAGCAAGACAATCAGCAGATCCACCAGGACAACCGCGACATCCGTCACGACAACCGCGATATCCGCCGCGACCGTGCAGACATCAGCGCAGACAAGGCCGCCCTGGCTGACGAGCGTGCTGAACGCAACGCCGCTCAACGCCGCGAAGACCGCGATCTGGCCAACGGCAACGTCAAGGGTGCTGAATACTGGAACAAACAGCGCGCGCAAGACCAGCACCAAGTCAACGCCGACCGCCGCGATCTGCACCAAGACCGCAAAGACCTGCACGCCGACGTCAAGGACCGCAACCACGACGTGCACGCACGCAACCACGAAGTGCACAAGCGCGACCACGACGCTTCGAAGATCTAAGATCTAACTCCAGCGTCGCCCCAAACAAAACGGCCCGTGCATCTCTCCGCACGGGCCGTTTTGTCGTTCAGTGACGCTGGTCTTAAATTTCGACCTTGGTCCCCAGCTCCACCACGCGGTTAGCGGGGATATGGAAGAAGTCCGAAGGCTTGGCGCCGTTCTGATGCATCCACGCAAACAGGCGCTCGCGCCACATCGACATCCCCGGCAGCTTGGACGGCACCACCGATTCACGCGCGATGAAGAATGACGTATCCATCAGTTCGCAGCGCGTGCCGATCTGCGGCTGGCCAAGTTCGAGCACGCGGTACACGTCCGGCGTTTCCTTGAAGCCATATTCGGCCTTGACGATGTAGATGCCGCCGCCTAGATCGCGCACGGTCACGCGGTGCTTGTCATCCACGTACGGAATGTCGCGCGTGACGAAGCTGATGAAGATCACACGCTCGTGCAGCACGCGGTTGTGCTTCAGGTTATGCAGCAGCGACACCGGCACAAAGTCGGTATTGCCAGTCAGGAACACCGCCGTGCCTTCCACGCGATGCGGCGGATGGGCCATCAGGCCTGCCAGGAATGGCTCCAGCGGAATGCCGTCTTCCAGGCTGCGCGCGCGCAGCAGCTTCTTGCCCTTGTACCAGGTCATCAGCAGGAAGAACACGCCAGCACCCAGCATCAGCGGGAACCAGCCGCCGTCACGAATCTTCAGCAGGTTGGCCGCAAAGAACGCCAGGTCGACCACCAGGAAGCCCAGGATCACCAGCGTCACCAGCACCGTGTTCCAGCGCCACACCGAGCGCATCACCACCGCCGCCAGCACCGTGGTGATGACCATCGTGGTCGTCACGGCAATACCATAGGCCGCAGCCAGGTTGTCGGACTTCTTGAACGCCAGCACCACGCCAATCACCAGAATCAGCAGCATCCAGTTGACCATCGGCACGTAGATCTGGCCGATCTCGGCTTCCGACGTATAACGGATACGCATGCGCGGCACGAAACCCAGCTGAATCGCTTGGCTCGTCAGTGAGAACGCGCCCGAAATCACGGCCTGTGAGGCAATGACCGTGGCGGCCGCCGCCAGCACCACCATCGGCAGTTGCAGCGCCTCCGGCACGGAGCGGTAGAACGGGTTCTCGATCGTGCTCGGATCGGTCAGCATCATGGCGCCCTGGCCGAAGTAGTTCAGCAGCAGGCTCGGTGCGACGATAAAGAACCAGCCCCAGCGGATCGGACGCGCACCGAAGTGGCCCATGTCCGCGTACAGCGCCTCGGCGCCGGTCAGCACCAGAAACACGGAGCCCAGCACGATGAACGCCTGCAGCGCGTGGTCATGCAGGAACGAAATCGCATACATCGGGTTGATGGCCACCAGAATCTGGGGGGCCTTCACCAGGTTCATCAGGCCCAGCGCCGCCAATGCAGCAAACCACACCAGCATCACGGGCCCAAACAGCTTGCCGACCACCGATGTTCCGCTGCGCTGGATCAGGAACAGCGCTGTCAGGATCACCAGGGTGATCGGCAACACAAACGGCGACAGCGCGGGCGCCGCGATCTCCAGGCCCTCCATGGCTGAGAGCACAGAGATAGCCGGCGTGATCACTGCATCGCCATAAAACATGCACGCCCCGAAAACGCCAAGCATCATCAGCAGCGACATGCGCTTGGAATTCGGATTGGCCGTGCGCAGCGACAGCGCCATCAGCGCCAGGATGCCGCCTTCGCCGTTGTTGTCGGCGCGCATGACGAACAGTACGTACTTGAGCGACACGACGATCACCATCGCCCAGAAGAGCATCGAAATGATGCCGAGTACCGCGGTGTTGGAGAACGGAATGCCGTGCTCCGGATTGAACGCTTCCTTGAGCGAGTACAGTGGGCTGGTCCCGATGTCGCCGAACACCACACCGACCGCACCGATCACCATGGCACGCAGGTTGACGTTGGTCTTGGGGGGGACCCCTGCTGCTGTAAGAGCTTGACTCATGCGCTTGTAAATCGGCCGAAGTACTGGCCGCTCAAAAAATAGTGCAATGCACAATGAGGGCGGATTGTACCCTGCGTCTTTCTTACGCCAACCCCTCAAACGGGCAATCGTTGCCGCGCTGCATCAGGACAAATCCCCCCTTGCCATTGGCGTTTTGGAGGCGATTGCAGCAAATCACACCGGCAAACAGCCGTTTGACATTTGCAACGGAAACCCGCGCAAAGCCAAGCGCTACGCACCTTGTTGCCGGGTCAGGCGTGCTGTACCGCACATAGCCAAACGTAGGACAGCGGCGGACAGAACTTTGTAGGAGAATGACCGACAAAGCTGAATTGCAAATTCCTTTGCCAGACCGCCCGGACGGCGGCGCGGCACTCCCTGAACAAGGTCGGGCCTTGTCCTATTCATCCATCCGCATCTGGGGACGCACGCAAACCGCATTGGCCGCACTGATCGTGCTGCTGGTCGTGGCTGGGGTGTTGTTCGCCATTCCCCGCGTGATCCTGCCCTGGGCGCAGTCGGCATTCGAGCAGCGTCTCGATCCGGCGGTGTGGGCGGACTACACCGGCCCGTACGACATGGCGGCGGCCGTAGTGGCCGTCAGCGCCATCGTCATCTACCTGACCCGACGCTAGGACCGGTTGACAAGGTTTTAGCGCGCCAGCGCGCGGGCACACTCCGCCACCAGCGACGGACCGCGATAGATTAACCCGGTATAGAGCTGCACAAGCTGTGCGCCAGCGTCGATCTTTTCGCGCGCGTGCTCGCCCGCCAAGATGCCGCCCACGCCGATAATCGGTACAGCATCGCCCAGCAAACCACGCAACGCGCGAATCACTCGCGTCGATCCTTCACGTACCGGCTGACCCGACAGGCCGCCCGCCTCTTCCGCATGGGCCAGGCCACTCACGGCTTCGCGGCTGATCGTCGTATTGGTGGCGATCACGCCATCCATCTTGTGGCGCAGCAAGGCATCGGCCACATTGGCGATCTGGTCGTCGTCCAGGTCCGGTGCGATCTTCAGTGCCACCGGCACGTAGCGCTTGTGCTGATCAGCCAGTCGCTGCTGTGCATCGCGCAACGTACCGAGCAGGCTGTCGAGTTCGCTCGCGCCCTGGAGCTGGCGCAGGTTCTTCGTATTCGGCGACGAGATGTTCACCGTCACATAGCTGGCGTGCGGATACACGCGCTCCAGGCAATGCAGGTAATCGTCGACGGCGCGGTCGATCGGGGTATCAGCGTTCTTGCCGATGTTCAGGCCGAGCACGCCACCTGCCTCACGCCACTTCGATGCCTTCACGTTATTGATGAACGCATCGACGCCGCCATTGTTGAAGCCCATGCGGTTGATCAGCGCGTTCGCGGCCGGCAAGCGGAACATGCGTGGGCGCGGGTTGCCTGGCTGTGCGCGCGGCGTGACCGTGCCCACCTCGATAAAGCCGAAGCCGAGCGCGCCAAGCGCATCAATATAGGCGCCGTCCTTGTCTAGGCCGGCAGCCAACCCAACCGGGTTCGGAAACGTCACGCCCATCACCGTGCGCGGTTGCGGCGCAATGCGCGCGCCAATGCAACTGGAGAATCCCATCGCATGCGCCCGCTTGAGCTGGCTCAACGTAAAGTGGTGCGCGTCTTCGGGGTCCATCGAAAACAGCAGCGGGCGGGCAAGCGGGTACAGGGCGTTGAGCACGATCAGAGTCAGGAGAAGAACGCGAAAGGCCGCATTGTAAACGCGGCGGACGCACTGCCATGCATCGTGTGCGCCGCATTCGAACGCCACGATGTTCGATGAGTCTAAGTACCAAGTGTGGATTGACGTTGCAGGCACATCGCACGCGCATCACGCACCACCAAGATGCCGATTGCACGAGAAAGATGTTGCGTCGCCGCAGGGATTTCGATATAGTCTCGTTCTTCGACGGACGCGGGGTGGAGCAGTCTGGCAGCTCGTCGGGCTCATAACCCGAAGGTCGCAGGTTCAAATCCTGCCCCCGCAACCAGCCAGAAAGTCGAACGTGTTTTTTACGGACGCGGGGTGGAGCAGTCTGGCAGCTCGTCGGGCTCATAACCCGAAGGTCGCAGGTTCAAATCCTGCCCCCGCAACCAACGACAAAAGTCGAACGGCTCGCTCCAAGACCTGGGCCAAATAAGAAACACTGCAGCAAAGCCCGCACTAGCGGGCTTTTTGCTTTTCTACGCGTTGCCGCATTCCACAAGTCAGTCGATACCCCGCCCCACACGGGACCGCGCCACCTCGGTGATACACTGAGATATTCCACCTGCCTGAGTGCTCATGGTTCCCATGAAATTCTGTTCCAACTGCGGCCAGCCAGTCGTCTCGCGCATTCCCGCCGGCGACAACCGACTGCGCGACGTTTGCGATCACTGCAATACAATTCACTACGTGAATCCGCGCAACGTGGTCGGCACCGTGCCCGTGTGGAACGATCAGGTCCTGCTGTGCAAACGTGCCATCGAGCCGCGCTACGGTTTCTGGACCTTGCCCGCGGGCTTCATGGAAATTGGTGAGACCACCGCGCAAGCCGCCGAGCGCGAAACGCAGGAAGAAGCCGGCGCCCGCATCGAGATCGGTGAACTGTATTCGGTGCTGAACGTGCCGCACGTGCACCAGGTGCACCTGTTCTACCTAGCCAGACTAAGCGATCTCGATTTCGCACCGGGCGAGGAAAGCCTGGAAGTCGCGCTCTTCAATGAAGCCGACATCCCCTGGGACGACCTCGCCTTCCCGACCGTCATCCATACGCTTCGCTGCTTCTTTGCCGACCGCGCTGCAGGCAAACTGACCGACGGCAGCTTCCGCCTCCACACGCTGGACATCTACAAGCCAATGCGCTCGGCCACGGTCGACACACCGGCCACGACGTCGTAATCCAGCCTCAACATTTCTCCGCATCATGATCGCCTGGCTGGATCCACACGATCCCTTCCCGCCGGTCGATCGCGCACTCGGGCCGGAGTCGGAGGCGCCGGGGTTGCTCGCCGCCAGCTCGGATCTCTCACCGCAGCGGCTGCTGATTGCGTATCGGCAAGGCATCTTTCCGTGGTACGCGCAGGGCCAGCCGGTACTGTGGTGGAGCACCGATCCGCGCATGGTGCTGCGCCCGGAAGACTTTCGCGTATCGACCACATTCCGCAAGACGCTGCGCCGAGTGCTCGACGATCCGGCATGGGAAATCCGCATCGACCATGGTTTTCGCGAGACGATGGTTGCGTGCGCCACCACCGCACGCCCGGGCCAGCACGGCACGTGGATCACCGAAGACGTGATCCAGGCGTATACCGCTCTGCACCGCCGCGGCTATGCCCACAGTGTCGAGACCTGGTATGCCGGCAAGCGTGTGGGCGGTCTGTACGGCGTGTCATTGGGCCGCATGTTCTACGGTGAATCCATGTTCGCCCACCGTACCGACGCCTCGAAAATCGCCTTGGCAGCACTGTGCGCCTTCCTCGGCAGTCAGGGCGTCGCGATGATAGACTGCCAGCAGGAGACCGAACATCTGGCGTCGCTGGGAGGAGCCCCGGTGCCGCGCGCAGCGTTTCTCGCGCATGTGCGGGAAGCGGCCAATGCGCCGGCCATCGTGCCGTGGCACTTCGACAAATCCGTGCTTCGTCGATGGACCGTGCGCAATGAGCAAGCTTAAGGAACTTCCTCTCTCGGCATTGCAGTTCTATGCCACCGCGCCTTACGCATGCAGCTACCTGGATGGCCGCTTAGCGCGTTCGCAGGTCGCCACGCCGGCGCACCTGATCAATGCGGACGTCTACTCGAAGCTCGTGCGCGCCGGATTCCGGCGCAGCGGCATCTTCACGTATCGCCCCCACTGTGACGACTGCCATGCGTGCACGCCCTGTCGCGTCGTGGTCGATCAGTTTTCGCCTTCGCGCACGCAACGTCGCGCGGCGGAGCGCCATCAGTCGCTCGAGGCGTTGGTCGCCCCGCTCACCTATGTCGAAGAGCACTACCAGCTCTACCTGCTTTACCAATCCGTCCGCCATGCAGGCGGTGGCATGGACCACGACAGCCGCGACCAGTATGAGCAGTTCCTACTGCAAAGTCGGGTGAATTCGCGTCTGGTGGAGTTTCGCGAGCCGCCCGAATCGCCATCGGCGGGCAAGCTGCGCATGGTAAGCATGATCGACGTGCTGGAAGACGGCCTCTCGTCCGTCTACACGTTCTACGATCCGATGGAGCACAAGGCGAGCTACGGAACGTACAACGTGCTCTGGCAGATCGCCCAGGCGCAGGCGTTGGACCTGCCCTACGTCTATCTCGGCTACTGGATCGAACAGAGCCGCAAGATGGCCTACAAGGCCTTGTTCCAGCCGTTAGAATTGCTGGTCAATGGGGAGTGGCGGCGGTTTGAGGACGTGGCACCGGCCACGGAGTGAAACTCAGCGGGAGGTTCGCTCAATCCCAGCATCGATCACGCCGTATGCGCTGATATTGGAGCTCTGGCTGTATTGCTCGCGCGAAGTCGTGCAACCACCCAGCGTGGCACCCACGCATACCAATCCCACCGCCCACAGCACAGCACGTTTCCATCCAGTCATTCGGTTCATGGGGTCAACTCCTCTCAGGGCGTGGCTGTGAGCCGCTCGGCCAGCACCGTGTTGTACGCGCGGATCATCCCCGGGATCAGGAACACGTCCACCAGAACCCACAACCCGCCGATGACAGCCAGCACCCAGCCGGCCGTATTGCCCATATCGCGAAACGCCAGCCAGGTTCCGCCAATGTTGGCGACCGCCTGCGCAATGCCACTGCCCGGCCGCTTCACGTAGAAACGATGTGCCCCCAGAAAGCCCAGCAGGAACCACCAGAGGTAGGCGACGCCCGCGGTCTTCTTCTGGGCGTCGTACAGCATGATTTCGCGGGCAGTTTCGTTCATAGGGGCGGCAAACGTGTCGGTTTTCGATCAGACAGTCACGCGACTCGTGCGTTCCATGTCTCGTATCGATTACATGCTGGAGAGCTTGGCCTCGGCCTTGTCTGCCCACAGGCGCATTTCGGCGAGCAGCGATGCCGGCGAGAACGAGCAACTCTCCTCACTGAACGACACGGCCATGTCCAGCCGCTGCAGCATCGACCGGCGAACCTGATCGTATGCCGGCGGCAGCACTGCCAGCGGCGCGAGTGTGGCCTCATCGCGCCAGTACTTGAGCAAGCGCGGAATGTCAGGCGACTGCGCGTGGCGATCCAGCGCGTCGCGCAGCGTTTGCAGGGATTCAGTAGCGGTCATGCACGCGCCCTCTTTTCACGATACAGCTCACGGAATGTCTTACCGGCGGGCGCCGGCATGTCTCGTGTATCCGTCCAGCCCTTGCCGACCGGCAGCGAATGGATCAGCTTCTTGTCGCCGCCCATCCAGCGCAGCACACGTGCCGCAACCCACGTACCCGCTGAATACAGTGCCGGCCGCCGCGCCATGAAGCCCCACACGCGCAAGCCGAAACGCTCGGATTGCGGGCGCAGTTCGCGCTCCATCTGCTTCTCGCGCAGCGTGCGCAGCAGGTCCGACAAGGGAATCGATGCTGGGCAGACGCGATTACATTCGCCGCACAGCGTGGCAGCCTGCGGCAAATCGAGCGCATTGGACAAACCGACGTAGCTCGGCGTCAGCACACTGCCCATCGGGCCTGGATACACCCAGCCATACGCGTGCCCACCGATCTTCTGATAGACCGGGCAATGGTTCATGCACGCGCCGCAACGAATACAGCGCAGCATCTCCTGGAACTCACCGCCAATCAGGCCACTGCGTCCACCATCGACGATGACGAAGTACATGTGCTCAGGGCCGTCTTTCTCGCCGGGCGCGCGCGGGCCGGTCAACAACGAGAAGTAGTTCGAGATGGCCTGCCCCGTGGCCGAGCGCGGCAACAGGCGCATCACGGTCGCCAGATCTTCGAGCGTCGGCAGCACCTTCTCGATACCCGTCACGGCAACGTGCACGCGCGGCATGATCGTGCACATGCCTTCGTTGCCTTCGTTGGTGACGATGGCCACCGAGCCCGTCTCGGCAATGATGAAGTTACCGCCCGTCAAGCCCATGTCGGCGGACAGAAACTCAGGCCGCAGCACTTCGCGCGCCTCGCGCGTCATCTCAGGAATATCGGTCAGGCGCGGCTTGTTGTGCGTCTTGGCAAAGAGGTCGGCAATCTCCTCCTTATCCTTGTGCACCACCGGCGCGATGATGTGCGACGGCGGCTCGCTGTCGTTGATCTGAAGGATGTATTCACCCAGATCCGTTTCGATACTTTGCACGCCCATCTCGCCGAGCACCTGGTTCAGGCGCATCTCTTCAGTCACCATCGACTTGCTCTTGATGACCTTCTTCACCTCGTGCTTGCGGGCGATTTCCGCCACCAGGCGAGCGGCATCGGCCGTCGTTTCGGCAAAGAGCACCTTGGCGCCACGGCGCGTAGCCTCAGCTTCGAAGGTAGCAAGCCAGACATCGAGGTTCTCCAGCGCGCGGTTTCGGCGCTCTTTCAACGCCTCGCGCGTGGCCGGGAAATCAATCTCCTGGATGGCCGCCGCGCGTGCGGTGACGAACTTGGTCGAGAGCTTGGTGAGATTCTGCTGTAGGCGCTTGTCGGCAAGCTTCTGCCCGGCACGCGCCTTGAATTCCATGCTGCGGACTTGCATGCGATTGCGTCTCCGTCGTGTTTTTGGTGCTCAAGCGTCGCCGGCAAGGACCTGCGCGATATGCAGCACACGCGTGTTCGTATCGCCTGTGCGGCGCAGTCGGCCTTCGATGTTGAGCATGCACCCAACATCGCCGAGCACCACGGCATCAGCGCCGCTGGCCTTGATGTTGGCGCACTTCTCGTCGGCGATGGCGGTGGAGATGTCACCGTACTTGATCGAGAACGTGCCGCCGAAGCCGCAACACGCCTCGCACGCCGGCATCTCAGTCAGTTGCACGCCGGGTAGTTTGCCGAGCAGTTCGCGCGGCTGTGTCTTTACACCCAGCTCGCGCAGGCCCGAGCAGGAATCGTGATACGTGACGTGGCCCTTGAACTCGGAATCAAGCGATTCGATACGCGCGACGTTGACAAGGAAATCGGTCAGTTCGTGCACGCGGGGGGCGAGGCGCTCATAGCGGCCGGCAAGCTCCGGATCATCGCGAAAGAGATCGGCGTAACCCTTGCGGATCATGCCACCGCACGAGCCGGACGGGATGACCACGTAGTCGAACTGTTCGAATTCCTTGAGCGTTTTCTCTGCCAGATCGCGCGCCAGCGGGCGATCACCCGAGTTGTAGGCAGGCTGGCCGCAGCACGTCTGTGCGGGCGGCACCACCACGTCGTAACCGGCCTTTTCCAGCAGCTTGAGCACCGAAAAACCGATGTCAGGCCGCATCAGATCAACCAGGCAAGTGACGAACAGTCCTACGCGCATGGGGAGTCTCTTGTGTTCTTGGAAGCCGCCATTATGCGCCCGACGCCCAGCCAGCGCGGGTTTTCAGGCAATGAACTTCTTCATGCCGATGGTGAGTGCGCTTCACGATGCCCTCTCAAGCACAACGCAAGCGCGACCGAGAATGCCCTCGAAAATATCCGGAATCACGCATCCGGATGGTGCGCATTTTCACATCGTGGGATAAAATTTTGCATCGCATCCGCACCCATTCCTGCACCCATGGCAGAAGCAGACAAGGACCCCGGTAAGACGTCCATTCAGGTCATCGAACGCATGATGATGCTGCTCGACGCGCTGGCCGAGCACGCTGACCCAGTCAGCCTGAAAGCGCTGTCCGCCAGCACCGGCTTGCACCCATCCACCGCGCACCGCATCCTGAACGACATGGTGGCTTGCCGCTTTGTCGATCGCTCCGACCCCGGCAGCTATCGCCTCGGCATGCGCCTGTTGGAGCTTGGCAATCTGGTCAAGGCCCGCCTGTCGGTACGTGAGGCCGCGCTGACGCCCATGCGCGCGCTGCACCGCCTGACCGGTCAGACCGTCAACCTGTCCGTACGCCAGGGCGATGAGATCGTCTACATCGAACGCGCCTACTCGGAGCGCTCGGGCATGCAGGTCGTGCGCGCCATCGGCGGCCGCGCGCCGCTGCATCTGACCTCGGTCGGCAAGCTGTTCCTCGCTGCCGATGAGATCGGCCGCGTGCGAGCCTATGCCACGCGCACCGGCCTGTCTGGCCATACGCGTACGTCGATTACCGATCTGCCCAAGCTTGAGCGCGAACTGAACTGGGTACGCACCAACGGTTACGCACGTGACAACGAAGAGCTGGAACTGGGCGTGCGCTGTATCGCTGCAGGCATCTACGATGATTCGCGCCGGCTGGTGGCGGGCCTGTCGCTGTCCGCACCGGCAGACCGGCTGCAGGACAGCTGGCTCGACAACCTCAAGGACACCGCCCTGCAAATCTCCAAGGGTATGGGCTACACCTATGACGAGGAGCCGGTGCGCGCAGAATGAGCGCCGGTTTTTACCCAACAAAAAAGCGCGTTCGATGACGCGCTTTTTTGTTGGGTGATCAGACTGCGACTCAAGCGCCGCGCTGCTCCGAAGCCAGCACCGTCGCCGCCGGTTGCGTCGACACAGGCACATTGCGCAGCGGCGCAGCAGCTTGCGTAGCTGCCTCGACATGCGGATTGCGCTCCAGCCAGTTGCGCACGCGCGTGGCATCCGCAAAACGCGTCAGGTTGCCGGCCGAATCCAGGAACACCATCACCACATTGCGGCCATGCACGTTGGCCTGCATCACCAAGCAGCGGCCTGCCTCGTTGATGAAGCCGGTCTTCTGCAGACCGATGTCCCATTCGCCGCCACGTACCAGGCGGTTGGTGTTCACGTAGTGCAGCGAGCGACCATTGGCGTTAACCGTGTGCTCGGTCGTCGTCGTGAACTGGCGGATGGTCGGCACCTTGTAAGCCGCAACGACGATCTTGGCCAGATCCTGCGCGCTCGACACGTTGCTGCTCGACAAGCCGTTCGAATCGACGTAATGCGTGTCGTTCATGCCCAGCTCATGCGCCTTGCGGTTCATGGCGGCAACGAACGCCGGACGGCCGCCCGGATAGTTGCGGCCCAGCGCCGAAGCTGCACGGTTCTCCGACGACATCAGCGCCAGCAGCAGCAGGTCTTCACGCGTGAGCATCGTACCGAAACGCAGACGCGAGCTGGTGTTGCGCTCGTAGTCGCGATCGTCATCGGTAATTTCAAGCAGCTCGTCCATCGGCTGGTGCGCTTCGGTCACGACCAGCGCGGTCATCAGCTTGGTGATCGAGGCGATCGGCAGCACGGCAGCCGAATTCTTCTGGAACAGGACTTCACCGGTGTTCTGGTCCATCACCAGCGCGACTGACGAACGCAGCGCCAGTGCATCCGGCGTGGCACGCAGGCCCATCGCTTCGCCCAGCGTCGGGCTCGCCGGCACAAAGGCTGCACGCACCGGGCGAGCACCGCGCTCAACCACGATCACGCGACGTTTGCCCTTGACGGTCACGACCTTGCGGACTTTGGTGGTGGCAGTGTCATCGTTGCTGGCAGCCGCAACCTTGGCGCCGGCTTTCTTGCTGGCGACAGTCTTGCCTTTGGATTTGGCTTTCTTGCTGGCGGCGGGCTTTTTGTCGGCGGTGGCAGCGTTGGCCACGGAGGCGACGGAAACGGCGGCGAGCGCGACAGTCATCAGCGAAGCTAGGCCGAGACGTCGGAAAAATGAGGAAACAGACCGTGACATGATTCGATCACCCGCGCGTGAGATGGCGCAAGTGTAGGCAAAAACAAAATTCTTAGCAAGATGAAGGACTTAGCTCACAGCCTTAAAGTTTGACCTCTGGAGCCTTATCATTCAGACATCATTTCGACGCAATTCCCTGCTACGGCAGGCCACAATTTGCGAAGAAAGTTGCGCATAGGGCACTTTCTGAGTCACGCGTCAAAACGTATTGCGAAGGCTCCAGAACAGAGCACTTCATCCCGCTCGAATTCCCACCTGGATGGTGACAATCACGGTTTACAACGTCGTCCAACACTTCCTCACAATGCGCCCGCGCTTACACGCCGACTGCATGATGGAAGTCTAACGACGCACCAGCCATATTTGGTGACATAACTGAACGACTTTTTAGTCTCTATTCGCTCCTTGCGCGAAGATGTGCGCGAATCACGGCGCGTAGACGTGTCAATCGAAGAAGCGAGTGAACTCGGAGACAGGTGCTCGCTCGGTGACGAGCGTGTTTTCGATGGCGGACCGGTCTGCATACCCCATCGACATACCGCACACGACCATTTCGTCATCAGGCAACGCCAGGTGCGCTTTGATGATTCGATGGAATTGCGTGAAGGCCGCTTGCGGACACGTATCGATGCCGCGTGCACGTGCCGCCACCATCACGGCCTCGAGGAACATGCCGTAGTCGAGCCAGCTGCCTTGCTCCATCACGCGATCGATGCTGAAGATGAGGCCGACGGGCGCATCGAAGAAGCGAAAGTTACGCGCGTGCTGTGCATGCATGCGCTCCTTCTCTGCACGGCCGATGCCGAGCAGGCTGTATAGGTCCCAACCCACTTTCCGCCGGCGGCTTTGATACGGATCGACCCACGTGCGCGGGTAGTACGGATACTCCTCGCGATGCGGCGTATCGACCTCCGGATGATCGTATGCAGCCAGTACGGATTCCGACAGCCGCGCCTTCGACTCGCCCGTCAGCACGTAGACCTTCCATGGCTGCGTATTACTGCCTGAAGGTGCACGGCGCGCGACATCCAGAATGGCTTCGATGTCCTCGCGCGCAACCGGCTTGGGCAGGAACGCGCGAATCGAACGGCGCGACGTGATGGCTTGGTCGACGAGCTCGACCTCGGTAGGGCTGGGGCGTCGATCGCTCATGACAAGGCAGGTAACTCAGGCGGTGATGTTGGCGACCAACGGTTCGAGCACGGCGCGCAACGCCTCTGGCAGCGGCACCGGACGGCGCGTTTCACGATCGACGTAGACGTGTACAAAATGCCCTTGCGCTGCTGCCTCATGCGCATCGCCTCGGAACAACCCCACCTCATAGCGCACGCTGGTGTTGCCCAGGCGCGCAACGCGCAAGCCGGCGACCACCGGATCGGGAAACGACAGCGGCGCGAAGTAATTGCACTGTGTTTCGATGACGAGGCCGATGGTGTCGCTGCGTTCGGGATTTAGAACGCCCTGCTCGATCAGGTAGGCGTTCACCACGGTGTCGAAGTAGCTGTAGTAGACGACGTTGTTGACGTGGCCGTAGACGTCGTTGTCCATCCAGCGTGTGGTGATGGTGTGGAAGTGGCGGTAATCGTCGCGCGTCTGTCGGGGCGTGCTCATGCTGGCGTGCGCTCTGAAGATTGGAAAACTACGAGGATACGCCAGCCGGTTTCAAGTCAGCGGCGCTTACTTGCGGATCACCAGCGCCACACCGCACGCAGCGATCACCATGCCGAGTGCGGCCAGCGGCGGAAAGCGCTCGCCAAAGAGCGCCCAGGCCATCACCGCAGTCGTGGGCGGCGTCAGGTAAAGCAGCGACGTCACCTTGGTCGCCGCGCCCTTGCGGATCAGCACGAACAGCAGCGAGATTGCACCGATGGACAGCGCCAGCACGGACCACACTAGCGAGCCGATCATCTGCGCAGTCCAGTGCACCTCGCGCGTCTCGAACAGGAACATGAACGGCAGGCACAGCAGCGCCGACGCGCCGAACTGAACGCATGCCCCCATGCGTAAATCAAACACCGGGCAATGGCGCTTCTGATATAGCGTGCCAATCGTGATCGACAGCAGCGCGCCCACGCACAGCGTCAGCGTCGTCACGCCCACGCCGGCCAAGTGCAGCTTGTTCGCCACCACCAACCCCACCCCGGCGATACCGCACAGCAGACCCAGCCACTGGCGGCCCGTTACGCGCTCGCCGCGCATGGATACATACAAGGCCGTGAGAATCGGCTGCATGCCGACAATCAGCGCCGTCATGCCCGCCGGCATGCCCAGCTTGACTGCCGCCCACACGCCAGCCAGGTAGCCCCACTGCATCAGCACACCCGCGACAGCGAGGTGGCCGACGGTTGCCCAATCGACTTCCTTCGTGCCCGCGCGGCGCGGCAGCGGCACCCGCGCCAACCACACGAGCGGCAGCAGGCACACCAGCACACCAACAAATCTAAGGAAAAGGAAGGTGATCGGCTCGGCGTACGGCATGCCGTACTTGGCCACGATAAAGCCCGTGCTCCAGATCAGCACGAACAGCCACGGCATGGCGGCCACGAACAGGGAATCGCGGGCCGGCACAGGCGCTGCGGAATACGCTTGGGTCATACGGAAAGCGGAAGAGAGATCGATGCGGTGACAGCCTCGTCGCGTGCCGCCCAACGCCGTGCATGCCGGGCAGCCAGCGCGATCGTCTGCGCGTGGACGGCTACGGTGTCGTCGATATTGTTGCCATAGCCGCCCGCCATGGTAACGGCAATCGGAATCCGCCGTTGATATGCAAAATCGAACACCTGCTGGTCGCGTGCGGCCAGCCCTGCCATCGTCAGCTTGAGCCGCCCCAGGCGATCACCTTCGTGCGGATCGGCGCCAGCCAGGTAAATGATGAGGCTAGGCTTGAAGCGCCCGGCCAGGATGTCGAGCGCACCGGTCAGGGCTTCCAGATAGTCGTGATCGCCGCAGCCGTCGTGCAGGCCCACATCCAGGTCGGACGCCTCCTTGCGGAACGGGTAGTTCTTCTCACCATGCACCGACAACGTGAATACCGAGGCATCGTCGCGCAGGATCGACGCGGTGCCATTGCCCTGGTGCACATCCAGATCAACGATGGCGACGGGAAACTCTGCGGGCGCCCTGCCCGGCTGACGCTGCATCCAACGAGAAGCGATGGCCGCGTCGTTGAAGACACAAAAACCGGCGCCCTTGTCGGCATAGGCATGGTGCGTACCGCCCGCCAGATTGACGGCAACACCGTCGGTCATCGCGGCTTCACAAGCTGCCATCGTTGCGCCGGCGGACCGGCGGCTCCGCTCCACCATCTCCGGCGACCACGGAAAGCCGATTTCACGCTGACGCGCCGGATCCAGCTGGCCGGCACTCACCGCCTGGACATAATCAGGCGCATGCGCCAGCAGCAAAGCCTGGTCGTCGGCGCGCGGCGCTTCGTGCATCGCCAACCCGGGCACCTCGGTCAATACCCGCTCGCGTAACGCACTGTATTTACGCATCGGAAACCGGTGACCAGGGGGCAGCGGCAGCACAAAGTGATCGGTATAGAACGCTCGCATAAGAGATCACAAATAATTGCAGCGCAACAGAATTGGCGAACGGACGCATCCTAACCTAGGCTGCGACAGTATGTTTTTTGAGACGGAACTGCCATCAAAGGCATCCAGGCAAGTTCGTCGCGCACCAATAATGCGCATTCTTTTGCCACAAAAAGTTATGCCAAACGGTTTGTCGCGCAATTCCTGTGCACGAAAAATCAGCCGATTCTGATTTTTGTGCGATGCACAAAAGATGCTTGACACTGGTTTGACGTTCAACAACAATGGAATTGTTGCGATGCACCATCACTAAGCCATCGCGATGTCGCCTGGAAGGCCCGACGCAGACCGTCATGCTTTGTACATCTGGGCGATCTAAATTTTTGATTTTGATTCCCCCCGTCCACCTTGCATTGGAGAGACAACATGCTGACTCAGGAACAGATCGCTGCGGCGCACAAGGCCAACCTGGAAACCTTCTTTGGCCTGACCAACAAGGCTTTTGAAGGCGTCGAGAAACTGGTCGAACTGAACCTGCAAGTCGTCAAGGCTACCCTGGCCGAAAACGTCGAGCACGCCAAGAAGGCCCTCACCGCCAAAGACGCACAAGAACTGCTGTCGGTGCAAACCGCTGCCGTTCAGCCGCTGGCTGAAAAGGTTCTGGCTTACAGCCGCCACCTGTACGAAATCGCTTCGGACACGCAAACCGAATTCAGCAAGGCTGCTGAATCGCAGATCGCCGAAAACAGCCGCAAGCTGCAAGCGCTGGTCGACAACGTGTCGAAGAACGCCCCGGCTGGTTCGGAATCGGCTGTTGCCCTGGTGAAGTCGGCTCTGTCGGCCGCCAACAACGCGTACGACTCGGTCCAAAAGGCCACCAAGCAAGCTGTGGAACTGGCTGAAAGCAACTTCCACGCTGCTGCCAACGCTGCCAGCAAGGCAACCGCCCAAGCTTCGGCTCAAGCGCGTGCTGCCACCAGCAAGAAGACCACGACCGCTGCCTAATCGGTCTGAAGTTTTCTGCTCAAGCGGGCCTCCTTCGGGAGGCCCGTTTTGTTTTGGGCGCTCGAATCCATCCTCCAAACATATCGTTTGCGTGCATTTGCGCGGAACCGAAACGCGCGCCCAGCAGTCAATTCCACTGTGTTCGTTAGTTTGTCTCCTCGGTACCGCCAGAGAAAACCTGTCCTCAGTGGTGATCAGTGGGTACCTTTGACCCGGCCTCGGCCGGGTTTTTTGTGTGCGCTCGAATCGCCCCAGCGCTTCAAGCTGCGAACTTTTGTGGATGCCCGGCGCTCCATCCTATATTGCGGATTACCGCCCCAGCCCAACGCCGATGTCCCGCGAATCCCTGGTCAAACGCGGCCTGATCTTCCTGGCTGCGCTCATCCTGCTCTTCGAAGAATGGATCTGGAACGCCATGCTGCGGGCAACTGAGCGACTGGTGAGGCACCCGTGGGTCCAGGTCGCAGAGCGCAGGTTGGCCACGTTTGAGCCCATCGAGGCGCTGTGCGTATTTATCCTGCCGATGCTAGTGCTGTTGCCCTTCAAGCTGGCCGCCTTTTACGTGTTGGCGCGCGGCAAGGTAGTCGCAGGGACGCTGGTGCTGGTCTTGGCAAAAGTGGTCAGCACCGCGCTGGGCGCCCGTATCTACTACGTCGTCCGCCCGCAACTGCACACGATCGCGTGGTATCTCCGTTGGGAAACTGCGTTCCTGAACTGGAAGCGCCGCATGGTCACCGCACTGCGCGCCACGCCAACATGGCAAACCCTGCAAGCACGCATTGCCATCTGGCGGGCGCATCGCCATGGGCTGATGCGGTTGGCTTGGCGGCGGCTGACCGCAACGCTGCGCTTACTACGCCGGCATCGTCGCCGCGCCGAACCCCGGCACTGAGCCGTCCCGCGTACAAACAAGAAGGGCCGCCCAATTGAGCGGCCCTTCCCGTTTTGCCGGCTTAGTCTTTGGGTTGCCCTAAAAACAAGACGGTTAATTGCAGATCAGCGCTTACGAGCGGGCGGCACATCCGTGCAAACACCTTCGTAGATCTCCGCTGCCATGCCCACCGACTCACCCAGCGTCGGGTGCGGGTGGATGGTCTTGCCGATGTCGACGGCGTCCGCGCCCATCTCGATGGCCAAGCAGACTTCGCCGATGAGGTCGCCCGCATGCGTGCCGACAATGCCGCCGCCGATGATGCGGTGCGTTTCCTCGTCGAAGATCAACTTCGTGAAGCCTTCGTCGCGGCCGTTGGCAATCGCGCGGCCCGAAGCAGCCCAGGGGAACACGCCCTTGCCGTACTTGATGCCCTGCGCCTTGCACTGGTCTTCGGTCAGACCTGCCCAGGCCACTTCCGGATCGGTGTAGGCGACCGACGGAATCTGCTTGGCATCGAAGTACGCCTTCTCGCCATGCGCGGCTTCCGCAGCTACGTGGCCTTCGTGCACCGCCTTGTGCGCCAGCATCGGCTGACCGACGATGTCGCCGATCGCGTAGATGTGCGGCACGTTGGTGCGCTGCTGCTTGTCCACGTCGATGAAACCACGGTCGGTCACGGCCACGCCAGCCTTCTCGGCGCCGATACGCTTGCCGTTCGGGCTGCGGCCCACGGCCACCAGCACCAGGTCGTAGCGCTGCGGCTCGGCGGGTGCGGCTTCACCCTCGAACTTGACGTAGATACCGTCCGGCTTGGCTTCGACGCCGACCGTCTTGGTCTTGAGCATGACCTTGTCGAAGCGGCCCTTGTTCATCTTGTCCCACACCTTGACGAGGTCGCGGTCGGCGCCCTGCATCAGGCCGTCGAGCATTTCCACCACGTCGATGCGGGCGCCCAGCGTGCTGTACACCGTGGCCATTTCCAGGCCGATGATGCCGCCGCCGATCACCAGCATCTTGCCCGGCACCTGACGCAGCTCCAGCGCGCCGGTCGAATCGACGATACGCGGATCCTCTGGGATGAACGGCAGCTTTACGGCCTCGCTACCCGCGGCGATGATCGCCTTGGCGAAGCGGATGACCTTCTTTTCGCCGGTCACAGCCTTGCCTGCGCCATCCGTGACTTGCACTTCCAAGTGGTTCGGATCGAGGAACGTGCCGACGCCACGCACGACCTGCACTTTGCGCGACTTGGCCATGCCGGCCAGGCCGCCAGTCAGCTTGCCGATCACGGATTCCTTGTGCTTGCGCAGCAGGTCGATGTCGAGCTTCGGCTCGCTGTAGACGATGCCGTGTGCGGCCATCGCCTTGACTTCTTCCATCACGGCGGCCGTGTGCAACAGCGCCTTCGACGGAATGCAACCCACGTTCAGGCAGACGCCGCCCAGCGTGGAGAAGCGCTCGACCAGCACGGTATTCATGCCCAGATCGGCACTCCGGAAGGCTGCCGAATAACCACCCGGGCCGGAGCCCAGCACGAGCATGTCGCATTCGATGTCCGCGCCGCCGGCGTGCTTGGCGGCTTGCGGTGCGGGTGCCGATGCAGCCGGCGCGGCAGCAGGCGCTGCGGCAGGAGCCGGTGCTTGGGCCGGCGCCGCGGGTGCAGCAGCGGCGCCGGCTTCCGCCGTAGCGATCACCGTGCCTTGGCTGACCTTGTCGCCCACCTTGATCTTGACTTCGACAATCTTGCCGGCCACATCCGACGGCACATCCATGGTGGCCTTGTCGGTTTCCAGCGTGATCAGCGCCTGATCGACGGTGACGGCATCGCCCGCCTTCACCATCACTTCAATGACGTCCACGTCTTTGTAGTCGCCGATATCCGGCACCTTGATTTCCACCACGCTCATTCCTGACTCCTTGTTCTTGTCGTCGGCTGCAGGCACTGCCTTGGCCGCCGACGCTTTCAATCCTGCAGACGTATCGTGTGCACTTCGATCGGGCCGCCCGAACTCTTGTCGAACTCCACGCCAGCGGACACGCCCACCTGCGCGATATCCGCCGCCGTCTTGCCCGGCATATCAAACACCGCCGACATGGCGCCCAACGCAAAATTGCGCCCCGAGCCGATACCCCAGAAACGGTCGAACGAAAACACCTCGCGGTACGAATAGACGCCGTAGATGCCAGTTACGTTGGCGATCAGGCAGGTGATCTGCGACGACTCGTAGGGGTCGTCATCGTCTTCCTTGGTGTTGACGAAATACTCGTCCTTGAGCTTTTCGTGCACCTTGAGGAAGGTCCGGAAGACGTCGTCGCGCGTGCCGAGCCGGCACTCATCGGCCAATCCGGTCAGCAGACTGCGCATGACCGGAAAATGAGCCGTCGTACCCGCCAGCGCAATCAGCGACTCACCCACCTGGAAGATCTTCTGGTTCTGCTCGTAGCCGCGCGCCAAGCGCGTATCACCGAAGGTCACCAACGAATCGGCTGCGATTGCCACTTCGCCGTCTTTCTTGACTACCACGCACGTTGTCATGTCGTCCTCGCCAAAAGTCAGCCGACCGAGCGCGGCACGCTCAGGCTCGAAGCCAGATGCGTGCCGTGCCCGTGCAGGCTTACAGGCTGACGCGGCGGAAGTCCGCCAGCACGCTGGCCAGATACGCATTGAAGCGTGCAGCCTCCGCGCCGTCGATCACGCGGTGATCGTACGACAGCGACAGCGGCAGCGTCAGGCGCGGCACGAACTGCTTGCCGTCCCACACCGGCTTCTGATAGCCACGCGACAGACCCAGGATGGCCACTTCCGGCGCGTTGATGATCGGCGTGAAGTTCGTGCCGCCAATGCCGCCCAGCGACGAGATCGAGAAGCAGCCGCCCTGCATCTGGTCCGGCTTGAGCTTACCTTCGCGCGCAGCCTTGGACAGGTCCGCCATTTCCTTGGCGATGTCGATCAGGCCCTTCTTGTCCGCATCGCGGATCACCGGCACCACCAGCCCGTTGGGCGTATCCGCTGCAAAACCGATGTGGAAGTACTGCTTGAAGACCAGGTTGTCGCCGTCCAGGCTGGCGTTGAAGGTCGGGAACTTCTTCAGTGCGCCCACAACCGCCTTGATCACGAACGCCAGCATCGTGAACTTTACGCCAGCCTTTTCGTGGTCCTTGTTCATCTGCACGCGGAAGGCTTCCAGCTCGGTGATGTCCGCTTCGTCGTTGTTCGTGACGTGCGGGATCATGACCCAGTTGCGGTGCAGGTTCGCGCCCGAGATCTTCTTGATGCGCGACAGCGGCTTCGGATCGACCGGACCGAACTTGGTGAAGTCCACCTTCGGCCACGGCAGCAGGTTCAGTTCGCCGCCGCCGGCCGGTGCAGCTGTAGCAGCCTTGCCCGGCGCTGCGGCCTGGCCACTCATCACGCCCTTGACGTAGCGCTGCACGTCTTCCTGCGTGATGCGGTTCTTCGGGCCCGTGCCGCCGACGAGGTTCACGTTGACGCCCAGTTCGCGTGCGTACTTGCGCACCGACGGGCTGGCGTGGGCGGCCTTGCCCACCGTGCCGACGGTGTCGGCGGTGTAAGTTGCAGGCGCTGCGGCCGGAGCGGCTGCGGGTGCAGCAGCAGGCGCTGGGCTCGGTGTGGCAGCAGCCGGTGCGGGGGCCGGCGCTTGCGTAGGTGCCGATGCAGCGGCCGCGCCGCCGGCACCTTCCAGCACGACGATCAGCGTGCCTTGCGACACGGCATCGCCCACCTTCACGCGGATTTCCTTGACCGTGCCGGCAGCCGGCGACGGCACATCCATCGTGGCCTTGTCCGATTCGAGCGTGATCAGCGACTGCTCGGCTTCCACCTTGTCGCCCACTTTCACGCTGATCTCGATGACGGGCACGTCGGTGTAGTCGCCGATGTCCGGGACCTTCACTTCAACCGTGCCACCACCTGCGGCTGTCGGCGCGGGGGCCGGCGCTTGTGCAGCGGGTGCGGGAGCGGGAGCCGGCGCAGCAGCGGCCGGAGCCGGTGCGGGCGCAGCCTGGGGTGCCGGGGCCGGAGCAGCCGCAGCGCCCTGCTCTTCAAGCAGCAGCACCAGCGAGCCTTCCGACACGCTATCGCCCACCTTGATCTTCACTTCCTTGACGATGCCGCTCTTGGGCGACGGCACGTCCATGGTGGCCTTGTCCGATTCCAGCGTGACCAGAGAATCCTCGGCGTTGACGGTATCGCCCGCCTTGACCAGCACTTCGATCACCGGGACGTCTTTGTAGTCGCCGATGTCCGGCACCTTGATTTCTACGACTTGACTCATTCTTCTGTCTCCAGAGGGTCTGGCGGCGAGTGCGTCCGGCGGCGGGCACAAACTGCTCCGCAGGCTACCGCATCGTGCAGGCAAATGCACTACGCGAAAAGTCTGTCGGGGCGGTACCCGGCCGGAGCGCAACCCGCGCGCCCGGCGGCTCCGTTATACGGTCATCGGGTTGGGCTTGTTCGGATCGAGGTTGTACTTCTTCAGTGCCTCGGCCACCTTTTCGCGCGGCAGCACGCCTTCATCGGCGAGCGCCTTGAGCGACGCGACCGTCACCCAGTAGCGGTCCACCTCGAAGAAGTGGCGCAGCTTCTCGCGGGTATCCGAGCGGCCAAAGCCGTCGGTGCCCAGCACCACGTAGCGACGCGGCACGAAGGCGCGGATCTGCTCGGCGAAGGTGCGGACGTAGTCGGTCGATGCGATGACCGGGCCGCGTGCGTTCTTGAGGAGCTTCTCGACGTGCGACTCGCGTTGCGGAGCGGTCGGGTTGAGCAAGTTCCAGCGTGCGGTGGCGTTGCCTTCACGGGCCAGCTCGGTAAAGCTCGGGCAGCCCCACAGGTCGGATTCGACGCCCCAGTCCTTCTTGAGCAGCTCAGCAGCGGCAATCACTTCACGGAAGATCGTGCCCGAACCCAGCAGTTGCACGCGCGGTGCGTTGCTGTTTTCGACGCCCTTCTTGAACTGGTACATCCCCTTGATGATGTCGGCCTCGACACCCGCCGGCATTTCCGGGTGCTCGTAGTTCTCGTTCATCACCGTCAGGTAGTAATAGACGTCTTCCTGCTCGACATACATACGGCGCAGGCCGTCTTGCATCACCACCGCCAGTTCGTACTGGAAGGTCGGGTCATACGAGATGCAGTTCGGGATGGCAGCGTGGTACACGTGCGAGTGACCGTCTTCGTGCTGCAGGCCTTCGCCGTTCAGCGTCGTGCGGCCAGCGGTGCCGCCCAGCAGGAAGCCGCGCGAGCGCATGTCACCAGCGGCCCAGCAGAGGTCGCCGATACGCTGGATGCCGAACATCGAGTAGTAGATGTAGAACGGGATCATCGCCACGCCATGCGTCGAATACGACGTAGCGGCCGCGATCCAGTCGCACATGGCGCCGGCTTCGTTGATGCCCTCTTGCAGCACCTGACCCGTCTGCGATTCCTTGTAGAACATCAACTGGTCGTGATCCTGCGGCACGTACTTCTGGCCTTCCTGGTTCCAGATACCGACCTGGCGGAACAGACCTTCCATACCGAACGTGCGGGACTCATCCGGCACGATGGGCACGACGTGCTTACCGACGTTCTTGTCCTTGAGCAGGATGTTCAGAATGCGCACGAAGGCCATCGTGGTGGACACTTCGCGGCCTTCGCCGGTGGCCTTGAGCAGCGCGTCGAACGCCGACAGCGCCGGCACTTGCAGCGGGTCAGCCTTCTGGCGACGCGCCGGCAGATAGCCGCCGAGGTCCATGCGCGCCTTGCGCATATATTCGAGTTCCTTCGAACCTTCCTCGAACTTGACGTACGGAACGTGCTCGAGCTGGTCGTCAGCCACCGGAATGTTGAAGCGATCGCGCAGCTTGCGGATGGCGTCCACCGGCATCTTCTTCTGCTGGTGAGCGATGTTCATCGCTTCACCGGCTTCGCCCATGCCATAGCCCTTGATGGTCTTGGCGAGGATGACGGTCGGCTGGCCCTTATGGTTGCTCGCCGATTGGAATGCCGCGTAAATCTTGTGCGGATCATGGCCGCCGCGGTTCAGCGCCCAGATATCGTCGTCGGACCAGTCGGCCACCATGGCCTTGAGTTCCGGCGTGTTGAAGAAGTGCTCGCGCACGTAGGCGCCGCTCTTCGACTTGAAGGTCTGGTACTCGCCGTCGACGCATTCCATCATGCGGCTCATCAGCAGGCCCTTGGTGTCGCGCGCCAGCAGTTGATCCCAGCGGCTGCCCCAGATGACCTTGATGACGTTCCAGCCGGCGCCGCGGAATTCGCTTTCCAGCTCTTGAATGATCTTGCCGTTGCCGCGCACCGGGCCGTCCAGGCGCTGCAGGTTGCAGTTGATCACGAAGACGAGGTTGTCCAGCTTCTCACGGCCGGCCATGCCGATTGCGCCCAGCGATTCCGGCTCGTCGGTTTCACCGTCGCCCAGGAACGCCCAGACCTTGCGGTTTTCCCAGTTCTGGATCAGGCCGCGGCTGGCCAGGTACTTGGTGAAGCGCGCCTGGTAGATCGCCATGATCGGGCCCAGGCCCATCGACACGGTCGGGAACTGCCAGAAATCCGGCATCAGCCACGGGTGCGGATACGACGAGATACCCTTGCCGTCCACTTCCTGGCGGAAGCTGTCGAGCTGCTCTTCCGATAGGCGGCCCAGCAGGAATGCGCGGGAGTACACGCCCGGCGCCGAGTGGCCCTGCACGAAGACCATGTCGCCGCCGTGCTTGTCCGACGGAGCGTGCCAGAAGTGGTTGTAGCCGACGTCATACAGCGTGGCTGCAGACGCGAACGACGAGATGTGACCACCGACGTTGGTGTCCTTGTTCGCACGCAGCACCATCGCCATGGCGTTCCAGCGCGTGTACGAACGAATGCGGTGCTCGATTTCCTGGTCGCCGGGAATGCGGTCCTGGTTTTCGACCGGAATCGTATTGATATAGGGGGTCTCTGCGTGCAGCGGCGAGGTCACGCCGTTGATGCGCGCGTACTCGATCTGCTTATCAAGGAGGAACGCCGCGCGCTGCGGGCCTTCCGCGCCGATGACGCCTTGCAGCGCCTCCAGCCATTCCTTGGTCTCCTGGGGATCGACGTCGCTGGCGCGCGTGGCGCCCAGGACTTGTTCTGGTACGGCCGACATGGCGGTCTCCTTGGTAGCAGTAACGGTAGGTGCGTCTCTTTAGATTGGGGGTACCCCAACTTTTGCGCTGATTCTATGGGCACCCGCAAATGCAGCACAAGAGGAATTTTCAAATTGCGATATGGTTTTTTATAATGCGGAATATTGCGGCGCTGCAAAACAAATCACTTTTAACGCTGCAGCGCAGCATTTTCCCGCTGATGAAATGGGCCTCACCAAGCGGTTTCCCCAAGCGACCAGCTGGTTAATTGCCGTTACACTTGGTTTTGCGCAGTTGCACAGATGTCCACACCTTTACCTCCGCAGAATTCCGGCGTTCGTCCGCCCATCATGCTTTCCCCCTCCCACGCCTCACACGATTCGGCTGCACCCGAGCCGGCGAAACCTGCCTCGCCCCCGGCGATCTCGGTTTCGGTGCCTGCGCCCGAATTGCCGCCCGAAAACGGTGGGCGCCCCAACGTGCCGCGCCGCCTGTGGATGACGCGCCTGAGCCGGCTGTGGACGACCAACTGGTTCATGTTCATTCCGCTGGTGGCTATCGTCCTGTTTGCCGGCGCGATGATCTTCATCCTGTATCAGCTGCACGCCACCGAGGTGCAGCAGCAGCGCGACGCCCTCTACCGCGATGCCGCCTGGGCCGAGCAGAAGGTGCGCCTGTCCCTGCAAAGCAACCAGGATCAAGTTGCGGCGCTGGCGCGCGACATTGGCGCCGCGCAGTTGGACCCAAGCGCCTACCGCGACGCCGCGCGCCAACTGCTGCGCGAAAACCCCGAGTTGGTCTTCATCAACTGGCTGGACGCCACCCGCCGCCCGCGCTGGGCGTTCCCTGCCAGCTCTGAGTTTGTCACCCGGGTGCGCGAGACGCGCGATCACCCGCTCGAAGCCGAGATCCAATCCGCCTATGACGCCGCACGTGAGACACAGCGTGCCGTCTACTCCCGCCCGATCCAGAACGAGCGCGGCGAGAGCTTCATGCTCATGGAAGTACCGATCGTGCGGGACAACGAGTTCCTCGGCACGGTGGGCGCCATGTACTCCGTCACCGGCATCCTCACGCAACTGCTGCCGGGTGAACTGACCGATCGCTACCGGTTCTCCCTGGTCGACAAGAACAACGTGATCCGCGCCAGCACGTCGCTGCGCCCGGTGCCCAAGGCTGCGGCCTCGTACGAGGTGCTGCTGGACCCGCCGGGGCATTCGCTGTCGCTGCGGGCCGAGGCATACCCGGCGCCGTCCAACCTGCCCAACAACATGCTGATGTGGCTGGTGGCGGGTCTGTCGTGCTTCGTGATCTGGAGCCTGTGGAGCGTCTGGCGCCACACCAGCCGCCGCTCCGAAGCACAGCGCGCCCTGCTGGCGGAAACCTCGTTCCGCCGCGCCATGGAGAACTCCATGGTGATCGGCATGCGCGCGCTCGATCTCAACGGCCGCATCACCTACGTCAACCCTGCCTTCTGTCGCATGATCGGCTGGACGGAGGCGGAGCTGGTCGGCCGCATGCCGCCGTTCCCGTACTGGCCGCCCAACGAAATCGGCGAGATGCAGAAGCACATCGAGCTGACCCTACGCGGCAAGGCCCCGGCCAATGGCATGGAACTGCGGATGATGCGCCGCGACGGCACGAGCTTCTATGCACGGATGTACGTCTCACCACTGATCGACGCGCGCGGCCGGCACACCGGCTGGATGAGTTCGATCACCGACATCACCGAGCCCAAGCGCGCGCGCGAAGACCTGGCCGCCGCGCACGATCGCTTCACCACGGTGCTGGAGAGTCTGGACGCCGCCGTCTCCGTGCTGTCCACCGACAAGGCCGAGCTGCTGTTTGCCAACCGCTACTACCGCCAGCTGTTCGGCTGGGAGGCGTTCGGCCACCTGCAACTGTCCGGCCAAGACGTCAACACGGAAGACGTCTCCAGCGATGCGCTCGACATGGTGGACGGCTATGCGGGCCTGCCCGCCTCCGAGCTGACGCCACACGCCGCCGACGCGCGCGAAATCTACGTCCCAGCGATGCAGAAATGGTTTGAAGTGCGCCGCCGCTACATCCAATGGGTGGACGGCCACCTCGCGCAGATGCAGATCGCCACCGACATCACCGTGCGTAAGGCCGCCGAAGAAATGACGCGCCAGCACGAAGAGCGCCTGCAGTTCACCAGCCGCCTGACGACCATGGGCGAGATGGCATCGTCCTTGGCACACGAACTGAACCAGCCGCTGGCCGCCATCAACAACTACTGCATGGGCGCCGTCGGCCGCCTCAAGAGCGGGCGCAGCACGGCGGAAGAGTTGATCCCCGTACTGGAAAAGACCTCCGCCCAGGCGGTGCGTGCCGGCACGATCATCCAGCGCATCCGCGGTTTCGTGAAGCGCAGCCAGCCGCAGCGGCGCGAATCCGACCTGCGCGACATCGTGGCCGACGCCGTCGGCCTGGCGGAGCTGGAGGCCACGCGGCGCGGCATCACCATCCTCACGCGTCTGCCAGCCGACCTGCCGCACCTGTACGTCGACCCGGTGCTGATCGAGCAGGTGCTGGTCAACCTGCTGAAGAACGCCGCCGAAGCGATGGCTGCTCACCCGCGCCTGCGCGCCGCGAGTGTCCTGCGCCTGCACGCCAACCTCATCGAGGACCCGGATAACTCCGTGCTGATTGAAGTCATCGACCAGGGCCCGGGCGTGGACGACAGCACCAAGGAACGCCTGTTCGAGCCCTTCTTCAGCACCAAATCCGACGGCATGGGCATGGGCCTGAACATCTGCCGCTCCATCATAGAATCCCACCTCGGCAGGCTCTGGGTAGAAAACAATGCCGATGGCATCGGCTGTACGTTTAAAATCATCCTGCCGCTGAATCCGCTGTAATCCGCTGTAAATCGTTTTTAAAACAGAACGTAGACCGAGGACTCTCCATGAGCACAACGCCCGCAGCAGTTGCTCCGCGCAACGAAACCGTGTTCGTCGTCGACGACGATGAAGCCATGCGTGACTCATTGACGTGGCTGCTCGAAGGCAACGGTTACACCGTGCGCACCTACCGCAGCGCTGAAGAATTTCTCGTGGACGACAAGCGCACCGAAGGCGTCGGCTGCCTGATCCTCGACGTGCGCATGCAGGGCATGAGCGGCCCCGAGCTGCAAGACCGCCTCATGGCCGAGAACAGCCGCTTGCCGATCGTGTTCGTGACCGGCCACGGCGACGTGCCGATGGCGGTATCGACCATGAAGAAGGGCGCGGTCGACTTCATCGAGAAGCCGTTCGACGAATCGGAACTGCGTGAACTGGTCGAGCGCATGCTCAGCAAGGCCCGCTCGGAAGACTCCGTGGCGCGCGAACAGAAGGCCGCCAAGGACCTGCTCGGCCGCTTGACCACGCGTGAGCAGCAGGTGCTCGAGCGCATCGTTGCCGGCCGCCTGAACAAGCAGATCGCCGATGACCTGGGCATTTCCATCAAGACGGTGGAGGCGCACCGCGCCAACATCATGGAAAAGCTCAACGTGAACACGGTCGCCGACCTGCTGCGCTTGGCCCTCTCGCGCAATAGCTGATTCGTTTTGTGGGCCGGTTGTGAGCAACCAGGGCGGTTGGAAGGGAGGCGCCGATTTATAATCGCGGTTTGCCCTCTCCCTCCTCCGCCCAGCCATGACCGCCCAACTCATTGACGGCAACGCGCTTGCCAAACAACTCCGCGCCGAAGCCGCGCAACGCGCCGCCGCCCTCACCGCGCGCGGCCACCAGCCCGGCCTCGCCGTCATCCTCGTCGGCGAAGACCCGGCCAGCCAGGTCTACGTACGCAACAAGATCAAGGCGTGCGAAGACAACGGCTTCCTCTCCGTCTTCGACCGCTACCCTGCTGACCTGACCGAAGCCGACTTGCTCGGCCGCATCGATGCCCTGAACCGCGACCCGCGCATCCACGGCATCCTGGTCCAGCTCCCGCTGCCCAAGCACATCGACAGCCACAAGGTGCTCGAAGCCATCGCGCCCGAGAAGGACGTCGACGGCTTCCACGTGGCCAACGCCGGCGCGCTGATGACCGGCGCCCCGCTGTTCCGCCCGTGCACGCCTTACGGCTGCATGAAGATGCTGGAATCGATCAACTACCCGGTGCGTGGCGCCAATGCCGTGGTGGTGGGTGCCTCGAACATCGTCGGCAAGCCGATGGCGATGCTGCTGCTGCAGGCCGGCGCCACCATCACCATCTGCAACAGCAAGACGCGCGACCTGGCCGCCCACACGCGTGAGGCCGACATCATCGTGGCCGCCGTGGGCCGCCGCAACATCATCACCGCCGACATGGTCAAACCCGGTGCCGTCGTCATCGACGTGGGCATGAACCGCGACGATGCCGGCAAGCTCTGCGGCGACGTCGATTTTGCCGGCGTCAAGGAAGTCGCCGGCTACATCACCCCCGTGCCGGGCGGCGTCGGCCCGATGACGATCACCATGCTGCTGATCAACACCTTGGAAGCCGCTGAACGTGTTGCCGCGGGAGCCTCGCTGGCAGCGTAAGCTTCACTTTCCACCATTGGAAACGGAAAAAGCGTCCCAACCTGATGGATCGGACGCTTTTTTTGCACCCGATTTTTCCTACTGAGCCCGCCATGACCGACATTTCGCTCCAAGCCAATAATCCGCTGCTCGATTTCTCCGGTCTGCCGCGCTTTGCGGACATTCGCCCCGAGCACATCACGCCGGCCATCGACGTGCTGCTCGAGCGCGCAGCGACCGCGGTTGCCAAGGTCAAGGACCCAGCCACCCCGGTCAGCTGGAACACCGTCGTCACCGCTCTGGAAGATGCCACCGAGCCGTTGGGCCGCGCCTGGGGCGTGGTCGGCCACCTGAGCGCCGTGGTTGACACGCCAGCCTTGCGCGAGGCGCATGCCGCCAACCTGCCGCGCGTGACCGAGTTTTGGTCGGGCCTGGGGCAGGACCTTGAACTGTTCGAGAAATACAAGGCCATCGCGCAAAGCGCCGAATACGCCACACTGACTTCCGCCCGCAAGAAGCTGCTCGACAATGAACTGCGCGGCTTCCGCCTGGGCGGCGCCGAATTGCCGGAAGACCAGAAGCCACGTTTTGCCGCCATTCAGGAACAGCAGGCGCAACTGACCAAGGCCTTCAGCGACCACGTGCTGGATGCCACCAACGCCTATGCACTACTGATCGACGACGAAGCCCGCCTGGCCGGCCTGCCCGACGATGCCAAGCAAGCCGCGCAGGAAGCCGCCCGCCGTGACAACCCAAACGCGACTGGCTGGAAGTTCACGCTGCATTTCCCGTCGTACTTCCCGGTGCTGCAATACGCGGAAGACCGCACCCTGCGTCGCACGCTGTACGAAGCCAACGTCACGCGCGCGTCCGAACTGGGCACGCAATACGGCGGCGGCAAGGCTGAATGGGACAACACCGCCAACATGGCCGAGCAGCTCGCGCTGCGCACGGAAGAGGCGCACATGCTCGGCTATCGCAACTTCGGCGAGGTCTCGCTCGTGCCGAAGATGGCCGATTCGCCCGAAGACGTGCTGCGCTTCCTGAGCGAACTGGCCGACCGCGCCCGCCCGTTTGCTGAAAAGGACTGGGCCGAGCTGCAAGCCTTCGCGAAAGACAAACTTGGCATCGACAAGCTCGAGCCGTGGGACATGGCCTATGCGTCGGAAAAGCTGCGCGAAGCGCGCTACGCCTTCTCCGAGCAGGAGGTGAAGCAGTACTTCCCGGAACCCGCCGTGCTGGATGGGCTGTTTGAAGTCGTGCAGACGCTGTTTTCGGTCAAGATCCGCCCGGAACAGGCCGAGGTGTGGCATCCGGACGTACGCTTCTTCCGCGTCGAATCCGCACAGGGCGAGCTGCTCGCCCAGTTCTACATCGACCTGTATGCCCGCGAAGGCAAGCGCGGCGGCGCCTGGATGGATGACGCCCGCGGTCGCAAGCTGCTGGATGATGCTGGCGTGCAAACCCCGGTGGCCTACCTCACCTGCAACTTCTCCGGCCCGGTCGGCAACAAGCCCGCGCTGTTCACGCACGACGAGGTCATCACCCTCTTCCACGAATTCGGCCACGGCCTGCATCACATGCTCACGCAAGTCGATGAGCTGGGTGTGTCCGGCATCAACGGTGTGGAATGGGACGCGGTGGAACTGCCCTCCCAGTTCATGGAGAACTTCTGCTGGGAGTGGGAAGTGCTCTCGCGCATGACCCGCCACGCGGAGACCGGTCAGCCGCTGCCGCGTGCCCTGTACGACCGCATGCTGGCCGCGAAGAACTTCCAGAACGGCATGATGACGCTGCGCCAGATCGTGTTCTCGACGTTCGACATGCACTTGCATACGGACTTCGATCCGAAGGGTCCGACGTCGGTACTGGAGCTATCGCGCCAGGTCAACAACCGCTTCCATGTCGTGCCGCAGGCCGAGCTGTCACGCTGGCCGAATACGTTCAGCCACATCTTCGCGGGCGGCTACGCGGCGGGCTACTACAGCTACAAGTGGGCCGAGGTGCTGTCGGCAGATGCCTACGCGGCATTTGAGGAAGCCGGCAAGTTGAGTGGCTCGGTACTCGACGCCGAAACCGGCGCGCGCTACCGCCGCGAAGTGCTGGAAGTGGGTGGCAGCCGCCCGGCCATCGAATCGTTCACCGCTTTCCGTGGGCGGGCGCCGAGCATCGACGCGCTGCTGCGTCACGGCGGCATGGTGGCGGAAGCTGCCTGACGCGCTACGCTGCAAGAGTAACGCCGCTTCGCGCGCAAGCCGAAGCGGCGTTTTTCATTGGGGCAAGCGGAAATCGACGTGCGCTGGCCTGCCCGGCAGTGACAGCGTTGCATGCGGCGCCGGCGCGCGAGCCACCACTTGGCCTCGCCGCATGACCAGCGTGCGCGTTGCGCGCAAGCGGATCGCCTCGATTGGGTCGCGCGCATCCAGCACCACCAGGTCTGCATGGCACCCCGGTGCGATGCCGTAACGCTCCAACCCCAGGATCCGCGCGGGTGCTTCCGTCACCGCTGCAAAACACTGGCGCATGGCGTCTTGCCCGGTCATCTGCGCGACGTGCAAACCCATATGGGCAACCTCCAGCATGTCGCCGGAGCCCAGGCTGTACCACGGGTCCATCACGCAATCGTGGCCAAAGGCGACATCGATACCGGCCGCCAGCAGTTCCGGCACACGCGTCATGCCACGCCGCTTCGGATACGTATCGGACCGCCCCTGCAGCGTGATGTTGATCAGCGGATTGGCAATCGCCGCCACGCCGGCCTCGCGCATCAGCGGCAACAGCTTGCTGACGTAGTAGTTGTCCATCGAGTGCATCGACGTGAGGTGCGAGCCGGCCACTCGCCCATGCAAACCCAGGCGATGCGTCTGCGCGGCGAGCACCTCGATATGGCGCGAGAGCGGATCGTCGGACTCATCGCAATGCATGTCGATGCGCAGGCCGCACTCGGCAGCAAATTCACAGAGCAGGCGGATGGACTCGGCGCCATCGGCCATCGTCCGCTCGAAATGCGGGATGCCTCCAACGACATCCACGCCCATGCTGATGGCGCGCTTGAGGTTGTCAAACGCGCCCGGGCTGCGTAGCAGACCGTCCTGCGGGAAGGCGACAAGCTGCAGATCCAAATATGGCGCCACCTGCCGCTTGACGTGCAGCAACGCATCGACGGCCAACAAACGCGGGTCGCACACGTCCACATGGGAGCGGATTGCCAGCAGGCCGCGCGCCACAGCCCAGTCGCAGTAACGCAGGGCGCGTTCGACCAGCGCGTCTTGCGTGAGCGTTGGTTTGAGTTCGCCCCACAGCGCGATGCCTTCAAGCAGCGTGCCGGACTGGTTCACGCGCGGCAAACCGTACGACAAGGTCGCATCCATGTGGAAGTGCGCGTCAACGAACGGTGGGCTGACCAATGCCCCCGCCGCATCGAACTCCTGCGCGCCATGCGCGGGCAACTGCGGCTGCACGGCCTCGATCCGTCCGGCGGTGATGCCGATATCGATGCCAGTACGGCCGTCGGGCAAGCTGGCGTTGCGAATCACGAAATCCATAGGGGCTCCTCATGCAACATGGCTGCCAATCTACCTCAAGCGGGTATGGCGGTGGCATGGGCGCTTGATGGCACAATACGCTCGATTTAGACGGCGCCGCTTGTATGCGCCGTCGCCATTTGCAAGGACCGATCCCCCATGCGTGTCGCCACCTGGAACGTCAACTCACTCAAAGTCCGCCTGCCGCAGGTGCTGCAATGGCTGGCAGAACGCGAAGCCGACGGCACGCCCATCGACCTGCTCTGCCTGCAGGAACTCAAGCTGCCGGATGACCGCTACCCGCTGGCAGAGTTGGACGCCGCGGGCTACGCGTCGCTCTTCACGGGCCAGAAGACCTACAACGGTGTCGCCATCCTCGCGCGCAAGGCTGCTGTGCCCGAGGGTCGCGACGTGGTGAAGAATATTCCCGGCTTTGCCGACGATCAGCAACGCATCGTGGCCGCCACCTATGACGTGGCCGGCGGCCCGGTCCGCGTGATCTCCGCCTACATCCCCAACGGCCAGGCGCTGGACTCCGACAAGTTTGTCTATAAGCTGCGCTGGCTTGAAGCGCTGCAAGCATGGCTGAAAGACGAAATGGCTGCGCACCCCCGTCTGATGCTGCTGGGCGACTTCAATATCGCCCCGGAAGACCGCGACGTGCACGACCCGAAGAAGTGGGAAGGCCAGAACCTGGTGTCGCCGGAAGAACGTGCGGCGTTTCGCGCGATGCAGAGTGCCGGGCTGGTCGACGCCTTCCGCATGTTCGAGCAGGAAGACAAGCTGTTCTCTTGGTGGGATTACCGGATGTTCGGCTTCAGGCGCAATGCCGGCCTGCGCATCGACCACATCATGCTGTCACCCGAGCTCGCCAAGCTGTGCGAGTCGTGCCATATCGACAAGGTGCCGCGCGGGTGGGAGCAGCCGTCCGACCACACGCCGGTGGTCGCTGCGCTGCGCGACGCATAAGGTAGGTTCGGCATGGCATCCACCTTCAAGCACCGCAACCTGCCGCATCTACTGCTGCGCGCGCGCGAGACCTTCATGGCGCGCTTCCGGCCGATCCTGCGCGAGCACGGCATCACCGAACAGCAATGGCGCGTGCTGCGCACGCTCAACGACACCGGCGACATGGAGCCCAACCAGCTCGCCGATGCATGCCTGATCCTGAGCCCGAGCCTGACGCGCATGCTGGCGGCAATGGAGCAGTCCGAGATGATCGTGCGTACGCGATCGTCGGTGGATCAGCGACGGCAGGTGATTTCGCTCACGCCCAAAAGCCGCAGGTTCCTGGCCGATGTGGAACCGCAGGTGGACGCGGAGTACGCGCGCATCGAAGCCCAGCTTGGACGCGCGCGTCTGGACGCGCTCTACGTCGCCATCGACGAATCCATCCGGGTGATGGAAACGCACACACCGATGTCCCGCTTTACCGGCGATGAATAACGCCGCTTAGTAAACGCTGCCGCCCGTCTGCGGCTTGGCGCCCTCGCCCTTGAACGCCTGAGCCAGTTGCTCGGCGCTGCGGGCCAACAAGGTGACGTCTGTTCCGACCGCAACGAAAGTCGCCCCAAGCGACAAGTAATGCCTGGCCTGCGCTTGGTCAGCCGAAAGGATGCCCGCCGCCCTGCCCGAGGCCACGATACGGCGAATCGTGTCGTCGATCGTCTTGCGGACTTGCGGATGGCCCGGCTCGCCCAGGTGGCCCATGGATGCCGCCAGATCCCCCGGGCCGATGAAGACGCCGTCCACCCCATCCACCGCAAGAATCGCATCGAGATGCTTCAGGCTCTCAGTGGTTTCCACCTGCACCAGCGTGCACATCTCTGCGTTAGCACGGCGGAGGTAATCGTCAACGCGGTTCCAGCGTGACGCGCGGGCCAATGCGCTACCCACGCCGCGAATGCCCTCGGGCGGATAGCGCATCGCCTCAACGGCCGCGCGGGCCTCGTCTGCGCTTTGCACCATCGGCACCAACAGTGTCTGTGCACCGATGTCCATCAGGCGCTTGATCTCGACGGCGTCATTCCAGGCCGGCCGCACGATCGGGTGCGAGGGATACGGCGCAACCGCCTGCAGCTGCGCCAATGTCGACTGCAGCTGGTTCGGCGCATGCTCGTTGTCGATCAGCAGCCAGTCGAAGCCGGCCCCTGCGACGATCTCGGCCGGATACGGATGCGTCATCGCCAGCCAGAGGCCGATCTGCGGGCGGCGCTCGGCCAGCGCGCGCTTGAAGTGGTTCACCGGGAGCTGCATGACGGAAACATCCTTTGAGCGTTAAACGAAATGGCAGGCGATGCTGCCGAGCGGACCATAGTCGCAGTGGAATGTATCACCGGGGCGTGCAGGCACCGGGCGTGTGAACGAGCCACCCAGAATGATTTGCCCGGGCTCCAGGGCCACGCCGTGCGGTGCCAGCTTGTTGGCCAGCCAGACCACGCCGTTGGCAGGATGGTTCAGCACGCCCGCTGCCACGCCGGTCTCTTCAATCACGGCATTGCGCGACAGGATGGCACCGACCCAGCGCAGGTCCACATCACGCATGCGGATTGGGCGGCCACCCATCACCACGCCGGCATTGGCGGCGTTATCCGCGATCGTGTCGAACACCTTGCGCGGGCGACCGCTGTCCGGGTCGATCGACTGCGAACGCGCATCGATGATCTCCAGCGCCGGGATCACGTGATCCACCGCGTCGTACACGTCGAACAGCGTCACCTCCGGCCCCTCCAACCGCTTGCCGAGCACAAAGGCCAGTTCCACCTCCACGCGCGGCACGATGAAGCGGCTGGCGGGAATCTCGCTGCCGTCAGCAAAGAACATGTCGTCGAGCAGCGCACCGTAGTCTGGCTCGTCGATCTGGGAGGACTGCTGCATCGCGCGCGAGGTCAAGCCGATCTTATGGCCCTTCAGGCGTCGGCCCTCCCCCAGCTTCATCGCCACCCAATCGCGCTGGATGGCGTAAGCGTCTTCGATGGTGATCTCGGGGTGGTCGAGTGAGACTTGGCGGATCTGCTTGCGGTCGATCTCGGCTTGGTGCAGGCGACGCGCAATGGTCTGGATGGTCGTGGGTTCGAGCATGGGTCAGGCTTTACGAAAACGCGCGTGGATGTTGTTGTGCTTGTAGCTGCCGCCTTCGTCGAATTTGGTCAGCTCCATCGAGAGCGCCAGATAGCGGCGAGCAAAGGCTTCTGCAAAGTGCGCCTTGATCGCGTCGAACAACGCATCGCAGGCGGCTTTCTTGACCTCGGGCGTGCGGCCTGCACCGATCTTGAGCGTGACGTGGACGAAGGCGTCGTCTTCCTTGCCATCGGCAACGCGGTAGTCCGTCAGCCGGATGGCGCGCGAGCGGATGCCCCCGGTCGGGAATACGCCGTTCTGCGCGATCAACGTCTCGTTGATTGTCTGCAGCAGCTGGGGGATGCGGGCGTCGTTGCCCAGGTTGTCGGTGTATTCAACAATGATGTGCGGCATGGCGGTCTCCGGCTTACGCCCCGGTTTGTTCACGTTCGGGCAGCGGGAAGATCGCATTGATCTGGCCCGTACCGGAACTGGGGAAATAATCGGTGATGACTTCGATGCCCTTGTCGTAGGCATCCCAGCCGAGCAGGCCGAGCAGCATGGCCGTGTCGTGCATGCCGCCCTCGCCTTCACACAACGATGCGTACTCGGGCAGCATCGCGCAGAAGGTCTTCCAGTCGCCCTGCTTCCACAGATCCACCACACGCAGGTCGACCTGTTTGAAGAACTCGCGGCTGATCTGGTGGATGGACTCTTCGGGGCTGCCGTTATCGTTGAAGCGGTGCGAGAGCGATCCGCTGGCCAGGAACGCGACGGTGCTGTCACTCGCCTCGATGGCTTCGAGCAGCGCGGCGCCAAAGCGGCGGCTCTCGTCCAGTTTGTGCCACGCGCACCAGCCGGCAATCGACACGACCTTGAAGTGCTGGTCGCCGTTCATGTAGCGCATCGGCACCAGCGTGCCGTACTCGAGTTCCAGGCTGTCGATCTCATGTGCACGCGTGAAGACGCCGCGCGCCGTTGCCGTCTCGGCAATCAGGCGGCCGAGCGCCGGGTTACCCGGATACGCATACCGCATGTCCTTGATGAAATGCGGCAGCTCGTTGCTCGTGTAGATGCCGTCGAAGCGCGCATTGCAGTTGACGTGATAGCCAGCATTGACCAGCCAGTGCACGTCGGACACGACGATGGTGTCCACGCCCAGATCCCGGCAACGCTGCCCGATGATGCGGTGCCCCTCGATGGCCGCTGCCCGGCAGCCATGATGCTTGCCGGGTAGCTCCGACAGATACATCGACGGTACGTGGGTAATCTTCGCGGCCAAGGCCAGCTTGCCCATGGTGTCTCCTTCCGCCCTTGTTTGATTGTGTGAGTTGGCGACCGAGCGACCTTACACGCCCCATCGGGGGATATGGTGGCTGCCCATCGAGATGCAGACGTTCTTGATTTCGGCAAACACTTCCAGGCTGTACTCGCCGCCTTCGCGCCCCGTGCCGGATGCCTTCACCCCGCCAAATGGTTGACGCAGGTCGCGTACGTTCTGGCTGTTGACGAACACCATGCCCGCCTCAATACCGCGCGCCAGGCGATGCACCTTGCCCACGTCCTGCGTCCAGATATACGAGGCCAGACCATATTCCACGTCGTTAGCGAGCTTCAGGCCGTCCGCCTCGTCCTTGAACGGGATCAGGCACGCCACGGGGCCGAAAATCTCTTCCTGGGCCACGCGCATGCGGTTATCGACGTTGGCCAGCACCGTAGGCGCGACAAAGTTGCCGTTCTTCAAGTGGTCAGGCAGGCCTGCAGGCTTGTCTGGGCCGCCGGCCAGAATCCTGGCGCCCTCCTGCTCGCCCAGGCGGATGTAACCCGTGACCTTCTCCCAGTGCGCGCGCGTGATCATCGAGCCGACGTTGGTCTTCTCATCCGCCGGATCGCCCACCACAAGGCGCTTGGCCCGCTCAGCAAACTTGCGCACGAAGTCGTCGTACACGCTCTCCTGCAAGAAGATGCGCGAGCCCGCCGTGCAACGCTCGCCGTTGATCGAGAAGATGGTGAAGAGCGATGCGTCCAGCGCGCGATCCAGATCCGCGTCGTCAAAGATCAGCACGGGCGATTTGCCGCCCAGTTCCATCGAGAATTTCTTCAGGCCGGCGCGCTCCATGATCCGCTTGCCGGTGGCGGTGCCGCCCGTGAAGGACACCACGCGTACATCCGGATGCCGCACCAATGCATCACCAGCGGTTGCGCCGTAGCCTTGCACGACATTCAGCACACCCGGTGGAATGCCGGCTTCCAGCGCCAGACGGCCCAGTTGATCCGCCGTCAACGGTGACAGCTCCGACATCTTCAGCACCGCCGTGTTGCCCAATGCCAGGCACGGCGCGACCTTCCACGTGGCCGTCATGAACGGCACGTTCCACGGCGAGATCAGCGCACACACACCCACCGGCTGATACAGCGTGTAGTTCAGCATCTGATCGTCGACCGGATACGTGCGGCCGTTGATCTGCGTGCACACCTCGGCAAAGAAGTGGAAGTTTTCCGATGCGCGTGGAATGAGTTGTTTGCTTGTCTGGGCGATGGGCAAGCCGGTATCCATCGTCTCCAGCGCAGCCAGGTGCGGCACGTTCTGCTCAATCAGCTCGCCCAGGCGGCGCATCAGCTTGGCGCGTTGTTTGGCCGGGGTATTGGCCCAGGCGGGGAATGCGGCCTTGGCTGCGGCCACCGCCGCGTTGATCTCCGCCTCGCCGCCTGAAGCCACCTCGGCAATCGCCTCACCCGTGGCCGGGTTGGTGGTAATGAAACGCTCGGCGCTGTCGACCTGGCGGCCGTCGATCCAGTGTTTGACGGGGTCCATGCTGACGGCATGTAGGCGCGTGTTCATGCGGGCTCCTTGCTCGGTTGTTCTGCGGCGATGGTGCTGACCAATCGACCGATGCCTTCGATTTCGGTGACGACCTCGTCGCCGGGTTGCGTATCGGCCAAACCCTCGGGCGTGCCGGTCAGGATCATGTCGCCAGCGCTCAGCGTCATGAAGCTGGAGAACCATGCGATCAGCGCCGGGATGTCGAAGATCATGTCGCGCGTGCTGCCTTCCTGCGTGACACGGCCGTTGACGGTGGTGCGCAGGGCGAGGTTCATCGGATCGGGCACGTCATCGCGATCCACCAGCCACGGGCCAATGGGCGTGCAGGTGTCGCGGCTCTTCACGCGCAGATTCGGGCGATAGTAGTTTTCGAGGTAATCGCGGATGGCGTAGTCGTTGGCCACCGTGTAACCAGCGACAACCTCATAGGCACGTTCCCGCGGCACATTGCGCGCAGTCTTGCCGATCACCACCACCAGTTCGCACTCGTAGTGCATGAAGGCCACACCCGCCGGGCGCACGGTGTGGGCGCGGTGGCCGATCAGCGTGTTCGGCCCTTTCAGGAAGGCGAGCGGCTCCTCCGGTGCCTTGAAGGCGAGTTCCTTGGCATGGTCGGCATAGTTCAAGCCCAGCGCGAAGATCGTGCGCGGCTCAACCGGTGGCAACCAGATCACTTCGTTTTCATGCAGCACGCTGCCATCGGCAAGCTGCAAGCGAGTGTCGTCGCCAGGTACGGCGGTGGCCTCATGGATCGCCCCATCATAGGCAATGCGTGCGCGCTTCATTGCGAGGCCTCCCGCGCGCGCCTAACCAGCCGCGTCGTCAGTGTGCCAATGTGGGCAATGTCGATATCGATGCGGTCGCCGGCACGGGCCAGCGGCGGGTTCTCGGGCATGCCGACAAGCAGCACGTCACCGGCATCGAGCGTCATGAAGGCCGTCACGTCCGCCAGCAGTTGCGCGATCGGACGCACCAGCGTTGCGGTAGAAGCGCGTTGCCTGATCTCGCCGTTGATGCGCACGGTGATATCCAGTGCGTCCGCATTGGGCACATCGTTTCGATCAACCACCCACGGGCCGATCGGGCAGAAACCATCACGACACTTGTGACGGATTGCCGGGCGGTAGTAGCTGGCATGCGGCACCGTCAGGTCGTTGACGATGGTGTAGCCGGCAATGAATGCGTGGGCCTGCGCGGCGCTCACACGTGTGGCGGTGTGGCCAATCGCCACGCCCAGGCAGGCGCCTGCCCAGACCGCGTCAACATCGGCCGGCAGAACCACATCACGACTGTGCCCAACGTGCGTGTTGGCCGGCTTGAGATACAGGATGGGGGCTTTGGGTGGCGCCTGATATGGCGGCGCGGAGAGTGCATCACCCAACGCCGCCAGTTCGCCACGGTAGTTCAGCAACGCGCCGACAACCGTGCCGCCAACCGGTGGCAGCCAGTGCTGCGCGGCGCCCGCTTCAGCATCTCCAGGTGCCGTTGCCCAGGCGATTTCGCTCGCCCGACCATCCGGCAATGCCACTCTGCCTCGCCGCATCCCTGTCTCCTTGGCTTCGGGTCAGCGTCAACGCTGCCCATATAATTAACATGTTAATCATCTAATCAGATGACGGCTCTGTCAAGTCGGGAAACACTGGAACATCGGCAATGAAAAAGCCGGTCACGCGGACCGGCTTTTTCAGAACGGTGGACGTGTGTCCACCATGCGGGCATATCGGACGCGCCGATGCCTGCGGAGGCAATCGACCACGCTCAAGCCACGGCGACGTGCACGCGCTTGACCACAACCGGTTGCGGTAAATCAGTCAACCCTTGAGATCGCTGCACGCCATCTGCGATGAGCACGCGCGCGGCATCCTGGATCCGATCCTGGCCGGCCTCAAAGGCCGCTTGAAGCGACAACACCTGATCACCTTCCAGGCCTTCCCACAGGGCCTCGCGCGTTGCCACGCAAGTCACCTTTTCGCCGTCGACCAATGCGTCGAACAGCAGGCCTTCGTTGTTGATGTCGTACGCCTCTTTCTTTTCGAACTTGATTTCCATCGTCAAAGCCCTCCGATTGCAATGGACAACAACGCACACGCCGTTGCGTGGAAACCGTGCGGGGGGGCCGGCACGATTCCGTCAAACAATGTGTCTGACCGCGAGATTCATTTTAACCACAGCTTGCGCTGCGCGTGCGAACCACATCGCCAAAGCCAGCGAACCCAAACAAGGGCGCTAGCTCGCCATCCCAGGCTGCATCAGGGCTCGCACACCCATCGCCATAGTTATGCTTTTTTGTCAGGACCGCGAGCGCCACCCGACTAAGCAAAGCGGGAGCCACATGCAAAGCCCGTGCCGACATGCAGGCCAGGAAACCATCATGCGCATCCAACCACACTGTTTGCGACACTTTCGTGTCAGCGCAACACTGACATTGCTAGTACTGACAAGCGCCGCGCGCCCAGCGCCAGCCGCGGATTGCGCCGCGCTGCACGTTCAGAGCCCACCGCACACGGTTGCGGTTGTTGAACTCTATACATCCGAGGGTTGTAATAGTTGCCCGCCGGCTGACCGCTGGCTGAGCCGCACACCGGCCGATACGCAGCATTGGATTCCCCTTGCGCTGCATGTGGACTACTGGGACGGTCTCGGCTGGAAAGACAGCTTCGGCCGCGCGGCCTTCTCTGAGCGGCAACGTGCGCTGGGCGATGCCACGCGCGCGCCAACAATCTACACGCCAGAGGTCTTCGTCTCTGGCCGCGAGTTGCGCCGTTGGGCAGATCGCGCCGACTTCTCTCGCGCCATTGCGGCACGCAACGCACAGCCTGCCACGGCGGATATTGCACTCGATGCCACTGCAACGAACACGCCGCGTGCGGCACTGCAAACCCGCGCGCGCTTCACGTTGCGGCCGAGCGCAGCCAACGACTCCCACCCAACTGTCGCGTGGATTGCACTGACGCAAAACAACCTGGTGAGCCACCCAAGTGGCGGTGAGAACGGCGGCGTGGAACTACGCCACGACCATGTCGTAAGGGAATGGATCGGGCCAATCCGATTGACTGGCGCGAGCACGCAATGGCAGGGCGACATTCCCCTGCCCGCCAATGCGCACCCGACCGATGTGAGTGTGGTCGCCTTGATCGAGCGGCTACGCGACGCGGAAATCCTGCAAGCGGTTTCCTCGCCGCTATGCCGCTGAGCGACCAGGCGATCAGCGTGCCGTTTCCGAGGCCGGAGCGGCGCCTTGCTGCGGCGTGTGCAGCAGCGAGCGGCGGCGTGCATAGCCGAAGTACACCAGCAGGCCGATCACCACCCAAACCACAAAGGCGATCCAGGTAACGGCCTGCAGATGACTCATCAGGAACAGGCACATGCCGATGGCCAGCAGCGGTACCACCGGCACGCCTGGGCAGCGGAAGCCGCGATGCAGGTCCGGACGCGTACGGCGCAGCACCAGCACGGCAACCGCGATGAGCGAGAACGCTGCCAGCGTGCCGATGTTGATCAGCTCGGCCAGCACGTTCAGCGGCACGAATGCGGCGATCACCGCGAACACGATGCCGACCACCCACGTATTCAGGAACGGCGTTGCGTAGCGCGGGTGGATGTGCGACAGGCGCTTGGGCAGCAGACCGTCACGCGACATGGCGAAGATGATGCGGGTCTGGCCGTAAGCCATCACCAGGATCACCGTGGTCATGCCGATGATGGCGCCCAGGTCAACAAAGCCCGCGACCCAGCTTTCACCGGCCATCTGCAGCGCCAGCGACACCGGGTGGTCAACGCCTGCAAACTTCGTGAACGGCACGATACCGGTCATGATGGCGGCCACCACCACGTAGAGGATCGTGCAGACCGCCAGTGAGCCGATGATGCCGATCGGCAGGTCGCGCTTGGGGTTGCGCACCTCTTCCGCCGCAGAGGTCACTGCGTCGAAGCCGATGAAGGCAAAAAACACGATGGCTGCAGCACCGAACACGCCCTCCATGCCGAACGGCATGAACGGTTGCCAGTTGGCCGGCTGCACGTGGCGCACGCCCACGAAGATGAACAGCAGCACCACCGTCACCTTGATCACCACCATGACGTTGTTGGCACGCGCCGATTCACGCACGCCAAACGACAGCACTGTGGTGACAAGCAGCATGATCACGAGCGCAGGCAGGTTGAACAGCGTCTGCACCCCCGGGATTGCGCCCGGTGCCGCCGTCAGCGCCACCGGCAAATGCAAGCCGAAGCCCGACAACAGCGATTGGAAGTAGCCGGACCAGCCGACCGACACGGCGGAAGTCGCTAGCCCATATTCGAGCATCAGATCCCAGCCGATGATCCAGGCAACCAGCTCGCCCATCGTTGCGTAAGCGTACGTGTAGATCGAGCCAGATACAGGGATGGTCGAGGCGAACTCGGCGTAGCACAGCGCGGCAAACCCGCAAGCCAGCGCCGCAACGATGAACGACAACGTGAGTGCGGGACCAGCGGTCAGTGCGCCTGTGCCCGTGAGCACGAAGATGCCGGTGCCGATGATGGCGCCGACGCCCAGGAAGGTCAGGTCCAGGGGCCCGAGGACTTTCTTCAGGCCGGTATTGCTGTGGCCCGTGCGGATCATGTGATCCACGTTTTTGGTACGGAACAAACTCATTGACTGCGTCTCCTGTCTGCGTGCCTCCGTGGGTACGGATGCACTGTCGCGCACGTGTGGCGCGCGGCGGCGGATTTTTGCAAAAAGCGGGCATTTTACCCGCTGGCGACGTCCGCCCCTTCACATCGCGGTGATGCAGACAAGAAAATAGGACAATTCGTACCCGACTGACGTGCGTCACAACAACTCACGACAATTGAGGCTCACTCAACCGTGTCGGCGTCTTCTGTGAATAGCGTCTGTTGACGCGCGTGTGCATCGGACTCATACAAGCGCACGCCCACCCCCAGCAGCCGCACGGGAATCTGCCGCCGCTCGAAGCCCTGCGTCAGCAACTTCGCGAACACCGGCAACGACACTTTCGGGTGGATGCACTCGACCGTGGTCCCGCGAAAATCCGCAAAGCGCAGCTTGACGTAGGTCTTGTGGATCATGCCGGCAGCGCGGGCTCGCTCAACGCGCGCGGCAAGCTGCTCGACGAGGATGATCAGCTCACGCTGGCAATCATCGAGCGTGCGCAGGTCCGTGGCGTACGTTTCTTCCACGCTGACGGACTTGCGGATCTGCGAGGGTTGCACCTGCCGGTGATCGATGCCGCGGCAGAGGTCATGCAGCCGAAAACCAAACACGCCGAAATGCTGTTGCAACCGGTCGGTGCCCCAACTGCGCAGATCCCCACACGTTTCAGCGCCCAGCCGGCGCAGCTTGGCGGCCGTCACCTTGCCCACGCCAAACAGACGCTCCACAGGCAGTTCGGCTACAAAGGCATCCACCTGTTCCGGCCGCACCACGAACAGGCCGTCGGGCTTCTTCCAATCACTCGCGATCTTGGCGATGAACTTGTTGGGAGCCACCCCGGCTGACACCGTGATACCAATCTCTTCACGCACGCGGCGGCGGATGTCCTCTGCGATGCGCGTGCCACTGCCGGCAAGCATCGGGCTGTCGCTCACGTCGAGGTAGGCCTCGTCCAGCGAGAGCGGCTCAACCAGTGGCGTGTAGCTGTGATAGATGGCGAAGATCTGGCGCGCGACCTGGCGGTACTTGTCCATGGACGGCGGCACGATCAGCAAGTCCGGACAACGCTTGACGGCCTGCGACATGGGCATCGCGGAGTGGATGCCGAACTTGCGCGCTTCGTAGTTGCAGGTGGCCACCACACCGCGCCGCTCGGGCCGCCCGCCAACGGCCAGCGGCTCGCCGACCAGGCGCGGGTCATCGCGCATCTCGATGGCGGCGTAGAAGCAGTCGCAGTCGCAGTGGATGATCTTTCGCACGGCAGGAGGCCGTCAGGACGGGCTACAACAAGCCGCGTCAGATGCGGGCTTGCACGTTCAGGAGGAACGCAAGCGTACCAGCTTCCGCCGGGTGCGCACCGAATGCGCACGCTCGGCGGCGCAACAATGCATTTCGCCGATACCGCAGCGCAGCATCGGCGAATGATGGGGCGGGAAGCGCGGCTTAACGGTTGATGTCGCGTGCCACGGCACCCAGCTCGTCGTTCAGCGCACGCTGCTCGTCGCCGGACAGGCCGCCATTGTGCTGGCTGGCCATGTCGTTGGTTTCCTGGCGGATGCGGCGCAGGCGATCACGCAGGCCGTCGCCGCGGTACGGATCGATATAGCCCTGCGACTGGCGCACGTCGACGCGATGGAATTCCTCGGCGATGCGGCCCTGCACTTGGTCAAAGCGGGCGCGCGGATCAACCGGTGCCGGAGCCGGCGCGGGTTCGTGCACCACCACCGTGCGAGTTTGCTGCGGCGGGGCCACCACACAGCCGGCCATGGAAGCCGCCAGCACAGCACACAGGGTCAGACGCGGAAGAATCGACATGATTAGGCTCGTATTGTCGTTGTAGAGATGCGCAAGTCGCGCGAGGACTGACGCTATCTTACGAACCGCTTTGCGTAAAGCTGTGACGATTGGTAACAACACATCACAGCCACAACACCTCCGGTGGCTCGACCGGCGGCGGGGTTTCATCGGGCGACGGCAAATCAGGAGGAATACCCGGCGGCGATGGCTCGTCAGGGGGCGGAACAGTGTGTGCGGGATGCATCAGGCTGCGCGCGCGGCCCGCCCAATTGACTGACGGATTGGCGTAACGGCTGGCGGACATGGTTTCCCTCCGGGCAAAACGCATTGACAATCTAGTACGCGAACCCCACACCAACAAGTCACCCTACCCGACCACGCATGTTCGACCTGCCCACTGCCCGCTTCCAAGACCGCACGCTAGTCCGCATTGGTGATGTTGACGGCCCGAGCGCGAAAGGCTCCATGCTGCTGCTTGCTCCGGAAGCTGGCGGCCGGCTCGTGCGCTGGCGCCATCTCGGTGAAGAGATCCTGTTCTGGCCAGAGCATGCGGACTGGTCCAATCCGGCCAAGGTACGTGGCGGCAACCCGCTGCTGTTTCCCTTCATCGGCCGGCACTTTGTCGACGGCGAGATCGGCCAGTGGCGCGACGCACGCGGGCAACGACATGCCCTGCCGCAACACGGCTTTGCACGAGACCTGCCGTTTGAGGTGGAAGACGCGAGCGACACGCACATCGTCATGCTGCTGCGTGACGGCCCGCAAACGCGCGAAGGCTATCCGTTCGCACTCGAATTTCGCATCACGTATCGACTGCTGATTGACGGGCTGGAGGCAACGTTCTCGGTCAAGCACCTCGACAAAGGCGATATCCAGGCGCCGATGCCGTTTTACGCCGGCCACCATTTCTATTTCGCGCTGCCGCATGCGCTGCGCAGTGCGGCTGAGCTGTCGATGCCGCCATCGCGGCTTTCACGCCAATTGGCCGATGGCAGCCTCGATATGCAGGAACCTGGACAGACCACCTACCACCTCGACGACCCGGCACTGCAGGATCGCTATCACCTGCTTGACGCCGCCGGCGCGGCCACGCTCATCATTCCGCCGCACGCAGATGCGCCACTCGGCCGCCGTATCCACATCGAGGTGGATGGCGCGCCGGCACTCTGGCACGCCATCACCTCCTGGACGGAAAACGCCACGTCCGACTTCTACTGCGTTGAGCCCTGGATGGGCCTACCCAACGCCATCCACCACGGCGAAGGCCTGCACCTGCTCGCCCCTGGCGAAACACGCCAGGCCACCTGCCGGTTGCGAATCACGCGCTAGCCAGCGCGCTCGGGTCTCTCAGACCTTCTCGTACGCTTGCACCGCGTCCATCACGCGCGCCGAGTACACCAGCGCTGCACCGGCATTGAGCGAAATCGCCACGCTCAGCGCATCGGCAATCTCTTCATGCGTGGCGCCGTGCTTGAGCGCTTCAGCAGTGTGCACGGTGATACAGCCATCGCAGCGCGTCGTCACCGCCACGGCCAGGGCAATCAGTTCACGCGTCTTGGCATCCAGGCTGCCGGTCTTCGCGCCCGACAGCGTTTGATAGCCCTTGACGGTATCCGGCGTGATCTTGCCGATCTCGCCAATGCGCCCCAGCAATTCCTTCCGATACTCAACCCAGTTCAGCATGATGTGCTCCCGGTGGTGTGGCGCTGGCCCGATGCCTGCGCCGTTGGAAAGAGTATTGTCTTTGCGCTCGATCCGTTGAATACTCGATTCAAGCAATTTTTATCGAGATCGTCTCAATGGATGCGCTCAGCCAATTCATTCAGTTGACCCGCCCGCAGGCCAGTCTTGATTTGCGCTGCCTGTTCCAAGGCCCCTTCTCGATCCCGCATGATCCTGAGCCGGAGGGTCAGGTGATCTTCCACCTGGTGCTGGCTGGCACATGTTTGGTGGAAACCAGCGGCCGCACACTCGCCCTGCGCGAAGGTGATTTCATCCTGTTTCCGCGCGGCCACGCACATACCATCCATGACCCGGCAAGCGCAGCCAACGCGCCCGTGCGCAGACCGCGCGCCTCGCATGACGGCATGCTCCCGCTGCAACGAACCGGCCGTGGCGCCGCTGAAGTCGACCTGCTGTGCGGCCGCTTCGTGCACGAGCGTGGCTCGACCACGCTGCTGGTGCGCACGCTGCCCGACCCGCTGCATGTGTCCTTGAGTGATAGTGCGTCGTTTCCAGCGCTGCAAGCCGTCATTGGCATGATGCGCAGCGAGGCTGAAACGCGCGCCCCCGGTGCGCTGGCGATCGTCACATCGTTGAGCCAGACCCTGCTGACGCTTGCGCTGCGCGTCTACGGCCAGCGCGAGAACGCCGGCCCAGGGACGCTCACATTGCTATCGGACACACGTCTGAGCGTGTCCGTGCAAGCCATGCTCACCGCGCCCGAACAGGCATGGACCATTGATGCGCTGGCAGACCTGGCAGCCATGTCACGCGCCACCTATGCGCGCCACTTCAAGGCACGCGCCGGCATGACCGTATGGGATTTCCTAACGCGCGTGCGCATGGCCCTGGCTTGCGATGCGTTGATGCATACGCGGCTGAGCGTGGGTGAGATCAGCACGAACGTTGGCTATCAATCCGAAGCGGCGTTCGGCAAGGCGTTCAAGCAGCAGTTGGGAATAACGCCGGCGCGGTATCGGCGGGCGACCGCTGGGCCCGAGCGCGAAGCGATCTCATCCTGAGCCAGATCCCTTAGTCGGAGCGGTTCTGGGCACGATCAGCAAGCGAGCTTGGATTACCCCAGCCGTTTTCGAACAGCAGTTCATGGAGTGGCTGTCGCGCTGCCCACCGTTGCTGCTCCAGCATCGGCTGGTCGTAGAACTGATCCACATAGCCCAGGCACAGCACTGCGACCGGTTTGGCGCCCGGCGGCAGATGAAGCAGCTCGGCCAACTGCTCCGGATCGAATAAGGACACCCACCCCATACCGACCCCTTCAGCCCGGGCGGCGAGCCACATATTTTGGATCGCGCAGGCAACCGAAGCGAGATCCATCTCCGGCAGCGTGCGGCGGCCAAAAACATGCCGCTCGCGGTCGTCCATCAGCGCCGCCACCAGGACGTCTCCGCATTCCAGAATGCCCTCCACCTTGAGCCGCATGAAATCATCCTGCCGCTCGCCCAGTGCAGCGGCAGTCTGCTGACGCTCGGCTTCAACCAGTGCGTGCACACTGGTCCGCAGGTCTCGATCTGTGACGTGGATGAAGCGCCAGGGCTGCATGAAGCCGACGCTGGGGCCAAGGTGTGCGGCCTCTAACAGGCGTGTCAGCAGCGCCGCATCGAGTGGGTCGGGCCGGAAATGGCGCATGTCTCGCCGCTCGCGGATCACCCGATAGACGGCGTCGACTTCACCGTCGCTATACCGAAATTGGCTCATGGCCTGAACCCGCGCGCATGCGCGGGTGATATCCCCGTAGAAAGCAAAAAGGACTTACGGCTCATCACCGTAAGTCCTTCGATATTTCTGGTCGGGGCGAGAGGATTTGAACCTCCGACCACCTGCACCCCATGCAGGTACGCTACCAGGCTGCGCTACGCCCCGAACAAGCATGAAAGTATAACAGAGCCGCTACGCAGATGACTAGTGGGTACCGCGCTCGCTTACCGTTTATCGCTGCGCAGAATCTCCAGCACCGATTGCAACGCATGACGCAAGCCCAGCACATCGACGGGGCCACTTACGACAGCTGGCGCCGGCGCCACGGTCTGCACGTGTGGCACGTCGACTTCCTCTACCGACGCGACGCTCACACCATGTCGCAGCTCATCAAGCCGATTGCGCGCGCCGTTGATCGTGAAACCCTGCTCGTACAGCAGCTCGCGAATGCGCCGAATCAGCAGCACTTCATGATGCTGGTAGTAGCGACGATTGCCGCGCCGCTTGACGGGCTTGAGTTGCGTGAACTCCTGCTCCCAATAGCGCAGCACGTGCGGCTTGACGGCGCACAGATCGCTCACCTCACCAATGGTGAAGTAGCGCTTGGCAGGAATCGGCGGCAGGTTGACCCGCTCCGTGTGTTTATCGGCAGCCATGAAGGGCAGGCGAAAAGATCCGGATTGTCGAAACGGCTGGAACTACAGAATCACACGGCTGAATTACGCAACGTCCGCAGACATCGGCTCGACGCGCTCTTCAACGAGCGCCTTGAGCTTCTGGCTGGCGTGGAACGTCACGACACGGCGCGCCGTGATGGGGATGATCTCTCCGGTCTTTGGATTGCGCCCCGGGCGCTGCGGCTTGTCGCGCAACTGGAAGTTGCCGAAGCCGGACAGCTTGACGCTGTCACCTTGCTCGAGCGCCTCGCGAATCACGTCGAAAAACGCCTCGACCATATCCTTCGATTCACGCTTGTTCAGGCCGACCTGCTCGAACAACATCTCGGCAAGCTCAGCCTTGGTGAGCGTCGGCACATCTTGGCCGCGCGCGTCACGCGCGTCAGCCTGTGCTGCCGAAGAAGAACCGAGCGAGTCGTCCAAAGATGCCACCAGTGCGGGCGCGTGTTGATCGTTCATAGGATTCGCTTGGGCGTTGATCGATCCGAATGCGGAGGTTCGTTCGAGCTGTCTCTAGCGCAGTGCGGACGTCTGAGACGTCAGGCACGCAGGCGCGCGCCGAATGCATCGCTGGCCGCTCGAATCAGTTGCTGTGTGGCGGCCTCGACAATGTCGTCCTGGAGGGTGCTGTCAGTATCTTGCAACGTAATTCTGAAGGCAAGGCTTTTCTCCTGCGCCCCAATCGCCGCCGTAGCGGCCTTCGGACGGAACTCATCGAACAGCACAACACCCTGCAGATAGCGTTGCCACGGCGTGCCGACAGCCGTTTTCTCGAACGTATCCACGAGGTCTTGCACCGCCACGTCTTGGCGTACGACCAACGCAATGTCGCGCGTCACGGCCGGCACGCGCGGCACTTCACGATACGTTGGCAGGCCGATGGCGGTGATCGCATCGAGCTCCAGCTCCCACACGACTGGTGCGGTCGGCAGGTCGTACTTCTGCAGCCAACGCGGATGCAGCTCACCGATCCAGCCGATGGCACGACCGTTCAGCACCACACGGGCGGAGCGGCCCGGATGCAGCGCGGGATGCTCTGCGCGCTCGAAACGCGCCTGCAGCGGCCACAGCAGCGACTCCACATCGCCCTTCACATCGAAGAAATCAACCGGGCGCGTCTGCACACCCCACTGCTCTTCCTTGGACGGGCCATAGGCGATGCCGCCGACCATCATCGGCTGCGCGTAACCCGCAATCGACAGACCACCATCCGCGACGCTCGCATCGCGGTGGAACACGCGGCCCACTTCGAACATGCGCACGCGCGAAGCCTTGCGATTCAGGTTGTAGCGCACCTTGTCGAGCAGGCCGCCGATGAGCGTGCTGCGCATCACCGAGTACTGGCTGGCAATCGGGTTCAGTAACGGAATCGGGTTGGTGTTGCCGGCAAAGTCGGCTTCCCATTCGGTTTCGACGAAGGCGAAGTTGACGACTTCGTGATAGTCGCGTGCGGCCACGGCGTGACGCACGTCGTGCATGGTGCGGCGTGCTTCGTTGGTCGGGCGCATCGCGTTTTCGGCGACCGGCGGCTTGGCCGGAATCTGCTCGAAACCGTAGATACGGGCGACCTCTTCGATCAGGTCTTCCTCGATTTCGAGGTCGAAACGGTACGACGGCGGCTCAACGATGAACACATCGCCGTCCACACTGAACGTGAGACCGAGGCGCTTGAACACATCGGCCACGACTTCGTGCGACAGCTCAATGCCGAGCACACGCGCCGCACGCGCGACACGCATGCGCACCGGTTCGCGCTTGGGCAGGTTGACGATCTGGTCATCGATCGGGCCAGCCTTGCCACCGCAGATATCGAGGATCAGCGCGCTGATGCGCTCGATGTGTTCAACGGTGGTCGCATAATCGACGCCGCGCTCGAAGCGATGGCCAGCGTCGGTCGAGAAGTTGTAGCGGCGCCCGCGGCCCTGGATGGCTTCCGGCCACCAGAATGCAGCTTCGACGTAGATGTTCTGCGTGTCGAGCGTGACGGCAGTCTTGTCGCCACCCATGATGCCGGCCAGGCTTTCGATGGCCTGCTCGTCCGAGATCACGCCGACCTTCTCATCGACAGTGATGGTGTCGCCATTGAGCAGCTTCAGCTCTTCGCCGGCCTTGCCCCAACGCACCGTCAGGCCGCCGTGGATCTTGTCCAGATCGAACACGTGCGACGGACGGCCCAGCTCCAGCATCACGTAGTTGGAGATATCAACCAGCGCCGACACGCTGCGCATGCCAGCGCGCTCGATACGCGAGACCATCCACGCCGGCGTCTTCGCGTGCGCGTTCACGCCGCGAATGATGCGGCCCGAGAAGCGACCACACAGATCCGGCGCTTCCACCTTGACCGGCAGCTTGTCGGCCAGCGTCACGGCCACGGGGGCCATCAACGGCACGGTGATCGGTGCGCCCGTCAGCGCAGACACTTCGCGTGCCACACCGTGGATCGACAGGCAATCCGCCTTGTTGGGCGTGAGCTTGATCACGAAGATCTGGTCGTCCAGATCCAGCACCTTGCGGATGTCCTCACCCACCGGCGTGTCTTCCGGCAGGATCAGCAGGCCGCCATGGTCCTCCGACAGCTTCAGCTCGCGCGCCGAGCACAGCATGCCGTAGCTCTCCACGCCGCGCAGCTTGCCGATCTTGATCTTGAACGGCTTGCCGTCTTCGCCCGGCGGCAACTCGGCGCCCACCATCGCGCACGGCACCTTGATGCCGACCGACACGTTCGGCGCGCCGCAGACGATCTGCAGCAACTCGCCCGTACCCGCGTCCACCTTGCAGACGTTCAGGCGATCAGCGTCCGGGTGCTTGTTCACCTCGACCACGTGGCCGACGACGATATTCGTGAACGGCGGTGCGACGGGGTCGACCTCTTCCACCTCGAGGCCGGCCATCGTCAGGCGATGGGAGAGCTCATCCGTGGTGATCGGCGGATTGACGAAACTGCGAAGCCAGGATTCCGGAAATTGCATGGCGCGACAGAAAAGAGAATTCGATTAACGGGGCGACGGGTGGTTAGTGCGAGCGCAGCGCTTACGCAAACTGGCGCAGGAAACGCACATCGCCCTCGAAGAACAGGCGCAGATCGTTGATGCCATAGCGCAGCATCGTCAGGCGCTCCAGGCCGGAGCCGAACGCAAAGCCGATGTAGCGCTCCGGGTCCAGACCCATGTTGCGCACCACGGTCGGGTGCACCTGGCCAGAACCGGAAATCTCCAGCCATTTGCCGTTGCCGAACGCCATGTCGATCTCGGCCGACGGCTCGGTGAACGGGAAATACGACGGGCGGAAGCGCACCTGGATGTCGTCGCGCTCGAAGAAGTTGCGCAGGAAATCGGTGTACACGCCCTTCAGGTCGGCAAAGCTGATGTTGTCGGCAATCCAGAGGCCTTCGACCTGGTGGAACATCGGCGAGTGTGTTGCATCGCTATCGACGCGGTACGTGCGGCCGGGGGCGATGACCTTGATCGGGGGAATGCGGTCGAGGTGCTTGTACTTCTCGACGTGCATGCGGGCGTAGCGCACCTGCATCGGGCTGGTGTGCGTGCGCAGCAGCAAGAGCTTATCTTCGCTATCGCGGCCGTCGATGTAGAAGGTGTCCTGCATCGAACGCGCCGGATGGTTGTCCGGATTGTTCAGCGCCGTGAAGTTCATCCAGTCGGACTCGATTTCGGGGCCGTCGGCCACATCGAAACCAATCGAGCCGAAGATCTTGGCGACGCGCTCCCAGGTGTTCATCACCGGGTGCAGGCTGCCTTCGGCCACGTCGCGGCCGGGCAGCGTCACGTCGATCGCTTCGGCGGCCAGGCGCGCGTTCATGAGCGCATCGGCCAGTGCCTGACGGCGGGCGGTCAGGGCTTCTTCAACGCGGCTCTTGGCCTGGTTGATACGCGCGCCTTCCGTCTTGCGCGTCTCCGGATCGAGCTTACCGAGGCCCTTGAGCAAGTCGGTCAGTACGCCGGACTTGCCGAGAAAGCGTGCTTTCTCGTTTTCCAGCGAGGCGTTGTCCTCCACAGAGGCAAACGCGTTTTGGGCATCGACGACGACTTGGTCCAGATCCAGTGACATGGGAAGGCGAGCGAAAAGAATTCGGGTGATTCGGAACTGCAGAATAAAAAACGGGGCTCGGTGAGAGCCCCGTCAGGGTGATCAGCCGGCAAACTTACTGGGCAATTCCAGCAGCCTGCCCGGCTAATCCATCAGGCGACGTTGGCTTTCACCTGGTTCACGATGGCGGCAAAAGCCACCTTGTCGTGAATGGCCATGTCCGACAGCACCTTGCGGTCCAGTTCGATGGACGCCTTCTTCAGGCCGTTCATGAACTTGCTGTACGTCAGACCATGCTCGCGTGCGCCGGCGTTGATACGTGCAATCCAGAGTGCGCGGAATACGCGCTTCTTGTTGCGACGATCGCGGTAAGCGTACTGACCAGCACGCATGACCGCCTGCTTGGCGATGCGATAGACGTTATTGCGACGGCCGCGGTAACCCTTGGCTGCGCTGATAACCTTCTTATGACGGGCCCGCGCTGTGACCCCACGTTTTACTCGAGGCATGAAATGCTCCTTTCGTAGTTAGTTAGGGTTAGGCGTACGGCATCATTGCGCGAACGGACTTCAGGTTCGTCTCATGGACGCCCTCGGTACCGCGCAGGTGACGCTTGTTCTTGGTGGTCTTCTTGGTCAGGATGTGACGCTTGAAGGCTTGGCCACGTTTGATCGTGCCACCAGGACGGGCAGTAAAGCGCTTGGAGGCGCTTTTCTTCGTCTTCATCTTCGGCATGGAACAACTCCGTTTTTGACATGAAGCCAGGTGGACGGCTAGCGCCGACACTTGCATGACCCGGACTCACTTGTTGTATCGCGGCCAGTTTTGACACCCGCCGCGTTTTCCGACGTTTCCGTCTGGAACCTGCTCAGTGCAGCCGGAATCGTCCGGCCACCACTGCGTTACTTTTTCTTCTTGGGTGCCAACATCATGACAGCCTGGCGACCTTCCATCTTGGGCATCTGCTCAACCTGGCCGTATTCCTCCAGGTCAGACTTGATACGCTCCAGCACGCGCATACCGAGTTCCTGGTGAGCCATTTCGCGGCCACGGAAACGCAGTGTGATCTTGGCGCGGTCCCCTTCTTCCAGGAAGCGCTTCAGATTGCGCAGCTTAACGTCATAGTCGCCGTCATCGGTACCAGGGCGGAATTTGACTTCCTTCACCTGGATGACCTTCTGCTTCAGCTTGGCTTCGTGAGCCTTCTTTTGCTCCGAATACCTGAACTTGCCATAGTCCATCAGGCGGCAGACGGGCGGCTGCGCAGTCGGCGCGATCTCGACCAAGTCGACGTCTTTCTCTTCTGCCAGACGCAGTGCGTCGAACAGCTTGACGATGCCGAGCGCTTCTCCCTCAACCCCCGTCAGCCGGACTTCCGGCGCGGTGATTTCGCGGTTGAGGCGGTGAGAAGATTTATCAGTAGCGATGTTGATGTCCTCAAAGATTCAAAAAAACAGGCCGTGCCCAGCTCATGACTTGTTGGCGAGATCGTTCTGCAGTCGCTCAACGAACGCCGACAGCGGCATGGAGCCTAGATCGACGTTGCCACGGGCACGCACGGCCACCTGATTTTCATCCCGCTCTTTGTCGCCCACCACAATCTGGTAAGGGACCTTCTGCACGGAATGCTCGCGGATTTTATACCCAATTTTCTCATTCCGCAAATCGACAACCGCCCTAAATCCTTGTTTTTGCAGGGATTGCGCAACGGATTGTGCGTATTCGGCATGCGAATCGGTGATGCTGAGCACCGCAATCTGTACCGACGAAAGCCACGTCGGCAGCGCACCGGCATATTGCTCGATCAAGATACCGATGAATCGCTCAAGGCTGCCCACGATGGCCCGGTGCAGCATGATGGGGCGATGGCGCGCGCCATCTTCGCCGACAAACTCGGCGTCCAAGCGCTCCGGCAGGTTCGGGTCGACCTGGATCGTGCCGCACTGCCACTGGCGACCAAGTGCATCTTTCAGCACGTATTCGATCTTCGGGCCATAGAACGCACCCTCGCCGGGCAGATACTCGAATTCGCAGCCGGAGGCACGCAAGCCGTCTGCCAAGGCAGCTTCGGCGCGGTCCCAGCTTTCCTCAGTGCCGATGCGCTTTTCCGGGCGCGTCGACAACTTGTACAGAATCTCGGTAAAGCCGAAATCCTTGTAGACCTTCTGCAGCAGCGTCGTGAACGCCGTCACTTCGGCCTGGATCATGTCTTCGGTACAGAAGATGTGGCCATCGTCCTGCGTAAAGCCGCGCACGCGCATGATGCCGTGCAAACCGCCCGAAGGCTCGTTGCGGTGGCAGGCGCCAAACTCGCCGAAACGCAGCGGCAGATCGCGGTAGCTCTTGATGCCCTGCTTGTAGATGAGGATGTGGCCAGGGCAGTTCATCGGCTTGAGCGCGTACTCGCGCTTTTCCGATTCCGTGATGAACATGTTCTCGCGATACTTGTCCCAGTGGCCGGTCTTCTCCCACAGCGACTTGTCGAGAATCTGCGGCCCCTTCACTTCTTGGTAGCCGTTTTCACGGTACACGCGGCGCATGTACTGCTCGATCTCTTGCCACAGCGTCCAGCCCTTGGGGTGCCAGAACACCATACCCGGGGCCGTTTCGTCGATGTGGAACAGGTCGAGCTCGCGACCCAGCTTGCGGTGGTCGCGCTTTTCGGCCTCTTCCAGCATGCGCAGGTAGGCTTCCTGATCTTCTTTCTTGGCCCAGGCCGTGCCGTAGATGCGCTGGAGCATCTCGTTGTTGTGATCGCCACGCCAGTAGGCGCCCGCGACCTTCATCAGCTTGAAGACCTTGAGCTTGCCCGTGGATGGCACGTGCGGGCCGCGGCACAGATCGACGAAATTGCCTTCACGGTACAGGCCGATCTCCTGGTCCTCCGGAATGGAGGCAATGATCTCGGCCTTGTACTTCTCGCCCATGCTTTGGAACAGCTTGACGGCCTCGTCACGGTTCCAGACTTCACGCGTGACCTTCTCGTCTTTCTTGGCGAGCTCGGTCATCTTCTTTTCGATGGCGACGAGGTCTTCCGGCGTGAAGGGACGCTTGTAGGCGAAGTCGTAGTAGAAGCCGTTGTCGATGACTGGGCCGATCGTGACCTGCGCTTCCGGATACAGCTCCTTGACGGCGTAGGCCAGCAAGTGGGCCGTCGAGTGGCGGATCACGTCGACGCCGTCGGCGTCCTTGTCGGTGATGATGGCGAGCTTGGCGTCGCGGTCGATCGTGTAGCTCGTGTCAACCATCTGGCCGTCCACGCGGCCGGCCAGTGCGGCCTTGGCCAGACCTGCGCCGATACTCTGCGCCACTTCAGCCACAGTTACCGGGCCGGGAAACTCGCGCCGGGAACCGTCCGGCAACGTGATTGCGATCATGCTTGCTCCTGTGGAGTCACCGTCGCGCTTGTCGTCCACGCGAAGGCTGTCATTCTGTCGTGCGCCACACCAAGCCGGTGCGGCAGATTGTCGAATCGATGCTTCGAAGCGCTTTCAGCCTGATCGCCACGTATGACATAAAAACGCGGACGAAAAAAAACGCGGCCAAGGCCGCGTTTTCTTTTGCGCTGACTACCGCTTGGGCAGAGCACAAAGGGCGAAAACCGCACCTTGACTACTGTCGCTCCGAAGCGGTTGTAGTTCGCGGTGCTTGAATCATGTTTTGCCCTTCACTTCAGTTGTACGGGACAAACCCGAGGGATGACGGCTTGGACATCCTACCCGACGCGTCCTGCTAAATGCGTTGGTAGGCTCGATTGGACTCGAACCAACGACCCCCACCATGTCAAGGTGGTGCTCTAACCAGCTGAGCTACGAGCCTGCCGAAGAACAAGACTATACCGTCACTTGCGCTTGGCTGTCAACACCCCTTGCACTTCTTCTATCAAAGTCAGTGCGCGCTGCAGTTGTGTCGCCTCCGCCACCTCGGCAGTGAACTGCATTTTGGCAACGCCCTTGCTCGACAGCGTACGCACACCAGTCACGTTGATCTTCTCGCGCGAGAGGATTTCCGAGATGTCGCGCAGCAGCCCCTGACGGTCCAGCGCTTCGACCTGGATGTCGATTGGATAGACTGAGTCACTGCGTTGACCCCACTCCGTCTGGATCACGCGACCCGGCGCGCGGCCAGCCAGCTGCTGGAATGTCGCGCAACTTTGCCGATGGATCGACACCCCACGTCCGCGCGTAACGAAACCGACGATCGGGTCCGGTGGCGCCGGCTTGCAGCAACGCGACATCTGCGTAAGCAGTGAATCAACGCCCACCACCAGCACGCCGCTCTTGGCGCCACGGGCCACACTGGTCGCTTTGCTCTTCTTGGTGATCAGCGCCTCGTCGTCAACCGGCACGGGTGGCGGCGCACCATCCGAGCGCAGCACCGCCTCGATGCGGCGCAGGCTCAGCTCATCCTTGGCGACCACAGCGTACAGATCGTCCGGCGTCTTGTAGCCGAGCTTGGCCGCCAGCTCCTCCAGATTGACGGCGGTCTTGCCCTCACGCTGCAGCGTCTTGTCGATGAGCGCGCGGCCCTGGGCGAGCGTCTCTTCCAGCTCCATCGCGTTGAACCACGCACGCACTTTCGTGCGCGCACGAGGGCTGACCAGATAGTGCAACTCGGTGTTCAGCCAGTCGCGCGACGGGCCGCCGTGCTTGACGGTCACGATCTCCACCGTCTGCCCGTTCTTCAGCGGCGTGTTCAACGGCACCATCGTGCCGTCGACGCGCGCGCCGCGGCAGCGATGCCCGAGATCGCTGTGCAGGTGGTAGGCGAAGTCGACCGGCGTCGCGCCTTGCGGCAACGCGATCACGCGTGCCTGCGGCGTCAGCACGTAGATATGGTCATCGAGCTCGGTGTGCTTGAGCTGCTCCCAGGGCGAATCTTCGTGCGCGACGGTGTGTTCGGCGTCGTCCTTCCAGGCGAGAAGTTGACGCAGCCAGGCGATCTTCTCGTCGTAGCGCTCGCTGGCGGAGAACTGGCCGGCATAGCCCTTGCTGCCCGCTTCCTTGTAGCGCCAGTGTGCGGCCACACCGTACTCGGCAAAGTGGTGCATCTCGCGCGTGCGGATCTGCACCTCCAGCGCGCGGCCGTCGTCGCCGATCACCACCGTGTGGAGCGACATGTAGCCGTTGGCCTTCGGGCGGGAGATGTAGTCGTCGAACTCTTTCGGGATCGGCTGCCACATGTGGTGCACGAAACCGAGCACCGTGTAGCAATCCTTGATGTCGTCGACGATCACGCGGAAGGCGCGCACGTCATACAGATCGGCAAAGTCGAGCTCCTTGCCGCGCATCTTTTTCCAGATGCTGTAGATGTGCTTGGGGCGGCCGCTCACCTCGGCCTGGATGCCGGCGTCGTGCAGCGTCTTCTGCAACTGCGCGATGGCCTCGCCGATGAATTTTTCACGCTCGATGCGCTTTTCGTCGAGCAGGCGGGCGATGCGCTTGTACGTGTCGGGGTCTTCGAAGCGGAAGCCGAGATCTTCCAGCTCCCACTTGAGTTGCCAGATGCCAAGGCGGTTGGCGAGCGGCGCGTAGATGTCGAGCGTCTCACGCGCCATACCCTCGGGCGCGGGACGCTTGCTTTGCGCCAGCCAGCGCAGCGATTGCAACCGTGACGCCAACCGGATCAGCACCACACGAATGTCCTGCGCGAACGCAAGCAGCATCTTGCGCAGCGCTTCGACCTGGGCGCGGCGCGCCTCGGCTTCGTTCTTGCGCGTGATACCGGCATCCGTCGGACTCACCAAGCCAGCAATCGCGCCGATGCGCAGCAACTGCCGCACGTCGTGCACGAGTTTGACCACCTCGGGGCCGAAGGCGGGTTCGAGCGCCTTTTCGTTGTCCATCGCCAACGTGGGCAACAGGAACAGCGCGGCCGCCTGCAGCGACGGGGTATCAACGCGCAGCCCTTCGAGGATGGCGATCGTGCCGCGCGCGTGCGACTCCAGCGACTCGCCCGTCAGCGTGACGTTATCGCCGGCATTGGCGGCGAGGTATTCGATCGCCCTAGCGACCTGCTCTGCCGCGGGTGTTGCCAACTTGCCAGCCCCCTCGGCTGGCCGGTCGGTCTTGTTCTCCATGATGCGTCCTGCTGTGACGCGACGGGCTTAGCTCTTCTGCGCAGCCGTCACGACGATTTCAATGCGGTACTTCGGGTTGGCCAGTGCGGACTCAACCGTAGCGCGCGGCGGCGAGTTCTTGGACTCGGCAGCGACCCACTGGTCCCACACCTTGTTCATCTCGCCAATCTCGGTGATGTCTTTCAGGAAGATCTGGCACATCAGGATGCGCGTCTTGTCGCTGCCGTTGGCGGCGAGCACGCGGTCGATGATGGCGAGCACCTCTGCCGTCTGCTCGGCAATGCCGGCGTCCAGCGTGGTCTCGGGCACCTGGCCGGCCACGTAGACGACGCCGTTGTAGACGGCTGCGTCGGAGTAACGATGTTCGACGTTGTAGCGTTTCAGTTCAGTGCTCATATTGCGAATCGAATTGGGGGCAGACAAACGGTCATTGACCGAGAAAGAACTTGCGGGCGATCGCCACCTGATCCGGCTGGATGAAGGTCGGCGCGTGGCCCACGTCGGGAATCTCCACCGTGTTGACGTGTTGACCGCGCTGCATCATGACCTCAACGGTCTCGCGCGTGAGCAGATCGGACTGCGCGCCGCGCACGATGAGCACCTCGCCGGGAATCGCCTCGAAGAGCTTCCACAGCGTGGCTTCGCCGGCAGCGATCAACTCGGGCGTGGTGCTCTTGAACGGTTCGGCCAGGCGCGGATCATAGTGCAGGATCCACTCACCACCCTGCGGCTTGAGAATGGCGGTGTTCAACTCGCGCCATTGCTCGGGCGTATGCGGCCCGAACGACGCGCTGATCGTCTTGAGATACGCGAGCCCCTCATCAAAGGTCTTGAAACGGACGTTCAAGCCCAGGTACGCGCCAATACGCGTCAACGACGATTCCGTCACGCGCGGGCCCACATCGTTGAGCAGCAGTTTGCGGACCGGTGACTTCGGCAGGCCAGCCAGGCTCATGCCAATCAGTCCGCCCATCGAGGTTCCAAACCAGTCGACCGACTCCACGTTCAGGCGTGCCAGCAACGTCACCATGTCGGCCACATATTGCGGAATCACGTAGCCCTTCGGATCGAGCAGCCAGTCGGAACGACCACGCCCGACCACATCGGGGCAGATCACGCGGTAGTCGTTGCACAGCGCCTGCGCCAGCACGTCGAAGTCGCGGCCGGTACGCGAGAGGCCGTGCACGCAAACCAGCACACGCGGGTTCTGCGGATCGCCCCACTCGTGATAGGCCATCCGATGCAGGCCGGACGGGCTCAGGCACTGCACGAAGGCAAGGCGCGGCGAAACTGGCATCTACAACTCCCACACGGAAATGACGGAGACAGCGAAGCCTGATTGTACGCGGCCCGGCAACCATGCGGCGGTGCAGCAGGCATGCGTGTCTTCGCACAAACAAAAAAGCCTCGCCGCAGCGAGGCTTTTCCACGACGTCGGTCGCGTTACTGCGCCACCCAGCCGCCGTCCATGTTCCAGGCCACGCCGCGCACCTGCTCGGCCGCGTCACTGCACAGGAACACCGCCAGCGCGCCGAGCTGATCGGGCGTGACGAATTCACCGGAGGGCTGCTTTTCCATCAGCAGATCCTTCTTGGCTTCGAGCGCGGACAGACCATCCTTCTCGGCGCGCGCATCGATCTGCTTCTGTACCAGCGGTGTCAGCACCCAGCCCGGGCAGATCGCGTTGGACGTGATGCCCGTCTGCGCGGTCTCCAGCGCCACCGACTTGGTAAAGCCGACAATGCCGTGCTTGGCCGCCACGTAGGCTGACTTCTGCGCCGATGCCACGAGCCCGTGCGCCGAAGCGATGTTGATGATGCGGCCCCAGTTCTTGCGCTTCATGCCCGGCACGGCCAGGCGTGTGGTGTGGAATGCAGACGTCAGGTTGATGGCGATGATGGCGTCCCAACGCTCGGTCGGGAAGTCTTCCACATTGGCCACGTACTGGATGCCAGCGTTGTTGACGAGGATGTCCACACCGCCGAACTCAGCCTCGGCATAGGCAAACATGCCTTCGATCTCGGCCGCCTTGCTCATGTCGGCGCCGTGGTAACCAACGCGAATGGCGTTCTTGCCCGCCGCGGCAATCTGGGCCTTGGGCGCTTCCACATCGCCAAAGCCGTTCATGATGATGTTGGCACCCTGCGCGGCCAGCGAGCAGGCAATGCCCAGACCGATCCCGCTGGTCGAGCCCGTGACGAGGGCGGTTTTTCCTTGCAGCATCGCAGTCTCCGGGTTAGATCAGGGTGACGCCAGTCTTGGCTTGGATTTCTTCGCGCGAAACGCCTGGCGCGGTTTCAACCAGCTTCAGGCCCTGCTCGGTCACGTCCATCACGCCCAGGTCGGTAATGATGCGGTCGACCACGCCCACACCCGTCAGCGGCAGCGTGCACTTGGGCAGGAGCTTCAGGTCTTCAGTGCCGTCCTTCTTCTTGGCGGTGTGCTCCATCAGCACGATCACGCGCTTGACGCCGGCCACCAGATCCATCGCGCCGCCCATGCCCTTGACCATCTTGCCGGGGATCATCCAGTTGGCCAGATCGCCCTTCTCGCTCACCTGCATCGCGCCGAGAATCGACAGGTTGATCTTGCCGCCACGGATCATCGCGAAGCTCTGGTCGCTGCCGAAGATGGCGCTGCCCGGCAGCGTGGTCACAGTTTGCTTGCCGGCGTTGATCAGGTCGGCATCCACTTCGTCTTCTGTGGGGAACGGGCCGATGCCGAGCATACCGTTTTCGCTCTGCAGCCAGACTTCCTTGTCGCCGGTGTGGTTGGCAACAAGCGTCGGGATACCGATCCCGAGGTTGACGTAGAAACCGTCTTGCAATTCCTGGGCAGCACGCGCCGCCATTTGGTCTTGAGTCCAGGCCATGTCGGTCTCCTTAGTTGGCTGCGCCGCTGGTGGCACGGATGGTGCGCTTTTCGATGCGCTTCTCCGGCGTGGCGTTCAGCACGATGCGCTGCACGTAGATGCCGGGCAGGTGGATGTCGTCCGGTGCGAGCTCGCCCACTTCGACAATCTCTTCGACCTCGACGATACAGATCTTGCCGGCAGTTGCCGCTGCCGGGTTGAAGTTGCGTGCTGTCAGATTGAAGCGCAGGTTGCCGGACTTGTCGGCCACCTGGGCCTTGACCAGCGACACATCGGGCACCAGCGAGCGCTCCATGACGTACGTTTCGCCATCGAATTCACGCAGCTCCTTGCCCTCAGCCACCAGCGTGCCGACACCGGTCTTGGTGAAGAACGCGGGGATGCCCGCGCCGCCTGCACGCAGCTTCTCTGCCAGCGTGCCTTGCGGCGTAAATTCCAGCTCGAGTTCGCCGGCCAGGTACTGGCGCTCGAACTCCTTGTTCTCGCCCACGTAGGACGAAATCATTTTCTTGATCTGGCGGGTTTCCAGCAGCAGCCCCAGGCCGAATCCGTCAACACCGGCATTGTTGGAGATGCAGGTGAGGTTCTTGACGCCCGAGTCACGCAGCGCAGCAATCAGCGCTTCCGGAATGCCGCACAGGCCGAAGCCGCCCACGGCGATGGTCTGGCCGTCTTTGACGACGCCCGCGAGCGCCTCGCTGGCGCTGGCGAAGATTTTGTTCATGCGTACTCCTTCCTTGGTGGTCCAACGAATCCGGCAGGTTTTTGACCGATCACACAGTTGGGGTTTGTGCGATGCAGCGCCGGAAAATAGTAACGATACAATCTGGCGAGAATACGCAAGCGTCACGCAACGCAGCAATACGTACGACTACATAAGGCTTAATCCCATGCCCGCACTCGATTATCAGACCGCGTTCCAGCTCGCCCCGGTCGGCATGGTGATGTCACGCGAGCGCGTGATGCTCGACGTCAACGACGAAGCCGCGCGCATCTTCGGCCACGCACGCACCACGATGATCGGGCAATCGTTTGAGTTGCTCTATCCGACCCACGATGAGTACGAGCGCACCGGCGCACGCATCATCCCTGTCATGAACGCACGCGGCAGCTACTCGGACGAACGCATCATGAAGCGCGCCAACGGTGAGCTGTTCTGGTGCCACGTCACGGGCCGCGCACTGGATCGCACCAAGCCGCTCGGTGAAGGCATCTGGACGTTCGAGGATCTGTCAGCGCACAGGCCAGTCACGGCGGCACTTACGCCGCGCGAGCGCGACATCGCCGCACAACTGGTCGAAGGCAAGACCAGCAAGCAGATCGGCAAGCAGTTGGAGATCAGCCCACGCACGGTGGAAATTTACCGAGCGCGGCTGATGAAGAAGTACGCCGCCGGCACCTCGCTGGAGCTGGTGCAGCGGCTGATGGGGCATTGAGCCCCAGGGCCAGACCCTTTAGACCATCCCGTCGTCAGCGTTGATGACGGCGCCGTTGATGAAGTCCGATTGATCCGACGCCAGCAGCAGGATCAACCCATCCAGATCCTCCGGCTTGCCCACGCGCTTGCGCGGCAGCATCTGCACGAGCTTCTGCCCGGCTTCGGTTTCCCAGTGGTGGTGGTTGATCTCGGTATCGATGTAGCCCGGGCAGATGGCATTCGTGTTGATGCCCAGACGCCCCCACTCCAGCGCCATGGCCTTGGTCATGTGCACCACGGCAGCCTTGCTCATGCAGTAGACGCCAATCTGCGACAGCACCTTCAGCCCCGCCACCGACGCGATGTTGATAATGCGCGACTGCGGCAGCGGCGAGCCGTTTTTCTCCGCCCCCTTGGCCCGCGCGATCATGCGCTTGGCGGTTTCCTGCGCCACGAAGAAAGCACCTCGCGTGTTGGTGTCAAAGACGAAATCGAAGTCATCCGGCGTGACGTCCACCATGCGCTGCGTGGTCGAAACGCCTGAATTGTTGACTAGGATGTCGATGGTGCCCGCCTCGGTTTCGGCATGGGCGATGGCGGCCCGGATGCTGTCCGGGTCCGTCACATCCAGGCGCACGACGTGAGCGCTGCCGCCCTTCGATTCGATGTCGGCGCGCAGCTCTTTCAGGCGCTCGACGCGGCGCGAGGCCAGTACCACCTTGGCACCGGCAGCCGCCAGCGTATGCGCGAAACGCGCCCCCAGGCCACTGGATGCGCCGGTGATCAGCGCAACCTTGCCTTCCAGATTGATCGACAGACCCATGATGCGTGATCCCCGTATGTTGGTTTCGCGTGTGGTTTGGCATGCGCGAGGCCCGCTGCTGGCGGTCTCCGCATGTGAAGTCGGCGCAGCTTAGCAAAAAATCGAACGATCGTTCAGAAATTTCACTTGCCGCATGCGGGCGTGTCCCCGACAATGCGGGAAATTCTAATGCAGCATTCCGCCATACCAATAAGCAAACGCCCTTAACTGTCCCTAAAAGAGCGACGAGACATCTATGAACCAGCAGCAGCTCCTCGAACAGTACGGTCCCCGAGAGTCCATGGAGTACGACGTCGTGATCGTCGGCGGCGGCCCCGCTGGCCTGGCGACCGCGATCCGGATCAAGCAACGCGCCGCCGAGACCGGCAAGGATGTGTCGGTCGTCGTGCTGGAAAAGGGCTCGGAGCCCGGCGCGCACATCCTCTCGGGCGCGGTGATGGACCCGCGCGCAATCACTGAACTGCTGCCCAACTGGAAGGCCGACGGCGCCCCGCTCAGCCAGCCCGTGACGGGTGACGATGTGCTCTTCCTGAGCGAAACCGGCACCAAGCGCACGCCTGACTGGCTGGTGCCGCGCAACTTCCACAACCACGGCTGCTACGTCATCTCGCTGTCGAACGTGGTCAAGTGGATGGCCACGCAGGCCGAAGCGCTGGGCGTGGAAATCTTCCCGGGCTTTGCCGCGGCTGAAGTGCTGTACGACGACAAGGGTGCCGTGCGCGGTGTCGCCACAGGCAACATGGGCATCGGCAAGGATGGTGAGCCGACTGAGAACTTCCAGCTCGGCATGGAGCTGCTTGGCAAGTACACGATCTTCGCCGAAGGTGCGCGTGGCCATCTGGGCCGCCAACTGCTCGACAAGTACAAGCTGAACGCCGGTAAAGACCCGCAGACCTTCGCCATCGGTATCAAGGAACTGTGGGAAATCGATCCGGCCAAAGCCAAGCCTGGCCTGGTGGTGCACACCGCCGGCTGGCCGATGGAAGACGACACCTTCGGCGGCGGCTTCCTGTATCACCTGGAAGACAACAAGGTCACGCTCGGCTTCGTGATCGGGCTCGACTACAAGAACCCGTGGATGAGCCCGTTTGAAGAAATGCAGCGCTGGAAGGCCCACCCGGCGATCCGCGCGCATATCGAAGGCGGCAAGCGCATCGGCTATGGCGCCCGCGCCATCAACAACGGTACGCCGCAAGCGCTGCCGAAGACGGTGTTCCCGGGTGGTGCGCTGGTCGGTTGCGACGCCGGCTACCTGAATGCCGCGCGCATCAAGGGCAGCCACGCGGCCATCAAGAGCGGCATGATGTGCGGCGAAGCCGTATTCGACGCCGTGACGGCTGGCCGCTCCGCAGATGAGCTGTCCGCCTACCCGGCTGCTTTCGAGCAAAGCTGGCTGAAGGAGGAACTGGACCAGTCGCGCAACTTCAAGCTGTGGTTCAAGAAGAGCCCGACGCTTGGCAAGATCATGACCGGCATCGAGCAATGGCTGCTGCCCAAGATTGGCGTCAGCAACCCGCCGTGGACGCTGCACGGCACGAAGTCGGACAACCAGTCGCTCAAACCTGCCGCCGAGTGCGTAAAGATCGAGTATCCGAAGCCGGACGGCAAGCTGACGTTTGACCGCCTCTCGTCGGTGTTCATCTCGAACACCAACCACGAAGAGAATCAGCCGGCCCACCTGACGCTGAAGGACCCAACCGTTCCGACGCGTATCAACCTGACGCAGTTTGCAGGCCCCGAGCAGCGCTACTGCCCGGCCGGCGTGTACGAGTTCGTGAAGAACGACGACGGCGCCGAGCGTCTGCAGATCAACGCGCAGAACTGCGTGCACTGCAAGACCTGCGACATCAAGGACCCGACGCAGAACATCGTGTGGGTCACGCCAGAAGGCGGCGGTGGTCCGAACTACGTCGGCATGTAAGCGCCGAATGACCAACAAAAAAGCGCGTTCGATGACGCGCTTTTTTTGTTACCTGAGCGAATCGTCTTACGACGCTTTCGCCGGAATGGCCGGCGTCTCCACAGACACATCACCGCATTGCGCGCGATGGCGCAGCGCGTGGTCGATCAGCACCAGCGCCAGCAGTGCTTCGGCAATCGGCGTCGCACGAATACCCACGCACGGGTCGTGGCGACCGAACGTTTCTACCATCGCCGGATCGCCCGCCTTGTCGATCGAGCGGCGCGGCGTGCGGATGCTCGACGTCGGTTTGATCGCCAGCGACACGGAGATGTCCTGCCCCGTCGAAATCCCACCCAGAATGCCGCCTGCGTTGTTGCCGACAAAGCCATCCGGCGTTAGTTCGTCACCATGCTCCGAACCACGCTGCGCCACGGCGTGGAAGCCGGCACCAATCTCCACACCCTTCACCGCGTTCAGGCCCATCATCGCGTGGGCGATGTCGGCATCCAGACGATCAAACAGCGGCTCGCCCCAGCCAACCGGCACGCCGGTCGCCACCACCTCGATACGCGCGCCGACGGAATCGCCGTCCTTGCGGAGCGCATCCATATAGGTTTCCAGTTCAGGAACGATCTCCGCATTCGGCGCAAAGAAGGGGTTGTTCGGCACCTCGCTCCAGTCCATGAACGGAATCTGGATATCGCCCAATTGCGACATGAAACCGTGGATTTCAATGCCGAACTTCTCGCGCAGCCACTTCTTGGCCACCGCGCCAGCGGCCACCGTTGGCGCGGTCAACCGTGCGGATGAGCGTCCGCCACCCCGCGGGTCGCGGATGCCGTACTTGTGCCAGTAGGTGTAGTCAGCGTGGCCAGGGCGGAAGGTCTCGGCGATGTTGCTGTAGTCCTTGCTGCGCTGATCGGTGTTGCGGATCAGCAGGCAGATGGGCGTGCCGGTGGTCTTGCCCTCGTACACGCCTGAGAGGATCTCGACGAGGTCTTCTTCCTTACGCTGTGTGACGTGGCGCGACGTGCCGGGCTTGCGTCGATCCAGGTCGGGCTGGATGTCTTCTGCGGAGAGCGTCATGCCCGGCGGGCAGCCGTCAATGACAGCGCCGATGGCCGGGCCATGCGACTCGCCGAAGGTGGTGACGGAAAACAGCAGGCCCAGGGTATTGCCAGACATGATCGTGCTCGCGATTGTGCGCAGAAATGTGCCGCCAAAGTGGCGGCACGGGACATCAGGAAACCACTATTGTAAAGCCGCGCATTGGCGACCGACGATCAGCCGCCAATGCCAAGCAACTCAACTTCGAAGTTCAGCGTGGAATTGGGCGGAATCGTGCCGGGCACGCCACGCTCGCCGTAGGCGGTGGCCGCCGGGCACGTCAGCTTCGCCTTGCCGCCCACCTGCATCTTCTGCACGCCTTCGGTCCAGCACGGAATCACTCGGTTCAGCGGGAACGAGATCGGCTGGCCGCGCTTGTAAGAACTGTCAAACTCTTTGCCATCGGTCAGCGTACCGCGGTAGTGCACCTTGACCGTATCGCTGGCCTTGGGCGACGGGCCAGTGCCCTTGGTCAGGGTCTGGACGACCACACCGGAGGGCAAGGTTTCGCTGGCAGGCGATGCGGCTTGCGCACTAACAGCGGCCAGGGCAAGCGACGAAGCGCACAGCAGCAGGGAAGCGAGTTTCATGGCAGATAACGGGAGAGTTTGAGGATAAGAAAAAAGCGAGGCCGGTAGCGGACCAATCGGCAGTGTAGCGAATTCCGACGGTACACCAACCGTCAGAGCCACTCGCCACGCAGCGCCAACACAGCGGCCTGCAGCCCTTCCGGCGACACCGCCTGCGCCGGCACCGGCGTACCAATACACAACTCCAGCTTGTTGAGGAAACCGCGCCGGAACGGCCGCGTCATTGCCGCGCCGCCGTGGCGCGAGAAGAAGCTGCCCCACAGGCCGCGCAGCGCCATCGGCACCACCGGCACCGGCGTGCGTTCAACAATGCGACGTACGCCTTCCTTGAACGGGTTCATCTCGCCGGTGGCGGTGATCTTGCCTTCGGGGAAAATGCAGACGACTTCGCCTTCGGCCAGCGCTGCGGCGATGGCATCGTAGGCGCGCTTAAGCATCTCCGGATCTTCGTGCATCGGCGCAATGGGAATCGCCTTGACCGTGCGGAAGAACCACGACAGCACCGGCACCTTGAAGATACGGTGATCCATCACAAAGCGCACCGGCCGGCGTACGAAGGCGCCCACCACCACGGCATCGACAAAACTCACGTGGTTGCAGACCAGCAGGCACGGGCCCTCGTCAGGAATGCGCTCTGCGCCCTCCACCTTCACCCGGTAGACGGTATGGATCAGCAGCCACATCACAAATCGGATCAGGAACTCCGGCACCAGCGTGTAGATGTAGATGGCCACCACCGCGTTGAGGATGCCGGTCACCAGGAACAACTGCGGGATCGTGAAGCCGGCGTGCGTAAGCACCATCGCCAGCACGGCCGAGGCGATCATGAACAGTGCATTGAGGATGTTGTTGGCCGCGATGATGCGGGCACGGTGCGTCGGCTCGCAGCGGCTCTGGATCAGCGCATACAGCGGCACGCTGTAGAAACCGCCGAACATCGCCAGCAGAAACAAGTCGGCCAACACACGCCAGTGGCGGTGGTTCTGTAGAAAGCCCGAAATGCCCGTCAGCACATCGTGCGCAACCAGCGCCTCGGCATGCGAGGCAAAGTACAGATCCACCGCAAACACGGTCATGCCAATCGAGCCGAACGGCACCAAACCGATCTCCACCGTGCGCCCCGAAAGCTTCTCGCACAGCACCGACCCCAGCCCGATACCGACCGAGAACACCGCCAGCAGCAGCGTCACCACGTTCTGGTCACCACCGAGCACGTTGCGTGCAAAGGCAAAGAACGACGTCAGGAACGTCGCCCCCACAAACCACAGCCACGAGATGCCCATCAGGCTCAGGAACACGGCGCGCTGGTTGCTGGCCAGCTTCAGATTGCGCCACGTCTCGGAAATCGGGTTCCAGTTGATACGCAGATCCGGCTGCGACGCCGGCGACACCGGCACGCCGCGCGCTGTCAGCCAGCCGCTCACGGCAATGACCAGGCAGGCAATCCCCGTGAGCGTGGGGCCGATGAGATCGCCATTGCGTGTGTAGTTGGCCAACTCCCCGCCGCCGATCGTACCGATCAGGATGGCGACGAAGGTGCCCATTTCCACCAGCCCGTTGCCGCCCACCAGCTCGGACGACTGCAGATGCTGCGGCAGATAGGCGTACTTCACGGGCCCGAACAGCGTCGAATGCACGCCCATGAGGAACGTGCACAGATACAGCAGTTCGACGTGGCGCAGCGCAAAGCCTGCGCAGCCGATCGCCATGATGGCGATTTCCAGCGTCTTGACCAGACGGATCAGCCGGGCCTTGTCCATGCGATCGGCAATCTGCCCGCTGGTGGCCGACAGCAATACGAAAGGCGCGATGAAGATCGCCGAAATCAGGAACGCCGCCGATGCTGGGTCCGTATTGCCAAACAGCGCCGCGTGGTACGTGACCAGCGAGGAAAACGCCACCTTGAACACGTTGTCATTCATGGCCCCCAGGAACTGGGTCCAGAAGAACGGCGCGAAACGGCGCTGCTTCAACAGGGAAAACTGGCTCGATTGGCTCATCGGCAGGGGCGATCGTGGTTCAAATCGGGTTCAACAAAAAACCCGCTCGCAACGGCGGGCGGGTTTCTGGTGTGCGGCAAAGACGGCGTGCAGATCAGTCTTCGTTGGCTTTTTCTTCCGGCCAGTCGCGAATGTACGCCTTGAGCATCTTGTTTTCGAAGTTCTGCTCTTCAAACACGGCCTTGGCGACGTCGTAGAACGAGATCACGCCCATCAACGTACGGCTGTTGAGCACCGGCAGGTAGCGCACATGGTGCTCCAGCATGATGCGGCGCACTTCATTGACTTCGGTTTCCGGGGTGCAGGTGACCGGATGATCGTCCATCACCTTGCGGATGGTCGTGCCCTCGCCCACCGTGCCGTGGCCCTTGGCCAGGACCTTGATGATCTCGCGGAAGGTCAGCATGCCGACCAGCTCGCCGTACTCCATCACCACGAGCGAGCCGATGTCGTATTCCGCCATCGTCTGCACTGCCACCTGGAGCTTGGTTTCCGGGGCCACGGTGTAGAGCGTGTTGCCCTTCACGTGAAGGATATCGCTGACTTTCATATTGCGTCTCCCAAGGTATCGGGGTGCCAGTCTGCCGGGGGGCGACCGCGCGCGGGTTGTCGTTATGGTTGTGTTTCGATCCTAGCCCAAATCCAAGGGCGTCGACAAGCACATGCACAAAAAATGCGGCAGAAAAAACCTGTCAAAAACCGCGCCCGCTCGGCGTTTGCCCGAGATGCACTGCAACAGGGAGCAGTGCTAGCATGCCCCGTCTCGACCCTCATTCGGTGCTTGAATCCATGTCCAAAGCCCGCTTCGACACGCTGGCCCTGCATGCCGGTGCCGCGCCCGACCCGGCCACGGGTGCGCGCGCCACGCCCATCCATCTCACCACGTCCTTCGTGTTTCGCGACAGCGAACACGCCGCCTCCTTGTTCAACATGGAGCGCGCAGGTCACGTCTACTCGCGCATCTCCAACCCGACCGTCGCCGTGTTCGAAGAGCGCATGGCAGCGCTGGAAAACGGTGTCGGCGCCATCGCCACGGCTTCTGGCCAGGCGGCGCTGCATCTGGCGATCGTCACGCTGATGGGCGCGGGTTCGCACATCGTTGCCTCGTCGGCGCTGTATGGCGGCTCGCACAACCTGCTGCACTACACGCTGCGCCGCTTCGGCATCGAGACGACCTTCGTCAAGCCCGGCGACATCGACGGCTGGCGCGCCGCCATCCGCCCGAACACGCGCCTGCTGTTTGGCGAGACGCTCGGCAACCCGGGGCTGGATGTGCTCGACATTCCGACCGTGGCATCGATCGCGCATGACGCGGGCGTGCCGCTGCTGGTCGATTCGACCTTCACCACACCGTGGCTGCTGCAACCGTTCGCGCACGGGGCAGACCTCGTCTACCACTCGGCGACCAAGTTCCTGGGCGGGCACGGCACGACCATCGGTGGTGTGCTGATCGACGGTGGCACCTTCGACTACGTGGCAGCGGGCAAACACCCAGAGCTGACCGAGCCCTATGCGGGCTTCCACGACATGGTGTTTGCCGAGGAAAGCACCGTCGCCCCCTTCCTGTTGCGCGCACGCCGCGAGGGCCTGCGTGACTTCGGCGCCTGCATGAACCCGATGGCGGCGTGGCAGTTGCTGCAAGGCATCGAAACGCTGCCGCTGCGCATGGCTCGCCACGTAGAGAACACCCGCCGCATCACCGCCTTCCTGGCGAGCCATCCGATGGTGGCGTCAGTGGCCTACCCCGAACTGGAATCGCACCCCGACCACGCGTTGGCCAAGCGTTTGCTGCCCCGTGGCTGCGGTGCCGTGTTCAGCTTCGACCTGCGCGGCGATCGGCGTGCAGGCCAGCAATTCATTGAATCGCTCAGCCTGTTCTCGCACTTGGCCAACGTGGGTGATGCGCGCTCGCTGGTCATTCACCCGGCATCGACCACGCACTTCCGCATGGACGCCGATGCGCTGGCCGCTGCCGGCATCAGCGAAGGCACGATCCGTCTGTCGATTGGCCTGGAAGACGCCGACGACCTCATCGACGATCTGAAACGCGGCCTGAAAGCCGCCGAGCGCGCGATGTCCGCCTCATCTGGAAAATCCGCCGGCAAAGCCGCATCCAACACAACCGGAGCCCGCTGATGGAATGGACCGTACAAGGCGCACACGCTTACGCCTACACCGGCGGCAAGCCGTTCAATCCGGCGCTGCCGTGCGTGGTGTTCGTGCATGGCGCGCAGAACGATCATTCGGTCTGGGGGCTGCAGACCCGCTGGTTCGCGCACCACGGTTTCAGCGTGCTGGCGGTTGATCTGCCCGCACACGGCCGCAGCGGCGGTGCGCCCCTGCAAACCGTGGAAGCCATGGCCGACTGGGTAATGGCATTGGTGCAAACCGCTGGCGTCTCGCAGCCGGTGATGGTGGTCGGGCACAGCATGGGCTCGCTGATTGCGCTGGAGTGCGCCTCACGATACGCCAGTCGCGTGCGCCGCATTGCGCTGGTAGCCACCGCCTGGCCGATGAAGGTGTCGGATGCGCTGCTCGACGCGGCGCTCAACAACACGGCCAGCGCGATCGACATGGTGAACGTCTGGTCGCATTCCAGCCTCGCCAACAAACCGTCGGCGCCGGGGCCGGGTTTCTGGATGCATGGTGGCAGCCAGCGCCTGATGGAACGCGTGGCGCACGGCACCGACGCCCCCGTCTTCCACACGGATTTCTCCGCTTGCAACGGCTATGCACGCGGCGCCGAGGCCATGGCGGCCGTGCAGTGCCCGTCACTCGTGATCGTTGGCGAGAAGGACCAGATGACACCGGCAAAAGCAGGCCGACAGGTGGCTGCCGGATTGGCGGGCAGCCGCGTCGTGGGCCTGCCTGCCGGACATGCGGTCATGGGAGAATGCCCGGACGGCACGCTCGATGCACTGATTGCCTTTGCGCGCGAGCGAGAGCCAGCTGCAACTGCCGCGTAACTGCGCCCGCCAGGATTCAGGAGACGCATCATGGCCACCACAGAGACCCCCACCTTCAGCAGCTTCGCCGAGTTCTATCCGTTCTATCTGGGCGAGCACCAGGACCGCACCTGCCGGCGCCTGCATTTCGTTGGTTCGAGCATCGCCCTGGTGTGCCTGATCCTGCTGATCTTCACCGGCAACCTGTGGTGGCTGCTCGGTGCGGCGGTCAGCGGCTATGCGTTCGCGTGGGTTGGGCACTTCGGCTTTGAGAAGAACCGGCCCGCCACCTTCCGTCACCCGATCTACAGCCTCATGGGCGACTGGGTGATGTATCGCGACATCTGGACCGGGAAGATCCCCTTCTGAGCGATCAGGCGCGAGCAGCAGCCGGCACCGGCGACATCGGCGCTGGGGCAGCAGTCTGACTGGCGGCTGCTACACCGCGCTCACCAGTGGCAAACACGTTCTCCAGCGTGCTGTCGAGCGCAGGATTGTGCAATTGGGCGGCCAGCGCCTGGGTATCCCCAAGAAGCCGCGCCAGCGACGTGCGAGGCAGGCGCGGCAGGTTCAGCACCAGCTTTTCATAGAGCGGACGCAACGTGGTCGTATGGGCATCGCACAGCAGCGCCCAATGTGCTTCGCTGCGATCCTGCTGCAGCTTGCCGACCAGGTGCAGCGCCTTGAGCTTGGCCAGCAGGTCAGCCAGGTATTCCGCCTCCAATTGCAGACGCCGCCCGATCTCGAGTTCGGCCACTGTGCGTGGCGCCTGTTCGCGTGCGCGGTACAGCAACAGCAGAACCCCCAGCGCATCGAAGAACTCGCTGCCCGGAAACGTACGCCGCTGCCAGTAGCCCTGGCGGATGATCGGCAACGTCGATGCAATGGTCGCGCCCAGCAGGGTCACCAGCCAGCTCACGTAGATCCACGTCAGGAAAATCGGCAGCGTCGCAAACGCGCCATACACCGCGGTGTACGTGGGAATGTGCGCCACATAGGAACCAAAGATGCGCTTGGCGACTTCAAACGCCACGGCGGCAATGAGCCCCGCGAGAAACGCGTCGCGCCGCGCCACATAGGTGTTCGGCACAAAGACATAGAGCATTGCAAACGCAATCGCCGACAGCAGGATCGGCACCACACCCACGATCACGCCCAGGCCGAACGGCAGCTTGTGCACATAGCCCGCCGAAATCGACACCATGTACGAGCTGACCGACAGGCTCGCACCAATCAGCACCGGGCCGAACGTCACCAACGCCCAGAACACGAGCACACGCTGCGCCAACGGCCGGCGTTGGCGCACGCGCCAGATGGCGTTGAGCGCGTTCTCGACCGTCAGCATGGTCATGACCGACGTCACCACCAAGCCGATCAGGCCGGCAGCCGTCAGCCCCTTGGCGTTGGTGGAGAACTGGTTCAGATACGTGAGGATCGGCCGGCTGATGTTGCCCGGCACGAGGTTGCTGAACATGTAGCCTTCGATGTCCGCACGAAAGCTCTTGAACATCGGAAACGCCGTGAACAGCGCAAACGCCACCGTCAAGATTGGCACCACCGAGAGCACCGTCGTGAACGTCAGGCTGCCGGCCACCTGCGGCAGGCGGTCTTCGCCCGCGCGGCGCAACGCATAACGCGACAGCGCACGCAGCTTGGCGGCATTCCATTGACGAAGCGCACGGAGATCAAAAAGCATGAAGAATGAGACGGCGCAAGGCCAATGAGGGAGATTGGGGGGCGCAACTATAATACCGCGACGCTCTCAACGCTTTGTTATGAAAGATATCCTGGTCCTGTACTACAGCCGTCATGGCAGCACCCGCGCGTTGGCCGAGGCCATCGCCCAAGGCATTGAAAGCGTGGATGGCGCCCAGGCGCGCGTGCGCACCGTGCCCGTCGTCTCCACCGTGTGTGAAGCCACGCAACCAGACGTGCCCGATGGCGGCCCACCCTATGTGGAAGCGCGCGATCTGGAGGAATGCATCGGATTGGCACTGGGCTCGCCCACGCGCTTCGGCAACATGGCCGCCCCGCTCAAGTATTTTCTGGATGGCACCACACCGCAGTGGCTAGCGGGTGCGCTGGCGGGCAAGCCGGCCTGCGTATTCACCTCCACGGGCAGCATGCATGGCGGGCAGGAAACCACCCTGCTTTCGATGATGCTGCCGCTGCTGCACCATGGCATGGTCGTACTGGGCCTGCCCTATCAACAGAGCGAACTGCTTTCCACCGATGCCGGCGGCACGCCCTATGGGCCGTCGCATGTCGCGCATCGAGGTGACACCGCACCACTGACCGCCCACGAGCGCACGCTCGCCACCGCAATGGGTCGCCGGCTTGCCCAGACCGCCCTGAAGCTCGCAGCATGACGCTCGCCGATCAACCCGTCGTGGAATCCCGGGCACTGCATGTGCTGAGTGTCTGCAGCCTGATCGCGCTGATTGCGCTGTGTGCCGCGTGGGAACTGTGGCTCGCGCCGGTGCGCCCGGGTGGTTCGTGGCTCGCGCTCAAAGCGCTGCTGCTGGCGTGGCCGCTGCCTGGCGTGCTGCGCAAAAACCGCTACACGATGCAGTGGGCTTCGATGTTCATCTTGCTGTTCTTTACCGAAGGCACGGTGCGCGCAACATCCGATGCCGGCCTGTCGCAATCGCTGGCGTGCGTGGAGGTTGTGCTAAGCGTGACGTTCTTCTTCGCCACGATTTTCTATCTGCGTCCGTTCAAGCGTGCGGCCAAAGCACGCGCCAAGCAAAGCCCCCAAGAGAGCACCTGACCCGCCATGACCCACGATGCGTTTCTGCAAGCCTGCGTTGACGCCATCGGCGCCGCGTATGTCCTGACAACGCCGGAAGACCAGGCGCCCTATCTGACCGATTGGCGCAAGCGTTTCACTGGCTGCGCCCGTGCGGTGCTGCGTCCAGCCGATGCGTCGCAAGTGGCTGCGCTGGTGCGGCTGTGCGGTGAGCACACGGTGCCGATGGTCCCGCAAGGCGGCAACACCGGCCTGTGCGGTGGCGCCACGCCTGATATGGAAGGCAACGCGGTCGTCATCTCGGTGCAGCGTATGCAGCGCGTGCGTGCGGTCGATCCGATCAACAACACCATCACCGTGGATGCCGGTTGCATTCTGGCCAACGTGCAGCAAGCCGCAGCCGCGGCCGATCGCCTGTTCCCGCTGAGCCTGGCCGCCGAGGGCAGTTGCACCATCGGCGGCAACCTGGCGACCAACGCGGGCGGCACGGCCGTCCTGCGCTACGGCAACGCGCGCGAACTGTGCCTCGGCATAGAAGCTGTGCTGCCCAACGGCCAGCTGTGGAACGGCCTGCGCGGCCTGCGTAAGGACAACACCGGCTACGACCTGCGAGATCTGCTGATCGGCGCGGAAGGCACGCTCGGCATCATCACTGGGGCAATGCTGAAGCTGTTTCCGCAGCCGCGCGCCAAGGTGACGGCGCTGGCGGCATTGCAATCGCCGCGTCAGGCACTGACATTCCTGTCGCTCGCACAAAGCCATGCGGGCACGCTGCTGACGGGTTTCGAGTTGATGTCGGCGTTCTGTCTGGAGCTGGTGCGCAAGCACTATCCGCAGTTGCGTGTGCCGTTTGCGCAGGCGTATCCGCAGTACGTGCTGCTGGAACTGTCCGACCTGGAGAGCGAAGAACACGCCCGTGCGCTGTTCGAAGCGCTGATGGAAGACGCACTGGCCCGCGGCGTGATCGACGATGCGGCGGTGGCGGAATCGGTGGCGCAATCGCGCGACTTCTGGAACCTGCGCGAGCACATCCCGCTGGCGCAGGCCGACGAAGGCAAGAACATCAAGCACGACATTGGGGTGCCCATTTCGCGCATCGCAGACTTCATCGACGTGACCGACCGCGCGCTGGCGGCGGCCTACCCCGACATCCGCATGGTGACTTTCGGCCACCTTGGCGATGGCAACCTGCACTACAACGTGTCACCGCCCGAAGGGCATGAGCACGAGGCATTCCTGGTGCATCAGGACGGCATCAACCGCATCGTGCATGACAGCGTGCATGCGCATGGCGGCTCGATCTCGGCCGAGCACGGCATCGGCCAGCTCAAGCGAGAAGACAACGCGCGCTACAAGAGCGCGGTCGAGTTGGCAGCCATGCGCGCGATCAAGCAGGCACTGGACCCGCGCGGCCTGATGAATCCGGGAAAGGTGTTGTAAGCCTCGTCGGCTTTAGCCGAGCAGCTTGAACGTGTAGTTCGCCGCGGCAAAGAGAATCGTCGCTGCCAACAGCCACAGCAGCAAGCGCGGCACGCCACTGGGTGGCAGGCGGTGACCCGCAGCATTGGAACGGTCGCCAATGCGCCCACTCTGCGTATTGCGGACATACGTGGACCGCGACGCCCCTGCCGGGCGTCGTGCGTGACGTGTACTCATTCGTCGTTTCCTCCCTGCCCCATGGCTGACGCCTCGCCTGGCTCCCTGTTGCCGGCGAAACACAGCAGCCTCCCAAGGCTGCCCAAACAAGACTCCCGTTTTCCCGTCTGGTCGGAACCGAAAAAGACATCCGTCACGCCCTTTTGGCGTGTGTAGGCACAGCGTTCCGCGTCGTTGCGCGGAATTTCGAGTTGAATCGTTACTTGTTATGGCACTACCCGACGCCACGAAATGTATCAAAGAATCCCCCTAATGGGGGGTACGTATTTTAGGTATCACCGTTTGGATGATGCGTGGGAACGACGCTTGCGGACTAGTTGGGGTCAAACCGACCTCATTGCACTGTCACGGAGCCATCCATGCCTTCCGCCCAGCCCGAGTTGCGCTTGCGCGCGCACATTACGCCGCCAACACCGCACGAGCCGCCGCCGCATCCACCACCCGAGATGCCGCCGCCAGACGAGCCGTCTCACGACCCCGTCCATGACCCGGAACCCCTGACACCACCGATCGAGCTGCCTCCGGGCGAAGTGCCGCCGGAAATCCCGCCCCAGCGCTAGCGCGCCGCGGTTTTCGGCATCCGCCATCTGTTAGAATCGCGGCCTCCCAGGCATCCGGAGGCCGTTCGTCGCTAACCTGCCTGGGCAGCGCACACATCTGCCCATAGCTCAGTTGGATAGAGCATCGGCCTTCTAAGCCGACGGTCGGGGGTTCGAATCCCTCTGGGCAGGCCAAAATCCCTCAATAAAATCAAAGAATTAGCTGCAATTGACAGTGTGGCGGTTTCGTTGGATTTAGCACCTGGGCACACTTTCACTGTGCCCACAATGGGCCCGGATTCTACCGCCCCACGCCCTATATGGAGCCCGGAACAACCCCGTAGTTGGGTTATTGCTGTGGCTTACTCTTCCGCCCCGCTTCGAAGATCAGGCTTATCTGCTCCTCCGACGACATACCCGCCTCAGCCATCACTTGCAAGAGGTCTGGCCTCGGCTTACCGCGTCGGGGCTTCGTGATCGGTGTAAAGGAAGGCACCGGAGCGGGCCACGTCAGATTCGACTTAGCCTGCTCGTCAAAGAACTGCATTAGGGCGGCCTCGGGGAACCGCCAAGAGCGCCCCAGTTTCACGCCCGGTATCTTGTGGGTGGCTGCCATCGTATTAACGTGTGCCACCTCACACCCCAGTGCCTCGGCTATAGGCCTAGGTCTTAGTTGGTTGATACGTCTCTCGATGCCGCTTTAGTTCTTCGTCGGTGAATCGGTACGTCTTGAAGAGGTGCGGATGATCCCTGTAATTAGGGTCGATGGCATAGGCCGCTGCTTTGTCGATGAGAGCGGCTGTGTGGTCTGGAACGTACTGCATGGGTGCCGTGTAGATGCGGCGAATCCTCCTGAGATGTGGTGTTTTACACCAGTTTCGCCCCAATAAATCCCTTACCGATCAGTGGCTTAGCACAACTTTCCATATGTAATACAGAGCGAGAATACTCGAAGGTAGCACCGGTGCAACTCTGCACTTACTCCCTTTGGTGAGTCACGATTAGAGCCACTATTGGATACGCTGGCCCTTGCTAGCCTAGTTTGCGGCCGCTGACACACCGTCAAAGACTTGGAGCGCTATGGACATCAAATCACTGAGGGCAAAGGAGCGGGAAGGCGTCCTGAAAGTCGTATTCGAAGGCAGCTTCTTAGACGGCGTATTCCAAGTGGAACGCTTTAACCGAGTTTCCATGCGGACGCGCTCTTACGATGAGCTTCCTCTGGCTGATATTTACCCGACCAAGACGCAGGCAGAGCTTAGGAACGCCATCGCGCAAGTCAGACAGCTAGGAGAAAGCGCACTTACCTATGTTTCTGCCGTCATTGACAAGTGCCCGGAACGGGATTCGCTCCTATCGAAAATGTTTGAAGACAACCCCGGATTCTGCAAACAAACCTACGATTTGGCCCTGAACGACGCTTTTATCATGATGCGCTAGCTTGCCGTCGCGGGCTAAATTTTCCCGGCGTCTCGCATCCGCTGCCTTACGGTCTCTAGCTCGTCGGCCTGTTCTTCTAGGTCTGCAGCGTACAGGCCCCTGCTGTGTTCCGGCATGTCCTCCTGCGTGATAGCGAATGCGGCCAAACTGGCAGCCAGTCCCAGCAACAGTGCCCTAGGCGCGCTGATTTTCCCCTGCAATCTTGCCTCGGCATAACTGCACGTTACTCTCCACCATCAAGACGCCCATCTATACGGGTTGAATTTCCGGGGCCAGATCGTACCTCTCGGCGACAGACGAAGCCCATCGGCGATGTTCGTCGGTGGATGGGTGAAAATGAATTTCAGTCTGAAAACGCGGCCACTGACCGGCCTGTCGGATCAGATAGACCACCTCGGCTTCTATCGTCTCGATGTCCAAGCAGGAATCAGCCGTGGGCGGGTCACGATGACACCAGATGTCCAGATTGGCTGATGACAATCCATGCCGCCAAGCGTAGCCGTGATAGCCGTTTTTGCCGCTTGCGCTCCACCCTAGACGCAGCCGGTTCCGAACAGGCTGCTTGGTGATTCCGACGTAAACAGGTCGATCTTCGACACTGACGATATACAGCTTCGGCAAGCCAGATGTGGCGAACCCGGAGAACTTGTTGGTTCCCCTAGGACATTCCACTGTGAAGCGACTGCTGTCGAAGAACAGCTTATATCTGCCCACCCATTCAATTTGCACGAACTACCTCTCAAACGATTCCAACGCTACCTTTGGTACACCACCCGGCAGCACGATGCCTCACTCTCTCGTGACAAGCGTCAATACGCGGTTCAAAAGGTTCAGTTCGTGGATGACCGTCTGGGCATATACAGACCGAAGCCGGGCGTCGCGATACGCCACAAGATGCGGTGAAACGAGAACGGACAGCTTATACGCGCCGATTCTTTTCGTCAGCATCTTCACCCGGCCCTTGTCGCTTGTGCCACTGCGCTTTGTTGGCGACACGTCTCGCAGGTAACGTGCAAGCAGGTTAGCCAGCGTGGTCGTTCGGCTTCCTCTCGGTTGACGAACACGCCACGTTCGATCTCGGATTCGACGATACGGCCCCATGCGACAGCATCGGCACGAGTTTCAAAGTCTTGGTGCATGGCGGAAACTCGAAACGAAGTACATAGAGCCCGCTGATTCACATCAGTGGGCTCTATCGCATCTGAACAGCTGTCAGCAACTACGTTACACGGCGGGATCAACACCACCAGGTAAAGATGCGTTGGCCAGGTTCTGCTGGAGTTGCTCGCGGGTCAGCTCACCCTCCCAGCGGGCCATCACGAGCGTTGCGACGCCGTTGCCGATGACGTTCACCAACGCACGCGCTTCGCTCATGAAGCGGTCGATGCCAAGAATCAGGGCCATGCCCGCCACCGGAATCGACGGAACCACGGCCAGTGTCCCCACGAGCGCGACGAACGATGCGCCCTGCACCCCGCTGGCGCCCTTCGATGTCAGCATCGCGACGGCCAGCACCGTGAGCTGCTGCGTCAACGTGAGGTCGGTGTGCGTCGCCTGTGCGACAAACAGTGCAGCCATGGTCATGTAGATGCTACTGCCGTCGGTGTTGAACGTATAGCCCGTAGGCACCACCAGGCCAACGAGGGATTTGGAGCAACCAATGCGCTCAAGCTTGTGCATCAGCGTCGGCAAGGCCGGATCGGATGAGCTGGTGCCAAGCACGATCAGGACCTCTTCCCGGATGTAAAGCAGGAACTTCACGATGCTGAAGCCGACCGCCCAACCGATCAGACCCAGGACGACGAACACAAAGAAGCCGGAGGTCAGGTAAAACGCGCCGATCAGCTTGACCAGCGGCCCGAGCGCGCCGATACCATACTTGCCGATCGTGAACGCCATCGACCCAAACGCGCCCAGCGGAGCAAACCGCATCAGGATGTTGACCACGCCGAACACGGCGTGCGACATCCCGTCAAACAGGTCCATGACAGGCTTACAGCGATTCCCCAAGGCCGACAAGGCAAAGCCGAACAACACCGCCACGACGATGACCTGCAGGATATCGCCGGTTGCGAAGGCGTCCACGACGGTTTCGGGAATGACGTGGAGCAGGAAATCCACCACGCTCTGCTGTTTCGCCTTGCCGGCGTACACCATGACCGCCTTGGCATCCAGGGTGGACGGGTCAACATTGAAACCATCGCCCGGGCGCAGCCAGTTGGCCACGACCATCCCGATGAAGAGCGCCAGCGTCGATACCACTTCGAAGTACAGCAGCGCCTTACCGCCGACGCGGCCGACCTTCTTCATGTCTTTCATGCCAGCGATACCGGTGGCAACCGTGAAGAAGACCATCAACGCGATGACCATGCGGATCAACTTGATGAAGCCATCTCCGAGCGGCTTCATTGCGGTTGCGATAGATGGGCTCAACACACCCAGGATGACGCCGAGCGCAACGGCAATCAGCACTTGAATGTAGAGGACTTTGTACCAGGGCTTCCTGGCAGCGCGCGGCACCGGCATATCGATGCCGGCAGAGGACGCACCTTCTGTGTTGGGGATCATGTTGACTGACTCCTAAATGGGTCGGCTGGCACCGGCACGCATGTTTCGAGACGAGCCGGTGCCCAGTGGCAAGGGAGAGCCTGGGCTGGCTGCAGACTGGATCGCCAGCGACGCGGCCCGCGCATTGCAGGCTCTGCACGCCAAGGGCGATCCGTAGTCGCTAGAACGAGAAGCGCCCGAGCAGCGCAAAAACGGATGGGCTCGTGCCCATCGCCGGCGCCGTATCGTTGATCGGGAAATCCATGAAGGCGTTGGCTTGGTTGAACGTCTTCGACCAGTACGTCAGGAGCGCGAAATACTTGTTGAACTGGTGCTCCACGCCAATCGTGAGGATCTTCGACGCGCTTTCCGGGCCCGCACGCAGGTAGCCGATGATCTGCTTGGAGGAACCGCTCACCTGGCTGCCAACGGCGTATCCCAACTTGAACTGATCTTGCGCAGTGAACTTGTGAATCAGGGAGAGGTAGTACTGGTTTTGCGCGAGGTCACCATCCGCAGCCTTGTAATGCAGGCGCTGCACGATCCCTGCGAGTCTGGTGGTGTTATGGAACCAGTACGCTGCACCGAATTTCACCCCCAGATCGGTACCACCGCCAACCTGATACTGGTGATGCGCTTCGGACGCGAACGTGACATTCAAGGGCCCTTTGTCGTAGGTGGTCTCCAACGACACCATGTAAGGGTTTTGTGCGGGGGCAGCTGCGATGTTCAGAGCAGGATTCGCGTTTTGTTGGCCGGTTTTGAATTCATTGACCTCAAAACCAAGGCGCATCTTGAAGCCGTTGATGTCGGGCGACCAATACTGGATCAGATTGTGCTCGCGACGATCGAACGTGGCTGGATCGCTGATCGGGTCACTTGATGCGCCCGAGCCGTTCCCCATGATGCCCATGTACGCGCCCGTCGTCGTGTAGTACGGGTCATAGCCGAAGGTGGCATGCGTATATGGCGTCTGCCAGCTGCCGAAAATGATGCGCCCGAAGGTCTGGCTCTCGATACCGACGCCGGAATCCCGGTTGGCCCACGTCTGCACAGGCACGTGTAACCCGCCACCACCATCCGCTGCCGCGCTGCTTTCGATCTGCCAGACCGCCTTCAGGTCATCGTTGATCTTGACGTCGCCGCGGAAGCCGATCACTGACCGCTGGTTTCTGAGGCGGAAATGCGAGGGCGTGTTGGTCGAGATAAAGCGCCCGTTGTCATCAAGGACCGGATTGCCTTGGTTTGGACTGAACGTGTTGTCCGGAATATATGTCGTGCCGGTATGGAGATACTCCAGCCCGACCTGGACGCGCCCGTAGATCTCCAGGCTCGCGGCATCGCCAAAGTTGATTTTTGGCTCAGCGATGGCCGCAGTTGTGCCTGATGCCAACACGAGGATTGTTGCGAGTTCCCTTTTCAAGATTGTCTCCGTTCCATGGTTCCTGGGGTCCTTCGAGGTTTCTGGTGCCAACCTGGACCGCCAATCGGCCGGCAACCGAGTCAAAATCATTCGCCCACATTTTTTATGCAAAACCTATGCATTCGTTTGCATAGGCGAGTAAAATTTTTTTGCACACCCAATTGCACCGTCGCTTTGCTTCCAGCAATGCGATGGCCTCGCCCCGACGCGCAGGACAAAGCATTCACGCTCTCCCGCACAAGCAGACCATCCACGCAAGCGATGCCCTATGGGTGAACAAAAGCAGTGTCGAATACTTCGCGCGCAATCCCCGCGTTAATCCCTTTCTGCAACACTCGTCGCCATTCGCAGAGCAATTCCGCCCTGGTCCAACTGGCGAAGCAGACCAGCACGCCAGCAACTTTCCACGCTTCTTAGTGCACCTGCAAAGGAACTGCAAATTCAATGCATTCGTTTGCAGATACTACGCTGCACAAGAACCTTGTCAACGGCTTTGAACTAGGGGTTTGCACTTGCAGCGTTGTTTGCAATCCTTTGCATGGATACAATCAACTACATGGAAAACGCACCGCAAAAGCCCGGCTCTGGCCGCGTCACGATTCGCGAGGTGGCGCTGCACGCGTCGGTCAACGCGTCAACCGTTTCGCGTGCACTCAATCCGGCAACCCGCCACCTGATCGGCGATGAAGTCGTGCGCAGAGTACTGGCGTCCGCAAAAGCGCTCGGCTATCGGCAGAACAAGCTTGCGTCCGCGCTACGGCACGGACAGTCGCGAGTGATCGGGATCTGCTTGCCCGATATCGAAAACCCCGTCTTCCCGCCGATCATCTGCGGCATTGAAGAAGAGTTGACAGCCGATGGCTATGGTGTCCTGATCGCCAACACAACCGGAACCGCGAAAGACCAGGAACGTGTGCTCGAGCAAATGCTGGCGCGCCGGGTGGACGGACTCGTGCTCGCAACCGCGGCCCGCCATGATCCGTTGGTCAGGCGTTGCATGCTGGACGGCATGCCCGTCGTGCTGGTGAATCGTGCGGAGGAAGGCGGCCAGGTTCCGGAGGTGGTCAACGACGACTTCCTATCCATGAAGCTCGCGGTTGACCATCTGGTGAAACTTGGCCATCGCCACATTGCCCACCTCGCCGGGCCGGCGCATCTGGCAACGGGCTTCTCGCGGATTCAGGGTTTCCAAATGGCCACCCAACAGCATCAGCTGTCAGGGGCGGCGATTGTGGAGTCTGCAGAATTTACGCGCGAAGCCGGCAGGGAAGCCTGCAACCAACTCCTGAAGCGGCACAAGAACGTAACCGCGATCGTTGCGGGTAACGACTTGATTGCGTTGGGGTGCTACGACACGTTCAATGCGCAGCACATCAAGTGCCCGGGGGACATTTCGCTGATCGGGCACAACGATATGCCGCTGCTTGACATGCTGCATCCGCCACTGACGACACTGCGCATTCAGCACCGGGAAATGGGCCGGCAGGCAGCCCGGCTGCTAATGGGCATGCTGACGACGCCCAGCGCAGCGGCATTGCGCATCATGCTGCCGCCGGAATTGATCGTGCGCGGCTCGACGGCTGCCCCGCACAAGTAGCGGATTGCCGTGCAGAATCCGCGGGCACGCACCGCGACTGCTGGCGGCTCTGACCAGCCCGCCCCACCGCCTCGAAGGTCAGTCCGCCTGATAGATACGCGCCCGCCCCGACCGATATGCTTCGGCAAGCGCAACATAGCGCAGTGCGATAGTGCGCAGGTTGGCGATTTCATCCTCGCGCAAGTCGCGAAGCGGCGCGGCTGGGTTACCCGCCCACAACTGCCCGGCCGGCACGACCTTACCAGGGGTCAACACGGCGCCAGCGGCCAGCATGGCGCCACGCGACACGCGCGCGCCATCGAGTACCCGAGCCCCGAAACCCACCAGGGCACCGTCTTCGATCGTGCATGAATGCAAGATGGCACCGTGCCCGACCGACACTTCGGCACCAATCACCGTCGGCCGCCCATTGGTACTGACATGGACAATCACCCCATCCTGCAGGTTGGAGCGCGGGCCGATGACGATCTGCTGAACATCCCCCCGCACGACTGCGCCAAACCAGACCGAGGCCCCCTCCGCGATATCGACGTCGCCAATGACCCATGCCCCCGGTGCAATGAACGCCGCCTCGTCTACGCGTGGCTCAACCGACAAGAATTCTGGCAAGACTTCCATTTCACTCAACCCTATCAGGACATATTTCGCGCCGCCTAGATGGCAGCGGTGGACTTGCGCACGACAAGCGAAGGCATCAGGACGCGCGTAGACGGCGCCAGCTCCGGCTTGCGCAGCGTCTCAAGGAACAGCGCGGCGGCATGCTCGCTCATCTGCTCCACCGCAACGCGCACCGTGGTAAGCGGTGGGCTGACCAGATCGACGAGCGGCATGTCGTTGTGCCCGACCAAAGACATCTCCCTCGGGACAACAATCCCCTTCGCATTGAGGACATCCAGGGCGCCGAGCGCGATCAGATCGTTAGCGCCAAAAATCGCAGTTGGCTTGGTCCCGGAACGCAACAACTTCTCAGTCGCCTCCTGACCGGCAACGCGCGTAAAAGCCGAGGCCTCGACCACGGCACTGTGCTTAAGACCCATCGCACGCGCGATGTCGACAAACGCATCGCGCCGCGCCTGGCCGGTTGACGATGTCGATGGCCCCGCAATGTGCGCAATCGAGCGATGCCCCAATGACGTGAGATGTTCCAGCACGAGCCGCACGCTCTCCCGGTCGTCATTGACCACGCTCGGGTAGTCACGATCGCCGCTACCGCGGTTGACGAGCACTGCGGGGAGCTTTCTCGACTTGGCCGCCTCGAGCATGGGGTCACCGCTCTCCGCCGCAAGAATCAGCAGCCCGCTTACCTGCCGATTGGCCAGCGCGAGGATGAGATCGCGGCGCTCCTCCGGCGCCGCCGGCGTCTGCACCACCAGACTGAGCATCTGATGCTGACGCAGCGCCCTTTCGAGCCCCTGGACGATCGGGCCGAATACGGGGTTGTTCAAGTCGGGCACGACGATGGCCGCCATGTTCGACTGCTTGGTTCTGAGCGACGCGGCGACAAAATTGGGTTGGTAGCCCATATCGCGGGCAATGCGTTCGATTTCCGCGCGCTTCTCCGCCGACACCTTGCCGCTGACCCCACGCAAGGCACGCGACACGGTTGCCGGATGCACGCCGGCCGCACGAGCGATGTCGTCGATCGTCACTGGCTCGATTGACATAAGCACCTCAAGGACAAACGATTGTCCTTAGATTACAACGATTTAGCACCAATCAGCAAGCCGGCCACCCCGCTAAAATCAACAACGTCAGGAAATTTCGCCTTGACCGCAACGGGATGCTGGCCTAATCTTTGGGCAATCGATTGCCCATTTCGTTGCACAAACATGACGAAACAACCTTTACCAGCGTCCAACCCCGCGGCTCTGCTGGAAGCCGTTTTGCAAACCAACGAGACGACGCGCAACCCACGTCTCAAGGAAGTGATGGCCGCCGCCATCCGCCATCTCCACGCATTCGCAATCGAAGTCGACTTGACGCCTGACGAGTTGCAGGTAGGGCTCGATTTCCTGGTAGCCATCGGAAAGGCCACCGGCCCCAAGAAGCACGAGGGCATTCTGCTGGCCGACATTCTTGGCCTAGCCACCCTGGTGCAACTGCGCAATGCCCGCGACGCCGTGGCAGCGGGCGGCACAGAACCCGCGCTGGTCGGGCCCTTCTGGCGCGAAAACCAGCCGCTGCGGGAGAACGGTGCACACATTGCATCGGACGCCACACCAGGGCCGCGCTTCGAGGTTCGCGGCCGCGTACTCAGCCTGGACGGCAAACCGCTGGCCGGCGCACGCATCGAAACCTGGCAGGCATCCCCCGAGGGCCTTTATGAAAACCAGGACGAAGCGCAGGAGCACATGAACCTGCGTGGCCGCCTGGAAACCGACGCGCAAGGGCGCTTCTGGTTCACCAGCGTGCGCCCCGCCGGTTATCCCGTCCCTACAGATGGCCCCTGCGGCGAACTGCTGGCCGCACAAGGCCGCAAGGTCATGCGGCCGGCGCATCTGCACTTCATCGTGGCCGCAGAGGGCTACAAGGTGCTGGCCACGCAGATCTTCGACATTGAAGACCCGAATGCCTTTGAAGACGTGGTGTTTGGCGCGGTCGGCTCCCTGCTTCGCAAGTTCGAGCCGGACGGTGATGGCGGCTATGTCCTGGACATCGAACTGAGACTCGAACCCGGCGAGACCCGCCTGCCGCACTGCCCCCTGCCCTGACTACACGCGAGCGAACAGCTCGACCTCACCATGAACGAACGAACATTTGCACCTCAAGACCGACTGGATGGCGAAGTGGCCGTCATTACCGGAGGCAACGGCGCGATTGGCAACGCAACCGCCTGCCGTCTCGCAGCGCTGGGCGCGCGCGTGGTACTGCTGCAGCGCGCTCCTGCGGCAGCGTCCCAAGCGCTGCTCCAGTCGCTGCCTGGCGCCGGGCACTTCGCCATCGAGGCCTCTGTCACGGACAGTGCCAGCCTGGCGCGGGCCGCGCGGGCCGTGGTGGAAAAAACCGGCGGCGCGACCATCCTGGTGAATAGCGCCGGCTTCACCAAGCCTGTGCCGACGGCTGACCTCGATGGCCTGGACGACGCACTGATCGACGACATCTTCGCCACCACCTGGCGCGGTACCTTCGCGGCCATCCGTGCTTTCACCCCGCAGCTCAAGGCGCACGGCGATGGTCTGATCGTCAATGTCTCATCGATTGCCGCCTTCACTGGGCTCGGCAGCAACCTTGCCTACGCCGCGGCCAAGGCGGGAATCGACGCCACGACGAAAGCGCTGGCCAAGACGCTCGCCCCCGCCATCCGCGTACTGGCGGTCTCGCCCGGCATCGTCGACACCGGTTTTGTGTCCGGGCGGGATGCCCAGTTCAACGAACGGGTCGGCGCCACGATCCCACTCAAGCGGGTGGGCGTAGCGGATGACGTCGCCTCGGCCATCGTGGCGTGCGCGACCACGCTGCGTTATGCCACCGGCAGCATTCTGGTCGTCGACGGCGGCCGCCACCTCGGATAAGCCTCATCAAAATGAACAACGCCACCATCCTTACCTGCGCGGTCACCGGCAATCTCACCAAGCCGGAGCAGACGCCTCACCTGCCGATCACGCCCGACCACATCGCGGACGAATGCCTGGCTGCTGCCGAAGCCGGCGCTGCCGCGGTACACATCCACGTGCGGGACCCGAAAACCGGCGCACCCTCGATGGAGCTTGATCTCTACGAGCAAGTCGTCAGCGCGATCCGTCGCCACAACCCCGAACTCATCATCAACCTGACCACCGGCCCCGGGGGGCGCTATGTACCGAGCGACGAGAATCCGAGCATCGCCGGCCCCGGAACGACGCTTCTGCCCCCGGAACGACGCGTGGAGCACATCGCGGCACTCAAGCCTGACATCTGCTCGCTGGACCTGAACACCATGAACTCGGGCGACCAGGTGGTCATGAACACGCCAAAGAACGTCGCACGCATGGCGCGCATCATTCAAGAAGCCGGCTCGGTTCCGGAACTCGAATGTTTTGACAGCGGCGATCTGGTCCTTGCCAACAAGCTGATCAGCGACGGTGCGCTCGACGGCCCAGGGCTCTACACGTTCGTGATGGGCGTTCGGTACGCCCTGCCCTTTTCTCCCGAGGCTGTTGCGTTTGCACGCTCACTGCTGCCGGCCGGCGCGCAGTGGTCCGCCTTTGCGATCGGACGTCAGGCCTTTCAGGCGGTCGCCCAGTCGTTTCTGATGGGCGGCAACGTGCGCATCGGCCTGGAGGACACCGTTTATCTAGACCGTGGCGTGCTTGCACCGAACAACGCTGCGCTGGTCCACAAGGCGCGCCGCATTGTTGAAGACCTGGGCGGTCAACTGGCTTCACCCGCTGAAGCGCGCAGACGCTGGAACCTCGCGCCGACCAACCGGCGTTGAAGCCTCTGCCGCCTCGTACCCCTTTCTTTCACAACCTCTTGAATTGACCACTCCATGAGCACCACGACTTTGGCTCGCAAGCTTGTTCTTGCAGAGAAAGCATCCAACGCAGAATCGATTGCCCCCGCGATTGTTCCACTCGACCTGATCCAACCGCCCGAAGGGCATGCGGTGGTCCATGTGCAGGCTGCTGCTGTCAACCCAAGCGATGTCAAGGCGGCGCTCGGCATGATGCCGCACGCCATCTGGCCGCGTACCCCGGGTCGCGACTTTGCCGGCGTGGTGGTTGCCGGGCCGGATGAATGGCTTGGCGCCGAGGTGTGGGGCACCGGCGGCGATCTCGGCATGACGCGCGACGGCACGCATTCCACCTACCTGGTGCTTCCGGTCAGCGCCCTGACCCGCAAACCCTCAACGATGGGAATTGCCGCCGCCGCCACGATCGGCGTGCCCTTCATCACCGCCTACGAAGGCCTGCGCCGCGCTGGCCTGAATGGACAAGGCCAAGCCGTTCTGGTGCTGGGCGTCAATGGCAAGGTCGGCCAGGCCGCCACGCAGTTGGCGACCCGCGCCGGAGCCCGCGTGATCGGCGTCGAGCGCGGCGCATCGGGCTACATCGGCCACGCAACCAGCAACGTTCAGGTGTTCCATTCGGAAGACCCGGAGCTGGCGCAGAAAATCATGGCCGCGACCGGCGGTCGTGGCGCCGATATCGCCTACAACACGGTCGGGTCGCCGTACTTTGGGCTCGCACTCGAGACCCTTGCCGTGGGCGGTACGCAAATCCTCATCTCGACCATCGAGCGCAACGTTCCGTTCGACATCCTGGCGTTCTACCGCAGGAACCTGCAGATGCTGGGCGTCGATAGCCTGAAGCTGACCGCCGTGCAATGCGCCGCCATCCTGAACGAGCTCCTCCCCGGGTTCAAGGATGGTTCGCTGAAGGCCTTCGACGTCGATGCGTCCACGCTCCTTCCGCTTGAGCAGGCATCGGACGCCTATCGCAAGGTGCTCGCGGGCTCGACCGAGCGTGTGGTGCTGGCTCCCTGAGGACACGCCCATGCAACTGGTTCGATTCTCCGATGCCCCAAGCTACGAGGCGCCCGGGCACATGCACATGGCGATGCGTCAGATTCAGGGGCGCGCAGCCGGCAAGACCGACTCGGTATGGATGGGCGTCTCGATCATCCAGCCCGGCGGCGGCACCACGCTGACGGCCTCTCCGGTCGAGAAGTTTTATGTCGTTCTCGAAGGGACGCTACAGATCTCAACCATGGGCGATGCGGGCAGTTCGGTCACGCAGTTGCATCCGTTCGATTCGATACGCATCGAGCCGGGGGAAGCCAGGCAGCTTCTCAACGAGTCCGGCGAACCTTGCACGGTGTTGCTGGTGATGCCCAACCCGTAAAGCGGGAGACCGCTGTGACTTGAATGGCGGGACCGCAATGGCCCCGCCTTCTCGACTGCCTGCTCCACTCCAGAACTTCAGCAGCATCCCCACCCGCGCCAGCACGTTGCGACTGGTCGCTTGCCGCACCGTCGGGCTGCAACAGACCGTTGACCCTCGCGCGCATGACCGGACCATCGCCCTGCGCACGCGGTAGATGCCCCCCCACATAGGCCGTGGTGCGTTTGGAGAAGTGGTATTGCAGCGCCCCGCACCTGATGCGCCTTGTTGTTCTGCAGGACAACGTGCCTCGTATAGACGCATCGTTCTGGCCCGCCGCCGTTGCTCCGCGCTTGACGCACCGCATTGACTGCATGACGATCAACGTCCAACGAATTACCAAACTGAGCGCTGATGCCCCCATATCGTCACGCAAAGGAGACAGGAACCATGACCCACGGCACTGCGCATATCGGATCGACGCCCTATCGCACGGACATCGTTGTAGGCGGCCATGCAATCACTGCCGACGAACCTCCGGCTTTGGGAGGCCAAGGCGTTGGACCTGCCCCGTACGACCTGTTGCTCGCAAGCTTGGGGGCGTGCACAGCGATTACGCTCAAGATGTATGCCGCCCGCAAGGAGTGGCCTCTCGAATCGCTCGACGTCTCCCTGCGGCTCGTCGGAATCGACGATCGGCGGATCGAGCGAACGCTCTCCATCGTGGGTCTTGACGAGAAACAGAAGGCCCGGCTTGCGGAGGTTGCCGAGCGCACGCCCGTTACCCTGACGTTGAAGTCCGGGCTGCCGATCGACACGCATCTGGCGTGAGTTGCAGACCCGGACGCAACACAGAGATGATGTAGGCATTCGGCCCAATCATCACATCGCCTGCGATGTGCAGGCCGCCTCAGTTGTAGAAGGTGCAGTTCTGATTGATGAAGACATTCCGCCCCACGCGAATTTCGTCCCCGCCGTCGGCATAGAAAGGCGGGATCAGGACAAAGCTCGTTTTGATCGGCCGCCCGACGAGTTGGCTGAACACAGCACACATTTCGTCGGCATCGTTGCGCGATAGCTGGTTCAGTGCAGCGGTGCCCCGCTCTCTTGATGTTTGCCGCCATCGCCATTGATTCGGGGGGGGGGCTCGAACCGTCTCGGTGCAATCCTCCTTCGCCATTGCATATCAGCATCAATCACGGCTACGTGCCAAACCAACCGTCTCCATATTCAATTATTTTGAATAACATATCCACACAACGAGCTCTTTGAGTGAAGCTATCGTCGCTATAGTTCTCTCCATGCCGGCGTAACAAAGAATTACCGCCCACAAGACACTTCAATCAAATTGAATTAACTTGACCAGAGAGAACACCATGACCAACGCCAAGCTCGAAGTTCTGACCCCGCACAACAGCCAACTCATCTTCATCGACCATCAGCCCCAGATGGCCTTCGGCGTCCAATCGATGGACCGTCAGACCATGAAGAACAACGTGGTTGGCTTGGCCAAAGCAGCCAAAATCTTCGACATCCCGACCACCATCACCACGGTCGAATCGGAGGCGTTTTCAGGCTATACCTACCCCGAACTGCTCGACGTGTTCCCTGGCAAGCCGACGCTTGAACGCTCCTCGATGAACTCCTGGGACGACCAGAAGGTGCGGGACGCTTTGGCTGCCAATGGCCGCAAGAAGGTGATCGTCGCTGGCCTCTGGACCGAGGTCTGCAACACCACCTTCGCGCTGTCCGCAATGCTCGAAGGCGACTACGAGATTTACATGGTGGCCGATGCCTCGGGCGGCACTAGCAAGGAAGCACACGACTATGCGATGCAGCGCATGGTGCAAGCCGGCGTAGTGCCGGTGACCTGGCAGCAGGTGCTGCTGGAATGGCAGCGCGATTGGAAGAACCGCGACACGTACGACGCGGTGATGAAGGTGGCCAAGGAACACTCTGGCGCCTACGGCATGGGCGTGGACTATGCCTACACGATGGTCCACAAGGCTGAGCAACGTACCGCCACCAGGCACGAATCGCTAGCGCCGGTACACGCGCCGGTCATTGAGCGCTAATTCTGCATTCACGAGCTGGACGTTCTGCGGAACGTCCAGTCACTTCAGACACCGGGACAACCACCCACTCCGATCTTGTCCAACGATGAACCGCATAAAGAAGATTGTCAGCAAGTGCGAGCTCGCAGCAATTGCGTTTGCGAGCGGATTCTTGAAGCATGCTCATACGTCATCGTCTCTCGGCATCCTCGCTGGCACGCTAGCGGTGGGGGGATTGGTCGCAGACCACAGCCTGAATCAAGCTCGCCGTCTCAAATGAACAGGAGAACTCTCATGCCCACGCTACCGTTGCTCGAACCCGCCGATTGTGCGTTGATTCTCGTTGATGAACAGGCAGGCCTTGCTTTCGCTGCAGGCTCTCAAGACCCGCAGATTTTGCGCAGTAACGGTCTTGCGGTCGCAAAGACGGCAATCGCCTTTGACGTGCCGGTTGTAGTCTCCACTTCTGCCTCGAAGGTATACAGCGGCCCGTTGATGCCGGCGTTTCGCGACGTGTTGCCCGACGTTACGCCTATCGAACGTCGCAACATGAATCTCTGGGAGGATAACGCAGCACGTGCCGCGATCGCGGCGACCGGCAAGCGCACCCTGATCATCGCGGGCCTGCTGACCGAGGCCTGTGTGAGCTTTCCTGTGCTCTCAGCGCTATCCGAGGGGTATCAGGTTCACGTCGTCGCCGACGCGTGCGGTGGGCTGACACCCACAAGCCATGACCTTGCATTGCGACGGATGGCTTCCGCCGGTGCGGTCATGACTTCATGGCTCCAACTCCTTCTCGAATTCCAAAGAGACTGGACCCGTCATGAGACCTACGAAAAGGCCCGGGCGATCGTGGTGGAGCATGGCGGCGGATATGGCACTGGCCTCGCCTATGCACGGGACATGATCAAACCGACGTGAGCAAGCCGTCCTCGCGTCATTGAAGCTGACGACACGCCGGGCACCCCGATGGCGGCCCGGCTTTCTGATGATCAAGCTCCATCGAATCGAATTCGACGGCTCACCCGATCCTCACCTGAACAACCACGACGCCACCAGCCGCGTATAGCGCGGCATCACCACGTAGACCATCAGGAACACGATCCCTGCAGTCACAGCAGCCTTGTGGATGATCGAATCGTGCGCCAAGCCCAGGTGCGAGAGTACCGGGACAACGACCCATGGCACGACGATGCTGAGCGGAAAGATCGCGCTCCACGTAACCAGCCATTGCTTCCAAGCGGTCGGCACCTTAACCGGCGTGCTTTTCGGTGTGAACCAGAAATCGAGGCCGGTCTTGATTTCATAGCGATCACCCCGCTGCAGCGACGATTGCATCCGTTCGATAAAACGGTGGCGGACATCAGACTCCATCCACGCGCTGAGGCTCTCGAAATCGGCAAAACGGAGAATCGTCGCGTACTCCCGGCTGGGGCTGACCGGACGGATCACGTCGGTGCTGAGATAGCCGGGAAACGCTTCGCAGGCGACACGAATGTCCGCAAGCCAGGCTTCGTATTCTTGGACAGCATCGGGCGCGACTTCGTGAACGATGACGCTCGTAACAATGCTCTGTGGATTGATGGTGGTCGAGCTCATCGGCTCCCAGTCGGTAAAGGTTACGCAATAGACCTTGCGGTGGAACACCAGCCTGCGGCCAGCTAACGCGGGGCAATCTCCGCGCAGTATGGTTGCCGTACTACGATCGTGAAACCCGACCTAGGTGCACCCTCGTCACACCACGGTATTAAGTAGTTGTACTAGCGCAGCGTGCTCGACGGCCAAATCGGCAGAGCGATCGAAATGATGCAGATAGCGAGACGTGAAGCTGTCGGTGCGTTCGCGATCCAGCTTCAGCAATTCAAGCGCCCTTGCCGCCACGACATGCGGCGCCACATCAATCGTGCTTTTTTCATCCAGCGCTTCGTCGAGCATGACAATCAGGCGGCTCAGCGGCTCAAGCCACTGCATCGATTCATCATAGGCCATCACCTGAAGGAATTCTCCCGCTGACTGGCGGCCGTGCACCTTTTCATAGTCTCGACGCTCGATATCAACCAACACCCTGTGCAGATTGAGTAAGGCAGTGCGGACGCGCGTGCAGTGTTCAGAAACGATGTGGGAGGCTTGCATTTTCATATTGGTTTTGCGGTATCAACGCTGATCGGCTCTGGCCCAGGAGGCAGAGGCCACGCATCCTGACTGATCGGCAAGGTGAACTGGAACACGGCGCCTCGGGATGCGTTCACATCTGCCCATAGCTGGCCTCCGTGCGCTTCAACAATGAGCCGACATATTGCCAAGCCCATACCGAGGCCCTCTTCCTTTGTTGTGTAGAACGCTTCGAATACCCGCTCGGCAGTCTGCGGGTCCAACCCGGTACCCGCATCTTGCACGGCGACCAGCAAGCTTCCGGATGCATCGAGCGTCGATCGGATCAGCAGCTCTCGTGGTCGCTCACGCAGCTCCCTCATCGCCTCAATGCCATTCATCATCAGGTTCAGTAGCACTTGCTGTAACTGCACTCGGTCACCAACCACGGCCGGGAGGTCATTCGCAAGCAGCGTCCGCAGCAAGATTTGGTGGCGGAGAAGCTCTCCTTGGATGAGGGAGGTGGTGTCTTGGATCAGATCGTTCAGGTCGAGCCGCGCCGTAACTGAAGCGGACTTCTTGAACAGTGCCCGGACACCGGCAATCACGGCACCTGCCCGGTGCCCATCCTCAACAATGCGCCGCACTCTCTCCCGCGCCTCGGCGATGTCGGGCGGCTGGCGGGCCAGCCAGCGCACAGCCGCATTGGCGTTGGTGACAATCGCCGCCAGCGGCTGATTGACCTCATGCGCGATCGAAGCGGTCAGCGCACTCAAGGAGGTGACACGTGTCACCTGTGCCAATTCGGCCCGTGCGCGTTGTAGCGCGTCCTCGGCGTTTTTCCGCTCGGTCAGGTCAAGCACGAAGGAGACCCCCTGGGCCTCGGTATCCTCAAAACTTGCGCACCCGACCAGTACGGGTACTCGACTGCCGTCCTTGCAGAAGTACTCCTTTTCGAACGGCGGCAGGCTCTTGGTCCGTTTAAATTCTTGCACCAACCGCGAATCCTGCCCCCACCACTCCGACGGCGTCAGCTCGGTCCAAAGCAGACGACCGGTGAGAATATCTTCCCGCTCATAGCCCAGCATGCGAAGAAACGCGTTGTTCGCGTCGAGAATCCGGCCGTCGATGTGCCATATGCAGATACCGATGATGTTGGCTTCGACCAAGCGCCGAATCCTCGCTTCACGCTGATCGAGGTCACGGTACAAACGATTATTCTCCAGCGCGATGGCTGCTTGCGAGGCGAGCAGCTTCACCACCACGATCCGTCTGGGGGCAAATACACTGGCGGCCAGCTCGTTCTCAAGGTAGAGCACCCCGATCAGTTTGGCTTGGGTCAGCAACGGCAGGCACAGAATCGAACGTGCGTTGTGCTGCCGGATATAGGAATCGCCAGAAAACGGCGCCTCAGTCACTGCATTGCTCAGGACGACATTCTCGCGAGTTCGCAGGACGTAGTGGACAATCGATGTCGGCAACGCACTTGCCGCCATGGCTTCGTCGTGTAACTGAACACTGACCGCATCGCCCTGCGTCCTTGCCTCCGCCGCAATACGCGGCTCATCGCCGCGAAGCAGCACCAACACGCCCCGTTGCGCACCAGCCTGTTCAATTGCGGTGCGCATCAGCGTGTCAAGCAGCTTATCCAAGATGATCTCGCCTGACACCACTTGCGACATGCTGATCACCGTAGCAAGGTCCAGGTGTTCGACCGACGCGCCAATCGTGGCAGTCGGCGCGGCCGTCCGTACTTCCTCACCAAGATGCGGATACAGCGCATCGAGTTGCTGTACCTTGCCGTCCGCACCCCAGCGAAGATAACCGTGTCGCGCATCCTGCAGGTACACGCGAGCAATCTTGTCAAAACCGCGCCGAGCATAGAACCGTGCGGCCAACTCGTTGGCAAGCGCTTGGTTATGGACGAAGTCGTTGTCGCGCGCAGAACTGATGGCGAGCTCGTAGAGGCGCATGGCATCAGTCTCACGCCCGTCAATGCGCGCGATCTCGGCTCCCACCAACGCAGCCCGGTTCTCAAAGTTCTCCGGGCAATGCTCCGCCCAAATCTGGAGCTGTCGGTAATGGGTTGCCAGGGCCTCCACATTGAAGGCTTGTTCCTCCGCAACAGTAGCGTCGAACGCCGCGGCCCGTGCGAGCGCGGCATAGAAATGGTATTCCGCTTGCTCGAAGAACGACGGCGATGTCCAGAGAAGCGGTTGCGCCTTTTCCGCAGCGATAAGGGCGGCAGCGTGGTCACCGGCGAGAACACGCGCCTGCAGTTTGCGAATCCAGTACCAGCATCTGGGTAGCGTGCAACCCGAGGTCTCCTCCATGTGCTGCTCGAACCGGGTCTCGTCAAAACCGGCGTCGTCGAAACAACCGAGGATCGGGGTTAGACCACGCAGCGTTCGCGCCAGTTGCCGCTGTGGGGTCACTTGGTCGACAACCAAGCCAAACCGCGCCTGCATCGCGAAATCGATCGCACTGTCAGCCGTGCGCTCGACTTCTGCCAGAGACTCCCCACTCGCGAGCAGATGGGCAATCAGGTTGTTGCTGCGAGCGAATGATGCGTAGGTAAGATCGCCAAACCTGTTGACGACCTCGAAGGCATGTTGAACTAGACTGCGGGCGGTGCGGATGGGGCGCGCCCATGGCATCACGTAGCCGCCGAAAACCTGGTAGACGCGCGCTTTGAAGCGGTCGCGCGTGCATCGCTGCGCCAGGTTCAAACCAAGCTGACCGAAGCGGTATCCGAGCGCATATTCGCCAAACTCGGGCGGCAGAATCATGCCCAGCCAGACATAGCCAAGGCACGACGCATCGCTATTGCCGTGCTCAAGGCTAAGGTTGACCATCCGGCAGATGACAAGCGCGCGCAGATTCTCGCTCGAATACCAGGCCGGTTGCATGAACCCGGTGAGGACGTCCATCGTTCCACACGCCACCGGGTCAACCATCTCCGGGAGCGTAAGCAGCGCTTCGATCGGTCGGTCACCGAGTCGCCGCCACAGTTGGCCGTACTCACGCCGGACCTCTTCTTTCGTCGGCTCAGCCGACCACTCGACACCTGCCATGCGCAGGTACTCCAAGCCCACCTCGACGGCGCGATCGCGCTGGCCAAGGGCCATGAAGAGCTCCAGCCTCATCTGAGTGACAGCGGCCAAATCCGGAAGACTCGCGGCACGTGGCGCCAAATCCGCCAAACGCGCATCTGCTGCAGATGATGCGCCAGTCAGGAACTCGCATTCCGCTCGACATAGATCCAACGCGAAAGCGAACTCAGGCCAGCGCTGGCGGGCGCCGTCCGGCAAGACCGCCGCGCTTGCGGTGAGATAGGTGAGCGCCGACGCGTACGCTGTCGCTGCCCTGGCACGCTGGCCTGCGAGCAAGTTCAATTCGGCCAGCCTATACCGCTCCTCGGCCGTGTCGATCAAAGCCGCGCCACGGTTGAATTGACCAACAATCTCGAAAACGTTGTCCGCCATCAATTCCGGGGATAAGCCTGCGGCGAACCGTCGTCCGATTGCTAAGTGCACGCCCGGCCGCATGCCTTCTGGGATCAACGCGTAAGCTGCCTCCTGCACGCGGTCGTGGAGAAATCCATAGGCACCCTCCGAGCGCAGAACGAGTCCGGCTCGAACCGCCTCCCAAAACACCTCTTCCAGTGCGGCCTCACTTCTCCCCAAGGCGATCGACAAGATGGGGATCGCAGCCTGATTGCCCAAGCAAGCCAGTTGCTGCAGGGCACTCTGGGTCTGCAGTGGCAGACGCCCCAATTTGCCCAGCATAAGGTCCGCCACATTGTCAGTGAAACCCTTGGCCTGGATCTGCTCGGGATTCCAAGACCAACCAGTGCGCTGATCGAATGCAAGCAGCCCCTCCTCCCCCAACGCAGCCAGGAACTGGATGGCGAAGAAGGGATTGCCGGCCGTCTTTTCCTGTACCAAGCCGGCCAAGGGCGCGACCTGTGACGGTGCGCAGTGCAATGCATCAGCAACGAGCCGGCCAATGTCGTCGCTTTCAAGGCTGCTCAGCACGATTTCGTGTACGCGCGCGCCAGACTGGCGGATTGTCTTCAATCGCTGCAGCAACGGGTGCCCAGGCTTGACTTCGTTGTTGCGATAGGCGCCGATGAGCAGCAGATGGCGCACTTCCGGATGCGTCGCCAGATGCTCCACCAACTTCAGCGTTGCCGCATCCATCCACTGCAGGTCATCGAGAAACAGCACCAGCGGATGATCCGCCTGCGCAAAGACACCGAGTAGACGACGAAACACCAGTTGAAACCGGTGTTGTGCGTCCCTCGGCGGTAGCTCGGAAACCGGCGGCTGCGGGCCGAGAATGAGCTCAAGTTCCGGAATCAACGGCACCATGAGTCCAGCGTTCAGGTCCAGCGCCTCCGCCAGCGCGACGCGCCACGGTGCAAGCTCAACTTCGCTCTTGCCCAGCAAAGCACGAATCAAGACCTGGAAAACCTGGACGAGCGTGGCATAGGGGATATCGCGCTTGTACTGATCGAACTTGCCGGATGCGAACAGGCCGCGCGCCGGCACCAGGACACGCTGCAACTCATGCACCACCGAGGTTTTGCCGATGCCCGAGTGGCCCGAGACCAGCACGAACTCCTGCGTGCCTTCAGTGACAACCCGATCGAACGTTGTGAGCAGGATTTCGATCTCGCGCTCGCGCCCGTAAAGGCGCTCCGGCGTGAGCAGCCGGTCTGGCCGGTCTTGCTCGCCAAGCGGGAATGGGGCTATCCATTCTTCGCGTTCCCACGCTGCCAAGCAGCACCGCAGGTCGGCTTCGAGCCCAGCTGCCGTCTGGTAGCGCTCTTCGGCCGTCTTGGCCAGCAGCTTCATCACCAGATCAGAGAGCACTGCAGGATTGGTGGGCACCCTCACAGCGGGGGGCACCGGCTGTCGCGCAAGGTGACAATGCACCCAGTCCATCGGATCACGGGCTGTGAACGGCAGCACACCCGTGAGCATCTGATAGAACGTGACGCCGAGCGAGTACAGATCGCTACGCACGTCGATCGAACGATTCATGCGCCCGGTCTGTTCGGGCGCCATGTAGGCCAGCGTGCCGGCAATTTCTTCGGGTGGCGCGAGCACCTGCCGCTCACGCGGCAAGCGAGACGCGAGGCCGAATCCGCTGAGCCGTGCCACATCGAGGGCACCATTCACCCAGATGTGAGCGGGCTTGATATCTTTGTGAACCAGGCCACGTCGGTGCACTTGGCTCAGCGCCCCGGCGATGCTGACGGCCAACCGCAAGAAGCGCCCCACATCCATGGCTGCGCCAACGACGCTGGCGAGCGACTTGCCGCCCGGGTCTTCCAGCAGCAGCACGGTCCGACCGCGCTCCTGAACAAGCTCCAGGGGGCGCAATGCCCAAGGTGCTTCCAACTGGCCCCTTAGATCATATTCATGCGCAAGGCGGGCGAGGCTCAACGGCGTCGGGCGCTCTGCGGCAGACCAAACCGCCAACACCGCTTCCTGTCGGCCGTCTGGAGTGACACGTGCTCCCCTGGCGAGGATGCATTCGCCATCCTCCCACTGAATCTCAAACCTCGTACCCTTCTCGGCACCGAGTAGGAATAGTGCATTCATCTGCGTGCCTGGCTCTTAAATCGGTCACTGCTTTCGGACCAGCGGCGCCACAGGCAATCCGCAGCCAACGGCCCTCGCCTTTCTCGGAGTCGCCGCGACAGCAATGGAACCTACTGATGGTGCGTGGCGACGCGCGCTGCAGGCGCCCAAGCCGCCCGTTAAACCAGCGTTAGCCCAGAGCCCAGGGCTCCACAGGACTCAGTCCAAGACGTTCTGCCATCAGTACCAGTTCAGCAAAGGTACGCGCACGCATCTTGCGCATGGCCTGGCCGCGATGGATTTTGACGGTCACCTCGCTAATGCTCATGCGGTCGGCAATCTGCTTATTCATCAAACCCGAAGTCGCAAGCGTCATGACCTCCGATTCGCGCTTCGTCAGCGTACCGAAGCAATCGCGCAGGGCGTTGTTTCTCAGGGCATGCGCGCGTCGCAGGGCATCCTTCTCCAGAGCAGCAGCCACTGCGTCAAGCAGGTCTTGATCGCGAAAGGGCTTTGCCAAGAAGTGCTCGGCGCCGGCCTTCATCGCAGCCACCGTCATCGGAATGTCGCCATAACCCGTCACGAAAATGATGGGCACATGCACATTCATCTGGGTCAGCTTCGCCTGTAGGTCGAGCCCGCTCGGGCCCCGCAGACGAACATCGAGCACCAGGCAGCACGGCACATCCGGAAACTGGAACGCGAGCAGCTCACCTGCTGATTCCAGCAGCACCGCACGCCGATCCACCGAGCGGAAGAGGTTTCCAAGCGCGTCTCTGACCATCGCATCGTCGTCGACGACGACAACCAACGCATCGTGCAGTGGTAGTGGCTCCGAGAGAGGGTTCGCTACGGTGGTCATGGGGGCTCCCTGAAGATGGCCTTATCGCTCTTTTTTGATCGCCATCGTAGTCAGGTCACTGAGCGCTGTCTTGCACGGCTGTGCGAATTTCTTGATTGCCTGTGCGGTGAATGAACGTCACCAGCGATTTCGGCCCATCGATCCGACAGCTGCTACCAGACCTCCGGTAAGGCGGGTCATACCAAGAAACAATGGCGGCCCTGTCGTGCAGAACTTAGGCTTCATCCCGCATGTGTTCGACACCGTGTAAGGACCGCGCCCCGATCGCGGGCGCAATGGTGCGCCTGCGTCTGTCTCAATTCACCATCTCTAGAGGAACCCACGATGAGCAACCCGAAGCTCGAAGTTCTGACACCGCACAATAGCCAGCTGATCTTCATCGACCACCAGCCGCAAATGGCCTTCGGCGTGCAGTCGATGGACCGACAAGCCCTGAAGAACAACACCGTCGGTCTTGCCAAGGCAGCCAAAATCTTCGGCATTCCGACGACCATCACGACGGTCGAATCCGCGTCGTTCTCGGGTTACACGTACCCGGAGCTGTTGGATGTGTTTCCTGGCCAGCCGACCCTCGAGCGCACCTCGATGAACTCGTGGGACGACCAGAAGGTGCGCGACGCCCTGGCCAAGAACAACCGCAAGAAGGTGGTCGTCGCCGGCCTGTGGACGGAGGTGTGCAACTGCACCTTCGCGCTGTCGGCCATGCACGATGCCGACTACGAGATCTACATGGTGGCCGACGCCTCGGGCGGCACCTCCAAAGAGGCGCACGACTACGCCATGCAACGCATGGTCCAGGCTGGCGTGGTGCCGGTGACGTGGCAGCAGGTGCTGCTGGAATGGCAGCGTGACTGGGCGCACCGCGACACGTATGACGCCGTGATGCAGCTGGTGAAGGAACACTCCGGCGCCTACGGCATGGGCGTGGACTACGCCTACACGATGGTGCACAAGGCACCGCAGCGCACCACATCCGCACACGAGTCGCTTGCACCGATCCCGGCTCGCTGAACACCAGCCCACAACACTCGCCCCATTTCAAACATGAGTACGCAAGACACATCCCTGCCTGCGCCGCACGACCTGTCGCGCCGCAAACTGCTCGTCTCAGGCGCGAGCACGATGGCTGCGGCCGCCGCTGGCGCGCTGGTGGCCGGCACAGCAAGTTCAGCCCAAGCGGCCAACCCCAAAACATCGCACCCACATTCTGGAGACCACAATATGTCCTTCGTCACGACCAAAGACGGCACCCGCATCTTCTACAAGGACTGGGGCAGCGGCCGCCCGGTCGTGTTCTCGCACGGCTGGCCCCTGTCGGCCGATGCCTGGGATTCCCAGATGCTCTTCCTGTTGCAGCACGGCTACCGCGTGATCGCGCACGATCGCCGGGGCCATGGCCGCTCTGACCAGCCGTCCAAGGGCAACAACATGGACACCTATGCCGACGATCTCGCGACGCTGCTCGACACGCTGAACATCAAGGGTGCAACCCTGGTCGGCCACTCGACCGGTGGCGGCGAGGTGGCCCACTACATTGGCCGTCACGGCACCAAGCGCGTGGCAAAGGCCGTGCTGATCGGTGCCGTGCCGCCGATCATGGCCAAGACCGCAGCCTATCCGAACGGCCTGCCGATCGAAGTGTTCGATGGCATCCGCAAGGGCGTTGCCGAAAACCGCTCGCAGTTCTACAAGGATCTGACCACGCCGTTCTTCGGCTTCAACCGACCGGGCGCAAAGATTTCGCAAGGGACGATCGACGCATTCTGGGCACAAGGCATGGCGGGTGGCATCCACGGCCAGTACCAGTGCATCAAGGAGTTCTCGGAAGTCGACTACACGGAAGATCTCAAGAAGATCGACGTGCCCACGCTGATTCTGCACGGCGATGACGACCAGATCGTGCCAATCGACAACTCCGCCAAGCTGTCGGCCAAGCTGGTCAAGCACGCGACGCTGAAGATCTATCCGGGCGCCTCGCACGGCATGTGCGTGATCAACGCCGATCAGGTCAACGCAGACCTGCTCGCCTTCCTGTCGGCTTAAGGCCCCGCGAATCCACCGCGATTGTCCGACTCACCCTGGCCCAGCCACCCGCTGGGCCGGGGTCACAACCATGAAGGGATGAAATGAATCCAGTGCGCGTACCCGAACTGATCCTGACCAACGCCAAGGTCACCACGCTCGATCGAACCAACCCTGAGGCCGAGGCCGTTGCCATCCATGACGGCAAGTTTTTGGCAGTCGGGCGTCGCGACGAGATTCTCCCGCTGGCTGGCCCCGCCACCCGTGTGGTCGACCTGCAAGGCCGGCGCGTCATTCCGGGCCTGATTGATAGCCACATGCACATCATCCGGGGTGGCCTGAACTACAACATGGAGCTGCGCTGGGACGGCGTACGCTCGCTGGCCGAAGCGTTGCGCATGCTCAAGGCCCAGGTCGAACGCACGCCCGCACCGCAATGGGTGCGCGTGGTGGGTGGCTTCACCGAACATCAGTTTGCCGAGAAGCGCCTGCCCACGCTCGATGAGCTCAATGCCATCGCACCAGACACTCCGGTGTTCATCCTCCATTTATATGACCGCGCACTGCTCAATGCCGCAGCGCTGCGTGTCGTCGGCTACGACAAGAACACGCCGAACCCGCCGGGTGGCGAGGTCGTCCGCGACAAGAACGGTACGCCCACCGGCCTGCTCTTGGCCAAGCCCAACGCCACGATCCTCTACGCCACGCTGGCCAAGGGACCGAAGCTGCCGGCGGAGTATCAGAAAAACTCGACGCGCCATTTCATGCGCGAGGTCAATCGACTCGGCGTCACCGGTGTCATCGATGCGGGTGGCGGCTTCCAGAACTACCCCGAGGACTACAACATCGTTGAGGAGCTGCACCGCGAGGGGCAACTCACGGTGCGCCTGGCCTATAACCTCTTCACGCAGAAGCCGCGTGAGGAGCTCAATGACTTCCGCACATGGTCTGGGCAGGTCCGCCCCGGACAGGGCGACGATCTCTACCGCCACAATGGTGCCGGCGAGATGCTCGTCTATTCCGCCGCGGATTTCGAAGACTTCCGCGTCGAGCGGCCCGAGATGCCGCCGAACATGGAAAGCGACCTCGAGCCGGTGATCCGCCTGCTTGCCGAGCAACGGTGGCCATGGCGCCTGCATGCCACCTATGACGAGACAATCTCGCGTGCACTGGACGTGTATGAGAAGGTCGCACGTGACGTGCCGTTCGATGGCCTGCACTGGTTCTTCGACCACGCGGAGACCATCAGCGACCGGAACATAGACCGTATTGCCGCGCTTGGCGGAGGCATCGCTGTACAGCACCGCATGGCTTACCAGGGCGAGTACTTTGTCGAGCGTTATGGCTCACGGGCGGCAGAAGCCACCCCGCCCATCAAACGCATGTTGGAACGTGGCGTCAAGGTGGGCGCGGGCACGGACGCCACACGGGTCGCGTCGTACAACCCGTGGGTATCGCTGTCGTGGCTTGTCAGCGGCAAGACGGTGGGCGGGCTGCGTTTGTATCCGCAAGCCAACCTGCTCGATCGCGAAACGGCCTTGCGCCTCTGGACTGAGGCCAATACGTGGTTCTCGTCCGAAGAGGGCAAGAAGGGGCAGATCCGCGCCGGGCAGCTCGCCGATCTGGCGGTCCTCTCTGACGATTACTTTGCCGTGCCCGAGGACGATATTCAGGACATCACCTCGGTCCTGACGGTGTTGGGCGGCAAGGTCGTGTTTGGGGATGGGGATTTCGGCCCCCTCGCCCCCGCGCTACCGCCTGCGATGCCAGACTGGTCGCCCGCGCGGCATCATTTGGGCTTCGCCCCGCGCAATCCTGCCCTTCAAATCAGTTGCGGATGTGCGACCGCTTGCGGGGTACATGGACACGCACACGCGCGCGCCTACCTAGACCAGACGCCCGCCGGTGACGCCGCTGCATTCTGGGGTGCGTTCGGCTGCTCGTGCTGGGCGTTCTGATACCGCGCCAGCCATGCATCCAACACCTTCGACGTCTGCCCGCGGCGGACTCCTGTACCGCGCGGCGCTGGTGCTGTTGTGCGCGGCCTACCTGCAGGGCGGGCTGGTCAAGCTCTTCGACTTCCCGGGGGCCATTGCCGAGATGCAGCACTTCGGCATGGCGCCGGCCATGCCCATGGCCGCAGCGGTGATCGTCTTGGAGCTGGTCGGCTCGGCGCTGGTGATCAGCGGCCGACTGCGATGGATTGCAGCACTCGCGCTGGCCGCGTTCACCCTGGTTGCCTCGCTGCTGGCCAACCGCTTCTGGCAGGCCCCGGCTGACACCCGCCCGATGATGGCCAACGCCTTCTTTGAACACCTCGGACTGGTCGGCGGCTTTCTGCTCGTCGCACTGCAAGACTGGATTTCGCGTCGGGAAGCCGATGTGCACACCTGGACTGGACAATGAAACCCTACTTCATCTCGCTCGGCGCCGGCATGTTGATCGGCATCATCTACGCACTCATGCAGGTGCGCTCGCCGGCCCCACCCGCCATCGCATTGATCGGATTGCTGGGCATGCTGCTCGGTGAGCAAGTGGTACCGCCTATCAAGCGCCTGCTTGCGGGCCAACCCGTCACGGCTACCTGGTTCCACCGTGAGTGCACACCCAAGATCACGGGCCTGCCGCCGGTGATTCAAGTCAGTGCGCTCCGGCAAGCGCCGGACGACACGCAGCACTGATGTTGGGCATGGCACGAGCGAATCCATACCTCAGTATGATTTCGCGAGTGCCTGTGCAACGGTATCCTCAACGCTCCGTCGCCAGAGCCGTCCGTGCCAACGTAGGTCTCCGGCATGCCCCGAGGAATCCCGCGTGAATGCACAACCGGTCATCGCCGTGGTCGATGACGATGCCTCTGTCCGACTGGCCCTCGGCAATCTCCTGCAATCGTGTGGCCTGAATGTTGCGCTTTTCGGCAGTGGCGCCGATCTGCTCGGCTACGATGACCTCACCTCGCTCTCCTGCGTTCTGACGGACATCCAGATGCCTCAGATGAGTGGATTCGCACTCTGCGATTCGCTGCGCGGCCGAGGTGTGAATCTGCCCATCATTTTCATGACCGCATTCCAGAGCGACAGTGCACGTCAACAGGCCGAGGTTCGTCACGCCATCTCTTTACTCAGCAAGCCTTTCAGCGACGCTGAGATCATGTCCTGCATTGCGCTTGCGCTCGGTCACACACCTGGCACTTGGCCGGATGCCTGATTCCGATGCATGCGCAGAACAACCAGGCGGGCCACCCAGTGCATGACATCGACGCCATCGTGCGCTGCACCCGCGCACTGACGGAGGAGATTCAGCTCGATCGACTCATAGACAGGCTGATGACCATCGTGCTCGTGCTCGCCCGTGCACAGCGCGCGCTGCTGATACGCATGGCTGGGGAGACACCGATGATCGAGGCCCATGCCCACGCTACCCCGGCCAGCATTGGCATCGACATGACCCCCCACCCGGTGGCGCCGCAAGATCTGCCGCTCACGATGCTCAACTCGACGCTGCGTTCAGGCAAGCGCCTGGTGGTCCACGACGCTGCCTCGAGCCCGTTTGCGCATGACCCCTACTTCAGCCAACGCGGCACCGCCTCCGCCATGAGTCTTCCGATGCTCAAAGGCAACCACACGGTCGGCTTGCTCTACATCGAGAACAGCCAACTGCCTGGCAAGTTTGCTGGGGAACCTGCCGATTTGCTCGAACTGATTGCAGGACACGCAGCCGTCTCGCTCGATAACGCACGGCTCTATCAGAATCTGCTCGAAGAAAACGCACACCGCCGCCGCGTCGAGCAAGCCCTGCGCGTCAGCGAAGAGACACTGGCGCTGGGTGAGCGCGTCAGCCAGACAGGGAGTTGGCGCTGGGACCTTCAACGCGACATTTGCCTGTGCTCGGAAGAGCTACGCCGCATTTTCGATCTCCCAGAGGATGGGCCGGTGGTGACGCGGGACGTGCTGGTTGCGTGCATTCACCCAGAGGACCGGGAGTACGTACGGCAGACCGCCGAGCACCAAGCAAACGCAGGCGAGCCCTTCGAGCTCGAATACCGCATTGTCCGCAAAGACGGCACGACGCGACATGTGGCGGCACTAGGCAAGCCCATCCACATCGCCGGTCGTGACGTCGAGTATGTTGGCATCGTGAGTGATATCACCGCGCGTTGCCAGGCCGAGGATGCGGCGCGCAACGCCCAGGCCGACGTTGCTCGGGTGGCGCGTGCCACGACGGTCGGCCAACTGACCGCAGCAATCGCACACGAAGTGAACCAACCGCTCATGTCGATCGTGTCCCATGCGAGCGCCAGCCTACGCTGGCTCGATCGAACGCCTCCTGCGCTAATGCAGGCGCGCGAGGGGCTGGCAGCGATCGTCTCCGAAGGCCAGCGCGCGGGCGACATGATTCACGGCCTGCAGGCCCTCACACGCAACGCGCCCAGGGCCTTCGCCGCGCTAGACATGCACCAAACAATTCGCGACATCCTGCAAATCGCGCGTAGCGAGCTGAATTGCCGCGACGTTTCACTTGAGCTCGATCTGAACGCATCGCGCAGTCAGGTGCATGGTGACGCCGTGCAGCTACAGCAAGTCCTGCTGAACCTGGTGCTCAACGCGATCGACTCGATGGCGTCGGTATGCGACCGCCCTCGCACCCTGCGTCTGACGACTGCGGTTGTCGCGGAAACCCAGTTGCAGGTGCGCGTTGAGGATAACGGCCAGGGGCTGGCCAGCGATGCACCTGGGCGCATTTTCGAACCGTTCTACACGACCAAGGCCAACGGCATGGGGATGGGGTTAGCGATTTGCCGATCCATCGTGGAAGCGCACAAAGGAGAAATCCTGGCGGCGCCGCGCCTGCCGTTCGGCGCGATGTTCGTGTTCAGCCTACCGTTGACGCCGATCGTCCCGTCGTAGCGCGGTCGCTCAGCTGCGCACCGCGCGCCGCCAGCTCGCGGGCGTGGCACCAAAGGCACGGGCAAAGCAGCGGGTGAAGTGGCTCTGATCAGAGAAGCCGCACGTTGTCGCGATGGTCGCGATCGGCGCATCGGTGTCACGAAGCAAGCTACGGGCGCGCTCAAGCCGCTGCGTTGAAAGCCATTGGTGCGGTGTCGCACCGGTCGAAGCATGAAACGCACGCGAGAAGTGGCTGCGTGAAAGCCCACAGGCATCTGCCACTTCAGCAATCGATCCGTCGCCGTCCAATCGAGAGATGAGCACTTCTTTGGCACGCTCAAGCATTCCCGGACTCAAACGCTCGCGCCCGCCCCTGGGCGTGGTCTCATGGCGCCCGTCGTAACGCTCGACCAGATAGGTGGCGATTGCCAGTCCCACCTGGTCAACGAACAGGCGGCTCACGTATTGCGGTTGTGCCAGCGCGGGCACCACTGCCTGAGCAAGATGGGACAAGACCGGATCCAATTGCCCAGCCAATGAAGGAAGCGAAGCACAGGCCGGACGTCCAAGCTCCAGACTCGTGCGCTCGACAAAACCTGGCGACAACTCAAGCAGTACGAAGTCAAAGGCGCCGTAAAAATCTGCCTTGTAGTCCTCAAAGAAATTTCGGATGTAGATCGAACCGGTCTCAAACTGATGCGTGCTGGCATGCACGCTGTTAAAGATCCGACGACGGTGTCCGGTGGCCAGCGACACACCGGCCAGGAAGCCTCTCTCCGACGCAGGCGTTAAAACCTGACTGAGCTGGTCATTGCCAGAACTTTTCCGAAAGAAGACGAAATCGCTTCCATGTAGCGATTCGTCGCGCCGGAGCTTTTCCGACGAGCAACCGAGCGAGTCTTGCGAAGAGGTTTGTGCGGGCACCGGTGGAGACATGATTTTGATTGCTCTGCATGCTGACCGCAGGGATTCGCAAGCCTATTGAGTGGGCCGAAGTGACATTCCAAGTGCGTCACAAATATTAACAAATCCGCCAACTTGGTGCACGGCTCCGACCAATTGGTATGGTGGTTAATACCATTTGACAATGGTTGCTAGAGACACCCCCCAGTACGCTTCGTACACCTCATGAGAGGCGGGCGCCTCGACGTTCAGACGCCCAGTCCAACGTCCATGCCATGCCCTCTAGCGTCTCGTCCACCCTGCCCGCTGCACCCTCTTTTGGGATGTTCCATCTGGTGCAAGGCTGCCTGCTTGCTTTCACCGCCGGCTTCGTGGACGTCGTTGGATTCTGCGCGCTGTTCGGGCTATTCACGGCACACGTTACCGGCAACTTCGTCATGATTGGCGTGGAACTGGCCGGCTCCGGCCAAGGTGTACTCGCGAAGCTGCTGGCGCTGCCTGTGTTCGTGCTGGCCGTGGCGTCTACCAAGCTGACGGTGGAGGCCGTTGTACGGCACGGAAGGGAGCCTACGCGCCTGCTGCTCCTGGCGGAAGCGCTGCTGCTGGTGACGTTTATGACGGCTGGCCTGCTGGCGCTACCCATCCAGTCAGCAGACAACCCTGCAACCATCGTCGTCGGCCTGATCGGCGTCGCGGCAATGGGCGTACAGAACGCCAAGGCGCGCATCGTACTCTCCGATCACGCGCCCACCACCATCATGACCGGCAATACAACCCAGGTCGTCATCGACCTGGTGGAATTGGCCACACCGGGTAGCACACAGAAGAGCGGCTCCCGCGCGCGCCTGCGCAAGATGGTGCCGCCGCTCATCGGTTTTGCGACCGGTGCAATGCTGGGAGCCCTGGCGTTCTCTGCCGTGTCGTTCTGGTGCGTGTTGCCGCCGATATTCATTCTCACTGGGCTAGCCGCCGCGAGCCGTTAGCTCTTCCACAGTTCAATTCGCCGACCGCTGACCTGTGCGCGAATTGGGTCATCCACTCATCGCAGGAACAAGGAACAACATGCCTCCCCTGATGCGGAGCACCGCAAAGCACTGGGTTCTGTCCATCTGTGCCGCAATGACGTGTTGCGTTGAGGCTAACGCGCAGACATCCGTCACGCTGTACGGTCGCCTCAATACCTCCATCGAGTACGCCCGTGGCGCAGCCACAACCAGTGGCGCTGATCTCGGTTCAGTCACGCGGCTGACGAACAACCGCTCGGTCTTTGGCCTCCGGGGCGAAGAGGACCTGGGAGGCGGTACCAAGGCCTTCTGGCAGATTGAAAGCGCTGTTTCGGTAGACACGGGGCAAGGCCAGTTAGCTGGCCGCAATACCGCCATCGGGTTGGAAGGCAACTACGGCAAGGTGTTCATGGGCCATTGGCAGACGCCCTATACCGAATCGACTGCCGGCTATGACCCCTACTACCCCACCACAGCAGGCTATATGGCGTTGATCGGCAACGGCTCAACGTCCAGCTCCGACAACGTTCAGGACACGAGTTCGTTCGATCGACGCCAGAAGAACATCATCCAATACCGTAGCCCGGTCTGGAATGGCCTGAGCGGCAGCATGGCCTGGGGCGTCAATGAAGAGAAGATCAGCGTGCCACGCAATCCGGCCTTGTATTCATTCGCCGGTGCTTACGATCGCGGGCCGTTGAACATCACAGCCGCCTACGAGATCCACCAGCACTACCAGACGGCCGGACGCAATGACGAGGCGGCAAAGATCGGGGTGGCTTACCAGTTTCCGACAACGAAGATCGCCTTGTTGTATGAGCGGCTGCACTATCGGACAGCCACGGGGGATCTGTACCGCAACGGCTACTACGTTTCCCTCACCCAGCAGCTTGGTCCGGGCAGCGTGCGGGTCGGCTTTGCGCTGGCGAGCAACGGTTCGGGCAGCGCACGGGAAACGGTCGGCTATTTCCGAAGCGGCGTGGATACCGGCGCGACTCAATTGACGGTCGGCTACGACTACCCGCTGTCTAAGCGGACCGCCCTGTACACCTATTACAGCCGGATCAACAACCGCAGCAACGCCATCTACGACTTTGCGATCAACCAGATCGGCGTAAAGGCCGGAGCGCATCCGGAAACGTTCGTGCTCGGCATGCGGCACAGCTTTTAGTCCGCGGGGCACCGGTTCTGAAGCCCTGCAACCTGACCGGCATCCAGTTGCCGGATTCTCGACCCATCAATACCTGACGAAAGCCCCATGAGCAAAGACATCCTGACCACCGCCGCCGGCGCACCCGTTGTCGACAACCAGAACTCGATGACCGCTGGTCCGCGCGGCCCCATGCTGCTCGAAGACGTGTGGTTTCTGGAAAAACTCGCGCACTTCGACCGAGAGGTGATTCCCGAGCGTCGCGTGCATGCCAAAGGCTCGGGTGCCTTCGGCACCTTCACCGTCACGCACGACATCACGCAATACACCAAGGCTTCGATCTTTGCCGAGGTGGGCAAGCAAACGCCGCTGTTCCTGCGTTTTTCCACCGTGGCCGGCGAACGCGGTGCGGCTGATGCCGAACGCGACCCGCGCGGTTTTGCCATCAAGTTCTATACGGACGAAGGCAACTGGGATCTGGTCGGCAATAACACGCCGGTGTTCTTCCTGCGCGATCCGCTCAAGTTTCCGGACTTTATCCACACACAAAAGCGCGACCCGCGGACCAACCTGCGCAGCGCTGTCGCCGCCTGGGATTTCTTTTCGAAGAACCCTGAGACGCTGCACCAGGTGACGATCGTGATGAGCGATCGCGGCATTCCAAAGACCCTGCGCCACATGGATGGCTTCGGCTCGCACACCTTCTCGCTCATCAATGCAGCGGGCGAGCGCTTCTGGGTGAAATTCCACTTCAAGACCCAGCAAGGTATCCAGAACTACACCAACGAAGAGGCCGCACAGGTGGTGGCGCAAGACCGCGAAAGCTCGCAGCGCGATCTGGTTGAAAGCATCGATCGTGGCGATTTCCCGCGCTGGAACCTGAAGGTGCAGATCATGCCGGAAGCCGATGCGGCCACCTACCACATCAACCCGTTTGACCTGACCAAGGTGTGGCCGCACAAGGACTACCCGTTGATCGACGTAGGTGTATTGGAACTGAACCGCAACCCCGACAACTACTTTGCCGAAGTCGAGCAGGCTGCCTTTACGCCGGCCAACGTGGTGCCCGGCATCGGCTTCTCGCCGGACAAGATGCTGCAGGGCCGCCTGTTCTCGTACGGCGACACGCAGCGCTACCGCCTCGGCGTAAATCATCACCAGATTCCAGTGAATGCGCCCAAGTGCCCGTTCCACAACAGCTTCCACCGGGACGGCGCGATGCGGACCGATGGCAACCTTGGCAGCAAGCTCAACTACGAGCCGAACCGCGAAGGTGCCTTCGCCCAGGACCGCCGGGGTGAGGAGCCGCCGCTCAGGCTCGAAGGTGCAGCGGCACGCCACGATCACCGCGTCGACACCGACTACTACAGCCAGGCCGGCGCCTTGTTCCGCCTGTTTGACGAGGGTCAGCGCCAGCGTCTGTTTGCGACCATCGCGGGCGGTCTGTCGCAGGTACCGGAAGACATCCAGCGCGCGCAGATCGAGCACTTCACCAAGGCTGATCCGGCCTACGGCGCGGGCGTCAAAGTGGCGCTGGGATTGAAATAATCGACGACGGCGCGCGACATCGACGCGGCATCAGCCAGTCGCATCGCGCGCCATCACCACTTGCTACGAGGATCAACATGGCAAAGAAAATTGGCGGCACCAGCGCCGCGGCCCCGATCAATATCGGCATTGCCGAGAAAGACCGCAAGAGGATCGCAGACGGTCTGTCGACCCTGCTGGCCGACACTTATTCGCTGTACCTGAAGACCCACTACTTCCACTGGAACGTCACTGGGCCGATGTTCAACACGCTGCATCTGATGTTCGAGACGCAGTACAACGAACTGTGGACCGCGACCGACGCTGTGGCGGAGCGCATCCGCGCGCTTGGCTATCTGGCACCGGGTTCGTACTCGGAGTTCGCCAAGCTAACGTCCATCCCGGAATCAAACGGGGTGCCCGAAGCGATGGACATGGTCCGCGAGCTGGTAGCCGGCCACGAAGCTGTCACTCGCACCGCCCGCAGCCTGTTTCCAGATGTCGACAATGCCGCCGACGAACCGACCGCCGACCTGCTGACCCAGCGCATGCAGACGCACGAAAAGACCGCGTGGATGCTGCGCTCGTTGCTGGTGTAGCGCACCCGGCCGGAGCGACAGAATGGCGCCCCGCCTCTATCAGTCCGGGCGCTTTCCCATATTGCGTGAATATCGCCCCACAAGAGGACGCGACCACCGATCCAGGGACGCTCGGAGCCGAAGGTCGGGCGTTCGAATCCGTCTAGGCAGGCCAACTCTCGCAACGGTCAAGGGGTGGCTACGCATGATCGACCGCAGAGGCAGCTGCCCGCAGGGCCAGCAGGTAGCTCTGGACGCCGAACCCGCAGATCTGCCCACTGACGATGTCAGCAAACACTGAGTGATGACGGAAGGGCTCGCGTGCGTGGATATTGGACATGTGCAACTCCACGATGGGACACGTGAGGATCGCGAGTGCATCCCGGATACCGTAGCTGTAGTGCGTCCAGGCGCCTGCGTTGATCAGCACGGCGTCTTGGCCTTCCTCGAAGGCGCGATGAATGCGTTCGCACATCGCCGCTTCGCTGTTCGTCTGGAACGATTCCACTTGCACGCCCAGCTCCTCGCCCAGGGCCTGCAACCTTGCGTCGATCTCGGCCAGCGTGATGGTCCCGTACTGCGCGGGGTCACGCTTACCGAACATGTTGTGATTGATGCCGTGCAGCATCAGGATGCGCTTCATGCAAACCTCTGTGGTGGACTCAGATCAGTTCAGATCAGTCGAGGGGAACGGTCAGCCGGTCGATCACGGGGCGGGTATCCGGACGCACGCCACGCCACCAGACGAACGCTTCCGCGGCCTGTTCGACCAGCATGCCGACGCCGTCTGCGATGTTGCGCACACCCGCGTTGCGCGCGAGCCGCAGGAACGGCGTCAGCCGTTTGCCATACGCCAGTTCGTAGGCCATCCCTTCGGGGCTGAAGATGCTCGGTGGAACGGGCGGCAGATCGCCTGTGAGGCTGGCGGAGGTGGCATTGACCACCAGATCGAAGCGCCCCATCGCCTCTAGGTCGGCATACCTGCAAGCGACGATCGGGCCGCGCCCGGCAACCTGGGCGGCCAGCGCCTGTGCCTTGGCGACGTCGCGGTTCGCGATGACCAACTGCGCCGGCTCCGCCGCCAGGAACGGCAGCAGCGCGCCACGCGCTGCACCACCGGCACCCAGCAGCAGCACGCGCTTGCCAGCCATCGGCCGCGCCAGGTTGATCTCGATGTCACGCACCAGCCCCATGCCGTCGAAGTTCTCGGCCAGAATGCGGCCACCCTCGAATTTCAGTGCATTCGCGGCACCCGCCAACGTGGCGCGCTCGCTGCGCTCGTCGGCCATCGCAAACGCCTTCAGTTTGAATGGCGCCGTGACGTTCATACCCTTGCCGCCGCCGGTGGCGAACGCACGCACGACATCAGCGAACGCTGTGTCCGGCTCGACCGGCCCTTCGATGGCCGTGTACTGCATGTCTTGTTGCGCCGCCTGCGCAAAGAGACCGTGAATGAGCGGCGATTTGGTGTGTGAGATCGGGTTGCCGATCACGGCATAGTGGTCAGTCATCATGAGGCTCGCTTCGAGTAAAGAACGCCATCGGCCTGCATCGCCTGGATCTCGTCAGGGTCGAAACCCAGCGTGCGCGCGACTTCAACGTTGTGCTCGCCCAGATCAGGGGCGACGTCGCGAATGGTCGTATCGCAATCGGAAAACTTGAACGGCAGGTTGGGCAAGCGCAACGTCCCGTAGCGCGGATGCTGCTGCTCGACCACCATGCCGCGGGCCTGAATTTGCGGATCGGCCAGCACCTCGTCGATGCGCTGGACCTTGGCGCACGGCACATCGATGCCATCCAGCAGTTCCAGCACCAATGCCACGGGGCGTGCGGCGACCCAGGGTTCGACCACAGCGAGAATCTCCGCCCGGTGCGCGTTGCGGCCAACGCTGTCATGGAACCGCTTATCTGCGCCGAAGCCTGCCGGACCGCCATGCGCTTCGACCAGCGCAGCGAAGCGCTTCCATGCATCGTCAACCTGCGCGGCAATCACCAGGTCCGCGTCAGCCGCGCGGAACACGCCATAGAGTGTCGAGGTAGGCATGTCATGGCCGGTCTGCTCGGGCAGCACGCCCTGTAGGGTGAAGCACTGCACAGCGTATTCGTGCATCGACACCAGCGTGTCGTACAACGCCATATCGATGTGCTGCCCGCGTTGGCTCTTCACGCGCCCCAACAGCGCGGCGTTGATGGCGGCCACGGCGTGGATGCCCGTGTACATATCACCGAGCGAAATGCGCAGCAGCGGAGGCCTCTCGCCCGGCGTGCCGACCATTTGCATGATGCCGCTCTTGGCTTCGGCAATCAGCCCGAAACCGGCGCGATGTGCGTCCGGCCCGGTATGTCCGTAGGCCGAGATGGAGCAATAGACCAGGCCCGGATTGCGCGCTGACAGTTCGGCATAGCCCAGTCCCAGCTTGTCCAGCGCACCCGGTCGGTAGTTCTCGATGAACACATCCGCCGAGTCACACAGCCGCTGCATGAACGCCTTGCCGCGCGGGTCCTTCATGTTGACGCTCACGCCGCGCTTGCCCATGTTGAGCTGCAGGAAATAGCCGCTTTGCTCGTCGTCGAGCACGGTGGCGTGCTGGCGTCCAGCGTCGCCGGTGCCGGGGCGTTCAACCTTGATCACTTCGGCGCCAAGGGCAGCCAGGCATCGGCCGACATAGGGGCCGGCAAGGAAATGGCTGTAGTCGACAACGCGAATACCTTCGAGTGGGCGCGCCTGCATCAGAACGCTCCCGGCCGGCGCGGCACCATCAGGCGGTGCTCACCGCGTTGCACGACGTGGCCATCTTGATTGATCAGCTCCGAGGGCAGCACGACGATGCCCCAGCCGGGGCGGCTCTTGCTCGCCCGCATCTCCCCGACCCGGAACTTCACATGCAAGACGTCGTTGACCTTGATCGGCAGCAGGAAATCCCACGTCCAGCCGAGCGACATGCCGGGCAGGAATCGGTAATCGCTCTGCGTCTTCAGGCCGTCCGCAATCGACAGGCCGAACAAGCCATGCGCGACGATGCAGCCGAAGTGGCTGGCTTTGGCGTAGGCCTCGTCGACGTGTACGGGCGTGTGGTCGCCGGTGAGGTCGGCGTAAGCGAGGATGCGTTCCTTCGTGACCGTGTAGCTCGGGCTCACGCACGTGTCGCCCTCGCGGGCGTCATCCCAGTATTTCTCAACGATGGTCATGTTCATGCCTGCGCACGGGGGTTGATTGCCAAGGCCTGCGCCACGCACGACGCAGGCTTGGCCTGAATGAGTTCGACCGCCAGACCGTCCGGCAAGCGCAGCCAGTTGCGGCCCTGCGGCATTTCGGTCACGCCAAAGCCCTGCGCCAGTGCCAGTGCAGCTTCGAGGTCTTCGCACATCACGCCGAGGTGGGCCAATCGTCCTTCATGGCCTTCGGGGCCTTCAAACTCCGGGGCATGGATGAACTGCAGGCCACCGAGCGTCCAGTACTGCCGGGGCGCTTCATGCGTGCCGTCGATCTCGCGCAGGGTCATGCCGAGCACGTCTTCGAAGAAGCGGATGTGCCAGTGGATGTCTTTCACCCAAATGGCGACGTGTTCCACATAGGCCTTGGGGGTGCTCATGCGGTGGTCTCCTTGTGTTGTCGTTGTTGGTCGGCCCGCTGGTCGGCCATACTGCGCTCGATCCCCTTGATGCAGGCGACCAGCGTGGCATTGACGGGGGTCGGCACGCCGTACCGCTGCCCGCAACGCACCACCGAACCGTTGATGAAATCGATCTCGGTGATCGTCCCTTTCTCCAGGCTTTGCAGCATTGAGGTCTTGAACGCCGCGGGCAGACCTTCGGCGGCCAGGGTCCATGCCTGCTCGGGGTCCGACATCGACAGCTTCACGCCCGCGGCCTGTGCCGCTGCAATGGCCTCGGCCACGGCTGCAAGCGAGGTCGCCTTGAGCAGCGGCTCGTCGTAAAGCTGGCCGTAGGTCAGGCGGGTGATGCCCGTGAGCGCGCCGGTGGCCACGTTGACGAGCAGCTTGTCCCACATCGTGCCGACAATGTTGTCGGTAACGGTGGTCGCCAGCCCGGCGGTATTGAAGGCGTCCGCCACAGCCTGCACGCGCGGCGTCAGACGGCCATCCAGTTCGCCGATGTAGGTGGCCTTGCCAACCACACCCGATTGAATATGCGCGGGGCCCCGCATCACCCCGCCAACATAGGTCTTGCCTGCCAGCACGCGTTCACGGCCCACGATGTCGGCGAGAATGTCTTCGTGCCCGAGGCCGTTCTGCAGCGACAGCACCAGCGTATCGGGGCCGACCAGGTCCACAGCACCGCGCATGGCGGCATCGGTCTCGAAGGATTTGACCAGCACGATCACCAACTCTGCGACGCCAACCTCTGCCGCGCGCGTCGCTGCCCGCACCTGGATGCATCGCGTGCCCTGGGCATCGTCCACCCGCAGGCCTTCGTTTCGCATGGCGTTGACGCGGTCCGGTGAGCGGACCATCAGCCAGGTCTCATGGCCCGCTTCAGTGAGGGTGGCCCCAATGGCGCAGCCCAGTGCGCCGGCACCCAGAATCGCAATCTTCAATGGCGTCTCCTTCACGTGTGGTTGCACGATAGGAGGCGGCCCTTATACTGGCAATACAATGATCACAATACCGTTATTGCCATGGACAATAATGCTGCGGCGCTTGCCGATCTGCCTGACCTGAAGCTGCTGCAACTGTTCGACCTGCTGTACGACATTCGCAATGTCAGCCGTGTTGCCGAGCAGCTCGGGCAGAGCCAGCCGACGGTCAGCATCTGGCTCGGGCAACTGCGGGATTACATACGGGATCCCCTGTTCATCCGCACGCCCGGCGGCATGGCGCCCACGCCGCAAGCGGACGCGCTGATCGGGCCGTGCCGGGAGATCCTCGAATCGCTCAGGCGTTTCGCGGCCTGGGAGATTGCGTTCGACCCCGCGACGGCGCAGCGGCGGTTTCGCATCTGCATGACCGATGCGAGCCACATCACGCTGTTGCCGCGTCTTTTGGCACACGTTCGTGCGCAGGCGCCCGGTGTCCGCCTGGAAGCCGCCAGAATTGACGGCAATACGGAGCGCACGCTGGAATCTGGCGAAGCCGACCTCGCGATCGGCTACGTGCCCTGGCTGAGCGGCAGCATCTATCAGCAGCAGTTGTACGAACAGGATTGGGTCTGCCTGGCCAACCGCCACCACCCGCGAATCCGCACCCGGTTTGGCGTGAAGCAATACTGCGCGGAAGGGCACGTCGCCGTCACGGCGGGCACCGGGGCGCAACTGCTCCAGCAGGCCCTGACGCGCGAGCGCATCGAGCGTCAGATCGTGCTGGAACTGCCGGGGTTCTTAGGGCTGGGCGCGATTATCCAGACGACCGACCTGATCACCACGCTGCCCCGCCACATCGGTGAAACACTCGCCCAAGCCAATGACCTGGCCGTGCGTGCATGCCCGTTCCCCGTGGAAGGCTTTGCCGTGCGGCAGCACTGGCATGCGCGGTATCACCATGAAGCGGGCAACCGCTGGCTGCGCGGCGTGGTCAGTCAACTCTTTGGGGCGTCGAACTAGCCGATGGCGTTGTTCGGGACGCAGACGACCACTTTCAGGAAAGGCTTGCAATCAAAACCGCCTGTTGGACTGCAGTTTTTCTGTCTTGCGCCGATTACCAGCAGTGGTAGCGTGCCTCGCACGCTTCAATATCGCCCCCGATCGACCGCAGTCTGCCTTGCCGAACAAACAGACGTGCGGTCTGTCGTCGCGCTCCAGACCACAACATGCCCCTCCGCCCCTTCGCCCGACGGCTGGCCACATCGGCAGGCCACCATCCCTTGATCGTTGGTGCACTGGGGACGCTGCTCACATTCATTGTCTTGGCAATTAGTGTGCTGACGCTGTGGACCAACCGTGAAACGGCCGTCGAGCACGCGCACGAAACCTCAAGGAATGTCGCCGCCGTTCTGGCCAGCCACATCTCGCGCACCGTCGACTCAGCCGACCAGTCGCTGCAGGTGCTGATCGCCGCACTCGACAAGCCTGGCATCCGCAACCTCGATCCGGAGGTCCGGCACGATCTGCTGTTCAGCCCGACGGCCTCCGCCCGCTATCTCACGGGCATGGGCGTCACCGACGACAAGGGCCAACTCGTCGACGGTTGCTGCTCCGTGACGCACCGCTGGGATTTCAGCGACCGCGACTACTTTCTCGTCCATCGCGACCACGCAAACGTTGGTCTCTATGTGTCCGCAGTCTATAAGGCCCGGTCACGCGCAGGCGTGGAGGCCATTGCGCTGAGCCGAAGGATGAATCGACCGGATGGGGAGTTTGCGGGCACCGCGCTGGTGGCAATTGACCTCGATTACTTCAAGCAGCTTCTTGAAAAGCTCGATGTCGGGCCGCGCGGCGTCACGGCCATCGTCCGTACCGACGGAACGCTGGTGGCGCGCAATCCGCCACCCGGCGCAGCCCGCGCGCTCAATTTCAGCAAATCATTGACGTTCCCGCGCATGGTGAATCAGGAGTCCGGCTTCTATGTGGCGCCCTCTGCCAGCGACGGCGTGCTGCGCCTCTATACGTTTCAACGCGTGCCGGGCACACCCTTCATCGCCGTGGTGGCTCCGGCCATGGGCGATGCACTTGCTGCCTGGCAGCGGCTGTCATGGATCGTAGGGCTGTCGTCGCTGTCGGTGAGTCTCGCTTTCTGCGCAGGGGTATGGCTCCTGGCTTTTGCGCTGCGCGGGCGTGTGATGGCCGAAAGCCACCTGCGGGAGCTGACGCAAACCGACCCGCTCACCGGGCTGAAGAACCGGCGCGCATTGGACGTTGCACTGGAAAACGAATGGGATCGGTTGCAACGGAATGACAGCCACCTATCCGTGCTCTTTGTCGATGCCGATCACTTCAAACGCTACAACGACGAGCACGGACACGCCCAGGGCGACACTGCGCTCCAGTACCTCGCCAACTGCATTTCCACGCATGCGCGACGACGCGGCGATCTTGCGGCCCGATACGGTGGAGAGGAGTTCGTGGTGGTGCTGCCCGACACCGACGAAGCCGGCGCCATGCAGATCGCAGAAGCGATACGTGCCGAAGTCGAAGCGCCCCGCACCGCAATCGGCAATACGGGCGTGGCACCCTTCACCGTGAGCATCGGTTGCGCAACCGCACGCCGATCAAGCTTCCCGTCACTGCTCGCTTTGACCAAGGCCGCGGACGACGCGCTCTACGAAGCCAAGCGCAAAGGGCGGAACCGCGTTGATTACGCAGCAACTGCGTAGCCTCGCATGGCCCGAACCCAGGCCCCAAGCCGGCGAGCACGCGCGAAGGCTTGCCCGTCTTCGCCACGAGCGCGGCACTGGGCGGCGCTAGGCGGCAGGCTGGGCGTACCGCCTCCGGTGTTTCCGCCGCCATCGGCACACAGCAGCAAGCTGCGCGACATCTGCCCGTTGCCGCTGGATACGTGTCACCCACGTGATAAATCACGCAAAATGCTCCGCATCTGAGATGGGGAGGCTAGCCGGTGGGTATCAACTTTGATTTGACGGACTTGCAGGCGTTTCGCGCGGTGGTGGAGTTGGGCAACTTCCGAAAGGCCGCCGAGGCGATCAGCATTTCGCAGCCCGCGTTGAGCCGTCGGATCGACAAGCTCGAAAGCGCGCTGGGCGTGCCCCTGTTTGAACGCACCACACGCAGCGTCACGCTCACCACGGTCGGGCGCGTGTTTGCCCGCAGTGCCGAACAACTACTCGACGATCTCGACGTCGCGCTGCTGGGTATCCGCGATATTTCATCGAGCCGCCTGGGGCACGTGACCATCGCGTGCGTGCCGTCCGTGGCCTATTACTTTCTGCCGAACCTGATTGCGACCTATCACCGCCGCTTTCCACGCATCCGAGTCAAGCTGATCGATGCGAGCGCGAACGAAGTGCTGGGTGCAGTCATCAGCGGTGAGGCAGATTTTGGCGTGAGTTTTATGGGCAGCCAGGAGCCCGAGATCGAATTCAAGATGCTGCTGCAGGAGCGGTTTGTTGCCGCCTGCCGGCGCGATCACCCGCTCGCCCGAAAGAAGCGGGTAACGTGGAACGAGCTTTACGCGCACGATTACGTGTCGGTGGACAAGACGTCCGGCAACCGCCTGCTGCTCGATCAGGCGCTGTCGGCCGTGGCACCGCCTGCGCCAAGCGTATGCGAGACGCGGCACGTCACGACCATGCTGGGGTTGGTTGAAGCGGGGCTTGGTGTTGCCGCGGTGCCATCGATGGCCATGCCAGGGCATGATCACCCTATCCTCACGAGCGTCCCGCTTGTCGAACCAGTGGTGAAACGACGCGTGGGCATCGTGAGACGGCGCGGGCGACCGCTGACACCCGCCGCAGAAGCGTTTCACCGAATGATCATTGAAGCGAAGCGCGCCAGCACCACAAGAAGCGATGCGTAGCGCGAATCCACTGTACGTGCGGACCCGGCTTCAATGTGCAGGTACGGAATCCAGGCCAGTCGATTTCACGTCGGGCTGCGCCCCGGGCGAAGCAAGATAATCGAGAAGCGCCTTGGCTTCCTTCGGATGCTGTGCACCAACGGGGATGCCCGCAGCAAAGCGCGTGACCGACTGCAGCGACTCCGGAATCTTTCCGACGAAGGCGGCACCCTGCACCGGCAGCAACTCGCTCACTTGCTGGAAGCCGATTTCGTAGTCGCCGGTGGCCACCACCGACGCCACCGGAATGCGCGGGATCATCTTCGCCTTCGCCTTGACCTGCTCTTCAATGCCAAGCTTCTTAAACAGCTCGCGCTCGATATAGACGCCGCTTGCGCTGTCAGAATAGGCAATCGACTTGGCATGCAGCAGCACTTGCTTGAGCCCCTCGGGCGAGCTGATATCGGGCTTGGCCGCGCCTTCGCGCACCACCATGCCGATGCGCGAGTCGGCCAGCTCCACACGCGAATCTGGGATCACCTTGCCTTGCTTGATCAGATCGTCGAGTGCGTAGCCGACCATGATGACGGCGTCTGCCGGCTCACCGCGCGCAAGCCGATTCGGAATCGCTTCGGGCGACTTGCCCATCGAGGGTCCAAGCGCAGTGTTGAGCGTATTGCCCGTCTGTGCTGCGAACTTCGGGCCGAGAACCTTATAGGCTGCGGTAAAGCCACCGGAGCTCATGACGTACAGCTCGGCTGCATGGACGGGGGCTGCAACTGCCGAGGTTGCGACGAGTGCGGCTGCACACAGTTTCAGAAACAGAGTCTTCATGGTGAGGGTCATGCCAGGTCGTACGAGTTTATGAACATGCGGAACGTGCTGTGCGTCAGTGTGCCGGAGCCAGCGTCACCGCGCGGCGGCGATAAAGCGTCAACGTCGCCAGGAGAGCGCACACGGCGGCAAAACTCATCCAGTAGCCAGGGGCCGCCTTGTCGCCCGTCATGTGAATGGCAGCCGTCGAGATGGCGGGGGTAAAGCCGCCAAACACGGCCGTGGCAAGGCTATAGGCAAGCGAGAACCCAGCCACGCGCACCTGCACGGGCATCACTTCCGTGAGCGCAACGACCATCGCGCCATTGTAGATGCCGTACATGAACGACAGCCACAGCAGCACGAGCAGCATGTTCATGAAGCTCGGCGCGTGAGCGAGGAACGAAAGCGCCGGATAGGCGGTAGCAATGGTCAGCACCGTCATGCCGATCAGCAGCGGCCGACGGCCGATCCTGTCGGAGAGCGCACCGCCAATCGGCAACCACACGAAGTTCGATACCCCCACGCAGAGCGTGACGAGCAGGCTGTCGGCCGTGCTCAGATGCAACACCGTTTTGCCGAATGTCGGCGCATAGACGGTGATGAGGTAGAAGCTCGTCGTGGTCATCGCCACCAGCATCATGCCGGCGATGACGACGCCCCAGTTTTGCACCAGCGTACCGAATACGTCTTTCATGCTCGGACGATGCTTGCGCGCCTTGAACTCCTGCGTTTCCTCAAGATTGCGGCGCAGCACGAAAATGAACGGCACGATCATGCAACCGACGAAGAACGGCACGCGCCATCCCCATGCGGCAATGGCCGGTGCGCTCAGCCATTGGTTGAGCGCAAAGCCCAGGCCTGCCGCCACGACGATCGCCACCTGCTGGCTGGCGGACTGCCAGCTCGTGAAGAAACCCTTGCGGCCGGGCGTTGCCATCTCGGCCAGATAGACCGATACGCCACCCAGCTCCGCGCCCGCCGAGAACCCCTGCAGCAGACGCCCCAGCAACACGAGTGCCGGTGCCAGGAGGCCGATCGTGGCGTAGCCAGGAACGAACGCGATCAGCACGGTCCCGCTTGCCATGATGGACAGCGTGACGATGAGCCCCTTGCGGCGGCCGACGTCGTCAATGTACGCACCCAGCACGACCGCGCCCAGCGGCCGCATGAGGAACCCGGCGCCAAAAACAGCGAACGTCATCATCAGCGAGGCGAACTCGCTTTCGGTGGGAAAGAAGACATTGGCAATCTGCGTGGCGTAGAAGCCGAACAGGAAGAAGTCGAACTGCTCCAGGAAATTCCCGGCGGTAACGCGGAAGACCGCAGCGGCCTTGGATTGCCCGGTCGAAAGGCTGGACGGGGGGTGCATCGAGGTGTCTCCTGGAAGCCAAAAAAAGAATACGCCGTTGAACGGCGTTTGTGGTTTTGGCAATGTTCGCCGGGAGACTGACAAACGAGAAGTGCAATTTTCGAAACGATTGATGTTCTTTGGTTATCAATCTTCCCTGCCCGACTACGCCACGTTCTTGCCGCGCCACGGGCAGACCGTGGAGGCGGCCTCAGGGCACGCCTCCACGTGGCAGACCACCTAGATGCTGCTCGCTGCAACATCGGCGGCGACGCATCCGTATGCGATCGGGTCGTCATCGTGCATCGGCACACATGTCGCCGTTAAAACTGGTACCCCACCGACAGAAAGCTCGCCAACGGGTTGATCCGCACCTTCGATGTCGTCGTCACGGTGCCAACCGGTGCCTGCGTCGTCAGCGTCGCCGTGGTGGATAGCCACATGTACGACACCGACGCACCAATCGACCAATGGGCGTCGATGTTGTACGTCAGGCCTGCATTGACGATTGGGGCAAACGACTTGCTGAGCGATGCCGTGGTCGGGCCGACCAGCATGGAGCCAGTCGCTGGCGAGGCGAGAATCTGCCCGGTTGCCAACGGCCGGCTCAACTCGATATCGCGATACCAGACATAGGCAAGCCCGGCGCCGAGATACGGTCTGACACGCGCGGTCGGCTCGCCAAAGTGGTATTGCACTTGCGCGGCCGGACTCCATGCCCGCGCTGTGCCCATCTCCCCGACAGACGCCAGCGTGCCGGTCCCGTTCAGGTGGAGCTTGGGTGGAATGCCGAGCACGGTTTCGAGCGCCACATGGTCAGTGACGAAGTACCGCGTGGTGAGTGCGAAGGTGTTGGCGTTGGCCAGCGTCGACCCGCTGCCGGGCACCACGGCCGATTGCCCGAGTGCATTCACCGTCAGCGGTTGGCTGGAATCTTGAGGGGCAAGATGCATCCAGCCTGCGTTGACGACCCACTGCCCTGCTGACTGCGCATGGGCGAACGAGGTCGCCGCGATCGACAAGAGCATTGCCGCGCGTGAGTACTTCATGTTGTCTCCGATTTTTCTAATGTAGGAACTGCAACTGCAGGAATGCGCCGCCATGCGGCGCGGGGCACTGCGCCCGCTCACGCGGTGGTGGGCAGGCGAGGAATTCCTCCTTCGGTCGGATGCGTCAGAACGCTCGGCTCAACCGCGCTTCAATTGACGGAAAAGGGAAATGGAAAGCGGCCAAGCACTTCACGCGCGGCGGCAATCGACGCCGATGCATCAAGCTTGACCGACGCAACGAGGCCTCTCGACTTGTCCTCGGCCACATCCAGCGCGTCAAACGCGATACCCGCATCACTGAGTGCCGCAGACAGGGCTTCACGCGTTTCGCGGTGCTTCAGTGCGGGCTTGAAGATCTTGCCCACCGCAGTCAGGGGCATCATTTCAATGATGTTGACCTGCCGGGGCAGCGCCGCACGTTCGGCAATCTCCGCCTTCAGGAAGGCCAGCAAATCGGCTTCCGTGGCAGACGCACCAGCACGCAGTTGCACGTACGCAACCGGCAGTTCGCCCGCGTGCACATCCGGACGCCCAACGGCAGCGGCAATCTGCACTGCCGGGTGACGATGCAGCGGTGCTTCGATGGTGAGCGGATCGATGTTGTGGCCGCCCCGGATGATCAGCTCCTTCTTGCGGCCCGTGAGCCAGAAGTAGCCTTGTTCGTCCTGCCGCGCCAGATCACCGGTATTGAGCCAGCGCTGGCCATCGCCCGTATCGACCCAGAGGCCCGCGTTCTGCTCCGCCTGGCGGTAGCCCGCGAAGACATTCGGCCCTGACACCACGAGCACGCCGACTTCATCGGCAACACAATCCCGCAGGTACTCGCCGCCCTCGCCCAACACAACGGCCTTCATCTGCTGCGCGGGCACGCGCAGGCCGATGGAGCCAAGACGGCGCTCGCCCAGCGGCGGGCTGACGCTGCTCACACACGTCGCTTCGGTCAGCCCATAGCCCTCGAGGATCTTGATACCCGTCTGCTCCTGAAAGCGGCGGAACACTTCGATGGGCATGGGCGCGGCGCCGCATAGGCCGTATTCGAGCGACCCCACATCCCGCCCGCCAACGGGCACCTGAAGCAGCGAGGCGTAGAGCGTCGGCACGCCGCTGAAGAAGTTCACGCGATGGTGCTCGACGATCTCCCAGAAGCGCTGGATCACGCCTTCAGCGCGATAGCCCTGCGGGGTGCCAAGCACGACGTGCGCGCCCTTGGAGAACGGCAGCAGCCCGGTCACCAGAACGCCATTGACGTGGAACAGCGGCAAGCCGCAAAACACCACCTTGCCGGGGCCGATGCCGTCGCCCAGCACCTGCGCCGTGCTCCACGCATTTGCCACTTCATTGCCGTGGGTGCGCATCGCGATCTTCGGCAAGCCGGTGGTGCCGCCCGTACAGAAGTACGAAGACGCATCTTCCGCGGCAATGCGCCGCCGACTGTTCAAGCCGTCTGCACGCTGCGCCTGCACCGCGCTGTTGAAATCGTGGATGCGCACCGACATCGGGACAGCGCCATGCACGCCCTGTGGACCGAGCAAGCGCAGCACTTCGTTCTTTTGCACTTGCGCCGCACATTGCGCCGCGCCATGCACGCGGTCAGCCAGGTTCACCAGCACCAAGTGCCGCAGGCTCTTGATCGAAGGCAAATGCGGCTGCAGCTTGATCCAGGTATCGGTGCCGGGAAACGGCGCCAACGTGACGAGCACCGATGCACCCGCGGCATTGAGCAGCTCGGCAAGCGCGGGCCCTTCAAGCAGCGGATTGAACGCCGCGACGATGCCGGCTGCCTGCCCACCCCAGATCACGAAATGCGTTTCCGGGAGGTTGGGCAGCACAAACGCAATCACGCTATCTTTCTTGACGCCGATGCTGTCAAAGAAATTGGCCATCTGCGTGATGCGCGCAAGAAGCGCCGCATAGCTCCACGTCTGCGGGGTGCGGTGGTCATTGACACTCAGAAAGAAGCTCAATGCCGGCGCCTCTGGATTCAGGCTGGCACCACGGCAGATCATCTCGTATGTGCTCTGCGGAAGATCGGGCGGAAGACCGTGCACTTCTGCGGCTTCCACGTCCTGCAAGCTGGAAAAACCGGACATGGCGCTCACTCCTCGGCAACGATGCGGTTGCGCTGCATGCCCAGATCGATCCGTCCGTCGGACGAGTGGATCCGTGCTTCCACCACGTCGCCCGGCTTCAGGTATTGGGTTCGCTCAGCCTGCACCTTGAGGAACATCTCCCACTTCGTCTTCTCGGGCAGCATCGCGGCGATCTTCTGCTTGGCGGGTGAAGGGATCGACAACGCGCAGCCCGCGGGCGTGCCCGTGGCCAGCAAATCGCCCGGCTCCAGATCGTGCACGCGGGACAGCTCGGTCAGCGTCTCGGCCGGGCCGTAGACGAGGTTGGCCGTTGTGTCGTTCTGGCGGAGCTTGTCGTTGACGGTCAGCTTGAGCTGCAGGCTTCTGAGCGCCGCAAAATCGCGCGGCTCCAGCAGCGTCAGCCACGGGCCCACCGGCCCGAATGTGCGGAACGACTTGCCCTTGTAGAACTGCATCTGCGGGATCTGGACGTCGCGCGCGGAATAGTCGTTCACGATCACCGCGCCGGCCACGTACTCGTGCAGGTTGTCTTCGGTCACATCGACCGCCCCATGAATGGCCTTGCGCATTACCAGGCCAAGCTCGATCTCGTAATCGAGAAACTGCACGCGCTTCGGTTTGATCACGTCGCTGTCGGCCGGGACGATGCAGCTCGATGCCTTGGTGAAGATCATGTTGTACGACTTCACGTCCGGGTCCATGCCGGACTCGATCATGTGCTGCCGATAATTGGCGCCCTGGCAGACGAACTGCTGGTTGCGCGTGACCGGAGACAGGAGCTTCACCGCTGACAAAGGCAGCGTTTCGCCGTCCAGTGCGGCAAGCTCGGCCAGCGTTGTATTGCGGACGAAGTCGCCCGTCGTGGCATAGGTGCCGGGCACAGGCGTAATGCGGGTATCCCGGATCACGCCCCATTGAGTTTGGCCCTGATATTCGAAGCGAACGATATTGATAGACATGGCAAAAAATGCGTTGGATGGATGACAGCTGAAGGCGCTTGCGCTGCCTCAGGCAAAGAGCCGGGCCAGCGTGACCAGCTTGCGGAAAGTCAGGTCGGGGCTGCGGCGCAGGTTGCGGATGAGCGCCGCAATGGCGGCCGGTGTCAGCTTCGGCTTGGTGAACGTGGCGGGCATCGACTGGCCCCACTGCGACATGGCCTCGCGGCTCACGGGGTGGATGCCGGTCGGTTGCTCTGCGGTGAACAGGTCACCGTCGCAGTAGTGCTCGTGCTTGTCGCCCCACGGGTCTTGCCAGTAGTCGAAGATCTGGCTGCCGAGGATGTGCCGGCCCAACCCCCAGGCGTGCTCCCACCCCTGCTCACGCAGCAGGCGATGCCCCATGCCGACGGCATCGGCATCGATCAGCTCAAAGGCGCTGTGGCTGTACTTCGGCACAAAACCCTGAGCCAGCGCGAGCGTGTGGTGATCGGCCGGCGTGTCGCCCAGATCCAGCCGCATGAAGGCAACCGCAGGCGAGCCGTCCGGCAGCACCTGGACGTCGCTTGGAATGAAACCGAAGTGCTGCGTGTACCAAGCGCACGTCGCCTGAAAGTCGGCAAGCTCCAACACGACATGCCCGAGGCGAATCACCTCCGGCGCACCCACGGGTGGCCGCTGGGTTTCGTTGATGCGCAAGGGGGCATCCGCTGAGTTGAGCGGCAACGGTGCGCGGTGCGGCAACTCGGCTGTCGACGCCTGACCAGCAATGGCATCGACGCGGAACCCCGACGGATCGACAAGACGCACGCGAAAGCCACCGCCCGGCCACCCCGACGGCTCCACGGTCGATGCCCCAGGCAGTTTCGCCAAGGCATCCAACGCTGCACGGCCGGCGACCTGCAACCCGAAGCCGGCAAACGCGGCCTTTGGCGCCTTGCGCACGACATAGCAGAACGGCGCCGGGCCGGTTCCGCGCAAGAACAATGTTGCCTCGTCGCGCTGAACCGTCACGAGACCAAAGTCGTTGAGGAACCGCTCGGCCTGCTCAAGATCGGGCCGATCGAACATCAGGTAGGCAAGCGCCAGCGCCTTCGTCGTCGGCTGCGGATGGCGTGCAGGCTGTGCTGTGGTGAGCTTCATGGCAGGACACTCAAGCGGATTGAACGGCGGCGGCAGCGGCGGGTGCTGGCTCGGGTTCGCTACCCAGCAGCGCCAGGCTTTCGCGAACGAGTCGGTCTGCCTCGGCGGCCGGCCCGTCGTGGACCACCGTGCGATCGGGGCGAACGACGGCCGCCCAGCCAACAGGTACCGCGTCGGGAAGGAACGTGCCGTTGATGTCTTCCCAAACACCGGACGCCTCACGATGCAGACGCTGTCCTCGATGCGCGATCTGGACGAACGCACCGCCGAGACGTTCAAACGCGGCTGCCGTTGCAGGTTGGAGTGCCGTGCTGGCGTCGCCGCCAAAACTGACGAGCGTGTAGCCGTGGCCGAGCACGTCGTCGCTCAGGCACGTGCGTCCCTCCGCATTCCTGATCCAGCCCTGCGGGATCACCCCGCCGCGCGTCAGCTTGGTCGACGAGCAGCCTTTGACGAACAGCCCGGTCTTGAACGCGTTCTTAGGCTTGATGCGCAGCTCTTCAAACTGCGAGCGCAAGCCGGGCACGAGCCGGGTCAAGCGCATCAGGCCATGCGTCAACAGCGCGATCGGGGCACTGCGCGGCATCACCAGCTTGCCCATGAACCGCGCGAGATTGATCATGGCTTTCGCATGCGGGCGGCGTTCCTCGTCGTAGCTGTCGAGAATCCGGGCATCCGCCCGACCTTGGAGCACCCAGGCCAGCTTCCAGCTCAAGTTGACAGCGTCTCGCAGCCCGGCGACCAGCCCTTGGCCGACAAACGGTGGCGTAATGTGCGCGGCGTCACCGACCAGAAACACGCGGCCCACGCTGAACCGGTCGACGGTTCGGGCATGAAAGCGATAGACCGCCTTGCGCTCGATCGTGATGCTGTCAACGTCCGTCCACGGAGCGAGCAACTCGCGAATGCGGCTGTCCGACTCCATCTCTTCGCGACTTTCGCCGGGCTGGAGCATGAACTCCCAACGCTCACGCGCGCCTGGGGCGACCATGTGCGGCGTGGGACGCCGGTGGTCGCAGAGGAATTCAACGTGGTCAATCGGCTTGGGAACATGCCGCGCGTCGACGATGAGCCAGTCCTCCGCGTACGTCGTACCGCGGAATTCCTGGCCGATCAGATGGCGCACCAGCGAACTCGCGCCGTCTGCCCCCACCACGTAGCGAGCGCGGACCCGGTGTACCTGCCCTTGCCCGACATCGAGCGAGGCCAACACGCAATCCGGCAGATTGGTGACGCTGAGCAGCGTCGCACCCAGCGCGATATGCACGCCCTCGTGCGCCGCCAAGCGTGCCCGCAGGCAGCGCTCCAGATCCGGCTGATAGAACGTAACGAGCTTCGGATGGCCGTCCAGGCTGCCCAGCGTATTGACCCGGCCGAACTCGCCGAGCCAGGGCGAATGCATGCGGACATGCGGGATGGCCACCGTTTCAAAATCGCCCTCGCCAATCTCCGCCTGCTGCAGGATGCGCAAGGCCTCGTTGTCCAGCGCAATAGCGCGCGGGGCCATGTAGATGTCGGGCGCCTTATCGACGGCCATCACGCTCACGCCCTGACGCGCCAGCAGATTGGCCACCATGGCGCCAACGGGGCCAAGCCCCACGACAAGGATGTCTATTTGAGATGGCAGGTCACCGGCCCCGTGGGGGCGTGCGCCATCCGCAACGCGTGAACTGGCACGCGCATATGCATTTGTCTCCACCGCTACTCCGTGTCTTTGTCTACGTCTTTACCAGGCTTCGCTCGCCTTTTTTGACATTAAAGTCATCGCTGATGATTTTGTCAATATCGACATTCGAATCTATAATTGCAGCCACAACAAGGACTCCAGACCACCATGGCCACCACCGAGACTCGCCGCACCCCGAAGCGCGCCACCACAAAGACGCCTCCCCCTCCGGCACCCGCCGTTGAGGAACGCGAGCCCCGTGGTGCACGGCGCAAGCGGGAAACACGCGCACGGCTGCTGGATGCCGCTCTGCGGCTCATGGCCGATCGCGGCATGGAAGGTGTGGCCATCAACGAAATCACCGAGGCGGCGGACGTCGGGTTCGGGTCGTTCTACAACCACTTCGAATCGAAGGAAGCCATCTACGCCGCGCTGGTGAGCTCGGTGTTTGAAGAGTTCGCCGATTCGCTCGACAAGGTGACGGAGGGGCTCGCCGACCCCGCGGAGATCATTTCCGTGTCGGTGCGGCATACGCTGGTTCGGGCACGGCGCGAGCCGGTGTGGGGGCGCTTCCTCATCCGTGAGGGCTTCTCGGCGCGCGTGCTGACGCAGGGCCTCGGCCAGCGCCTGCGGCGCGATATCGAGCGCGGCATCGCGGCGAAGCGGTTTGTCGTGGCGGATCCGTTCATCGGCTTCCTGTCGGTCGGCGGCACGGTGCTGACGGCCATCTCGGCAGAGCTCAACTTTCTGGCGCCCGGTGCGCCGGCTGCCGACATCCTCAAGGAACTGGGCTTCACGGGGGAGCACTTCCCCGAACGCACGGCAGCGGTGCTGCTTCAAACGCTGGGGCTCAAGCGCGCCGAGGCCGAAAAAGTGGCCGCCCGGCCGCTGCCCGTCGTGGAAACGGCAGACAGCGCAAGCTGATCGGATCAGCGGCGCTGCAGCGCCCGCTGATCGACCAACCTCACTTGGCCAACATACTGGCCGACGAATCCACGCAACCTGCCATCGGCCGAGCCGCCTCGGATGGTGCGGCAGCGTAAGCCAGTAGAGGCGCCGCCATCTGCGAAGCCAGCGCGTTCAAGGCACGCCGCTGGCCCTGCACCACGCCGTCCATGCCTGCGGGCACAACTTCGCGAACGACACTGCGGCACGTCAGCATGGGGCGATCTTCGGCCGTGCGAATCGTCCAGACGGCATCGATCAAGACATGCGAGCCGGGCCACGCATCAAACCGCTGTACATCCACGGCCACCCGGTAAACCGGGCGTTTTCCACCGTAGGGAAGGCCGTGCAGGTCCACTGCGCTGGTCCGCAACGCCAGCCCCGACGACAGCGCCGCACGAATCTCATCGGCCAAGGGTGAAGCCCAGCGGTCCATCTCGAGTACGTCGACCTGGCCTGAGCTCCGCTGCACTACCAGCCGCCTGCCCGCCACCGACGGCGGAACACGAACTGGCAGCACGTCAACCAGCAACGCCGATACGGGTGCTGCCACCGCAACCTCATCGTCCGCAGCCAAGCGATGAAAACGCGCCGGCGGCGAGCTGCATGCCGCCAGCGTGACGCAGGCAACCACGCCGACAAGTACGCGGCAAACTGGGAACCAGGACACACTCACCGCGCATCTCCTTTCTTGCCGAACAGCAGCGATTCCGGATGGCGCTCCAGATAGTCCGTCAGCGCATTGAGCGATTGAAGCGTGCGCGTCAGCTCCTGCATTGCCTCGTGCACATCGGACTGGAGCGGCGAGTCCTGTCGCAAGGTCGCCTGTGCTGCGTTGAAGGTCTGCTGTGCAGAAGCCAGCGTGTCCCGCGCCTGCGGCACCACTTCCGTATCCAGATGACCGAATAGGCGGTTTGCATTGTCGAGCGCGCCGTTCAGGTTGTTGCCGATCTTGTCGAAGGGCACCTGGTTGAGCTTCTTCGCAATGTCGGCAAGCTGCACCTGCAATTCATCCAGCGAATTCGGAACGGTCGGCAACTCCACCGGCGACCGATGAACGTCGACCGTCGCACGCGGCGCCTTGGGGAACATGTCGAGCGCCACGTACAGCTGGCCCGTCAGCAGGTTGCCCATGCGAAGCTGCCCACGCAGCCCCTGCATGACCAGGTGCTGCAGCAGTTCATGGCCGCCCGGCGTATCGGGTGCCGGAAGCGATGTGTTGCTGCGCCGGCTGAGCCGCGATGGATATAGCGCCATCATGACCCGCATGCTGAACGTTTTCGCTGCCTCGTCGTATTCGATGCCGATGTCCGTGACGTTGCCCAGCGCAATGCCGCGCAGATCCACCGGCGCGCCGACTGACAACCCACGTAGCGACTGGTTGAATCGCATCACCACCGTCAGCGGTGCACCGTCGGGCTCGCGCATGGCGTCGGCTTCATCGGATGCCAGCTGGAACACGGTGCTATCCGGCGGCGGAGGCCCATCCGCCTGGCCCTGCGGCGTCTGGAACGCCAGGCCGCCGACGATGACCGTGGCAAGCGACTGCGTATTCAGCTTCAACCCGCTGGAGTCGAGCCGCAGGTCCACCCCGCTGGCGTGCCACCAGCGCGTATTGGTGCCGACGTACTTGTCGTAGGGCGCGTTCACAAACACGTTCACCTGCACGCCCCCACCTTGCTTGTCCAACGCAAAGCCCACCACCTGCCCCACTTGCAGATGGCGATAGAAGACGGGTGCACCGATATCAACGGACCCGAGCGAATCGCCGTGCAGCGAGAACTGCCGCCCTTGCTGATCGGTGGTGACGGAGGGCGGACTCTCCAGCCCCACGAACTGGGTCTGACTGTCTTTGGAGCGACCAATATCCACGCCGATATACGCGCCGGAAAGCAACGTTCCCAATCCGGAAATGCCGCTCGCGCCCACACGTGGGCGGACCACCCAGAAGCGGGTGTCCTTGCTTGCAAAGCGTTCGGCTTCGCGCGCCAACTGGATCTTCACCATCACCCGCTTGAGATCCGGGGTCAGCGAAATGGCTTGAATCGTGCCGATCTCGACGTCCTTGTACTTCACCTTCGTCTTGCCGGCCTCAAGGCCTTCGGCATTGGCAAAGGTGACGGTCACGGCCGGGCCTTTCTCGGCGATGGTCTTGGCGACCAGCGCGAGCCCGATCAAGGCCGCAATCAGCGGCACGAGCCAGACCATTGAGGGAAGCCAGCGCCGCTGGGGCGTGATCTCGGGAAGGGGGTGATCGATAGGACGCATTGCTTGAAAAGAGAATATGGCGGACGAGTGTTGTGCGCGGAATCCGATCAGGAATCGTCTCGCGCGGATTCGGCGTCGTCGGGAACGGGGTCCCAGATCAGCCGGGGGTCAAACTGCATGGAGGCGATCATGGTGAGGATCACCACCGCGCCAAAGGCCAGTGCGCCTGGGCCAGCGGTGATGACGGCGAAGGAGCCGAAGTGCACCAGCGCAACCGTGAGCGCCACCACGAACACATCGAGCATCGACCACCTGCCAATACGCTCGACCAGGCGATAGAGCCGTGTCCTTTCGTGCGGGCGCCACGTGGAGCGCCGATGTGCCGCGAATACCAGCAGCGCCAGAATGGCGAGCTTGAGCATCGGCACCACCACGCTGGCGATAAAGACGATGGCAGCCAGGCCCCAATCACCGGAAGTCCAGAAGTACGCCACCCCGCTCAGGATGGTGTCGTCTTCTGAGCGGCCAAGTGAGGTGCTGTGCATGACCGGCAACAGATTGGCGGGGATGTAAAGCAGCGCGGCCGCCAGCAGCAATGCGGCGGTTCGCGAAACGCTCGCCGGACGGCGTTCGTGCAGGGCCGTATGGCAACGACTGCACCGCTGGTGTGCTTCGCCACGTAGAAGCGGTTGCACACAGCCGCATGTGTGGCAGACAACCAGGCCGGCCTGTTTTGCGGAGAGAGCCTTCAGTGCGTCAGTTCGCAATTCGGCAGATCGCGTCGCATCGTCCGGTGCCTCGATCTCGTCGCACGCATGCCAGAGCCTGTGCGGATCGAACCGCGAAACCAGCGCCAACAGCACCGTCAACGCGCCGAATGCAAACAGGCCGGCACCAGGAATCACCCGCGCGAGGCTGACCATTTTCACTGTCGTGACGAGCACGCCCAGCATGAACACTTCGATCATTCCCCAGGGCCGAAGCCATTGAAGAAACCGGATGACGTGGCGAAATCCACGAGGCACAGCGCCTGCGCGCAAGGGAAGCAGCACGTAAAGCAACGCGAGCAATTCCATCGCTGGAAACAGCGTGGTCGTAAAGAACACGACCGCAGCCACGATGTGCATCTGCCCTGCCCATAGCGAAGACACCGCATCAAGCAACGTGGCCTGCGACGCCATGCCCTGCGCGTTGAGCGCAATGATCGGGAAGCATTGCGCGATCGCCAACGTAACGACCGCCGCAACCGCCATGGCGCAGGTGAAGTCGAGTGTCGGGCGGGCGTGATGGGCACCGCTCAGGTCGTTCGCACAACGCGAGCATCGGACGTGCAAGCCATCCAACAGTGGCGGCCGCCGAAACACGCGGTCGCATTCATGACAGGCAATCAGGTGGGCGGATTCCATGGGCGTGGCCTAAGCCAATCGGCATTGCGGGCGAAGCACGGCACTCCACGCTTGGGGTGTGGAGGCCGGGCCTATCCAAAGGCAATGTCAGTCTTTGGCGATCGTCTGATCGGTGTTGGCGGGCAGTTCACCCATGGCCTGCAGCAACGCCGCCGTGTCGCTCATGCGCCGGCTGGTCGCCCGCACGGTGTCGAGCTGCGCATTCAGGTACTGCTGCTCGCTCGACTGCTCCGCGGATGCGGGCAACGCCCCCAATCGGCGGCGCGACGCGGTCTCGTTGAACGCGGTACGCGCTGCTGTCGATGCCACTTCGGCGGAAGCGAGCGTCTGCGCATCGTTCTCCAATGCGGCGAGCGTATCGGCAACGTTTTCAAATGCCGACAGCACGGCCGACTTGTATTGCAGCACCGTTGCGTCATACAGCTCCAGCGTCGCCCGGCGGTGCGCCATCAATGCACCACCGTGGAAGATGGGCTGCGATAGCCCCGCGCCCACCGCCCACAATCCACCTGCACCGGACAGCAGTGCCGGCCAGCTCAATCCGCCACGACCGAGCGCGGCCGTGAGCGACAGGCTCGGGAAGAGCTGCGCGGTGGCCTCGCCCGCATCTGCGGACGCCGCCTTGACCGCAGCGGCGGCAGCGCGGATATCCGGGCGGGCCCGCAGCAGATCCGACGGCACGGCCACAGGCACCTGGTTCGGCAGCGAAAGGCTACTGAACTCCGGAACCGCAGGCGCTGCATCCGGGGTGCGGCCCAGCAACACGGCCAGTGCATGGATGGACACGGCGCGCTGTTGACGCAGCTGCGGTAGCGTCGCCGCGAGCGATGCGGCGCTTTGCGTCGAAGCCAGCGCTTGCGCATGCGACAGTGCCCCCAGCTCATACCGCCGCTGGCTGTCGCGCGCCGTCGCGTCTGCCACCACAACAAGGCGTTCCGTCAATGCAATCTGCTGGTCCAGCGCTGCTGCGTTGATCACCGTGCCGACGATATTCGCGGCAAGCGCACGCCGTGCCGCCTCCAGTTCGCAGCCGCGCACGTCCACCCGCGCAGCGCTCGCGGCATTGGCATAGCGCGTCGCGCCAAACAGGTCGAACGTGTAGTGCGCCTGCAGCTGCCCAACGAACACGTTGTAGCGCAGCGCCTCGGGCCCTACGCCTGTGAGGTTTGGCGTGCGTTGGCGCGCGACCTGCGCCCCAGCGTCGAGGGACGGCAATGTTGATGCGCCCACCTGTGCACGCAGTTCCTCCTGCGCGGCGGACAACGTCTTCTGCGTGGCAGCCAGCGTGGGGTTGTTGCGCAGGCCCTCTTCCACCAACGCGTTCAGCGCATCGGAACGATAGAGCTTCCACCATTGCGGCACCGGCGCAGCCCCCACATCAAACTGCTGGGCAACACCGGCCGCTTCCGCCGTCTTTGCAGGCGGCGTGGTCATGCCGTAGTGCTCCGGCGAGGGCACGGCAGGCGGCGTGTTGGTCGGCGCCAAGGAGCACGCCGAGAGTGCGAGTACCGACGTTGCGGCAAGCGCGCACATCATACGAGAGCGTTTCATGATCAATTCTCCAGGGCTGCGGTGCCGGCCGCAGGCAGTTCCCGTTCGTCCGGGCGGACCTTGAAGCACGCGGCATACAGCGCCGGCAGGAAGAAGATGGTCAGGACCGTGGCGATGGTGATACCGCCCATCAGCGCAGTGGCCATCGGCCCGAAGAAGCCCGAGCGCAGCAGCGGAATCAGCGCCAGCACTGCCGCAGCGGCCGTGAGCATGATGGGCCGGAAGCGCCGCACCGTTGCGCCGATGATGGCGTCGAAGCGTTTTTGGCCCGCCGCGATGTCCTGGTCGATCTGGTCCACCAGGATCACGGAGTTGCGCATGATGATGCCGAACATGGCAATCACCCCGAGCAGCGCCACGAACCCGAACGGCTTGCCGAACAGCAGCAGCGCCGTCACCACGCCAATCAGACCCAGCGGTGCGGTCAACACGACGATGAAGGTGCGCGAGAAGCTCTTGAGCTGGATCATCAGCAGCGTCAGCACGGCAATGATCATCAGCGGCATCTCGGCATTGATCGACGTCTGGCCCTTCACACTCTCTTCCACCGCGCCACCGATCTGGATGCGATAGCCCACCGGCAGCTTGGCGCGTTCAGCGGCCAGCGCCTGATCGATGTCACGCGTCACGCCAATGCCTTGCGCGTTGCCGCGCACGTCGGCCTGCACCGTGATGGTCGGCTGGCGATCGCGTTCCCAGATCACGCCGTACTCGAGCTTGTTCTGCACATGCCCCAGCGCGCCGAGCGGAACCGGGCCGTTAGGCGTCGGCATTGCCAGGCCGGCGAGCTTGGCCGGGTCGACACGTTCGGTCTTCGGTGCGCGCAGATCGACGTTGATCAGCTTGTCGCGCTCGCGATACTGCGTCACCGTGTAGCCGGACAGCGTCATGGCCAGGAAGTTGGAAACATCCTCCGACGTCACGCCGAGCTGGCGCGCCTTGATCTGATCGATCTCGAACGACATCGAACGTTCTGCCGGTTCATCCCAGTCGAACTGCACGTTCTGCGTGCGGGCATCTGCACGTACCTTCTCGGCCACCTTGTCGGCAATGTTGCGTACGGTGGCAATGTCGTCACCGCTCACGCGGAACTTGATCGGAAAGCCGACGGGCGGGCCGTTCTCAAGCTGGGCGACACGGGTGCGGACACCAGAGAAGTCCTTTTCCAGCGTGGCGTTTAGCCAGCGCGACAGTGCATCGCGTTCTTCCACGTTCTTGGCCGTGATCACGAACTGAGCAAAGTTCGGCTGTTGAAGCTGCTGGTCCAGCGGCAGATAGAAACGCGGCGCACCAGTGCCGACGTAATCGACAAAGTGTTCGATCTCTTTTCGGCCATCCAGCGCTTTCTCCAGACGCTTTGCCTCGCGCAACGTGGCATCAAACGAAGCCCCTTCCGGCAAGCGAATATCCACCAGCAATTCGGGCCGTTCCGAATTCGGGAAGAACTGCTGCGGCACGCGCGTGAACGCTGCCATGCCCAGTGCAAACAGCACGGCCGTCACACCCAGAATCACCCAGCGACGCTCGATGCAGAACGAGATCCAGCCCGACAGACGCTGATAGAAGCCGGTGTTGTAGATATCGTGCTCATGGCCATGTTCCGAGGCGCCGTTCTTGTGCTCCGGCAGCATGTGATAGCCCAGCAGCGGCACCAGCACCACGGCGGCAAACCACGACACGATCAGCGAGATGGCGGACACCTCAAAGATCGAGCGCGTGTACTCGCCCGTGCTCGACTTGGCCAGCGCGATCGGCAGGAAGCCGGACACCGTCACCAGCGTGCCGGTCAGCATCGGGAATGCCGTACTGGAGTACGCAAAAGCGGCGGCGCGCATGCGGCTCCAACCCTGCTCCAGCTTCACGGCCATCATCTCGACGGCGATGATGGCGTCATCCACCAGCAACCCGAGCGCCAGCACCAGCGTGCCCAGTGAAACCTTGTCCAGCCCGATGCCGAACATGTGCATACACAAGGCCGTGATGGCCAGCACGATCGGGATGGAGATCACCACCACCATGCCGGTACGCAAGCCCAGCGATACCAGGCTCACCACCAGCACAATCGCCACAGCTTCGCCGACCGAGCGTACAAACTCGTCCACCGAATGCTTGACGGCATGGGGCATGCTGGAAACCGGAGACAGCTTCAGCCCTGCCGGCAGAGTCGCCTGCAGTTCGCCCGCCGTGGCGTCGAGCGCCTTGCCGAGGTCGATCACATCGCCGCCCTTTTGCATCGTCACGCCGATGCCCAGCACGGCATGGCCGTTGGTGCGCATCTGCGTGACGGGCGGGTCGTCATAGCCGCGCGTGATCTTGGCGATGTCACCCAGCCGGAACGTGCGCTTGTTCACGGTGATCAGCATGTCGGACAGCGCCTGCACATCCTTGAACGCGCCGGTGGGCCGCACGAACACGCGGTCATCGGCGGTCGTGATCGTGCCGACCGGCGCCACGGTGTTCTGTGCGTCAATGGCCTGCGCGATCTGCTGCGGCGTGATGGCAAGCCGCGTCAGTTGCGCGTTGGAGATTTCGATGAAGACGTGTTCAGCCGGATCACCAAAGTAGTCCACCTTCGCAACGCCGGGCACACGCAGCAGCACGGTACGCAGCTTGTCCGCGTAGTCGTGCAGTTGCGCGGGCGAGAAGCCGTCACCTTCCAGGGCGTAGATGTTCGTATAGACGTCACCGAACTCGTCATTGAAGAACGGCCCGACCGTGCCCTTGGGCAAGTTCGCGCGGATGTCGCCCACTTTCTTTCGCACCTGATACCAGGTCTCCGGCACGTCCTTGACGGGGGCGGAGTCCTTCATGGCGAAGAAGATCATCGACTCGCCAGGGCGCGAGTAGCTCTTGATGTTGTCGACATACGGCGCAGCCTGGAGCTGGCGCCCGATGCGGTCGGTGATCTGCTCCTGGACTTCGCGCGCGGTGGCGCCCGGCCAGTACGTCTGGATGACCATCGTCCGGAACGTGAACGGCGGATCTTCTGACTGCGCAAGATGCGTGTAGCCAATGACGCCAAACAGCGTCGCCAGCCCGATCAGGAAGATCACCAGTTGCTGGTGGCGCAGGGCCCATGCCGAAAGGTTGAAGCCGCCCTCGTCCGCCGGGGATACCGGCGTCGCAACCTGCTCGGTGCCCTGCACGATTTCGCGATCATCCGCACTCATGATGCAAAGTCCTCAGGGTGCAGGGGCGCAACCACTTGCACGTGTTGCCCGGCATTGACGGCGTGCACGCCCTGCATCACCACGCGATCGCCATCGCGCAAGCCAGATGCGATCAACACGCTGCGTTCGTCGTAACGCGCGATGGTGACGGGGCGCAGCTCCAACGTATCCGTGTTCGCGCGCACCACCCAGACCGCAGGCTCTTCGCCGCGGTGGAACAGTGCGGTGACCGGCAGCTTGAACGGATGCGCAGCCACCGCGTCGCCCTTGGCATCGAAGGCGATCGTGGCAGTCATGCCCATGCGCACCGCAGCGTTTGGCGCCACGAGCGACAGCTTGACGCGCCACGTACGGCTTTGCGGATCGGCCGCGGGCGACACCTCGCGCACGCGCGCCTCAAAGCTTTGCGAGGGCGCAGCCGGCAGGCTCACGCGCGCCGTGCTGCCGACGGTCAGTGAGGACAGCACACGCTCCGGTGCATCGCAAACGATGTCGACATCGCCCGTCCAATCGAGGTGATAGATCGCTTGGCCAGGCTGGACGTTCTGGCCGGTGTCGGCGTCCTCAGAGGTGATGACGCCGTCGTGATCCGCCACCAGCGTGGCGTAGCGCAGGCGGTCACCGACGAGTGTGGCTTGTGCCCGTGCGGAATCGCGTTGCGCAAGCGCGGAGGCGTAGGCATCCTGCGTCTGCTCCATCTGCGCCGGGGCAATCAGGTTGGCCTGCGACTGTGCACGGTCACGGTCAAGCTGTTGCTTGGCGTAGACCAGCCGATGTTCTGCGGCTTCCAGTTGCGCGCGTGCATTGGCCAGATCGTTGCGCAGATCCGCCTGATCCAGCATCGCCAGCACCTGCCCTTCCTTGACGGTATCGCCCAGACGCACGCGGCGCTCGACCACCTTGCCGCCAACACGGAATGACAGCGGCGTGGAATACCGTGCCTGCACCTGCCCGGGCAATGTGTTCGCAACGGCGTTGCCGTCCGGATGCAGCGTCAGCGCAACGACCGGCTTGGGTGCTGCGACCAGGGTTTCACTGTGGTGGCAGCCCGCCAGCAACACAGCGCAGCAGGCGGCAATGACAACAGGCGCGCGTTTGGAACGCCCGACGACGGACAGTTGGGGGCGCGCTGTCGTTCGCGCTTGACGACCGGGATATTTCACGATGTTTCCAAGCAAGTGATGGCCTAACGAACAAGGGGTCACGCGCATTCCGGAGCCGCGCCTCTTCTGCGCGATCAGCTCTCGGGTAACGCATAACGGAACTCGGATGTCGGGTACGCGAGTCGCCTGTCTCCACGGCGTTCAGGAACCACTTCTCGGCAGATGGGCTGCATTCAGCTGGCAAGCCATGGCGGACGGCTCTCTGGCCTTTTTCGCCGGGTGCTTGCCCCATCACCGCGTCCTACTCAGGGCAACTCACCCTGATCGACCCTACGGACGACATTAAACTCATAACTGATAATATTGTCAACTATGACGCGAGCCACTATCATCGCCATTGAAGACACCAATCGAGACCCCTATGCGGAACCTCATGAATCGCGTGGCCGAAGGCCGCCACCAGCGGCGCGGCACGCGTCGCAAAGAAGAAACACGGACGCGCCTGCTTCACGCGGCGTTGTTGTTGCTGTCTGAAAAAAGCATCGAGCGCGTTGCCATCAGCGAGATCACCGAAGCCGCCGATGTGGGCTTCGGCTCGTTCTACAACCACTTCGAATCGAAGGAAGGGCTCTTCGCTGCGCTCATCGACTGGGCGTTTGAAGACTTCGCTGACCGGCTGGATGGGGCGGCGCATGGCTTGACGGATCCGGCCGAGATCATCGCCCTCTCCGTCCGTCACACCTTGCTGCGGGCGCAGCGTGAGCCGGTTTGGGGCCGGTTGCTGATGCGCGAAGGCGTCTCTACCCGCGCCCTGACACATAGCCTTGGCTTGCGCCTGCTACGCGACAGCCACCGCGGGCTCGCTGCCAAGCGGTTCGTCGTGGCAGATCCGTTGCCAAGCGTTCTTTCCGTGATTGGCACCGTGCTTGCCGGTGTTGCGGCCGAGTTGCACTTTGCGACGACTGCCGCCCGTCCGGGGCGCGGCCGCCAAGCAGCGGCCGTTCGGGTGGAGCACCTGGCCGAACGTGCGGCCGTCTTCGTACTCCAGGCGCTGGGCATCAAGCGCGTTGAAGCGGAAAGAATCGCGCAACTGCCGTTGCCGATGTTCAAGGACGGCGATGCCGCAACCCCTGCGTGAACCCTCGCAGCACTCGGCGAGGGTGTGTCAATCAGGCTTGATAGAGCACGCTCGCGAGATAGCGGTGACGCAACGCCCGTAGCGCCGCCGCAAGAATGGCGCTGGCAGGCAACGCCAGCAGCACCCCAAAGAATCCGAACAGGTGGCCAAAGGCGAGCAGCGCAAAGATCACGGCCAACGGGTGCAGGCCAATGCGCTCGCCAATCAAGCGCGGCGTGAGGAACACGTTCTCAAGGATCTGACCCAGGCCATACACCACAGCAACAGCGCCGATGCCGTACAGATCGCCAAACTGCAGCACGGCGGCCAACATGGCGAGCGCCAGGCCCGCGGCAAATCCCACATAAGGAATGAACACCGCCAGACCTGTGAACAACCCCAGCGGCAAGGCAATCTCGAAGCCCGCCAGCGTTAATGCGATGGGGTAGAACGCGGCCAACACGACCATCACCAGAAGCTGCCCGCGCAGGTATTGCGACAGCATCCGGTCAATGTCGATGACGAACGCCCGCGTCTGGCCAAGCCACCGACGGGGGATCAGGCTTTCCATACGCCGAAACATCTGGTGCCGGTCGTAGAGCAGGTAGAAGAGCACCAGCGGCACCAGCACGACGTTACCCACCACGGTCAACATCGCGTTGCCGCTGGTGCGCAGGTATTGCCAGACGGCGAGGACAGCGTTGCCATCGCCCCCCGTGTGCGGCGCGGACAGCAAATCGCGCAGATGCGGCAAATCCAGGTCGACGCCAAGCCCCAGAACAGCCAGCTTTGGCTGCAGCCATGCATTCAGATTGGCAAGCAGCACAGGAATTTTTGCCTGAAGTTGCGGACCTTCGGTCTGGACGACGGCGAACATGAGCGTGACGAGCAGTGCCGCCATCGCCGCAAAGCACAGGATCATTGCCAGCGCAGCGAGCCACCGAGGCACGCGGTGCCGCGCCAGCCACTCCACCCCCGGCTGCAGCATGTAGGCAATGAGCGCGCCCAACAGGAACGGCGTCAGCACCGGCCGCAGTGCCCACATGAGCCCACCCATTGCCAGCGCAACAAGCCCCCATAGCCAGGCCTGGCGCCGTATCAGGGTGGACATCAGCGTTTTCGCACCATGCGCGCTCCCTTGGTGGTGGACGTTGCACTGTTCGCAATAGGCGGCGGTGCTCGCCCGAGAAGATGGTCCCCGCATCTCACCGCTCCTCAAAGTACGCGACGGCGTGGTCCATGAAGGCCCGGACTTTGGCCGGCACCAGCGTTCGGCTCATGTAGGCGAGGCGAACCTCCGCTGCGGTATCCAGGATTTCATGTTCACCCACCAACCGGACGAGGCGCCCTTCGCGCAGATCGTCTTCCACCAGCGCCAAAGGCAGCAGCCCCATGCCAAGTCCAGCCAGCACGACTTCACGGTTGAATGCGGCGTTGTTCGAGGCAATTTCGTACCGCAGCGGAACGACCAGCGGTGCCCCATCGGTGCGGAACGTCACGATGGGCTTGTGCTGGTGCGGCGGTACGGTGACGAAGACATGGTCGGCCAGATCAGCCGGGTGACACGGGCGCCCACGCGCCTCCAGGTAGTGCGGTGTCGCCACGATGGCCAACGGCAAGCGATGCAGCAGCCGTGTCACAGCCAAGTCGGTGGCCAACATGAACGGCAATACCAAGCCGATGTCGTAGCCCTCGGTTGCGAGATCGACAACGCCTTCCAACAAGGTCACCTCAACCATGACGTTCGGGTTCTGGCGCTTGAACGATGCCACCAGCGGCGCAAGCCACCCTGACGTTGCGGTCGTATGCGCAACGAGCCGCAAGACGCCAACCGGCAGATGCCCCTGGCTGCGTGCGTCGGATTCCAGGCAATCCAGATCGTCGAGCACACGGCAGCATCCGTCATAGAAGCGGTGTGCCGCGTCCGTCAACGAGAACTGCTTGGTGGATCGGTGGAAGAGACGCGCCCCAAGCCGCTCTTCCAGGGAAGTGATCGCCCTTGAAACGACAGCCGGCGATACCCCAAGCATCTGCCCTGCCCGCCTGAAGTTCCTGACTTCGACGATCGTACGAAAGAGCCGCAAGCTCTCGAAATGGTCCATAAGCACCTCGAACAAGGCTCGCACGTACGGTCGCAGGTTGACGCGGCAACTAAACCACGCGCGCTATCGGACGCACTTCGCTGCACAACGGCAGCCCGTTGCTAGCCCTATCCCCGCCGCGAGCATTCACAATCTAATCATAACTGATGTAATTGTCAATTATGACATCAATGAACAGACACAAGGAATTCTTCGCGGAGGAATGTCGAGGGAATGTGTGGTTGCTGAGCAGCCCAACAACCCGCTTGAGACTGGCCATCGATTACAGCCTCCGCCCAGCATCTTCGTCGGCACGTACCAATCGGCACAGCAACGTGATTGATGATTGCCAACCACGGCATCATTGTTTCCCATTGTTAATGTACCAATTGGAACAACAGTGCGATAATCGCGCCCGCGCCGCACATGATCTGGAGGCGCACACAGTCAATCAACCAAGCTCATCCATCTTGAAGCGACTCCACCCCAAAACGACAGCAGCGAAAACCGCAGCATGCCTGCTGGCTGGTTGCGCCCTGCTCGCACCGCTGACCGCGCAGGCCAAGCCTGCCTCGCTGGACGACAAACTGGCCGCCACGGTCGAGCAGTACGAGCAAAAGCCCAACGAAAAGAAGCTGGCGGCCATCCGCGACCTGCTGGCCAAGGGCGCGCGTGCGCACCGCGCGCAGCCGGCCGAGTACGACGGCCCACAAGGCATGTCCGCCTTGGCGGTAGCCATCTCGAACAACGATGCCGACCTGGTCGACCTCCTGCTCACGCAGAAGAACGATCTGGAGATCCCCGTCTATCGTGATCTGGGCAATCAGCCGTTGGTCTACGCCATCTCGGGCATCGACACCAACGGCAAGGCTTCGCCGCAAAACCTGCGCATCGTCAAAGCGCTGATTGCGGCCGGGGCCAACGTCAACGCGCTGAACACCGACGGTAACAACACGCCGCTGCTGCAGGCATCGGGCCTGCGTCTCAACGCCCCGAGCCTGGAAATCATGCGTCTGTTGCTGAGCGCCGGCGCCAACCCGAACCTGCGCAACCAGAATGGTGAGACCGCACTCATGGGCATGGCCGCAGGCAACCTGGATGCGACAAAGCTGCTGATCGGGGCTGGTATCGACGTGGGTGCGCGCTCCAAATCTGGCGCCACTGCACTGAACTACGTGTGCGATCGCCACGTCGACCTGCACCGCAAGCCCGACCCGCAAGCCGGCGAGCGTATCAAGCTGCTGCTCAAGCCCGGCACTGACCTCAACTCGGCCGCGTGGATGAAGACGTCGGGCGATGCACCGGTACCGCTGGCATCCGCCACGCTGGCCGGCAACGCCGACTGCGTGCGTGCGCTGATCAGGGCCGGCGCCAACCCGGATGCTCGGTACTACTCCGATGCGGTGGCTGCGGCTTCACCGGATCTCAAGAGTGTGACTGTGCGCAAGGACGTGTTGGCGAACCCGAGCTTCCACGATGACGACACGCTGGCCATCTTCCGCAGCGTCAAGCGCTGAGGCGAAAGCAACAAACGCGCGAGCAAGCCCTGGCGGCAGGCAACAAGCCTGCCGCTTCTTTTTCTTTGGCGACGTCCGCACACTGCGCGCCTCAGGACGGATCTCTGTTGGATACAATCCGCGCCAGCAAAAGATGGCCAGGGGCGCACTTACCCGCTGATCCACCTGCGCTACCGGCCGGCAGCATAGATTCACATGGTTACGTGATCGGAAAACCATCGCGGCTTGCCGACCACACAACCGCCCACGCAGCAACGAGCAACGCCAGCAGCACCGGAGCAAACGCGCCAACCCCAAACTGCTCGAGCAGTACGCCGCCGAGCATGCCGCCGCCGGCAATCGCCGCGTTCCAAGTGGTAACCAGCATGGATTGGGCGACATCCGCGGCATCCCTCGCCGTCTTGGCAAGCGCCGTCTGGAACAGCGTTGGAACCCCGCCGTATGCCAACCCCCACGCTGCCACGGCCAAATAAACGCAGGCCGACTCGCGGCTCGCCCAACCCAAGACTGCGGTGGCCGCACCAAACAGCAGCATGCTGGCGAGTGTCAGGTGACGCAGGTGTCGATCGATCAGCACGCCAACGCCGCCGATGCCCGCAAGCGCAGCGATGCCGAACGCCAGCAACACCAGATCGACCTGATCGCCCATCTTTACGGTCGCAAGGAAGGGCGCGATATAGGTGTAGAGGATATTGTGGGCGAGCACGAAGGTCAGCACGGCAAACAGAACTGAGCGCACCCCTGGCACGAACAATGTGCCGCGCAATGACAAGCGCCGCCTGGCGGCAACGCTGGCGAAATCGGGCACCCGCACGCGTACCCATACGATCAGGATCACGGCCAGCAAACTCATGATGCCGAAGCCGGCACGCCACCCGATCACGCTCCCAAGAAGCGTCCCTGCCGGCACCCCCAGCGACAGCGCCAGCGGCGTGCCAAACATGGCGACGGCGATCGCCCGCCCTTGTTGATGCACAGCGACCATGCGCGCAGCATATCCAGCGAGCAGCGCCCACAGCAGACCCGCCGACATGCCAGCCAGAAACCGGGCCAGCAGCGTTAAGGCGTAACTCGTGGAGACTGCCGTCACCGCATTGGCGAGCGCAAACCCTGCAAGGGCGGCCAAGAGCAATGGCCTACGCCGCAGATGTTGTGTCAGCGTGATCAACGGGATGGCCGCCACCAGAGACCCGACCGCGTAGGCCGTGACAAGCTGGCCGACCAGCGCCTCGGAAACCGCCAGCCCCCTGGCCATGGGCGGCAGCAAACCGGCCGGCAACGCTTCGGTCAAAACGGTGATGAACCCCGCCATGGCGAGCGCCAGCAGTGGGGCCACGGGCAAACGGCCCGCAGCACGGGCAGATGCACCACCTTGGTGTTCGGGCTGGAGTTCCAGCTCTTGTACGGTCCGCATCAACGCGTCTCCTGCAAGGCGTCGTAGACAGCATCACGTACGTCGGTCACGAAGCGCCCCGACATGCCCTCATACAAGGTGTTGGTGAAGGCGACGACGCTGAGCTTCTGCGCCGGATCGACAAACCATGCATGTCCATACGCCCCACCCCATCGCCAGGTCCCGTCAGTTTCCGGAGAACAGGCTAGCTGCCGGTCCCGCAGCACAGAAAAACCGAGGCCAAAGCCGAATCCCGGCGCATCGCGCAGTTCAAGCCCTCCAGTCTGGTCTCGGCCCATCTCGCTGACCAGGTCGTCAGGCAGCAGCGCGCCACGGCGCTCGCGCAGGGCCTCGAGAAAGCGCAGGAAGTCGGCCGCAGTGCCCGCCATGCCAGCACCGCCCGAGGGGAACGCACACGCATCGAAGATGCGGGAGGGGCTGTAGCGGATGCCAACCGTGCCCTCAAACACCGGCAAGATTTCACCTTCCTGCAATCGGTGTGGTTGCGGTTGGTCACTCACGTAGGCGGTCGCCACACGCTGCGCGTCGCGTACGAAAAAGCCGGTATCCGTCATGCCTAGTGGTTCGGTCACCAGTTCGTGGATCGCCACGTCCAGTGGTGCGCCGACAATCCGTTCGATCAGCGCCCCCATCACGTCGATCGCGAGCGAGTAATGCCATGCCGTTCCCGGCTCAAAGAGCAGCGGCGCGCTGGCGATGCGCCGCAGGTTTTCTTCCTGGCTGATGCCGGATGCGTCCATGCCGTCGGACACGGCAGCCCGGGCATAGGGGCCATCAGGGTCCGCTTCCAGAAAGCGATAGCCCAACCCTGCAGTGTGGCTGAGCAGTTGCCGCGACGTGATGCGCGCGAGCCGCCCATCGGCCAAACGCGGCTGGAATGCGGGCAGATAGAGGTCAACGCCCTCGTCGAGATCCAGCTGGCCCCGTGCAACCAGCACCAGCGCTGCGGCTGCAACAATCGGCTTGCTGACCGAAGACAGCCTGAAGATCGTGTCAAGCGTCATCGGGCGGCCACTTTCGCGGTCGGCCAAACCAGCGGCCTGCTGATGAATCAGTTGGCCGTCACGCGCGACCAGCACGACGGCGCCGACCAGTCGTTGCGCATCGATGGCCTGTTGAAGAACGCGTTGGACACGTTCGTCCAGGGGCGCGGATACGGTTCCTGCGCGTTGCAGAAGTGTGGAAGCAGACAAGGTGAACTCCTTTCTTGATCAAACTTCCGCCACGATAGAAAGCCCGCGATTCAAGAAAAAGTGGGGTAGATTTCACTTCTATCAGGACATAGATGTCCGCAATCAAGGACGTAGCTTGGACAGCCTCAACAATTTTGTCGTGTTTGTGCAGGTGGCTGAGACACGCAGCTTTGTCGCAGCCGGCCGTCTGCTGGGTGTGTCGGCATCGGCCGTTGGCAAGAGCATGGCAAGACTGGAAGACCGGCTTGGCGTACGCCTCTTTCATCGCAGCACACGCAGCGTGACCTTGACCGCCGAGGGCACGTTATTCCTGGAACGCAGCCGCCGCATCCTGGCCGAGATCGAGGCGGCGGAGTTGGAGTTGCGCCAGGCTACCGATGCGCCTCGCGGCCGCTTGCGCGTCAGCCTGCCGCTGGTCAGCTCCTTGGTGCTGCCGGTACTCAGCGACTTCATGCGCATGTACCCCGATATCGAACTGGACCTCGACTTCACGGATCGGCTGGTCGATGTCATCGAAGAAGGCTTCGATGCGGTGGTCCGAACGGGTGCGCCTGCCGACTCGCGGCTTTCAGCCCGCAGGCTCGGCACGTATCGGGCCATGCTGGTTGCCTCCCCTGCCTATCTGGCAGAGCGCGGCACGCCGAAGGTGCCGGCTGATCTGGCCAACCACAGTTGCCTGCACTATCGCTTCCCGAACAGCGGCAAGCTGGAGCCGTGGCCATTGCGCCGCGCGCCAAGTGAACCTGAATCGATGATCCCGACATCGATGATCGGCAACAACATCGAGGCACGCCTGTGTTTTGCGCTGCAAGGCCTGGGCATTGCCTTCCTGCCGGACTTCTCGATCCGGAAAGCGTTGGCCGATGGCCAGCTATGTCCCGTGCTGGCCGATCACCTGGACTGGGAAGGGACCTTCAACGTGCTGTGGCCGGCCAGCAAGCACCCGTCCCCCAAGGTCCGGGCATTGGTCGACTTTTTATGCGCACGCGTGTTTCCCGCCGACACTGTGGCAAAGCCGCCCCGTCGCGCGACCACCGTGCGCGGTACGCACCAGCAATCGGGCTAGTAGGCATTCCGCTCGGTGCGCCTGCCCCCAGTGACGCAATGCTTCGTCAGCCAAAGATCCCCATGAAGGCATGGCGCAGCAACAGCGCAGCCAGCACAAGCATGGTCGTGCCGATCAGGCCATCGAGCACCTGCCACGCGCGCGGCTTCGCAAACCACGGCGCCAGCCAGCGCGCGCCGAACCCCAGCAACACAAACCAGAACGCACTGGCTGAACTTGCACCCGCGACGAACCAGCCACGCAATGCCGCCGGCTGTTGGGCGCCAATGCTGCCGACCAGCAACACCGTATCCAGGTAGACGTGAGGGTTGAGCAGCGTAAAGGCTGCAGCCTGCGCCAGCGCAGCGCCCCGGCTCAAACCATCACCGCCTTCTGAGGCCCGCAATTGACTAGCGTGTCGCGCACGTTGCAGCGCCCGCCACCCATACACCGCCAGAAAGGCGGCGCCGGCCAATGCCATAGCGTTGGCAAGCCCAGGGCGCTCGCCCAGCGCCTGAGCCATGCCCATGACGCCGGCCGTCAACAGCAACGCGTCTGCCACCGCGCAAAACAGCACCACGCTGCCCACATGCTCACGGCGCAGCCCTTGACGCAATACAAACGCGTTCTGCGCGCCAATGGCGACGATCAACCCCAGGCTCAGGACCAAGCCCTGAAGGGAGACAGATAGCGCCAGCGAATTGGGAGTCAGCAAGGTGTCCATGCATGCAGCTTGCCCGCACCAACCAATGAAGACAAACTATCCTTACTTCACTCAATTCAGTTTTACTTAACTCATGCTGGATTACGCCGCCCTCTCTGCATTGGCCGCCGTCGTTCGGGAAGGCAGCTTTGAACGCGCTGCGCGCGCTCTCCATGTCACGCCATCGGCGATTTCACAGCGCATTCGATTGCTGGAAGAGCGCGTGGGCTGCGCACTGGTGGTGCGCGACCAACCCTGCCGGGCGACTGAGACGGGGCGACAGCTTTGCCAACATGTCGACCGCGTTCGACTGCTCGAACAGGAGTTGCAAGGCGCGCTACCCGTGCTGGCGCCGGAGGGTATTGCGCGGGTGCCGCTGCCCATTGCCGTGAATGCCGACAGCTTGGCCACGTGGCTCGCCCCGCCCATTGCGGCCTTCGGTGCTGAACACCCGGTGCTGATGGAGGTGGCGGTGGACGACCAGGACCACACCACCGAATGGCTGCGCAGTGGCGCCGTGCTGGCCGCCGTGACTGCTACGGCTCGCCCGGCTGCCGGTTGCAATAGCCGGCCGTTGGGCTCCATGCGCTACCTTGCGGCCGCCAGTCCGGCGTTCGTGCAACGCCATTTCGCTGACGGGGTCGGCGCCGGCAGCTTGGCCCGCGCGCCCAGCCTGCTGTTCAACACCAAAGATGAATTGCAGGCGCGCTGGGCACGGCGTCTGTGCCACCGGCATGTCGAACTGCCCCGGCACATGCTGCCCTCGCCTCAGGCCTTTGTGGCGGCCGCAGTTGCTGGCATGGGATGGGGTCTGCATCCGCAGGCGCTGATCGCGTCGCACCTCAAGGCGGGCACACTGGTTGAACTGGTGCCCGACACGCCGCTGGATGTGCCGCTGCACTGGCAGTACGCGCGGGCGGCATCCGCATTACTAGACGGATTGAGCCGCGAAGTTTTGACGGCGGCTCACGCCGCCCTGCTGCCACCTTGAAGTGCCGCAGAGAAACGTTGCGACGCGCGCCTCATAACGAAGTCGTTTCCAAATGTTAATGGCGTGAGCGATGGTCGACTTGCCGGGAAGACAACGGGTGGTGCGAGAACCGCTCGCAGCATACAGTTCATGCCATGAAAAAAGCCCTCTACGCCCCGTCCCTTGTTCTGCTGGCGCTGCTTGGCGCATGTGGTTCGTCCACGCCACCGCAACAGCAGCTTCCCGATCAGGCCAAAACGGACAGCACGGCCAGTGCCGATAGCGGTTGGATAGCACTACGCATCAAGTACATGGATTGCACCCAACGCCGCGCCGATGACGGCGTGCCCGGCAACGCACAGACAAAGGCCGTGGTGTCGTCTGCATTGGACGCATGCGCAGACGATCTGCAAGCCATGCACGATGCCTTCCGCGACCATCTCAGCGCGCAGATGAGTTCGTCCGGTGCCCGCAAAGCGGCTGACCGCGTCACGCAAGAAACCCGTGACAAGGCGCGTGTCTATCTCACAAGCTATGTCGACTACGCCCGTTACCAGGCGAAATCACGCTAAGCCCGCGACACGCCGCCGACGCGACTTACAGCATCTCCAGCGGCCGAGGCCCCTTCGGGGGCGGAAAGAGACGATCCAGCTCGGCCAGTTGTTCTAGTGTCAGTTCGCGCTCCAGTGCCCCGACGTTCTCGCGCAAACGCTCGCGGCGGCTGGTCTTGGGAATGGCGATGATGTCGTCGCGCGCCAGCAACCACGCCAGCGCTACCTGTGCCGGCGTCATGTCGCATTCCTGCGCAAACCGCACCAGCTTCGGGTGACGTGCCAGTTGTGCCTGCTCGATGGGGGAATACGCCATCACGGGCACGCGGCGTTCGCGCAGCCACGGCAGCAGATCCCATTCGATACCGCGCCGGCCCAGGTTGTAGAGCAACTGGTTGACCGCAACCTGATCGCCACCGGGCGCGTCCCAGAGTTCTTCCATATCCGACAGGTCGAGATTGCTCACACCGTAGTGACGAATCTTGCCCTCACGCTGCAACGCCTGCAGACCTTGCACCGTCTCTTCCAGCGGCACGCTGCCGCGCCAGTGCAGCAGGTACAGGTCAATGCGATCGGTACCGAGCCGGCGCAGGCTGCGCTCGCACGCGGCTGCAATACCCCGCCGGCTGGCGTTGTGCGGATAGACCTTGCTGACGAGAAACACCTCGTCGCGCCGCCCGGCAATCGCCTCGCCGATCATCTCTTCGGACAAGCCTTCCCCGTACATTTCTGCCGTGTCGATCAGGCGCAGGCCGAGGTCGAGCCCCAAGCACAGCGTGGCGACTTCCTCGGCGCGTGCGGCGCGGCCCTCGCCCATATTCCACGTTCCCATACCGAGCGCCGGCACGCGCTCGCCGTCGGGCAAGGTGACATGTTTCATGCGTGATGTTCCGGTTGGAGCCGGCGGGTGGTTGCGGCCTGTATTGCCCCACGATACCCACTCGCGCTCGTTAGCACCCTATGAATCTACAAGACAACAGGCACACGGGTAAGGCCCGATCCGTCCGGTCAGAAAATACGCGGCAAATGCCTGCTAACGCGCCGATTGCGCCCGGCGCGTTCGCCCTCCACGACCCACGACCTCACGCAACGCTTGCGCAAACCGAGCGACAACGGGTGTCGCTGCGTCTTCGTCAAAGGTGAATTCCACATCGAAGCGATCGGACACCTCTCGCAGCGGTACGAGCTGCACCGTGGGCGGACACAGGGCGGACAGGCTCTCCGGCACAAACGCACACCCCATGCCCGCCGCCACAAGACCCACCACGGTTGGGATGTCGCTGCCGATCTGGGCCACGCGCGGCGTGAAGCCGGCGCGCTCGCACTGCCGCATCAAGAAGCGATGGTGCGCCGAAGAACGCTCCGGATCGAACCACACGAACGGCTGATCCGCCACGTCGGCCAGCCGCTTCGGCGCCTTGGGGTGAGCAGCTTGCGCTGCGGGCATGGCCAGGACAAAGCGGTCGCTCAACAGCGCAATACCGGACAGATGCGGTGCCTCATCACGACGCCAAGCCATGATGCCGCCGTCGATCTGCTTGCGCGCAATGGCGGTAGCCTGCGCTGCGGAAAGCATCGGCGCCACCGAAACCTTGACCTCTGGACACGCGGCACGAAACGCCTGCAGCACGTTCGTCACGACGGCTGCGCTGAGATAGTTCGGCAGCACACCCAGGTGCAGTTCGCCAAGCTGACCTGCAGCGCAACGCAAGGCACGATCGCGCCCGGTTTGCAGATCCGCCAGCAGTTGCCGGGCGTCACGCAGAAAACTCTCACCGGCGGCGGTCAACTGCACGCCCCTCGCCTTGCGTGCCAGCAGCGGCGTGCCAACGGCGGCTTCCAACTCAAGGATCTGCCGCGACAAGGCGGGCTGGACAATGCCGATGGCCCGCGCGCCCGCCACTACGCTGCCGGCCTGCGCGACCGCAATGAAGTAGCGAAGGTGGCGTAGTTCAATGTTCCGCATATCGATTCGGTAGGCGCTTATCCATACCTATCAAGCATAGCAAATCCGTTTATAAAGCATTTGTATGCATAGCCATGAATGCCTAGGATGACTGCTTCCTTGAATATGCGTTGCTGCACATCACGATCAGACATGACGCTCCACATCCACACGCCTTACGTACAGTCCCAAACCTATTCACGGCAGCTTGGCAAACCGGTGTGGCTGAAGATGGACGCCGCGCAGCCGTCCGGCTCGTTCAAGCTGCGCGGCATCGGTGCCCTGTGCGAGGCGCAGCGTGCGGCGGGTGCGCAACGGTTCGTCTCATCTTCCGGCGGCAATGCGGGGATTGCGGTGGCCTATTGCGGGCGCGAGCTCGGTGTTCCCGTCGCGGTCGTGGTGCCGGAAAGCACACCGCAACGGGCGCGCGACCTGATCCGCCAGGAAGGTGCAGGGCTGATCGTGCATGGCGCCGCGTGGGCAGAAGCGCATGCGTTTGCACAGTCCCTGATCGGCCCGGGGGACGCCTTCGTGCACCCATTCGACGATCCGGTCATCTGGCACGGCCACGCCACACTGGTGGACGAGATGGCGACCTCCGGACACAAGCCCGGCGCGATCCTCCTCGCCGTCGGCGGGGGTGGGCTCTTGTGCGGCGTCATGGAAGGGCTGCAACGCAACGGATGGTCCAACGTGCCAGTCGTTGCCGTGGAAACGGAGGGAGCCGACTGCTTCGCGCGTTCAATCGCACAAGGCAAACCCGTCGAACTCGCCACCATCTCGAGCGTGGCCACCTCGCTGGGTGCCAAGCGGCCGTGCGACGGAGCGCTCGAATGGGCAGCCCGCCGCGAGATCTACAACGTCGTGGTGTCAGATGCGCAGGCCGTGAAGGCTGCGCTCCGGTTTCTTGACGAGCACCGCGTGGTGGTCGAGCCGGCCTGCGGGGCAGCATTGGCGGCGCTGGATTGCGGGCACCCTGCACTCAAGGCAGCCTCCAGCATTGCCGTGGTCGTGTGCGGCGGGGCCACGGTCACCGCTCAGCAGTTACACGACCTGGCAACGCGATTCGATTGACTACCCCATCGGGTTCACGCCAATCCAGCGTGCGTGAAGATAAAACGCAAACGCGCCCCAAGCGACAACGCCTATCACAACGGGAATCACATCGCGTGAAAGCACCCCGCCGGGATAGACCACGCCTTCCACGCGATCCCGCTGACGCGCGGCCGCGAAATCGACCAGCGCCCAGACCAGGAAAGCGCCAAACAACACGACCGCATGCAACGTGCCATTTGCCAGCAAATGCGCCAGCGCCCACAGCACCACGCTAAGCGCCTGCGGATGCCGGACCCACGCCTTGAAGTGATTACCCGGAACGTACGCCGCCGCAAAGAGGATGAACGCCGCCAGTGTCAGCAAGCCCGCAAGATGGGGCGCCCACGCCGGCCGAGTCCACAGCACGAGCGGTTCGTGCCGCGCGATACCGTATCCCCAGATAACCAGCGCCAGCCCGACGATGGAGGCGACGGAGTACGCACCTTTCCAGCCCTTCTCGCCCATCTGGGCGATCCAGGCCTTGCGCCATCCCTCCGCAACAATGCGAACGGAATGCACGCCCAGGAAGATCAGCAGACCCAATATCAGGACGGACATGGCGGGCTCCTTTAGCCAGACCCACGCTCGTTGTCGAGCTCAAGGCGGTGGCGGCAACACGCGCAGCGTGATCGACGGCTGTTTGTCAAAAGAACAAACGCCCCTCGGGCCTGACCCCGAAGGGCGTTTTGCCGCCGCTTACAACGCGTTGAGCGGAATCTTCAGATACTGCACGCCATTGTGTTCAGCCGGCGGCAGCGCGCCCGCGCGGATGTTGACCTGGATGGACGGCAGCATCAGCGTGGGCATGCCCAGCGTGGCGTCGCGCTTGGTGCGCATCTGCACGAAATCATCCTGCGTCACGCCATCACGCACGTGGATGTTGGCGCGGCGCTGTTCAGCCACGGTGGTGTGGCAAGTGGCCTCACGCCCTGCAGGCGGATAGTCATGGCACATGTAGAGCCGCGTGTCGGCCGGCAAGTCGAGCAGACGGCGAATCGACTGGTACAGCGTACCCGCATCACCGCCGGGGAAATCACAGCGCGCCGTGCCCACGTCGGGCATGAACAGCGTGTCACCAACGAACACGGCATCTCCCACCTGATAGGCCATGTCCGCCGGCGTGTGGCCCGGCACGGCCAACGCCCTCGCTTCCAGGTCACCAATGTGGAAGACCTCGTCCGGCGTGAACAGGTGGTCAAACTGCGAGCCGTCGAGCTGAAATGACGGCTCCAGGTTGAAGATCGGCTTGAACACGCCCTGCACCACGCGAATACGCTCGCCGATGGCGATGCGTCCGCCAAAGCGGCCACGCAGGTACGGCGCAGCCGACAGGTGATCGGCATGGGCGTGCGTTTCCAGCAGCCATTCGACGCGCAACCCGTGCGCCTCGATGAAGGCCGCCACACGGTCGGCCGACAGGGTGCGCGTACGGCCGGATTTCGGGTCGTAATCAAGTACCGAGTCGATCACAGCGCACGGCGTACCCGGCCCCGCATGGACCACGTAGGTCACGGTGCAGGTGTCGGTATCGAAAAATGGTTCGATCTGGGCGTGCATGTTGGGGCTTCCGCAAACAATCTATATTTTTATAGAATATCGCCAGATATTCTGTCTGCCAATAGCGCCGCACCGAGCGACCGGCAGAACAACACGCACCGCGCCCCGATGACTGACCCGACGACCGATCCGACCGACATTGTGCCGCTCCCCGAAGCGGCCATCTCCATGCTGCGCGACTCTGCTTCCCAGGCATGCGCGGTACTCAAAGCCATGGCGCATGAAGACCGCCTGCTGTTGCTCTGCCAGCTCACACAGGGCGAGCGCAATGTCGGCGAGCTGGAAGCGCTGGTCGGTCTGCACCAGCCCAGCCTGTCGCAGCAATTGGGCGTGCTGCGCGATGAAGGCCTCGTCAGCACACGCCGCGAGGGCAAGTACATCTACTACCGGCTGGCCAGCTTCGAGGTCATCCAGATCATGCAGACGCTGTCTGCGCTGTACTGCGGCAAAGTCCTGAGAAGCGTCCGATAAGTCGCCCTGCATGGCACCGGCTTGTGATGCGCCAACGCCGTGCCAATCATCGAAGCACCAGCCGGTTTGCCCGGCAGCCCCAACTGACATTGCATGCATTCCGAATCCCCCTCCTTGCCCGCGTCCTTGCCTGCCGTCGACTGTGACGTGCTCATTCTTGGCGGCGGTGCTGCCGGTATCGGCGTGGCGGCCAGCCTGCGCCGACGCCGCCCGCAACTCGGCATCACCATCGTCGAGCCGTCTGACGTGCACTACTACCAGCCAGCGTGGACGCTTGTGGGTGGCGGCGTGTTCGATGCCAAGGCCACGGCGCGACAAACCGATTCGCTGCTTCCGGCCGGCGTGCGGCGCATTCGCGCAGCCGCTACGCGTGTGGATGCCGATGTGCACCGCGTGCAGCTCGACAACGGCCAGACGCTTGCCTATCGCCAACTGATCGTCTGCCCGGGGCTGCGTCTCGCGTGGGAGCGCATTGAAGGCTTGGAAGCGGCACTTGGCCAGAACGGCGTTACGTCCAACTATAGGTTTGATTTGGCGCCATACACGTGGTCCTTGGTGCGCAGCCTGCGCTCTGGCGGCGCGCTGTTCACGCAGCCGGCCATGCCGATCAAATGCGCTGGCGCACCGCAAAAGGCGATGTACCTTGCGTGCGACCACTGGCAACGCACACGTGTGCTCGACCGCGTCAACGTGGAGTTCAACCTTGCCGGGCCAGCGCTGTTCGGCGTCGAGGCCTTCGTACCGCCGCTCATGCGCTATGTGGAGCGCTATCGCGCCAAGCTGGCATTCGGCTCCACGCTGGTGGCCGTCGATGGCCCCGCACGCATGGCCTGGTTCGAGCACAAGAATGCCGCCGGCGAAGTCGTGCGCACTGCCAAGCCGTTCGACATGCTGCACGTGGTGCCGCCGCAGGTGCCGCCCGCCTTCATCGCCGAAAGCAGCCTGGGCGATGCTGCCGGCTGGTGTGAGGTCGATCCGGCCACGCTGCAGCATGTGCGGCACGTCGACGTGTTCTCGCTCGGCGATGCCAGTTCCACACCCAACGCCAAAACAGCCGCTGCGGTGCGCAAACAGATCGTCGTGGTCGCCGAGAACCTGCTCGCGCATCGCGAAGGCCTGCCTCTGCCCACGCGCTACGACGGCTACGGCGCCTGCCCGCTTACCGTGGAGCGCGGCAAGGTCGTGCTGGCCGAGTTCGGCTACGGCGGCAAGCTGCTCCCGACCTTTCCGCTGGCACCCACCGTGGCACGCAAGTCCGCCTGGTGGCTCAAGAAGACGCTGCTGCCCTGGCTGTACTGGAACGCGCTGCTCAAGGGACGCGAATGGCTGGCGCGGCCAACCGCAGCTTCGGGGCGCTAAACCATGTCGCCAGTGGAAATCGGCTGGATCGTCAGTGCGGGACTGGGTTCGGTGGTGGGGCTCATCCTGGCGCTCACGGGTGCGGGTGGCGCCATCGTCGCGGTGCCGCTGCTGATCTTTGGGCTGCACCTGTCGGTGTCTGAGGCGGCGCCGATCGCACTGCTGGCGGTGGGCTTGTCAGCGGGGCTGGGCGCCATGCTCGGCCTGCGTGAAGGCAAGGTCCGCTACAAGGCCGCAGGGCTGATGGCGGTGTGCGGCGTGGTGGTATCGCCATTCGGCATCTGGGTTGCGCACCGTGTGCCGAATACACCGTTGACGCTGCTGTTTGCCGTCGTGCTCGCCTATGTGGCGGTGCGCATGTTCCGCCAGGCCCGCGCAGAAGCGCCTGCGGCAGACGCTCCACGACATGCAGCGCCACCCTGCCACCTCGACACCACAACGGCCAAACTGGTCTGGACGCTGCCGTGCGCGCGCGCGCTGGCCGCATCGGGCATGGGCGCCGGGTTCCTGTCTGGGTTGCTGGGCGTGGGCGGCGGTTTCGTCATCGTGCCGGCCTTGCGCCGCGCGACTGACCTGCCAATGCAGACGATCGTTGCCACATCGCTGGCGGTCATTGCGCTGGTCTCCACCGGCGGCGTGGTGGCATCGGCCATTGGCGGGCATGTCGACTGGCATATCGCGCTGCCGTTTGCCGCCGGCGCACTGACCGGCATGCTGGCCGGACGCCGCTTTGCGAAGCATCTGGCCGGCCCGGCACTGCAGCAGGGGTTCGCTGCATTTGCCGGCGTGGTCGCCCTCGGAATGATCGTTCGCACAATGATTTGACCAATCTGTTGCGAAAGCGGTACAATCGACGATTCCGGAGCGTAGCGCAGCCTGGTAGCGCAACTGGTTTGGGACCAGTGGGTCGGGAGTTCGAATCTCTCCGCTCCGACCAAAATTTGGCAGTCAACAAAAACAGCTTACGTTCATCGCGTAAGCCGTTTTTGTTTGGGCGGCAGATGGTGTCATACGGCAGTGCTATAAACACGGTATCCGTACCATCTCGCACCACCCGTAGAACCGCTCCATGAATCTCATCCTGTGGCGCCACGCCGAAGCCGAAGACGTGGCCGCATCCTTGCGCATCCAGCGCAGCACCGATCTCCAACGTGAACTGACCAAGCGCGGCGAAAAGCAGGCCGAGAAAATGGCCGCCTGGCTGCGCCCTCGCCTGCCGGAAGACACGCGCGTGCTGGTCAGTCCCGCCGTGCGCACGCAGCAGACTGCACGCGCCCTCACCGAGCATTTCCAGACGTTGCCCGACATTGCGCCGGGCGCGGATGTCAGCGCCATCCTCGCGGCCATCGACTGGCCCTCGAGCACGAACCTGCTGCTGGTCGGCCACCAGCCGTGGCTCGGCCGCCTGGCCAGCCTGCTGATTGCGGGCGTCGAAATGGACTGGAGCGTGAAGAAAGCCGCCGTGTGGTGGCTGTGCCGCCGCATGCGCGAAGACGAGGCGCAGACCGTGCTGCGCGCGGTGGCCAACCCGGATCTTGTGTGACACGTCATCATTGTCATAGTTACGCCACGCAAAATTCACGCAACGGTCACGATTGACTCGCTTTTGTCGCTGATCTGTCATGCGGCGTCTCTAGAATCGCCCCCGAAAGCAACCCTCAGCCACCCTAGGGGATCCGAATGCGAGACCTGCCGACGCCCACCCAGCCGTTGATCGATGCACTGCCGAGCCTGAATCTAGGCAACGCACGGAGGGGCCTTCCTCGCTCACCCGACGCTGTTCCGGCGCGTGACAAGCCTGTTCTGGCCGTTTCGTGGGCGCGCCACCAGGATGAAGTGACCGAGGCGCAACGCCTGCGCTACAAGGTCTTTGCCGAGGAAATGGGCGCCCGCCTGCCCTCGGCCCACGCAGAACTCGACGTCGACATGTTCGACGCCGTGTGCGATCACCTGATCGTGCGCGACCAGAAAACGCTGCGCGTGGTCGGCACTTACCGCGTGCTGCGCCCGGACGCGGCCAAGCAGATCGGCTGCCTGTATTCCGAATCCGAATTCGACCTCGTGCGCCTGACGCACCTGCGCCCGAAGATGGTCGAACTGGGCCGCTCGTGCGTGCACCGCGACTACCGTTCGGGCAGCGTCATCATGGCGCTGTGGGCGGGCCTGGGTGAATACATGCAGCGCTACGGCTTTGAATCGATGCTGGGCTGCGCCAGCGTGTCGATGGGTGACGGCGGTCACTTTGCCGCAAGCCTGTATCGCAGTTTCGTCGACGACGGTTCGTTGGCGCCGATCGAGTACCACGCCTTCCCGCGCGTACCGCTGCCGGTGGATGAGCTGAACCAGAACCTGGAAGTCGACCCGCCCGCGCTGGTCAAGGGCTACCTGCGCCTGGGCGCCCGCATCTGCGGCGCACCGGCCTGGGACCCTGACTTCAACGTTGCCGACTTCCTCACGCTGCTGCGCCTGTCGGACATCAACCCGCGCTACGCACGCCACTTCCTGCGCGGCTGATCACTCACCGCTGCAAAGCAAAACGGCCCGGTTCGAAAGACCGGGCCGTTTTGTTTGGATCGGCACCACAAGGTGCCGAATTACCGAAGGGCTATACGTAAGTCACCTTGTAGCGACGGCCGATGCGCTGCCATTCATCGGCTTCCTGCGTGAGGCTGTACTCGACCAGCGGATTCTGCTCGATCCACCCCTTCGGTAGCTCCACCTCAAAGCCGCCTTCGTTGAGTTCGCCCTCGCTCTGGCGCACCTTCAGACCCGGCAACTGGATCGCACCGCGCCGGCGGCACAGCACAAAGGCCAGACGCAGACTGAACAGCATCCGCCAATCCAAGAACTTGCCGCCGCCCGACAGCTTGCCGAGCTTGCCCGCATGCCCCAGCAGCAGCGTCGCCAGACGTGCCTGGTCGGTCTTGGAGAAGCCCGGCATATCAGCATGGCTGGCAATGTAGGCCGAGTGCTTGTGATAACCACTGTGCGAGATGCTCATGCCGATCTCGTGCAGGTTTGCGGCCCAGCCGAGCAGTGCAAGATTGTCTTCACGGCGCTCATCGGGCGGATCGGGAAACTGCGACAGCAACGCCGTCGCCGCATCGCGCACGCGATGGGCCTGCGAGCGATCGACGTTATAGCGACGCATGAACTGCTCGATCGTCACCGTGCGCATGTCTTCGTGGTGGCTGCGGCCAAGCAGGTCGTACAGCACACCCAGGCGCAGCGCGCCGTCGGTCACGTCCATGCGGTCGATATCGAGTTCGGCAAATACGCCGAGCATGATCGACAGGCCGCCCGGCAGCACCGGAATGCGGTCCGACTTCAGGCCGCTCAACTTCAGCCGGTTGGTATTCTCCGACTTGATCACCGCACGCTTGAGGCGCTCCAGCCCTTCGCGGGTGATACCGTGGGCGCTCCCCTTCTCGCTCTTGTCATTAAAGCCGTTGAGCTCGATCAGCTCGGCCAGCGCGCGCGCCGTGCCCGACGAGCCCACTGCCTGGTTCCAGCCGGCCGTGCGGTACTGCTGCACGAGAATCTGGATTTCGCGACGCGCGGCCAGCTCGGCCTGCTTCATCGCGTACTCATCCACGTTGCCGTTCGGGAAGAAATGGCGACTGTGCGAGACGCAGCCGATGTAGAGCGATTCCATCAGCTTGGGCTTGTAGCCATTGCCGATGATGAACTCGGTGGAGCCGCCGCCGATGTCGACCACCAGCCGGTTGCCCTGACACGCCGGCGCATCGTGCGATGCACCGAGATAGATCAAGCGCGCCTCTTCACGGCCGGCAATCACTTCAATGGGGAAGCCGAGCGCAGCTTCCGCCTCGATCAAGAACTCCTGCGCGTTCTTGGCCACGCGCAGCGTGTTGGTGGCCACTGCACGCACGTGGTCAGGCGAGAAGTCGCGCAGGCGGTCGCCAAAGCGGCGCAGTGCGTCAACGCCACGACGGCGTGCGGGTTGATCCAGGTATTTATCTTGCGTAAGCCCGGCGGCCAAACGCACCGGCTCGCGCAGCGCATCGACCTGGAAGATCTGGCTGCTGCTGGTGCCATTGGCAGTCACGGTTTCGTCGACGCGGCCGATCATCAGCCGAAAGCTGTTGGAGCCCATGTCGACAGCGGCCAGCAGACGGGGTGTGGGACTCATGAATGGAAAACGGGTTGAAACGCGATGGGCGTTTTTAGGGATTGTGATTCGAAGCGCTGCGCCACAAAATATGTCTCTATTGTGTCGTCAACGTGACAATTCAAATGTGTCACAAATTTGACACCAGAATATGGAAAAGTGGCCGGATAGTCATTCGCTGGAACAGAACATGTCGACATTGCCCGCGGGCGATCTGCTCAATCGCGAACTGGGCATTCTTGAATTCAACGCCCGTGTGCTGGCCCAGGCGGCCGACCCTGGCGTGCCGCTCATGGAGCGGCTGAAGTTCATCTGCATCGTGTCGAGCAATCTGGATGAGTTCTTTGAGATCCGTATTGCCGGGCTGAAGGAACAGATGCGCGACAACCCGTCGTCCCTCACCCCCGATGGCCTGTCGGTACAGCAGGCGTTTGGCGTGGTGACGGAGCGGGTGCGGCAACTGGTCACGCAGCAGTATGCCATGCTGCAAGACGAGATCCTGCCCCTTCTGGAGAAGGAAGGCGTCTTCTTCCACATGACGACCAACTGGAATGAAGCCCAGCGCGCCTGGTGCCGCAGCTTCTTCCAGCACGAGTTGGTGCCCGTCCTGACGCCGATGGCATTGGACCCGGCGCACCCCTTCCCGCGCGTGCTCAACAAGAGCCTGAACTTCATCATCGAGCTCTCTGGCAAGGACGCCTTCGGCCGTGAAGCCGAGCTCGCCATCGTGCAGGCGCCCCGCGCCCTGCCCCGCCTGGTGCAGATGCCGCCGGAGCTGTCGGGCTATCCGTATGGGTTCGTGCTGCTGTCGTCGTTCATGCAGGGCTTTGTGCACGAGCTGTTCCCGCAGATCGACGTGCATGGCTGCTACCAGTTTCGCGTCACGCGCAATTCCGACCTATTCGTGTCGGAAGATGAAATTACCGACCTGCGCGAGGCGCTGCAGGGCGAACTGTCCACGCGCCACTTTGGCGATGCGGTGCGCCTGGAAATCGCGCATGACACGTCGCCTGCGCTGGTGCGCCGCCTCTTGCAGGAATTCGGCCTGACCGAAGCCGACTGCTACCGCGTCAAGGGCCCGGTGAACCTGGTGCGCCTGCTGCAAGTGCCTGACATGGTCGACAAGCCGGCACTCAAGTACCCGCCGCACGTGCCGGCGACGGTCAAGCAGGTTGCCAACAGCTCCAACATCTTCGACGCCATCCGCCAGGGCGACATCCTGCTGCACCACCCGTACGAGAGCTTCACGCCCGTGCTGGAGCTGCTGCAGCAGGCTGCGCGCGACCCCGACGTGGTGGCCATCAAGCAGACCGTCTATCGCACCGGCAATGAATCGCCGGTCATGGAGGCGCTTATCAAAGCCGCGCGCAACGGCAAGGAAGTGACCGTCGTGGTCGAGCTGCTGGCGCGCTTTGATGAAGAAACGAACATCAACTGGGCCGATCAGCTTGAATCTGCCGGCGCGCACGTCGTGTACGGCGTGGTGGGCCACAAGTGCCACGCCAAGATGCTGCTCGTGGTGCGTCGTGAAGTCTCCGGCAAGGGCAAGACCGTCAAGCTGCACCGCTACGTGCACCTGGGCACCGGCAACTACCACCCCAAGACCGCCCGCCTCTATACGGACTTCGGCCTGATGACGGCCAACGAGCAGATCTGCGAAGACGTGCATCACACCTTCCAGTTGCTCACCGGCACCGGTGCGCAGGTCAAGCTGCATCATCTGTGGCACTCGCCGTTCACGATGCATGAGAACCTGGTCGAGCACATCCGTGCCGAAGCGCGCGCCGCACGCGCAGGCAAACGTGCACGCATCATCGGCAAGATGAACGCGCTGCTGGAACCGACCATCATCGACGAGTTGTACAAGGCCTCGCGTGCTGGCGTGAAGATCGACCTGATCGTGCGCGGCGTGTGCGCACTCAAGCCGGGCGTGCCAGGGCTGAGCGAAAACATCAGCGTGCGCTCGATCGTCGGGCGCTTCCTGGAGCATCACCGCGTCTATTACTTCCATGCTGCCGGCGAGGAAATCGTCTACCTCTCCAGCGCGGACTGGATGGACCGCAACCTGTTCCGCCGTGTGGAAGTGGCCTTCCCGGTGCTTGATCGCAAGCTCAAGGCGCGCGTTATCAAGGAAAGCCTGCAGGTGCATCTGCGCGACAACGCATCGGCTTGGGTCATGCAAGCAGACGGCACCTACATTCAACGCCAGACGCGTGGCAAGCACGTGCGCATCAGCCAGCTTGAGTTGCTGAACCACTTCTCGCCGCAGGCGGCGGCTGCGGCAGAAACGGCTGCAGCCGTGGCTGCGGCGACGGCTGCTGAGGCGACTGTCAGGGCTCCGCTGGAGATTTCGGCAGGCTGATTGGCGGCACCGCTAAGCAAAAAAAACGCACGCTCTGCAGCGTGCGTTCTTCATTGGGTGATCGGTTTGGCGCGACGTTGAATCAGGCTGCGCGTTCGTCGCTGACGCTCACACTGCGCACCACCGTACGCTCCGGCGGAAACACGGCGCGGAAGGTGCTGCCCTTGCCGAGCTCACTCGTCACCTGCAGTTCACCACCGTGGCGCGAAAGTACGTGCTTGACGATTGCTAGGCCGAGACCCGTGCCACCCGTATCGCGCGAGCGGCTGCGGTCAACACGATAGAAGCGCTCAGTCAGGCGCGGGATATGCTCGTGTGCAATGCCGATGCCCGTGTCGGTGACGGAATACACCGCATGCCCATCCTTCACGCCCCAATCGAGGCGGATCGTGCCGCCATCGGGTGTGTAGCGCACGGCATTGGAGGCCAGATTGCTGAATGCGGAGAGCAGCTCGAGCTCGGCCCCGCACACGCTCACTGCCGGATCGCACGTCATGCTGATGGTGTGGCGGCCGGCAGAGAGCGCCTCGATGTCATGCTCAAGCTGCAGCATCATGCGCTGCATCGGCACGGGCGCGACAGACGGCGGCTCGGAGTTGCCTTCCAGCGTCGCCAACGCCAGCAGATCTTCCACCAGGTGCTGCATGCGCATAGCCTGCGTATGCATCATGTCGAGGTAACGCTTCTTGTCTTCCTCGGGCAGCGGAATATCGCGCACCGTCTCTAGAAAACCGGCGAGCACTGTCAGCGGCGTCTTCAGCTCGTGCGAGACGTTGGCGACGAAGTCGCGGCGCATGGCCTCGGTGTTCTCCAGCTTGGTGATGTCTTGCGTCACCAGCAGCTTGCGGTCTTCGCCGTACGGCAGGACCTGGACAGAAACGATGCTTTGCTTGTGGGGCCCCACGTCATGCATGGTGAGCGGCTCCTCGAACTCGCCGCGCGCAAGGTAGCGGACGAACTCCGGTCTGCGAATCAGATGGGTAATGCGTTGGCGCAGGTCTCGCTTGGCAGACAAGCCGAAGTGCTCCTCGGCCACAGCGTTGCACCATTCGATCTGGTCTTCAGCGTCGAGCATCAGCACGCCGTTGGGCGATGCTTGAATGGCCTGGATGAACCGGCTGTGCTGCTGCTCGACCTGCAGCACCTGCGTGCGCCAGCCTTTCACGAGCCGGTGCAGGCGGTAGTAGACCTCGCCCCATAGGCCGAGCGCGCTGGGGATCTCGCCATAGGCCGGCGAGTCCAGCACGCGCCATAGGCGCTGGATCTGATAGACGTAGTAAAGGAGCATCACCAACAGCAGCGCGCTGAGCACGGCCAGCGCAACCACATGGTTGGCGAAGACATATAGACAGGCTGTGACGAGGCCCACCAGGGCGACGAAGACAGCGAAGCGGGTCCAGAAGACGTTCATGAAGGCATTCTAAGCGCTGGACCGCGAAGATCGTGTGAACGCGCGATAGACGATGATGGACTCGCGCGTTCGATCAGTTGACGGCGGTTACTGCCCCGGATTGCGCGCCAGGCGATAGCCGCTGCCGCGCACGGTTTCGATCATGTTGCTGTAGCCACCCGGGGCGAGTGCCGCACGCAAGCGCTTGATGTGCACGTCCACGGTGCGCTCTTCCACGAACACGTGATCGCCCCACACCTGATCGAGCAGTTGCGAGCGGCTGTGCACGCGCTCCGGATGCGTCATCAGGAAATGCAGCAGGCGGAACTCGGTCGGGCCCAGATCGAGCTTGATCGGGTTTTCCGCTTCGATGTTCGTGGCCGTCACGCGATGCGTGGCCGGGTCCAGCTTCAGGCCGTTGATGGCCACGACGTCGTCGGTCAGCTGCGGCGCACGGCGGCGCAGCACGGCCTTGATGCGGGCCAGCAGCTCCTTGGGCGAGAACGGCTTGGTGACGTAGTCATCCGCACCGCTATCCAGGCCCATGATCTTGTCTTGCTCATCGCTGCGGGCGGTCAGCATGATGATTGGAATCTGGCGCGTGCGCTCGTTGGCGCGCAGCTCCTTGGCGAACATCACGCCGGACTTGCCCGGCAGCATCCAGTCCAGCAGAACCAGATCTGGCAGCACATCGCTCATCAACGACAGCGCCTGTTCAGCGTTGTACGCACGGATCGGGTAGTGCCCTGCGTGCTGCAGGTTAACGGCGATCAACTCGGCGATCGCCGGTTCGTCTTCCACGACCAGAATGCTACTCGGCATGCTCACGTCTCCATCCTGCCTTTTTTTATTCGCCCTCGCCCTGGATCTCACGCTCCAGCGCCTCGCGCCCAGCGTGCCGGACGTCGGTTCCCTTGACGATGTAAATGATGAACTCAGCGATGTTCTTGGCGTGATCGCCAATACGTTCGATCGCCTTGGCAATGAACAGCAGATCCAGCGACACCGAAATCGTGCGCGGGTTCTCCATCATGTAGGTGATGAGTTCGCGCATGAAACCGCGGAATTCCTCGTCGATGGCCTTGTCTTCCTTCAGGATCGACACGGCCTCGGCGGTGTCCAGCCGTGCGAAGGCATCCAGCGCATGACGCAAGATGGTCGCTGCCATGTCGCCCGAGCGCTCAACGCCCGCATAGTTCAGCGCGTGCGCCGACGGGTCTTGCATGAGGCGCTTGGTGCGCTTGGCGATCTTCGCGGCCTCGTCGCCGGCGCGCTCCAGGTTGGTGATGGTCTTCGAGATGGCCATGACCAGACGCAGGTCGCGCGCGGTCGGCTGGCGGCGCGCGATGATGTTGTTGCAATCACCGTCGATCTCGATTTCGAGTGCATTGATCTCCTGCTCCACCGCGAGCACCTGATCACACATATCGGTGTCGAAGTTGGCCAGGGCGCGCATCGCGCGGGCGATCTGTGCCTCAACCAGGCCACCCATCTGCAGCACCTTGGTGCTGATGGAGGTCAGGTCGGTATCAAACTGCGATGACAGATGTTTCTCGGACATCGGTTTCTCCTTGTCGCTTCAGTGCGTGTTGCAGATCAGCCGAAGCGGCCGGTGATGTAGTCTTCCGTTTCCTTGCGGCGCGGCTTAATGAAGATCTTCTCGGTCTCACCAAACTCGATCAGCTCGCCCAGGTACATGTAAGCCGTGAAGTCGGAGCAGCGCGCGGCCTGTTGCATGTTATGCGTCACGATGACGACCGTGTAGTCGTCTTTCAGCTCAGCAATCAGCTCTTCGATCTTACCGGTGGAAATCGGGTCCAGTGCCGAGCACGGTTCGTCCAGCAGTAGCACTTCCGGACGGATGGCGATGCCACGGGCGATACACAGACGCTGCTGCTGACCGCCCGACAGGCCATAGCCCGACTGGTTGAGCTTGTCCTTCACTTCGTTCCACAGCGCGGCCTTGGTCAGCGCCCATTCCACGCGATCGTCCATTTCGGAGCGCGACAGGCGCTCGAACAGCTTCACGCCAAAGGCGATGTTGTCGTAGATCGACATCGGGAACGGCGTCGGCTTCTGGAACACCATGCCCACCTTGGCGCGCAACAGGGCGATATCCGTCTTGGACGTGAGCAGGTTCTCGCCGTCCATGTTGATCGCACCTTCGGCACGCTGCTCGGGGTACAGCGCGTACATCTTGTTGAACGTACGCAGCAGCGTCGACTTGCCGCAGCCCGACGGGCCGATGAAGGCCGTCACCTGCTTCTCGGGAATCTGCAGCGAGATGTTCTTGAGCGCGTGGAACTTGCCGTAGTAGAAGTTCAGGTCACGCACATCGATCTTCGGGCTTTGCGTGCGCACTTCGAGGGACGTAGCAGTCATGGTCATTTCTTGGTGAACAAGGCACGCGCGAGGATGTTCAACCCCAGCACACCCAGCGTAATCAGGAACACCCCGGCCCAGGCCAATTGTTGCCACTCGGGGAACGGGCTCATTGCAAACTTGTAGATCACCACCGGCATGGTCGCCACCGGCTGGTTCAGATCCAGGCTCCAGAACTGGTTGTTCAGCGCGGTGAAGAGCAGCGGCGCGGTTTCACCGGCAATACGGGCCACAGCCAGCAGCACGCCGGTAATCACGCCAGCGTACGACGCCTTGAGCGTGATCGACAGAATCATCTTCCACTTGGGCGTACCGAGCGCCATGGCGGCTTCACGCATGGCGTTGGGCACCAGGTTCAGCATGTTCTCGGTGGTGCGCACCACGATCGGGATCTGCAGCAGTGCCAACGCCAGCACGCCGGCAATCCCCGAGAAGTGCTGCACACGCGCCACCACAACGGCATACACGAACAGGCCGATCACGATGGACGGCGCCGACAGCAGGATGTCATTGATGAAGCGCGTCGCGCTGGCCAGTGCCGACGTCTTGCCGTACTCCGCCAGGTAGATGCCGGCCAGGACGCCCAGCGGCGTGCCGATCAGCGTGGCCATGCCGACCAGCAGGAACGATCCGGCGATGGCGTTGGCCAAGCCGCCTCCCGGCGTGTTGGGCGGCGGCGTCATCTCCGTAAAGAGCGACAGCGACAGACCACCCACGCCCAGCGAGAGCGTGGTCCACAAAATCCACGCCAGCCACACCAGGCCGAAGCCCATGGCGGCAAGCGAGAGTGCCAGTGCAAAACCGTTGATATTGCGGCGACGGGCCTGCAGGCGTGCCTTGGTCTTCTCGGAGTCAGCGCGGACGGCAGGAATGGAGGACGTGCGCATGGTGTTGGGTCTCATGACGTCGGGCAGATCGCGCTGGTTCACTTTTGGCCCTCGCTCTTCTGCAGGCGCAGAAGCAGCAGCTTGGACGCCGCCAGCACGATGAACGTGATGACGAACAGGATCAAGCCCAACTCCATCAGCGCAGCGGTATGCAGGCCTTGGCCCGCTTCTGCAAATTCGTTGGCCAGTGCCGAGGTGATGCTGTTGCCCGGCGAGAACAGCGACGCATCCGACAGCAGGTTGGTGTTGCCGATCACGAACGTCACCGCCATGGTCTCGCCCAGTGCGCGGCCCAGACCCAGCATCACACCACCGATCACACCCGCCTTGGTGTACGGCAGCACCACGTTCCACATGACTTCCCACGTCGTGCAGCCCACGCCGTAGGCGGATTCCTTGAGCAGCGTCGGCGTGATCTCGAACACGTCACGCATCACTGCAGAGATGTACGGGATGATCATGATCGCCAGGATCACCCCGGCGCACAGCAGGCCGATACCGATCGGTGCGCCCTGGAACAGCGCCCCGATGACCGGGATCTTGCCGACAGTCGCGGCCAGCGGCTTTTGAAAGTATTCGCTAAAAATCGGTGCAAATACGAGCAGACCCCACATGCCGTAGACGATGGACGGCACGGCAGCGAGCAGCTCGATGGCGGTACCCAGCGGTCGGCGCAGCCATGCCGGCGACAGTTCGGTCAGAAACAGGGCAATGCCGAAGCTCACGGGCACGGCAATGATGAGCGCGATCAGCGAGGTGACCAGCGTGCCGTAGACCGGCACGAGCGCGCCGTAGATATCGGCGGGCGGATCCCACTCCGAATTCACCAGGAACGACAGGCCGAATTGCTTGATCGAGGGCCAGGAGCTGATGATCAGCGAAACGATGATGCCGCCCAACAGCAGGAGCGTAATGATTGCGGCAAGCCGGGTCAGACCGCCAAACACCAGGTCGCCAACGCGGCTGGGTGCTCGCATGCTGGAAGAAGCGCCGGAAGAATCAGAGAGCGTGGCCATGAGGGAAACCGGTCAGCCGTGAGAGAAGCTGTTGAAATGGTGCGGGCGGCAATCTGCACCGCCCGCCCGCACCTTGTGCTGCACTACCTACGCAACAGGCAACGAACGATCAGTTATAGATCGCCTTGCCCGACGCGTCCTTCACGTTCGACTTCCACGTCGCGCGGATCTGGTTCTTCACAGCATCCGGCAGCGGCACGTAGTCGAGACCCTTGGCAGCGTCATCGCCACCCTTGTAGGCCCAGTCGAAGAACTTCATGACTTCAGCGCCTTGTTCCGGCTTGGCCTGGGTCTTGTGCAGCAGGATGAAGGTCGCACCAGCGATCGGCCATGCGTCCTTGCCCGGCTCGTCCGTCAGGATCTGGTAGTACGACTTGCTCCACTCGGCGCCAGCAGCGGCTGCCTTGAACGCTTCAGCGGTCGGTTGCACGGTGGCGCCCGACTTGTTCTGCAGGTTCACGTAGGTCATCTTGTTCTGCTTGGCGTAGGCGTACTCAACGTAACCCACTGCGCCACCCAGACGCTGCACGAAAGCGGCCACGCCTTCGTTGCCCTTGCCACCCGTACCGGTCGGCCAGTTCACGGTCGTGCCTTCGCCAACCTTGCCCTTCCACTCGGCGTTCACCTTCGACAGGTAGTTCGTGAAGATGAACGAGGTGCCCGAACCGTCAGCACGGCGCACCACCAGGATGTCCTGGTCCGGCAGCTTGGCCTTCGGGTTCAGCTTGACGATAGCCGGATCATTCCACTTCTTGATCTTGCCCAGGTAGATGTCGCCCAGGATTTGGCCATTCAAGGTCAGTTCGCCCGGCTTCACGCCCGGCAGGTTGATCACCGGCACCACGCCGCCGATCACGGTCGGGAACTGAATCAGGCCATCCTTGTTCAGCTCTTCGTCCTTCAGCGGCATGTCCGATGCGCCGAAGTCGACAGTCTTGGCGGTGATCTGCTTGATGCCGCCCGACGAGCCGATACCTTGGTAGTTCACCTTGGTCTGGGTCGCCTTGTTGTAGTCGGCCGCCCACTTGTTGTAGACGGGGGCCGGGAACGTTGCGCCAGCACCAGTGATGTCAACTGCGAATGCGGTACCAGCGAAAGCCAGCGCAGCCACGCCCGCGATTGCGGATTTAACCAGTTTCATGTGTTCTCCAGAGGAGCGGTTGAGCGATGACAGATTTTTGACACCCGAACTTTAGGTCGCTCACATGACAATTCTGTGACAACACAAAAACTTCTCAGAACCGGCTTAGAACGCACGAAAGTCGATCTTAAGGCACAAAAAAAGCGGCGTAAGGGCCGCTTTTTAATTGCTTCTGCAGCGTTCGTCCGGCAATTTACCGCAACGTTGCCGCCAGACGTTCTGCATGCTGTGTAGCAAGGTCGGCATCCTGTGCCTCAACCATCACCCGCACAACAGGTTCGGTACCGGACGGACGAATCAGCACACGCCCCTTGCCGCTGAGCTCAGCCTCGCTGGTCTTGAGCGCAGCCTGCAAGCCAGCGTGCGACTTCCAGTCGAAACCTTTTTCGACGCGCACATTGATCAGCTTTTGCGGGAACAGACGCACGCCTTCCAGCATCTCGTCGAGCGTCTGGCCACTGCGGCGCAATGCCGCAAGCACCTGCAAAGCCGAGATGATGCCGTCGCCCGTGCTGTGCTTGTCCAGGCACAGCAAATGGCCCGAACCTTCACCGCCCAGCAGCCAACCGTTCTTCTTCAGTTCTTCCAGCACATAGCGGTCGCCCACCTTGGCACGTACGAACTCGACGCCTTGCGCCTTAAGTGCCAACTCCACAGCCAGGTTGGTCATGAGCGTACCGACGGCGCCCGGTACTGCCTGCCCCGCTGCGCGACGCGCCTGCACCATCACGTAGAGCAGCTCATCGCCGTTGTACAGGCGACCGTTGCGGTCGACCACCTGGAGGCGGTCGGCATCACCGTCGAAGGCCAGGCCGATGTCGGCGCCATGTTCACGCGTGGCTTCGACCAGCTTGCCCGGCGCTGTCGCGCCGTAGCCGTCGTTGATGTTGCGACCGTTCGGTTGGTTGCCGATCGACACCACATCCGCACCCAACTCGTGGAAGACGTGCGGCGCAATGTGGTACGCCGCGCCATGCGCACTATCCAGCACGACTTTCATGCCGAACAGGTTCAGGTCGTTCGGGAACGTGCTCTTGCAAAACTCGATGTAGCGGCCGGCGGCATCCTCAATGCGGCGGGCACGGCCCAGCGCGTCTGACGCCGCGTACTCCATCGGCTTTTCCAGTTCGGCTTCGATCTGCAGTTCGGTCTCGTCAGGCAGCTTGTCACCGCTGGCCGAGAAGAACTTGATGCCGTTGTCATAGTAAGGATTATGTGACGCAGAGATCACTACGCCCGCCGACAGGCGCAACGCGCGCGTCAGATAAGCCACGCCAGGCGTCGGCAGCGGACCGCTCATCAGCACGTCCACGCCGGCAGCCGTGAAACCGGCTTCCAGTGCCGCTTCCAGCATGTAGCCCGACAAGCGCGTGTCCTTGCCGATCAGCACAGTAGGCCGGCCGTGGCCATGCGACTCAGCGCCGTGTGCCAACACGCGGCCGGCAGCATAGCCAAGGCGCAGCACAAAGTCCGGCGTGATCGGGGTCTCGCCCACGCGCCCACGAATGCCATCAGTGCCGAAATACTTCCTGGACATAAGGAATCTCTCCTGCAGTAGTTTCTTTATTGTTTGTAAGATGCCAGCCGCAGCCGGGCAATCGTCTGTTCGCTCGACCCCGACCGTACGACCGTCATGGGAGCGGCGGATCAACCCTTTCGTGACGCATTGCCCACCAGACCTGAAGTGCTTCCACGGTCGGCCGCACGTCGTGCACACGCACGATGAAAGCACCGCGCTCCGCTGCCAGCAACGCGGCAGCCACACTCGCGGTGATGCGCTCGGCCGGCGGTTTGCCACCCAGCACTGCACCCAACGTCGATTTGCGCGACAGACCGGCCAACAACGGCAACCCGATCTGCTCAAACTGCGCCAATCGATTGAGCATGGTGAGATTGTGATCCGGCGTTTTACCAAAGCCAAATCCCGGGTCGAGCGAAATGCGCTCTGCAGCTACGCCGGCAGCCAGCAATGCTTCGGTCTGCATGCGCAGGAAGGCTGTCACTTCGCCCATCAGATCCGTATAGCTGGGCGACTCCTGCATCGTCTCTGGATCGCGCTGCATGTGCATCACGCACAGGCCGGCGTTGCCCTTGGCCACCGCCTCAATCGCGCCCGGGCGGCGAAAACCCCAAATGTCGTTGATGAGATCGGCGCCACCCTCTAGCGTGGCGCGCATCACCTCAGGCTTGTAGGTGTCGATGGACAGCGGTTTGCCGCAGTCGCGCAGCGCCTCGACAATCGGCATCACGCGGTCCAACTCTTCCTGCAGACCCAGTGGTGCAGCGCCCGGCCGGCTCGATTCACCACCGATGTCGATCATGTCGACGCCTTCGGTGATCAGTTGTTCAGCATGGCGCAACGCCGTATCGCGGGTGGCATGTTGGCCGCCGTCGGAAAACGAATCGGGCGTGACGTTGAGAATGCCCATGACCAGCGGGCGCCGATCACGCGCGTAGCGAAAACGCCCGCACTGGAAGTGCGTCGTAGTGGGAATAAGAGCAGGCAAGATGTGCGAATCAGAGTACGGCGCAGGACCGGAATGCTACGCCAGGCATACCAAAAAAGGCACTAACAAAAAAGCCGGTGCGCATGCACCGGCTCTTATGCTCCGCCCTCAGGGCAATAACCTATCAGACAGCCTTCATGCCGTGGCCGGCACGTTACCCGGGTTCGCTCCGGCGGGGGTACCGCCACCCGGCGGCGTGCTGCCACCGCCAGTCGAACCATAGCGCGGCGGGCGCGGCGGCTTACCGTCCATGATGTCGTTGACCTGGTCGGCGTCGATGGTTTCCCACTCGAGCAGCGCAGCCGTCATGGCCTCAACCTTGTCACGGTTGGCTTCCAGCAGGCCCTTGGCCAGGGCGTACTGCTCGTCAACAATGCGACGAATCTCTGCATCGACCTTTTGCTGCGTCGCCTCGGACACCGTCTTCGATGCCATGCGGCCGAAGAAACCGTCCTGCTCGGTGTCGACATAGACCATGGTGCCCAGCGTGTCGCTCATGCCGTAGCGCGTCACCATGTCGCGGGCCATTTTCGTGGCACGCTCGAAGTCGTTCGAAGCACCGGTACTCATCGCGCCCAGGAACACCTCTTCTGCTGCGCGACCGCCGAACAGGATAGCGACCTCTTCAAGCATCGTGTCCTTATAGGCGTAGTGCTTGTCGTGCTCCGGCAGCTGCCAGGTCAAGCCACCCGCCCAGCCGCGCGGCATGATCGTGACCTTGTGCACCGGATCAGCCTTCGGCAGCAGCTTGGCAACCACTGCATGACCCGACTCGTGGTACGCCGTGGCCTTGCGCTCTTCTTCACGGATCACGGCCGACTTGCGCTCCGGACCCATGTAGATCTTGTCCTTAGCATCTTCGAAGTCCTGCATATCAACCACACGCTTGTTACGGCGGGCAGCAAACAGCGCGGCTTCGTTCACAAGGTTGGCCAGATCAGCACCCGAGAAACCCGGCGTGCCACGTGCCAGCACCGAAGCATCCACGTCGTTGCCGATCGGCACCTTGCGCATATGCACCTTGAGGATCTGCTCGCGGCCACGAATGTCCGGCAGGCCCACGTAGACCTGGCGGTCGAAACGGCCCGGGCGCAGCAACGCCTTGTCGAGAACGTCAGCGCGGTTGGTTGCTGCAATGACGATGACGCCCGAGTTGGCCTCGAAACCGTCCATCTCGACCAGCATCTGGTTCAGGGTCTGCTCGCGCTCGTCGTTACCACCGCCCATGCCGGCGCCACGATGGCGGCCGACCGCATCAATTTCGTCGATGAAGACGATGCAAGGCGCTTGCTTCTTGGCGTTCTCGAACATGTCGCGCACGCGGGCTGCACCCACGCCGACGAACATTTCAACGAAATCCGAACCGGAGATGCTGAAGAACGGTACCTTGGCTTCGCCAGCAATGGCGCGCGCCAGCAGCGTCTTACCGGTACCCGGAGGGCCGACCAGCAGCACGCCACGCGGGATACGACCACCCAGCTTCTGGAATTTCTGCGGATCTTTCAGGAAGTCGACGAGCTCGACGACTTCTTCCTTCGACTCGTCACACCCTGCCACATCAGCAAACGTGACGCTGTTGTTGTTCTCGTCGATCAACCGCGCTCGGGATTTGCCGAACGAGAAGGCACCGCCTTTCCCGCCGCCTTGCATCTGCCGCATCATGTAGAACCAGAACACGATGATCAGCAGCGTCGGGCCGAGGTAGGTAAGGATCGAATAGAGCATATTGGGCTCGTCTTCGGCCTTGCCGGTCACCTGCACGCCAAATTTCATCAGATCGCCAACCATCCAGATGTCGCCTGGCGAGATGATGGAATACTTGTTGCCCTCGTTGGGCGTGACCAACAGCGTGCGGCCCTGCACTTCGACGCGCTTGACCTTGCCGGCCTTTGCGTCATCCATGAATTGCGAGTACGTCACACCCTCTTGGGTGCGCGGCTTGTCGAACTGCTTGAAGACGGTGAACAGCACCAAGGCAATCACCAGCCAGATGGCCGCCTTCTGAAACCAGTTGTTATTCAAGGCGAGACTCCTTTAGAAATGCCTTGACGGGATGCTTGGCATTGTAATGCACGGACACCGCCGCGGGTTGATTGCCCGCAAGACCATCGGCCACTCAGCGCCACCGGGCCCTTCCTGAGTAACGTCCGTCAGCCCGGATGCTTGAGCTGGCGGCCCAGCAGGAAGGTCTCGGAAGACTTGTCGCGAGAGGCCTTGGGCTTGCGCGGCGCCACGATCTTGAAATGGCGCTTGAACATCTCGACGATCTGACTATAGCCGCTGCCGTGGAAACATTTGATCAGCAGTGCACCTTCAGGTTTCAGGTGCGCCATGGCAAATTCCACGGCCAGCTCGGCGATGTGCTCCATGCGCGCGGCGTCTGCCGACGCCACACCCGAGAGGTTGGGGGCCATATCGGACAAAACAAGGTCTACTTTGCCTCCGCCCGTGGCTTCCAGCACGATTTCTTCCAGTTGCTGGAAGACCTCGTCCTCGCGGAAGTCACCCTGGATGAATTCGACGTCGGCAATCGCTTCCATCGGCAGGATGTCGATGGCGACGATGGCGCCGTCAATGCGGCCATCCTTGGCACGCGGCGAGGCGGCTAGCTTGTTGCGCACGTACTGGCTCCAACTGCCCGGCGCGGCCCCCAGGTCAACAATGACCTGGCCCGGCTTGATCAGCTTGTCCTGCTCATCGATCTCCTTGAGTTTGTAGGCGGCGCGCGCGCGATAGCCCTCGCGCTGGGCCAGCTTCACGTACGGATCGTTGATATGGTCGTGCAGCCACGACTGGTTGAACTTGTTCTTTGCCATCGAATTGGTTGCCAAACTGCCTAAACATGGCGGCTTGGACTGATTTTGGCGGATAATACGCGCCGTTTGTCCTTTTGCGCGATCTCGCCCTCATTTATGCCCGCCCTCATCCTCACCCCTGCCCAACGATCGGAACTGCGCTCGGAAGCGCACGCGTTGAACCCGGTCGTCATCATCGGTGCGGAGGGCCTGACCAAAGCCGTTCTGGCCGAAATCGACCGCTCGCTGGCGGCCCACGGGCTGATCAAAATTCGGGTGTTCGGCGACGACCGCGAAGCCCGCATCGAGCTCTATGACACCATCTGCGCCCGCCTGCAGGCTGCGCCCGTGCAGCACATCGGCAAACTGCTGGTGATCTGGCGCGAAGGTCCGGCCTACCTGAAGGAAAACCAGCCACAGGACATCCGCCCGCCGCGCAAGACCACCGTCGGCGCCGGCCCGCGCTCCGTTACAGTGCGTAAGGCGAATCCGAACGCCACGCGCCGCCCGAAGCCGGTTCGCCTAAGCGTGCTCGGCAACGAGCGCGTCACGGCCGGCGGCAACGTGAAACGTGCCAAACCGCGCCAAACCAGCCAAAAGAAGAAGGCACTGTCCTGATCTGACGCTTGCCCGCACAGAAAACGACCGGCTTTTCAGCCGGTCTTTTCTTTGGCCTCAGGAGGGCTGCTGAATACCAGCGGTTTTCCAGATCAACGCAAGGCCAAACAGACTTTGCACCAGGTAAAACACGCTCGACACACCGTGCAGCATGCCGAACTGGGCCCGGTACGCCGAGTCACCGACGGCCAGACCCTGGGCCGCCGCCTGCTCACGCAGTGAAGCCATGAACGGTTGCAGCCCAAAGTAGCCGACCAGCACGCATACCAGCATCCCCAGCACCAGCCATCGCAGCGACTTGTATCCCGCCTGCCCGCGCCGCACCAGCGCTGTGGCGGCAAGCAGCAGCAAACAGCCTACGCCCAGACCAATCCACGCCTCGGCGTGAAACAGCCGGCCGGCGATCGAGCCGGCCAACTGGCGGTCTTCCAGCATGGCAAACAGCGTCGGAGCGACGATGTAACCGATGGTCCAGAGCGACCCGCACCATACCGTTGCAAGCAACTGAAAGAAGCGCTGAGGCATGGGGGACCGTTCCGGCTGGTGGTGATTAGAGGTACTTGACGGCCAAGACTTCGTACTCGCGCTCGCCGCCCGGGGCGACCACGGTGGCGACGTCGCCTTCGAACTTGCCGATCAATGCACGGGCGATCGGCGAGCTGATCGAAATCTTGCCGGTTTCCAGATCAGCTTCGTCATCGCCAACGATCTGGTACGTGACGGGCTTGCCTGAATCCAGGTCTTCCAGGTCGATGGTGGCGCCGAAAACCACACGCCCCTCGGCGTCGAGCTCGGACGGATCGATGATATTCGCTGCCGACAGCTTGCCTTCGATTTCCTGGATGCGGCCTTCGATGAAGCCCTGGCGCTCTTTGGCGGCATCGTAGTCGGCGTTTTCGGACAGATCGCCCTGGGCACGTGCCTCGGCGATAGCGGTGACGACGGCCGGACGCTCCTTGGTCTTCAAGCGCTGCAGCTCTTCCTTGAGCATCTCGGCACCGCGCTTGGTAATGGGAATGGTGCTCATAGTGGGTAATTCGGAATCACAAAAAAATCAGCCGCTGCGAAGCGGGAGGGCGCGTAGCGCACACCCGCCTGACGGCGGCTGTCGTTGTTTTGACACGGACACTGTAGTGTAGGCGAACCGCCCGGAGGCGGCAACTGCTGCCCCAGAGAGCCTTGACCGCGACGCTATGCCGCGCCGCGGGGCCAAACTCTGGGTCCTACCAAGCCTTACAGGGTGGCGTGCAGACCTTGGAGGTCGTACACGTCCAGATGTTGCATGTGCTTCAGGCCTTCCACCGCAGCGCGGGCACCGGCGATGGTCGTGTAGTACGTCACACGCTGGGCCAGCGCCGCTTGGCGGATCGAGCGCGAGTCAGCAATCGCGGTACGCGTCTCGTCGACGGTCGTGAACACGAGTGCGATCTCGCTGTTCTTGATCATGTCGACGATGTGCGGACGGCCTTCCTTCACCTTGTTGATCACACGGACCGGAATGCCGGCGGCTTCGATGGCCGAGGCCGTACCGCGCGTCGCCACGATCGGGTAGCCCAGCGTATGCAGCGCGCGGGCGACTTCCACCGCGGCCGGCTTGTCGCTGTCCTTGACCGTCATCAGCACGGTGCCCTTCTCGGGCAGGCGCGAACCGGCGGCAAGCTGGCTCTTGAAGAGCGCCTCGCCAAAGGTCTTGCCAACGCCCATGACTTCGCCAGTGGAGCGCATTTCCGGTCCAAGCACCGGGTCAACGCCCGGGAACTTGTTGAACGGGAACACGGCTTCCTTGACGCTGTAGTACGCCGGCACGACTTCCGTCTCGACACCTTGCGAATCCAGCGACTGGCCGGCCATGCAACGCGCGGCCACCTTGGCCAGCGAGATGCCGGTCGCCTTCGACACGTACGGCACCGTACGCGACGCACGCGGGTTCACTTCCAGCACGTAGACGATGTCTTGGCCATCGCGTTGCTGGATGGCGAACTGCACGTTCATCAGGCCGACCACGTTCAGGGCCTTGGCCATCGCGGCGGTCTGGCGCTTGAGTTCGTCGACGGTGGCTTGCGACAGCGAGTACGGCGGCAGCGAGCACGCCGAATCGCCCGAGTGCACGCCGGCTTGCTCGATGTGTTCCATCACGCCGCCGATGAATACGCGCTTGCCGTCGGAGAGGCAATCCACATCGCACTCGATGGCGTCGTTCAGGAAGCGGTCGAGCAGCACGGGGCTGTCGTTCGAGACCTTCACGGCTTCGCGCATATAGCGTTCTAGGTCGCGCGGCTCGTGCACGATTTCCATCGCGCGGCCACCCAGCACGTACGACGGGCGCACCACCAGCGGATAGCCGATTTCTTCGGCCAGCTTGAGGGCTTCGTCTTCGGCACGTGCGGTGCGGTTGGGTGGCTGACGCAGGCCCAGCTCGTGCAGCAGCTTCTGGAAGCGCTCTCGATCTTCAGCCGCATCGATCATGTCAGGCGAGGTGCCGATGATGGGCACGCCATTGGCTTCCAGATCCAGCGCGAGCTTCAGCGGCGTTTGGCCGCCGTATTGCACGATCACGCCAACCGGCTTTTCCTTGTCGACGATTTCGAGCACGTCTTCCAGGGTCACCGGCTCGAAGTACAGGCGGTCGGACGTGTCGTAGTCGGTCGAGACGGTTTCCGGGTTGCAGTTGACCATGATGGTCTCGTACCCGTCTTCGCGCAGCGCCAGCGCGGCGTGCACGCAGCAGTAGTCGAACTCGATGCCCTGACCAATCCGGTTCGGGCCACCGCCCAGCACCATGATCTTCTTGTTGCTGGTCGGCTCGGCTTCGCACTCGCCATGCTCGGCTTCGTACGTCGAGTACAGGTACGCGGTGTTGGTGGCGAACTCGGCGGCACAGGTGTCGACGCGCTTGTAGACCGGGCGGACCTTCTCGGCGATACGCTTCTCGCGCACGGCCTTGGCGGTCGTCTTCATCAGCTTGGCGAGGCGGCGATCAGAGAAGCCCTTCTGCTTGAGCAGGCGCAGCTCGGCAGCCGACAGGCTATCCAGCGTGCGCGCCTTGACCAGCGCTTCGGTCTTGACAATGTCTTCGATCTGCGCGAGGAACCACGGGTCCACAGCGGTCTCGGAGTAGACCTCGTCGATCGACAGGCCCAGGCGGAATGCGTCGCCCAGATACCAGATGCGGTCCGGGCCGGCTTCGCCGATCTCTTCGATGATCTCGTCGCGGTCGGTGGACTTTTCGTCCAGGCCATCCACACCGACTTCCAGGCCGCGCAGCGCCTTCTGGAACGATTCCTGGAAGGTACGGCCCATGGCCATCACCTCGCCCACCGACTTCATCTGCGTGGTCAGGTGGCTGTCGGCCTGCGGGAATTTTTCGAACGCGAAACGCGGCACCTTGGTGACCACGTAGTCGATCGACGGCTCGAACGACGCCGGGGTTGCGCCACCGGTGATCTCGTTCTTCAGCTCGTCCAGCGTGTAGCCCACGGCCAGCTTGGCCGCGACCTTGGCGATCGGGAAGCCCGTCGCCTTCGAGGCCAGCGCCGACGAACGCGACACGCGCGGGTTCATCTCAATCACGATCATCCGGCCATCTTGCGGATTGATCGAGAACTGCACGTTCGAACCGCCCGTGTCGACGCCGATCTCGCGCAGCACGGCCAGCGAGGCGTTACGCAGGATCTGGTATTCCTTGTCAGTCAGCGTCTGCGCCGGAGCCACGGTGATGGAGTCACCGGTGTGGATGCCCATCGGGTCCAGGTTTTCGATCGAGCAGACGATGATGCAGTTGTCGGCCTTGTCGCGCACGACTTCCATCTCGTATTCCTTCCAGCCTAGCAGCGATTCTTCGATCAGCAGCTCGTTGGTCGGCGAGAGGTCGAGACCGCGCTTGCAGATCTCTTCAAATTCTTCGCGGTTGTAGGCGATACCGCCGCCCGTGCCGCCCAGCGTGAACGACGGACGGATCACGATCGGGTAGCCGCTGGTGCCGGTTTCCTTGGCGATCTGCGACTGCACTGCCACGGCTTCGTCCATCGAATGCGCGATGCCCGACTTGGCCGAACCCAGGCCGATCTTGGTCATCGCGTCCTTGAACTTCTGGCGGTCTTCGGCCTTGTCGATGGCCTCGGGCGATGCGCCGATCAGCTCGACGTTGTACTTTGCCAGCACGCCATGGCGGTGCAGGTCCAGTGCGCAGTTCAGCGCGGTCTGGCCACCCATGGTCGGCAGGATCGCATCCGGGCGCTCCTTGGCGATGATGCGCTCGACCACTTCCCAGGTGATCGGCTCGATGTAGGTCACATCGGCCGTGCTGGGGTCGGTCATGATCGTGGCCGGGTTGCTGTTGACCAGGACCACCTTGAAGCCTTCTTCACGCAGCGCCTTGCAAGCCTGCGCGCCGGAGTAATCGAACTCGCACGCCTGGCCGATGATGATCGGACCCGCGCCGATGATCAGGATGGTTTTAATGTCTGTACGTTTTGGCATAACCCGCTCGATTCGATTAATTCAGTGTGGCCGTCGCCAGCTTGGCGGAAAAGCCGATAAACATGGCGCCGACGCCGCTGCTCATACCAGCAGACAGACGTCGTCGCGCGCGGAACGCCGCGGCCAGCCGCGCGCCCACGAAGATGATGGTGGTCAGGTACAGGAAGCTGCAGACTTGGCAAACCAGCCCCAGCACGACGAACGACACCACCGGCAACGCGTAGTGCGGATCGACGAACTGGATGAAGAACGAGATGAAGAACAGAATCGCCTTCGGGTTCAGCAGGCTGATGATCAGCGCCTTCTTGAAGGGATTCGCTTCGTCAGCCGGTGCCGCGCTCCGCTCAACCGACTCGCCTGCCTTGCGTGCACGCCAGTTGTTCAATGCACCGCGCAACATCTGCAAGCCGATCCACGCCAGGTACGCCGCGCCGATGTACTTCACGACGTAGAACAGCGCCGGACTCGCCTTCAGCAGCGAAGCCACACCCGCCGCCGATAGCACCATCAGGATGGCATCGCCCAGAAACACGCCGCATGCGCCCTGGTAGCCCGCGCGCACACCGCGACGGGCCGCCACCGACAGCACGTACATCGAGTTCGGCCCCGGCAGCAGCACGATAAAGATCGTGCCGAGCAGGAAGGTCCAGAACTCGGTGACGCCGAAGTGGGCGAGCATGAAGGCGTTCATGGCGATCTCGTTTGCCTTACTGCTTGGCCGCGTCCATCGCCGCCGTGAAGCGGTCGAACAGGTACGCGATGTCGTGCGGGCCAGGCGAGGCTTCCGGGTGACCCTGGAAGCAGAATGCCGGGCGGTCCGTCAGCTCGAAGCCTTGCAGCGTGCCGTCGAACAGCGAGACGTGCGTCACGCGTGCGTTGGCCGGCAGCGAGTCCGGGTCCACCGCAAAGCCGTGGTTCTGCGAGGTGATGACCACGCGGCCGTCCTGCAGATCCTTGACCGGGTGGTTCGCACCGTGGTGGCCAGTCTTCATCTTGAGCGTCTTGGCGCCGACGGCCAGGCCCATGATCTGGTGACCCAGGCAGATGCCGAACGTCGGGAGGCGACGGTCCAGGAATTCCTTGGCAGCGGCGATGGCGTAATCGCACGGTTCCGGATCGCCAGGGCCGTTGGAGAGGAACACGCCATCCGGGTTGTGCGCCAGCACATCGGCAGCGCTGGTCTGGGCCGGCACCACCGTCACACGGCAGCCGCGCTCGGCCAGCATGCGCAGGATGTTGAACTTGACGCCGAAGTCATACGCAACCACGTGGTACTTCGGGGCTTCCTGCTTGCCGTAGCCGCGGCCCAGTTCCCATTCGGTCTGGGTCCACTCGTACGGCTCGGTGACGGACACCACCTTCGCCAGATCCATGCCCGACAGGCCCGGGAACGAGCGCGCCAGGTCGATGGCCTTCTGCACGTTGTCTTCGCCGGCCAGGATGCAGCCGTTCTGGGCGCCCTTTTCACGCAGGATGCGGGTCAGCTTGCGGGTGTCGATACCGGCAATGGCGACAACCTTCTCGCCCTTCAGGTAATGCGAGAGCGAGTGTTCCTTGCGGAAGTTCGACGCGAGGATCGGCAGATCCTTGATGATGAGACCGGCGGCATGGACTTTCGTGGCTTCGACATCCTCACGGTTCACGCCGACGTTACCGATGTGCGGGTACGTGAGCGTGACGATCTGGCGCGAGTAGCTCGGATCGGTAAGGATTTCCTGATAGCCGGTGATGGCGGTGTTGAACACCACTTCGCCGATCGTATGACCGGCCGCACCGATGGAATAGCCACGAAAGACCGTGCCGTCTGCAAGCGCGAGAATGGCGGGCGGGAAAGACGGCAACACGGGTAGCTCCTGCTGGATTCACCCTGTGCCGACCTGATCGCCTTGGCGCCGAAGCGGAATTCCGGCTGCGCGGATTCCGGGCCGTTTGCGCGTCGAAACCGGGGCGGAACTCACCAGGAAACGAGGCAGACGGGGCAGTAGGCGGGAGGTAGGAAGCGGTTGGCGCTAGGGTGATGGGTTTCTGAACTCAAACCTGACAAGTATACCCGCGCGCCACAAAAAACTCAATGAAAGGAAGGACTTAACGCCGGGTAGCCCGCTAATTGTGACGTCCCGGCGTGCCCGACACCCCGCACCCAAGCGGGCGCGAGCGTCACTTTTCTGTGCGCCGCTACCCTTGCATAGCGGCCTGCACTTGCGCGAGCGCAGTCGGGTCCTCAATCGTGGTCAGGTCGCCCGGATCGCGCCCTTCAGCCACCGCCTGCATCGCCCGGCGCAGCAGTTTGCCCGAGCGCGTTTTGGGCAGTGCGTTGACGAAAAACACGCGTGACGGCCGCGCCACCGCACCCAACTGCGCCTCCACGGTGCGCATGAGCTCTCCTTCCAGCGCAAGGCGATCGGCCGACTCGGCAACGCGTGACGCGTCGCGCACGATGGCAAAGCCCATCGCCACCTGCCCCTTCAACTGGTCGGCCACGCCCACCACAGCCACCTCGGCAATCGCCGGATGCGACGACAGGCTCTCTTCGATCTCGCGCGTGCCCAGGCGATGGCCCGCTACGTTGATCACGTCATCGGTACGGCCGAGGATGGTGATGTAACCCTCAGCGTCCCGCACACCCCAGTCGAAGCTGGAATAGATCTGGCCACCAGGAAACGCCGACCAGTATGTCTTGAGGAAACGCGCGTCATCCCGCCAGACGGTGCTCATGCAGCCCGGCGGCAGCGGCGCCGTCACGGCCAGCAGCCCCTTCTCGCCCGGTGCGCAGGGCTGGCCGGTCACCTCGTCGAGAATGTCGAGCTTGTAGCCATAGACCGGGAAACCGGGCGAACCCAGCTTTTGCGTTGACGGCTCCACGCCTTGTGGAATGGCCAGCATCGGCCAGCCGGTTTCGGTCTGCCAGTAGTTGTCGACGATGGGTTTTTGCAATGCTTCGCCGATCCAGCTTGCCGTGGGCTCGTCCAACGGTTCACCCGCCAGGAACAGGCGGCGCAGGCTGGACAGGTCATGCCGGTGCAGCAACGCCGGATCCTGCTTTTTGAGCACCCGGATCGCCGTCGGCGCGGTGAACATCACGTTGACCCGGTACTGCTCGACAATGCGCCACCAGATGGCGCCGTCGGGGCGGATCGGCGTGCCTTCGTACATCACCGTCGTCAGGCCAGCGAGCAGCGGCGCATAGACGATGTAGCTGTGGCCCACCACCCAGCCGACGTCCGACGCAGTGAACATCGTGTCGCCGGCCTGTGCGCCGAAGATCAGCGGTATCGACGCAGCCAATGCCACCGCATAACCACCCGTGTCGCGCTGAACGCCCTTGGGCTTGCCGGTCGTACCCGAGGTGTAGAGGATGTACGACGGCTCGCTCGACTCCATCCACTCGCACGGCACATCGGCATTCGCATGCTCGCTGCCAAGCGCGGCATAGTCGACATCGCGCGCGTTGTGCCACATTGGCGCCAAGTTGCGATTGACGAGCAGCACGCGCTCGGGCTTATGCACTGCCAGGTCGATGGCGGCGTCGAGCAGCGGTTTGTACTCGACCACCTTGCCCGCACGCGAGCCCGCGTCCGCGCTGACGATAACGCGCGGCGTGGCATCGTCAATGCGCGTAGCCAGGCTGTTGGATGCGAAGCCGCCGAACACCACCGAGTGGATCGCCCCAATGCGCGCGCAGGCCAGCATCGCAAACGCGGCCTCAGGAATCATCGGCAGGTAGATCAACACCCGATCGCCGCGCTTGACGCCCAGCGCCTGCAGGCTGGCCGCCATGCGGTTGACCTCGCGGTGCAGCTGGCGATACGTGTACGTCGTCTCGATGCCGGTTTCAGTGGAAACGTATACCAGCGCCGCCTGCTCGCCACGCGTGGCGAGATGACGATCCACCGCGTTGTGGCACAGATTGGTGCGCCCGCCGACAAACCAGCGCGCAAACGGCAAGCGTGAATCGTCGAGCACGGCGGCGTACGGCGTCTGCCAGTCGATGCGCTGGGCTTGCTCGTGCCAGAAGCCGGAAGGGTCGTCGACGGAACGCTGGTACAGCGCGCGGTATGCGGCGGACATGGGCATGACGTTGTCTCCTGGCCGACCCACTGCGTGGCGCGCCGGCTCAATGTTCGATGTGCTCGATGCGGCTACTGTGCGACCGCCAACTTACGCGGGTCTTACCGCAGTCCAAAAAGAAAACGGCGCCCCGCAGGACGCCGCTTCAGTTTGCCAGCTTCAGCGCTTCTTGCGCTTGGCCGATGTGCTGGCCACCGGCCTGGCCTTGACGACCGGCTTGCCGGCCACCTTGGCTGTCGGGACCCGCCCGGTCGACGCCGCCGCCGACGTTGCCGATACCCGCGCCGCACGCACACGACCACCGCCCCGCGCCTGCGGCAACATCAGCACCACGTTGTGGCCCCGCGGGATCGCATCGCCCGGCAACTGGTTCCACGCACGGATCTGCGCCACCGACACACCATAACGCCGCGACAGGCCAGCAACCGTATCGCGCTTGCCTGCGCGCACCACCACCTTCCGCAGGTCTGGCATGTCGGGCTCAACGGCCATGGTGGCGTTCTCGGCCAACTCGGGGCTGATATCCGGCGCGTCGTCCTTGGCACCGTCTGCACGCGGCACAACCACAGTTGACCCCGCCTTCAGACGCATGCCCTTAGGGATACGGTTGATCTCGCGAATGGTATCGGGGTCAACCTTCAACCGCGCCGCCAGGGCTTCCACGCGCTCGCGGTTGCCCACCGTCACCGCCGTCCAGCTCGACAGGCCGCCGCGATACGTATTCAGGTTGTACTGAAACGTTTCCGCGTTGTCGTACGGCAGCAGAATCTGCGGATTCGAGGCCCCCAGGATCACCGGCCGGTTGAACGACGGGTTGAGCGCCTTGAACTCATCCATCGGCAGATTGGCCAGCCGCGCCGCCAGCACGACATCAATGTCACGTGAGGTCGTGACGGTGACGAAATACGGGTGGTTCGGGATGTCCGGCAACCTGACGCTGTAGCGCTCGGGGTTGGCGATGATGTTCTTCACCGCCTGGAGCTTGGGCACGTACATGCGCGTCTCGGCCGGCATGTTCAGGTTGACGTAGTCCGTCGACAGGCCCGCCGCCTGGTTGCGCGCAATCGCCCGGGCGACCGAGCCCTCGCCCCAGTTATAGGCGGCCAGCGCCAACTGCCAGTCGCCAAACTGATCGTGCAGCTTGGAGAGGTAGTCCAGTGCGGCGTCTGTCGAGGCGAGCACGTCGCGGCGCTCGTCCTGGAAGACGTTCTGCTTGAGGTTGTAGGTTCGGCCGGTACTGGGGATGAACTGCCACATCCCGGCTGCCTTGGCACTCGACACTGCCTGCGGGTTGAACGCACTTTCCACGAACGGCAGCAGGGCCAGTTCAGTGGGCATATTGCGCCGCTCCAGTTCTTCGACGATGTGATACAAGTAGCGGTTCGAGCGCTCGACCATGCGCTGGAACGCTTCCGGACGCTGCGCATACCAATCGGCACGGTCATCCACGGCCGAGCTTTGCAGATCGGGCATGGAGAAGCCTTGGCGAATGCGCGCCCAGAGATCCTTGGCCGGCCCTTTCAGGGAGGCCACGGGCTGCTGATCAACATTGACGACCGGCGCATTTTTGCCGGAAGCGGAGGCAGAGGCGCTTGTGCTGGCAGTGTCGGCATTCGGAGCGGGAGCCGTAGCACAGGCCGCGAGAAGCAGACTGAGCACAGATGCCGCAAGAAGTCGCACGGATCGCATCAAGTTCTGAGGGGTTGGACCTAAAAATTGCCCCAGATAGTAAGAAACGCATCCCGCCACGTCAACCCGCGTAGACCCGACATCTGCCTCGGCAAACACCCGTCGCGCAGGCGGTGATCCCCCGCGCGGCGTGTATTCTCAACGGAAACCGTTCTTCCACTCGCGCAAAGCGGCGAATACGGCCACCGGATCTTTTGTGCCAATCGCGGCGTGACGTGCCACCGCTTGCGTCACTTCGGGCGCATCTGACCGCATGAACGGGTTGGTCGCGCGCTCATGGCCAACCGTGGTGGGCACGGTCGAGCGGCCCTCGGCCCGCAACGCCGCAACCTTGTCCTCCCAGGCGGCCAAGCTGGCGTTGCCCGGCTCGACAGCGCGCGCAAAGCGCACATTCGATGCGGTGTATTCATGCGCGCAGTAAACAAGGGTGTCTGGCGCCAGCGCAGCCAGCTTGGCCAGCGACGCGCGCATTTGCGCAGGCGTGCCCTCAAAGAGCCGGCCGCAACCCGTCGCGAATAGCGTATCGCCGCAAAACAGGCTGGCGGGCGTCTTGTCGCCCTGCAAATGACCGACGTAGGCGACGTGGCCACTGGTGTGCCCCGGCACATCAATCACGCGGAACGTGGCAGCCGGTTGGGCAAGTGCAACGATGTCGCCTTCGCGTACGGCTTGGGTGCGGCACGGGATGGATTCGCCTGCCGGACCGATCACCGGCAACGGTACCCCTTCGGGATTCTCCGGATACGCCGCGACCAGTTCCCGCACCCCGCCGACGTGATCGCCGTGATGATGTGTGATTACAATGGCACCGAGCGCCAACCCGCGCTCCTGGAGGAAGCGCAGCACGGGTTGCGCGTCGCCTGGGTCCACAACAGCAGCCACGCGGCCATCGTGAAGTGCCCAAATATAATTATCGGCAAACGCAGCGATCGCCTCTACCTCAAGTGCTACTTCCGACGGCACACCACCCTGGACCATGCCTGACTCCTCTAACGATCGCCGCATTATAGATTGGCACCACTGGCTGGCTTCACCGCCTGGGCAATACGTCCTGCGCTGGGAGCAGGCGCAATTCGATCGCACCGTCGCCGACATGTTCGGCTTTCATGCGCTGCAACTCGGCCACCCGGGCTTTGGCGCGCTGCGCGAGAACCGCATCCCGCTGATTGCGCGCGTGATCGACGATATCGACCCAACCGCCCCCATTGAAACGCTCAACCCGATGGACGGCGACCCGGCCGAGCCCGGAGACGCCTCAGCCGACGCAGAGAGCGATGCCAGCGCCCCGCAACGCCAGGCCAAGCCCCGTGTGATCTGCCGATATGACGAACTGCCGTTCGCCTCGCAGAGTATCGATCTGGTGGCCCTGCCCCATGTGCTGGAGTTCACCGACGATCCGCACGAAGTCCTGCGCGAAGTGGCGCGCGTGCTGATGCCTGAGGGGCGATTGATCATCACCGGATTCAACCCGCTGAGCCTGTGGGGCATGCGCCAGGGCATGCGGCGCCTGGGTACGGAATCGTTCCTGCCCGCGCAGAGCCAGATGATTGCGTTCACCCGCCTGAAGGACTGGCTCAAGCTGCTCGGATTTGATATCGTGCGCGGCCGTTTCGGCTGCTACCGGCCGCCCAACCGCACCGAGAAGTGGCTGCAGCGTACGGCCTTCATGGAGAAGGCTGGCGATCGCTGGTGGCCAATCTTCGGGGCGGTCTACATGCTGCAGGCCGTCAAGCGCGTGCGCAGCATGCGTATGGTTGGCCCCGCGTGGAAGACCCGCAAATCACCCGCGCTGGTGCCGGCCGGCACGCCAGTCGCCACGCCATCGGGTTCGCACTCGACCAAAGCACCGCCGGCCGCCGCGTGCGACGGCAAATCAGGCGCATAACGCACGCTCACCAGCGCCCCCTCCCACCACTCACTGATCGCTTTCGTTTTATTCATGCAGGAAGTCACCGTCTATTCCGATGGCGCATGCAAGGGCAACCCCGGCCTTGGCGGCTGGGGCACCGTGCTCGTCTCGGGCGGCCACGAAAAAGAGCTCTTTGGCGGCGAGGCCGTCACCACCAACAATCGCATGGAGCTGATGGCCGTCATCGAAGCGTTTCGCGCGCTCAAGCGGCCGTGCCGGGTCAAGGTCTACACCGATTCGCAGTACGTGCAGAAAGGCATCAGCGAATGGCTGGCCGGCTGGAAGGCACGCGGCTGGAAAACGGCCGACAAGAAGCCCGTGAAGAACGATGACCTGTGGCGCATCCTCGATGAACTCGTCGTCACACACGAGGTGAGCTGGCACTGGGTCAAGGGCCATGCTGGCCACCCGGGCAACGAACGCGCCGATGCGCTCGCCAACAAGGGCGTGGAACTGGCGCGCAAGGCAATCCAGACCGGCGCCTGACGCTTCTTACTTGCAAGCTCGCAGATGGGCGCGCTGTCACCAGCAGTGCAACGCGTGCAGCAGAAGAAACCCAGGTTTGACGCAGGTCCAAACGCCTTCGTAATGACATTGCATTCATCGACTCGCGCCATACACTGGAGCAAAGGCGGCGCACGGTGCATCGCCGTTTTTTCATGGAGGCCGGCCATGAAATCGATTGAATTCCCCGCGGGCACACCCCGCTACTGCGCGGCAGATCTCACCCTCACCTGCACCGCCAGCGTTGACGGCACCTACGCCTGCTATGCGGTGACGGCGGAGGCACTGGAAGAGCATTTCGGCGCCCGTTCCTGGCGGCAGGAAGATCTGCTGCAGGCAATGGAAACCCATCGTGGGACCATCGAAGACATGGCCCGCTCACTGTTCAAATTGACTGATTCACACGACATCGTGCTGCGCAGCGGACACTTCCGCTTTGGCATGTAGCTCGACATCTCAGGAGGTGACGTCACCCCGGTTGCGTCACTTGCCAGGCACGTTCGCCCGCACCAGAACAGCGAATAGCCTTGGGGGACCGGGGGAGAAAGGGGCGCCATCCGGGACAGCGGACAACATCGGCAGGGCCTCGCCACCCACCCATTTTTGGAGGCACGCCGTGCAAGCACCGATCGATCTCTCTCTCGAAGTCTTTCGCACTCAGCTACAAACCGCCCTGCACACCCTGACCACCCTGGAGGAAACGCAAGAACGCGCGCTCAAAATCACGCTCAAGGGCGTGGAAGATGCAGAGCGGCGTGCACTGCAAGCCTGCGCCTCGGTTTCCGAGGCCGCCAACTGGGAAGACCTGGCCTCGCTGCCGGCCGCCCTGCTGCAAACCCGCATCGAACAAAGCAGTCGCCTCTTCCAAACCTTCCTGAGCATGGCGAGCGAGCAGCAGAACGCCCTGCTGCAACAGGCCACCACATCAGCGGAAGCCTGGCGCACGCTGGCAACACATTGGGGAGATGAACCGATGATCGCGCCAGTCCGCGCACTGTTCGGCGCGCTGGAAACCGCAGAACTGCCGGGCATGCCGCAAACGCTTCAGCCTTCAGACAAGAAAAAGGCGAGCGCAAAGAACGCTGAGCCCGCCGCCCCGGCGGTGTGAGCACAGAAACTCACCGACGGTTGACGCGCTAGTCAGGCTTGCACTCGTACTTCATCTCGCGCCGACCGTCTTCGTAGACCACTTCCAGCCGGCAGGTGAAGCCCCAGAGCCGGGTGACGTGGCGCACCATCTCTTCGTAGTTGCTGCCCAGCGGGCGGCGGTTGTTCTGCTGATGCCGCATGGTCAACGAACGATCACCGCCCACGTCCACATTGGTGACCTGGATGTTCGGCTCGATGTTCGACAGGTCATACTGGCTGGCCAGCAACTGGCGGATCATGCGATAACCCTCGTCGTCGTGGATGGCGGTCACGCGCAGCTTGGGCTCGCGGTCATCATCCAGTACCGAGAACAACTTCAACTCGCGAATCACCCGCGGCGACAGGAACTGCAGCAAGAAGCTCTCGTCCTTGAAGTTGCGCATGGCAAAGTCGAGCGTCTCCTGCCAATCGCTGCCGGCAATCTCGGGCGCCCAGCGGAAATCCTCATCGGTGGGTGCTTCGCAAATGCGGCGGATGTCCTGAAAGATCAGGAAGCCCAGCGTGTACGGGTTGAAACCGCTGTAGTACGGGCTGTTGTATGGCGGCTGGTAAATCACATTGGTGTGCGCCTGCAGCAGCTCCAGCATGAAGGCATCGTTGACGAGCTTTTCGTCGTACAGCTTGTGCAGGATGGTGTAGTGCCAGAACGTAGCCCAGCCTTCGTTCATGACCTTGGTCTGACGCTGCGGATAGAAGTACTGCGCGATCTTGCGCACGATGCGCACGATCTCTCTCTGCCAGGGCTGCAACTTGGGCGCGTTCTTCTCGATGAAGTAGAGAAGGTTTTCCTCCGGCTCTGGCGGAAACTTCGGTTCCGGCTCGGGCGCATCGTCTGCGGTGGCCAGCGCATGCGCACGGTGCTTGGGCAGTGTGCGCCACAAGTCATTGACCTGCGCCTCCAGGTATTTTTCGCGTTCGTCCTGGCGTGCCTGCTCTTCGGTAATCGACAGCTTCTTGGGCCGGCGATAACGGTCCACACCGTAGTTCTGCAGCGCGTGGCAGGAATCGAGCAGCAACTCCACTTCTTGCTCGCCATAACGGCGTTCGCATTCGGCCACATAGCTCTTGGCGAACAGCAGGTAGTCGACGATGGCGTCGGCGTTGGTCCAGGTGCGGAACAGGTAGTTGCCCTTGAAGAAGGAGTTATGGCCGTAGCAGGCGTGCGCGATCGTCAGCGCCTGCATGGGCATCGTGTTCTCCTCCATCAGGTAGGCGATGCAGGGGTTGGAGTTGATGACGATCTCGTACGCCAGCCCCATCTGGCCACGCTGGTAGCCACGCTCGGAAGCTAGAAAGTGCTTGCCATACGACCAGTGGTTGTAGCCCAGAGGTAAGCCGGACGACGCATAGGCATCCAGCATCTGCTCTGCGGTGATGATCTCGATCTGATTCGGATACGTGTCCAGACCAAACTCGCCGGCAATGCGGGCGATGTTCTGGTCATAGAGCTTGATCAGATCGAAGGTCCATTCCGAGCCAGTCGAAAGATAGGCCATGCTCGTTCCCCGTTGACTCCGTCACACGCTGCCGCGTGCTCTCCGAAGCAGCGCCGCGGGCACTGCCGTTCAGGTGGTGCGCTTCTGGAACAAATCGTGCAACACCGGATAGATTTCGTCAGCTTTGAGGATGCGCTGCATCGCGAAGTTCTCGTATGCAGCCTGCACCGTAAGATACTCCTCCCACAGGTTCTGTGGCTCCGTCGAGACCACCTCGATGTAGGCGAAATACTGCGTCACCGGCAAGATCGATTCGCGCAGCAGCTGGGCGCAAAGCTCTGAATCCCCCGCCCAGTTATCACCGTCCGATGCCTGGGCACAGTAGATGTTCCACTGGCTCGGTGGGTAGCGGTCATGGATCACTTCCGTGACGAGCTTGAGCGCGCTCGATACCACCGTGCCGCCAGATTCACGTGAGTGGAAGAAGTCCTCCTCACTCACCTCCTTGGCTACGGTGTGGTGACGGATGAAGACGACGTCGATCCGCTCGTAGTTCCGCTTCAGGAACAGGTACAGCAGCATGAAGAAGCGCTTGGCAAGATCCTTGCGCTGTTCATCCATCGAGCCCGACACATCCATCACGCAGAACATCACTGCCTGCGCCTGAGGGCGCTTGCGTTGCACGCGATTGTTGTAGCGCAGGTCGAGCTTCTCGATAAAAGGCACACGGTCCAGGCACGAGCGCAGGTGCCGCATCTCTTTCGTCAACTCCAACGCGCGCGCACAGTACGGCCCGTCGTTCTGGAGCACCTCGTTGTACTCGGTCTCCAGTTCATGCAGGCGCCGCTGATACGGGCTGGATAGCGCAATGCGGCGACCGAGGGAGCTGCGCATCGTGCGCAGGATGGACAGGTTCGAAGGCGTGCCGTCCAGCGAGTAGCCGGCGCGCACCTTGCGCACTTCCGCGATCTTGGCCAAGTGACGCTTGGCCATGTCGGGCAGTGCCATGTCCTCGAAGAAGAAGTTGAGGAAATCCTCGCGCGAGAGCGTGAAGACAAAGTCGTCCTCGCCCTCGCCTGAATCGCTGGCCTGAGAGCCCGCACCGCCGCTGCCCTGCTGCTGACGGTCAAAGCTGTCGCCCCGGACAAACTGCCTGTTGCCGGGGTGGACGCCTTCGCGGCGCCCGCCCGAGCCGTGGTGAAACATGGGCTCGGAGATGTCCTTGACCGGAATGGACACCTGCCCGCTCTGTTCGATGTCCATGATCTTCCGGCCGGACACCGCCTTGGCCACCGCGCGACGAATCTGGTCCTTGTAGCGCTTGATGAAGCGCTGCTTGTTGACGGTACTCTTGCCGCCGCCGTTCTCTCGCCGATCGATGATCGTGCCCATGTGGCTGCCCTCGGTTGGAAGTTATCTGCTTCGCGCCTCTCCTTAAGACGACTTCCGTACGCGCAGATACCACTCCACCAGCAGGCGCACCTGCTTCTCCGTATAGCCCTTCTCCACCATGCGGTTGACGAAGTTCTCGTGCTTGGCCCGATCGTCGTGCGACGACTTGGCGTTAAACGAGATCACCGGCAGCAGATCTTCCGTGGTCGAGAACATCCGCTTTTCGATCACCGCGCGCAGCTTCTCGTAGCTGGTCCAGAGCGGGTTCTTGCCCCCATTCTTGGCCCGCGCGCGCAGCACGAAGTTGACGATCTCGTTGCGGAAGTCCTTCGGGTTGGAAATGCCCGCCGGTTTTTCGACCTTCTCCAGCTCGTCGTTCAAGGCGCTGCGATCGAGAATCTCGCCGGTATTCGGATCGCGGTACTCCTGATCCTGGATCCACAGGTCGGCAAACACCACATAACGATCGAAGATGTTCTGCCCGTACTCCGAATACGACTCCAGATAAGCGGTCTGGATCTCCTTGCCGATGAACTCCACATAAGGCGCAGCGAGGTACTCCTTGATGTAGGACATCAGCTTGGATTCGGTCTCCGGCGCAAACTGTTCACGCTCGATCTGCTGCTCGAGCACGTACAGCAGGTGCACCGGGTTGGCCGCCACCTCCGCCCCATCAAAGTTGAAGACCTTGGACAGCACCTTGAAGGCAAAGCGCGTCGACAGCCCGGTCATGCCCTCGTCAATACCGGCAAAGTCGCGGTACTCCTGATACGACTTGGCCTTCGGGTCGACATCCTTGAGGCTCTCACCGTCATACACGCGCATCTTGGAGAAGATGTTGGAATTCTCCGGTTCCTTGATGCGCGTGAGCACCGCAAACTGCGCCATCATCTTCAGCGTGTTCGGTGCGCACGGCGCGTTCGACAACGAACTGTTGCGCAGCAGCTTGTCGTAAATCTTCACCTCGTCCGACACGCGCAGGCAGTACGGCACTTTGACGATGTAGATGCGGTCGAGGAAAGCCTCGTTATTGCGGTCAGACTTGAAGCTCTGCCACTCCGCCTCGTTCGAGTGCGCCAGAATCACGCCATCAAACGGGATCGCACCAAAACCCTCAGTGCCCTTGTAGTTGCCCTCCTGCGTGGCCGTCAGCAATGGGTGCAGCACCTTGATAGGCGCCTTGAACATCTCCACGAACTCCAGCAGCCCGCGGTTGGCCAGGCACAGCCCGCCGGAGTACGAGTACGCATCCGGATCGTCCTGCGGATAGTCCTCCAGCTTGCGGATATCGACCTTGCCGACCAGCGACGAGATGTCTTGATTGTTCTCGTCGCCGGGCTCCGTCTTGGAGATCGCAATCTGCGAGAGCACCGACGGATGCAGTCGCACCACACGGAAGCGCGTGATGTCGCCGTTGAACTCATGCAACCGCTTGACCGCCCACGGCGAAGCAATTGAATTCAGATAGCGCCTTGGAATGCCGTAGTCTTCCTCCAGAATCTTGCCGTCTTCCTCGGGCGAGAAAAGCCCGAGCGGGGACTCGTGAATGGGCGAGCCCTTGAGCGCGTAGATGGGAATCTGCTCCATCAGCGCTTTCAGCTTTTCAGCCAGAGAAGACTTGCCGCCCCCCGGAGGCCCGAGCAGATAGAGAATCTGCTTGCGCTCCTCAAGGCCCTGCGCGGCATGCTTGAAGAACGAGACGATCTGCTCGATCGTGTCCTCCATGCCGTAGAACTCCCGGAAGGCCGGGTAAATGCGGATGACCTTGTTGAAGAACAACCGCGACAGCCGAGGATCGTGGTGGGTGTCCACAAGTTCGGGCTGGCCGATTGCAGCAAGCATGCGCTCGGCTGCGGTCGCATAAGCGGTGGAGTCTTTCTTGCAGATATCCAGGTACTCCTGGATGCTGTACTCGTCCTCTTTGCGAGCTTCGAAACGCGTAGCGTAGTGGCGGAAAATATCCATATCTCCCCCGTAGATTTCTTCCTCACCACCAGCATGGTTATGCTGGAACGAGGCTAGTTCTTGCGTGCGTTGAATGCGGTACTTATTCCACTGTAGACCAATCACGGATGAGCACAAGAACGCTTGAGTCTGCCAAGCGGTGCACAACCAATCGTGATCGCATTAGCGCTCGACGTGATGCAGTGCCAAATCGCAACGGCTCGCAATCGCATCAGCATATTCATGCGCAGCAATCTGTTGTCACCACTCGCACCGTTGATGCGCCCACGCGGGGTGGAGCAGAAAGCGTACCCAGTTCCACGGGTGCGCTCGCATGTTTGTACGTAACCGATCTGTATGAGTTCCCACCAACCGCCCCAACAGAAGCAGGGGTTATCCCGGCCCCGTTCGCGTTCAGTGCTTGTTGTGGTGTTGCATGCGTAGCGACCCTGGCGGCCTCCCCGTTGTGCCGGCAACTTTCCTTCCGTTGCGCAACGGTCAATTGCACATAACGGGGCGAGTGGCCTCGATTCGGTGCAAGCGCCACGCGCACGAAGCAAGCGGGTTGATTGTCTTTTTTTACGCCAGCGAGGAGATGCCGAAGCGTGCGCGGGAACAAATAACGAAAGACGGCAAAGAAAAAAGGCCCTCGGCGATTGCCAGAGGGCCTTTCTTTTGCGATTGCTCGCGAATTTGGTGGTGGTACAGCTACAAAACAGTCACTTGTAACCTTTATTAGTCGGCCAATCCATTCGTCACAATTCCGAAAATACCCCCAAAAGTACCCCCATACAACCTGCTACCCTGCACTGATGGAGCTCGCTGCTGGCCGGCAAAACCCGGCAAGATAGGTGCAGTAAAAGGCACTCATTGCGCTCGCCCTAGAACTACATCTGCACGGAAAGCTATGCCGAGACCATCTGCGCAACTACTGCTGTCGAGCATGGAAGACCGGATCCGGCAACTGGAGGCTGACGTTAGCAGGCTTCGAAAAGAGGCATCCCGAGTAGAGGGCGCATTGGCAAAGCTGGTGAACGCGCTCTTGGAGACCGACGCTGACGACGCGCGGACGCTCAAAGTCTCCCTCACCACCGACGAACTGCTTGTGCAGCGGTTCTCTGCCTTCCTGGAATCAAGGAAACCAGTCATTGAGCGCACCATCCACGGATTCGTTCAGGCTGAGCTACAAGGTATGCCTTCGCCCTCATCTAGACTGCGAACAGACAACGGAGAGGTGCAGGTCCACGACGGCCTCGCGGCCGTTGCAGGCACGCGCGACGTTATTACGACGACCGAAGCCGCTGCCGTTCTCAACTTCAAAGAAAGCACCTTGCGCAAGTGGGCTTGCTTTGAACGTGGGCCGATTCGCCCGGTGCGCATTAACGGCCGTCTCGGCTGGCGCGTTACGGACCTCGCCGCACTCTTGAACGGGGACCAACCGTGACTCGAGATAGGCATTTCAGCGTCTTGCAGTGTCTATCGCTTGACGCCGGTGGTCACAGGATTCCCTCCTCAAATTCGCGGCGATAAATTTCAGCGCTCACGGGCGGTCTTTGGCGCCATGACTGCGGGGATGCATCCCCCCCCTCCCCCTAATCGGTCATAGCGAACGGGAACACGTGCCGTAGGCTTTCCGCACCCTCGGAAATCCCGCTGTTGGCCCTGCTCATACTAAGAATAAACAGAGCTCGACTGAACCATGCGGCGAACCTCTGTCGTTGGTTCGAATATAACCGATCACTCAAACAGTCACCCCACCCGAACAAACCCCGATTTTGGGCGCACGTATCTCGGCTTTTTCGTCGCTCGCATCCGAGTTTCACCGATACGTCGATATAGAATTTGAATATCGATGCTTAACAAAAACTTGCAACTAGGCGTTCACGCATGCGTTGCGAGCAGCCATACCGAAATGGCTAGCGGGTTGGCCCTCTGTCGAAAAATAACAGGACAAATACATGGATTGGTACGACCTCGATAAAGTCTTGGCAGCCGCGGAACTGCCGGAAGTCGCACGCCGCCTTGGTATGGATGTCGAACAGCGCGGTGCGAATCTGATCGCGCGCTGTCCCTTTCACGAAGACACGCGGCCCTCACTCGTGCTGTACCCAAGCGACGGAGGCCAACATTCGCACTTTCACTGCTTTTCGTGCCACGCCCATGGATATGCAGTCGATCTTGTGAAGAAAACTCAGGGCCTCGAGTTCCGACCAGCCATTGAATGGCTGGCTCGCAGTCTGGGCATTCCACCCCAACCAGTTGCTGCTGGTCGGGGGAGCACACAGAAAGCTCCGCGCGAAGATGCACTTACCTTTGCGCAGCGGGTCTTCGACCAAAGGCACAACGAAACAGCATTTGTGGAATGGTGTAAGACCAGGCGCTTTGACCGAGACTTTCTCTTTGACTTCGGCCTGCGCTATCGGCCGAAGGCATCCCGGAACTGTTCGACGTGAAACCCCTTTTTGGACTCCAACCCGATGCGCACTTGGGCACTCTTGATCCCGTATTCCTGCAGCCGTTCTGACAGCTGACGCAAAGACATCCGCTTCCCACCGTTGCAGGTCGCCCACGGCTTTTCCTCGTCCTCGCAGAGGGCAGCCAACAGGTCGGCGGAAAAGATGCGCAGCACAGCCTTCGCCTCAATGACCTCTTGAATGTCTGCCAGCAATTGCGTACCCGTGCTCTGCCCCTGCTCAGCCTGCCCGGACAGCTTGAGGGCCGCGGCAACCGCAAGCGTCGGCCACTGTGCGGCCGCCACCTCGGCAATCTGAAACAGAGGCTCCCAATTGTCGGCGGCGCGATCATGCAGCGCTTCTGGCAACGCGGGACGAGCTAGTCGTACGGCTTCGGCGTTATCGTCTGCCCAACGGGCCAGCTTGGAGCGCAGGCCATCGAACAAGCCCGGTTCTGCGTGGCGCAGCTTGTCCACGGACTCCGTGGGCAACTTCCGGCGCAACTCTAGGGCAATCGACCGATCCATCAGCGTGTCAGCCAGTTGACCGATACCAGCGATAGCCTTTGCGCCCCAAACGAAGAACTGCTTGGGCGTGTGGTCGTCGCCAACGGTCCGGATCACGTATGCGCTCTCACGCGTGTGACCGCAGTTCAGCAAGCCGCGCAGTTCCTCGTTCTCACGCATGAACGCGTCTGCCTCATCGATCAGCACCGTGGGATGCCAAAGATCAATGGAGCGGAACAACGCCGCAGGGGTGACGTTGCTTGCGGGCAGCGGACGATTCACCAGCCGCCCCATCAGGGAAAGCAATTGCGACTTACCGCAGCGTTTTTCCGGGGCAACGATCGCCGCGATCGGCGCCACATCGACCACATCGATACACCACGTCATGGCCACCCACAACGCAACGGCATGTGCCGTTTCCCATTGACAGACGATAAAACGCCTCACCATCAGGGCGATCTCTGTCAACAACGTTGCACCGTCCACCGAGCCGGGCCATGGATAGACCTCCGAGAACGGCGTATCAGCTTGACTCTTTACCTCACCACGTGCGGCCTTCACCATCCGGTCGAGGGTGTGGAGTTGCACACCCATACGCTGTGCTTCAGCTTTGCGCATGCGGTCATACGCCAATGGCTCGAGCGCCGCCAAGCGCGCGATGGCCTGTTCGTCGGTCTCAACCACCGTGCTTTGCTCGGCCGCACCATCAAGCCCTTTTCCGCACCATACGGCTTCGATGCAATCCCGCACAACACAGTGCCCGCACAACATAGCCAGATCGTTGAAGTCTGTAGCGCCTTCCGGAGACCCGTGGCCGAAATCAGGTACGGCCAGTCGTGCGCCGATAACCCGAGCTGCTTCCTGTGCTTTGGTCAAACCCGGATTACCAGAGGTCCCGATATCGTTGTCGGCGCAGACAATAATCGGCACGTCAGGCATCTCGCCACGCAGTGCCTGCGCTACCGCCAACACGTTCCCCGCGCTCATGGCAGCGGCCACCGAGTAGCCAGTGGCCTCATGCAAGCTGCACGCCGTCGCCCAGCCCTCGCAGATCAGCAGCGGAGCATTAGGGCCGGGCTTGCCGCCGACAGCGCTGTAGCAACCCATCACCGCACCACCCGACTTGAAGCGCTTGGAACCGTCCGGCTGAATGAATTGGAGACTACGCAGCTTGCCAGCCGCATCACGCAGAGGGATCAGCAAAGCATCACCCCACTGCTTTGCACTAACCGGTTTGATGCCTTTGCGCTCGACGTAGGCGTGACCGGGATCAACGTTGCGAGCGCGACTCCACAGTTCTGCGCATTTGGTCGCGGCTTCTTCCGCCACTCGGGTGCGCTCCGCAGCGGCTTCTGCCTTGGCCCACTCCACCATCCGCTCGCGCTCAATCAACTCAGCTTCGGACAATGCATGCGCGTCATCGGCAAAGAACAGGCAATCTTCGCCTTTCCAGTTGCGAACCATCCCCCCTTTCCCGTCAAAGAAAAGCTTAATGGACGCATCGCCTTTGCCATTGTTACCGCCCAGCACATCCGAGCGGTGCCACCGCCCATCGGGGGGAACATCCTTATTCACGATGCCAACATGAGCGCAGGCTCGCGCCAGGGCGTCTTTCAAATCGTGCCCTTTCAAAACTGACGTGTTCATGCGGGCACCCGTCATTGGGCCACCTTCGGACGAGCGGACTCGCGGGCTTCGATCCAGGCGTCCACATCGCACTGGCGCCACGCGACGGAGCGAGCTCCGAGCCGCACGGGCGCGGGGAATTTGCCGAGACGAACCCATTCATACAGGCACGATTTCTTTACGCCAACGGCGTCCAGAACGCCAAGGAGGCGGAGCAGTTTTGTAGCCATTTATCGCCAATTCATAGAAACGGGCGACCCAAAGTTGGCTTGTTTTTTTTCTGAATTGCTTTCGGATTGAACCCGTCGTATTGAACCGCCAGGGGCTTCATCGAACTAGGAAGTTCGTGCAGCGTGTGCCGGTAACCTCCATGGCGGACAGATTCAGGCTATACCGCACCAGAGGCTTCGCGCAAGAAAGCCCCGTAAAACCCAACCTTTGCAAAACAAAGGCGGATGTAGATCGCTATACAGTAGAGAGGGCGAGTCCTCTTGACGAAGTAAGGACCACGGAAGTGCAGACGAAATTTAGTGTTGCCTCTGCTAAACAAGAACCATCAACTTGCGGACGCCGTAGGTGCGCCGCAGACATGCGACAAGGATCGCCATGCCGACTATGGCAGAGGCATGAACGGTCTGCTCAGCGCCGGCAGCAACCGATCATGTCTACGCGGAACCCTTGAGCGGCAGCACCTTCGCGCCATGCCTCAACTCGTCCAAGTAGTCGGCCCAAGCCTGCATCATCTGCTTACGCACAGCCAGGAAAGCAACGCGGTCATACGCCGCGCCATTCGGGTCCTTCTTCTTATGCGCTAGTTGCAGCTCGATCACCTCGGCGTCAAAGCCCCCAATCTCGCGCAGCATCGTGCGCGCCATAGGACGAACGCCGTGGCCGGTGAACTCGTTCTGTGTATCGATACCCATGCGTTTGAGCGCCGCGTTAATGGCGGCTTCCGACATGGGTTTGTGTTTATCCCTTGCACCGGGAAAAACATAACGCCCGTGGCCGGTCAGCGCGTGAAGCTCGCGCAGGATAGCGACGGCTTGAGTAGCAAGCGGCACGATGTGGGCGACGGCTCCTGGCACGATATGGGCGACGGCTCTTTTTTTGGATGCCACAAAACGCCATTCGGCAGCATCTAGATCAATGGCCTCCCATTCCGCTTTCCGCAGCTCACCGGGTCGGACAAACAGCATGGGGGCCAGCAGCAGCGCGCACTTCACCACGAACGTACCGGTGAAGGCATCGAACATGCGCAGCAACGCGGCAACCTCTTTGGGATCAGTCGGCGCCGCGAAGTGCCTCCCCTTGGCAGGCGGCAAGGCTCCACGCAGGTCGCCCGATGGGTCGCGCTCTGCCCGCCCAGTGGCGGCGGCATAGCGGAAAATCTGCCCGCAGGTTTGCAGCACCCGGTGCGCGGTATCAAGAGCCCCGCGAGACTCGACGCGTCGACACACTGCCAGCAGGTCGGGAGCCTTGACCTCGGCAATAGGCCGGCCACCGAGCCAGGGGAACACATCATTCTCCAAACGGCCCATCACCTTCTTGGCGTTGCTTTCAGACCAGCCCGGCGCGTACTTGGTGTGCCACTCACGGGCGACAGCTTCGAAATTGTTCGCCGCACGCTCGACCAAGGCCACCTTCTGCACCCTGCGTTCGACCGATGGATCAACCCGTTCACCCAACAAGCGCCGTGCTTCGTCGCGCCGTTCGCGCGCCTCTTTCAGGCCAACTTTCGGATAGACGCCAAGGGCCAGCAGTTTCTCCTTGCCGGCAAACCGATACTTCAGTCGCCAGTAACGCTTTCCTGCAGGCGTGATGTAGAGGAACAAGCCGCCCCCATCAAACAACTTGATCGGCTTGTCACCAGGCTTCGCGTTGCGCACTGCCGTGTCTGTGAGCGCCATTTGGGGGTATCTCCGCCTAGGGGTCTAGGATGTACCCCCTAAAATACCCCCACATACCCCCGGCTGTCGATGACCGTGAGCGCACGCCGACGGAAAGAAAAAACCCGCGAAGCCTTGAGCTTTCGCGGGTTTTTGGACTTCCAGGGAACTCACCGGAAGTGTATTTGGTGGGTGGTACAGGGATTGAACCTGTGACCCCTGCCGTGTGAAGGCAGTGCTCTACCGCTGAGCTAACCACCCGAAAACTGCTGCCGGGATGCGGCGAAAACGAGATTATGGCGAAAAGCTGCGCCCGTGTAAAGCCCCCGGCTGCACTTTTTTTCTTCGATCTCGCATCAAGCCGCCGGAGGCGTGGCTTCCGACTCTTCCCGGGTCCAGACAGTCTTGCCGCCGCTGGCCTTGTCGATCTCCTTGAGCACGCCAGCATGGGCTTGGGCTTCCGCCTCGGTGGCCAGTAGCACCGGCAATTCAAGCGCGCTCAAGTCAACGGTGGCGGCCACTGCCGAAGCGCTCTCGCCGCCTTCCAGCATGTCGATTACCAGCGTGTTCTGGCCGCGCGTCATGGCCAGGTAGACCTCGGCCAGCAGTTCCGCATCCAGCAAGGCGCCGTGCAGCGTACGGTGCGCGTTACTCACGCCCAGCCGGTCACACAGCGCATCCAGCGAGTTTCGCTTGCCCGGGAACATCTGGCGCGCCTCGCGCAACGTATCGATATGCCCCGAAAGATGTTCGCGGAAGGGTGGCAGCCCCAGGCGCTGGAATTCCATGTCCAGGAAGCCCAAGTCGAACGCGGCGTTGTGGATGATCGCCTCGGCGCCCTGCACGTAGTCACGGATCTCGTCGACGACTTCCGCAAACTTGGGCTTGTCGGCCACAAACTCGTTGGTGATGCCGTGCACCGCCATCGCGCCTGCGTCGATCTCGCGCTCAGGGTTGATGTAGAAGTGCAGATTGCGGCCGGTCAGCCGGCGGTTGACCATCTCCACACAGCCGATTTCGATCACGCGGTCGCCGGTGGCAGCGTTCAGGCCCGTGGTTTCGGTATCGAGGATGATCTGTCGTGTCATACGTCCACCTACCCGTTACTTGAAGACGACGGTCTTGTGGCCATTGAGCAGGATGCGGTGTTCGGCATGCCACTTCACTGCGCGGGCCAGCGCCACGCATTCCACGTCACGGCCGACGGCGGTGAGCTGCTCCGGGTCCATGCTGTGGTCCACGCGCTCGATCTCCTGCTCGATGATCGGGCCTTCGTCCAGGTCGGCCGTCACATAGTGGGCCGTCGCGCCAATCAGCTTCACGCCACGCTCGTGTGCCTGGTAGTACGGCTTGGCACCCTTGAAGCTCGGCAGGAACGAATGGTGGATGTTGATGGCGCGGCCTTCCAGCTTGCGGCACAGGTCGTTCGAGAGGATCTGCATGTAGCGCGCGAGCACCACCAGATCGATCTGCTGCTCCTGGGCAATTTCCCAGATGCGGGCTTCTTGCTGCGCTTTCTGTGCGTCAGTCGCTTGCAGCAGCGGCAGGTGCATGAACGGCACGTCGTACGACGCGGCCAGTTGGTAGAAATCGCGGTGGTTCGAAACGATAGCGGCAATCTCGATCGGCAGTTGGCCTGCGCGGGCGCGGAACAGCAGGTCGTTCAGGCAATGACCGATCTTCGAGACCAGGATCATCACGCGCGGCTTGATCGCGGCGTCGAACATGCCCCACTGCATCGAAAACCGCTCACCGATGGGTGCAAAGCGGTCGCGCAGCGTCTGCAAGTCCAGCGGCTGGCCCTGCGGCACGAAATGCACGCGCATGAAGAAGCGGTTGGTGAACTCGTCGCCGTACTGGTCGGAATCGAGAATGTTGCAGCCTTGCTCGAACAACAGACCGGACACGGCATGAACGATGCCGGGCTGGTCCGGGCAGGACAGGGTGAGGATGAAACCGGAGTGACTCATGAAGCGTTTTACGTATTGTTGTCAGGCGCGAACCGTTGCGGCACAACGGACGGAATCAAGCGCGCCAGGGCACCGAGGGTGACGAGCGTGGCGTCCACCGTCATCGCGCAATCCGCCATGATATCAAGCGCGGCGTCGGGGCTGGCGCGCAGGTGGCCAGCCACCTCGCCGTCCTGATTGGCGGGGGTGAAGCTGGCGGGCAGCGTCAGGTCAAAGGCAAACAGGGTCTCGTTCTGGATGCCTTCGGGCACGGCACGCAGGACATCGATCGTGCCGCGCAGCACCAGCCGGGCCGCCAGATCGGCACCGATGCCCGCCTCTTCCCAGCATTCTTTTTCCAGTGCGCGGCGCGCGTCGAACCCATGGCCGATACCGCCGGCGACGAGGTTGTCCCACATACCGGGGTCGATCGGCTTGGTGTTGGCACGGCGGGCCAGCCAGAGCATTGGCTCTGTGCCGTCGATCAAGCCGTTCATGTGGGCGGCGTACGTCCGGATACCGAAAAAGCGCGCGGCTGCGCGTTCGACCAGCGCCAGCACAGGCGTGCCCCAGCCGGTGTTGACGGCGAATTGCTCGTCGCGCCAACCGCGTACGTGCCCCTCCTCGGCCAGGCGCGCAATCACCTCCGCCAAGGCGGCCGTGCGATCGCCCTCGGTGGCGAGGGTGCTACGCAAATCGACCCGACCTGCCGATACCTCGAACCACTGCGGCCAGCGGCCAAGCAGCGCGGCGCGCCCGGCATCCAGCCAGCCAACGCGCTGCCCCCCAACGATCCAGGGCACCAAAGCTGCGGCGTCAAAGGCGTTGCGGGCCGCCAAACCGTCAACAACCCGATGAATACGTGAGTCAGTCATGCGATCACCGCGCACAGCAGCATGGCATTGTGCTTTCCGCGCCGTGCCCGAATGTGCTGTTCATGCGCGATAATGTGCTGTTAGTAGACGCCATCATCAGATTGGAGAAACAAGGATGGATGAAATCGACGAGCTGTCGGATCTGCCGACCCCGCGCTTTATCTGGGGCTTCGCCATTGACGTCACACCGTCCGGCGAAGTGTCGCACGATGAATTCGAATACCTCACGCACACGCGTTCGCCGCGCTTCACGTGCCGCGTGGTGGAACTCGAAGACATGCCCGCCGAGCCGGAAGACGATGGCGATATCGATGGCCGCATCGTCCACTTCGAAAACCCCAAGCGGATGTTCTACATCACCGATTTGGGCCTGGCGCTGATGAACTTCACGCTGTTCGACAAGGTGGACAACAAGGCCAAGCTGAAGAACGCCTGCGACGAAGCCATCGCCGACTGGCTGACCCGCCGCGATTTCCTCGATTCAGAGGAAGACGACGAGGAGTAATCCGCCTAGCTTGCCCGGCCTGCGTTTTCACCGTCGAAGCGCAGGTCAGTCAAGCGAACATCGGCGTAGGAGCGCCCGGCATCGAGCAGGGCTGAGACCTGCGCCTTCACACGCTCCTTCTGCGCCCGCAATGCGCGCGGCGGCACCGTCGGATCCTGACCGGTGTGGTGCAGATACAGCATCTTGTAGGTGAGCTGGCTCACCATCCACTGGCGCAGTACACGGCGACGGCCTGCGTGCTCGGCCTCGAGCGAATCCACCTGCGTCAGCAACGCCGAAAAGGCCCGCGCCATGCTGGTGGCATCGGACGCTACGCCCGCAATGCAACGCTCAGCCAAAGCGCGCGCTTCCGTTGGTGACATGACATCGGCTTGAACGAAACGGTCCGCGGGCTGGCTGACGGCCACGCCCTGGCGCGCAAGCCGGGCGGATACACCGCTCAAGGCTTCCTGCGCGCGACGGATGGAGGCATCCAACGATTCGGTGCTGGCCTGCAGCAAACCAATGGTCGGCGATTCATTGGGCGGTTCGGCTATTTTTTTCGCGTCCATGGTCCCCTCCGGTTGCCGCCCGTTGCCCAAAACGCACCGAGGCGAAAAACGGATTGTAAGGCGCATAGCGCACAGCGCGACAAAAGATCACATTTGTGTGGAAAAAACGGCGCCGGCTGTGACAACGCGCAATCAACCAAGCGACTGCTGTTGGCTTGGATCAACGCCGCATGACCGCGTCACGGTTAAAATAGAAGATTGTGCGCAACGTGCCCCCCTGCCCTGCGCCCTGTCATTTGCTGACCGCCTTTGCGCGGCAAGGAAGTCGCCTTGATCAAGTGGATTCTCGTTGCCCTCTACCTGGGCTCCATCCTGTACGTGCACTTTCGCGGCAAGGTGCGCCTGAAGTTCTGGCGCCAGATGTTCGACCACTCCGCCGTGGTCGCGCCGGTCAACTGCTTCATGTACGCCTTCTCAGGCGTGCCGCAGACGGCCTATGTGCCGGTCGAGCGCTTTCCTGACCTGGAAAAGCTACAGGCCGCCTGGCCGCAAATTCGCGATGAAGGCCTGGCACTGGTCAACCTGAGCAAGATCAAGGCGGCCGAGAAGAACGACGATGCTGGCTTCAACTCCTTCTTCAAGAATGGCTGGAAGCGTTTCTACCTGAAGTGGTATGAAGCGAGCCACCCGTCGGCCGAGCAGTTCTGCCCGAAAACCGTGGCGTTGCTGCGTGAGTTGCCCAGCGTGAAGGCCGCGATGTTTGCCGAGCTGCCACCCGGCGGCAAGCTCAACCCACACCGTGACCCGTTTGCCGGTTCGCTGCGCTACCACCTGGGCCTGGCCACGCCGAACGATGACCGCTGCTTTATCGAAGTCGACGGCGAGCGCCACAGCTGGCGTGACGGCGAAGGCGTGGTCTTTGACGAGACCTACCTGCACTGGGCGCAGAACGGCTCCGACAAGGACCGCCTGATCCTTTTCTGCGATATCGAGCGCCCGATGAAATTCGGCTGGGCGCAGCGCATCAACAAGTGGCTCGGCCGCAAGGTCATGACCGCCGCCAGCTCTCCCAACGATGAGGGCGACCAGACCGGCGGCATCAACAAGCTGTTCCGCTACGTTTGGCTGATGGGCCAGTATCGCCGCCGCTTCAAGGCGTGGAACCGCAAGGCTTACTACGTGGTGAAGTTCGGCCTGATCATCGGCGTGGCAGCGCTCATCATCTGGATCTGATCGACACGCATGGCATCGCACAAGAAACCGGCTTCGCGCCGGTTTTTTGTTGCGTTTGCAAAAGATGCAAGCAATACGACTTCCTTACGCTTTTACACAAGTCGGTGTGAAAAAGCGCTACGTCAGCCACAAATCTCGCCTAATGTCAGGAACTGAGCGCTCAGGCGTTCATCTGATATGGCGGGCACGCCGCTTGCTGCCAGGAGATTGACACCCTTGGCCGACAAGTTCGGGGCCCACGTCAGCTCATTACACAGGGCGCGTTTGCACCGTTTGGCCCCTTCCACAACACTGAGACCGATCGCCATGAATAAGAACCTCATTAGCCGCCGTACTGCCGCCACGCTTGCTGCCATCGCGCTGCTTGGCACCCAGATCGCAGCCTGTACCACCACCAGCCCGAATGCAGCGGGCTCCGACGTGATGACGTCGACCAACAAGCACGCCACCACCAACTCGCAAGCCGATTCCGTGCTCTCGCGCCTGTACACCACGGCCGATGGCTCACGCGAGCTTGTTGGGCGCGCCAAGGGTGTACTGGTGTTCCCGTCGGTGCTCAATGCCGGCTTTGTGGTCGGCGGGCAGTACGGCGAAGGCGTGCTGCGCACCGGCGGCGGCCGTCCGCTGGGTTACTACAACATCGCCTCCGCTTCGGTGGGCTTCCAGGCCGGCGCCCAGTCGCGCGCACTCATCATCCTGTTCATGACGGACGAAGCGCTGCAGAAATTCCAAGCCAGCCAGGGCTGGACGGCTGGTGTGGACGCCACGGTGGCGTTGGCCAAGATCGGCGCCAATGGCGCGATCGACACCAACACCGCGCAACAGCCGATCATCGGCTTCAACCTGACCAATGCGGGCCTGATGGCTGGCGCATCGGTCGAGGGCACGAAGATCACCAAGCAGACCAACTGATCCGCACACGCTGCCTGTTGCAAGAACCGCCGTCTCGAACGGCGGTTTTTTTTGCCGGTCGGGCATACAGCGTTGCACCGATGTTGCAGCGCGCGTTGCAGCACCCCGGTGCAAGACAACAAAGCAACCACCCAGAAAATCGCGCAGGCAGGTCGCACAAGCGCGCCAGCTTTGTCTCCGGGTTGGAATCCCCGGCACGATCGATCTGGGCGGGCTGGACGTTCGCTACAGCCCCAACATTCGCAAGGGATCGAACTATGTGGAACTCACGGTGATCGGCCCGAGCGGTACGTTCGTCAAAGAGGCGCATACTCCGATGCACGCTGCCGCAGCAGCCGCTCTACCGCAAGGCATAGCGGTTGCCTGCGTAAAACGCATGAGTACATAAGAAAATACTATTTGAAATTCGCATACTGCCTCTACCAGAATGCATGAACCACATGCATGACTGGGATCAATCAGGCTGATGGAACTCCGACAACTCGAAGCGTTTGCTGCCGTCATGTCGACCGGCAGCGTCACCGCGGCAGGCAAACTGCTGGGCCGTTCGCAGCCCGCCATCAGCCGCCTCATTCAAGACCTCGAAGCCGAAATCGGCTACGCCCTGTTCACGCGTGCAGGGCCGCGCGTCTCGCCCACCGAGCAGGGTTTCCTGCTGTATGAAGACGTCGAACACACGCTGATCAGTTTGCGGCAGATCCGCACGCGCGCAGAAGAAATCGCGCGTGGAGAAGCGCGTCCGCTGCGGCTGGCTGCCACCTCTGCGCTGGCAGCCGGGCTGCTGCCCGCGGCGCTGGCCGATCACCCCGAGTTGACCCAGCACGTTCAAATTCGTAGCGCCTCGCCCGAGCAGGTTGTGCATGCAGTACTCACAGGTGCGGCAGACCTGGGCATGAGCAGCCTGCCGTTGGAGCATCGCGGTGTGACGGTGCATTGGATTGGCGAATCGGCATGCGTGGCTGCAGTGCAGCACAGCGACCCACTGGCCGCCGGTGATCGTGTGGCGCTGGCGGATTGCGCCGGCCGCCGCATCGTCACGATGCACAACCCGTATCGCCTGCGCCGCCGCCTGGATCAGGCACTCGCGCAAGCCGGCGTCACCCCAACCGAACTGATTGAAACCAACGCCTCGTTCAACGCGCTGACCGCCGTGCGTGCCGGCCTCGGTGTGGCGTTGCTGGAGCCAATCACCGCTTACGGCGTGCCGATTGACGGCGTGACGGTACGCCCAATCGACGCCGACATCCCCTTCTTCTTTGGCGTGATCACCCCAGAGGCCAAGCGGCCATCGGCGGCCGTGACCGCGCTGATCAACGCGCTCTCCCGCGCCGCGCAACGCCTGCTGCCCGACTGCAAGCTGCACAACCCGTCACGCCACGCCAGCATGCTGCAGGTGCTGTACGGCGAACCCACTAACGCAACAGAAGACGCGTCCGCATGACCGCAGCACAACTCGACAACGCGCCGCACGCGCCCGGCGCCACCGGACTGAAGGCACTGGAAGCCCGTTTGCGCCAGGACCTGGCCTGGCTGGAATTGCCCGCCAAGGCGTGGACACTACCGCATGAACTGAACGGCCAACCCGTGCTGGACGTAGCCGTCATTGGTGGCGGCATGGCAGGCCTGGCGGCTGCAACGTCGCTCAAGCATCTGGGCATGGGCGCGGTGGTGTTCGACCGCTCGCCCATTGGCTTCGAAGGCCCGTGGGCAACCACCGCGCGCATGGAAACCCTGCGCTCTCCCAAGCAGTTGACGGGCCCTGCGCTGGGCTTGCCTGCGTTGACCTTCCGCGCGTGGTTCGAGGCGCAGTTTGGTACCGAGGCGTGGGAAGTGCTCGACAAGATCCCGCGCCTGCAATGGATGGACTACCTGCGCTGGTACCGCCACGTGCTGCAGATTGACGTACGCAACGAGCACCACGTGAAAGCGATTCACCCACGCAAGGATGGTGCTGTCGAACTCGTGATCGATGTGCCGGGTCAGCCGACGCAACGCGTGTATGCGCGCCGCGTGGTGCTGGCTACCGGACGTGACGGCCTGGGTGGCCCGACCGTGCCGGACTTTGCAAGTCGCCTGCCACGCCGGTGGTGGGCGCATTCGTCCGATGAGATGGACTACGGCACCCTGGCCGGCAAGCGTGTTGGCGTGATCGGCGCGGGCGCATCGGCGATGGACTCGGCGGCAACGGCGCTGGAAGCCGGCGCAGCCAGCGTCGACCTACTGATCCGCCGCGCCGACCTGCCCCGCGTGAACAAGGGCAAGGGCGCCGGCAGCCCCGGGCTCGTGCACGGCCACCTGCATCTGCCTGACGCGTGGAAATGGCGCATCCGCCATTACATCAACGTTGAACAGGTACCGCCGCCTCGTGGCAGCACGCTGCGCGTGTCGCGTCATGCCAATGCGCGCTTCAACTTCGGCTGCGCCATTCTGGGCGTGGACGAGCACGACGGCGTGCTGCACGTGGCCACACCCAAGGGCGTGTTCCATCTGGACTTCCTGATCTTCTCGACGGGCTTTCGCACCGACTGGGCCTCGCGCCCCGAGTTCAGACTGCTGGCGCCACACATCCGCCAATGGCGCGACCGCTACACCCCACGCCCCGGCGAGGAAGACACCGAGCTGAGCGACTCCCCCGATCTCGGCCCCGCATTTGAATTTCGCGAGAAGGTGCCCGGCTCGCTGCCCGGTCTGTCGCGCGTGCATTGCTTCTGCTACCCGGCGTCTCTCACGCACGGCAGTGTGTCAGGCGACATCCCCGCCATCAGTGAGGGCGCGAAGCGACTGGCCCAAGGCATTGCAGGCCTGCTGTACCAAGAGGACATCGAAGCGCACTACGCCGCCATCGAGGCGTATGCGGAGCCGGAAATTTTCGGTGACGAATGGACACCCGCACCGCCTCCCGGCGTCGACGTCAATGCAGAGGCCACCTCAAGCCAGGAGGCGGCACGATGACGGGTTGGCTCGGTTGGCTAGTAGGCCGCATCGGCCAGGCGCTGCTGGTCGTGCTGGTGATGACGGTGATTGTTTTTGTTGGGCTGCACGCCATTGGCAACCCGGTCGACATTCTGATCGGTCAGGACGTGGACCAGATCGATCGCGCACGCATCATTGCAGAACTCGGCCTGGACAAGCCGCTGTGGCAGCAGTACCTGAGCTTTCTGAACGGTGCGGTGCACGGCAACCTCGGCAAAAGCTTCGTCTACAACGAACCCGCCATCCAGCTGATCCTGCAGCGCCTGCCGGCCACGTTGGAACTGGCCTTTGCGGCACTCATCATCGCGGTGGTGATCGGTGTGCCGCTGGGGTTGTTCGCGGGGCTGTATCCGAACCATCCGGTGTCGCGTCTGCTGATGACGGGCAGCGTGGTGGGCTTCTCGCTGCCGACGTTCTGGGTTGGGCTGATGCTGATCATGGCGTTCAGCGTGAGCCTCGGTTGGCTGCCCGCCAGCGGGCGCGGTGAGACGGCTCGCCTGTTCGGCGTCGAGTGGTCGTGGCTGACGGCTGACGGCTTGCGCCACCTGCTACTGCCAGCGATCAACCTGTCGCTGTTCAAACTCTCCCTGGTGCTGCGACTGACTTCGGCCGGCGTGCGCGAGGTGCTGCCGATGGACTTCGTGAAGTTCGCACGTGCGAAGGGGCTGTCGCCGCTGCGCGTGGTGCTGGCGCACGTCCTGCGCAATACGTTGATCCCGCTGGTAACGGTGCTCGGCCTGGAGCTGGGCTCGACCATCGCCTTTGCCGTGGTAACGGAAAGCATCTTCGCCTGGCCCGGCGCAGGCAAGCTGATCCTGGACAGCATCAACTCGCTGGACCGCCCCGTCATCGTTTCCTACCTCATTGTTGTGGTGTGCCTGTTCGTGTCACTCAACCTGATCGTCGACATCCTGTATCGCATGCTGGACCCGCGCGTGCGCATGGCAGATAGCGCGGAGACCGCATGAACACGTCTTCGCAAACCACGGTGGCAACCGCCACGCCAACAGCTCCCGCACCAAGAAAGCAATCGCCATGGCGACGCGTGGCTGCAGATTTCCTCGCCTCCAAATCCGCCATCTTTGGGCTCGCCGTTGTTGTGCTGCTGATGGCTGCCGCGCTGGCCGCGCCCTGGATCACGCCGCAGAATCCGTATGACCTGATGCAGCTCGACGTGCTGGACTCGCGCCTGCCGCCGGGCTCGCCCAATGGGCTGGGCACCTTTACGTACTGGCTCGGCACGGATGGCCAGGGGCGCGATCTTTACTCCGGCATCCTCTACGGCCTGCGCATCAGCCTGGGTGTGGGGATTGGCTCGGCCGCCGTTGCCGCCGTGATTGGCACGTTGCTCGGGCTGATTGCCGCCTACGCGGGTGGCAAGGTCGACAACTTCATCATGCGCACGGTCGATCTGCTGCTGTCGTTTCCGTCGGTGCTGGTGGCGATGATGATCCTGGCCTACCTCGGCAAAAGCATCACCAACGTGGTGCTGACACTGGTGCTGCTGGAATGGGCGTACTACGCGCGCACGGTGCGCGGGCAAGCGCTGGTCGAGCGCCGCCGCGAATACGTAGAAGCCGCGCGCTCGCTCGCCCTGCCCGGCTGGCGCATTGCGCTCAAGCACATCCTGCCGAACTGCCTGCCGCCGCTGATCGTCGTGGGCACGCTGCAGGTGGCGCGCGCGATCACGCTGGAAGCTACCCTCTCCTTCCTGGGCCTGGGCGTGCCGATTACCGAGCCGTCCCTGGGCCTGCTGATTGCCAACGGATACCAATACATGTTGTCTGGTCAGTACTGGATCAGTTTCTATCCGGGCATTGCGCTGCTGCTGGCGCTGGTCGCCATCAACTTGGTCGGAGACCGCCTGCGCGAAGTGCTGAACCCGAGGACGCAACGATGAGCGCGTCTGCAAGTTCCAATCCATTGACGCTGGAAGTCCGCAACCTGCGCACGCATTTCTTCACACGCGACGGCGTACTGCCGGCGGTAGACGACGTGTCGTTCTCGCTGGAGCGCGGGCGCATCCTGGGGCTGGTCGGGGAGTCGGGCTCGGGCAAGTCGGTCACCGGTTTCTCGATCATGGGTCTGGTGGACCCGCCCGGCCGCGTGGTCGGCGGCGAGATCCTCTACCAGGGCCGCGACCTGACCAAGCTGCCTGCACGCGAACTGCGCAAACTGCAGGGCAACCGCATCGCCATGGTCTTTCAAGACCCGATGATGACGCTCAACCCGGTGCTGCGCATCGACGCCCAAATGATCGAGGCCGTGCGCGCGCACAGCAGCATGAGCCACACGCAGGCCCGTGAGCACGCACGTGACACGCTGGGGCTGATGGGCATTCCCAGCCCGGAAGAACGGCTGCGCGCGTATCCGCACCAGCTCTCTGGCGGCATGCGGCAGCGCGTGGCGATTGCCATTGCGATGCTGCATCGGCCCGACCTGATCATTGCGGACGAGCCGACCACGGCGCTGGACGTGACCATCCAGGCGCAAATTCTGTCGGAAGTGCAGAAGCTCGCACGCCAGCACGGCACCGCGCTGATCTGGATCACGCATGACTTGTCCGTCGTTGCCGGCCTGGCCGATGAAGTGGCCGTGATGTATGCCGGCCGCATCGTCGAGCATGGCCCGGTGGACGCCGTGCTCGATGCGCCGCTGCACCCGTACACCATGGGCCTGATCGACAGCCTGCCCAGCGAAAACCGCCGCGGCCAGCGCCTGCGCCAGATTCCGGGCATGACGCCGAACCTGTTGTCGCTGCCGGCTGGCTGCGCGTTTGCTGCGCGTTGCCCGCGCGCATCCGATGCCTGCGGCGTACGCCCGGAGATCACCCAACCGAACCCTGGCCGCCTGGTGCGTTGCTTCCACCCCGGCACGCTGCCGGCAGCCACGCGGGAGGTCGCATGAGCACGCCGCTGGTAGAACTCAAGCAAGTCGGCAAACGCTTCGGCGATCGCAAGATCGGCCCAGTTGACGGCATGCTGCAGCGTCTGGGGCTCGCGAAGCCGCCCGCCGTAGTGCGCGCCGTTGATGGCATCGACCTGGCGATCCAGCCAGGTGAAGTCGTCGGGCTCGTTGGCGAATCAGGTTGCGGAAAATCCACGCTTGGCCGCATCGCCGCAGGGTTGATGCCGCCGTCTGACGGCGAGGTGCGCGTGGACGGCAAAGCCGTCAACACGCTCTCTGCTGAGGAGGCACGCGATGCCCGCCTGAAGATCCAGATGATCTTCCAGGACCCATACGCCAGCCTCAACCCGCGCCTGCGTGTGGAAGAAATCATCGGCGAGGCAGCGCGCGTGCACGGCCTGACCGACCGCGCCAATTTTGCCGACTACGTAGCCGCGCAGATGCAGCGCGCGGGCCTCGACCCTGCCCTGCGTGACCGCTATCCGCATCAGTTCAGCGGGGGGCAGCGTCAGCGCATCGGCATTGCACGCGCGCTGGCGGTGCAGCCGTCGATGCTTGTCTGCGACGAGGCGGTGGCAGCGCTGGACGTGTCCATCCAGGCGCAGATCCTGAACCTGTTCATGGACCTGCGCGAGCAGCTCAACCTGACGTACCTGTTCATCAGCCACGACCTGGGCGTGGTAGAGCACCTGTCAGACCGCGTGGTCATCATGTACCTGGGCCGCGTGGTGGAATCGGCGCCAGCGGAGGAAGTGTTCCGCCGTCCAAACCATCCGTACACGCAGACGCTGCTGGCGGAGATTCCACGCCTATCGGCCCGGCACAAGACGTTCACGGCCATCCAGGGCGAAATGCCCAGCCCGCTGAACCCGCCCACGGGCTGCCATTTCCACCCGCGCTGCCCGCACGCCATGCCCCGCTGCAAAACCGAAACGCCGACGCTGCGCGGCATTGCGGTCAACCACATCAGCGCCTGTCATTTGAACGACATCCAATAAGCCAACGATTCCAAAAAAAGGAAAAGGGAACCTACGTGAAACGCCTCCTCGCTTCGTCGATTGCCGTTGCCCTGTTTGCTGCTGCCGCAGTTGCCACCACCTCTGCAGGTGCGCAGACGCTCAACATCGGCTTTGCCGATCCGCTGTCGTCGCTCGACCCGCAACTGAACAACCATGCCGGCGACCGCTCCGTCGACGTGCATTTCTGGGATCTGCTGGTCGAGAACAAGTGGAACAAGCTGCAGCCCGGCCTGGCGCTGTCATGGAAGACGCTGGACCCCAAGACGTGGGAGTTCAAGCTGCGCCCCGGCGTGAAGTGGCACGACGGTCAACCCTTTACGGCGGATGACGTCATCTTCTCGTACCAGCGCGCGCGCAGCGTGCCGGGCAGCGTGGCGACCTTCGCGGGCTACCTGCGCACGGTGGAATCCGTCACAGCCAAAGACCCGCTCACGCTGATCATCAAGACGAATATCCCGAACCCAGACCTGCCGCTGAACCTGGCATCCGTGCACATCGTCAGCAAGCACGTGGGGGAAAAGTCCGCCACCGAGGACTACAACGCTGGCCGCGCCGTGGTGGGCACCGGCCCGTACAAGTTCGTCTCGTACGTGCCGGGCGACCGCGTGGTCATGGCGCGCAACGACAACTACTGGGGTGGCAAGCAGCCTTGGGAAAAGGTCAACTACCGCTACATCAACAACGCCGCCGCGCGCACGGCCAACCTGCTCTCGGGCGAGGTGGATGTGATTGACAAGGTGTCGGTGGCTGACCTCGCTCGACTGCGCCAATCGCCCAGCGTGCACGTGTTCGCCTACCCCGGCCTGCGCGTGATGCTGCTGCAGCCGAGCTTCCGCAAGGGACCGAACGAATACATCACCGGCAACGACGGCAAGCCGCTCGCCAACAATCCGCTGCTGGATGTGCGTGTGCGCCAGGCGCTGTCACTCGCCATTGACCGTAAGGCCATCGTCGATCGCATCCTGCAAGGCGCCGCCACCGTCGCCAACCAGTGGATGCCTGCCGACACGTACGGCTACAACCCCGACGTGAAGAACATTGCCTACGACCCGGCACAAGCGAAGAAACTGCTGGCCGATGCGGGCTTTCCGCAGGGCTTCAACCTGGTGATGCATGTGCCGAACGATCGCTACCCGCAAGGCCCGGAAACGGCGCAGGCGGTGGCGCAGTTCTGGTCGCGCATCGGCGTGAAGACCAAGGTGGAGGTGGTGCCCTGGTCGGTCTACTCGGGCCGTGCCAACAAGAACGACTATGCGATGAGCATGCTGGCATGGGGCAACGGCACGGGTGAGGCGAGCTACGCGCTGGTCAACGTGCTGGCCACGGTGGATACCAAGAAGGGCCTGGGTGCATCGAACTGGGGCCACTACAGCAACCCGGCCGTGGACAACGCGCTGAACGCCTCCACCGAGGAGTTCAACGTCGAGAAGCGCGCGGCCATCCTGCGTCACTCGGTCAAGCTGGTGTCGGATGACGTGGGCGTGCTGCCGCTGTTCCACTACCAGAACGTATGGGCCGCCAAGAAGGGCCTGAAGGTGGCCCCGATGACCAGCGACCGCACCGCCGCGCAGATGGTCACCAAGGACGGCAAGTAAGCGCACCATGACAACCGCATTGGGAAACTTAGAGCTCAACGCCACACCGGCGGATGACCTGATCGACGTGCAGCGCCGCATTGTCGTGACAGGGCTGCCGCCCGGCGCGCAGGTCGGCATCGTCGCGCAAACGCGCCGTGGCACTGGTGTGTTGTGGCACAGCCGCGCCGCCTTCGTTGCGGATGCGCAAGGCACCGTTGACCTGACGCGCGATGCGCCCGTCTCCGGGGACTACACCGGCATCAGCGCCATGGGCCTGATCTGGAGCCAGCGCCCGGAAGACGACAAGGCACGCGAGGTGTTCCCGCAGCCGGTGACCGAGCCGCTGACGACCACGCTCACAGCCACCGCAAACGGCGAGTCGATCCATGCGAGCTTCGTGCAGCGGTTGGCTGCGCCCGGCGTCACGCGCCATGAAGTACGCGACGAGGGTCTGGTCGGCACGCTGTACTTGCCCGATGCATATGCCCACCCCGGCCCGCGCCCGGCAGTGCTGATCCTCAATGGCTCGGGCGGTGGCATCAATGAGCCGCGCGCGGCGCTGTACGCCTCACACGGCTATGCGGCGTTTGCGCTGGCCTACTTCAAGGCGCCGGGGCTGTCGGACTACATCTCCAACACGCCGCTGGAGTATTTCGAGCGCGCACTTGCGTGGCTGCGCAAGCGTGTTGAACCACTGCATGATTTCGTGGCGGTGAGCGGCCAGTCGCGCGGTGGCGAGCTGGCATTGCTGTTGGGTGCGACGTTTCCAGAAGCCGTGTCCGCCGTGATCGGCTATGTGCCTGGCGCAGTCGTGCACAGCGCGCAGAATGCCGCCGACCCCGCCATCGGCCGTGAAGGCCCGACGTGGCTGTATCGCGGCCAGCCGCTGCCGCACCTGTGGGAGGGCAACCGCACCGCCACGTGGGCACCGTTCGACGAAGGTCCGGCACCGCACCGGCACGAACGCGCCATCCGCACCGCACTGCAGGATGCCGATGCCGTCGCCCGTGCACGCATCCGCATCGAACGCGCGCGCGGGCCGGTGCTGCTGCTCTCCGCCACTGACGATGGCTCGTGGCCCTCGGGCGATTACTCCCGCATGGTCACCGCCAAGCTGGCCGAGGTACGTCACCCCTACCCCGTGCAGCACTTCGACTACGAAGGCGCCGGCCACGCCATCGTCTTCCCCTACGTGCCGACCACGCAGCTCGTGTATGCGCACCCGGTGTCGGGTCGCATCAGCACCGGCGGCGGCGAACCACGCGCCAACGCTCGTGCCGACGCGCAGTCGTGGTCCGCTGTACGTCGCTTTCTCGCCAGCGCGGTGGCTGCGCGCGGCGCCTCCGTACCCGATTCCCGGAGCCTCTCAACAATGGATTTCACGCCCGCTCAAGATGTGGTCGATCAGGTTGCTGGCCTGGACGACGGCAGCACCACGCACGCGCTGCGTCACGCCCGCGAGAAGGTGGCGACCGCCACCCAAGGCAGCTACGATGCCCTGTTCGACACAGCCCTGCCCGGCCTCACGCTTGGCGAACGCCTGCTGGTGGCGCTCTACGCCTGCCGTTTGACGCCTGCCACTGAACTGGCCGAGCACTACCGCGCGCGGCTGGCGGAAACGCCGGTCGACGCCACGGCATTGCAAGCGGTCGACCAGGGTGAACTGGAAGCACTGACTGACCCGCGTTTGCACGCCATCCTCACCTTCACGCGCACGCTCATCGAGCGCCCCATCGAAGGCGATCGCGCAGCATTGCAGAAGCTGCCTGCCGCCGGGCTGGCCACGGCGGATGTTGTCACGCTCGCACAACTGATTGCGTTCCTGTCGTACCAAACACGGTTGGTGGCTGGTCTGCGTGCGCTCAACGCGGCCGCTGGCACCAACGCATCCGCAACGTCCACGGAGACCGCAGCATGACCGAGATCATCCGCGCCTACGGCTTCACCAATGAATCGCTGGAGTGGAAGGCATGGCTCGATGTGGTCGACCTCGACCGCGCCACGCCCGAGCAGATCGCCGTGCTGGAAGAGAGCCACCCGAAGGCGAAGACATCGGATTACTACCGCTTTCTCGTCCACCAGCCGGAGATTCTGCGGCAGCGATCAGCAGCGTTCAACGCGATCATGTACGCACCAGGCGGCCTGTCGCGCGCCGAGCGCGAACTCGCCAGCGCCGTGGTATCGCGCGTGAACGGCTGTGTGTACTGCGCGTCCGTGCACGCACAGCGGTTCGAGCAGCTCGCCAAGCGCAACGACGTGATCAAGCAGGTTTTCGAAGACCCGCACACCGCCGGCACGAACGCGCGTGAGCGTGCCATCGCGTTGTTCTCCATCGACCTGACGCTGCGCCCCGGTGACGTACGTGCCGAAGACCTGCAACCGCTCAAGGCCGCTGGTCTGACGGATGCGGAGATTCTCGACCTCATCCACGCTGTGGCGATCTTCGCGTGGGCGAATCGGCTGATGCTGAACCTGGGGGAACCGGTGTTTCCAGAAGCGGCCTGAACGCCGTGCACGATCACATACAGCGCCAACCCACGCACTCTGATGGTTTGGCCGTACCCTGCCCTATGCGGCGCCTTGAATTTATGTAAACGGGCGGAAAAAAGACGGGGAACTGTCTGAGCGAAGCGAGTTTTCCCCGTCTCCGCCCGGTTACGGAAATTCAAGGAGGCTTTCGCCGCATCGGGCGCGCCTTTCTTTGCTTACTTTCTTTGGCAAGACAAAGAATGTGGGTCGGCCCCGGCAGGGGACGAAACGGGGGATATGCCAATCGCGCCAATCCCCCGCAACCAACATCAGACCATCGGTAGCTGCCGCACCGGCTTGCCCGTCAACTGCGCCACGGCATGCGCCACCGCCGGGGCGATCGGCGGCACGCCAACCTCGCCCACACCGGTGGGCTCCGCTGTGCTCGGCACGATGTGTGTTTCGATGATGGGCACCTCGGCCATCTTGAGCGCCGGGTAGTCAGGGAAGTTCGACTGCACGACCTGCCCATCCTTGATGTCGATCCGCCCGTACAGCGCCGCCGTCAACCCGAAGATGACCGCGCTTTCCATCTGCTGCGCGACGATACCCGGGTTGATGACCGTACCGCAATCCACCGCACACACAACGCGGTGCACGCGCGGCTTGCCATCCTTCAACGACACCTCCACCACCTGCGCCACCACCGAGCCGAAGCTGGGGTGCAACGCAATGCCACGTGCACGCGGAGCGCCATCGGCTGCGGGCGGCAATAGCTGCCCCCAGCCTGCTGCCTGCGCTGCCGTGTCGAGCACCTTCAGTTCGCGCGGATGCGCCTTCAGCAGATCGCGCCGCATCGCCAGCGGATCCAGCTTGGCCGCCGCCGCCACGTCGTTGAGGAAGCCCTCCATGAAGAATCCGTTGTACGAGTGCCCCACGCTGCGCCAGAACCCGACCGGGATCGGCAGATCCACCGCCAGATGCGCAATGTGCTCGTGCTCGATCTCGTACGGCAGGTCGAACAGCCCCTCGGCGGTGTAGCGGTCGATGCCAGCGGAGGGCGCACCGAACAGGCGGTCCAGTTCCCCCGCCAGGATCGACTGACCGGCGCTGCGCGAGGCAATCGCCGTGATCTTGCCGTTCTCCACACGCGCTTTGAGTCGTGCAATGGCATGCGGGCGATAGAAGTCGTGCCGGACATCTTCCTCGCGCGACCAGATGACCTGGACCGGCTTGCCTTCAGTTTTGGTAGCAATGGTGACGGCCTGGCTGATGAAATCGGACTCCAACCGCCGCCCAAAGCCACCGCCGATCAGCGGAATGTCGATGCGGACCTTGTCGCCGCTCACTCCAGCCGCACGCGCCGCCACCAGTTGGGCCAGCGTGGCGACCTGCGTGGGCGCCCACAAGTGCACCCCGTCCGCTGTCACCTGCGCCGTGCAGTTGATCGGCTCCATGGCCGTGTGCGCGAGATACGGTGCTGTGTATTCGGCTTCTACAAGCGTCGCGCCGTCGGCCTTGTCGAAAGCCTTCAGGCCATCGCCGAGCGAGCGGTAGGTGAACCCACCCTTGTCGCTATCCAGCGCGCTGACGAGCTGCTGGCGGATGCCCGCGGAATCGAGCGTGGCGTGCGGGCCGTTGTCCCACACGGGCTCAACGGTCGCCAGCGCCTGGCGCGCCTGCCAATAGTGATCCGCCACAACGGCCACGCCAGGCGCACCGCCTGCCGCACCTTCAAACGGCACCACATAGCGCACGCCCGGCATGCCGAGCGCCGCCTTCGACTGGAACGTCTTGAGCTTGCCGCCAAAGACCGGGCACATCACCACGGCGGCGTACAGCATCCCTGCCGGACGCGCATCGATGGAGAAGCGCGCGCTGCCATCCGTCTTGGCGGCCAGATCATTGCGCGGCGCAGGCTTGCCGATCAACTGGTATTGCGAGGCCGGCTTGAGTACGACGTTGGATGGCGGCGCGATGGTGCGCGCAGTTTTCGCCATGTCACCAAAGGTTGCCTGCTTGCCACCCGGGCCGATCAACTGGCCCTCGCGCACGCTGATCTGCGCGGCGGGTACGTTCCATTCGCGCGCGGCGGCTTCCACCAGCGCAGCACGGGCCGTAGCGGCGGCTTCGCGCACCGGCTGCCAGCCGTCCGCCACACTGCTGCTGCCACCGGTGATGATGAGCCCGATCTCTCGCGCGCTCTTGGCCATGACCCAGTGCAGCGCGCGGGCCCAGGTCTTGTCGGCGCTGTCCGGATGCAACGGCAGTGAGCTATCGCCCATGGCGACCACGTTGCCGTAGATGCGCTCGACCGGTGAGGTCTCGATACTCACGCGCGCCAGCGGAATATCCAACTCCTCCGCCGCCAGCATCGACAGTGCCGTGTGGATACCCTGCCCCATCTCCACGCGCGGCATGGCCAGGATGACGTTGCCCTCCGGGGTGATCTTGATCCACCCATTCAGGGCGACCTCGCCCCCGTGTTCGGGAAACAGCGCCGGATCCCCCACGCGGCTGCGCGGCGGCATCACGCCCCAGCCCACCACCAGCGCGCCACCCACAGCGAGCGCCCCCAGCAGGAAACGGCGGCGGCCCTTACGTACTTTCGGGGGCTTGGTTGCCTTGGCGTTCATGCCTGGCCCTCCCGCAGCGCCTTCGCCGCGCGCTTGATGGCCGCGCGCACACGCGGATACGTGCCACAGCGGCAAATGTTGGTCATGGCCGTATCGATGTCGGCATCGCTCGGGTCGGGTTGCCGCGCCAGCAAATCTGCTGCGGCCATCAGCATGCCGGACTGGCAATATCCGCACTGCGGCACCTGCTCGTCCACCCAGGCCTGTTGCAGCGCGTGGCGCTTGCCTTCGCCTCCGGCCAACCCCTCGATGGTGGTGATGCGCTTGCCTGCCACCGCGGCCACCGGCAACACACACGACCGCACAGCCGCCCCATCCAGGTGCACCGTGCATGCGCCACACGCTGCGACACCACAACCGAACTTGGTACCGGTCATGTTCAGGTGGTCGCGCAGGACCCACAGCAGCGGCGTGGCCGGGTCGCAGTCGACGCTGACCGGCCGGTGGTTGACGTCCAGATCCATGAGGGTGGTCTCCTTGTTTTTGTGTTCTTTTTTGTGGCGAAAGCGTACGTTCAAACGCCTCCGCACCGCAATAGTGGGCGCCCTCGATTCCGGAGGACTCCGCAAAAGAATCAAAGGTCTAGCAACACACAAGAGCGCGCCGGCCTTCGGTATACGCACCACAGGTAATACGTGAGCCGCCGTTGTGCTCCTTCCGGTGCCATGCGCCTGCGGACTTCAGCACAACGCCCCGAATAAGCCCAGTCCTACACCACGGCTCGCTGCTTTAGGACTGATCCGCTTTTCGCACTTCCCCGGACTGAATACAGTCTGCGCATCGTCCTTCGCGCATGCTCGCGTCAGAGGTCATGCACAACGCCGGCATTTCCGTGGCGAGATCGCCACAGAGAAGCCGCAGCCGCCCTGCAACATGCGCCATCACCATGAATCCCGTCCTGATCCGGGTCGCCATCGCCGACGACCACCCCGCCATCCTGTTTGGCGTCAAACATGAACTGGCCAGCCGCCAATCGATCTCGATCGATGGCCTCGTACGTAACTCGACCGAACTGATCGAGTTGCTCGACCGCACACGCGTCGACGTGCTTGTGTGCGATTACGCCATGCCTGGCGGCAACTACGGCGACGGCATGGCATTGCTGTCGTTGGTGCAGCAACGCTACCCGCATGTACGCATCGTGGTTCTGACAATGATGGAGAACGCGGCGATCCTGTCGGTGCTCATGACGGGCATTCAATGCATCGTCAGCAAATCCGATCTGACGAACCATCTGTCGCTTGCCGTACACGCCGCGTTTGCGAACGGCCGCTACGTATCGCCAACGATCGAGAGGATTCTGCGTACGCTGGAACCGAGCCACAGAGACTCACCCGGCAATGCGCAATTGACTGGCCGCGAACTCGAAGTCATTCGCCTGTACGTATCGGGCATGACCATCAACGAGATCGCCGAGCGCCTGAACCGCAGCAAAAAAACCGTCAGCACGCAGAAGAGCAGCGCCATGCGCAAGCTCAACATCAACCGCGAGGTGGACCTCTTCCACTATGGCGTCGAAACAGGCCTGATCCCCTCCGTCATGCGCCCGATGCGGTAGCGGGCGGGCTTTCCGTCGCGCGCCCGGGTCTGGTTCGACTACCAGACCGGTCTGATGGACGCGCTTCTTCTCAACTCATAACGTAGATAGTGTCGCGCCATGACATTGGTGCGACATGCGCAACGCACCCAGGGTTGCCATAGGAGGCCAAATCATGAAGCAGACTGAACGAGACAAACTACGGCACATTCTGCTCGGCTTTGCCGAGCTGACGGCGCCAGCGCGCCACGAGTTTCTGGGCGCCATGAATGAATACCTGTTCTCGTCACCACAGCGTAGGCGGCAGATCGTCGAAACCTGGAAGCAGCCAGACTCGCCCACGCTGGACAAGCCGCAACCGCATAGCGTACCGCCTGCTGAGCAACCGGCCTGACACCGCTGCGCTCAACGCTCAGCCGGCGTCACGCGGCGGCGTTTGCGACGATGTCAGCCAACCATGCTCCGCGGCGTACTTGAAGAGATCCGCATCGCGCAAGATGCCGAGCTTTTCCATGGCCCGGTTCTTCTGGGTACTGATGGTTTTCTTGCTGCGATTGAGTCGTTCAGCTATCTCGTCCACCCGCAGGCCGGACACATACAGCCGCACCACCTCCGCCTCGCGCGGGCTCAGTTCGGTCGATGCCGGTGCGCCGGCCCGCTGCGCCTCACGTGCCTCCAGCACAGCGGCAACCGTTGGGGAGTGGTACTTGCCCCCTGTGTGCGCAGCATGAATGGCAGGAACCAGGTGCGACACTGCGTCGGACTTGCTGACAATCGCACGGACCCCAATGTCATCGAGCGAACCGAGGATGGCCGGACTGTCGAGCATCGTCAGCACAACAAGCTTCACTTGAGGAAAGCGCCGGCCAATGAAGCCGAACAGCGTGATGCCATCGCCGTACTCGCCCGTCGGCATGGCGTAGTCGGACACCAGCACATCGCACGGCGTCGACTCGAGCAACTTGACGAGATCGGTCGAGTTGGTGGCATGCCCTTTCAACACGATGGTGTCCACCGACGACAGCTCATGCGATACCCCGGCAATCATCCCCGGATGGTCGTCCGCCAACACCACGCCAATGCTGAAGCTGCTCATTCCTTCCCTCCTTTTGCCGACTGCGGGTCCGTCAGGCCTCAACAGACAATACAATTTTACGATGAAGGCCGCTCAACAGCCCTCATAAGGGCATCGCACAACACCCGCTCAGGCAGCCCGTCGCGCCAGGGTTTCCTGTGTCAGCTGTACCAGCCGATCGAGCCCGGGCTGCAACGCTTGCAGATCATCGCCTCGCTTGGCCTGCTGCTCCATTTCCGCGCAGGCATCCGCAACGGCTTGCTCGTGCACCATCGCAAACGTACCGCGCATGGCGTGCAGATGGCGCAGCGTGGCTTCCCGATCGTCGGTCGACAGTGCAACGTGCAGGGATTCCAGCAGCTCATGCGTTGAGCCCTTGAGCGCGGCAAGTACCCGCTCCGGCAGGCGCCCCTCACCAATGTTCTCGCGGCTCGCCGCGGTTGGCGCCGTCTGCGTATCGCTACGCACCATGCGACGCAGCGTCGTATCCAGCGCCTTGAGCAAAATCGGTTTGACCAGCACGGCGTCGATTCCCTCCTGCACACAACGCTGATGCTCTTCGATGGCCGCGTGCGCTGTCAGCGCGATGATCGGCTGCGTTGCGCCTTGCGCACGCAAACATCGAGCAAGCGCATAGCCGTCCATGCCCGGCATGCTGAGATCCGTCAGCAGAATGTCGTAGTGCCGTTCGTTGAAGCGGCGTAACGCTTCGCCACCGCTGTCGGCCAGGGTGACCTGGTAACCCAGCGACTCCAGCTGCATCCGGATCAGCTCCCGGTTCGACGCCTGATCGTCAACGGCCAACACACTCACGCTGCCCGGTTGGAGGCTCTGCGCACTCGCAGCGGGCTGGGCATCGTTCTTGATGTCGGCAGGCGACTCGGTGGGCGCAAACGGCAGCGTGACCGTGAACTGGCTGCCATCTCCGGGGGCGCTGCGCAGGCTGATCGTACCGCCCATCAGGTCGACCAGCCGACGACACAACGCAAGCCCCAGTCCGCTACCGCCAAACCGGCGCGAGATGGTCGAATCAGCCTGCACAAAGGGCTCGAACAAGCGCGCTTGCTGCTCCGGGCTCATGCCGATCCCGCTATCGCTGACGCCGATGACAATCCCTTGCCTGCCCGCGCTGTCTTCCTTCGCATAGATCTCGATCAGCACGTCGCCCTTGTTCGTAAACTTGATCGCGTTACTGAGCAGGTTCGAGGCGATCTGCCGCAGCCGGGTCGGATCGCCCGCATACCAGGGAGCAACGCTGTCGTCGACAATGCAATCGAACTGCAACCCCTTCTCCTGCGCGATCGGTTCGAAGATTGCCGCCACTTCGCGCACAACGGCCGCGGCATCAAACGGGATGGACTCGATCGACACCTGACCTGCCTCGATCTTGGAGAAATCGAGCACGTCGTTGATGATGCCCAGCAGCGCGTTGGACGACGACGTGACGGACTGCAACCGCTCTCCCATCGCAGGCTCAAGCGGCATCCGCTGAATCAGTTCGAGGTTGCCGAGAATCGCATTCAGCGGCGTGCGGATTTCGTGGCTCATCGTCGACAGGAATGTCGATTTCGCCCGGTTGGCATCGTCAGCCGCTTGTTTGGCTTCGCGCAGCGCCTGCTCGGTGCGTTTCTTGTCGGTGATGTCCGTAAACGCTGTCACCAGCACACTCGCCTTGTGATAGTGCGCAGGTGCAACATTGACGGCCAGATCGATCGCGTTGCCGTCCACCGTGTCGAGCGCGAGATCGTCACGCACAATGCCCGCGCCGCCATGCGTTGCATAGCGCTGTGCGATCTCGGCAGACAGCGACGGTGCCTGGACAACCGCACGGCCGGCGACCTCGTTCATGACTGGGCTGCTCAGCATGGGCTCGCCAGTGCGCGCGTCGATGACGCCCAGCCCGATCGGCGCGGTTTCGATCAGGATCCGGTTCAGGCGTTCGATCTCGACAAAACGCTCGGACCGCTCCAGCGTCGGTGCAAACACGCGCCGGTTGAACCACCACAGCATGATCCACAACGCGGCGATCAGCCCGGCTGTGAGCAGCGTCGTCAGTCGTATCTCGGGCCACACACCGGCCAGCACGTCGCGCCATGTGAATGCGTAGACTACGCGCCCGCCCGCCATGCCGGGCGGCGTGCTCACCATGAAGACGCCGTTGCTCGCGCGCTGCAAGGACACGCCCTTCGAGACACCAGACAACTCGCGCAACGCGGTCAGCACCTCGTGACGGCGGTCTCCGTCAGCAGTGATCGCGATGGGCGCCCCCGCTGCACCCAGGACGGCGAACGTTCCATCAAACCGGTCTGTCGACAGCGGAGCCAGTACTGCGTTAATCGGAAGCTCGCAGACAAACACAGCAAACGGCTTGCCGTCGGCGTCCAGCCCATAGATCGACATCCGTATCGCCGATTCACCGGTCAGCGGATTGCGATAGGGCTCGAGCCAGCGCACGGCGTGCAACCCATTGCGGGGGTCATAGATGGAAGCTGGGGCGACCGACTCACCCGCAGCATCCTGTGTGAGCGCAGCAAAGAAGGCCGGCCGGTTGGCAAGCGCGGCATCGAGCTTTGCTTGATCGGGCCAGGGAAACGGCGACATCGCAACAAAATCACGGGACGGCGTATAGACGTATGTCGTAAACCGGTACCCCTGGATGCTCGCAGTGGCGGCAAGCGTGCGTGAGACACGATCCGTCAACGCGGTAAAGCGCGCCAACTCTGGCGCAGGCGAGTCTGGCCCCGCACTGGCAAACAGGACGGAGTGCAGTCCGCTGTCGTTCTGGCGCACCAATCGGCCGCCGTCCGCCTTGAACCGGGCGGCATCGCTTGGCTCTTCCGCCGCACGCTGGTTCCATACCAGCTCAGCCATGTAGATCGTGCTCCGAAGCACGATCTCCGCCTTCGTGACCTCGCTCGCCATGCGCTGGCCTTCGATCGCGAGTTCACGACGTTGCTGCTCGTTGTGCGAATGGACCATCGACGCCACGGCAATGCCGAACGTGAGCAACGCCATCACGGTCAGGACAATGCCACCGCCAAACAGCGCCGAACGCCGGAAGCGGCGCATTGCCGTGAGCACGGTGGATGACTGGGCATTCGGCATGGTGTGACGAACCTTCAATGGCGCGGTATGGAGTGCGATGTTACGCCGGAATCTCTTGTGCCCAAGAGATCAGCGCGGCGCGCATCTGAGCGGACGGACGGCAAACCACATTCGGTCCTGTCCTACGGCATCACGTATCCAAATCGGACAAATCTCATTCAGCATACGGCGCCCCTTCGAGAAAATGACTGTGTTGGACGCGCGGCCCACTCCCGCAGTCCAGCAACTTGTTTCAGACACTTTCCATTACGCCGCCTCCGAGCGGCGGTTTTTTTATGTGCACCGCCGTGCAAGCCCAGCCATGAAAGAACGTGCAACCGTCCTCTGCCAACGTGGTGACCGGATCCTTCTGGTCGCCCGGCCTCGTGCACGCTGGGTGCTGCCCGGCGGAAAACCGCGCCGCGGTGAAACACTAAGAGACGCCGCCCGCCGCGAGTTGACCGAGGAAACGGGCATCGTCTGCCGTGCCGTACGCCCTTTGTTCCAATTCGCTGGCGGCAACAAGCAGCACCACGTGTTTGTCGCCGACATCGAAGCCAGTGCAATCGCCCGCCCCGCTCAGGAAATTGCGCGCTGCGCCTGGTTTGACAGACAGGCGATTGCGTCGATCGACTGCAGCCGACCGACGCCATTCATCGTCAGGCGCGCGCTCAAAGTCCTGGACGACGAGCGCTACGTCATGGCCTACATGGAAGCCATGTTGCTGCAAGCTGCAGCCTAGGCCGCCCCAGTCGGCCCAATCGCCCCAGTCGCCTCACCACGCCCAACGCACCCCCACGTTGCCCAGAATCGTGCGCTGGTGCTCACCACCCAGATTCGTGAGATAGCTGAGCGTTGCATACGCACTGCTGCGCTTGCTGAGTTGCGCGACCAACCCTGCACCGATCTGCCCGGCCGTCTGGCCAACCTGCGCACCAATCGTGGTGTTTCCACCAAACGTGGTCTTGTCATCCGAACCGAACGAGCGCAGCACGTTCAAGCGCAGATACGGCTTCCAGTTGATCCCGTTCGAATCAAACGACCACTGCAAGCGTGCACCCACGCGGCCCAGAAACGTGTTGCCGTTGTTCCACGACACGTTCGAGATGCCATCGTTGAAATCCTTGAGCGACAACCGCTGCCAAACCAGTTGTGCTTGAGGCTCCAGCGTCAGCCCCTGGCTGAGCGGGATCGGCAGCCCGGCTTCGACGGAGCCCGTGATGGCGTTGCCGTTGGTTGAACCGTGCACGTTATCCATGGAGCTGGTTCGCACCGTCAGCGCGCTGCCCATCAGGACGGCATCCGTGTACCACCCCGTCGGCGCGACATGTGTCCAGTAACCGCCGAGGTTGTAACCGTTGACCTGCAAGGAGCCGACGCCCAACCCCTGCTGCGCCAACGCGAAACCACTCACGTCACCCACTGCACGCGAGAAGCCCAGCAGCACACCGTAGTGATTGCGATGGCCGCTCTGTTGGGTGTCCGCGTAGAGATCCTGACCAACCTGCATGCCCCACACCGTGCCGTCAAACGACGGGCTTACATCGCCCTTCTGCTTGATGTTGGTATTGCCACCCCATACACGCGCCCATGAAGCCGGCACGGTGCCGTTCTCGGTCAGCAAGCCCTGCTCGCCCTGGCGCTCATGGAAGGTATCGATCTGCAGCAATCCGAGCTGACGTGCGACCGCTGGGGCTTCTGAGTACAGCGCCACTTCCGGGCGATAGACGGGCATCGGATCCGTGCCGGGCGCAGCCACGGCCTCGATGATCGATTCCGGCGTGCCCTCCGCTACAGACGAAGGCGGCGTCGACGGTGTCGGCTGTGCCGGAATCGTGTTGCGCAAGTACCAGTTGTTGCCGGCGCCGCTCGCAGCGCCCCCCTTTACAAGGTAGTACGAATAGGCTCCAGCACTGACAACGCCGCCCGACAACGTAAAGGCGTTTGCACTGGTTGTTGCGCCGTGAATTGCCTGCACGACCTGAATACCGTCGGCGATCGTTTGCGCGCCTGCCCCACCCACGTTTGTCACCTTGAGTGCACTTGAGCCGCTTGCAGTGCCACCACTCACAACGAGTTTGTCCGATGCGGAGCCGTCGCCCGCCAGTACCGTATTCAACGCGATCGTCGCGTTCTGGCCGGTGTAGTTGCCCGCCACGGTCAGCGTGTTGCCGACCCCGCTGCCGCCGAGTTGCACGAGCCCCGCGTTGGTCAGGTTGCCGTTGATCTGGAAGTTACCGGTTGCGCCGCTGGCCAGACTGGCCAATGCGTTTGCGACTGCGATCGTGCCGCTGTTCGACACGTTGCCGGTCACGCTGCCATAGCCGCCAAGCGTGGCGCCGCCAGCCACCGCCACCGCGCCGCCGCCAGAGAGCGCCGCCGATGCACTGGTGCCATCGCCGACAACCAGGGTGCCGGCGTTGACGTTGGTACCGCCGGCATAGCTGTTGGAGCCGTTCAGCGTGAGGACACCGCTGCCGAGCTTGGTCAACGAACCGGTTCCGGTCATGCTCTGCGCGACCGTGGAATTGAAGCCCTGCGTATCGATCGTGCCGTTGTTGGCCGTGATCGACACCGCGCGGCTCGCCGCAAGATTGAACGTGCTGCCCAGTTGCAGCGTGCCGCCGTTGAGTGTCAGCGCACCCGACGATGCCCCCAGAGCACTATCTGCAGCTGCGGACAACGCGCCCTGCGTGATCGTGGTACCGCCGGAGTAGGTGTTGCTGCCAGACACCGTCAACGTTCCCGCCCCAGTCTTCTCGACCGCGCCAGACCCGCTGATGGTGCCCGTGTAGTTGCCTGCGCTGTCCTGCTGGAAACGCACCAGCCCGTTGTCGGTTACGGACAGCGGCAAGTTTGACGCGTTCGCCTGCAGCGTCGCGCCACTGCTGACGGTGGCAACGACCGAACCCGTGGTCGTGCCGAGCGTGCCCGTCAGGTTGAGCGTGCCGCTCTGCACCAGCGCAGTTGAGAACGTGCCGGTACCCGCCCAGGTCCAGGCGTTGCCGGCCATGGTCAGGCTCTGGAAATTGGTGAACGCGTTGGACGCCGTACCCGTGCCTTGCAGCGTCACCGTGTTGGTGCCACCGCCGCCGTTGGCCGTGCCGATGATCTGCGAACCGGTCTGCAGGATCAGCGTCACATTGCCATTGCCACCCTGGATAGCAGTGCCGCTGCCACCCTGGATCAACCCCGCATTGGTGATCGTTGTGGCGCCATTGGTCGAGCGCACGCCGATGCCGTTGTTGCTGATGATCTGCCCGCCGGCCTGGTTGTTGATGGTTGCGGTAAACGAGCTGCCGAGCGTGTTCGACACCACTGCATCAACGCTGCCGCCGCTCGACGCAGTGCCCGTCGTCTGAATCGTGCCGCTGTTATTCAGGGTGTCGTTATTGCCCTGCATGTAGACGGCCGGAGCATCCCTGCCGTTGGAAGTCAGCGTGCCGCTGTTGTTGACGGTGCCGTTGCCACCGAGCAACGACACCGCCCGAGCATTGTTTCCAGACGTCGTTACCGTGCCGGTGTTGGTAATCGTATTGCCCGAGGCACCCGGATTGCTTTGGCCCCACGCCGCAGTCATGCCATACGAATTGTTGCCGGTGGTTGTAATGGAGCCGTTGTTGACGAGCGCGTTGTTATTGCCGTTGGCAGCTATGCCATCGTTGTAGGTGCCGGTGGTCGTAATCACACCGGTCGCGCCATTGGTGATCGTATTGTTGTTATTCACCCCAATCAGCATGGCACCGCGATTTGCAACGCCGGTGCCGTTACCAGACAACGAGAGATTGCCGTTGTTGGTAATAGCGCTTTGCGTGTCAACGGAGAATGGCGTCGGCGTCGTCGCCAACGCGTAGCTGCCAGTGGCCGTTGAATCGATATTGATGGTGACATTGGTACTGCCCGCAACCGCATTCACCGATGGGACACCTGGATTCGAACAGGTGACGGTCGTACCGCTGGCCGGCGCCGTTGACGAACAGGCGGCGTAGGCACCAACCGGCATCGTGCCAGTGATAATCGCCATCCCTCCAACACCCAGACTCCACGCATTCTTATTCATTTTTTTCTCGCAATATGACGGGGGCTATTGCTATGGCTTGTTGCGCTAGTGTTTATAACATCGCCTCGGACTGCCTCGCAACAACTGGTGACACGTATCAATTTGAGTTGCTGCCCCAGCCAAATCGACCTACTTTCTCCGGCCACCCCAGCAGCTCCCGCCAGGCCCCAAGCCCTTTACAAAGCCGGCAACCACGCGTGATTTCGCAAAAAAAATCGCCCGGATATCAAATCCGAGCGATTTTTTTCGCACCAAATGCAACAACGCCCGGCGCGTCAACTCTCCGGGCGTAAAACCAACACGGCGAGTTTCCCCGCGTGGTGGCTAGGAATGCATCGCAAACAGGCTTTTAGAACTTGTAACGCGCACCCAGATAGATTTCATGCGAGACCAGTTTTGCGCGCAGCATTTCGTCTTGCATGCCGACAGCATTGGTGAATGCGTTCCAACCGCTTTCCGTCTTGCCCATATCAACGTATCGATAGCCCAGGTCCAGGGTCAGCTTCTTGATCGGGGAATATGAAACGCCTGCACCCAGCGACCACGCCAAGTTGGTTTGGCTTGCGGAGTTGAACGGACCGCCGAAGCCATTGGCCGGGTTGATCTGGGCGCCTTCCGACTTCAGCATGGCCAGACCCAGGCCACCCATTGCGTACACCGACACGTTCTTGGCCACCGCGAAGTCGCGGTACACGTTGGCCATCAGACGTTGCGAGTGAATATCGTGGTAGTTGTTGCTGGGCCAGCGCGTCGACCCGCTTACGAAGGCATCCTTGCGCGGCAGCGTGTATTCACCTTCGACACGCCAGCCGTTGGCGAAGTCGTAACCCAAAGCGAACGAACCCGTGACGAGATTGGCGCTGTCGTCAATCGAAACAAAGCTGCCGATCCGCGGGCGGGCGGTGGAAGCCATGTCATCGGCCTTGTGCTTTGCGCCAACGATACGAACAGCACCGTAGTAACCGTCTTCCTTCGAAGCATCGGTGGTGGTTTGGGCAAAAGCGGTACCAGAGAACAGCAGCGCAAGCGCGCCAGGCAGAGCGAACGTCTTGATCATGAAAACAACCTTTAAACGATGAGAGGAGAGAGAGACCACCATCGTAGAAAGCGCGCCGTTTTCGTTGAACCCGTTTGCGTACGGGTTGTGCCTCCGTAACGCTACGGAGGCACATCGCAGCGTTGATTGCAAATCAACAGATGCCGCTTGGAGCCGCTTATGTCGCAACCACCGATGCCGGCCCGGCACCGGCAAGACGCAGCATCGCCAGCGCAGCAACGCGCTGGAAGGCAACCAGTTGATCGCCTTGCAATGCTTGCACGCTTGCTTTGCGAATCAGGGCAAGCGGATCGACAGGACGATCGTCACGGCGGACTTCGAAATGCAGGTGCGGCCCAGTCGCCGTTCCAGTACGGCCAACTGCACCCACGCGCTGCGCGCGTTCAATGTGCATGCCTACACGCAACTTGGGGGCGATCTTGGAGAGATGCGCGTAGTAAGACGTGAGCCCATCCGGGTGCCGGATGACCACGTACTTGCCATAGCCGCGCCGCTCGTTGCCGATATGCGCAACCACCCCCGCTTCGGACGCTCGCACGGCCCTGCCGGTCGGCGCGGCAAGATCGACACCAGAATGCCCGTGATGGACACCCGTGACAGGATGCGTGCGCTCGCCGAAGTCTGAGCTGATGCGGGTTGCCTGAACCGGCCAAGTGAAGCGCAACCCCGCCATGAGCGTGCCGTCGAATCGGTAGTAGTCGCCTTGTGGACGCGCGTTCGTTGCAAACCAGACACCCGCATGGCGCTTACCACGGAACCGCACCTCAATCGCAGTCAGGCGGATCGCCTGCTCGCAGCAAGTATCGGCGACGGGTTCGTAGGCAACACGAAAGTAGTCGCCCTCCTGGCCTCGGGCCGACATGTCGACCTTTCCACGAAGCAAGCGCGTGATCTGCTGCAACAGGTCGCCCGGTAGATCCGCTCGCGCGAGTGCCTTGCGAAACGTGCTCGCGATCTCGCCCGCTCGCGTGCCGGATTGCGGATCTGCAGTCGGCGACGGCACCGAGGAGGCGCCCCACGGCGCGTGGGGCACATTGGAGAAACGCGCATCAACAAGGTTGCCCGCCGGCGGCATGAATGCCACGTTCGATACTGCAGGCGCATCCGGTGCCGGCGTTACACCCAGTGCGGGTGCGGGGATCACTGCCGTCATGGATCCGTACAGCAAGGCAAGACACGCGCACAGCGACCGCCGGACTCGACGGGTCGGGACAACGTTGCTTGCAGAGCGACCTTGTTCGCGCGCGAGACAGGAAAGCAGGTCGAACTGCATGACGTCATCACTCGCTTGAGAATCGAGAAACAAGAAAATCGGGTCGTGCCTTACGGCACAAGAATTTGCGCCGAACTCGGCATCGGGGTCGAATGTACCGATGCACTCTTGGTGGGTGTATAGGACCGGTCCGATTCGGCGCTGTGATTTGCGCCCTGGTTGTTGGCTATGCGATGGGAGGTGGCGGATGATCCGCTTCTCGTCAATTTCGTGCTCGCACATCACGAACTTCGACCGCAACCGTGTTGAGGGCTTGGCGTACTTGCCCGGTGTGCTACAATCGCGGGCTTCCGGAGAGATGGATGAGTGGTTGAAGTCGCACGCCTGGAAAGCGTGTATAGGTTAATAGCCTATCAGGGGTTCGAATCCCCTTCTCTCCGCCAGAATTCACGAAAACGCCCGCCCACGCGGGCGTTTTTGTTTTCTGCCCTGCGTTCTACCCACAAAAACAAAAGGCCCCGTCTCCCGACAAGGCCTTTTGCATCCCACGTGCCGACACGTCGTGCGTGCCTGCATCCCCCTCGCGCAACCTCAGTGCAGCGTTGCCGACGCCTCGGTCAACAGCGTCTGCGTAACCTGTTCGCGGATTGACTGGGCCTTCATCAGCAGGCGCAGTGCGATGTCCGCGCCGCGGCTGGCAGCCACGCGCTCGATGAAGGCGCTGCGTGCGCGCTCATTCAAGGTAGCGACGTGTGCGGCTTCGGACCACACCTGCCAGGCGGCGGGCTGACCAGCAAACTGCTGGCGACGGCGCAGCAGGTCCGAATCGATGGCGGCGGCAATTTCGACGTCCTGAATGGTGCGGTTCATGATGGCCCCCTTCTGTCTTTGCGTGGCGCCCTGTGCCGGGCGGGTCTGACCGAATTACGCAACGTCTGTGCCAGTTTTGACGACAAGGCGATAGCTGCCGTTTGCCCGACTCGAACACGGAACGCCCCTGTTTGAAACGCAATACGGGCAAGCCTTTGCCGGCCGAATCCCTACCTTGGTGGGGTGCAATTTTCTCATCCGAAAACGGCACGTGGGGGACGCTTCTCTCACGTTCGTTACGCGGTGCGTTACGTAACACGCCGGATGTTTCGGGCCGAAAACACGTGCGGATGACGGCGCCAAGCCCGCCGCGCACCGTACAGCGACAGGCATGCTTGGAGCTTGATCGACTGCGCCCAAGCTGTTGGCGCACACGGCTGGGGGTGTTCCCGACCAGCGCACTGATCAGCAAGGGCCACAAGCTGCGCGTGGCCGTGGGCGTGAGCAACCTGCCACAGGGAGGGCTTACTGACGTTCTATAACGATGCGACGCACCCGTCCAAAGTCGTGCTGCCGGTCTTGCCAGCATCTGCTCTTCAGTAAACGAGGTTCATTCGCATTATCGGCCCGCGCTTTTTCTGGCGGGCTTTTTTATTTACATACAGAGAGCGGTAGCGATGTGTAAGCGGATTAATACATCACTCGAAAACGTTTCCTATATGAACCAACGCCGCAAACTGAGCTTATACCTGACTTAAATTAATCAAAATAAGGTATTTTCCCCTTCACTTGGGGAGTGATCCGTAAAACCCATCACGCAATCCGAAATTGTGCGGCGACCACAACCGGAAAAGGCGCTAATCCTTATAGATCAAGGCCTCCACAGCCTTAGAAAGAACTAAGTGGAAACCTGCACAAAATTGATGTTCAGGATTTCCATACCCCGCCGATAACCCCGTGAAGATCAACAGAATCAAACCGGAGTAACCGGTCTCACCTCTCCAACGGTGACGTTTTCGAAGTCCGCAGCAAACGGCAATAAAACGGTGGCAGGTTCGCCCGCTTCTCTCGTGCCATACCGGGCAGCCAGGCCAATCACGATTGCACCCATCCCGTAAGACTGGAGGACGCTGTGAATCTTTCTCAGATGACCATCAAGGCCAAGCTCACTGCAGGCTTTGGCGTGCTGGCAGCCATTGTCGTCGTGGTATCAGGCATGTCATTGCACGCGCTGTCCAATTCGACCGAAGGTTTTTCCAATTTCGTGCACGGCATCAACGCCCGTGCCGCAGTTGCCACGGAAGTGCGCACAGCGGTGGACCGCCGCGCCATTGCCGCACGCAACCTGGTGCTGGTGGTTACGCAGCAAGACCTGGAACTGGAGAAGGCCGAGGTTTTCCGCGCGCACGAAGACGTGCAGAAGCAACTCAAGCTGCTTAAGGAAATGATCGCCAACGCCAAGGACGCCACCGATCGCGGCCGCGCGCTGGTGGCCGACATCGACAGCGTGGAATCGCGCTATGGCCCGGTGGCGACCGATATCGTGTCGCTGGCACTGGCCGGCAAGCGTGATGAAGCCATCCAGAAAATGGACAACAACTGCCGCCCGCTGCTGGCCGCCCTGGTCACGGCCACGGAAGCCTACGCTGCCTATACCCGCGAGCGCCAGGAGCAGCTTGTGCAGGACTACGACGCCAACTACGCCAACCAACGCAACATGCTGATCGCGCTGTCGATTGGCGCGGCACTGCTGGCGGTGATTGCGGGCATGATCATCACGCGCTCGATCACACAGCCGATCCGTGTTGCCGTGGACGTGGCCAAGACCGTGGCGCGCGGCGACCTGAGCAGCCGCATCGACGTGCGCGGCAAGGATGAAACCAGCCACCTGCTCTCTGCCCTGCGCGACATGAACGGCCGCCTGACGGAAATCGTCGACAAGGTGCGTGACAGCAGCGGCAGCGTAGCCGGTGCTGCCAAGCAGATCGCCGCCGGCAATGCCGACCTGAGCCAGCGCACGGAAGCACAGGCATCGTCGCTGCAGGAGACGGCTGCCAGCATGGAAGAGCTGACCTCCACCGTGAAGCAGAACGCTGACAACGCCCAGCAGGCCACGGCACTGACGGCCAACGCATCGGCCGTCGCGCAGAAAGGCAGTACGGTGGTCAACCAAGTGGTGTCGACCATGCAGGACATCAGCGAGCGTTCGAGCAAGATTGCGGACATCACCGGCATCATCGAAGGCATCGCGTTCCAGACCAACATCCTGGCGCTGAATGCCGCTGTGGAAGCCGCGCGCGCAGGGGAACAAGGCCGTGGCTTTGCCGTGGTGGCCAGCGAGGTGCGCAGCCTGGCACAACGCTCTTCCACCGCCGCCAAGGAGATCAAGGAGCTGATCGCGTCTTCCGTGGAGCGCATTCACGATGGCTCGACCCTGGCGAGCGAAGCGGGTGAAACCATGAGCGAAGTGACACAGGCCGTGGCCCGCGTCACGGACATCATGGAAGAGATTGCCGCTGCATCGGCCGAACAACGACGCGGCATTGAACAGGTCAACCAGGCGATCTCGCAGATGGACGAAGTCACGCAGCGCAATGCGGCGCTGGTGGAAGAAGCCGCGGCCGCCTCGCAATCGCTGCAGGATCAGGGGCAGGAACTCAACGCGGCGGTGGCCTTCTTCCGCATTGATCCGCACGCTGTGCATACCGCGCACGCCTGAGCCGCACACCGTATTCTCCAAGCCGTCATTGAGCCCGCTGCCGAGAGGTCGCGGGCTTTTTTTCGGCCTACAGCGGATCGCGCAGATAGCCAACCAGCTTGTCCACCACCGGCCGGTTCGGCTTGGTCAGCAGGCTGACGGCTATGGCCGCCACAAACCCGGCCGGCACACCAAACGCACCCGAGGCAATCGGGTCCACACCAAACCACGGCTGGCCCAGGATGCCCGTCATGCGCGTGAAGAACGGATAGTTGACGAAGATGTAATAGACGCTCACCGCCAGCCCGGTGAGCATGCCGGCGATGGCACCCGCGCGATTGGTGCGCTTCCAGAACACACCCAGCACCAACACCGGGAAGAAGCACGAAGCTGCCAGCGAAAACGCCGCCCCCACCAGGAAGAGAATGTTGCCGGGCTTGAGTGAGGTCACATACGCCGCCAGCAAGGCCACCGCCAGCAACACCACCTTGGCGCTGGTCACGCGCCGTTGATGGCTGGCCGTGTTGTCGATCATGTGGAAGTACACGTCGTGCGACAGCGCATTGGCAATCGCCAGCAGCAGGCCGTCAGCCGTCGACAGCGCAGCCGCCAGCGCACCGGCGGCAATCAGCCCGGACAGCACATACGGCAGCCCCGCGATCTCGGGTGCCGCCAGCACCACCATGTCCGGCTGGATCATCACCTCTGCCCACTGGACGATGCCGTCGCCATTGATATCGCGCAGCGTCAGGACAGCCGGGTCGACCTTGCGCCACGGCACGATCCACTGCGGCAGATCGGCAAACGGCGTGCCCACAAGATGCTGCAGCAGGTCCAGCTTGACGAGCGCCGCCAGCGCCGGCGCAGAGACATACAGCAGCGCCACGAAGAACAACGTCCAGCTCACCGAGTTGCGTGTCTCGCGCACCGACGGTGTGGTGTGAAAGCGCGTGAGGATGTGCGGCAGGCTGGCCGTGCCCACCATCAGGCAGAACACCAGCAGCACGAAGTTCAGCCGTTCGGTGCCGCGCTCGGCCTCAGATTTGGACGGAAACGGCTCGCTGGACGGTGGTGCGGCGCGACTGCGCTCCAGGGCCGCTTCGCGCTCCAGGTTCCACAGAATCGACGCGCTGGCCGCATCCGCAGGAAACTCCTCGCGCGCACGCTCCAGCGTCTTGATCTCGCGCAGCGGCGCATTGCGCTCACGCGCCAGCTTCAGCTGCGTGTTCAGCGCCTCGCGCGACTCCTCGAACGATTGCGGCAACCGGGCAATGTGCTCCTGCAGGGCCTGCGCTTCGGCCAGGAAATGGTCACGCACGCGCTGCTCGGCCGGATCATGGGCAATGCGCAGTTCCTCCTTCTCGATCTGCTGCAGCAGATGACCGGTCGAGAACTGCGGCACCGGATCGTGATACCGATGCCAGCCAATCAGCCCAACCACGCCCAGGAACGACACGATCATGATGATGTACTGCGCCACCTGCGTCCAAGTCACGGCACGCATGCCCCCCAGGAACGAGCACACCAGAATGCCCGCCAGCCCGAAGAACACGCCCACTGAAAACTCCACGCCGATGAAGCGCGTCACCACCAGCCCCACGCCCTGGATCTGCGCGACAAGGTAGACAAAGGAACACAGCGTCGCGCCCAGCACGGCAATACCACGCACCACCGAGCTGCCGCCGCGCTCGCCATTGCCATAGCGTGTGGCAAGAAAGTCCGGCACCGTGTAGCCGCCAAACTTGCGCAAGTACGGTGCCAGCAGAAAGGCGACCAGGCAGTAGCCGCCAGTCCAGCCCATCACATAGGCCAGTCCTTCATAACCGGAGGCGAACACGATGCCCGCCAGGCCAATGAACGAGGCGGCGCTCATCCAGTCAGCCGCGGTGGCCATGCCGTTGAAGAACGCGGGCACGCGGCGCCCGGCCACGTAGTACTCAGTCAGATCCGCCGTGCGGCAGATCAGCCCAATGCACGCATAGATGGCGATGGTGACGAACAGGAACACATAACCGAGCCACACGCCCGGCCCGCGCACGTGCTCGATCGCCCCCATCATGACGATGAACAGCAGCAGCCCTACGGTGTAGAGCCCGTAATACAGAAACAGCCGCTTGCGAAAGCGGCTGTCTTGTTGAGGGTCAGTAGCCAAGATTGGCGACCTGTTTCTGGAGTTAGAGGCTGCTGCAAAATGAAGCGCAGCGCTTCTGACGGTTCAACGCCGCCGCAGACAGTACATCGAGTACGGCAAGGCGGCGTTGGGCCGTCAGAATCATTTTTCAGCGGCCTCTTAGCGGGTTTCCTTCAACTGGTCGAGGATTGCCGGGTTCTCCAGCGTGGACGTGTCCTGCGTGATGTCCTCCCCCTTGGCCAGGGAGCGCAACAGTCGGCGCATGATTTTGCCGGAGCGCGTCTTGGGCAGGTTGTCGCCAAAGCGGATGTCCTTGGGCTTGGCGATCGGGCCGATCTCCTTGCCGACCCAGTTGCGCAGGTCAGCAGCGATCTGCTTGGCCTCATCGCCATCGGGGCGCGAACGCTTGAGCACCACGAATGCGCAGATGGCTTCGCCGGTCATGTCATCCGGACGGCCCACCACGGCGGCTTCCGCCACCAGCGGGTTCGCCACCAGCGCCGACTCGATCTCCATCGTGCCCATGCGGTGGCCCGACACGTTCAGCACGTCGTCGATACGGCCCATGATGGTGAAGTAGCCGGTGTCCTTGTCGCGGATGGAACCGTCGCCCGCCAAGTACAGCTTGCCGCCCAGCTCTTCCGGGAAGTAGCTCTTCTTGAAGCGCTCCGGGTCGCCCCAGATGTTGCGGATCATCGAGGGCCACGGACGCTTGACGACCAGGATGCCGCCCTGCCCGTTCGGCAGGTCCTGCCCGGTTTCATCGACGATGGCAGCCATGATGCCCGGCAGCGGCAGCGTGCATGAACCCGGCACCAGCGGCGTGGCGCCCGGCAGCGGGGTCATCATGTGACCGCCGGTTTCGGTCTGCCAGAAGGTATCGACCACCGGGCAACGGCCACCGCCAATGTTCGTGTGGTACCACATCCAGGCTTCCGGGTTGATCGGCTCACCCACGGTGCCCAGCAGGCGCAGGCTCGACAGGTCGTATTGCTTCGGGTGGACTTTCTCGTCCGCCTCAGCCGCCTTGATGAGCGAGCGGATAGCCGTCGGCGCGGTGTAGAAGGTATTGACCTTGTGACGCTGGATCATGTCCCAGAAGCGGCCAGCGTTCGGGTAGGTCGGCACGCCTTCAAACACGACCTGCGTTGCGCCGGCAGCCAGCGGCCCGTAGGCGATATACGTGTGGCCGGTCACCCAGCCAATGTCGGCCGTGCACCAGAAGACGTCGTCGGGCTTGAGGTCGAAGGTCCACTGCATGGTCAGCAGCGCCCACAGCAGGTAGCCGCCCGTGCTGTGCTGCACGCCCTTCGGCTTGCCGGTCGAACCCGAGGTGTAGAGGATGAACAGCGGATGCTCGGCGCCCACCGGGGTGACTTCGCAGGTGTCCGGCTGGCCGGCTTCGACTTCATCCATCGCACGGTCACGGCCTTCGACCCAGTTCACCTTACCGTTGGTGCGGCGGTAGACGATCACGTGCTTGACGGCGTCGGTGCCCTCCATGGCCAGCGCTTCATCGGCGATAGCCTTGAGCGGCAGCGCCTTGCCGCCGCGCATTTGTTCATCCGCCGTGATGAGCGCCACCGCGCCCACGTCGACGATGCGCTCCTGCAGCGACTTGGCCGAGAAGCCGCCGAACACCACCGAGTGCGTGGCCCCGATACGTGCGCAGGCCTGCATGGCGACGATGCCCTCCACCGACATCGGCATGTAGATGACGACGCGATCGCCCTTCTTGATGCCCAGTGCCTTCAGGCCGTTGGCGAAGCGGCAGACGCGTGCGTGCAGTTCGCGGTAGGTAACGCGGGTGACCTTGCCATCGTCGGTTTCGAAGATGATGGCGACCTTGTCGGCATTGCCGTTCTCAAGGTTGCGTTCGAGGCAGTTGTACGAGGCGTTGATCTCGCCGTCTTCAAACCACTTGTAGAACGGCGCGTTGGATTCATCCAGCACCTTGCTGAACGGCTTGTGCCAGAGCAGGTGCTCGTGTGCGAGGCGCGCCCAGAAGCCTTCGTAGTCGTGCTCGGCCTCGGCGCACAGGGCACGGTAGGCGTCCATGCCGGCGATGTTGGCCTGTTTGACGAAGGACTCGGGCGGGTCGAAGACGCGCAGTTCCTGCAGAACAGATTCAATGCCAGCCATGTTGTCTCCTGATAGCGGTGTCTGTAATCGTTTTGCGGCGAATCTAAGCGGCTGACCTGACTCCAGCCTTACGTATCTGACGCCGCAATTTGACGCGAAGGGCATTACTATAATGCGTCACTCAGCACTGCGGCGCGCATCGCAATGCAACATGGCCGGCTTGAAAGCCGCGTCCCGCATCACTCTCCACCCAATTCGTCATCGTGCCCATCCACGCCCTTTTCCTGATTGCTGCCATGGCACTGGTCGGCAGCAACGTCGGCTTCGGCAAATCGATCGTCGCCGTCATGCCGGTGATGCTGTTTGCGTTGATGCGCTTTTTGATCGCCATCGTGTGCATGGCACCGTGGTACAAGCCGTCGCGCATGCAGCGCGTGACGCGCGGCGAATGGACCAACCTCTTCCTGCAGGCGTTCTTCGGCACCTTCGGTTTCACGCTGCTGATGCTCAACGGTGTGAAGCTCACGTCGGCGCTGGCTGCCGGCATCATCACCAGCACGATCCCGGCCACGGTGGCGCTGCTGTCGTGGCTGGTGCTGCGCGAGAAGCCGTCGGGACGGACCTTCGTGTCGGTCGTGCTGGCCGTGGCAGGCGTGGCCATTCTCAACGCGTACCGTGGTGGCGAATCCTCCGGCGCGACGCCTGCGGATGCCTCACAAGCGTTGCTGGGCAATGCGCTGGTGATGGGCGCGGTGATCTGCGAATCGATCTACGTGATTTTGTCTCGGCGGTTGACGCAAACGTTGCCCGCCATCGAGATCTGCGCGTACACGCACCTGATCGGCGGCCTGCTGATGCTGCCGCTGGGCCTGGTGCCGCTGCTGACATTCGATGCATCGAACGTGCCGGCTTCCATCTGGGGCCTGGTGGTCTGGTACGCGCTGTCGGCCAGTATCTTCTCCTTCTGGCTGTGGATGAAGGGCATTCGGCACGTGCCGGCGCACTTGGCAGGTGTGTTCACCTCGGTGCTGCCGATTGCTGCGGCCACGTACGGCATCGTCGCGCTGGGTGAAACACCGGGCTGGCCACATGCCGTGGCGCTGGCCTGCGTGGTGGCGGGCATCCTGGTGGCGAGCTGGCCGGCGCGGCCTCGCCAACCTGTGCGGCGCGGCCGGGTAGTCGATCCGCTGGACCCGCTTGATCCGTCGCTGGATCGCGAATAACACCATCTCCAAACACGCGATAGACCACCACCCGATGAACCGCTATTTCCGCCTGAGTAGCCTGCGAGTCTTTGGCGCGCCCGTCTATGTCCATTGGACCGTCCTTGCGGTCTCGGCTGTCCTGCTGGCGTATTCCATCAAGGCGCCCTTCACGGCTCTGGCGGCGCTCTGCTCGTACTTCGGCATCATCCTGCTGCACGAAACCGGGCACGCCTACTTTGCGCGGCGTGCCGGCGCCCGGACCGAGGCAATCTACCTTGGCCTCTTCCACGGCATGTGTGTGCATGAGGTACCTGCACGCCAACGGGACATCTACGTGATTGCCTGGGGTGGCGCGCTGGCGCAGCTTGCGGTGGCATTGCCATTGATCCTGCTGGCGAATGTCACACCGGCTGCACGTTTGCCGATCATCGGCGAGGTGGTGCTGTATCTCGGCTACGTCAGCCTGCTGGTCGCAGTCATCAACCTGATTCCGGCGCCCGGACTCGATGGCGAGCACGCGTGGCGCCTGCTGCGCTGGCCAAGTGGACTTCGCAAACAGAATGCAGCGGCCAAACGGCCGAAACATCTGCGCCGGGTCAAGTAGCGCTGCGGGCCGAGAGGGGACGGACCGCCTCATCTCGCGCCCACCCGCAGGGTGAGGCTGCCGAGGCACATTGACGCAACGCCTTGTCGGCGGGGCCATTCCGACCAATCCGGTCGGACAATCCGGCCCCGACATTGGGTGTATGATCTGCGGCTGTTCTGAGCCAGCGGCGCCCGCCGCTGGTGCGTAGTGCAAATCACTGCGGCGCATCACTGCCGCTGACCATTGCCCTACCGCATCCCGGTTTCTCATTCCTATACGTTGGTCCCCACCATGACCGTCATTCGTCAAGAAGACCTCATCCAGAGCGTCGCCGACGCGCTGCAGTACATCAGCTACTACCACCCGATGGACTACATCACTGCTCTGGGCCGCGCCTATGAGCAGGAGCAGAGCCCGGCCGCCAAGGATGCCATCGCGCAGATCCTGACCAACAGCCGCATGTGCGCAGAAGGCAAGCGCCCGATCTGCCAGGACACCGGCATCGTCACCGTGTTCCTGAAGGTGGGCATGAACGTGCGCTGGGACGGCGCCACGATGAGCCTGGAAGACATGGTCAACGAAGGCGTGCGCCGCGCGTACAACGACGTCGACAACAAGCTGCGCGCGAGCGTGCTGGCGGACCCGGCTGGCAAGCGCACCAACACGAAGGACAACACCCCGGCCGTGATCAACATGTCGATCGTGCCGGGCGATACGGTGGACGTGATCGTCGCGGCCAAGGGCGGCGGCTCGGAAGCCAAGTCGAAGTTCGTGATGCTGAATCCGTCGGACTCGATCGTCGACTGGGTGCTCAAGACCGTGCCGACCATGGGCGCCGGCTGGTGCCCGCCGGGCATGCTGGGTATCGGCATTGGCGGTACGGCTGAAAAGGCCATGCTGCTGGCCAAGGAAGCCCTGATGGAGCCGATCGACATTCAAGACCTGATCGCCCGCGGCCCGAGCAACCGTGCGGAAGAGCTGCGCATCGAGCTGTACGAGAAGGTCAACGCGCTGGGCATTGGCGCGCAGGGCCTGGGCGGCCTGGCCACCGTGCTCGACGTCAAGATCCTGGACTACCCGACGCACGCCGCCAACCTGCCGGTCGCGATGATCCCGAACTGCGCAGCCACGCGCCACGCACACTTCACGCTGGACGGCAGCGGCGTTGCCAAGCTGGAAGCGCCGGACCTGTCGCAATGGCCGAAGGTGGAATGGGCACCGAACACCGAAACGTCGAAGCGCGTGGACCTGAACGCGCTCACGCCGGAAGAAGTCGCCTCGTGGAAGCCGGGCCAGACCCTGCTGCTCAACGGCAAGATGCTCACCGGCCGTGACGCTGCGCACAAGCGCATCGCCGACATGCTGGCCAAGGGCGAGAAGCTGCCGATCGACTTCACCAACCGCGTGATCTACTACGTCGGCCCGGTCGATCCGGTGCGCGATGAAGTCGTCGGCCCGGCAGGCCCGACCACCGCTACGCGCATGGACAAGTTCACCGAGACGATGCTCGCTCAGACGGGCCTGATCGCCATGGTGGGCAAGGCCGAGCGCGGCCCGGTCGCCATCGAATCCATCCAGAAGCACAAGTCGGCCTACCTGATGGCCGTGGGCGGTGCGGCTTACCTGGTGTCGAAGGCCATCCGTGGTTCCAAGGTGCTGGCGTTCGAAGACCTGGGCATGGAAGCCATCTACGAATTCGACGTGAAGGACATGCCGGTCACCGTCGCAGTCGATAGCTCTGGCACGTCGGTCCACAAGACCGGCCCGGCGGAATGGCAAGCGAAGATCGGCAAGATTCCGGTCGCCGCAGCCTGATCTGCTCAACGTCTGATATGACGACACGCGCGCAGGCACCGGTCGGCGTCTTCGATTCCGGTCTCGGAGGCCTCTCCGTCCTGCGCGCGATTCGTGCCGAATTGCCGGCCGAATCGCTGCTCTACCTGGCGGATTCCCGCCATGCCCCGTACGGGGAAAAATCTCCCGAATACATTGCCGACCGCACGTTGCTTGCGTGTGAGTGGCTGGTCAACCAAGGCTGCAAGGCGCTGGTGATCGCGTGCAATACCGCCACGGCGCAGGCCGTGCACGTGCTACGCGAAAAACTGGCAGTGCCGGTGATTGGTGTCGAGCCGGGCCTGAAGCCGGCGGTCGCACACTCAAAGAGCCGTGTGATCGGTGTGCTCGCCACGGAGAGCACGTTGCGCAGTGAGAAATTCGCGCGCCTGTTGGCTGCGGTCTCCGGCGATTGCAAAGTGATGAGCCAGCCGGGCTACGGCCTCGTCCCGTTGATCGAACGCGGCGACACGCACTCCCCCGCCGTGCTGGAACTGCTGCAAGCCTATCTGCAGCCCATGCTGGATGCCGGCGCCGACACGCTGGTACATGGCTGCACGCACTACCCGTTCCTAGAAGACGCCATCCGCGAGATTGCGGGCGATCGGTTGACGCTCATCGATACCGGCCACGCTGTTGCACGCCACCTGGGCCGCACGTTGGTCGCGGCGCAGTTGCAAGCTGATGGACCAGCCGCATCGCCACGCTTCATGACCACTGGCGATGTGCTTCCGCTGCAGGCCATGGTGGCCGCGCTGCTGGGCGAAGCGCCGATGGCCAGCCAAGTCTTGATTGGCGACACCTCCCTGGCAACGTCGTAGTCGACGCCCTCACGCAGGAAACTTGCGGTCGAAGGCACGGTTGTTGGCTTCGATCACCTTGAGCGAATCCTCCGCCCAGGTTTTCAGGGCAATCACCAACGGCAACAAGGTACGCGCGAGCGGGCTCAACGCATATTCCACACGTAGCGGTCGCTCATCGTAGACGTGCCGCTCGATCAGTCCGTCGCGCTCCATCGCGCGCAGCGTCTGCGTCAGCATCTTCTGCGAGACCGCCTCCAGGCGCCGCCGGATATCGCCAAAACGCATGGGCGCGTCTTGCAGCGCCACCATGGTCAGCACTGTCCACTTCTGCCCGACGCGCGCCAATACGCCACGAGACGGACACACTTTCAGGAACGCATCCGGCGGTAGCTGAATCTTTCTCGACATGGTTACTTTTAGGTACCTAATTGACGATAGAAACCATTATCGGAAAGATGGGGCCTCCCAATCAACCTTAGGGTGCAAACCATGAAGATTGCGTTTCTTGGCGGTGGAAATTTCGGCGGCAATCTGGCCAGCCTGCTCACGGCAGCCGGTCACGACGTAGTGGTGGGATTGCGCGATGTCTCACGTGCACGCCCCGGTGCCAGCTATCGTGTGACATCGCTGGAAGCGGCTGCGGCACATGGCGATGTTGTCGTGATCGCCATCCTGTACCAGGCGTGTGCTGACACACTGCCGCCGCTAGCGTCACGGCTGAGCGGCAAGATCGTCGTGGATGCGACCAATGCGCTGCAGGACGACTGGTCGCCGCTGCCGCTGGGAGCGTTCGCCTCCGCCGCCGAAACGCTGCACCACCTGCTCCCCGCCTCCAGGCTCGTCAAGGCGTTCAACACGGTCTTTGCCGACATCATGACGCCGGACCGGCTTGATCGCAGCGGACAGCCGGTCACGGCGTTCATTGCCGGTGACGATGCGCAGGCCAACACGATCGTCGCAGACATTGCCGCAAGCGCGGGGTTCGCCCCGGTCGTCACAGGCCCCTTGAGCAACGCCCGCTATCTCGAGGCCATGGCGCATCTCAACATTCAGATCGCCGTGCGTCAGGGCGGTGGGACGGATGCCGGGTTCGTCTATCACCGGGCGGACGGGGCACGCCAGCTGCGTGCCACGCAGCAGCACGTCTGATTGGCTGGGCTGAAAAAACAAAAGGCCCCGATCACGCCGGGGCCTTTTGCATCCAGGCCCGTTCGAAGGCCTGGCACCTCACGCCGTCAAGCGACGGCATTGCGCTGCGTTATACCGACGGCTGCGCCGGTGCAGCAGAACCCACCGACTCGCCTTCGTTCACCTCTTCATCCGCCGGCTCGTACTTCGCGACCACGGCAGTGGCCAGGCTGTTGCCGATCACGTTGGTGGCCGTGCGGCCCATGTCGAAGAACTGGTCGATACCGATGATGAGCAGCAGACCGGCTTCCGGCAGGTGGAACATCGGCAGCGTGGCCGCCACCACCACCAGCGACGCACGCGCCACACCGGCCATGCCCTTGCTCGTGAGCATCAGCACCAGCAGCAGCGTCAGTTGCTGCGTGAAGCTCATCTCGATGTTGTAGGCCTGTGCGATGAACATCACCGCAAACGCCTGATACATCATCGAGCCATCGAGGTTGAACGAATACCCCAGCGGCAGCACGAAGCTGGCAACGCGCTTGGGCACGCCAAACTTCTCCAGCGCTTCCATCGTCTTCGGATACGCCGACTCACTGCTGGCCGTGGCAAACGCCAGCATGGTCGGTTCGCGAATCAGCCCCAGCAGGCGGCCCAGCGAGCGGCCCAGCAGCACATAGCCGACGAAGAACAGGATCGCCCACAGCAGCGCAAGGCCCAGATAGAACTCGCCGATCAGCTTGCCGTAGGTCCACAGCACGCCCACGCCTTCCACCGTGATGGCGGCGGCCATAGCGGCAAACACGCCCAGCGGAGCAAAGCGCATCACGTAGTCGGTAATGCGGAACATCAGCTTGGTCAGTTCTTCCAGGCCTCGTCCGATCACGGACTCCATCGGGTTCTTCATCGTCGACAGCGCGGCGCCGAAGAACAGCGAGAACACCAGGATCTGCAGGATTTCGTTGTTGGCCATCGCCTCCACGATGCTGCGCGGGAACACGTGCGTGATAAAGGCCTTGAGCGTGAAGTCACCGGTCTTCAAACCCGACGTTGCCGCCATGTCGGGCAGCGGCAGATTCATGTGCACGCCCGGCTGGAAGAAGTTGACCAGCAGCATGCCCAGCGCCAGCGACGTGGCCGACGCACACACAAACCAGATCATCGCGCGCAGGCCCACGCGGCCAACCGCGTTGCCACCGCTCATGCTCGCCAGCCCCGTCACCAGGGTCGAGAACACCAGCGGCGCGATGATCATCTTGATCATGCGCAGGAAGATGTCGGTGATGATGCTGAAGTACGAAGCGATGTCCTTGGCCGCAGCGGCGTCCTTGGCGTATTCGTGGCAGCCCCAGCCGACGGCAATGCCCAGCACCATGGCAATGCCGATGTGGGAGGTCAGACGTTTGGTGTTCAAGACTTTCTCCAGGAATTCCCCGGGGCCGGAGGGCGGTCACGGGCCAGCGGATCTTGTGTGGGCCAAGGGCGGCCCAAGTTCGTCACGCTTTGTAAAAAGCGAGGATATTAGACAAGCAGATGGCGATCGTTATGTCGATGTTGCATAGCAACATGCAAATTTTGCATAGATTGCCCAGCGCTGGCTGCCGGCTCGTGCCGATGCCGCACAGGCATTGGCATCGCGCATCGTCAGCGAGATTATTGATTGGTGCGCAATGCCGTCGGCGCATACCAACAAGCGCCCTTTAGCACACACGTGATGCGGCGTTTGCGTCACTGCTACCATCATCGGTCGGCAAACCCATAGGATCCCCACGATGAAGATGGCCCCCTTTGCTTTCGGCACGACCGACTGGTCCGCCATCGAGCCCACCGAGCATACCGGCGAGACCGGCATGGCCCTTTGGCGCACACGCTACTTCGGTGACGAGCCCAACCGCATCCGCGTGCGCATGGTCGAGTACACCCCGGGCTACCTGGCCGACCACTGGTGCAAGAAAGGTCACATCCTGTTCTGCCTGGACGGCGAACTGGAAACCACGCTGGAAGACGGCCGCAAGTTCACGCTCACGCCCGGTATGAGCTACCAGGTGGGGGATGATGCCGAGGCGCATCAGTCCTATACAAAGACGGGCGCCCAGCTCTTTATTGTCGATTGATCGACACACGCTGAAAAATCCCCGCCCCGCGCTCGGGGAAATGCGTGTTCATGTTGTTGTGATTGGCGGCTGACTAGCGCTGATCCAACACCCTCCGCACATCCCATTGCTGCGGATTGGGTGACACACCCTCAAGCGTGAGCGCGATGAACGCCCCGATGGCGTCGATAAAGCCCGCGCGAAAGGCCGGTGGCTGCGCAAGCGTGACCGAATTGATTTGCGATCGCAGCCGTGTCGGCTCGAATCGTTGGTTCGCGCGCGCATCGGCTTGTATCCAGTGCAAGAAGCTTTGCGCCTCAAGCGCCCCCGAAAGATAGACGTGCCGATTTTTCATTGACCGCCTCCGTGTGTGGATCGCGCGGTGGCGACCGGCGGCGAGGGGTAAGACGCGGGGCGATGCCCGCTAGCGGATTGTGTAGACATAGGTCCTCTACGGTTAGAAGACCCGCCCTTCGCTGCGAAACGAGGGTGGCGGGCCCGACGGCAAGGTTCGCAGACTGGCAACCGTAGAAACCAGCAGACCTTTCGGTCTCCCTGCCCGGCCCGCCAAAGTACAGACGTGCACGAACGCGGATATTGCAACCGCCCAAAAGCGGTCATCCGTCTACGGTTGTGGGCTGCGAAACCCTGACTATCGCGAAGGCGATAGCGGCGTGATTATAGCGAGCGCGGTTCTTCGTCCGCTATCGGAAGAAACGCATTGAACATTGATGCGCGATGGTTCTGCGCTGATCTCGACATTTCTGAGCCAAAGCCAGATTCGTCCTATAGCTTTCCTGTTGCTGTTTTTGGGAATCTGCCACGCGAGCAAGGTACGGGTTCCTAAGCGACTTGCTCTGCGGTTTTCAAACCCACCGAAAACGGGTGCCGATCACCACCAATAACGGAGCAACAGTGCAAGGACAGCAAACCAACGAAGCGCCCCACCCCTTTGCGACCATCGGCGCGGAGACGGGACGAGGTGACTGGGTAAGCAAGACGAGCACCCATACAGGGTATCGCGGACTCACCCTCGCGCATGTCGGCGATATCGTGACCTATGAAGACGGCGCAGGTGCCGTCGCCGCGTGGGGCGATAAGCCCTTGGGGCTGATCGGCTCACGCTTGAGCAATGGCGACAGGATTGCAAATGGCTTGCGGGACCACTTCGGCATCACCGTCCACGCAGACAAGCCCGTCGCCGGATTGATTGACGCCGCCTATGCTCTACCGGAGCAGCATCATGCGTAAGGCAGCTGTTAGGCACGGCGACCCCACCACAACTGGCGGGACGGTCATGGCGTTCCAGGCGACGATCTTCGACGATGGGAAACGGATCGCGCTAACCGGGGAAGAGGCAACCTGCGGCCGTTGCGATGGCGTTTTCAAGATTGCTGGCACTGGGCAAGGCATGTCGGACAACGGGCGGCCCGTCGTGGTTGACGGCGACCTTGTGCTCTGCCCGTGCGGTAAGAATCGCGTCATCGTTGGGGCGAATCCGGGGATTTTTCTTGAGATCAACAGTTCGGCAAGCACTCCGGCGAGCGAGTCCAGTTGGTCGATACCCACGTACATTCCCCCACACAGCCAGAAGCCGATGATGGCTTCGTCACTCAAGGAGACAGATCGGAAATCGACGCTGCAGGATCATCCAGAGTTGATCTGTCCGAATATGACCAACGAGCAGTTTGCAGAGTTGATCATGAGGCTGTCCGCCGAGTTGGTGAGACGCACACAAAACCGATTGGGCGAGCTGCAACGATGGAACACCCAAGATCAGCGCAATGTTGTGACATGGTTCGGCGTAGCTGATCACGCAACGCGGGAAACACTGCTCGACGGGCTCGGCCGCATGTTGCGCGTTCTCAAATCCCTCACACCGGCGAACTTTGTGCGCTACTCCGAAACGGCGCTCAAGCATGTTGGATGCGTGCCAAGACCAGGGGCAGAACAGCGAGGGGTAATAGCAGCCGTGTGTAAGCCCGATACGGAAAATCATACGATTGCTATTGCACTAGGCTTCTGCACACTACGTGACGACAGCGACCGAGTTGATTCTCAGATTCTCACATTGGCGCACGAGATTTCGCATTTTATCGACACACTGGATACGGAAGATGAAGAGTACAGAATATGGAACGCAATTGCGCTGGCACGCGCCAAATCCCCGATTTGCATCAAGAATGCGGACAATGTGGCCGCGTACATCGTGGTCCGCGATAGCAATATCCCTAGCAACTTCGGTACTTCTATCATTAAGTTCTAGCGCGCTCGCATGCCAGCCAAGCGAACATTTCTACGCGCACTTTCCAGAATGGTCGGATCGCTTGGAAGGGGGGGAAGCAGCAAAGCTTGCCTCGTGGACGATAGAAATGAAAAAGTACCCCAATCATCAAATATTCGTTTTAGTTGGCTTCAAGGAAGTAGGCCAACAAACAGAGGACTTGGCTCAACGTAGAGCCCAATGGGTAAAGAGTTTTCTAATGGGCATGGGGGAAGACGGGGATCGGATTGTTTTTGGTGGTGCTGAAAAATACCACTCCGACCCTTACTCTGCGGTCACGCCTTCAACCCTAATGATCGAGTTTGGTCCGGGCTGCCCAAATGGATGCTGCGACGCCAAAGGGAAGCCCTACTACTAAGACACGTAAGAATTAACGCGGTGTAAAACCAATCGACCGGTGCTCGCGCAACTCCGGCTTGATCGAATGCTCCTGCCGCAGTTGCGCGAGAAACGCCTCCGGCTCCAGCGCCTCGCCCAACAGTAGCGATTGCTGCTTGACCACCGCAAAGTCGCCCGGCGTGAGCATGTCGAGCGAGGCCAGAATCTCGCGCCACACCGGCTTGAGCGCATCCGCATTGCCACCCAGCGCCTCGGCAATGAACATCTGCTCGCGCTGCGCCCGCATCAGGGGCCTGAAGCGGATCTTGAACGCAAAGCGCCGCAGCGCCGCCTCATCCAGCCGATCGAACAGGTTGGTCGTGCAGATGAAGATGCCGTCAAAGCGCTCCATGCCCTGCAGCATCTCGTTGACTTCCGACACCTCGTAGTTGCGCACCGCGCCCTGGCGGCTCTGCATGAAGCTGTCAGCTTCGTCGAGCAGCAGGAGCGCGCGCTCTTCTTCCGCACGCGAGAACATGGCGGCAATCTGCTGCTCCGTCTCGCCCACGTACTTGCTCATCAGGTCTGATGCGCGGCGGATCATCAGCGGCACGTCGAGTTGGCTGGCGATGTGCTCGGCCAACACGGTCTTGCCCGTGCCCGGCGGCCCGAAGAAGCACAGCGTGCCGCGCTTGCGCGCACGTAGCGCTTCAATCACGCGCTCCACAGGAAAGCGCGTCTCCAAGTTCAGATAATCGAGCTTGTATTCGGTGACGACACGGTGCGCCGGTACTTCCGGGCGCAAACCCATGGCCTGATCTGCATGATCGAGCTGGCGCACGATCAACGATTCTGCAGACTCTTCCATCGCCGGCTGCGTCAGGCGTGCGAAGCGTGCGGCCGAGTCGATCTGCGCAGGCGTGAGTGTCTTGCGCGCGGCCAGCTTGGCCATGAAGGCATCCGACACTTCCAGCCCTTCCAGATGCTTGCGGATGATGCTCTCACGCACGGTCGGCGGCGGCACCTTCAACTCAAGATGGAACTGGAAGCGCCGCAGGTACGCCGGATCGATCTGCCGGATCGAGTTCGACACCCAGATCACCGGCACCGGGTTCTGTTCCAGCGTCTGGTTGACCCACGCCTTACCGTTGACGGAGCCGCGCGGCTCTTCATGCCCGAACAGGCTCATCAACTCGCGCGTGGGGCCGGGGAATACGTCTTCCACCTCATCGAACAGCAATACGGCGCCAGGCCGACCGCGCAGGAAGGCTTGCGAGACCTGCAGCGATCGGTAGCGGTCTTTGCCGGAGAGGCTGTTGCCATCCTTGTCGAGGCAATCCACCTCGTACAACTCGCAACCGGCATCGCGCGCCAGCACACGGGCCAGTTCGGTCTTGCCGGTGCCGGGCGCGCCGTACAGCAGGATGTTCACGCCCACGGCACGCGTCTGCGACGCGTTTTCCAGCAAGGCGGTCAGATAGCGCGCGTCCGTCTCGACATGCGGATAGTCGGATTGCGCCAGCGTGGTCGGCGGCGCGGGGCGTGTGAAGACGGCCATCATCTCCGCCTCACACGCGTAATCGCCCAGCAGCACGTGCAGCAGACGATCGGAGATGCGCATCAGGTCGCCCAGGTCCGTGACGCTGTTCTCGGGCAACGGCGGCTCGATCAGGCCAAGCGTTTCCAACCGCGAACCGGGGCGCAGGGAGGCGGCCACTTCGGCAGTGCTCGCGCCTGCCAGCCCCGCCAGCAACTGGAAGGCCTCCTGGCTGTGAGCGACCTTGCAATCGACCATCACTGCACGCAGGTCGCGCTTGTACTTCACCAGCGACGCGAACAGCAGCAGCGCGCGCTCATGCGGCGGCAGGCCCAGCACGTGCGCCAGCATGTCGATATTGCCGACCAGCAGCACGCGCTCGCTGGATAGCCGCTCACCCAGTGCATCGCACGAGGCGCCAAACACGGTGAACATGTCCTTGGCGTGATGCTTGACGTACTCATCCAGGTAATAGAACAGCGAGCTTTCATCAAAGGCGCTGCTCCACTGGCCGTGGCGGTCCATGAAGGTGGGCAGATCCAGCTTGCCGACGGCGCGCCAGCCGGGCATATCGGCGCAGCGCGCAGCCAGGAAGCGCTGCAGGCGCTGGATGACCGTCACGGGCCAGATCAGCTCCGGCGCGCAGACGGTGAGAATGTCGTTGATGTTGGTGCGCAGATTGAAGCGCAGGCCCATCGCACAGACCGTACGCAACGCAAATTGCGCGCACATGGAGTCCAGTGACGACAACAGCGATTGAGGCTGCCTGCCGCCCGTGGGGACGAACGTACCATCGTCGGCGTCGTCCAGGCTGAGGTTGTCTTCATCCATGGTCGCCCCCTATTCACCGCTTCCCCGTTCACGGTTGGCCGGCCGGTCACCGTGTTTGAATGCTTTTCATCCTAGCGTGTTTGCGCGTGCAGCGTACCCGGGTCGACCCCCATGCCCGCAAATTGCGGGCCCGCTGAGCCCATACGATCAAAGCGCCTGGGCAGCCAGTTCTCCGCTATCCGTCATCTGGATGTGCAGCCCGCCCCACGAAAGACGTCGAAAGGATCATGGGATTTTTCGCAAATAGGAATCATTATCGTTTATACTTTTTCTTATCGCTGCAATAGGCTGAAACAAAGTCGCACCCCGACTTTCGCAACACTGTTGCATGTTGCGGGCCTAAAATACCTGTCATGTCGGCAGCGACCCTGCCGACACCAACACTAGGCGCCATGGAACTGCTCCTGAGTCTGCTGATCAGCATCGGGGTTTCGCTCATCGTGTTCGGCAAGCGCTGAAGCCGAGCCTTGTTGAACGGTTGCTCTGCCAAGGCCCATTGCCGCACTCCGCCCTATTTTTTCCGCTCTCGATTCCCGGTCGTTGATGATTCACCCTCGTACTCTCAAGATTCTGGTGGTCGTGCTGTTGCTGCACGCGGGCGTGCTGATGCTGATTCAGCTTGGCCTGATCAAGTCGCCACTGAGCAAGGAGGAGCCGCCTGAGCTGCAGGTCAACCTCATCCCCGCCACGCCAGAGCCCATCAAGCAGCCGGAGCCGCCCAAGCAGCAGCCGGTCAAACAGGAAGCGCCCAAGCAGGTGAACATCGTCAAGCCGGTGGCGCAACCCAAGCCGACACCGATGCCGACGCCCAACCTGCCGCCGTCGGACAACGCACCCGTGGCGCCGGCCACGCCGCCTGCACCACCCGCGCCGCCCGCAGAACCCGCACCGGCCCCGGCGCCCAGTGGCCCGATCAGCGTGGGCATCAACGATATCCAGTGCAGCGATCCGCAGCCCGTGTATCCGTCGATGTCGCAAAAGATGGGCGAGGAAGGCCGCGCCATGGTCAAACTCTCCATCGGCGTTGCAGGTGAGGTCACCAACGTGGCGCTCACGTCGTCTTCCGGTTCACCGCGTCTGGACCGTGCCGCCACTGAAGCGGCCCGCTCCATCAAGTGCACCCCGTACAAGCAGAACGGCCATGCCGTGCCCGTTGTGGCAAGCAAGCCGTATGTCTTCAAGCTCGATAATTAATCCGATCCGTCTCTCGCTCAATTCAGGACACTCATCATGCAGGAACTCGGTCTTTCCCATCTCTGGACACAAGGCGATATCGTCGCGCGCGGCACGGCCATTCTGCTGCTGATCATGTCGCTCGCCTCGTGGATCGTCATCCTCACCAAGGCGTGGGACATCGTGCGCCTGAAAGGCATGGCGCAAGGCGCTGAAAAGCGCTTCTGGCACTCCGACGACTTCGACCACGCCATGCAGACGCTTGGCAGTCCAAAGGACAACCCGTTCTACGCACTCGCGCAAACCGGCCGAGAAGCCGCGCAGCACCACCGCGCCAGCCAGCCGCAACTGCACGATGTGATGGACATCTCTGACTGGCTGACGCGTTCGCTCAAGAGCGCCATTGATGAGTCGGTCGGCCAGATGCAATCGGGCCTGGCCGTGCTGGCCTCGGTGGGTTCGACGGCACCGTTCGTGGGCCTGTTCGGTACGGTGTGGGGCATCTATCACGCCCTGCTGGGTATCGGCGCATCGGGCGTGCCGACCATCGACAAGGTGGCGGGCCCCGTTGGCGAATCGCTCATCATGACGGCCTTCGGTCTGGCCGTGGCCATTCCGGCCGTGCTGGGCTACAACGCGCTCACGCGTGGCAACAAGTCCATCATCGCCAAGCTCAACCGCTTCGCGCATGACCTGCACGCCTACTTCGTGACCGGTGCGCGCCTGCGTCCGGGTGCCTCGCGCGACGATGCCAGCGTCCGTCTGGCCTCGGTCAAGCAGCAGTAAGGAGAGCCACGATGGCCTTCGGTACCTTCGACAACGATGACGAGGTGATGAACGAGATCAACATGACGCCGCTGGTCGACGTCATGCTGGTGCTGCTCATCATCTTCATCATCACCATTCCTGTGATCAACCACGCGGTGAAGATCGACCTGCCGCGCGCATCGAACAAACCCGACGACGCCAAGCCGCAAAGCGTGAATGTCGAGATCAACGCGCAAGGTCAGGCGTTCTGGAACAACCAGCCGGTGGATGAAGCCACGCTGCAGGCCAACATTGCACAGGCCGCGCAACAGCAGCCGCAACCGGAGATGCACCTGCGTGCGGATCGCAACGTCCGCTACGAGCGTGTCGCTCAGGTGATGGCGGCCATCCAGCGTGGAGGCCTGGCGCGCATCGGCTTCGTGACGGAGCCTGAGCGCAACTAAGGCAGCTGACACAACATCCCGCCACACCGGCTCGAACCCCCGTCTTTGCACGGGGGTTTGTCATTTCTGGCTCCTTCCATTTGCAAAGGAGCGGCGCTGGCGGTACTTTTGCGGCCATCCCCGCAATCAGAAGGATCCTACATGGCAAGCTCTCCCGCCCCTGCCGACATCGCGCCGCCGCGCACCACCCTGGTTCCACAGGTCGTTGTGCCATCGCTGGTCGTACTGGTCCTGCTGCTCGTGCTGTGCACCGTACAGCCCGAGTTGGCCGATCGCGCCTTCGGCGTCGCACAACGCTGGGTCACAGGGCACTTCGACTGGTTCTACATGCTGGCGGTTACGGGCTTCCTGGTGTTCTTGATCATCGTGGCGGCCAGCCGGTTCGGCGACATCCGCCTGGGCCCCGACGAGGCCGAACCCGAGTTCAGTTTCGTCTCCTGGACGGCGATGCTCTTCGCAGCCGGCATGGGCATCGGGCTGATGTATTTCGGCGTGGGTGAGCCGATGCAGCACTACCTGCAACCGCCGACCGTCGCACCGCAGACTGCCCTTGCCGCGCGCGAAGCGATGCTCTCCACCTTCTTCCACTGGGGCCTGCATGCCTGGGCCATCTACGGTGTGATGGGCCTGGCGCTGGCGTACTTCGCGTTCCGCTACAACTTGCCGCTCACCATGCGCTCGGGCCTGTATCCCATCCTGCGTGAGCGCATCAACGGTGTGCTGGGCCATGGGGTAGATGCCTTTGCCTTGATCGGTACGATTGCCGGCATTGCCACCACGCTTGGCTACGGCGTGCTGCAACTCGGCGCGGGCCTGCATCAGGTGGCGGGGTGGCAAACCGATTCCGACACCTTCCGCGTGGGCCTCATCTGCGTGGTGGTGCTGCTGGCCGGTGCGTCGGCCGCGTCGGGGCTCGGCAACGGCGTGCGCCGGCTCTCGGAGCTGAACCTGACGCTGGCCTTCCTGCTGCTGGCCTTCGTCATCATTGCGGGCCCCACCGTCTTTCTGCTGCAGGCGTTCAGCGAGAACGTCGGCAACTACCTGTCGAACCTGGTCAACCTGTCGTTCCGCACCTTTGCCTACACCCCACCTAACTCGTCCGGCTGGTTCAGCGGCTGGACGATTCTCTATTGGGCGTGGTGGGTGTCGTGGTCGCCGTTCGTCGGCATGTTCATTGCGCGCATCTCACGCGGGCGCACGGTGCGGCAGTTCGTGATCGGCGTGCTGATCGTGCCGACCGCGTTCAACCTGCTGTGGATGACCGCCTTCGGCAACAGCGCGATCTGGCTCGACACCCATCAGGCAGCCGGCGACCTCGCGCGCACCGCAGGCAATGTCGATGCCCTGCTCTTCCACTTCTTCGATTACTTTCCCGGCACCACGGCGCTGTCGTGGCTGGCCATCGTGCTGATCGCCGTGTTCTTCGTGACCTCGGCCGATTCCGGCGCGTTCGTGATCGACACGATCGCCTCGCGTGGCGCCGTGCATTCACCGGTGTGGCAACGGCTGTTCTGGGCGGTCGTGCTCGGGGCAACGGCCGCCATCCTGATGCTGGCCGGCGGCCTCAAGGCCTTGCAGGCGATGACGCTGATTGCTGCCCTGCCGGTCGCGATCATCATGCTGCTGCTCTGCTATGGCCTGTGGCGTGGCATGTCGGCTGACCGCGCGCACTACTCGCGCGAACTGGCTCCTGCCACATCCTTCTGGAGTGGCCAGCGTTGGCGCCAGCGTCTTGCGCAGATGGTGAACCCGTCCACCGAGGCCGACGTGCGCGCCTTCCTCGCCACGCATGTGCGGCCCGCCATGAACGACGTGGTGACGGAACTGAGCCGGCGCGGTATCGAGGCGCACGTGCTCGAAGCCGAAGACAGCGTGCGCCTGGTCATCCCCGATCCATCGGACCGCGATTTCGTCTACGGCGTGCGCAGCGCAAGCAAAGCGCTGCCCGTCGCGACACCAAGCCAGGCAGCGGCACCCGACCACGCGCTCACCCATGAGCCCGTCACTTTCTTCGAAGACGGTCGCGAGGGCTACGACATCGAGTACCTGCGCGGCGAAGAGATCATCGCCGACATCCTGCGCCACTACGAGCGCTACCGCGCCCAACGCACAGACGAGCGCACGACCCTCCTGCGCGAAGCGCCGGGTCATACCTGAGACGCAACCGGGCCATGTGCCCGGTTTCTTTTTTCAGGGCCGGCGGGCAGCCATCAGCACATCGTCAGATGTCGCTTGTAATGATAACGATTCTCATTTAGACTGCTTGGCATTCGCTGGAATCCCTTGCCAGTCAACGCTTTTCCGCCAGCCAGGACCTTCACCATGAATGCTGCCGAACACCAAGATGCAGGACGCACCGTGACCCGCCGTCGCCACGTCATCGTGGCCCGTCAGCGCCCGGCTGGCCTCAATGCCGCACCGGCCACCGCGCCTGCAGCAGCACCAACCGTTGAAGCCATCCCCGCAACCATCGGTGATACGCGGGTCATGACCTCCGAACAATTGTTTGCCGGCCAGAGCGCTGTCGCCATCCGCCACAACGGTGCGATCTACACGCTGCGCGTCACGCGCTTCGGCAAACTGATCCTGACCAAGTAGCACGCAGCACGTACTGACTTTTGTGGGGACGTCTCTCTCAGGAGACATTCGGCAGTAGCCAGCCATCGTCACTTCGCGTTGGCAGACACCAGACCCGTCTGCCGGACGACTGCCAGCCAAGCCGTTCTTTCCCGCCAGTTCCCATCCGGGCGAGCGCCCAAAGAAAAAGGGCGCGACCTGCGCCGCGCCCTTCTCCTTCGATTCGCGTCTTCGCGATCGGCAACTCAGCAGATCACGTGCACGGCGGCGATGCCCGCCTTGGCGATCTGCACATCTTCCGCCGACTTCACACCCGACACACCGACTGCACCGGCGCATACGCCTTCCACCAGCACGGGCACACCGCCTTCGAGCATGCCTTGCAGATGCGGCGCCGACAGGAACGAGATGCGGCCGTTGTTGATGATGTCTTCGTAGACCTTCGATTCACGGCGGCCCAGCGCGGCCGTACGCGCCTTCTCCGGTGCGATGTACGACGAGATGGTGGCGCAGCCGTCCATGCGGCGCAGGCCCATCAGATGGCCGCCATCGTCAACCACGGCAATTGTCACGGCCCACTGGTGCGCGCGTGCTTCCTTCTCGGCGGCATCCAGGATCTTGGTGACATCGTCCTGGCACAGGCAGGGCTTGGTTTTCATGACGCGTTCTCCTTGGTTGTGGTGATGCAAGTGTGCGAAGGCTGCGGGTTGCTGGCAGTGGGCTCGCATAGGGCGAAAGTATGCCATTGGCCTGCGTCGCTGCTACAGCGTGATCCTGTCTACCTGATGCAAATGAGCCGATACATCTCGTGTCTCCAGTATCGTCGCGCATGCGCCGCGCGCCAGTTCTTCTTGCCGACCTTAGCACGCAGTGCACGCGCCGAAGATGTATCAAGAAAAAGCCCGGGAATAGCCCGGGCCTGATGTTGCGATGCGACAGTGCACCATGCCATCGCGTCCTGGTTGCCGATCGCCGCGGCGTCTTCGGTACACGAATTTGCTGGCACTCGCAAAGAAAAAGGCTCCTGAAGGAGCCTTGTGTGTGCGATGTGCGGCTTAGCGCCAGCGACGCCAGTGATAGCCATCGTAGTAGCGATAGCGCGGACCCCAGCGATACCAACCCGGGCCCACCACGACAGGCGGCGGGCCGTAGTACACGGGTGCCGGTGCGCCATAGTAGACCGGCGGCGGTGGCGGATAGTACGCCGGCGGCGGGGGCGGATAATAGACCGGAGCCGGCGCCACATACACGGGTGCAACCGGCACACCAATCCCAATGCCGACGCTTACGTGCGCCGACGCCATCTGCGGCACCGCCAGCACGGCCAGTGCGGCTGCACCTGCAATCAACAGCCCATTACGTCGAATCATTGTCATCACCTACTGCTTAAAGGCACCGGGTCAGAGCTGCACCAGCGCCGATTACGGTATCTGTATTGTATTCAGGGCCTTAGACACAGGTGATACGGTGCTGACGATTTAGTAACAGAACGTAACGCCACAAGGCCACCACCGCGTCTTGTCATGCCGGGCTGCAATCGAACTGACCCGCAGTGATCATCGCCTCTGCATAGGCCCGCGCAACTTCAAGTGCGGTGCCTGCATTCGAATAGGTGTTGATCGATTCGCGCACAGTGGTACGCGGCAACAGGATTTCACCGTCGCTCACGCGCAGGATGCTGACTTCTGCGCGCCAGGCGTTGGGGGAAATTTCATAGGCAGAGACTTCGATCTTGCAATCGCCTCGGAAGGTCATACATCCTCCGGTTCGCGTTGAGGGATCGGGCTGCGCGCATCAATGCACGAACAGCCACATCAGCAGCAACACGAACGCGGGAAGGCCCAGGAACCATGCAACCAGGTAGGGCACGATCACCTCCTTCATGTTGATGGACATGTAGGAAGTGTAGAAATCGGCGCCTGGCGCGCGTATCGAAGCCTGCCCGCAACGCCCTGTAGGACTGCGCCGAAATCCATGTCGGCCCACTGCCGACGAACCTCCCCCGTGTGGAGGAGTACTCAATGTGCGGCGTCGTTCTTGTCGGTTACGCCACTTGCTTCGGATACGGCCGCCTCTGCGGCTTCAGCAGCCGCCACTTCCAGCCCGACCGTTGCCTTGAGAAACTTCACGGCCACCTCGGCGCCCGGGGGCGCAGCGTCGGCCAGGTTCTCTGCGACGAAGCCCCATTGACGACGCACTTCATCACCATGACGCTGCAGCGCGCGCGTGATGCCGTTCTGCGTCTGCACACCGATCTCGATGAAGTTGCGCGTATAGCCGGAGACACGTTCGCCGGCAGGCTGCAGAAACCGCGCCTGCGCACCGAACCACTGTCCGGCATCCTGCGCGCCGGCCGCCTCGTGCAGGCACTGCTCCGTCTCTCCAAAGCCGGCCTTGAGTGCCTGGAGATTCAGCCCGATCAGGCGGTTGACGCCGTCAACAGCTTCTTCCGTAACGGCCAGCCACGCCTCGATTTGCGATCGGTGCAGGATGCCGAGTTGCTCCAGAGTCATCATGTCGCTATCTCCCTTGGGGATCGTGAGAATGGTGGATGAATGAATCCGGCGCGTGCCGACACGGCCGGGCGTTTCAGTGTAGCCATCGGTCAAGCCTATTTCTGTGACATCCCCGTTTGTCCTACAGGTCTTTCGGACAACGTCGCCTGGGCACGAAAATCACACGCTGTAAGCTGCAACGGTGGCATTGCGCCACTCGTCAATGCCGGTGGACGACCCCTGCACCGGCCGACCAACAGAGGGATCGACACCATGAATAAAGATCAAGTGAAGGGCCGTCTGCAAGAAGCGAAAGGCAAGATCAAGGAAGTGGCCGGCAAGGTGACCGGCGATGAAAAAACGCAGCTCAAGGGCAACATCGAAAAGAACATCGGCAAGGCTCGCGCCACCATGGGCGATGTTCGTGAAGAGGTGAAGAAAACGCTGGACCGCTAGCAGTACGCAAGAAAGGGCGGAACTTCCGCGCCGGAATCCGCGTTGCATGTGTGGGAATCGGCTTACACCGTTTTCAGGCATCGGCCACTGCACATGGCACCCTGCGCGGCCTTTAATACGGGCATACGAACGACAAAAGGAGTGTGCTATGCGTGCCTTCGTATCCTTGTTACTGGCGGCCGCGTTGGCATCCGTCAGCGGATGCGCGGACATGACGCCCAAGCAGCGCAACACCGCGTTGGGCGCGGCCGCAGGTGGCGTCGCCGGGGCAGCCATCTGGGGCGGCCCGGGCGCAACGCTGGGTGGCGCGGCACTGGGTGGCGTGATCGGTAACGCCGCCACCAAGTAGTCCGCCACATCCGCAGCGTTCATGCGCTGCAAGGCAGGGGCCAGACAGTGTTGTCTGGCCCTTTCTGCTATCTGAGCGCGGTCCGCGCCATCGCACATTCCCCGCATACGCATATGCCGACGCAAGCGCATAATCAGCGTTTTGCAACGGAGGCGATGTGCGATACGAGCAACAAGGCTTTGGCGTGAGCAGCACACCGATCCTGAGCGTCGAAGGCTTGCGCAAGCGCTATGGCGATCAAATGGTCGTCGACAACCTGAGTTTTTCCGTACGGCGCGGCCAATGCTTTGGCCTGCTGGGCCCCAACGGGGCCGGCAAGACCACCACGCTGCGCATGCTGCTTGGCATGACGATGCCCGATGCGGGCGCGCTGCAGCTGTGCGGCGAGGCAGTTCCCGAGTTTGCGCACCGTGCACGCATGCGTGTGGGCGTGGTGCCGCAGTTCGACAACCTCGACCCCGATTTCACCGTCTCGGAAAACCTGCGCATCTTCGGCCGCTACTTTGGCCTGTCCTCCGCAGCCATCCGCGAGCGCATCCCTGCCCTGCTGGAATTCGCGCGGCTTGAGCAAAAAGCCGATGCGCCGGTACGTGCGCTCTCCGGTGGCATGAAGCGCCGGCTGACGGTGGCGCGCGCGCTCATCAACGACCCGGACATCCTCGTGATGGACGAGCCCACCACAGGGCTCGATCCGCAAGCCCGCCACCTGATCTGGGAGCGCCTGCGTTCACTGCTGGCCGGCGGCAAGACCATTCTGCTGACCACGCACTTCATGGAAGAGGCCGAGCGCCTGTGCGATGAGCTCTGCGTGATCGACAACGGCCGCAAGATCGCGCAAGGCAAGCCGCACGAACTCATCGCACGCGAGATCGGCTGCGACGTGGTGGAAGTCTACGGCGACGATCTCTCCGCCCTGCGCACGTTGCTCGAGCCCCTTGCCGAGCGCGTAGAAACCAGCGGCGAAACCCTCTTCTGCTACGCCCGCGATCCGCAGCCGCTGGTGGCCGCCCTGCGCACGCAGACCGAAACGCACACCATGCCCGGCCTGCGCTACCTGCACCGTCCCGCCAATCTTGAAGACGTGTTCCTGCGTCTGACCGGCCGCGAGATGCGGGATTGATGCAGCGCGATTGAACGAGCCCCCCATGTCCAACGAAGCCACCCTTACCGCAGCCCCGCAACAGGCGTATCCGCAATCGCTGCGGCCGCTCAATTTTCGGAACTGGCAGACCATCTGGCTGCGCAACTTCATGGTCTGGCGCAAGCTTGCCATTCCGTCGCTCGCCGGCAATCTGGCCGATCCGATGATCTACCTGTTTGGTCTCGGGCTCGGCCTGGGCCTGCTGGTCGGGCATATCGACGGTGTGTCGTACATCGCGTTCCTGGCTGCCGGCACCGTGGCTTCCAGCACGATGATGTCAGCCAGCTTCGAAGCGATGTACTCGGCGTTCTCACGCATGCACGTGCAGCGCACGTGGGAAGCCATTCTCTATGCGCCGCTCACCCTGGGTGACGTGGTGCTCGGTGAGCTGATCTGGGCGGCCAGCAAGTCCGTGCTCTCGGGGCTAGCGATCATGCTGGTGGCGGGCGTTCTCGGCTATGCATCGATGCCGCAGGCGTTGCTCGCCTTGCCTGTCATCGTGCTCACGGGTTTCACATTTGCCTGCCTGGCGATGAACATGACGGCGCTCGCGCCCAACTACGATTTCTTCATGTTCTATCAGACGCTGGTGATCACGCCGATGATGCTGCTCTCGGGCGTGTTCTTCCCGCTGTCGCAACTGCCGGCACCCGTGCGCGCGATCACGAACGTGCTGCCGCTACCGCACGCGGTGGAGCTGATCCGCCCGCTGATGCTGGGCCGCACACCGGACAACGTTCTGCTGCACCTGGGTGTGCTGCTGCTCTACGCCGCTGTCGCGCTCGTGCTGTGCCTGTGGCTGCTGCGCCGTCGCATGCTGAAGTAACAACGCGGCAGACCAAGCGCCCAACAAAAAGCCCGTCTTGCGAAGACGGGCTTTTTGTTTGCGGCGACTGCGGTGCGGTCGCTTATTCGTTCACAGCGGAACGTTGCAGGTGCAGTTGCGTACGCGGATCATCGTTCTGCGCGTTGTCGCGATCGGCATTGGCTGCCGAGTTGTTGCGCGCGGTCTCCAGACGATCGAGATACGCCTCGTCGATGTCGCCCGTCACGTACTTGCCATCAAAGCACGACGCGTCGAAGTCCTTGAGCGCCGGGTTGACGTCGCGCACAGCACGCTTCATGTCTTCCACGTCCTGGTACACGAGTTGATCGGCGCCGATGATCTTGGCGATCTCTTCGTGCGTGCGGCCGTAGGCGACCAATTCGCCGCGCGTCGGCATGTCGATACCGTACACGTTCGGGAACTTCACCGGCGGCGCAGCTGAGGCGAAGATCACCTTCTTCGCGCCCGCATCACGTGCCATCTGCACGATTTCCGACGACGTCGTGCCGCGCACGATGGAGTCGTCGACGATCAGCACATTCTTGCCCTTGAACTCGATCGCCATGGCGTTGAGTTTCTGGCGCACCGACTTCTTGCGCACCGCCTGGCCCGGCATGATGAAGGTGCGGCCCACGTAGCGGTTCTTGAAAAAGCCCTCGCGGTACGGCACGCCCAGGTGGTTGGCCACCTGCATGGCGGCCGGACGCGACGAATCTGGAATCGGCATCACCACGTCGATCGGGTCGGTTACCTCGCGCTTGATCTTCTCGGCCAAGTAGTCGCCCATGCGCAGACGCGCGTCGTACACCGAAACGCCATCCATACGCGAGTCCGGACGCGCCAGATACACATATTCGAAAATGCACGGCGACAGCACCGGGTTCTCGGCACATTGCTTGGTGTGCAGCTTGCCTTCCAGGTCGATGAAGATCGCTTCGCCGGGCGCCACGTCGCGCTCGAACTTGAAGCCGATACCTTCCAGCGCCACCGATTCCGAGGCGACCATGTATTCGATGTTGCCGTCCGGCGTTTCCTGGCTGCCCAGCGCCAGCGGGCGGATGCCAAACGGATCGCGAACAGCCAGCACGCCGTAGCCCGAGATCTCCGCAGCAATGGCATACGAGCCGCGCACGCGGCGGTGCAAGCCCTCCACGGCGGTGAAAATGGAATCACGATCCAGCGGGATGTCATTGCTGGCGCGCTGCAGTTCGTCGGCCAGCACGTTGAGCAGGACTTCAGAATCCGACTGCGTGTTGATGTGACGACGATCGCGTCGGAACATCTCTTCGCGCAGCTGATCGGAGTTCGTCAGGTTGCCGTTGTGTGCCAGCACGATGCCGAACGGCGCATTGACGTAGAACGGCTGGGCCTCTTCTTCACTGGAAGAGCCAGCGGTCGGATAACGCACCTGGCCGATGCCGCTCGTGCCCGGCAGGCCGCGCATGTTGCGCGTGCGGAACACGTCACGCACCATGCCATTGGCCTTGTGCATATGGAAGGTGTTGCCAGCCGCAGTGGCAATGCCAGCCGCATCCTGCCCCCGGTGTTGCAGAAGCAACAGGCTGTCATAGATCAGCTGATTGACCGGCGTGGAGGAAACCACGCCAACGATACCGCACATGTCGATCTCCAGCGAGAACGTATTGGTGGCGCCCGCACCCGTTGCCGGCACCGAAAAAAACTTCCCAGATCGTCTAGCTGGTGGCCAGACGCTCCGAATCAATAGTGAACATACTTCGCGACGTCAGGCGGCAGCAGCGGCTTGGCAGCACGCGCAGCTTCCTCCGCATACGGCCGGCTGATCGCATCGCGCCAGAACGGTTGCTCGGGCAGGCTGGTAAAGCCCGCCACCGTCATCAGCACGAGGATGATCACGCCACCGCGTGCCAACCCGAACACCATGCCCAGGCCGCGATCCGCCGGCTTGAGCCCGGCGCTTGCCAATGCCGCCGAGAGCAGCGCCCCCACCAGCGACGTCGCAATCACCGTCACGATAAACAGTAGGACGAAACCGAGAATGGTGCGCGCCACCGGTCCACCCGGCAGCGACTCTGGCACCCAGCCTGCGGCTACCCCCGAAAACGTATACGCCACCCACGCAGCAAACAACCATCCAAGCAGCGCCAGCACTTCACGAATCAACCCGCGAAACAACCCGATCAGCGCAGACGTGACGACGATGAACAGCACACCATAGTCAAAGAAAGTCGGTTGCATCGGGCAGCGGCTTGGATTGACTTTGACTGAGGGTGACGTGACAAGTCAGTGAATCTGGCGAGTGCACGTGATCCGGCATCGTTATTGCTGCACGAGCTTGGGCGTCAGGCCGATCTGCTCGGCGCGCTTCTGCGCGGCTTCCGCTGCGGCACGATCGCTGAACGGGCCTGCACGCAACAGCGCCAGATCACCCTTCTCAGGCACCTTCTTGTGTTCGATATAGCCGGGGATCTTCTCGGCCTTGAGCTTGCTCAACCAGTTGCGCGCGCGGTCTTCAGATGCAAACGCGCCAATCAGCAGGACGAACTTGTTACCGCTGGCATCTGCACTGGGCGCGGCGGCCTGCGGCGCTGGCTGAGCCGGTTTGGCGGCGGGCTTGGCATCTGCGGACGGCGTCAAGCTGGCGACCGTCTTGGGTGGTGTCGGCTGAGCCGACGGCGTGTTCTGTGCGGGTGCAGGCGAGTTGGGTGACGGTGTGTCAGCAGAAGCAACCACCTCTTCGCCCTGATCCAACGCTTGCGGTTGATCTGCCGACGAGCCCGGTGCGCGCGGCGCAGAACGACGGCTGGCCACCTTGGGTTCATCGGTAGATGCCTTGGCGCCTCGGTCGATCGGTTGATCCTGAATCTGCACGGCCACCGCATCGGTCACGGGGCGCGGCTTGGCGTCGAACACCAGCGGCAACACCACCACGGCAGCACCCACCAGCACCACCGCGCCGATCAATCGACGACGGGCGCGCTGCTTTTGCGGGAGCTCAGGGTCGAGACCATCGTCGTCATCGTCCACACGGCGAGAAGCGCGGCTACGGGAGTTCGACGATGCGCGGGACGATGTGCGCGATTCATGGACCGCATCGCGGGCCACATCGGCGGCACTGCCAGCGGCGCCGCGCGAGCGTTCGCCTTCAGCGTTCTTGCGGGAGGAGAAAATGGAAAACAGTCCCATGGATTGCGCTCGGTTTGGCTCTCAGACGATGCATGCGAGGGCAGCGCCGACGCCCGGTCGTCCTGTGACCCGGCGCTGCCCAATGTTGGCAATGCGCTTGGCTAGTGTGCGCGGTTCTTGCGCTCTGCAAGCACACCAGCAACGGTGAAGAACGATCCGAAGACCACGATTCTATCATCCTCAGTCGCACGCTCCATGGCGTTGCGATAGGCTGTGGCGGGATCGCTGAATGTGCTGACACTCGATTCCTTGCCCGGCTGGAAGCCGGCGTCCGTCAATGCCTGCTCCAGGCGCGCGGCGCTGGCCGCACGCGGCGTCGGCAGATCGGTCAGACACCAATGGTCAACCTTGTCGAGCATGTGACCGAGCACCCCGGCGATGTCCTTGTCCTGCATGGCACCGAACACCGCGTAGGTGTAGCGGAAGAAGCCCATGTTCTCGAGGTTCTGACCAAGCGCCGCTGCCGCGTGCGGGTTATGCGCCACATCCAAAATCACCGCAGGGCGGCCTGCCATGACCTGGAAGCGGCCCGGCAACGCCACCTGCGACAACCCCAGGCGCACGTCCTGCGCCGAAATGGGCAACCGGTCGCGCACCGACTCCAGCGCCGCCAGCGCCGCTGAAGCATTCAGCAACTGATTCGCACCGCGCAGCGCCGGATAGCCGAGGCTCGGCCAGCGCCGCCCCCGTCCGCTGAAACCCCACTGCTGCTTGTCACCCTGGAAGTTGAAATCGCGGCCGATCAGCCAAAGGTCAGCACCAACGGCCTCGGCCTGCTTGACCAGCGAAATCGGCGGCACCGGATCGGAACAGATTGCCGGCTTGCCTGGGCGGAAGATCCCCGCCTTCTCAAAGCCGATCGCCTCGCGCGTGTCGCCCAGGTAGGCCATGTGGTCCAAGTCGACGCTGGTGATGATGGCGCAGTCCGTGTCGATGATATTGACCGCGTCCAGACGACCACCCAGCCCAACCTCAAGGATGACCGCATCCAGCCCGGCGTTGGCAAACAGATGCATGATCGCCAGTGTTGTGAACTCGAAGTACGTCAGGCTGACCGGCTCCGGGAAGCTGCAGCGCGCGCGTTCAACGGCCTCGAAATGCGGCAGCAGCATCGCGTCGGTGGCGATCTCGCCATTCACGCGGGCGCGTTCGTTGAAATCGATCAGGTGTGGCGACGTATGGCAGCCAACCTTGTAGCCGGCCGCCAGCAGCATCGCCTCCAGCATCGAACAGGTCGAGCCCTTGCCGTTGGTCCCGCCAACCGTAAAGACGACGGATTTGAACTCCAGCCCGAGCGCGTCACGCACGCAGCTGATGCGGGCCAGGCCCATGTCGATGCCGACCGGGTGCGCGGTTTCCAGGTGGGCCAGCCAATCGGGAAGGTTATCGAATGTAGGCATGCGAACGATGTGTGGCGCGGCCGGGGTTGCGCTTAGGCAAACCTGCCGCGCAAAAACAAGAAGCGCGGACTCTCGCCCGCGCTTCGGTTCAACAGGTGTGGTGCATCAGGCCAGTGCGTCGGCCGGTTGCTTCTGCAAGAGCGCCAGCAGCTCGGCAATCTCGCGGCGCATGTTGCGGCGGTCGACGATCATGTCGATGGCGCCCTTCTGCAGCAGGAACTCGGCACGCTGGAAGCCTTCCGGCAGCTTTTCACGCACGGTCTGCTCGATCACGCGCGGGCCAGCAAAGCCGATCATTGCCTTGGGTTCAGCGATCACCACATCGCCCATGAAGGCAAAGCTGGCGGACACACCACCCGTGGTCGGATCAGTAAGCACGCTGATGAACGGCAGCTTGGCCTCGGCCAGCTTCTGGATCATCGCCGTGGTCTTGGCCATCTGCATGAGCGACAGCAGGCTTTCCTGCATACGCGCGCCGCCCGACGCCGTCACGCAGATGAATGGCACCTTCTGCTCCAGCGCCATCTGCGCGCCGCGTGCAAAGCGCTCACCCACCACCGAGCCCATCGAGCCGGTCATGAACTCAAACTCGAAGCAGGCCACCACCACCGGCAGCGCATGAATGGCGCCACCCAGCACGACCATTGCATCGGTCTCGCCGGAGTTGTCCATGGCGGCCTTGATGCGGTCAGGGTATTTCTTGCTGTCCTTGAACTTGAGCGGATCGACCGGGAGGATCTCCTGGCCCAGCTCATAGCGGCCTTCTGCGTCCAGCAGCGCATCCAGGCGAGCACGCGCGCCGATGCGCATGTGGTGATCGCACTTCGGGCAAACGTGCAGATTGGCTTCGATATCGGTACGGTACAGCACCGACTCGCAAGCCGGGCATTTGATCCAGAGGCCTTCCGGAATGCCCTTGCGTTGCGACGGATCGGTCTGTTGGATCTTGGGCGGAAGCAGTTTGTCCAGCCAGCTCATGCGTGCTCCTTGAATGCGCTCGCGCGAAGAATGTGACTCAGGCGTCCAGCGCCTGGCGGATCTCCGCGATGAAATCAGTCAAGTATTGTACCGCTTGTTCGCGCGGAGCCTCTTCTAGCAATTGCACAATGCGGGATCCGATGACCACGGCATCGGCAACGCCACCGATGGCACGTGCAGTTGCCGCATCACGGATGCCGAAGCCGACGCCCACCGGCAGCCGCGCATGCTGGCGAATCTGCGGGATGCGTGCAGCCACGGCATCCAGATCGATGGTCGCCGCGCCGGTCACACCCTTGAGCGAGACGTAGTAGATGTAGCCGCTGGCCACGCGGGCGATCTGCGCAATACGCGCCTCGGTGGAGGTGGGTGCCAGCAGGAAGATCGGATCGATCCCGACGGCCTTCATGGCTTTGGCAAAGTCGTCACACTCCTCAGGTGGGTAATCGACCACCAGCACGCCGTCCACGCCCGCTTCAGACGCAGCCTTGGCGAAGGCGTCAACGCCCATGCGCTCGATCGGATTGGCATAGCCCATCAACACCACGGGCGTCGTGGCATCCGTAGCGCGGAACGTGCGCACGTATTCCAGCACCGTACGCAGGCCCACCTTCTGGGCCAATGCGCGTTCAGACGCACGCTGGATAACCGGGCCGTCGGCCATCGGGTCAGAAAACGGCACGCCCAGTTCGATGACATTGGCGCCGCCCTTGACCAGCGCGTGCATGAGGTCAACGGTCATCTCGGGGTACGGATCGCCCGCCGTGATGAACGGAATCAGGCCCTTGCGGCCCTGCGCGGACAGTTGCGAAAAAGTTTGAGCGATGCGGGACATAGGGGGATTGGTTTGTCAGGCGACCTTGATGGTCTCAGGCGCCTCAGAATCAGTCGGTTGGGCGTTCGAGGCTGCGGCATGCACAGCGGCCACACGCTCACGCGCCACGCGGCAATAGTCGGCGTTGATCTCGAAGCCGGCGAACCGGCGGCCAAGGCGCGCGCTCGCAGCAGCCGTGGTGCCGCTACCCAGGAACGGGTCCAGCACCAGGCCGCCCGGCGGGCAACTTGCCAGGATCATGCGCTCCACCAGTTCCAGCGGCTTTTGCGTCGGATGTTCGGCGCGCTCCGGATCCTGCCGGTGCAGGCGCGACACGCTCCACACGTCCTTCGGGTTGTAGCCGACTTCCAGCCACTTCTTACCCTCGAAACGCTTGCGGCTGCGCGCCTTCTTGGTCTCCGCGTCGTACGGAATGCGCACGGCATCGACATCGAAGTAGTAATCACGCGAAGCGGCAAAAAAGCCAATGTTGTCGTGCACCGACGAAAACTTGCGCGTGCTGCCGCCCATGCTGGGCACGCGGCGATCCCAGATGATCTCGTTGACCATCGTCAGACGCCGCTTGAGCATCACGAACAGTTCCGGCGCGTATTGCCACGTGCAGAACAGGTAGAGCGAGCCGTTGCGCGCCAGCTTGGGAACCACCGCATCGATCCAGCGCTCGGACCAGGCGAGGTACGCATCGCCCGACAGCTTGTCGGAGTCGTTGCCGTAGTCCTTGCCCAGCCCGTACGGCGGATCGGCGATGACAAGGTCCACACTGCCGTCGGCCAGATGCCCGACCCCGGTGATGCAGTCCTCGTTGAAGATGCCGTCGATGGCGCGCTCGGTCATGCGGGTGCCAGTGCCGTTAGAGTGTGATGCCGGAGAATTCGGCGACGGTGTGCATGTCCTTGTCGCCGCGGCCCGACAGGTTCACCAGCAGGATCTTGTCCTTCGGCAGCGTCGGTGCCAGCTTGCAGGCATATGCCAGCGCATGGCTCGATTCCAGCGCGGGAATGATGCCCTCCATGCGGCACAGATCGTGGAAGGCTTGCAGCGCTTCCTTGTCGGTGATGGGGACGTATTCCGCGCGGTGCGCATCCTTCAACCAGGCGTGCTCAGGACCCACGCCCGGGTAGTCCAGGCCTGCCGAAATCGAATGCGTCTCGATGATCTGGCCGTCGTCGTCCTGCAGCAGGTACGTGCGATTGCCGTGCAGCACGCCCGGCGAACCGCCCGTAAGCGACGCCGCATGGCGCCCCGTCTCGATGCCCTCACCCGCCGCCTCCACGCCAATCAGCTTCACGTCGGCATGGTCGATGTACGGATAGAAGATGCCCATGGCGTTTGAGCCACCGCCCACGCAAGCGATCACGGCATCCGGCTGGCGGCCGATCATCTCGGGCATCTGCACCTTGCACTCTTCGCCGATCACGGCCTGGAAGTCGCGCACCATCATCGGATACGGGTGCGGACCCGCCACCGTGCCGATGATGTAGAAGGTGTCGGCCACGTTGGTGACCCAGTCGCGCATCGCTTCGTTCAGCGCGTCCTTGAGCGTGCGCGAGCCGGATTCCACCGGCACCACGGTCGCGCCCAGCAGCTTCATGCGATAGACGTTGGCGGCCTGGCGGCGCACGTCTTCGCTGCCCATGTAGACAACGCATTCCATGCCGTAACGCGCCGCGATGGTGGCCGTCGCCACGCCGTGCTGGCCAGCGCCGGTCTCAGCAATCACGCGCGGCTTGCCCATGCGGCGCGCCAGCAGTGCTTGGCCGATGACGTTGTTCACCTTGTGCGCGCCGGTGTGGTTCAGATCTTCGCGCTTGAGGTAAATCTGCGCGCCGCCGCAATGCTCAGTCAGGCGGGCTGCATGATAGATGGGCGACGGACGGCCGACGAAATGCTTCAGCTCGTACTCGTATTCCTTGATGAATTCGGGATCGTGCTGGTAGCGCGCATAGGCATCGCGCAGTTCATCCAGCGCGTGGGACAGCGTTTCAGCAACGAAGGTGCCGCCGTAGGGGCCAAAATGGCCGTGGGCGTCAGGCAGGTTATACATGGCGATCTCTCGGGACGTCCGCCGAAGACACATGGGTCCAAGTCAGCGGAGAAATTCAGGAAGGTGCGAACCGCGAGGGACCTGCCAGACTGGCTCAGGCTTGCACCGATGTGCCCAGGGCGGCATCGGCCTCGCGGACCGCACGCACGAATGCAGTCATTCGGGCGTGGTCTTTCACGCCCCGTGCGGCCTCGATCCCGCTGCTGACATCAACAGCGTAGGGCCGCACGCGCTCAATCGCGCCAGCGACGTTTTGCGCGCTCAACCCACCACTCAAAACGAGCCGAGGAGCGGCGCTTGTTGGCAAGGATGGCGATTGCGGGAGCCATTGCGGGGGAATCAGGGTCCAGTCGAAGACGTGGCCGCCACCGCCATACCCCTCAACAAATGCGTCGAGCAGCAGGCCTTGGGCAGCGGCAAACCGATCGGCAAATTCTACCAAATCGGTTCCCGGCTGAACACGCAGGGCGCGCAGCCACGGCAGCCCCACCTTCCCGGCGATCTCCGCGCACTGCTCGGGCGTTTCGTCGCCATGGAACTGAAGCAGCGTAAGCGGCACCTGGTCGAGCATGCGGGCGATGTCGTCCGCGCTGGCGTTGACGAACAGGCCCGTCACCGTGACAAAGGGGCCGGCACGGCGGGCCAACTCGGCGGCACGCTCCGTAGCAACGTAACGCGGGCTGGGCGGATAGAACACCAAACCGATGGCATCCGCACCCAGCGCGACGGCATGATCGACGTCGGCCTGCTGGGTCAGGCCACAGAGCTTGATACGAGTACGATGCAACGACATGGCAGAAGTGGGATTCACAGGCCGGCGTGCTCGTCGAACACGCCGCGAAACAGGCTGGCCGATGCCGGGGACATCGGCAACGAGAAGCCATCAGGATAGCCGACCTCTGCCAGATACAGGCCGTCGGGCATGAACGTGGGCGCTGCAGCCACGCGGCTACGGGCGGCCAGCACATCGGCCATCCACGATGCCGGCTGACGGCCGCGGCCGATCGCGACCAGGCAGCCCATGATGTTGCGCACCATGTGATGCAGGAAGGCACTGCCGCGAATGCGTACAAACACCCACTCCCCCTCGCCTCGCACTTCCATCGAATACATCGTCTTCACCGGCGACTTGGCCTGGCATTCCGCTGCACGGAAAGAAGAGAAATCGTGCTCGCCGACCAGCACTTGGGCGGCCTCGTGCATGGCTGCCACGTCAAGCGACTTGCCGGGCGGCAGCATGACATAGCCCGCTTTGCCTTCGAGCAGCGGCGCGCGCGTGGGCCCGAAGGTCAGCGCGTAGTAGTAAGTGCGGCGATGCGCAGAGAAGCGCGCGTGGAAGTCTTCCGACATCTCCTGCGCCCAGCGCACTGCCACGGTCGATGGCAGAAAGGCGTTGGTGCCACGCACCCACGAGAACGGATCGCGTACGAGGTCGGTGTCGAGGTGCACAACCTGTCCCAGTGCGTGCACGCCAGCGTCGGTGCGGCCTGCGACGGTCGTCTGAAGTGGCACGCCGGCAAACTGGCGCAATGCCGCCTCCAGCATGTCTTGCACGGTATTGCCGTGTGGCTGCGATTGCCACCCCGAAAACGCGGCACCGTCGTACTGGATGCCGAGCGCGATGCGCGTCATGCCTTGTGAATCCTCTGCGGAAAGAAAAACGCCGGCAGGATACCACCCTGCCGGCGCTGGCGATGCTTGAGGCTGGGTCGATCAGCCGATCTGACGCATCAGGGCCTGTGCCTCGGCGTGGAACGAGGGGTCGCCCAGGTCCAGCACTTCCTGCAGCAGTTCGCGAGCACCTTCCTTGTCGCCGATCTCGATATAGGCCTTGGCCAAGTCGAACTTGATCTGCAGATCGCGCACGCCATCGGCGCCATGCTCACCGGACAGCGTGTGCGGCAGGTTGGTGTCTAGGCGGATGGCCGATTGCGGCTCATCGTTGGCAACATGTTCATGCTCGGCGTGATGCGGGTCGGCATCGAAGTGCATCGGCGCCTGAGACAGATCCGCCGGCTGAGCCCAGGCCGGCAGGCTTTCTTCAGCCACGGCAGCCGGAGCGGCCGGTGCCGCCTCGGTTGCCGGCGGCGTCGGATTTAGATCCAGCGACAGGTCCGACAGGTCCATGTGCATCGGCGGCGCAGACACCGGCTGGTAAGCCTCACCAGCGTGTGCGTTGAACTGCGGCAGATCGACTTCCGGCTCGGCGTGCGGCTTGAACACCTCGGCAGCGTCAGCCGATGCGGTGATCGGATCGCCAGCAGCCGGAGCCGGGAACGACTCCAGCGGCAGGTCCAGATCGGCCAATTGCGGGGCCTTGGTCGACGGCGCAGACGGATCCAGATCCGGGGACAACGTAGTCCAGTCGTCGCCGCGGCGGGTGGTTTCACCTGTCACGGTCGGCTTGAAGGCTTCCGCTGCGGCAGCGGCACCCACGCCTGCAAGGGCGGCTGCACCTGCAGCAGCGGCACCTACATGGTTGTGCTCGGCATGCACTTCGGACGCCGGATACGGCGTGTCACCCTGCACCGTCAGGTACAGCGGATTGGCGGGATCAAACTTGCGACCCATCGCAGCGGCCTCGGCCCATTCCGGCGAGGCGGCGCCGACTTGCGCCAGCATTTCTTCTGCAATGGTCTGGAAGCCATGTGCGTCCTGACGATTTGCGTAAATTTCCATCAACTTCAAACGAATAGCTTGGCGATCCGGATGTTGTTCCAGCGCCTCGCGCAAAATTTCCTCGGCCTGCACGTCGCGACCGTAGGCGATATAGACATCCGCTTCGGCAATCGGATCGACTTCGTTGCTCTCGTTGCTGCCGCCAATACGGAAATCCGCACCGAACACGCTGTGCTGCGAGGTATCGACACTTTGACCGCCGGCCGCGCCGAACAGCGAGTTCGCACCCGCCATTACAGTGCTTTCCTGCGACAACAGGCTGTCCTGGAAGCCATGTGCCTGCTCAGGCTTCTGCTGACGGCGACGATACACCGCCAATCCACCCAGCAGCGCGACCACGACACCACCCAGGCCCAGCGCCATCGGGTTGCCCAGCAGCGATGAGAAGAACGACTCCTCTGCGATCGGCGGCTGCGGAGCCACGACGACCGGTGCCTTCTTCGGCACAGCAGCAGGTGCCGACGCTGCCGCAACCGGTGCGCTGGCCGCCGCCTGCGGCGCCGAGGCAGTAGCCACCGGTGCAGACGCTGCTGCGGCAGTTGCCGAAGCAGCAGGTGCTGCTGCGGCAGTTTCCGCCGGAGCGGTAGCGACTGCTTGGGCGGCCTGTTGAGCCGGTGCCGACGTGGACGATGCCGCTGCAGCCGCCGGAGCAGGTGCGTTGGCAGCCGCCACAGCAGGTGCCGCCGTTGCCGGCGCCGCGCCCGCAGCAGGCTTGACTGCACTGGCGGCCTTTGCCAACTCGGCGTTTTTCAGTTCCACCAGACGTTGCATGTCGGAGAGGTTCTTCTCCAACTGGGCAACGCGCGATTCCATATCCTTGAGCGCACGCTCCTTGGCAACGAGTTCTTCGTCACGCGCAGCAGCGTTGGCTTTGCCGGTGCGATCGGCCTTCGACAGGCGCAGCTCGTCACGACCGCTGGCCGCCGGCGTTGCTTGATCCTGCACACGGGCCGACACGCTGCCGCTTTGCTGGCGAGCCGAATCGGTATCGGTGGCGGCATTGGCTTCAGCGGCGGTTGCCAGGCGATTGCGATAGCCAGCAAAGCCAGACGTCTGCGCGACCACCTCGCGGCGCGCTTCACGCGGCGAGACCTTCTGCGCATCAGCCTGCGACGGCACCTTCAGCACGGAACCGGTACGCAGGCGGTTGATATTGCCGCCAATGAAGGCATTGGGGTTGTTGCGGTACATCGCCAGCAGCATCTGGTCGAGCGACACAGCGTCCTGGCCTTGCGAGGCCGTCGACGCGATGTCGTAGAGGCTGTCGCCGCGCTGCACGGTATACGAACCGCCCGGCGTAGCATCCGGCGCCGAAGCAGCAGGCGCAGCCTGTTGCGGGCGCGCAGCTTGGCGAGGTGCGGTACGCGGTTGGCGCGTAGGCGCAGCGGCCGCTGCTGCCGCCGGGGCCGCGGCCTGCGGCTGAGCGGCCGGTGCGGGCGCGGCAGGCTCAGCGGCGCCTGGCGTCGTAGCCTGAACCACCGGCGTCGGCGCAAAATTCTGAGCGGTATTGCTGGAGCCCACCGGGTCCAACAGGAAGGTATAGGCGCGCGAAACGTGACCGCTTGCCCAGTTCAGGTCGACCAGCACGTCAACAAACGGCTCGGCGACGGGCTGGGTGGATCGCAGGCGCACCACGTAGTTGCCATTCGACTGGCGCTCAAGCGACGCACGCAGCGAGGAGACGATCGGGTTGTAGCTCAGACCGGCGCGCGAATAAGCATCCGGAGTAGCCAGCTTGGCGACCAGGTTCTGCGCCTCTTCGGGCGTCACGCCGGTCAGATCGATTTCGGCCTGCAGCGGCTGGCCAAGGCTGGAACGCACATGCAGCGCGCCGAAACCAGCTGCATGCGCTGCGGGCTGGATCAGCAACAGGCTTGCCGCAGCAATGGCGACGGCCGACCAGCTAGGACTGCGATGGGACGTTTCTCTCCGGCGGTATTGGCTCACCCTCACCTTCGACTCCGTTATCTTTTAATGTGCAAACGAACTTAACATCAACGAGTTAGCGCAGCAAGTTCACCCAATAGGCGAAAAGCTGAGGGTTCGAACCGCCGTCGACTTTTATCAAAACGACACAATTGGCGAGATTCTGAAGCATCCGACGTACCCCCCGGAGTGCGAATGCTTCGACGTGGCGCTAACTATTCCCCGTAACTGTCCACCCCACGAAAGGGTGGACGGCTTTCATACCGCAATTCTGGCCGCTATTGTGTACCAACGTTACAGCCCGTGGGCGGCCAGATGGCACAACGCCGCGCAGGCCGCGCGGCGTTGGTAGAAAAAGCGCACTTTCTGTTGTCAGGCCGCAACGACAATCGCCGCCACCTGACCCGACAACGAATGCAAAGCCGGGGTCACTTGCCCAGCAGGATGCGCAACGTGCGACGCAGCGGTTCCGCCGCGCCCCAGAGCAGTTGGTCGCCGATCACGAAGGCGCTCACGTATTCCGGCCCCATGTTCAGCTTGCGTACGCGGCCCACGCCGATCTGCAGGCCACCGGTGATGGACGCCGGCGTCAGTTCCTTCTCAGTGACGCTGCGATCGTTCGGCACCCACTTCACCCACGGGTTGCCCGAGCGGATGATCTGCTCGATCTCTTCGAGCGGCAGGTCGCGCTTGAGCTTGAGCGTCAGGCCCAGGCTGTGGCAGCGCATCGCGCCGATACGTACGCAAAGGCCATCCACCGGAACCGGCTGCGCGTTGCCCAGAATCTTGTTGACCTCGGCCTGGCCCTTCCACTCTTCCTTCGACTGGCCGTTGTCGAGCTGCTTGTCGATCCAGGGGATCAGACCGCCCGCCAGCGGTGCCGGGAAGAACTCGGTCGGCACATCTTCGCGGATGGTCTTGGCGACCTTGCGATCGATGTCCAGAATGGCCGATGCCGGGTTGGCCAGCTCGTCAGCCACGGCACCATGGATCACGCCCATGCCCTTGAGCAGTTCGCGCATGTGGTTCGCGCCACCGCCCGAAGCCGCCTGGTAGGTCATCGAGCTGACCCACTCAACCAGGCCTTCGCGGAACAGACCGCCCACGCCCATCAGCAGGATGGAGTTGGTGCAATTGCCACCGATGAAGTTCTTGGTACCGGCCGCCACCGCGTTCTTGATCAGGCCCAGGTTGACCGGGTCCAGCACGATCACGGCGTCGTCTTCCATACGCAGCGTCGAAGCGGCGTCGATCCAGTAGCCGTTCCAGCCGGCAGCGCGCAGCTTCGGGAAGACTTCGGTAGTGTAGTCGCCGCCCTGGCACGTGATGATCGTGTCGCAGGCCTTGAGCGCTTCGATGTCGTTGGCGTCAGCCAGCGGCGCATCCGTCTTGGCGAATGCAGGCGCCTTGCCGCCAGCGTTGCTGGTGCTGAAAAACACCGTATCGATCAGGTCGAAATCCTTTTCTTCCTGCATGCGCTGCATCAGCACGCTGCCGACCATGCCGCGCCAACCGACGAGACCTACCTTCATGATGTGGAACCCTTAGTGATTTTCCCCGCCTCGTGCGCCCGGCGGTGACCGCGCGGGGAAGGCAGGCGGACACGACCGGACGATCTACGAGATCGTTTTTTTCGTAATGGTTTTGGTGGTCGTGCGAATCTCGACAGTCGCAATGCGTGCGCGTGCGGCGGTGCCCGTAGCTGCGAGAGCCAGGGTACCCAGAATGCCGAAGAGGAGCGCGGTCGAGATCATTCGTAAAAATATACACGATTTGGCGGACACACAATGCGCTGCAACATGCGTTCGCCGAAAAAAAAAACGTTGCGGCGCCGCACGTGACACAACTAGGTGACGGCACCGCAACGTGCGCGATGAATTACAGCGCTGCCAGCACAGCTTCGCCCATTTCCACCGTGCCGACCTGCTTGCAGCCCGGCGTCAGAATGTCGCCAGTGCGATAGCCCTGAGCCAGCACCTTCTTGACGGCGTTCTCGATGCGATCGGCCTGCTCGGCCTTGCCCAGCGAGTAACGCAGCATCATCGCCGCCGACAGGATCGTCGCCAGCGGGTTGGCCACGCCCTTACCTGCGATGTCCGGTGCCGAACCGTGCGACGGCTCGTACAGGCCCTTATTGTTCGCGTCGAGCGACGCCGACGGCAGCATGCCGATCGAGCCCGTCAGCATGGCAGCCTCGTCCGACAGGATGTCGCCGAACATGTTGCCGGTGACGATCACGTCGAAATTCTTCGGCGCCTTGACGAGCTGCATGGCCGCGTTATCGACGTACATGTGCGACAGCTCGACCTCCGGATATTCCTTGTGCACATCGGTGACGATGTCCTTCCAGAACTGGAACGTCTCGAGCACATTGGCCTTGTCGACGCTGCACAGCTTCTTGCCGCGCTTGGCGGCGGCCTGGAAGGCGACGTGCGCGATGCGGCGGATTTCTGGCTCGCTGTAGCGCATGGTGTCGAAGCCTTCGCGCGCGCCGGCGAACAGGCCGTCCGGTGCGGCACGCACACCGCGCGGTTGACCGAAGTAGATGTCACCGGTCAGTTCACGCACGATCAGGATGTCGAGACCACCGACGATCTCCGGCTTCAGGCTCGATGCGCCGGCCAGTTCCGGATAGCAGATCGCCGGACGGAAATTGGCGAACAGCTGCAGATGCTTGCGCAAGCCGAGGATCGCCTGCTCGGGGCGCAGTTCGCGCGCCAGCGTGTCGTACTTCCAGTCGCCCACGGCGCCGAACAGGATGGCGTCGGCTTCCTTGGCAAGCTTGAGCGTGTCTTCCGGCAGCGGATGGCCCTTGGCTTCATAGCCGGCGCCGCCAACGGGCGCGAATTCCATCTCGAACGACTCGCCCAGTGCATTCAGCACCTTGACGGCCTCGGCCACGATTTCCTTACCGATGCCGTCACCCGGCAACACTGCAATCTTGGTCATGCGTATGTCCTTGTTGTTCTGCGTGTTCTGTTGACGAGCTCAGCCGACGAGCTTGTGTGCAAGCCACGGCATCTTGGCCAGGCGCTGCGCTTCGTAGGCCTTGATCTGATCGGCATAGCGCAGGGTCAGGCCGATGTCATCGAAGCCGTTAAGCAGGCAGTACTTGCGGAACGCCGTGATGTCGAATGGATAGGCCGTACCACCCGGCGTTACGACAACCTGCTTGTCCAGATCAACGGTCAGTTGATAACCGACGAAGGCTTGCGTCTCGTTGAACAGGTGGTCGACTTGCGACTCTGTCAGCACGATCGGCAGCAGCCCGTTCTTGAAGCAGTTGTTGAAGAAGATGTCGGCAAAGCTCGGCGCGATGATGGCGCGGAAGCCGTACTGCTGCAGCGCCCACGGTGCGTGCTCACGCGAGCTGCCGCAGCCGAAGTTCTTGCGCGCCAGCAGCACCGATGCGCCTTGATAGCGCGGCTGGTTCAGCACGAAGTCCGGGTTCAGCGGACGGTTACTGTTGTCTTGGCCGGGTTCGCCAACGTCCTTGTAGCGCCACTCGTCGAACAGGTTCGGGCCGAAGCCCGTGCGCTTGATCGACTTGAGGAATTGCTTCGGGATGATGGCGTCGGTGTCGACGTTCTCGCGGTCGAGCGGGGCCACGAGGCCGGTGTGGATGGTGAATTGTTCCATGATTGCTCTCTCTATCCTGCCGCTCAAGCGAGCTTGCGCACGTCGACGAAGTGGCCTTCGAGCGCGGCCGCAGCGGCCATCGCCGGGCTCACGAGGTGGGTGCGGCCACCCGCGCCCTGACGGCCTTCGAAGTTGCGGTTGGAGGTCGATGCACAGCGCTCGCCAGGGTCCAGGCGATCGGCATTCATCGCCAGGCACATCGAGCAACCCGGCTCGCGCCATTCAAAACCTGCCGCCTTGAAAATCTTGTCGAGCCCTTCGCGCTCGGCCTGTTCCTTCACAAGGCCCGAGCCCGGCACAACCATCGCCAGCTTCACGTTGGAGGCAATGCGCTTGCCCAGCTTCTGAACGACCCACGCAGCAGCGCGCATGTCTTCGATACGGCTGTTGGTGCACGAGCCGATGAAGACCTTGTCGATGTTGATATCGCTGATGGCGACGTTCGGCTGCAGGCCCATGTATTCGAGCGCGCGCTCCATGGCGTTGCGCTTGTTCGGGTCCTTTTCCTTCTCGGGATCCGGCACGCGGTCTTCAATGCTGACCACCATTTCCGGCGACGTGCCCCAGCTCACTTGCGGGCGAATCTCTTCAGCGCGCAGCTCGACCACATGGTCGAAGTGCGCACCTTCGTCAGAATGCAGCGTGCGCCAGTACGTAACGGCCTGCTCCCACTCCACGCCCTGCGGCGCGAACGGGCGGCCCTTGATGTATTCGAGCGTGACGTCATCCACGGCGACCATGCCGGCACGTGCGCCACCTTCGATCGCCATGTTGCACACCGTCATACGCCCTTCCATCGACAGCGCACGGATAGCCGAGCCACCGAATTCCATGGCATAACCCGTACCGCCCGCCGTGCCGATCTTGCCGATGATGGCGAGCACGATGTCCTTGGCGGTGCAGCCGCGCGGCAGCGTGCCTTCCACCTTCACGAGCATGTTCTTGCTCTTCTTGGCGAGCAGCGTCTGCGTGGCGAGCACGTGCTCCACTTCGGACGTGCCGATGCCGTGCGCCAGCGCGCCGAAGGCGCCGTGCGTGCTGGTATGCGAATCACCGCAGACCACCGTCATGCCCGGCAACGTCGCGCCCTGCTCCGGCCCGATCACGTGCACGATGCCCTGACGCTTGTCGTTCATCTTGAATTGCGTGATGCCGTAGCTGTCGCAGTTGGCATCGAGCGTGTCGACCTGCAGCTTGGAAACCGGATCGGCAATGCCATGCGAGCGGTCGGTGGTCGGCACGTTGTGGTCCGACACGGCCAGATTGGCGCTGATGCGCCAGACCGAACGCTGCGCCAGCTTCAGGCCTTCGAACGCCTGCGGGCTCGTCACCTCGTGCAGCAGTTGACGATCGATGTAGAGCACAGTCGTGCCGTCATCTTCGGTATGAACGACGTGATCGTCCCAGAGTTTGTCGTAGAGCGTCTTGGCCATGATGCGATCCGTGCACAACGCGCCATGTCTGGCGGCTGCGCGAGCAGTTTCGTGGGGAGTGATCGATTATGCCACCCGGTGCATTGCGCACCGGACGTGACTGGCGAAAGGGGGTTTCGTCATTTCGCGAAAGCTCGCCCGGGCAATCTTCGGGCGACAAAAAACCCCGCCGGTTTCCCGGGCGGGGTTCTTGTGATGCGGAAAGACTCGCTTAGCGCTTGTCGATCGCCGGCACTTCGCGCGTAGCAGCACCGTTGAACAGCTGGCGCGGACGGCCGATCTTGTATTCCGGATCGGTAATCATCTCTTCCCACTGCGAGATCCAGCCCACCGAACGGGCCAGCGCGAAGATGCAGGTGAACATCGACGACGGGATGCCCAGCGCGCGCTGCACGATACCCGAGTAGAAGTCGACGTTCGGATACAGCTTGCGGCTGACGAAGTACTCGTCTTCCAGCGCGATCTTTTCCAGCTCCATGGCGAGCTTGAACAGCGGGTCGTTGTGCAGGCCCAGCTCGTTCAGCACTTCATGGCAGGTTTCGCGCATCAGCTTGGCGCGCGGGTCGTAGTTCTTGTACACGCGGTGGCCAAAGCCCATCAGGCGCACGCCGCTGTTCTTGTCCTTGACCTGCTTGATGAACTCGGGAACCTTGTCCACCGAGCCGATCTCTTCCAGCATGTTCAGTGCGGCTTCGTTCGCACCACCGTGCGCCGGGCCCCACAGACAAGCGATACCGGCAGCGATGGCAGCGATCGGGTTCGTGCCCGACGAGCCGGCCAGACGCACCGTCGAGGTCGACGCGTTTTGCTCGTGATCGGCGTGCAGGATGAAGATGCGGTCCAGAGCACGCTCCAGCACCGGATTCACCTTGTAGTCTTCACACGGCGTGGCAAACATCATGCGCATGAAGTTGCCGGTGTACGACAGGTTGTTCTGCGGGTAGATCAGCGGCTGGCCGATGTTGTACTTGTACGCCATGGCCACCAGCGTCGGCAGCTTGGCGATCAGGCGGATCTGCGAAATCTCGCGCTCGCGCGGGTCGTTGATATTGGCAGCATCCGGGTAGAACGCGCTCATCGCACCGACCAAGCCCGTCAGCACGGCCATCGGGTGTGCGTCACGACGGAAGCCGCGCAGGAAGAACTGCATCTGCTCGTGCACCATGGTGTGATTCGTCACCACATGGTTGAACTCTTCCTTCTGCTTGGCGTTGGGCAGTTCGCCCTTCAGCAGCAGATAGCAGATTTCCATGAAATCGCACTTGCTAGCCAGATCGTCGATGGCGTAGCCGCGGTACAGCAGCTCACCCTTGTCGCCGTCGATGTAGGTGATCTTGGAGTTGCACGACGCGGTCGACATGAAGCCGGGGTCGTACGTGAACTTGCCCGTCTGACCGTACAGCTTGCGGATGTCGATCACGTCCGGGCCAACCGTGCCCTTGTAGATCGGCAGCTCAACGCTGGGCGAGCCATCGGAAAACGATAGGGTGGCTTTCACTTCGGACGGCGTCATGTCGGTTTCCTTCTCTGCTGTTTATGAAAATGAAGTCGGGAGATTCCCGCCAGACGGATCGCAGGGTGCCGTGGGGGCGGCTAGACCGATTCGTCTTGCGGCAACCTCTCGCGCGTTGGCCTGCGGTCGAACAATCAGACCGAACGCAGCAAGGTCAGGACGTGCTTGACTTCCGGCACGTCGAGATCACCTTCCGGCTCCTTGCGTGCAAGCAGGAGATCCATCAGGTCGTTGTCGGGCAGCTCGAACAACTGCGAGAGTGCAGCAACGTCATCATCTGACAGCTCCGTCTCGTAGCGGTTGAAGAAGCGCTCGACGATGATATCGTTCTCCAGCAAACCGCGTCGGGCACGCCAGCGCAAACGCGCGCGTTTGTGCGGATCGGATTGGTGAGAGAACGTCGGGGTAGTCACAGCGGTCATGCTTCTCAAAAGGACGCGTCGCCGGAAAACCGCTCCGGCGACGCTGGGTGCGTTGCGATTTACACCGCGCGGCGCACCATCAGTTCCTTGATCTTGCCGATGGCCTTGGTCGGGTTCAGACCCTTCGGGCACACATCGACGCAGTTCATGATGGTGTGACAGCGGAACAGGCGGTACGGGTCTTCGAGGTTGTCGAGGCGCTCGTTGGTCGCTTGGTCACGGCTGTCGGCGATGAAGCGGTAAGCCTGCAGCAGGCCAGCCGGGCCGACGAACTTGTCCGGGTTCCACCAGAACGACGGGCACGACGTCGAGCAGCTCGCGCACAGAATGCACTCGTACAGACCGTCCAGCTCTTCGCGCTCTTCCGGCGACTGCAGACGCTCCTTCTCGGGCGGCGGCTCGTCGTTGATCAGGAACGGCTTGATCGAGTGGTACTGGTTGAAGAAGTGCGTCATGTCAACGATCAGGTCGCGCACCACGGGCAGCCCCGGCAGCGGACGCAGCACGATCTTCTCGGGCAACTCACGCATGTTGGTCAGGCAGGCCAGACCATTCTTGCCGTTGATGTTCATGGCGTCGGAGCCGCACACGCCTTCACGGCACGAACGACGGAACGCGATCGACTCGTCCAGCTTCTTCAGCTTGACCAACGCGTCGAGCAGCATGCGCTCGTGACCGTCGAGTTCGACCTCGTAGGTCTGCATGCGGGGCGCTGCGTCCTTGTCCGGATCGTAGCGATAGACTTCAAAAATACGCTTCATTTTTGTGGGTCCTTCCGGTTAGAACGTACGGGCCTTGGGCGGCACGCTTTCTACCGTCAACGGCTTCATCGTCACAGGCTTGTATTCCAGACGGTTGCCTTCGCTGTAGTACAGCGTGTGCTTCATCCAGTTTTCGTCGTCGCGGTTCGGGAAGTCGCTGTGGGCGTGGGCGCCACGCGATTCCTTGCGGGCAGCAGCCGACACCATCGTCGCCTTGGCGACTTCCACCAGGTTGGCCACTTCCAGCGCTTCAACGCGCGCGGTGTTGAACACCTTGGACTTGTCCTTCAGGTGGATGTTGGCGCTGCGCTCAGCCACTTCCATGATGCGCTGGACGCCTTCGTCCATCAGGGCCTGCGTGCGGAACACACCCGCGTGCGACTGCATGTTGCGGCGGATGTCGTTGGCAACGTCCTGCGCGTACTCGCCCGAGCTTGACGAATCCAGCTTGGCCAGGCGCGACAGTGCGAAGTCAGCGGCGTCAGCCGGCAGCGGCTTGTGTTCGCGGTTCTTCAGGTTCTGCGCAATGATGTGGTTGCCCGCCGAACGGCCGAACACCACCAGGTCGAGCAGCGAGTTCGTACCCAGACGGTTGGCACCGTGCACCGACACACACGAACACTCGCCGATGGCGTAGAAGCCATTGACGACTTCATTCGGGCTGCCGTTCTTCGGCACCACGACCTGGCCGTGATAGTTGGTCGGAATACCGCCCATCTGATAGTGGATGGTCGGCACGACCGGAATCGGTTCCTTGATCGCATCGACGTTGGCGAACTTCAGGCCAATTTCGCGGATCGACGGCAGGCGCTTCATGATGGTCTCGGCACCGACGTGGGTCAGGTCGAGCAGCACGTAGTCGCCGTTCGGGCCACAGCCGCGGCCTTCCTTGATTTCCTGGTCCATCGAGCGCGACACGAAGTCACGCGGTGCCAGATCCTTCAGCGTCGGGGCATAGCGCTCCATGAAGCGCTCGCCATCCTTGTTACGCAGGATGCCGCCTTCGCCGCGCACGCCTTCCGTGATCAGCACGCCCGCGCCGGCCACGCCGGTCGGGTGGAACTGCCAGAACTCCATGTCTTCCAGCGGCACGCCAGCGCGTGCTGCCATGCCCAGGCCATCACCGGTGTTGATGAAGGCGTTGGTGGAAGCGGCATAGATACGGCCGGCACCGCCCGTGGCGAACAGCGTCGTCTTGCCTTCGAGGATGTAGACCTCGCCGGTTTCCATTTCCAGCGCGGTCACACCCAGCACGTCGCCTTCCTGATCGCGGATCAGGTCGAGCGCCATCCACTCGGTGAAGAAGTGCGTCTTGGCGCGCACGTTACGCTGATACAGCGTGTGCAGCAGTGCGTGGCCGGTACGGTCAGCGGCGGCGCAGGCACGCTGCACCGGCTTCTCGCCGTAATTCGACGTGTGGCCACCAAACGGACGCTGATAGATCGTGCCGTCGGCATTGCGGTCGAACGGCATGCCGAAGTGTTCCAGCTCATAGACCACGTTCGGCGCCTGGCGGCACATGAACTCGATCGCATCCTGGTCGCCGAGCCAGTCGGAACCCTTGATGGTGTCGTAGAAGTGATAGTGCCAGTTGTCTTCGCTCATGTTGCCCAGCGAAGCACCGATACCCCCCTGCGCCGCCACGGTGTGCGAGCGGGTGGGGAAAACCTTGGACAGCACGGCCACGGAGAGGCCGGCTTCAGCGAGCTGCAGCGATGCGCGCATGCCCGAACCGCCCGCACCGACGATCACGACGTCGAACTTGCGGCGCGGCAGCCCAGTCTTGACTGCGACCATGTCTTAAACCCTCCAGAGAATCTGAGCTGCGTAGCCCGCACAACCAACGAGCCACAGAATCGTCAACACTTGCAGCGTCAAACGCACTGCCACGGGTTTCACGTAGTCCATCCAGATGTCACGCACGCCAATCCAGGCGTGATACGTGAGCGACAGGAAGGCTACGAACGTCAGCAGTTTCATCCACTGGTTGGCGAACAGGCCAGCCCAGCTTTGATACGACGTGTCTTTCGAGAGCAGGAACGCGGCCAGCAGCACAACGGTGTAGACCGCCATGATCACGGCAGTGACGCGTTGCGCGAGGAAATCCTTCAGGCCGTAGTGCGCGCCAACGACGAGGCGCTTGGGACCGATATTGTTATTTGCCATCTGGAACTCCTCAGAACAGGCCGAACAGCTTGGCGCCGAACACAACGGTCAGCAGCAGGCTGACGATCAGCACGCTCACAGCCGACTTGGCCGAGGTGGCCTTGTCGATACCGACATGCAGATCGAGGAGGAGGTAGCGGATGCCGGCGCAGAAGTGGTGCAGGTAAGCCCAGATCAGTGCGAGAACGACAATCTTGGCGAAGCCACCGGACAGAAGCGCCGTGAACTTGGCGAAACTGATTTCCGACGTGAGACTTTGCTCGAGCAAGTACAGCACGAACGGAAGAAGAAGGAACATCAGTGCACCGCTGGCACGATGCAGGATGGACACCTTACCGGCCCAGGGCAAACGGTAGCGGGCGAGATCGCCCAAACCGATGTTCCTGAATTCCGGTCTGGCTTTCTTGACGGCTTCTGCCATGTCAGACCCCATTGGCTAATCAACTAACAAAACTGCTTTGCAAAAATCCGCACGATTCTATCGCGCTTTTGTTGCGCAGCGCACCAATAATTCCACTCGGCGCGCTCCATTTTTGTGCTTCCTGCCCTCGCCTGCCAGTGGCGTGATGCGCGGGCAATTATCTGTTCTACACCTTCTTCGTGACGCGCAATACGCCGTTGCGCGCCTCACAAATCAAGACGCCGCCAACCCGCATGGCAGGCTGGCGGCGCGCCATCAATTCAACTCGTTCTGGTAGTAGTGCCGCGTCGTGACGTACAGGCCACGGCGCAGCTCCACCGGCTTGTCGCCGAACGTATGCGACACGCGCTCCACCGACAACAGCGGCGATCCTGCCTGCACCGACAGCAACTCTCCCGTGGCCGCATCGGCCGCCACGGCGCGGATGCGCTCGGTGGCACGCAACATGCGCACACCGAATTCCGCCTCGAAGAACGCGTACATCGGGCCCTTCCACTCGGTCAGCTTTTCAGCCGTCAACCCTTTGAAACTGGCACCCGGCAGCCAAATCTCCTCAAACACCGTCGGCTCGCTGGAGAAAAACAGCACGCGGCGGATCTGCACAACGCTGTCGCCAGCCTTGAGATCGAGCAGACGGGCAATCTCGGCCGGGGCGCGCATGCGCTTGCATTCCAGCACGCGACTGCTCGGGTAGTGCTGCTCGCCCTGCTCCGGCATCAATCGCAGGAAGCGGAACTGCACACCCTCTTCGTAATGTGTGGTGACGAACGTGCCCTTGCCCTGCCGGCGTGCCACCAGGTTTTCGGCAGCCAGTTCGTCGATCGCCTTGCGCACGGTACCCTGGCTCACCTTGTAGCGGGCAGCCAACTCCATTTCGCTGGGGATCATTTCGCCCGGCTTCCATTCGCCGGCTTGCAGGCTTTGCAGGATCAGCGTCTTGATCTGCTGATACAGCGGGCTGAACGTGGGTGACCCGCCCCCAGCGCCCGCAGACGCAGGCTGTGCGCTCGCCTCACCGCCACTGGACGGCGGCACGACGACGGATTGAGGGCTGGATGTACTCGACATAACTGGCGATTTCACCACAAAAGCCGCAAACGCGTCCAGCCCGTTTATAGAATGTCTTATGTCTTATATAAGACAGAAGATCAATTGACTTTCAAACGAGGCCAGCCCTACACTCGCGCCTGTTCCGGACGACGGGCTTCGCACTTGCGTCGGCAGGCTTCAAGATCCATCGCAAGGGTGTTTCCACATCGTCATGCGGACGCAGTAAACTGCGAGGCTCTTGCCCAATCCGAGCCGACCGCCCACGAGGCGCCGACCGTTGCCGGCAATGCCTGCGAGGCTGCACCGACATCCCGCCAGGATGCCCCGCCGCGCGCAGTGCGATCCGCTTTTCACACCCATTTGGAGAGTTCTCATGGCAAAAGCACCCATGCGCGTCGCAGTGACCGGCGCGGCTGGTCAGATCGGTTACGCCCTGCTGTTCCGTATCGCGTCCGGCGAAATGCTGGGCAAAGATCAGCCCGTCATCCTGCAACTGCTGGAAATCCCGGATGAGAAGGCCCAGAAGGCGCTCAAGGGCGTGATGATGGAGCTCGACGACTGCGCCTTCCCGCTGCTGGCCGGCATGGAAGCGCACTCCGACCCGATGACCGCATTCAAGGACGTGGACGTGGCCCTGCTGGTGGGCGCCCGCCCCCGCGGCCCGGGCATGGAGCGTGCAGACCTGCTGTCCGCCAACGCCCAGATCTTCACGGCCCAGGGCAAGGCCCTGAACGCCGTTGCCTCGCGCAACGTCAAGGTGCTGGTGGTCGGCAACCCGGCCAACACCAACGCCTACATCGCCATGAAGTCGGCGCCGGACCTGCCGCGCGAGAACTTCACCGCCATGCTGCGCCTGGACCACAACCGTGCCCTGTCGCAGATCGCCGCCAAGACCGGCAAGCCGGTGTCGAGCATCGAGAAGCTGTTCGTGTGGGGCAACCACAGCCCGACGATGTACGCCGACTACCGCTACGCCACGATCGACGGCAAGAGCGTCAAGGACATGATCAATGATCCGGTGTGGAACAACGACGTGTTCCTGCCGACCGTCGGCAAGCGCGGCGCTGCCATCATCGAAGCACGCGGCCTGTCGTCGGCTGCCTCGGCTGCCGGCGCTGCCATCGACCACGTGCGCGATTGGCTGCTGGGTTCGAACGGCAAGATCGTCACGATGGGCATCCCGTCCAACGGCGATTACGGCATCCCGCAAGACGTGATGTTCGGCTTCCCGGTCACGACCGCCAACGGCAAGTACGAAGTGGTCAAGGGTCTGGAGATCGACGAGTACAGCCAAGGCAAGATCAAGATCACGCTCGACGAGCTGGAAGGCGAGCGCGCTGGCGTGCAGCACCTGCTGGGCTGAAACGCATGATCTGACGAAAAACCGGAGTGGATCGGCAACGAACCCTCCGGTTTTTTTACACCAACAAGGCGTCACGCACGCCACAAACCCGATACGACGCAGTGCACCCCACCGAGGTTTTGTTCCAGGACGACGCCGCCCCGGCCCAATTGCCGGTCTGCGATCACTATGCAGGCGCAGAGAAACTCATGCGCAAATCGCTTGCCCTGCAACAAACCCTTGGCCCCGTCTTCGATATCACGTTTGACTGCGAAGACGGCGCCGCCGTCGGCCAGGAACGCGCCCATGCCGAACTGGCCGCCGCGCTCATCAACAGCGACGACAACCGCTTCAATCGCGTCGGCGTACGCATCCATGACCCGAACCACGATGCGTGGACGCAAGACGTCGACATCCTTGTCGGCCAGGCCGGCAGCCGCCTCGCCTATGTGACCGTGCCCAAGGTGCGCGACGTGGTGGAGGTGGCCCGCGTGACCGATCGCGTCAATCAGGCCGCGCGTGCAGCCGGCATCGCGCGACACCTGCCGATCCACGTGCTGATCGAAACGCATGGGGCGCTGGCGCAAGTGTTCGACATTGCATCGCTGGTGCAGGTGGAATGCCTGAGTTTCGGGCTGATGGATTTTGTCTCGGCACATAACGGCGCGATTCCGGGTGCGGCGATGGGTTCTCCGGAGCAGTTCGAGCATCCGCTGATCCGCCGTGCACTGACCGACATTTCCGCTGCGTGCCACGCCCACGGCAAAGTCCCGTCGCACAACGTCAGCACCGACGTCAAGCACCCGGACCGCGCCGGCCGCGATGCCGCACGCGCCCGAAATGAATTTGGCTATCTGCGCAAGTGGAGCATCCATCCGGACCAGATCGCGCCAATCGTTTCCGCGTTCCGCCCGTCGCACGAAGAAGTGACACAGGCAGCCGCCATTCTTGCCGCGGCGCAGGATGCGTCGTGGGGCCCGATCCAGCACGACGGGCGTCTGCATGACCGCGCAAGCTACCGCTACTGGTGGGCCGTGCTGCAACGTGCGCACACCACCGGCGTCGACATGCCGCCTGCAGCCGCCAAGCGCTTCTTCGAGTAAGAGGAAATGGCCATGACCGACAACAACCAAACCGGCGCAGGCACCCGCTTCCGCCAGGCCCTGGTCGAAGAAGCACCGTTGCAGGTTGTCGGCACCATCAACGCCAACCATGCCCTGCTGGCCAAGCGGGCCGGCTACCGCGTGATCACCCTGTCGGGCGGCGGCGTGGAACTGTACGAAAGCATTGGTTACCACGAGTACGAAGCCAAGCTGGACGCGCTGTTCGCGCAGAACCGCGGCTGAGCGACGTTTGCTCGAGTCCATCACCACACATCGACAAGGAGAGCGGCCAGGGCAAGAAAGGCAAGAGGAACATCGCCCGGTACCGGGCTGTGCGTGGCCAATACCCCCCCGTTTGGGCGAAGGGTTGCGTTGCCATGTAACAGAACGTTGGGCACGGCGTGCAAATCGGTCAAAATACCGGCCGGTGCGCGAAATGCCGTGGCAATCCCAGACTGCGGCTGTCGCCTCCCCCATCCTGTTCTACCGAAGGAAACTTTATGAACAAGTTTATCGTGGGCGCCTGCGCCGGCGTTCTTTCGCTGGCCGCGTCGCAATACGCAGCCGCCCAGACCACCACGCCCGCCAAGCCGGCTGCCAAGAAGGCCCCGGCCAAGAAGACCGCCAAGAAGGCGGCGCCCGTTGCTGCAGCCAAGCCGGATGGCGTGCAATGGAAGTGCGAACTCGGCAACGAGTTCTACGTCGCCGGCGACATGACGCGCGATCAGATCATCAAGCTGCACTGGAAGGGCAAGAACTACGACCTGCCGCGCCAGCTGACCCGCACCGGCGCCGACCGCTACTTCGACCAGAAGACCGGCTTCGACCTGGTGGTCATCCCGGCCAAGGCCATGCTGTTTGACCGCAACGAAGGCCACCGCCTGGCCGACGAGTGCCAGACCGCCGAAATGGCCGCTGGCGCACCGGCGCCCACGCAAGCCGGCGCCCTGCGCGCTCCGGCCGGCCTGCCGTTGATGCTGCAAGACAACGCTGCTCCGGCACCGGCCCCCGCGCCGGACGCTGCCCAGCCGGCCAAGCAGTAACGAGAATCAACGCGAGAGGCCCGTAGGAGCCCCCCATGTCCGCATCGGTTGCGAACATCCGCCCGAAACCTGACAAGGTCATCGTCGACATCGTTGACTACGTGACCGAGTCCAAGCTCACCAGCAAGACGGCCTATGAAACGGCCCGCCATTGCCTGCTGGACACCTTGGGCTGCGGGTTGGAGGCGCTGTCGTATCCGGCGTGCACCAAGCTCCTGGGGCCCATCGTGCCGAACGGCGCGAAGGTCCCGGGCACACAATTCCAGCTCGATCCGGTTCAGGCAGCGTTCAACATCGGCGCCATGATCCGCTGGCTGGATTTCAACGACACGTGGCTGGCTGCCGAATGGGGCCACCCGTCGGACAACCTCGGCGGCATTCTGGCCGTGGCGGATTGGTTGTCCCGCACAAACCTCGCTAACGGCAAGAAGCCGCTGGTGATGAAAGACGTACTGACCGCGATGATCCGCGCCCACGAGATCCAGGGCTGCATCGCGCTCGAAAATGCATTCAACAAGGTGGGGCTGGACCATGTCGTGCTGGTCAAGGTCGCCACCACCGCGGTGGTCGGGCAATTGCTTGGGCTGTCGCGTGACGAAATCATCAACGCTGTGTCGCTGGCGTGGGTCGATGGTCAGGCGCCGCGCACCTACCGCCACGCGCCGAATACCGGCAGCCGCAAATCATGGGCGGCAGGCGATGCGACCAGCCGCGGCGTGCGCCTGGCGCTGATGGCCCAAACGGGCGAAATGGGTTATCCCTCTGCCCTCACTGCCAAGGGTTGGGGCTTCTACGATGTGTCCTTCAAGGGCCAGCCGTTCAAGTTCCAGCGCAAATACGGCACGTACGTGATGGAAAACGTACTGTTCAAGATCAGCTTTCCGGCCGAATTCCATGCGCAGACCGCTGTGGAAGCGGCCATGACACTGCACAAGGCACTTGCGAAGGCCGGCAAGACCGTAGACGACATTGCAAAGATCACGATCCGCACGCACGAGGCGGCGCTGCGCATCATCGACAAGCAAGGGCCGCTCGCCAACCCGGCAGACCGCGACCATTGCATCCAGTACATGGTCGCCGTGCCGCTCATTTTCGGCCGACTGACGGCGGAAGACTACGAAGACAACGTCGCCCGCGACCCGCGCATCGATGCGCTGCGCAAGAAGATCGTCTGCGTGGAAGACAAGCAGTTCACTCAGGATTACCACGCCCCCGAGAAGCGTTCGATCGCCAATGCGATCACTGTCCAGTTCAAGGATGGCAAGACGCTCAAGGAAGTCGTGGTGGAGTACCCGATCGGCCATCAGCGGCGGCGCAAGGAAGGCATGCCACTATTGGTCGAGAAATTCAGGACCAACCTGGCCCGCCGTTTCCCGGCCAGGCAGCAGGACGCGATCCTGGCGGTATCGCTGGACCAGAAGGCTCTGGAAGCGATGCCGGTCAATGCGTATGTCGATTTGTATGTGATTTAAATTTGAGTTGGTCGATCTGATGTATCCGCAAGGGGCACCCCGGTGCCCTGCGCATCCTCAAGCCTGGAGTCATGCCATGCCCCACAACCTGAAAAAAACACTCAAGGAATTCAAGATCAACGGCGGCCAGACCGGCAAGTTCCATTCCCTGCCACAACTGGGCAAGGAACTGGGCGTGGCGATCGAGCGCCTGCCGGTGTCGATCCGTATCGTGCTGGAATCGGTGCTGCGCAACTGCGACGGCAAGAAGGTGACCGAAGAGCACGTCGCGCAACTGGCCAACTGGAAGCCGAACGCCGAGCGCGTTGATGAGATCCCGTTCGTGGTCGCCCGCGTGGTGCTGCAGGACTTCACCGGCGTGCCGCTGCTGGCCGACTTGGCCGCCATGCGCAACGTGGCCGAGCGCATGGGCAAGAACCCCAAGAAGATCGAGCCGCTGGTGCCGGTCGACCTGGTGGTGGACCACTCCGTGCAGATCGACCACTTCCGTGAGAAGAAGGCGCTGGATCTGAACATGCAACTGGAGTTCTCGCGCAACAACGAGCGCTACCAGTTCATGAAGTGGGGCATGCAGGCATTCGACACGTTTGGCGTGGTGCAACCGGGCTTCGGCATCGTCCACCAGGTCAACCTGGAATACCTGGCACGTGGCGTCCATAAGAAGAGCGGCGTGTACTACCCCGACACCCTGGTCGGCACCGACAGCCACACCACCATGATCAACGGGATCGGCGTGGTGGGCTGGGGCGTGGGCGGCATCGAGGCGGAAGCCGGCATGCTGGGTCAGCCGGTGTACTTCCTGACGCCGGACGTGGTGGGCGTGGAACTGAAGGGCCGCCTGCGCGAAGGCTGCACGGCCACCGACCTGGTGCTCACCATTACCGAGCTGCTGCGCAAGGAGAAGGTTGTCGGCAAGTTCGTCGAGTTCTTCGGCGAAGGCACGGCCAGCCTGTCGCTGCCGGACCGCGCGACCATCGGCAACATGGCCCCGGAATACGGCGCCACGATGGGCTTCTTCCCGGTTGATGGCAAGACCATCGACTACTTCAAGGGCACGGGCCGCACCAAGGAAGAAATCAACGCGTTCGAAGCCTACTTCAAGGCACAGAAGCTGTTTGGCGTGCCGAAGGCCGGTGAGATTGACTACACCAAGACGCTGACGCTGGACCTCTCCACGGTGGCCCCGTCGCTGGCTGGTCCGAAGCGCCCGCAAGACCGTATCGAAATCGGCAACGTGAAGTCGACCTTCTCGTCGCTGTTCTCCAAGCCTGTGGCCGAAAACGGCTTCAACAAGAACGCCGACGATCTCGACAAGGGCTACACGACGACCGACGGTATCGAAGTGAAGAGCGGCGACGTGCTGATCGCGGCCATCACCTCGTGCACGAACACCTCGAACCCGAGCGTGCTGCTGGCCGCCGGCCTGCTGGCCAAGAAGGCGGTGGAAGCCGGTCTGCAGGTCGCACCGCACATCAAGACCTCGCTCGCCCCGGGAAGCCGCGTGGTGACGAAGTACCTGGAAGCGGCTGGCCTGCTGCCGTACCTGGAAAAGCTGGGCTTCGGCGTGACGGCGTACGGTTGCACGACGTGTATCGGCAACGCCGGCGACCTGACGCCGGAGCTGAACGAGACCATCGTGAAGAACGATATCGTGGCGGCTGCCGTGCTGTCGGGCAACCGCAACTTTGAAGCGCGCATCCACCCGAACATCCGCGCCAACTTCCTGGCCTCGCCGCCGCTGGTCGTGGCCTACGCCATCGCCGGCAACGTCACGCGCGACCTGATGACCCAGCCGGTTGGCCAGGGCAACGATGGCCGCGACATCTATCTGGGCGACATCTGGCCGACCTCGGACGAGATCGCCAAGCTGATGAAGTTCGCGATGAACGCAGACACGTTCCGCACGAACTACGAGCAGGTCAAGAAGCCGTCCAAGCTGTGGGCCAACGTCAAGGGCACGAAGGGTCAGGTCTATGACTGGCCGAAGTCGACGTACATCGCCGAGCCGCCGTTCTTCGAAGGCTTTGGCATGACGCCGGCCGCGGCTTCGGCATCGGTGTCGGGCGCACGTGCCCTGGGCGTGTTTGGCGATTCCGTGACGACCGACCACATCTCCCCGGCCGGTTCGATCAAGGAAACGTCGCCGGCTGGCAAGTACCTGCTGGCCAACGGCGTGCTCAAGGCCGACTTCAACAGCTACGGCTCGCGCCGCGGCAACCATGAGGTGATGATGCGCGGCACGTTTGCAAACGTGCGCATCAAGAACCTGATGATCCCGCCGAAGGCCGACGGCTCGCGCGTGGAAGGCGGCGAAACGCTGTTCCAGCCGAGCGGCGAGCAAATGTCGATCTACGACGCCGCCATGAAGTACATCGCTGAAGGCACGCCGACGGTCGTGTTTGGTGGCGAAGAATACGGCACGGGCAGCTCGCGTGACTGGGCCGCCAAGGGCACGCAACTGCTGGGCGTGAAGGCCGTGATCGCACGCAGCTTCGAGCGCATCCACCGCTCGAACCTGGTCGGCATGGGCGTGCTGCCGCTGCAGTTCAAGGGCAACGACTCGGTGCAATCGCTGGGCATCATCGGCGACGAGACCTTCGACATCGAAGGCCTGGAAGGCGAAATCAAGCCGCAACAGGACGTCACTCTGGTGATCAAGCGCGCCAATGGCGAGACCACCCGCGCGCAAGTGCTGCTGCGCATCGATACGCCGATCGAAGTCGACTACTACAAGCACGGCGGTATCCTGCCGTTCGTGCTGCGTCAGCTGCTGGCGGCCTAAACCACCGCTGCGCTGTCGATCGGAAGCCGGCTCTTAGGAGCCGGCTTTTTTTATTGCCGAACGAAATCAAACAAGGTGACGATGCCCCAATCCGTGCCCGGGCTTTGGTAGAGTGTGCCGATTAGGCCGCGTAAAGCAGTCCCCCCCGGCAGTCCCCCCGGCCATCGCACAATGGTTTCACCAGCAGGAGCTTCGCACCCATGGCCAAAGTGGTCCTCGCCCTACTCGTCGTGGCGGCCGCCGTGTTCTACATCCTGTTCAAGGCACCTCAGACCGATGCTCCGGCACCGACTGCCGCAACAGCAACCTCACCTGCCGTGACGGCCGCGCCCGTACCGCCACCCCCGCCGATGGAGACCCCCGCTTCTGCTGTAGCGCCTACCGCCCCCGCGAGCGCACCGGCAGCATCGGAACCGGTAGCCATATCCGCCCCGGCAGCAGCCCATGACGTGGCGACCGATGCATCGGCGCCCGCTGCCAAGCCTTAGGAGTTTCGCCGACAACGCATCACACAGCAGCGACCAAGGGTAAAATAACGCCCCTTCTTTCCAATCGACCGGTACGGCACAGCATGGCAGGATTCCGCTCCAAGGCCCCCCAACGTCTTTCCCCCGATGCAGAACGGCTCGTCGCCGATGCCCTGGCGCTTGATGCGTCAGGCAGTCGTATCGAAGACGTCTACTGGGAACAACGGCTGTCCGAACGTCTTTCCCGGCTGCTCAAGAACGGCAGCCAGACCGCACTCGACGCCGCACTCGACCATCTCTTCAAGCACAACGAGGAAGCCTCCGACGTGCTGGCCGAACAGGCCGAGACACTGGCCGAATCGGCGGTGTTCACTTCTGGGGGTGTTGAGTACGATGCGCTGCTGATTGCGGCGCCCATCCTCGCGCACACGCGCTACATGATTCCGTCGGGCACCATCAAGCCGGAACTGGCGCAGACGCTGCAGGTGCACCTGCAGGCGCACGTGATGGCGTCCGGCGCCCGCGTGGCGCTCGCGCCCTATCTTTACAGCATCGACCAGCTCCCACGCACGCACTCCGACACCTTTGCGCTCACGCACAAGCTGGCGGCGTATGCGCTGTCGGGCCAACAGCCCAAGGTAGACCTGCGCGACATGCCCGAAACGGCGCCCATCCTGGCCGACCCGCGCTACCTGGTCGCCATCGTCGTGGCTCAGCACGGCCAACCGCTGTTCCGCTGGCAGGAAGACGCCAAGGAACACCACGCCGAGCGCTCCACCTGCCTGGAGCAATGGCGCGAGCAAGTCACGCCGACCATCTCCACGCTGATGCCGGGCTGCGAGTTCGAACTGCTGCTGCCGGACGCCTTCTTCCTGTCCTGCCGCGAATCCGACAAGCAGATCCGCCCGCTGACCGTGCGTGCCGCCGTCAACTACCTGCAAGGTGCGCTGGATCTACCGGCCAATCGCTTTGGCGCGATCATCGGCGCGTTCGGGGAGGAGCAGATCGAAGAGTACCGCGTGGCCTTTACCGTGCGCGGTGAGAAAGAACTGATCTACGGCATCGTCTGGCCCGTCTACGGCCGCGATGGCGGCGCCACCGATGTCGCCGCGGAAGGCGAGCCCGGCAGCCCGCTGGAGCAGATTTGCGACGAGCTGCGTGCCTGCGGCATCGAAGACATCTTCCGCCACGGCCAGCTCTTCGAGCCGGAATATTGCGAAGACTGCGGTGCGCCGCTCTATGCCGACCGCGCTGCCGAAATCGTGCATGCAGAGATGCCGGAAGACGCGCCGACGCAGCAGCCGCTGTTCCACTGACACGGCCTCGCGAGCAAAAAAAACGGACGACCTCGGTCGTCCGTTTTCATTTGGTAAATCGCGGTTTACTGCCAGCCGTAGCGGCGCACGTAGACGCGCTTCATCCACTGCGTGAGTGTCATGTAGCCCACCAGGATCGCCACCAGATAGGCGAAGTAGATGGGCGGCAACGGCTGCAGCTTGAAATACCCCGCCAGCGGCCCCATCGGCAGAAAGATGCCGATCGCCATGATGATCCCCGTCATCATCAGCAACGGCGCTGCGGCCCGGCTCTGGATGAACGGAATCTTCTGCGTACGGATCATGTGCACGATCAACGTTTGCGTGAGCAGGCCGACCACAAACCAGCCTGACTGGAACAACGTCTGATGCTCCGGTGAGTTGGCGCCGAATACAAACCACATCAACACAAAGGTGGTGATGTCGAACACCGAGCTGATCGGCCCGAAGAACAGCATGAACCGGCCAATCTCTGCGGGCTGCCAACGCTGCGGCTTCTTCAGTTGATCGGCATCCACGTTGTCGAATGGGATGGCGATCTGCGAGATGTCGTACAGCAGGTTCTGCACCAGCAGTTGCATCGGCAGCATGGGCAGGAACGGGATGAAGGCGCTCGCCACCAGCACGGAGAAGACGTTGCCGAAGTTCGAGCTGGCCGTCATCTTGATGTACTTGAGCATGTTGGCGAAGGTGCGGCGCCCTTCCAGCACGCCGGCCTCCAGCACCATCAGGCTCTTTTCCAGCAGGATGATGTCGGCGGCTTCCTTGGCGATGTCCACCGCCGTATCTACCGAAATGCCGATATCGGCCGCGCGCAGCGCCGGCGCATCGTTAATGCCGTCACCCATGAAGCCGACCACATGGCCGTTGGCCTTGAGCGCACGCACCACGCGCTCCTTGTGCGCAGGCGTGAGCTTGGCGAAGACGTTGTAACGCTCAACCAACTCCGCCAGTGCGGCATCGCTCTTGCGTTCCACGTCGGCACCCAGCACCACCAGCGAGGTGTCCAGCCCGACCTCATGGCAGATCTTGGCGGTCACCAGCGCGTTGTCACCGGTGAGGATCTTCACGGCCACGCCGTGCTCGCGCAGAGCGGCCAGCGCGGGGGCGGTGGTTTCCTTTGGCGGGTCCAGGAAGGCAACGTAACCGAGCAAGGTCAGTTCGCTCTCATCGGCCACGCCGTAGGTGTCCTTGAACGGCAGCGTCTCCTTGATAGCCACAGCCACTACACGCAGGCCCTCGGCATTCAAACCAGCCGTCACCTTGCCGATGCGCTCCAGCAGCGCGGCCGTCATCGGCTCGCTGGTGTTGCCGTGGCGCACGTGGGTACACACGGAAAGAATCTCTTCCACCGCGCCCTTGCAGATCAGCACATGCGTGGCCGGGTTTTGCGCCACCACGACCGACATGCGGCGGCGCGTGAAGTCGAACGGAATCTCGTCGACCTTGCGCCAGTCGTACGGCTCCAGCTGGCGCGAGATTTCCGCGTGCTCCAACACCGCAACATCCAGTAGGTTCTTCAAGCCAGTCTGGTATCGGCTGTTGAGATACGCCATGCGCAGCACATCGTCCGAGGTCTCGCCGAACACATCGGTATGACGCTCCAGGCAGATCTTGTCTTGCGTGAGCGTGCCGGTCTTGTCGGTGCAGAGCACATCCATGGCGCCAAAATTCTGGATCGCATCCAGATGCTTGACGATGACCTTCTTGCGCGACATCACCACGGCGCCCTTGGCCAGCGTGGAGGTGACAATCATCGGCAGCATTTCGGGCGTCAACCCCACCGCCACCGACAGCGCGAACAGGCAGGCCTCCACCCAGTCGCCCTTGGTAAAGCCGTTGATAAACAACACCAGCGGCGCCATCACCAGCATGAAGCGGATCAGCAACCAGCTCACGCGGTTCACGCCCGCCTGGAAGGCCGTGGGCATGCGGTCGACTGCCGTTACCCGCTGGGCCAACGTGCCGAAGTAGGTGCGACTGCCCGTTTCCACCACCACGGCCGTCGCTGAACCCGAAACCACGTTGGTCCCCATGAAGAGGATGTTGTCCAGTTCCAGCACGGTGGCCGTCTGCACACTCTTCTGCTCCGCGAACTTCTCGACCGGCAGCGATTCGCCCGTCATGGCCGCCTGACTGACGAAGAGGTCCTTGGCAGACAGCACGCGCAAGTCAGCAGGGATCATGTCGCCGGCGGACAGTACCACCAGTTCACCCGGCACGAGTTGCCGGATGGGCACCTCGACACAGCGCACTGCGGCAGGCAGGCGGGTGTCCGGGGCCTCGCGGCGCATCACCGTGGCGGTGTTGCTGACCATCGCCTTGAGTTTGTCGGCCGCCTTGTTGGAGCGTGCCTCCTGCCAGAAGCGGATCAGGGTCGACAGCACCACCATGGTGGTGATCACGACGGTGGCCTGCATGTCGTCGGTGGCAAACGAGATCGCTGCCAGCACGGTCAACAACAGGTTGAACGGATTGGTGTAGCAGCGCCACAGGTGCATCCACCACGACAGCGGCTTCTCGTGCTCGACCTCGTTCGGGCCCACGCGCGCCAGCAGCGACTGCGCGTGCTGCGCCGTCAGCCCCTGCGGGTGCGAGCGCAAAAGCTTGATCTGGGTGTCCGCATCATTGCGCGAAGCGGCGATCAGCGACTGTGAAATGGCCTGCGCGACCTCACGGTTCTGCTCCGTAGTATCAAATGACTCCAGCATCAACAGCCGCCGGAAATGCCGGCCGATCGCGCGGTTGCGCACGAAGCCGGCGAAGAATTCTTTCAGTGCCTGGAAGATCATGACGGGCCCTCGGGTTGCAGATGAACTCAGGCGAGCGCCATCAACGTGCGGACATGGTCGGCACGTGGTGGAAAGGCGGCACCATACCGCGTGGATTGGCGTGATTGGGTCGATTGCATGACGGGCGCTCCTGGCACATGAGGAGCGGAGCCTGTCTGCAGGCAAGCCTTGCCCTGTGATGTTGCGTACGCACACAGGTCGACGCGTTGGCAACATGGCAAAGCACGCTGCACAGGCATCGTCATTGCAGGTGGAAGCTACGGCCAAGCGCCGTCCACACACCTGCCTTCAGGTAAGAAAAGGAAAGGGGGAAATCACGCAGCCTGAACCGGCTACGGTTGCCACCATCATCCCGCGCCCGGCGAGATAACAGCAGCGAAACACTGCGCGTCAGCTTGCCGAACGGCGACCGGTACCGAGTACCGGACAACTACCATCGATTGAGCAAGGGCCCACAGGGGGTCTCCGCAGTGTTGAAAACGGCGCGACTATAACCAGAAAAGAGACGTGAACAAAGCAAAATTTGCATAAGAATCGTCAATTGCGGCGCTGCAAGCACACTGCAGCGGCGATACACTGGCAACCCGATGCCGGCCCGCCTGACTCTCACTCAGGCCCGGCAATGCCCGCAACGATAGATCACACAAGGTTCTTCATCATGCGACCCTTCCTGCGCCGGCTGCTCACCCCCGCCCTCTCTTCGCTTGCCGTGGCCGCTGCCTGCGGCATCCTGTCGCCTGCCGCCCAGGCCGACGACCTACGCATCGGTCTGTCCGCCGACGTGACGTCGATGGACCCGCAATGGAACAACGCCGGCCCCAACAACGCCATGGCGCTGCACGTCTTCGAGTCGCTGGTCTTCCTCGACAAGAACGGCCGCTACACGCCGGGCCTGGCCACCTCGTGGAAGGCTGTCGACGCCAACACGTGGGAGATCAAGCTGCGCCCGAATGTGAAATGGAGCGACGGCACGCCCTTCACCGGTGAAGACGTGAAAGCCTCGATTGAGCGCCCGGCACGCCTGACCAACAGCCCGGGCCCGTTCACGAGCTACACCAAGTCGATCACCGACGTGCAGATCGTCGATCCGCTCACGGTGCGGCTGAAGGTGTCGATTCCGAACTACGCCAGCATCCCGAACGACCTGAACAGCCTGCCGATCATCCCCAAGAAGGTCGCAGAGGCTTCACAGGCAGATTTCGATGCCGGCCGCGCCATGATCGGCACGGGCCCGTTCCTGTTCGATCACTTCACGCGCGGGCAAGAGATCGTGCTGAAGAAGAACCCGAACTACTGGGGCCATGTGCCGCAGTGGGATAAGGTCACCTTCAAGATCATCACCGACAACGCCGCGCGTACGGCGGCCCTGCTCTCCGGCGATGTGGATGTCGTGGAGGCCGTGCCCGCCGCGGATGTGCCGCGCATCAAGCAGAACCCGAAGTTCCACCTGGAGCAGCAAGTATCGTGGCGCACGATCTTCTGGCAGATGGACCAGAGCCGCGATGTGTCGCCGTTCATCACGGACAAGGCCGGTAAGCCGCTCGCCAAGAACCCGTTCAAGGACCACCGCGTGCGTGAAGCCGTGGCACTCGCCATCAATCGCGATGCCATCGTCTCGCGTGTGCTCGAGGGCCAGGGCGTGGTGGCATCGAGCATCGTGTCGCCGCAGATCTTCGGGCACCCGGGCGGCAAGCCGATTCCGTATGACGCGGAGCGCGCGAAGAAATTGCTGGCCGAGGCAGGTTATCCAAACGGTTTCGGGCTCACGCTGCACGCCACCAACAATCGCTACCTGAACGACGCGCAGGTTGCGCAAACCACCGCGCAACTGCTCACGCGCGTCGGCATTCAGACCAAGGTGGAAACGCTGCCGGTGGCGGCATATTTCACGCGCGCGCGCCAGGGTGAGTTCTCGTTCATGATGTTGGGCTGGGGCTCGGTAGCGGCAGATGTGGCGCTGCGCAGCATTCTCGGCACGCCGAATGCACAAACCGGCTATGGCAGCTGGAACTGGGGCCGCTACAGCAATCCCGAACTGGACAAGCTGGTACAGACGTCGCTCTCGACGGTATCGAGCGAACAGGCCCACGAGCAGGCTGCCAAGACCGCCGCGCGCTTTGCACAGACCGACTACGCGATCATTCCGTCGCACCATCAGCTCGCTACATGGGCAATGCGTAAAGGCATCCGCTATGAGGCGCGCACCGACGAATGGTCGCTCGCATGGTTGTTCACCAAGCAATGATGATCACTTGGTAACCAACACCGTGCCGTAACGCGCTGTTACAGCAAAATCGCTTGATGTGCCGCATTGGGGAAAGCTACAGGAACTTTCGGCCTTAGCTTTCCTCTATCATGGCGATTTTCCACGCCGACACCCTGTAACACTCGTGATGTTGCGACCCAAACTACTTTGTCTCGGCGTCGTCGCTTTGCTGGCCGCCTGCTCCAACTTGCAGACCGAACCGACCAACGCGTCGGCTCAGTCGGCCCAGGCCACCAACGCCACGCCGAGCACTTCAGCCGCACAGGCCAAACCGGCCACGCCTCCGGTATCAACCACGCCGCCGATCGTCTTCGGCTCGACCGATGCCAGCGGGACCACCACGGTCAACCTGCCGGCCAAGGACAAGATGAGCTTGTCCGAGTACCGCGCACAAACCCGTGACCGCCTGATCCAATCGGAAGGTGCCCGCCCTGACGTGGCGGACTGCGCCGCACATGCGAGCTGGATCATCCCGCGCTCGACCAACTTCGATCAGTTCCGCCTGCCGACTGGCGCGCTGTCCAATGACCAAGCCAAGGTCGAGCCATGGGACTCGCGCTTCTCGTTGAGCAAGCAAGGCGCGGTCAAGGTATCGAGCGTCATCAGCTTCAATGCCGCTGTGCACAAGCGCGGCACAGGCAATGACCAATGGGAGCCGGTGCGCGTGCGCTGCGGCTATGACGAAGGGATGATGCTGGCGTACGAACTGCTCGACGCCAATGGCCAGCCGTTTGCAGCACCGGCCGCCGCACCTTCGTCAACGGCAACCCGCACGCACTGCCGCCGCGGCCATCGCTGCACAACCACCTCGGCGGTCCACAGCAAGAGCACTGCCAAAGGCAAAGCCGCGACGAAGTCCACGGCTAAGTCTGCGAAGAGCAACGGCACGGCCAAGACCAAGTCGACACCGACTGGCAAGACCACCGCCAAATCGACGGCCAAGAAGACGACGAAGAAGTCGACCTCCGGCCAGTAAAAACAAACGCGCCGCCAGAACCCTGGCGGCGCGTTTTGCATTGGTGACCTCGGCGCGATCGCTCAGCCGAGATATTCCAGGATCGCCTGCAGCATTGCCGCACCCAGTGCAGCACTACGGGCACCATCCCAGCCTACCCGTGCATCGGGCAGATCGGCGTTGTCCTTGAACGGCATTTCCAGCGTCAGCGACAGACAACCATACGTGTGACCGATGTACTTCGAGGCGAGCTTGAGCGCATCTTCGTTGTACTTGCTGGCCTCGTAGCCGTATTGCGTCTGGAAATCCGGTGATGCACGCAGAAAGGCTGCCACGAAGCGGTCCTGATCGGCACGCTGCGCATCGGTAAAGCCCGGCAGCATCTCGCTGCCTGCCACGAACACGTAGGGCAGTGCCTCATCACCGTGAATGTCGAAGAACAGGTCGACGCCGGTCTGCTCAATGGCCTGGCGCACGCACAGCACTTCGGGGCTGCGCTGGGCGTCGGGCTCCATCCATTCGCGGTTCAGGTTGGCGCCGGCGGCGTTGGTGCGCAGGTTGCCGAGGGACGAGCCGTCCGGATTCATGTTCGGCACGATGTGGAAGACGGCGCGCTCGGCGAGCACACGGCCAATCGGATCACCGCCCCAAACACCTTGACGCGTCAGGCGCGCAAGCAGTCCTTCAACGAACCACTCGGCCATCGTCTCGCCCGGATGCTGGCGCGCGATGATCCACACGTTCTTTTTTCCGGGGCCGGGTTCACCGACGGTGATGCTGGTCATGTCCCGGCCCTGCACCGTGCTGCCGAGGCGCTGCGTCCGCACGCCGGGTCGGACCTGCGCGGCGGCCACCAGCGTTAGGTGACGCTCGTCCGAATACGGCTCGAAGTACGCAAACCAGATGCTGTCGTGCTCGGGCGTCACCTCGATGGTCATCGTCTTGCCGTCGTAGCGCGTCGGCAAGCGAAACCAGTGCTCGCGGTCGTACGAGGCGACGGCCTGGTAGTCCTTCCAGCCGGCGGGGTACGTGCATTCGCCGGCGTTTTCCAGCGCCAGCTTGCACGCCTGGCCTTGCACGCCCTGCAGGCGGAAGTGGAACCACTGCGTGAAGTCGGCGTGCGAATCACGTCGGATGCGCAGGCGGATGGCATCCGCGCGCGTGGCATCGACGATCTCGATGGCGCCGCTGTCGAACGAACTGGAGATATGCGGTTGGGTGGCAGTCATGTCGGGTCCTGTTCTCAAGTGAGCTTGCGGCGGAAAACCCAGCGTTCGTCGTCGGAATCAGTTGCGTCAAACGCATACCCGTCGACATCGAACGCCTTGAGCTTGCGCGGATCGGTGATGCGATGCTCGATCGCGTAGCGCGCCATCAGGCCGCGCGCGCGTTTGGCGTAAAACGAGATGATCTTGTATTGCCCATTCTTCCAATCCTCGAAGACAGGCGTAACGACGCGCGCCTTGAGCACCTTGGGCCGCACCACCTTGAAATACTCTTCCGACGCAAGGTTGACGAGCACCGGGTCGCTATCGGACGGGTTCTGCTTGAAGAGCTTGTTGAGCGCGAGCGTCACATCATCGCCCCAGAACGCGTAGAGATCCTTGCCGTGCGGATTGGCCAGGCGTGTGCCCATTTCCAGGCGGTACGGCTGCATCCAGTCGAGCGGGCGCAGCACGCCATAGAGCCCCGACAGAATCCGCAGATGCTTCTGCGCAAACTGCAGATCATCCGCCGATAGCGAATTCGCATCGAGCCCGCCATAGACGTCGCCATCGAAGGCCAGTGCGGCTTGCTTGCTGTTCTCGGCGGTGAATTCGGTGGACCAATCGCCGTAGCGTGTCGCGTTCAACACAGCCAACGGGTCGGAAATCTTCATCAGCGTGCCGATCTGGGCCGGCGACAGCTTACGAAGCACTTCAATGAGTTCTGCGGAGCGCGCGATGAAATCGGGCAGCGTGTGGTTCTTGATGCGCGGCGGGGTGTCGTAGTCGAGCGACTTGGCCGGCGAGAGGACGATGATCATGTCAGAATCGCGGTTCACAAGTCTGGAATTGTATCGAATGGCAGACACTGCTGCCCCGACCCAGGCCACCGCCCCACGCGTGGTGCTGGACTCCAACATCTGGGTCGACATCCTCATCTTTGACGACGCCGTTGCGCGCCCCATCCGTGCCGCGCTGGAAGCCGGCCGGCTGGATGCGATCATCAGCCCCGCGTGCCGCGAAGAGCTGCGCCGCGTGCTGGACTATCCGCAGTTCGCGCACTACGCCGTCGATGCGCAAGCCGCCCTCGCCTGGGTCGATCGCGTAACCCGCTCGGTGGCGGATCCGGAAGACGCTGCCCGCACGCAAGGCGAAACCTTCGTCCCGCGCTGCAAAGACCGCGACGACCAGAAATTCCTCGCGCTGGCCGATGCCGCCAACGCCACCTATCTCGTCTCCAAGGACAAGGCTGTGCTCAAGCTCAAGCGCCGCATGGCCAAGTATTGCGATGTGGCGGTGCTGCCGCCCAAGCAGTTTGTCGCGCTGGTCCAGTTGGAGACTGCTCCCCTCGTTCAAGCTTGAAGTCGCATTGCCATGACCACTGTTGAATCGCTCGCGCCCATCGCTCCGCCGCCCTCCCGGCTGCCGAATGTCGGCACCACCATCTTCACCGTGATGTCGGCGCTGGCTGCAGAGAAGCAGGCCGTCAACCTCGGCCAGGGCTTTCCGGATTTCGATTGCGACCCGCGCATCGTCGATGCGGTGTCGGACGCGATGCGTGCCGGCCTCAACCAATACCCGCCGATGACGGGCGTGCCCGCGTTGCGTCAGGCCATCGCCGCCAAAGTCGCCAACCTGTACGGCCATACGTACGACGCCGACCGCGAAATCACCATCACCGCCGGTGCCACGCAGGCGCTGCTGACCACCGTGCTGTGCTGCGTGCATCCGGGTGACGAAGTCATCGTCTTCGAGCCCACGTACGACAGCTACATCCCGTCGATCGAACTGGCCGGTGGCAAGGTCGTGCCGATCACGCTGAACGCGCCGGACTTCCGCATCCCGTTCGACACGCTGGCCGCGGCCATCACGCCGCGCACGCGCCTGATCATGCTCAACACGCCGCACAACCCGACGGGCACCGTCTGGCATGCGGACGACATGCAGAAGCTGGCCGAGATCCTCGCGCCGACCAACGTGCTGCTGCTCTCCGACGAGGTGTACGAGCACATGGTGTATGACGGCGTGCCGCATGCATCGGTCGCGCGCATCCCGGAACTGGCGCGGCGCGCCTTCGTGGTGTCGAGCTTCGGCAAGACGTATCACGTGACGGGCTGGAAGGTCGGCTACGTGGCCGCGCCCGCCGCGCTGTCGGCGGAGTTCCGCAAGGTGCATCAGTTCAACGTGTTCACCGTCAACACGCCGGTGCAGCACGGGCTGGCGAACTACATGGCCGATCCGCGCCCGTATCTGGATCTCTCGGCGTTCTATCAGCACAAGCGTGATCTGTTCCGCGCGGGGCTGGAGAAGACGCGTTTCAAGCTACTGCCCTGCCAGGGCACGTACTTCCAGTGCGTGGATTACAGCGGCATCTCCGACCTGCCGGAGGCGGAGTTCGCGAAGTGGCTGACGAGCGAGATCGGCGTGGCGGCGATTCCCGTGTCGGCGTTCTATTCGCAGCCGCACGAATCGGGCGTGGTGCGCTTTTGCTTCGCCAAGAAAGATGAAACGCTCCAACTGGCGTTGGAGCGCTTGTCGAAGGTTTAACGCTGGAACTGGCGATCAGCGCTTGCTGGCGTAGTGCGCCAGCATCGCCTCCAGGTTCGCCTTGCTGTCCGCTCGCATCTTCTGCACGTTGGGGTTCTCGGCCATCGCGGCCAGGTAAGGCTTGACGCCCTCAACCTGCGCCAGCAGGTCTTCACCGTAGATGATCTTGGTGGCCTGGCTCACCAGCGGGAAGTGGACGATGGCTGCGCAGTCCGCAATGGTGAACGTATCGCCCGCCACGTACGGCGCGAACTTGAACAGTTTGGCCGCGGCGGGGATGTTCTTCTCCAGTTGCTCGCGCACCTTGACCTTCAGGTTGTCGCTGATCTTGCCGCCGAAGAACGCTTCGGGAAACAGCTGACGCGCCACCAACTCCAGGTGCAGCTCTAGGAAGGTCACGACCTCGCGCACCTTGGCCGCCTTGAACGGGTCAGACGGAACAAGCGGATGTTCCGGATAGCGCGCCTCCAGATAGTCGACAATGACCTGCGATTCGCACATGCCGTGATCGCCATCCTTCAGATACGGCACCTTGTGCAGCGGCGAGATCTCGCCGTCGGTCTGATCGGGCCAGCGCAGCGCTTCCTCGAACGCAATGCCCTTCTCCATCAGCGCGAGCTTGACCTTGTTGTAGTAGTTGCTCGCAGCAAAACCGTATAGCGTCAGCATGAACCAGTCTCCTTGGGTTGGGTGGCTGCCTGTTATGGTCGGTGCGGATGCCGGAAATCGCACGCTCGTGCTATTTTAGCCAGACTTCTTTCGATCGAAGCGAATTTCATATGCAGACTATCGGGATTGTAGGAACCGGCGCCATGGGGCGCGGCATTGCGCAGATCGCGGCGCAGGCCGGCCTGCGCGTCAAGCTGTTCGACGCCAACCCGCCCGCCGTGGAAGCGGCGCGTACCGCACTGGCTGACACGCTGGCCAAGCTGGCCGCCAAGGGCAAGCTCACGGCGGATGAAGCCGACGCCACAATCGCGCGGTTGATCCCTGCGGGCGCGCTCACAGATCTGGCGGACTGCGATCTCGTGGTCGAGGCCATCGTCGAGAAACTGGAGGTCAAGCGCGACCTCTTCCGCCAGCTTGAAGACATCATCCGCGCCGATGCAATCCTGGCGTCGAATACGTCGTCACTGTCGATTACGGCGATTGCTACGGCCTGCAAGCACCCGGAGCGCGTGGCCGGCTTCCACTTCTTCAACCCCGTGCCGCTAATGAAAGTGGTCGAGGTGATCGACGGCCTGCGCAGCGCGCCCGCTACTGGCGATGCCTTGGCCGCACTGGCCAAGCGCATGGGCCATACGCCCGTGCGCTGCATCGACATGCCGGGTTTCATCGTCAACCACGCCGGGCGTGGCATGAACACCGAAGGCCTGCGCGTGGCGCAGGAAAGCGTGGCCGCCTATGCCGACATCGACGCCATCATGCGCGAGCAGGCGGGCTTCCGGATGGGGCCGTTCGAGCTGATGGACCTGACCGGGCTGGATGTCTCGCACCCGGTGATGGAATCGGTCTACCGCCAGTTCTATGAGGAGCCGCGCTACCGCCCCTCGCAGATCACGGCGGTGCGCTTTGCCGGCGGCATCCTGGGCCGCAAGACGGGCGAAGGTTTCTATCGCTACCCGGATGGGCAAAAGCAAGTACCGGCCGAAGCGCCGGTGCCGACCGCGCGCCCGTCGTCCGTGTGGATCAGCCGCGCGCACGAAGCCGGTCACGCCGCGGCACAACGCCTGATGCTAGACCTGGGCATCACGCCCGAGGCAGGTTCCAAACCGTCTGCCGATGCGCTCATCATCGTTACACCGCGCGGGCTGGATGCCACTGCATGCGTGACTGCCGAAGGGCTGGATGCGCGCCGCACCGTGGCGCTCGACACGCTCTATCCGTTTGCGGCCACCAAGCGCCGTACGCTGATGACCACGCCCGCTACCGACCACGCTTACCGCGACGCTGCACATGGTCTGCTCGCCTCCGATGGCGTACCGGTGACGGTGATCCGCGATTCGGGCGGCTTTGTCGCGCAGCGCATCGTCGCGTGCATCGTCAACATCGCGTGCGATATCGCCCAGCAGCGCATTGCCACGCCGACGGACATCGACCTCGCCGTCACGCTTGGCCTGGGTTATCCGCAAGGGCCGCTGGCGCTGGGCGACACGCTGGGCACGGGCGCCATCCTTGAAGTGCTGCAGAACCTGTACGTGCTCTATGGCGACCCGCGTTATCGCCCGAGCCCGTGGCTGCTGCGACGCGCCCGTCTGGGTATGTCACTGCTGACGCTGGACGCCTAACCCCTTACCTCCCGACACGAGGCCATTGCCATGACCGCGCAACTGCTCTCCCAACGCATCGGCTCAACGCTAGTGCTTGTTCTGTCCAACCCCGACGCGCGCAACGCGCTGGACCCGGTGATGTACACCGCGTCGATGGAAGCCCTGGATCGCGCCTCCAACGACAACGAGATCCGCGCGGTCATCTTCACCGGTGCAGGCAGCGCCTTCTGCGCCGGCGGCAACCTGAACCGCCTGCTGGAAAACCGCAGCAAGCCGAAGAGCGTGCAGGAAGAAGGCATCGACGCGCTCAACCACTGGATCGAGACGATCCGCACCTTCCCCAAGCCGGTGATTGCGGCGGTGGAAGGCCCGGCGGCGGGCGCAGGCTTCTCGCTGGTGCTGGCGTGCGACTTTGCGATCGCGGCATCGGATGCGAAGTTCGTGATGGCGTACGTGAACGTCGCGCTCACGCCGGATGGTGGCGGCTCGTGGCACATCGCGCGCTTCCTGCCGCGTCCGCTGGCGAGCGAGATCATCATGCTCGGCAAGCCGGTGGGTGCAGAACGGCTCGCGCACTTCGGCCTCATCAATGAAGTCGTCAAACCCGGCGAGGCACTGGGCCATGCGCTGCTGCTGGCAGAGAAACTCGCGGCGCAATCACCACATGCGGTCGGCCGCATCAAGGGCCTGATTGCCAACGCGGAAGACGCTTCACTGCACGATCACCTCAAAGCCGAACAGCACAGCTTTGTCGAAGCGCTGCACCATGCCGATGGCAACGAAGGCATCTCTGCCTTCCTGCAGAAGCGCAAACCGCAATACCGCTGAGTCGCTGAGCATGATTCCGTTCCCGACACCCAACCGCCGGCGCATCTATCTGATGCGCCACGGCGCCGTCACGTACTTTGACGAGACCGGCCGCCCGATCGAGCCCGACACGGTGCCGCTCAATGAAGAGGGCCGCAAGCAAGCGACTGCTGCTGGGCGCACCTTTGCGGCAGAGAACATCCTGTTCGATCGTGTGATCGTCAGCGGCTTGCCGCGCACGGTGGAAACCGCACAGCGCGTGCTGGCGGAAATGCCCGCGATGCAGGCGCGCGGCGTCACGCTTGAGCAATGGCCCGAGCTGCAGGAAATTCGTGGCGGCAAGCTGGGAGAGATTCCCGAGCACGAACTGGCGCAAGCGTTCATCGGCGTATTCGAAGGCACCGTACCGGAAGAACGCCGCTTCCTGAACGGCGAGAGCATCGGCGAATTTCTCAACCGCGTGATCCCGGCGCTCACGCATCTGCGCGCCCTGCCCGACTGGGACACCGTGCTGCTGGTACTGCACGGCGGCACCAACCGAGCGATCCTCTCGCATGCCATCACGGGTGGCGAGCGTGTGTTCTTCGGCAACCTTGCGCAGACCGCCGGCTGTATCAATGCACTCGATGTAGGAGACGAGCCGAGCGATTGGGTGCTACGCATGAGCAACTTCTCGCCGCCCTCGCCTGTGCACTTTGGCTCGCGGCTGACGACGATGGAGGTCTTGCTGCAGCAATACCTTCGCTATCGCAATCCCGCCTGAACCACAACAGAACACGATTCGGAGACACAGCATGACGCAGCAGGATTTCTCGGCCTTCGAAGGCACACGGCCGGTGGCAGACCAGCAGAAGTTCGACATCGGCGCGCTGGAGGCGTGGATGTGCGAACACGTGACGGGCTTTGCCGGCCCGCTCACCGTTGAGCAGTTCAAGGGCGGCCAATCGAACCCGACCTTCAAGCTGATCACGCCCTCGTGCACCTACGTAATGCGCGCCAAGCCGGGCCCGAAGGCGAAACTGCTGCCGTCTGCGCACGCTATCGAACGCGAATACCGCGTGATGGATGCGCTGGCCAACACCGACGTGCCCGCACCGAAGATGTTTGCGCTGTGCGAGGACGAAGCCGTGATCGGCCGCGCCTTCTACATCATGGAATTCGTGCAGGGCCGCGTGCTGTGGGACCAGGCGCTTCCCGGCATGGCACCCGCCGAGCGCACCGCCATCTACAACGAGATGAACCGCGTCATCTCCGCGCTGCACACGGTGGACTACGCCGCTATCGGCCTGGCGGATTACGGCAAACCCGGCAACTACTTCGCGCGCCAGATCGAGCGCTGGAGCAAGCAGTACAAGCTGTCGGAAACCGAGTCGATTCCGGCAATGGACAACCTGATCGAATGGCTGCCCAAGCACGTGCCGCAAGAGGCGGAAGAAATCACCAGCATCGTCCACGGCGACTATCGGCTCGACAACCTGATCTTCCACCCGACGGAACCGCGCGTGCTGGCCATCCTCGATTGGGAACTGTCCACGCTGGGCCATCCGCTGGCCGACTTCAGCTACCACTGCATGAGCTGGCACATCGAGCCGGGGCAGTTCCGCGGCGTGGCCGGGCTGGACTTCGCTGCGCTGGGCATCCCGTCGGAAGCCGACTACATCCGCCAATACGAAGAACGCACCGGCCGCCGCATCACCGGTGACTGGAACTTCTACCTCGCCTACAACATGTTCCGCATTGCCGGCATCCTGCAGGGAATCATGAAGCGCGTGGTGGACGGCACGGCGTCTTCCGCACAGGCGCTTGAGGCTGGCAAGCGCGCCCGCCCGATGGCCGAGCTGGGCTGGAAGTACGCCCAGCAGGCCGGCGCCTGATTCAGCGATTCACTCGTACTCGCGCGCCGCTTCCAACGGACCGGACAGCGGCGCCTCCAGCTCCAGCACCACCCCAGCCAACTGCACGAAGATCTGCGCTGCCGGCCGATCGGGATGCTTGCGCACCTGGTGCGGCATGCCGCTTTCGCGCACGGCGGCCAACACATCGGCCGCATCCCGCTTCGTGCGAAAGGCGACGTGCGAAAACACCAGCTCCGGGCTGTCGTCCTCCCGACCCTCCTTGTCCACCAGATGCACCAGCGCATCGCCGTTCTGGTACAGCCACGTGCCGGGAAACGGAAACGCCGGGCGCGGCCCGGGTTTCCAGCCGAGCACCTCAGCGAAGAACTTGAGGATGGGCGCGTCACCTGCCACGTGAAAGTTCACATGGTCGAATGTCCAGTCGCTGTCTGAACTCATAGCAAACCACCTCCATCAATGTCGGTGATGGCGCCAGTCATGAAGCCGTTGGTCATGGCCAGCAGATAGCCTTGGGCGAGGTCATCCGGCGTACCCACGCGGCCGACAGGCAAGCCGCTGCCGATGCGCGCCAGCATGGCCTCGCGATCCGCCGGCGTGCCCCACACTTCCGTATCCACCACACCGGGGCTGACCACGTTGACGCGGCGCGGCGCCAATTCCTTCGCAAGGTTCTTGGCCGCCGCTTCCACCGCTGCGTTGATGGACGCGCGCAGCAGCCCGGTCGCCGTGGGCTTGCGTGAGAGCAAGCCGGAGGTGAGCGTAATCGACGCCCGTTCAGCCAGATGCGGCAGCGCGGCCTGCACCGCCATCAGCGCGGCAAACAGCTTGGTGCCGAAGCCCTGCTCCAGATCGGCGCGTTGCAGCGAGGCAAACGGTGGCGGGCTTGTGCGCGAGCCGATGGTGATGACAAGGTGGTCGATCTTGCCTCCGGCCGCAGCCTGCACCAACGCACTGCCCAGCGAAGCCGTGTCATTCGCGTCGACAGCAATCCCATGGATACCGCCGTCTGTCTTGGCCGAGCGGCCCAGCACCGTCACGCGGGCGCCAGCGGCCGCAGCAGCACGCGCCACTGCCTGCCCAATGCCCGCCGTACCACCCAACACCACCACCGCTTGGTCCTGCAAGGTCTTCGAAGTCATGCCGATGCTCCTTTGAGAAGAAAGAAAAAACCGTCAACCGATGGGGGCGATTCTTTCATCAAACAAACACAAGATAATCCGTCTATGCTTTGATGGTTCTCCAAACTTGCTTTGACAATGATCGCCCTCGACGACCTCCGCCTGCTGGTGCGCATTGCTGACGCCGGCAACCTCTCTGCCGCGGCCCGGCGGCTCGGCTGGCTGCCCGCCACCGCCAGCGCCGCACTCAAGCGCGTGGAAACCGAACTCGGCGCCCGCCTGTTCGAGCGCACAACGCGCAGCATGCGGCCCACCGAAGCCGGCCAGCGTTATCTAGGGTATGCAAGGCAGGCACTGGAAGCCTTGGATGAAGGCGCGGAAAGCCTCGGCCAGGACCGCACTGAACTGGCAGGCACCATCCGCATTGCCGCCACGTCAGACCTGGGGCGGCACATCCTGCGCCCGTGGCTGGATGCCTTCTGCGACGAACACCCCGGCGTGCGCGTCACCCTGGTGCTGGGCGACCGGCTGGCCGACCTGATGCGTGAAGACCTCGACTTCGCACTGCGCTACGGGCATCTGCAGGATTCGGCGCTGGTGCGGCGACCGCTGGCATCGCATCCGCGCGTCATCGTGGGGGCACCGTCGTATTTCAAGCAGCACGGCCGCCCCGCCCACCCGAGCGATCTGGCCGACCACCGCTGCCTCATCCTGCTGCGCAACGGCGAGCCCGTTACGCGCTGGCAACTCACGCATTCCAGTGGCCCCGCCCCGATCGACGTACGCGGCGATTTCCAATGTGATGACGGCGCCGTCGTGCGCGACTGGGCCGTCGCCGGGCGCGGGCTGGCATTCAAGTCATGGCTGGATGTGGCGCAGGACGTGTACTCCGGGCGGTTAGAGGTTGCACTGCCAGCATGGAGCCACGCGCCCACACCGTTGCAGCTCGTGAGCCTTGCGCGCCGCCATCGCCCAGCGCGGCTGACGGCCTGTGCAGATTTTCTCGCTGCGCGCTTTGCAGAATTCAGCGCGCGCTATCCGTTCCCGTCAGCCAGGGCTGCAGCGACGTCGCCCAAGGTCATCGCCGCGAAGCGGTAATCACCCGGCCTGCGCGTTATTGGTTGTTGCGGCGACGAACCACCCACCAGGCAATCAGCGCAGTAAATCCTGCGACCAGCCCCACCATCATCCAGAAACCGTGGTGATTCTCGGCCAGGGGCACGCCGCCGACGTTCATGCCGAACAGGCCTGCCACGATGTTGATCGGCAGCGCGAGCACCGTGACCAGCGTCAGCGTGAACAGCGTGCGGTTGTTCTGCTCGTCCAGGCGCGCAATCACCTCTTCCTGCAGCAGCTTGATGCGCTCGATCAACCCGCTCATGTCGCGCAGCACGACGGAGAACTCCTCGGTCGACTCGCGCAACTGCTGCACATCTTCTGGATGGAGCCACACCGGCGGACGGGAGAGCAGGCGGAACACCGAACCCGGCTCGGGCGCCAGCATGCGCTGCAGGCGCACCAGCACCCGGCGAGTGCCGGCAAGCTCCTGCCGCCCTGAGGTGATTTTCGAAGCAAGAAAACGGTCTTCGATGCGGTCGATGTCGATACCGGTGGTGCGCACGATCTGCGTCATCAGGTCCGCCTGATCGCACATCAGGTGGCCCAGCAGGTTGGCTGGTGAGCGAAACGTCTCGCCGTTGCGCACGCATTCGCGCAGCCGGTCGACCGAATGCAGCGGCTTGCGGCGCAAGGTCACCAGCAGGCGCCGATGCGCGTACACCCACTGCGTTGCAACCTGCGTGGGCGTGCGCTCAAAATCGAAGATCACATCGTTGAAGACGGCAACCAGTGCCCCGTCCTGCTGCTCGATGCGCGTGGAGTGCGCCTCCTCGCCCAGCATCTCAAGAAACGGTTGCGGCAAGTCGAGATGGCTTTGCAGCCAACGCATGCACCCGGCGCGCGACAGGTTGAAGTGCAGCCAGATGAATGCGTCATCGGCGCACTCCGTATTGTTGTGTCCGGCACGCTCCAGCGCGTCGCCGATCTGCGAAGAATCCAGGGCAACGCCGGGCCGCCCTGGCTCGAAGCGAAAACCGCAGATAAGACCGGTGTTGTCGGATTGGAAACTGATCGCGGACGCTGTCGCAGTCATACACGGGGATGGAAGACGGTTTGCTTGGAGACTCTGATGCGCGTGCACGACACAGGAATGACATCCACCTGTCATGCGCACGATTGCGGCGTCTGGGGCGGTCGTCATGCGCTGGCATGACCCGCCCGTTTTGTGCAATCCCGATGATTGCGTTCGGCTTCGGGTTCGTCAACGTCCGTCAGCAAAGGCGGCAACGGCATCGTCCAAGGCCACCTCGGCCATCGCCGCGAAAATGTGATCGCGCAGCCAGCGGCCGGCGGCATCCTGGTCGCTGTTGGCGTGCCAGTACAGGTACAACTCCAGCGCCGGCACGTTGAACGGCAGCGGCAGCATGACGTTGCCGTACGGCTCGTTGGCGATGCGCGCGTAGCGTATTGGCAGCGTGACGAGCCAATCGGTGCAACTGACGACGCGGCACGCCGCCGGGTAGTGCTGGCAACGCAGACGCACCCGGCGCTCGCGCCCCAGCCGGCGCAACTCCACGTCTTCCAGCCCCGCCCCACGCCGCCTTGACGACACTTGCACGTGTTCGCAGTCCAGATAGCGATCGAGCGTGAGCGCCCCCCGCGTGATCGGGTGCCCAGGGCGCGCCAGCACCACCATCGGGTCTGACAGGATCGGCGCATGACGAATGGCAGGCGACGCCGGCAGCAGAATGTCCGCCACCGCGTCGATGGTGCCGGCCAGCAGTTCGGCTTCGAGCTGGCGGCGGTCGCCCCGCACCGTGGTCACGTCGATGCGTGGTGCCTCCTTGGCGATCGCCGCCATCAAGGGCGGCAACAGCGTCGCCTCCAAGGCATCGCGCATCGATATGGTGAAGCGGCGTTCACTTGTGGCCGGATCAAACCGCGTGCCCTCGCGCAGCGTGCGCTCAAAGCCCCGTAGCGACGTGCGCACCTCGGCGATCAACGTGCGCGCCAGCGGCGTCGGCACCATGCCTTGCCCGCGCCGCTCGAACAGCGGGTCGTCAAACAGCTCGCGCAGCCGCCCCAGCGCATGGCTGACCGCCGGTTGCGTCAGGTTGAGCGTGCGCGCCGCTGCCGTAATCCCACCTTCCGTATAGATGGCATCGAAGACGACGAACAGGTTCAGGTCGACCCGTGATATATGCATGGCTTTGATGAATGGCAATCTACGAAATTCATTTCTCTTATTGTAGGTGAAGGCTTAAGCTGCGTGCATTGATGTGCGTTCTGCCATGTGCCATGACCACAGCCACCAACCTGACCGTACCCGTGGGCTTCGACCTGCTGAACAAGCCAAGCCCCTTCCTGACGATGCTGGGGCCGGTGTACGCGAAGGGCATGGGGCCGTCGATGGTGATGGGCTTCCATGTGCTGGAGCACCACCTGAACCGGCGCGGCATCCTGCACGGCGGTGTGGTCGCCTCCCTGGCCGATGCGGCGCTGGGTTACTGCTTGGCCGAACCTGGCGACGGTACAGGCGGCGCCATCGCCATGTCCACCGCCAGCCTCACCGTGGATTTCATCGCCTCAGCGGGTGTTGGCGACTGGATCGAGATCGCCCCAGAGGGGTTGCGTACCGGCAGCAAGCTGGCCTTTGCGCAGGCCCTCTTCCACCGCGGCGACCGGCTAGTTGCACGCGCGAGTGCGGTATTTGCAGTGCTCGGCGGCCGTATCACCACGCCCGCCTGAACCGACTTGATGGATTGCCCGTTCGAGACGCCTGTTCGATGTATTGAGGAGACACCATGAATTTCGATTACACGCCCAAGGTCAAGGAAATGCAGGCACGCCTGCTCGAATTCTTCGACCAGCACATCTACCCGAACGAGAACCGCTTCCACGAAGAAATTGAAGCCAACCGCCGTGCGGGCAATGCCTGGATTCCGACCAAGGTGATCGAAGAGCTCAAGCCGCTGGCACGCAAGGCCGGGCTGTGGAACCTGTTCCTGCCGCGCTCGACACGCGCACCGGAAGGCCTGTCGAACCTGGAATACGCCACGCTGTGCGAGATCATGGGCCGGGTGCCCTGGGCGCCGGAAGTGTTCAACTGCTCCGCGCCGGACACCGGCAACATGGAGACGCTGGAGCGCTACGCCTCGGAAGCGATCAAGGACCGCTGGCTGGAGCCGCTGCTGCGCGGCGAGATCCGCTCGGCCTTCCTGATGACCGAGCCCGCCGTGGCCTCGTCGGATGCCACCAACATCGAATGCCGCATCGAACGCCGGGGCGATGAATACGTCATCAACGGCCGCAAGTGGTGGTCGTCGGGCGCCGGCGACCCGCGCTGCGCCGTGTACATCGTCATGGGCAAAACCAACCCGGACGCTGGCCGCCACGAGCAGCAATCGATGATCGTGGTGCCGGCCGATGCGCCGGGCATCACCGTCATGCGCCCGCTCACGGTGTTCGGTTACGACGATGCCCCGCACGGCCACATGGAAGTCGACCTCAAGAACGTGCGCGTGCCGGTGGGCAACATCCTGCTGGGCGAAGGCCGCGGCTTTGAGATCGCACAGGGCCGCCTGGGCCCAGGCCGTATCCACCACTGCATGCGCAGCATCGGCATTGCCGAGCGCGCACTGGAGTTGATGTGCAAGCGCCTGACCACGCGTATCGCCTTCGGCAAGGCCATCGCGCAGCACAGCGTGTGGCACGAGCGCATTGCCGAAGCGCGCTGCATGATCGAACAGGCCCGCCTGCTCACGCTCAAGGCCGCGTACATGATGGACACCGTCGGCAACAAGGTCGCCAAGGCCGAGATTGCGATGATCAAGGTCGTCGCCCCGAACATCGCCTGCCAGATCGTCGACTGGGCGATCCAGGCACACGGCGGCGGCGGCGTGTCGGGCGACTTCCCGCTGGCGTCGTTCTACGCGCACCAGCGCACGCTGCGCCTGGCCGACGGCCCGGACGAAGTGCACCGCGCCGCCATCGCCAAGCTGGAACTGGCCAAGCACCTGCACAAGCTGTCCGATGTGGCTGACATGCCGGTCACGCGCGGCGCCTGACCTGTCGCACGGCTGTACCGTTCACTCCTTAACCCCGCCGAATGTACGCATCAGGCGGGGATTTTTTTGCCTGCGCGCGCCGTCTGCGCGTTTTTCCGTTCTGTGCTGGAATGGAACACTTTGCGGGCTACTGGTGGCCCGCACGTCTCTTCCCTTGCGGAGCCATTTCGATGATCGACGTCTATAGCTGGGCCACGCCCAACGGACACAAAGTGCACATCATGCTAGAGGAATGCGGGCTGCCTTACCGCGTCCACGGCATCAACATCAGCACCGGCGACCAGTTCAAGCCCGACTTCCTGAAGATCAGCCCGAACAACAAGATCCCGGCCATCGTCGATCAGGACGGCCCGGATGGCCAGCCCATCTCGCTGTTCGAATCAGGCGCGATCCTGCTGTACCTCGCCGGCAAGACGGGCAAGTTCATCCCCGAAGACGTGCGCGGCAAGTACGAAGTGCTGCAGTGGCTGATGTTCCAAATGGGCGGCGTCGGCCCGATGCTGGGCCAGGCGCACCACTTCCGCATCTACGCGCCGGAAAAGATCGAGTACGCGGTCAACCGCTACAGCAACGAAGCCAAGCGGCTGTATGGCGTGATCGACAAGCGCCTGTCCGAATCCAAATACCTGGGCGGCGCCGACTACTCCATCGCTGACATCGCCACGTGGCCGTGGCTGCGCAGCTGGAAGAACCAGGGCATCGAGCTGTCGGATTACCCCAAGCTGCAGCGCTGGTTTGAAGCCATTGAAGAACGCCCCGCCGTGCAGCGTGCGGTCAAGGTGCTGGCCAAGGAGCGCCCGGTTGTGCAAGACGACAAGGCGAAGGAAATCCTCTTCGGTGCCACGCAATATCAGCGCCGTTGACCGCGGGTATTTGCTCTCAGAAACAGGCCGCATGATGTGATCTGATGCGGCCTTTTCTTTTGGACGCCATCAATGCAACCGATTGGCGCGGGGCCTACACTGGGCGCATTCGGATTCTCTTGAGGCAGTCATGGCGGCATCGGCCAAGCTAGGCTTTGGAGCGGTGATTTCGGTACTCGGCTACCTCGCACTGGCGGCGTGGGGCTGGGGCGGCGTTGGTCCGCTGTTGGCGCATCCCGCGCGCGTGGCATTGGTCGTGGTGACGGTCGCGCTGACCATTGCCGCGCTGTTTGCAGGCGGCAACCTCAGCGCCGGCGAGCGCGAAGATCGATCCAACCGCTGGGTGTTGCCGGTGTTCGGCCTGATCGGCATCGTCAGTGCCTGGCTGCCCGCGTACACGGATCGACACGACCTCTGGTGCCTCGATGGCGATGCCGTGCGGTGGCTGGGCGTCGTGCTCTACGCTGCGGGCGGCGCCCTGCGGTTATGGCCGGTGCACGTGCTCGGCAACCGGTTTAGCGGGCTGGTGGCGATCCAGCCGGGCCATACGCTGGTCACCGGCGGGATCTACCAATACGTGCGCAACCCAAGCTACCTGGGGTTGCTCGTCAGTACGCTGGGCTGGGGGCTGGGCTTCCGGGCACTGGCCGGCGTGGTGCTGACGCTGCTGCTGATTCCCCCGCTGGTTGCACGCATGCGCGCGGAAGAAGCCTTGCTGCAATCGCAGTTCGGCGCGGCGTACGACGCGTACCGTGCCCGGACCTGGCGCTTGATTCCCGGGCTCTACTGACGCGCCTCCTTGCCAAACCACGCCATCAACACCGGCTGACACTGCGCGGCATCAAACTCGACCACGCGTGAGAAGCGCGTCTTCCCGGCTTTCACGAATAGCTCATCGGCCAGCAAGGCGTCCAGCGCCTCGCGCGAGGCTGCCCGCGCCACCAGAAAGCCGCCGTGCGCCAGCGCCTCGAACGGAACAAGGTGCTCGCCTATCTCCGAGAACATTGAAAAATCAACGTCACGCAGCCAGCGCGCCTTCCACCACCATCTTGCCGCCCGCCGTACCGGCATCCAGCATGCAATGCGCGCGCTGGATGTCATCAAAAGCGAACACCTGTGCCGGCTCGGCACGCAGTTCACCCGCCTCGACCAGATCGACGATGCGCTGGAAGGGAACGTCAGTGAGCGGATACTCCGCGGTGCCGTAGACGAACGCACTGCCGAAGAAGCTCAGGTGCCGTCCGCTGGGCAAATGCTGCAGCGGATCGAACTGCGCGATCGGCCCATGCCCGCCAAGAAAACCGGCCACGCAGACACGCCCACCGCGCCGCGTCAGCCGCAGCGATTCCAGCATGGTGCCGGTGCCAACCAGATCGAGTACGGCATCGACACCCACTGGAGCGAGATCACGCAACGCATCGCTCATGCCATCGCCCTCGATCAACACGACAGCCGCGCCGTTCTCTCTGGCGACAGACACCCGGTCCGCGCGCCGCACGGTCGCAACCACGTGGGCCTGCGTGTACGCCGCCAGGTTGAGCGCAGCCAGCCCCAGCGCTGACGTGGCCCCGCGCACCAGCACCGTATCGCCACGCCGCAACGCCAGGTTGTCGAACAGGCAACTCCACGCCGTCGCATACGATTCGGGAATCGCTGCAAGCGCACTCCAGCTGAGCGCGCTGCGGATGGGCACGACATTGCCCGCTGGCACTGTCACCAGCTCCGCATAGCTGCCGCTGCGCGAGCGCCCCATACCGCCCATCAGGGCGAACACGCGCTGCCCTGCCAGCAACTTGCTGCTGGGGTCGCTGACCACTTCACCCGCGCACTCAATGCCGGAAATGGCTGCCACCTCGCCCCATTGGCCCTGCCGGAAATACTGCTCCGCGCGATTGATGCCGAACGCCTTCACGCGCACGAGCACCTCGTCCAGCCCTACCACTGGGTCCGGTACCTCAGTCACGCGAAGCTGCTCCGGCCCGCCATATTGCTGCCGCACGATTGCCTTCATGTCCCTGCCTCCTTTTCGCATTGGGAGGTGCTAGGCTAGGTTTTCAGGCTGTCAGAATAAATTGAATAATTGCGCCAATCTTTGTAAGTCGAGCGAACAATGGATTTCTCCCTGCACGAACTCGCATGTCTTGAGGCGGTGATTGCGGAAGGCAGCTTTCAGGCCGCCGCCGACAAGCTGCACCGCACGCATCCGGCCGTGCACGCCGCCGTCAAGAACCTGGAGCAACGACTGGGCGTGGCCCTGCTCGACCGCAGTGAGTACCGTGTCCGGCTCACATCGGCGGGCGAAGCGTTCTGCCGGCAGTCGGCGGCGGTACTGCGGCAGGCTGCCGCGCTTGACACGTTGTGCCAGCAACTGAGCCAGGGCGAAGAGACCGACCTGCGCGTGATCGTGGGCGACCTCACTCCAACTTCCGAGATGCTGCGGCGCCTGAAGCGCTTCTTCAGTGCATGGCCGCAAACACGCCTGCATCTGCACTTCGAGGTGATTGGCGGCCCGTGGGAACGCCTGCTTGCCGAAGAGGCCGACCTCATCATTCACCATATCGACAAAAGCGACACCCGCTTCGAATGGACCGATCTGACCAAGGTAACGCTCGTACCGGTGGCTGCGCCCGGCTATGTAACGGCGCCGTCTACACGCAACCTCACGCCCGAGCACATGCGAGCGTACGTGCAGGTGGTCATCCGCGATACGGCACAGCAGCCGCAGCGCGACTACTTTGTGATCAAGGATGCGCCCAACTGGACGGTGGCGGATCAGCACACCAAAAAGGATTTGATCGTGCAAGGTATGGGTTGGGGCCACATGCCGCAGCACCTGATCGAGAAGGAGTTACGCAGCGGCAAGCTGGTGTCGCTGGAGGGGCGACACTTCAAGCGTTCCAAGCTCGACATCGTGGCGGCACGGCTGCGTGGGCGCCCGGTTGGCCCGGTGGCACAGGCGCTCTGGCGCTATCTGGCCGAGGAAGCCTGAGCGCTTCCACCAGGCAACTCAAAACACTGGACGTCGGGCGCCGTGTACACCGTCGGATAGGGTGATCGCGGCCCGCTTTGCAGCCGCAATGGTTGCGTGGCCAGCACTTCGGCTTCGTTGCGCTCACGGGTGCTCAATGGCGGGGGCGTCGGATCAGGCAGGCGTACCGGCTGATTCACAGCACAGCGCACCGGCTTTCCATCGGCCAGCCGCACGTCCATCGTGTAGTACGGCCCGACGATGGCTGGCGCGCATGCAGCAACACCCAGTACCGCCAGCATCAGCGTCACTCCATGCAGCGTCCTCATCACTCACCTCCACGGCGCACGTCTCGTCACGTCCCTGCCGGTTTGACCGGCAACGCTTCAAGCGAGTGCCCGCCGTATCAGGCCGAAGCTGAAGCGCTCAGCATGCCCTGCCGCTCGATGAACCGGATCACCACATCCAGCCCGCCCTGCGCACGCAGGTTGCACATCACGAAGGGACGGTCGCCGCGCATCTTGCGCGTGTCGCTTTCCATCACCTCCAGATTGGCGCCAACGTACGGCGCCAGATCCGTCTTGTTGATGATGAGCAGATCGGACTTGGTGATGCCCGGCCCGCCCTTGCGCGGAATCTTCTCCCCGCCTGCCACATCGATCACGTAGATCGTCAGGTCCGACAGCTCGGGGCTGAACGTGGCGGCGAGGTTGTCGCCACCCGATTCGATGAAGACCACATCCGCATCCGGAAACTTGGAGAGCATGCGATCGACCGCTTCCAGGTTGATCGACGCATCTTCACGGATGGCGGTGTGCGGGCAGCCGCCGGTCTCCACACCCATGATGCGCTCCGCCGGTAGCGCGCCGGAGATGGTCAGCAAGCGCTGATCTTCCTTGGTGTAGATATCGTTGGTGATTGCCACGAGGTCGTAGCGCTCGCGCATGGCCTTGCAGAGCATTTCGAGCAGTGTCGTCTTGCCCGAGCCCACCGGGCCGCCCACGCCAACGCGCAGGGCTGGAAGTTTCTTGGTACGCATGATGTTCATGAACGAAAGAGTCTTGAGTATTGCGTTTCATGCCGGGCCGACAGCACACCAAGCCCCGGCGAAAACGTTGACAGTTCAGGCGGATGACAGGCCGCCCGGCGTGTGGCCTCCTCCACGGCTTTTGCGACGGCGGCATGCAAGCCAAAGAGAATGCGCTGCCCCGCTGCCTGCCCCAGCGGCACCGCCTTTACTGCCGCGGCCATCTGGTTTTCCACCCACGCAAAACAGTACGCCGTCACGCCGTCGTGGGGGTCCACGTTCAGCGCGGCGGCCGCAGCGGCAAATGCGGTGGGGAACGTCACCGATGCACGCGCCGCCAGTGCGGCACGCAATGCATCGCCGCCCCACCCCATCTGCTGGATCAGGCGGCTGAGCGACCAGCCCATCTGCGAGGTTTCCAGGCGCAGTTCGCGCGTTTCGCGTGTGGCGAGAAACCACGCATCGCGCTCGGCCACGGCGTCGAAACGACCCGCTTGCCAGTCAGCAAACTGCAGCAGCCACAGCGGTGCCTCGCACGCGGCGAGCACGTCGAGCCCTTCGGCAATCCACGTGGCTGCGGAGGCCTCATCACCCACGTGTCGCACATCCACCGCCGCTTCCAACCCCTGCGAATAGCTGAACGCGCCCACCGGCAGCGCCGGGGATGCGAGGTGCAGCAAGGCCGTCAGTTGGGCAACGCTAGTCATGGTGATGATGGTGATGGCCGCAGCCGGGGCCGTGCACATGACCGTGGCTGTGATCATGATCGTGCGCGTGATCGTGGCCATGGGCATGGCTGTGCCCGTGGTCGTGCGCGTGACCATGATCGTGCCCGTGATGCTCCTGGAACAGCGCCTGCGCAGCGGCGTAGTCCTCTTCGAACGTCGCATCATGGCCATGGCGGTGGCCACCGCCGTAAGCACCCGCCTCGGGCTCGAATGGGGCTTCCACATGCGCGACGGTCACGCCCAGGCGCACGAGCATGTCTTCGAGCACCGGATCGGCTTCGAGCTGCAGCGCATCGGCGCTCACCTGCACGGGCGTGTGGCGATTGCCGAGGTGATAAGCGGCGCGCATCAGGGCGAGGCGGTTGTCGCTGCTCACGCGCAGCACTTGCTCGGGTGCGGCTTGCACTTCAACGAGCGTGCCGTCTTCCGCGACGAGCACATCGCCACCACGCATGACGGTGCCGCGTGGCAGCACGACGGCGACCTCGCGGCCATCGTCGAGCGTCGCACGCAGGCGGCTGCGGCTGCGCTCCAGGAACGGCAGCACGAGCTTAGGGGCACGCTTGACCAGTACGGAAGCCAGGCCGTGCGGCACGGGGAGGTGTTTATTGATGGAAAGCATTGTCAGTATCCATTTGCAACCGGGATATCAGTTCCAGAGACCGAACGTTGAGGTTCGGCGTGCCATCGGTGGCTCTCAAAGACTCAGCGCTGGGGCTCTAAGTGTCGTCAGTGGCTCTCAAAGACTCAGCGTTGGGGCTTTGAGGCTCGACGCTCGGCGTAGTGGGCCTTCCCCTGTTTCATCCCCTGCCGGGGCTGACTCACTTTCTTTGTCTTGCCAAAGAAAGTAAGCAAAGAAAGGCGCGCCCGAGATGGCGAAAGACTCCTTGAATTTATGTCGCAGGGAGGGGAAGGGAAAAACTCGCTGCGCTCAAACAGTTTCCCTTCCTTTCTCCTCCCTGCAACAGAAATTCAAGGCGCCATCTAGGGCAAGGTAAAGCACACAATCTCTTGCCCGTGCACCACTCCGTCCGACGTCTTGCGTCTTCGCCGCGCAATCACGCAATCACGCAATCACGCAATCACGCAATCACGCAATCACGCAATCACGCAATCACGCAATCACGCAATCACGCAATCACGCAATCACGCAATCACGCAATCAACCGAGCCTTGGCGCCCACTTTTGTTCCCCGTCGGTGTGGCCTTTGACGTTCCTGCCCTTGATGGCGCCTTGAATTTTCGTAAGCGGGCGGATAAAGGAGGGAGGCTTGTTTGAGCGCAGCGAGTTTGCCTCCCTCCCCGCCCGGTTACGCAAATTCAAGGGGGGGTCGCCATCTCGGGCGCGCCTTTCTTTTGCTTACTTTTCTTTGGCAAGACAAAGAAAAGTGAGTCGGCCCCGGCAGGGGACGATACCGGGAATGGACCAACAACAAAAAAACCGAAGCCCACCCCCGCTCACCAACTAGAACAAGAAATACCGCTGCGCCATTGGCAGAACCTCAGCCGGCTCGCAAGTCAGCACCGTGCCATCGGCAATCACCTGATACGTCTCCGGATCGACGCTGATATCCGGCTGCCAGTCGTTGTGGATCATGTCCGCCTTGCTGACAGTCCGAGTGCCCTTGACCACCGCAGTGGTCTTAGCCAGCCCATACTGCTCCGCCACGCCGGCCGCAGCAGCCGACTGCGACAGGAAGGTCAGTGACGTCCGCCCCAACGCCCCACCTGCCGATCCAAACATCGGCCGATAGTGGACAGGCTGTGGCGTGGGGATCGACGCATTGGCATCGCCCATCGCAGCGGAAGCAATCATGCCGCCCTTCAAGATCAAGCTGGGCTTCACGCCAAAGAACGCGGGCTTCCACAGCACCAAGTCCGCCCACTTGCCGACTTCAACGGAGCCGACTTCATGCGCAATGCCATGCGTCAGCGCCGGGTTGATCGTGTACTTGGCCACGTAACGCTTCACGCGAAAGTTGTCGTGCCCACCACGCGCATCGTTCGGGTCACCGGCCAGCTTGCCGCGCTGCACCTTCATCTTGTGCGCGGTCTGCCAGGTGCGCAGCACGACTTCGCCGACGCGGCCCATGGCCTGCGAGTCGCTGGAGATCATCGAGAACGCGCCCAGGTCGTGCAGGATGTCTTCGGCAGCGATGGTCTCGCGGCGGATGCGGCTCTCGGCAAAGGCGATGTCTTCAGCGATGGACGCATCGAGGTGGTGACACACCATCAGCATGTCGAGATGCTCGTCCAGCGTGTTGACGGTGAACGGCCGCGTCGGGTTGGTCGACGACGGCAACACGTTCGACTCACCACACACGCGGATGATGTCCGGCGCATGCCCGCCGCCCGCGCCTTCAGTGTGATACGTGTGGATCGTGCGGCCCTTGAATGCCGCAACGGTGGCTTCTACAAAGCCCGATTCGTTCAACGTATCGGTGTGGATGGCGACCTGCGTGTCGGTGTCGTCGGCCACGCCCAGGCAGCAGTCGATGGCGGCGGGCGTGGAGCCCCAGTCCTCATGCAGCTTCAGGCCGATGGCGCCGGCGTCGACCTGCTCGCGCAGCGCACCCGGCAGGCTGCCGTTGCCCTTGCCCAGGAAGCCGATGTTCATCGGGTAGGCATCGGCCGCTTGCAGCATGCGCTGCATGTACCACGGGCCGGATGTGCACGTGGTGGCGTAGGTACCGGTGGCCGGTCCTGTACCACCGCCGATCATCGTCGTCACACCGCTGTTGAGCGCTTCGTCAATCTGCTGCGGGCAGATGAAGTGGATGTGCGTATCCACGCCGCCAGCGGTGACGATCATGCCCTCGCCCGCGATGATCTCGGTGCCCGGGCCGATGACGATGGTCACGCCGGGCTGGATGTCCGGGTTGCCCGCCTTGCCGATCGCCGAGATGCGGCCGTTCTTCAAGCCGATGTCGGCCTTGACGATGCCCCAGTGGTCGATGATCAGCGCGTTGGTAATGACGGTGTCGGCGCAGTCTTTCGATTCGCGCTGGCTCTGGCCCATGCCGTCGCGGATGACCTTGCCGCCGCCGAACTTCACTTCCTCACCGTAGATGGTGAAGTCGCGTTCGACTTCGACGATGAGGTCGGTGTCGGCCAGGCGCAGGCGGTCACCCGTGGTGGGGCCGAACATTTCCGCATAGGCGCGGCGGTTGATCTTGAGTGTCATGTCCGTTCCTTCTGCGTCAGCTTTACAGCTTGCCCATCACGCGGCCGGCAAAGCCGTAGACCACACGGTCACCGGCCAGCGCCACGAGTTCGACCGTGCGTTCCTGCCCCGGCTCGAAGCGCACGGCGGTGCCGGCGGCAATGTTGAGCCGGTAGCCACGGGTGGCGTCGCGGTCAAAGTGCAGCGCGTCGTTCACCTCATAAAAGTGGTAGTGCGAGCCGATCTGCACGGGGCGGTCGCCGGTGTTGGCTACCGTGACTGTCATCGTGGGCCGGCCCACATTCAATTCGAGTTCGCCGTCTTGCGGGATGAGTTCGCCGGGGATCATGGTGTGCCTCGCTCAGACGGCCGCAACCAGCAGGCCCGCGCCGTAAAGCGCCACGCCCACGCCCGACAAACGTGCCAGCCACGCCAGGCGCGGCTTCAGCGCAAAGCCCGCGCCAATGCCTGCGGTATGCAGCAGCGCCGTCGCCACGGCAAAGCCGCCGACGAAGTACGGGAACATCGCCTGTGCGCCTGCCGGGAATTCGGTGCCGTGCGCATAGCCGTGGAACAGCGCGAACGCTCCGCACAGCTGCGCACCGCCCCACGTCGGCAGTTGTGCGCGAGCGGCGATCAGCAGGCCGAACACCAGCAGCGATGCGGCGATCATCGGTTCAGCCATCGGCAATGCCACGCCGCCTGCACCAAGCAGCGCGCCCATGACCATCAGCGCAACAAAGGCGACCGGCGCCCACAGCGCATCCCGCACGGAACGCGAGGCCAGCGCGCTCCACACGCCAACGGCCACCATCGCGAGCAGATGGTCAGCACCCGTGAGCGGATGCAGGAAACCGGCGAGCAGGCTGCCCTCGGCGGTATGGCCCGGATGCCCCGGGTGAGCGAAGGCAATGGAAGCGCCAAACGTAAGCGCAATGGCAACAGCAGGCCGGACGATGCGAGACAGGGTGTGCGTCATGGCAGGACTCGTTCTGTGATTGGCGTTCAAACAATCGGGTGATGGACGGTAACCAGCTTGGTACCGTCCGGGAATGTGGCTTCGACCTGGATATCGGGAATCATCTCGGCCACGCCGTCCATCACGTCGTCACGTGAGAGCAGCGTCGTGCCGTAGTGCATCAGCTCAGCCACCGTGCGGCCATCACGCGCGCCTTCCATGATCGCGGCGCTGATGAAGGCGACGGCTTCCGGGTAGTTGAGCTTGAGGCCACGGCCTTTGCGGCGCTCGGCCAGCAAGGCGGCGGTGAAGATCAGCAGCTTGTCTTTTTCGCGCGGGGTCAGTTCCACGAGGGGCTCTCTTCGGTGAGGTTCTTTGGGAGTTCAGTTAGACGGCACAGGGTCACGTCGCCATCATGTGGACCACAAGCGCAGCGGACGGCCCGCCACGCCATGCATCGGTTCGCGCAGCGCCAGCCAGGTCTGTGACAGCAAGGCGCGCGCATCTTCGGGCCGGCGTGCAAGCACGCGCAGCAGCAAAACGTTTGGCAAGCCCGGCGCATCCTGCGTGAGACACGTCACGCCAGCACGCAGGGTGTCGTTGTACGGCAGGTGTTCGGCCATCGCTTCGGCCAGGGCTTCGGTGGCGCCCTCACCCACCGCCCACAGCGTGCCGACGACGTGGAAACCCGCCATGCCCGTCGTCGTGTTCAACACGGGCGATTGCGCGTCGAAGGCAGCCGACTCGATCCACAGCGGCTGGCCGTTGCAACGCAATGCCGTATGCATGGCGATGCGACCTTCGGCCCACGACTCGCCGGCGGCGTGACGGCCAAGCATGGTGGTGTCCCAGCCGACGGCCGTAGCCCCGGGGGCCAAGTCCAGCGTCAGGTCGATGACCGGGCACGCCTGGTTGAAGACGATGTTCTCCTGCGGCAGCCAGTCGAGCCGCGCCCCGGCTTCCGCGCGGATGGCAACGCGCTGCGTGGCCGTACGGCCGAGCGACTTGTACCACTTGGTGGCGCCGGGGGTGGTCAGCACGGCATGCGCATCGGCGCCCAGGTCGATATCGATGTCGAGTAAGTCGCCGCCGGCGATGCCAGCGGGCGGGTGCAGCATGACCACGTGGCACACGCCCTCGCCTTCCGGGTACAACGCTTTCTGCACGCGCAGCGGCCCACGGTGGCGGCACTCGGCCAGCACGGTACGTTCCCCCCGGCGCGCAAACGCCAGCCGCAGGGAGGCTTCCCAGGACGCGAAAGAATCGGTCTGCGGCGGAACAGGAAAATCGGGATGGCGCATCAGTGGTGCTGCACTGCAGCTCGGATTTTTCCCATCATAGCCAGATGCCGCGGGTTTCGCACTCGACTTTTTCTGCAAGACACCTGCGCGTCAAACAGCGACCAGATCACGTACGCCATCGGCTTCCATGTTGACGCCGTCGCCCTGGGCGATCACCTCGCCGCGACTCATGACGACGTAGCGGTCGGCAATGCTGCGGGCGAAGTCGTAGTACTGCTCGACCAGCAGCACTGACATGCCGAATTCGTCCACCAGACGGCGCAGCGTGCGGCCGATCTCCTGAATGATGGAGGGCTGGATGCCCTCGGTCGGCTCGTCCAGGATCAGCAGGCGCGGCTCGCTCATCAGCGCACGGCCGATGGCGAGTTGCTGTTGCTGCCCGCCGGACAGATCGCCCCCGCGCCGCCCTTTCATCTCCTTGAGCACCGGAAACAGCTCGTAGATCGAGTCGGGCACCTTGGACGGCGCGCGCTTGGCGGCCGCACCGATCAGCAGGTTCTCTTCCACCGTCAGACGCGGAAAGATCTCGCGGCCCTGCGGCACATAGGCGAGACCCTGCGAAACACGCTCATACGCGGGCAGCTTCTGGATGGCGTGCCCTTCCCAATCGATCGCGCCGCTGGCGGTGGGCACAACGCCCATCAGGCACTTGAGCAGCGTCGTCTTGCCGACGCCGTTGCGGCCAAGCAGCGTGGTCAACTTGCCTGCCGGCACCTCGAAGCTGACATTGCGCAGGATGTGGCTGCCGCCGTAGAACTGGTTCAGTTGAGCAATGGTGAGCATCGCGTGTGTCCTTAGCGCCCTAGGTAGGATTCGATCACGCGTTCATCGCGCTTGACGGCGTCGAGCGTGCCTTCGGCCAGAACGCTGCCTTCAGCCAGCACAGTCACGCGACCCGTCTCCCCTGCCAGCGCAGCGACGAACTCCATGTCGTGCTCCACCACCATGATCGAGCACGAGCCACGCAGGCCGTTGAGCAGCGTAGCCAGTTGCATCGTTTCTTCGTCCGTCATGCCGGCGACAGGCTCGTCGAGCAGCAGCAGTTGCGGCTGCTGCATCAGCAGCATGCCGATCTCCAGCCGCTGCTTCTGCCCATGCGAGAGCAAACCGGCGGGCCGATACGCATCCGCTTCCAGGTGGATACGGCCGAGCGTCTCTTCGATGCGCTGGCGACCGTCGTTCAGCAGGCGCGCACGCAGCGACACCCACCAGCGCTTGTCAGCCTTCATCGCCAGTTCCAGGTTTTCCCACACGGTGTGCTGCTCGAACACCGTGGGCTTCTGGAACTTGCGGCCGATGCCGATCTGCGCGATGCGTGGCTCGGTCAGGCGCAGCAGGTCGATGCTCTGGCCGAGGAAGACGCGCCCAGTCACATCGGCATTGCGCGGCCCGGTCTTGCCGGTAATCACGTCCATCATCGTGGTCTTGCCTGCGCCATTGGGGCCGATGATGCAGCGCAGCTCGCCGTGGTCGATGGACAGCGTGAGTGCATTCAGTGCGCGAAAGCCGCCAAAGCGCACCGTCACATCTTCGAGGTAGAGGATGGCACCGTGCGAGACGTCAATCGTGTCCGGCTCGACCAGGTGGCCCATGCCGGTGGCGGTGCCGGTCTCCGCGCGGTCCGGGAGTTCGGTGAAGGTGCTCATGCGTGGTCTCCGGCGGGCGGTGCGGCAGCGGCCGCCTTGGCTTCAGGTGCCTTGCCTTGTGCAGGCGCGCGCTTCTGCATACGCAGCTTGCCCAACACCCCCAGCACGCCGTTCGGCAGATACAGCGTCACCAGCACGAAGATCGCGCCGAGCACGAACAGCCAGTACTCCGGCACCCAAGCCGTCAGCAGCGTCTTGGCCCCGTTGACGAGGAACGCGCCGATGATCGGGCCGATCAACGTGCCGCGTCCGCCAACGGCCACCCACACCGCCATTTCAATCGAATTGCCCGGCGACATCTCGCCCGGGTTGATGATGCCGACCTGCGGCACATACAGCGCGCCCGCAATGCCGCACAGCACCGCCGAGAACGTCCACACGAAGAGCTTGTAGCCGAGCGGGTTGTAGCCGGAGAACATCACGCGCGCCTCGGCATCGCGGATGGCCGTGACCACGCGCCCGAACTTGGACGTGACGATCGCGCGGCAGGCAATGAAGGCCAGCACCAGCGCAACGAATGTCGCGACAAACAACACGGTGCGCGTCGGCAATGCCGAGATCGGGAAGCCGAGGATGCGCTTGAAGTCTGTAAAGCCGTTGTTACCGCCAAAGCCCGTTTCGTTGCGGAAGAACAGCAGCATGGCCGCGTACGTCATCGCCTGCGTAATGATCGACAGGTACACACCCTTCACGCGTGAACGGAAGGCAAAGAAGCCGAACAGCCACGCGAGCACGCCGGGTACCAGAATCACCAGCAGCATGGCCCACGCGAAGTGCTCGGTGCCGTGCCAGAACCAGGGCAACTCCTTCCAGTCGAGGAACACCATGAAGTCCGGCAGGTCGCTCTTGTACACGCCTTCTCGGCCGATGGCGCGCATCAGGTACATGCCCATGGCGTAACCACCCAGCGCAAAGAACACGCCGTGGCCAAGGCTCAGGATGCCGCAGTAGCCCCACACCAAGTCGAGCGCCAGTGCCGCCAGCGCGTAGCACATGATCTTGCCGATCAACGTGAGGGCATACGCCGACAGATGCAGCGGGCTGCCCTCCGGCACCAGCAACGCACACACCGGTGCGCCAATGCAAACGATGAGCGATACCAGCACCAGCGCAGACCACCCGCGCCGCGACAGCAACGGCATGCGCGCCGGAATATCGAGTTTGAATTGCGTCGTCGTCATATCAGGCCTCCGCGCTGCGGCCCTTGAGGGCGAACAGGCCCTGCGGACGCTTCTGGATGAACAGCACGATCAGCACCAGCACGATGATCTTCGCCAGCACCGCGCCATAGAACGGCTCGATGAACTTGTTGATGAGCCCCAGCCCAAACGCACCGATGATGGTGCCCGCCAACTGCCCCACCCCACCCAGCACCACGGCCATGAACGAATCGATGATGTAGCTCTGGCCGAGGTCCGGCCCGACGTTGCCGATCTGCGAGAGCGCGCAGCCGCCCAGTCCGGCAATGCCCGCACCAAAGGCAAAAGCGTAACTGTCGACCTTCCACGTACGCACGCCCACGCAGGCGGCCATCGTGCGGTTCTGCGTGGTGGCGCGAACGAACAGGCCCAGGCGCGTACGGTTGAGCACGCCCCAAGCAATCGCCACCACCGCCAGCGCAAACAGCAAAATCACGAGCCGGTTGTACGGCAGGATCAGGCCCGGAGTCAGCGCAATGCCGCCGCTCATCCAGCTCGGGTTGGCCACCTCCACGTTCTGCGCGCCGAAGATCGAACGCACGGCCTGCATCAGCAGCAGGCTGACCCCGAACGTGGCGAGCAGCGTTTCCAACGGGCGGCCATACAGGTGACGCAGCACCAGCCGCTCCAGCGCAAAGCCGACGACTGCGGCCGCCAGAAAGGCTGCAGGCAATGCCGCCGGCAGATACCAGTCGAACGCATTCGGGAAGTGCGCGCGGAAAATCGTTTGCACCACATACGTGGCATACGCACCGATCATCAGGAACTCGCCGTGCGCCATGTTGATGACGCCGATCAGGCCGTAGGTGATGGCCAGCCCCAGGGCGGCCAGCAGCAGCACCGAGCCCAGGCTCAGGCCTGCGAATAGGTTCCCCACCAGTTCGGTCTTGCGTTGTTGCGCAGACAGGCTATCGAGTGCCTGTTGTGCAGCGGTGCGCAGTTCGTCATCGGCGCCGCTGTCCTTGGCAAGCAGCGGCAGCAGGCGCTGGCGCGTTTGCGGGTCGGTGTCGTTGGCCAGCAGCTTGAGCGCTTCGAGCTTTTCGGCATGCGTGCCGTCGTCGAGCGCGAGGTTGGCCCACAGCAAATCGAGCTTGGCGCGCAAGGCGGCATCGGTCTCGTGCTTGCGCGCGGCATCGACGATCGGGCGCGAGGCCGTCTCCGGATGCGTCAGTAACGTATCCACCGCCTGCGCACGCACGGCGCGGTCCGGCGATTGCAGCACGAAGCCGCTCGCCGCGCTTTCCACTTGCGAGCGCAGCGCGTTGTTCAGTGTGAGGGATTGCAGATCGTCTGCCTTGACGGTGACGGGTTGGCCAGAGATCGCATCGAGATAGCGTTCACCGTCCTGGCGCACCATGCCGGCGGCGGGTGCGAAAAACAGCGCATCGTTCTGCAGTGCCTGCAGGATGGGGCCAGCCTGTTCAGCTGGCGCGGCGGCCAATGCGTTGAGCGTCTTCACCTTGGCATCGAAGTCGTCTTCGGCCAACGGCTTGAGATCCGCCTGGGTCAGCGGTTGCCCTGCAGCCCACGAAGAGGCAGCAGGCACGGCGGCCAGGCACAGCGCGCACAGCAGTGCGGCAAGAGAATGAGACAACCAGCGAGACAAACGCATCATGGCAATCCGATGCGTGGCACCCCGCAGATACCAAGCGGGTGCCACGTCGTACAGCGTCATTCGAAAGATCGGCCACAACATCACGTGCAGCCGATCTGCCTGATCACATCACTTGCTTGCAACCATGTCAGGCTTGCCTTCGTTGCCGGGGATGTACGGGCTCCACGGCTTGGCGCGGATCACCGTTGGCGTCTTCCACACGACGTTGAACTGGCCATCGCCGCGCACCTCGCCAATCATCACGGGCTTGCTCAGGTGATGGTTGTTGTTCATCACCAGCGTGAAGCCCGACGGCGCCTTGAACTGCTGGCCGTACATGGCCTGGCGCACCTTGTCCACGTCGGTGGTGCCCGCCTTCTCGACAGCCTGCTTCCACATCATGATGCCGACGTAGGTGGCTTCCATCGGGTCGTTGGTGACGCGCTTGTCGCCGCCAGGCAGGTTGTTGGTCTTGACCCATGCGGCCCACTTCTTCTTGAAGTCGTCGTTGACGGGGTTCTTGACCGACATGAAGTAGTTCCATGCCGCAAGCTGGCCGGCCAGCGGTTTCGTATCAATGCCGCGCAGTTCTTCCTCACCCACCGAGAACGCCACCACCGGCACGTCCTTGGCCTTCAGGCCCGCGTTGCCGAGCTCCTTATAGAACGGGACGTTCGAATCGCCGTTGATGGTGGAGATGACCGCCGTCTTTCCGCCCTGCGAGAACTTCTTGATGTTGGCGACGATGGTTTGATAGTCGGAGTGGCCGAACGGGGTATAGACCTCTTCGATGTCGCTGTCCTTCACACCCTTGCTGTGCAAGAACGCGCGCAGGATCTTGTTGGTGGTACGCGGGTACACGTAATCCGTACCCAGCAGGAAGAAGCGCTTGGCGCCGCCGCCTTCCTTGCTCATCAGGTATTCCACCGCCGGAATCGCTTGCTGGTTGGGCGCGGCACCGGTGTAGAAGACGTTCTTCGACATCTCTTCGCCTTCGTACTGCACCGGATAGAACAGCAGGCCGTTCAGTTCCTCATACACCGGCAGCACCGACTTGCGCGACACCGACGTCCAGCAGCCAAACGTGACGGCCACCTTGTCCTGCGTCAGCAGACCGCGCGCCTTCTCGGCAAACAGCGGCCAGTTCGAGGCCGGATCCACCACCACCGGCTCCAGCTTGCGGCCGAGCACGCCGCCGCTCTTGTTGATCTCATCGATGGTCATCAGCGCCACGTCTTTCAGCGACGTTTCCGAGATGGCCATGGTGCCCGACAGCGAGTGCAGGATGCCGACCTTGATCGGCTCTTTTGCCTGAGCAAACGCGAAATTCTGCATGCACGAGAGGGACAACAGTGCTGCAGCACCAACGGCTGACAGCTTCAACAGCGCACGACGTTTCATTGCGGCTCCTTGGGTCTAGTGGTGGCGAGAACGACTCCCGGGAGCTAAAAGTGCAACTACCGTGCCATCACTTTTCGCTCACTCGAAGGGAAATCCGCGCCAAAACGGTGCCAGAAGTGCGCCAAGTCCGCGCATTTCCCCGCCGTGATGCGCGCGCTTGGGGCACGCGCGGACAAGCACAGAACTGGCAGAGCGCAAAGGAAAACCGTGCGCAAAAAGAAAAGGCCGGCATTGCGCCGGCCCGTGAGCTTGCGAAGAAACGCCCGTCAGGAATAGCGGCGCGAGATCGACTCCGCCACGCAAACCGGGCGCTCCTGCCCTTCGCGTTCGATAGTCACTGTCCAGGTCAGTTGCGCGCCGGCCAATGCAGGAGCATTCGGCAGCGGCGGCAGCACTTCCATCTCCAGCAGCGTCACGCGCGCACGCACGCGGCTACCAACCGGCACGGGCGCCGTAAAGCGAACCTTGTTCAAGCCGTAGTTCACGCCCATCTTCACGTCCGGCATGCTGATCGCATTCGCCATCAGCATCGGCAGCAGCGAGAGCGTCAGAAAGCCGTGCGCCACTGGCGCCCCAAACGGCGACTCACGTTTGGCTCGCTCCACATCCACATGAATCCACTGGTGATCGCCCGTCGCCTCGGCAAACAGGTTGACCTGCTGCTGTGTGATCTCGGTCCAATCGCTCACCGCGACTTCCTGACCAATCAATCCTTGCAGCTCGTCGAGCGATTCAATGATGCGCATCTGGGTTGTCTCCTTGTTGTTGTGTGATGCCGATTCCAATCAGGCGGCAGGACGTCGCCCGAACAGGCCCATGCCTGTGACGGTGCAGACCAGCTCACCGCGCTGGTTGCGCGCTTCCCAGCGGTTGATCGCCACGCCACGATCCGGCTTCGACTGCGACGGTTTGATCTCCATACACGTGCTCGACACCGACAGCGTGTCGCCCGGATACACGGGCTTCATCCAGCGGATTTCGTCCACGCCCGGCGAGCCCATGCTGGCCGCCTTGCCGAGAAAGCCCGTCACCATCAGACGCATCATGATCGAGCAGGTCATCCAGCCGCTGGAGATGATGCCGCCGTAGATGCTGTGCTTGGCTGCTTCCGCATCCACGTGAAACGGCTGCGGATCATATTGCCGCGCGAAGCTCAGGATCTCTTCTTCGGTAACGGTGTACGTGCCCATCTGCAGCGTACGACCGACTTCAAAATCGTCGAAATAGAAGTCGTACGATCGTGTTGCTTCTGTCATGTCGCGTCCTCCAAATGACAAACGCCCCGCGTTGAAGCGGGGCGCCGATGACTGCAATTACGCCGCGTTCTGGAAACCCGGCAGCGTTGCGAAGCGTGCCAAGTGGTGATCCACGTCGCCAAGCGTCGTGTTGATCATCGTGAGCCGCTTGAACATGTGCGCGGCCGGCAGTTCGTTGGTCACGCCCATGCCACCGTGCAGCTGCACGGCTTCCTGGCCAACGTCGCGTGCAGCCTGGCCGACGCGAGCTTTGGCAGCCGACACGTAGCGGTGGCGTGCCTCGACATCGCCGTCCTCAAAGTGCGCAGCGGCCAGATACGTGATCGAACGCGCCTGCTCGGCATGGATGAACATGTCGACCATGCGATGCTGCAGCGCCTGGAAACGCGCGATGGGCACGCCAAACTGCTGACGCGTCTTCGTGTATTCCAGCGTGGCGGCGTTCAGCGCGTCGATCAGGCCGACGGCCTCGGCGCACAGCAGCACACAACCCAAGTCGGCCACCGCATCGATGGTTTCCCATGCGTCGCCAGCCTTGCCCAGCGTCGTGGCCGGCGCGTTGTCGAAGCGGATGTCGGCAGCGTGCAGGTTGTCGATGGTGCGGTAGTCCTTGACCGTCACCCCTGCGGCATCGCGGTCGACCACGAACAGCGACAGGCCGGCGGTATCGCGTGCCTCACCGCCTGTACGTGCGGAGACGATCAGCTTGTCGGCCTGTGCGCCGTGCACGACCACGGCCTTCTCGCCGGTGATCGTCCAGCCGCTGCCCTGCTGCGCTGCGCGCGTGGTCACGTTGAAAAGTTCGTAGCGCGATTGGCGCTCGCCAAAGGCAATGGCCAGCTTGACAGCACCACCAGCCACCTGCTCCAACAGCGCATCCTGCCCACCCGCCAGCTTGAGCGCCTGTGCACCCAGCACGGTGGCCTGGTACGGCTCCACCACCAGACCGCGGCCCAGTTGCTGCATAACCACCAGCAGGTCCATCGCACGGCCATCAAAACCGCCTTGCGCTTCCGGCACCGGCAGCGCGGTCAAGCCCAGTTCGGCAATGCTGTCCCAGGCGCTCTGCGACACGCCCTCGGGCGAGTACACGATCTTGTTGCGCGCCTCGAAGCCGTAGTCCTTGTCGACAAAGCGACGCACCGCATCGGCCAGTTGCTTCTGTTCGTCGGTGAACGAGAAATCCATGGTTGTCTCCGTTATCCGTTCTGATCAGACGCCGAGGATCATCTGCGAGATGATGTTGCGCTGGATCTCGTTCGACCCGCCGTAGATGGAGGTCTTGCGATAGTTGAAGTAGTACGGCGCGAGCGGCGCTGCATCGTTGTCGCCGGTCACGGCCTGCTGGTGTTCGCCTTCCAGATAGCTCGGGTCGAACGGCTGAGCGTACGGGCCCACGGCCTCAACCATCAGCTCGGTCAGCATCTGCTGAATCTGCGTGCCCTTGATCTTGAGCAGCGAGGCCTCGGGGCCGGGGCCCTTGCCGGCGTTCTCGCTCGACACCACGCGCAGCACGGTGATCTCAAGCGCCAGCAGTTCGATCTCCAGCGCGGCCACCTTGGCGCCGAACACCGGGTCCTGCAGCAGTGGCTTGCCGTTCTTCTGGTGCTGCAATGCCACGCGCTTGAGGAACGCCAATTCACGCTTGGAGTTGCCCACGCGTGCAATGCCGGTACGCTCATGGCCGAGCAGGTACTTGGCGTACGTCCAGCCGCGGTTTTCCTCGCCGATGAGGTTGTCGACCGGCACCTTCACGTTGTCGAAGAACACCTCGTTCACTTCGTGCTCTTCGTCCAACATGATGATCGGGCGCACAGTGATGCCCGGCGTCTTCATGTCGATCAGCAGGAACGAAATGCCCTCTTGCTTCTTGGCGTCCGGGTCGGTCCGGACCAGGCAGAAGATCATGTCGGCGTGCTGGCCGAGCGTGGTCCAGGTCTTCTGGCCGTTGACGATGTAGTGATCGCCCTCACGCACGGCGCGGGTCTTGACCGAGGCGAGATCGGAGCCCGAACCCGGCTCGGAGTAGCCCTGGCACCACCAGTCGGTGCAATCGACAATGCGCGGCAGGAAGTAGCGCTTCTGCGCTTCGTTGCCGTACTTCATGATCACGGGGGCGACCATGCTGACGCCGAACGGCAGCACGCCAGGCGCGCCAATCTCAGCGCACTCCTCGTCCCAGATATGCTTTTGGATGGGGGACCAGCCGGTACCGCCCCACTCGACCGGCCAGTGCGGTACCGACCAGCCCTTGCCCGCCAATGCCTTGTGCCAGCGAACGAAATCTTCGCGGTTCAGGCGGCGGTGGTTCAACACCTTGTCTTGAATGTCGCGGGGCAGATTGGCTTGCAGCCAGCCGCGGACTTCCTGGCGGAACGCATTATCGGCCGCCGAGTAGTTCAGATCCATGCCTGTCTCCTGTGGTTGGCGCTCTGCCGTGGCAAATCGGCAAAGCACGTTCTGTCGGACCGGCGCGGACCTGAGATCGGGAGCTAGTGCACGGGCTGCTTGAGCGCATCGGGCACCAGCAGCGGCATCACCTCGATGCCTTCCTCTGCCAGTTCCTGCGCTTCCTCCCGAGACGTTGTCCCGCGAATGCCCCGCTCCGGCGCCTCGTCGTAGTGCATGCGACGCGCTTCTTCTGCAAACCGGTCGCCGACGTCCTCAGTGTTGGCCAGGACATGGCGCACGGCTTTCAGGTAGAGCTGTTGCAGGGCTGCGGGCGCACCGCCCTCGCCTTCCGCTGTCTTGGCGGTATCGCCTTTGTGGGCGTTCTCCGCACGTGACGACGACAGATTCAGGCGCGGCGCACTCGGCAAGCGCTCAACCTCGTTGTGACCGCAAACCGGGCACGTCAACAGCCCGCGTTCTTGCTGTGATTGCAGGTCGGCATCGGAGCCGAACCAGCCTTCGAAGCGGTGGTCATTGGCACAGCGGAGGTCCAGCACTTTCATGATCGGTCCAGCGCATGGGGACGAGTGTATCCCCGATTCGAAAATTTGTGAACGGTCGTGCTAATTTTTTCGCACGACCGTTCGCTATAGTAACAACGACAGGAAAAAGGCGTGATCAGACGGCCACGCAAGAGGCTCAGGCAGCACCTGGCGTCCAAGCGCCCGACAGAATCTTCTCGAGCCAGAACGTGCCGATGATGGTCTTCACGTCGGAAATCTTGCCCTCACGCACCCAGTCGATCAATTGGCCCGCCGACGTGATGAAGGTTTCAAGGAACTCACCTTCATCGAGCATCGCCTCGCCCTGCTTCAGATCGCGCGCGAGATAGATGTCGATGAACTCGGTGGAATACGAGATGACCGGGTGGATGCGTGTGAGGTAGTCCCAGCGTTCAGCCGTGTAGCCGGTTTCTTCAACCAGTTCGCGCTTGCCGCACGCCAGAGCCCCCTCTTGCGGGTCAAGCTTGCCGGCGGGGAATTCGATCATCACCTGACCGATCGGGTAGCGGAACTGGCGCTCCATCAGCACGGTGCCGTCGTCAAACAACGGGATCATCATGACCGCACCCGGGTGGATCAGGTACTCGCGGCTGGCATTGCGGCCGTCCGGCAGGCGGACGATGTCCTGCTTGAGCGTGAGGAACTTGCCTTGATGCATCAAGGCCGACGCGACCTGGGTCTCGCGCAGGCCGGCATCCGGGTCAGACGTCGTGTCTGCTGATGCAGGGATCGTAGATGCGGGATTGGTATCGGACATGGCGCTCTCTCATGCCGAGACAGCGGGTGCCTGCCCGGCGGGTGATCAACGGAAGTGGCGAACGAGGTATTGCCACGTGAAGCCGGGAAACGCGAACACCAGCATCAGGCAAGCAGTGATTGCGTAGAACTGCCAGCCTTGCGGGAAGGCATTACCCTGGCTCGATTCAATACCGAAGCCGATCAACCCCACCACAACATACATGGCGATCAGCTCGGTGCCGCGCAGCCAGAACGGCTTGCGCGGCCAGCCAATCCAACGAATGGGCACCAGGGCCAGCACGCGTTGATTGACGAACGGCAGGTTGGCACAGATCAGTGCCAACACGATGACAAACAGGCCGGCCGTTGATGCGTTCATTGCATGCGCTCGATTACGAAGCCAGTGTCAGGCGGATTGCCTGGTAGCACAGGGCCATCAAGCCGGCCGGGAAGATGCCCAGCAGCAGCACCAGCAGGCCGTTGACCGACAGCACCGAACGCAGGCCGAAGGTGGCTTCCACCGGACCTTCATCTGTCGGCGCATCAAAGTACATGACCTTGATGACGCGCAGGTAGTAGAACGCGCCCACCAGCGAGAACAGCACTGCCACGATAGCCAGCCACGGCATGCCAGCATCGACCACCGCACCCAGCACCGACAGCTTGGCGTAGAAGCCGACCGTCGGCGGCAGACCTGCCAGCGACATCATCATGAACAGCGTCAGCAGTGCAAACCACGGGCTCTTCTTCGACAAGCCCTTCAGGTCAGCAATGTCTTCCGCCTCATAGCCCTTGCGCGACAGCAGCAGGATGATCCCGAAGGCGCCCAGCGTGGTCAGCACGTAGGTCACGGCATAGAACATCGACGCGCTGTAAGCCTGCGCTGTCAGATCCGGCTTGCCAGCGCTCACGCCCGACAGCAGACCCAGCAGCAGGAAGCCCATGTGCGAGACCGTCGAATACCCCAACAGGCGCTTGAAATTCGTTTGCACCACACCGGTGATGTTACCGATGGCCAGCGAAAGCACAGCCAGCACGATCAGCATGTTTTGCCAGTCGAACGCCAGCGGCAGCAGGCCTTCGACCAGGATGCGCAGCGTCATGGCAAATGCAGCCAGCTTCGGCGCACCGGCGATCAGCAGCGTCACAGCCGTCGGGGAACCCTGATACACGTCCGGCACCCACATGTGGAACGGTGCGACACCCAGCTTGAATGCCAAACCTGCTACCAGGAACACCACGCCGAATACCAGGATCGTCTTGTTGATATTGCCAGTGTTGATCTGGCGGAACACCTCACCCAGATCCAGTGAACCCGTCGCGCCGTAGATCATCGACATACCGTACAGCAGCAGGCCGGACGCCAGCGCACCGAGGATGAAATACTTCATCGCCGATTCTGACGAGACATTCGCACCGCGGCGCAACGCCACCAGCGTGTACGAAGCGAGCGACAGCAGTTCCAGGCCCAGATACAGCGTCAGGAAGTTGTTGCCGGTGATCATCACCACCTGACCGCCGAGCGTGAACAGCGCGAACATGTAGAACTCGCCGTTGTACATGCCACGATCAGCCAGGTACTTGCGTGTGTAGACCATCGTCACGAACACCGCCAGTGCCGCCACGGAGCACAGCACATTGGCCATCGGGTCAATCACGGCCAGGTTGCTGAACACGTAGTGCGTTTCACCGGCCGCCGCATTGATGGCAAACCAGACGCTCAGCACCAGCGTGATCGTCAGCGACACCGGATAGGCAACGCTGCTGCGATTCTGACCGCGCGCCAGGTCAATCCAGTTGACGGCACCGATGCCGAGCGCGAGGAAGATGATCGGGGCGATAGCCGCCATGGATGAGGACAATTGCATGGTTTCTTCTCCCCGCTTACAGCTTGCTCTGAGCCACGTGGGTGAGGAGATTCACCACGGACGCATGCATGACATCGGTAAAGGGCTTCGGATACAGGCCCATGTAAAGCGTTGCGATCGCCAGCACGCCGAGCATGAAGAATTCACGGCAGTTCAGGTCTTTCAGTTCAGCCACGTGCTTGTGCGTCACGTCGCCGAAGATCACGCGCTTGACCATCCACAGCGAATACGCAGCGCCGAAGATCAGCGCGGTAGCCGCCAGCAGGCCGATCCAGAAGTTGTACTTGACCGAACCCAGGATGACCATGAATTCCCCAACGAAACCGGAGGTCGCCGGCAGGCCACAGTTGGCCATCGCGAAGAACACCGACAGCGCGGCAAACTTCGGCATCGTGTTCACCACACCGCCGTAATCAGCGATCTGGCGCGAGTGCACGCGGTCATACAGCACACCGATACACAGGAACATCGCGCCCGAGATGAAGCCGTGCGAAATCATCTGGACGATACCGCCCTCGATACCGATCTCGTTGAAGATGAAGAAGCCCAGCGTGACGAAGCCCATGTGCGCGATCGACGAATACGCGACCAGCTTCTTCATGTCGGCCTGCACCAGCGCCACCAGACCGATGTAGATCACGGCGATCAGCGAGATCGCGATAATGAACGCAGACAAGTGATGGCTGGCATCCGGCGCGATCGGCAGCGAGAACCGCAGGAAACCGTAGGCACCCAGCTTCAGCATGATCGCGGCCAGCACCACGGAACCGCCGGTCGGCGCTTCCACGTGGGCGTCCGGCAGCCAGGTGTGCACCGGCCACATCGGCACCTTCACGGCAAACGCCATGAAGAACGCGATGAAGATCAGGATCTGCTCGTTCATCGACAGCTTGACCTGATGCCACTGCAGGATCTCGAACGTACCGCTGTGGAAGTACAGGTACAGCAGCGCAACCAGCGTCAGCAGCGAGCCCAGCAGCGTGTACAGGAAGAACTTGAACGCTGCGTACACGCGATTCGGGCCGCCCCACACGCCGATGATGATGTACATCGGGATCAGCGTGGCTTCGAAGAACACATAGAACAGCATGCCGTCGAGCGAGGCGAACACGCCGATCATCAGACCCGACAGGATCAGGAACGCCGCCATGTACTGCGCCACGCGTTCGGTAATCACCTCCCAGGCCGCAATCACCACGATCACCGTGATGAACGCCGTCAGCACCACGAACCACATCGAGATGCCGTCGACACCCAGGTAGTAGTTGATGTGGAAGCGCTCGATCCAGCTCGACTTCTCGACGAACTGCATCGCGGCCGTCGACTTGTCGAAACGCGTAATCAGCGGCAGCGTAATCACGAAGCTGATCAGCGAGCCAATCAGCGACATCCAGCGGACATAACCGGGATTGCGGTCTGAGCCCGAGGCCAGCACCAGCACGCCGAAGAAGATCGGCAGCCAGATCGCAAAAGACAGAACCATTTTTGTTATCCCTTATTTGCCCGCCAGGAACACGAAGTACGTCAGCAGGCCAACCGTGCCGACAATCATCGCGAACGCATAGTCATAGATGTAGCCGGACTGGAGCAGGCGCACGACGCTCGCGAACCAACCCACCAGACGCGCGCTGCCGTTCACAACCACGCCGTCGATCACGCCCTGATCGCCGCCCTTCCACAGGCCACGGCCAAACTTGACCGCACCGTTAGCGAAGACGATCTCGTTGATCTTGTCCATGTAGTACTTGTTGTCCAGCAGCTTGTAGATGCCGGAGAAACGCTTGGCGATTGCAGCCGGAATGTCCGGGCGCTTCAGGTAGAAGAACCACGACAGCACCACACCTGACACCAGCAGGATGAACGGCACCGAGGTGAAGCCGTGCACCGCCATCTCAACCCAGCCATGGAAGTCTTCGCCCAGCACGTTCATAGCTTCGTGGTTCTCGCCGTTGAAGATCACCTGTGCAAATGCCACGCCGTGCTTGAAGAACTCGCCGAACAGCATCGGCTGAATGGCCCAGGCACCGATCACCACCGACGGAATTGCCAGCAGCACCAGCGGCACCGTCACCACCCACGGCGACTCGTGTGGCTTCTCGCCCGGCGCCAGGCCGTGATGCTCGTGGCCGCCGTCTTCCTCTTCGTGATGTTCGTGGTGGTGGGCATCGGCCTTGCCGAAACGCTCTTCACCGTGGAACACCAGGAAGTACATGCGGAACGAATAGAACGCCGTCACGAACACGCCACCCAGCACGGCCCAGTATGCAAATTGAGCGCCGGGCAGGTGCGATTCCGCCACCGCCTCAATGATCGAATCCTTTGAGTAGAAGCCCGAGAAGAACGGCGTACCGATCAGCGCGAGGGAACCCACCAGCGACGTCAACCACGTGATCGGCATGTACTTGCGCAGGCCGCCCATATTGCGCATGTCCTGATCGTGGTGCATGCCCATGATGACCGAGCCGGCACCGAGGAACAGCAGCGCCTTGAAGAACGCGTGCGTCATCAGGTGGAACACAGCCACTTGGTACGCCGAGGCACCCAGCGCCACGGTCATGTAACCGAGCTGCGACAGCGTCGAGTACGCCACCACGCGCTTGATGTCGGTCTGGATGATGCCCAGGAAACCCATGAACAGCGCAGTGATGGCACCGATGACCAGCACGAACGACAGCGCGGCGTCCGACAGTTCGAACAGCGGCGACATGCGCGCAACCATGAAGATACCTGCGGTCACCATGGTGGCCGCGTGGATCAGAGCGGAAATCGGGGTCGGACCTTCCATCGAGTCCGGCAGCCACACGTGCAGCGGGAACTGTGCCGATTTACCCATCGCGCCGATGAACAGGCAGATACAGGCAACCGTCAGCATGTGCCAGTCGGTGCCCGGGAAACCGATCGTCGCCAAGTTGTCACGCGCGGCAAACACGTCGGCGTAGCTCAGGCTACCGCTGTACGCCAGCAGCAGGCCAATACCGAGCACGAAACCGAAGTCACCCACGCGGTTGACCAGGAACGCCTTCATGTTGGCGTAGATGGCCGTCGGGCGCTTGAACCAGAAACCGATCAGCAGGTACGACACCAGGCCCACCGCTTCCCAGCCGAAGAACAGCTGCAGGAAGTTGTTGCTCATCACGAGCATCAACATCGAGAAGGTGAACAGCGAGATGTACGCGAAGAAACGGTTGTAGCCGTCGTCTTCCTGCATGTAGCCGATGGTGTAGATGTGCACCATCAGCGAGACGAAGGTCACCACGCACATCATCATCGCCGTGAGCGAATCGATGAGGAAGCCGACTTCCATCTTCAGCGAGCCGACCGTCATCCATTCGTAGACAGTGGCGTTGTAGCCGGCGCCGTTGATGACGTCGAGCAGCACCGACACCGACAGGATGAAGGCGATTGCCACACCGAGGATGGTGACGCTGTGGGACGTCTTGCGGCCGATCTTCTCGCCGAAGAACTTGGTGCCGAACAGCCCGGCGATCGCTGAGCCGGCCAGCGGCGCAAGCGGAATCGCCAGCAGCAGGTTAGGGTTGAGCGTGGTAGCCATTGGAACGCTTCTTATAGGTGGATGCGGAGGTTAGCCCTGGGTTTAACCCTTCAGGCTGTCCAGATCGTCGACGTTGATGGTGTCCAGGTTACGGAAGAGCACCACCAGGATGGCGAGACCGATCGCGGATTCCGCCGCGGCCACCGTCAGGATGAAAAACACGAACACCTGCCCCGCCAAGTCACCCAGGTAGTGGGAGAACGCGACGAAGTTCATATTGACCGCAAGCAGCATCAATTCGATCGCCATCAGCAGCACGATGACGTTCTTGCGGTTCAGGAAGATGCCGACGATGCTGATGGCAAACAGCACCGCGCCGAGCACGAGGTAATGGGCGAGGGATAGCGAAGACATATGGATACTCCCGGGGCTCAGCTCTTGGAATCAGCCGAAGCTGCGCCGGATACGGTACTAGCGGCCTTTTCAGCCGGCATCGAAACCAGGCGCACGCGGTCCTTGCGCTGCACACGAAGCTGATCGGCCACCTTCTGGGTCTTGGCGTCCTTACGGCGACGGGCCGTGAGCGCCACGGCAGCGACAATCGCCAGCAGCAGCACAATGCCCGCGACTTCAAAGGCATAGATGTAATCGGTGTAGATCAGCTTGCCGAGCGCCTGCGTATTCGGGCCGTTGAAGCCCTTGGGCAATTCCTGCACAGGTTGTACGCGCCCCATGAAGGTCTTGGTCAGCACCACAGCCATTTCCAGGATGATGACCACGCCCACGAACGCCGCCAGGGGCACGTACGTCCAGAAGTCTCGTCGCAAGTGCTCGATGTCGATATCGATCATCATCACCACGAACAGGAACAGCACCATCACTGCCCCCACGTAGACCAGCACCAGCGTGATGGCGAGGAATTCCGCCTTGAGCAGCATCCAGATCGCCGCTGCGGTGAAGAACGACAGCACGAGGAACAGCGCCGCGTGCACCGGGTTCTTCGCGGTGATGACCTTCAGCGCTGAGAGCACCAGCACCAGCGCGAAACAGTAGAAGATGATCGTCGTGATTTCCATGATCCTGGCGCGGGCCGTTTTGCGGCACGCGCTTGTCCAAAGCCGCGGCGGCATGATGCCGCCGTAGCTGGTTGGCTCACGAGGAGCCGTTGTCCTTCCGGAATTTCAACTGCGCCACTCGCCGCTTGCGCAGCGAGTGTCCTGAATCAGCGGTACTTCGCGTCGGCCGCCTTGTTCGCCGCAATTTCCGGCTCGAAGCGGTCACCCACGGCCAGCAGCATGTCCTTGGTGAAGTACAGGTCGCCGCGCTTCTCACCGTGGTATTCCAGGATGTGCGTCTCGACGATGGCATCCACCGGGCAAGCTTCTTCACAGAAGCCGCAGAAAATGCACTTGGTCAGGTCGATGTCGTAGCGCGTGGTGCGGCGGGTGCCGTCGTCACGCTGGTCCGACTCGATCGTGATGGCCAGGGCCGGGCACACGGCTTCGCACAGCTTGCATGCGATGCAACGCTCTTCCCCATTCGGATAGCGACGCAGCGCGTGCAGTCCGCGGAAACGCGGCGACAGCGGCGTCTTCTCTTCCGGGAAGAGCACAGTGATCTTGCGCGCAAACAGATAGCGCCCGGTCAACGCCAAGCCCTTGAAGAGTTCCTTCAGGAGCAGGCTGTTAAAGAATTCCTTGATGGCAAGCAACATGGTGCCTTCCTATTGTCCCGTTACTTCCAAATGTTCCACGGCGACACCAGCCAGATGGCAACGATGATCAGCCAACCCACGGTGAGCGGAATAAAGATCTTCCAGCCCAGGCGCATGATCTGGTCATAGCGATAACGCGGGAACGATGCGCGCAGCCAGATGAAGACCGACAGCAGCAGGAAAACCTTGATCAGCAGCCAGAAGAAGCCCGGAATCCAGTTGAACACCGGTGCATCGATCGGCGGCGCCCAGCCACCCAGGAACATGGTTGCCGTCATCGCCGAGATAACGATCATGTTGATGTACTCGGCCAGGAAGAACAGCGCGAACGCCATGCCCGAGTACTCGATCATGTGGCCGGCCACGATTTCCGATTCGCCTTCCACCACGTCAAACGGGTGACGGTTGGTTTCCGCCACGCCCGAGATGAAGTACACGCCGAACATCGGCAGCAACGACAGCCAGTTCCACGACAGGATGTTGACGCCGTGGTCCGCAAAGAAACCGCGGTTCTGCGAGTTGACGATGTCCGACAGGTTCAGACTGCCCGTCACCATCAGCACCGTCACCAGCGCGAAGCCCATGGCGATTTCGTATGAAATCATCTGCGCCGAAGCGCGCATCGCACCCAGGAACGCGTACTTGGAGTTCGAGGCCCAACCGGCCAGGATCACGCCGTACACGCCCACCGAGCTGATCGCCATCACGTACAGCAGGCCGGCATTGATGTTCGACACCACAGCTTCGGCCTGGAACGGCACCACCGCCCAGATCGCCACAGCCGGCATCAGCACCATCAGCGGCGCAATGATGTATAGGCCACGGCTGACCTGGCTCGGCACCATGACTTCCTTGAGCAGCAGCTTTAGCACGTCGGCAATCGGCTGCAGCAGGCCCATCGGGCCAACGCGGTTCGGGCCCAGACGCACGTGCATCCAGCCAATCAGCTTGCGCTCCCACAGGATCAGGTAAGCCACGCACAGCAGCAGCGGCAGGATGATGCAGACCGCACGCACCAGCGTCCAGATCAGCGGCCACCAGCCACCGAAGGTCGCCGTGCCGAAAGAAGTAATCGACTCGATCATGTTGACCCTTACACCGTAGCCGCCAGAGCGGACGATTCAACCTTTTCAACGCTCACCGCACCGAACATCGCACCCAGCTGGGCCGATACCTCGGTCGCGGCCGACACGCGGATCACGCCGGACGCCAGCGACTTGTCCAGCACCGCAGGCAGCACCACGCTACCCGGCCCTTGCGTCACGCGAACAGCATCGCCGTTGGCCAGGCCCAGTTGCGCAAACAGATCGGCCGGCAGACCAGCGCGAACCGCAGCACGGGCAGCGGCCGTCAGTTGCAGCGAACCTGCGCGGCGCACGATCGGATCAGCGTGATAGATGGGCACATCTGCCAGACGCTCGATGCCGGCAGCGGCGGCGGCGGGAGCGGCGATTTGTGCCGTCGTCGTATTCGACAGACGATCGGTCACCGGCTTGGCCAGCACTTCATTACGCACGACTTCCGAGGTGTCGTAATCGAATCCCGACAAGTTCAGCAGGTTGCCCAGCACGCGCAGCACCTTCCAGGCCGGACGCGAATCGCCCAGGCCGCGCACAACACCGCTGAAGCTCTGCGGCAGGCCTTCGCAGTTGACGAAGGTGCCCGAGGTTTCAGTGAACGGCGCAGTCGGCAACAGCACGTCGGCGTATTCCAGCGCAGCGCGCGACGCGAACGGCGCCAGCACAACCACGGTGTCAGCCTGGTCCAGTGCAGCACGGGCTTGCGCCGGATTGGCCGTATCGAATTCCGGCTCAGCACCGAGCAGCACGTATGCGCGGCGCGGGTGCGCCAGCATGGCGGCGGCGTCCAGGCCGTCGCCTTGCGGCAGTGCGCCAGCGATGTAGCCGCCGACGGTGTTGGCTGCTTCCGTCAGGAAGCCCAGCGTGGCGCCGGTCTGCTGCGCAACCCACTGGGCCAGCGCATGCAGTTGCGAGAATTGCGGGTGTGCCACAGCGGCGTTGCCGAGGAACACAGCCTTGCGCTCACCCGAAGCCAGGCTTTCGGCGATGCGCTTGGCAACGTCACCTGCTTCAACACCATCGGTACCATTCGGACGAGCGACGCTTTTAGCGGCAGCAACCGCCACCGCCACTTGCGACAGCAGCGACAGCCATTGCGACGGTGCGCCCAGCAGTTGCGTAGCGGGCATCAGCAGGTCTTCACCACCGGCGCCGATCACATTCAGCTGCGAGCCCTTCTTGCCGGCCTGACGCAGACGTGCGGCCAGCAGCGGATGATCCTTGCGCAGGAATGCGCCCACCACCAGCGTGCGCTGCAACAGCGACACATCGGCGATCGGCATACCCAGCCACGGAGCGCCCGTCGGCTTGGCCGAGAAATCGGACTGACGCAGACGGAAATCGACGTTGTCGCTGCCGATACCGCGCACCAACTTTTGCAGCAGGAACAGCTCTTCCAGCGTGCTGTGCGGGCTGGCCAGCGCGCCGATCTGCTCTGCGCCATGGTCGCGCTTGATTTCGTTCAGGCCGTTGGCAACGTATTCCAGCGCCGTGGTCCAGTCGACAGCCTTCCACTGACCGCCCTGCTTGAGCATCGGCTGGGTCAGGCGGTCGTCGCTGTTCACGCCTTCATAGGCGAAGCGGTCTTTGTCGGACAGCCAGCATTCGTTGATCGCCTCGTTGTCCAGCGGCAGCACGCGCATCACGCGCTGGTTCTTCGTCTGGACGATCACGTTGGCGCCCAGGCCATCGTGCGGCGACACCGACTTGCGGCGTGCCAGTTCCCATGTGCGAGCCGAGTAGCGGAACGGCTTGCTGGTCAGCGCACCGACCGGGCACAGGTCGATCATGTTGCCCGACAACTCGGAGTCAACAGTCTGACCGACGAACGTGGTGATCTCGGAATGCTCACCGCGATTGAGCATGCCCAGTTCCATCACGCCGGCCACTTCCTGGCCAAAGCGGACGCAGCGCGTGCAGTGGATGCAGCGCGTCATCTCTTCCATGGAGATCAGCGGGCCCACGTTCTTGTGGAACACCACACGCTTCTCTTCCTTGTAGCGCGACTCGGACTTGCCGTAACCCACGGCCAGATCCTGCAACTGGCACTCGCCGCCCTGATCGCAAATCGGGCAATCCAGCGGGTGGTTGATCAGCAGGAATTCCATCACGGACTTCTGCGCCTTCACCGCCTTCTCGGAGTTGGTGAAGACCTTCATGCCCGCGGTGACCGGCGTGGCACAGGCCGGCAGCGCCTTGGGCGCCTTCTCGACCTCGACCAGACACATCCGGCAGTTGGCCGCGACCGACAGTTTGCGGTGATAGCAGAAGTGAGGAATGTAGGTGCCCGCCTGACGAGCCGCCTCCATCACCAAGCTGCCTTCGGCAACCTCAACCTTCTTGCCATCGATTTCGATTTCAACCATGTTCTGCCACGCTTAAATGTAGGTGGGCACCATGCACTGCTTGTGTTCGACGTGATACGCGAACTCATCCCAGTAGTGCTTGAGCATGCCGCGGACCGGCATCGCGGCGGCATCGCCGAGCGCGCAGATGGTCCGGCCCATGATGTTTTCGGCCACGTTGTTGAGCAGGTCCAGGTCTTCCTGGCGGCCCTTGCCGTGCTCGATACGATCGACCACGCGGTACAGCCAGCCGGTGCCTTCACGGCACGGCGTGCACTGGCCGCACGACTCTTCAAAGTAGAAGTACGACAGGCGCAGCAGCGACTTCACCATGCAGCGCGTTTCGTCCATCACGATCACGGCGCCTGAGCCCAGCATCGAGCCGGCCTTGGCGATCGAGTCGTAGTCCATGTCGGAGGCCATCATCAGATCGGCCGGCACGACCGGCGCCGACGAACCACCCGGAATGACCGCCTTGAGCTTCTTGCCACCGCGCATGCCGCCAGCCAGTTCCAGAAGCTTGGAGAACGGCGTGCCGAGCGGAATCTCGTAGTTGCCCGGACGCTCCACGTCGCCAGACACCGAGAAGATCTTCGAGCCGCCGTTGTTCGGCTTGCCCATCTTCAGGTAGTTGTCCGGGCCGATCGACAGCAGGAACGGCACCGCTGCAAAGGTTTCGGTGTTGTTGATCGTGGTCGGCTTGCCATACAGGCCAAAGCTCGCCGGGAACGGCGGCTTGAAGCGCGGCTGACCTTTCTTGCCTTCCAGCGACTCGAGCAGCGCAGTTTCTTCGCCGCAGATGTACGCGCCATAGCCATGGTGCGCATGCAGCTGGAAGTTGAAACCGGAGCCGAGGATGTTGTCGCCCAGGAAACCGGCAGCACGCGCCTCTTCAAGCGCCTGCTCGAAAATCTTGTACTCGTTCCAGATCTCGCCGTGGATGTAGTTGTAACCCACGGTGATGCCCATCGCGTAGCCGCCGATGGCCATGCCTTCGATCAGCGCGTGCGGGTTGTAGCGAATGATGTCGCGATCCTTGAACGTGCCTGGCTCGCCCTCGTCCGTGTTGCACACCAGATACTTCTGGCCCGGGAACTGGCGCGGCATGAAGCTCCACTTCAGGCCGGTCGGGAAGCCCGCACCGCCACGACCACGCAGGCCCGAGGCCTTCACGTCGGCAATGACTTGTTCGGGGGTGATCTTTTCCGTCAGGATGCGCTTGAGCTGCTGATAGCCACCGCGCTTGACGTAGTCTTCAAGGTGCCAGTTGTCGCCGTTCAGACCGGCGAGAATCAACGGCTGAATGTGTCGATCGTGCAGAGAGGTCATTTACTTGCCTGCTCCGTTGGTCGCCTTCGCCTGGAGGTCGGCGATCAGCGCGTCGAGCTTCTCGTTGCTCATGAAGCTGCACATATTGGTATTGTTGACGATCATGACCGGTGCGTCACCGCACGCGCCCATGCACTCGCCTTCCTTCAGCGTGAAGTTGCCGTCGGCAGTGGTCTCGTTGAAACCGATGCCCAGCTTCTTCTTCAGGTAGTCGGCAGCGCGCTCACCACCCGACAGTGCGCACGGCAGGTTCGTGCACACCGACAGCTTGAAGCGACCCACCGGCTTGGTGTCGTACATGTTGTAGAACGTCGCCACTTCCTCGACCCACACCGGCGGCATTTCGAGGTACTCGGCCACGAACTGCATGACTTCGGGCGAGACCCAGCCTTTCTCGCTCTGCGCGACCGCCAGCGCCGCCATCACGGCGGACTGCTTCTGGTCGGCGGGATATTTCGCGACCGCCCGGTCGATTTCCTTGAGAGCTTCTGCTGATAGCATGTTCGTTGCGATTGGTGCGGGACGCGGGGCGAACTACAAGTACCCCGGCGTGCGTCCTCGTTTCACAGCCGCGCTTGCCTGCGCGTCAAACCGTTATGTCTTGCGGGCTTAGCGATCAATCTCGCCAAACACGATGTCTTGCGTACCGATGATCGTCACAGCGTCGGCGATCATGTGGCCGCGCGCCATCTCGTCGAGCGCCGCCAAGTGCACAAAGCCCGGCGCGCGGATCTTCAGACGGTACGGCTTGTTGGCACCGTCCGAGATCGCATAGATGCCGAACTCACCCTTCGGATGCTCGACGGCGGCATACGCCTCGCCCTCGGGCACGTGCATACCTTCGGTAAAGAGCTTGAAGTGGTGAATCAGCTCTTCCATGTTCGTCTTCATCTCGACGCGCGACGGCGGAGCCACCTTGTGGTTATCGGTGATCACCGGACCCGGGTTCTTGCGCAGCCATTCGATGCACTGACGGATGATGCGATTGCTCTGGCGCATTTCTTCAACACGTACCAGGTAACGGTCGTAGCAATCGCCGTTCACACCCACCGGAATGTCGAAATCAATGCGGTCGTAGACTTCGTAAGGCTGCTTCTTGCGCACGTCCCAGGCAATGCCCGAGCCGCGCAGCATGGCGCCGGAGAAACCTTTGTTGAGCGCACGCTCCGGGCTCACCACGCCGATACCGACCAGACGCTGCTTCCAGATCCGATTGTCGGTCAGCAGCGTTTCGTATTCGTCAACGTACTTCGGGAAACGGTTGGTGAAGTCTTCGATGAAGTCCAGCAACGAACCCGAACGCGTTTCGTTCAGGGCAGCCAGGGCCTTCTCGTTGCGCACCTTGGATGCCTTGTATTGCGGCATCGTGTCAGGCAGATCGCGGTAGACGCCGCCAGGACGATAGTAAGCCGCGTGCATGCGTGCACCCGACACCGCCTCGTACATGTCAAACAGGTCTTCGCGCTCGCGGAAGGCGTACAGGAACACCGCCATGGCGCCCACGTCCAGCGCATGCGAACCGATCCACATCAAGTGGTTCATGATCCGCGTGATCTCATCGAACATGACGCGGATGTACTGAGCACGCAGTGGCACTTCCAGGCCCAGCAGACGCTCGATGGCCATCACGTACGCATGCTCGTTGACCATCATCGACACGTAGTCGAGGCGGTCCATGTACGGCACGCTCTGGATCCAGGTCTTCTGCTCGGCGAGCTTCTCAGTCGCGCGATGCAGCAGGCCAATGTGCGGGTCGGCACGTTGAATGACTTCGCCGTCCAGCTCGAGCACAAGGCGCAGCACGCCGTGCGCGGCCGGGTGTTGCGGGCCGAAGTTCAGGGTGTAATTCTTGATATCTGCCATGATCGGGCGCCCTTCAGTGCTTCAGACCACCGTACTGATCCTCGCGGATCACACGCGGCGTAATCTCACGCGGCTCGATGGTCACCGGCTGGTAGACCACGCGACGCTGCACCGGGTCATAACGCATTTCAACGTAGCCCGAGACTGGGAAATCCTTGCGGAACGGGTGGCCGATGAAACCGTAATCGGTCAGGATGCGGCGCAGGTCTGGGTGACCCTCGAACACCAGACCGTACAGGTCGAACGCCTCACGCTCAAACCAGTCGGCGGAATTCCAGATGGTGGTGACGGAAGGCACGACCGGGAAATCATCTTCCGGCGCGAACACGCGCACGCGCACGCGCCAGTTGTTCGTGATCGACAGCAGATGCGACACAGCAGCAAAGCGCGGACCATTCCAGGCACCATCGCCGTAGTCGGCATAGTCAACGCCGCACAGGTCCATCAACTGCTCGAACTTAAGCGATGCGTCATCACGCAGCGTACGCATGACGTCGAGGTAATCGGCAGCCTTCACCACGAGGGTGAGTTCGCCAACCGCCTCGGTCAAACTTTGAACACGATTGCCCAGCGTCTTTTCGAGCGCGGCCTTCAGGGTGGCAAGCTTTTCGGTCATGTCAGCCCTTGCGCGCAATAGTATTGGTGCGACGGATCTTGGCCTGCAGCTGGATGATGCCGTAGATCAGCGCTTCAGCCGTCGGCGGGCAGCCCGGCACGTACACGTCAACCGGCACGATACGGTCGCAACCGCGCACCACGGAATACGAATAGTGGTAGTAGCCGCCGCCGTTGGCACACGAGCCCATCGAGATGACCCAGCGCGGCTCGGCCATCTGGTCGTACACCTTGCGCAGAGCGGGGGCCATCTTGTTGCACAGCGTGCCGGCCACGATCATCACATCCGACTGACGCGGCGACGGGCGGAACACCACACCGAAGCGGTCCAAGTCATAACGCGATGCACCCGCGTGCATCATTTCCACAGCACAGCAGGCCAGGCCGAACGTCATCGGCCACAGCGACCCGGTGCGGGTCCAGTTGATCAGCTTGTCAGCGGTAGTCGTGACAAAGCCTTCATTGAGTACGCCTTCGATCGCCATTTCACATCACTCCCAATCGAGCGCGCCTTTTTTCCAGATGTAGACGAAGCCCACGAGAAACTCGAGAAGAAACACACCCATCGCGAAGAACCCAGGCCAACCGATTTCACGCAGCGCCACGCCCCACGGGAAGAGGAACGCGGTCTCCAGATCGAACAGGATGAACAGGATGGCGATGAGGTAATAGCGCACGTCGAACTTCATGCGCGCGTCTTCAAAGGCTTCGAAGCCGCACTCGTACGGCGAGAGCTTTTGAGGATCGGGATTGTTCGGACCGAGAATTCGGCCGATGGTCATGAGTGCAAGGCCAAGGCCAACACCAACGACGATGAACAACAGTACGGGGAAATAGGCTTCGAGGTTCAAGGGACGCCCGCCTTTTTGAATGGTTGCAACAGCACTGCCCGCAGGCGGCGCCTTGTCGCCCCATCGAAGGCGCCGGGTCCGCAGCCTCACGACACTCTAACTGCATGTCGTTTTGCGGATGGGGCCAGAAAGGAACATTTCCAAGCGGAATGCCCATTAGCCAGACCCCGAATTTGATTGGTGCCGACGGCGAGACTCGAACTCGCACAGCTTTCGCCACTACCCCCTCAAGATAGCGTGTCTACCAATTTCACCACGTCGGCTGGGGGATGAAACTCTATCAGGAACGCGGTTCAGGCTTAACGCCGCTGCCGTTTTCCGTGTTGTTTCAAGCCTCACATTCTACCGCAAAGCGAAGCTTTTGTTCAATGCACAAACAAAAATCTTATACCTCGCGACGCACCAGAAAAAATCAACAGCGCGCCGGCAATCGTTACATCAAATTACTTCGGCACAGCCGGTGCGGAGGCCGCAGCCGGAACAGCCGGAGCCGATGCCGCGGGCGCCGAAGCGGCCGGCACAACCGGAGCCACCGAACCCATCACACCCGCCGACACGCTGCCCTTGTTGGTGCCGATCAGCGTCAGCGCCAGCGTGGCCACGAAGAACACGGTGGCCAGCACAGCCGTCGTGCGCGACAGGAAGTTGGCCGAACCGGTCGCACCAAACAGGCTGCCCGATGCGCCAGAGCCGAAGGCAGCACCCACATCAGCGCCCTTGCCATGCTGCAGAAGCACCAGACCGATCACACCAAGCGCGCTCAGGATTTGCGCTACCAGCAGCAGAGTCTTCAGAATTGCCATTTCGTTTCTCTCAATAATATGTTGCGGTTGCACATGCGCCGCATGCTGCAACCTCGATCAATCGTTCAAGCGCGACCGATCGCCAAGAAATCTTCGGCCTTCAGCGATGCACCGCCGATCAGGCCACCATCGATGTCCGCCATCGCAAACAACTCACCTGCGTTGTCCGGCTTGACGCTGCCGCCGTACAGAATCTGCAGACGCTGTGCCACACCCGCATCACGGGCTGCGATGCGTGCGCGCAGGAAAGCGTGCACGGCCTGCGCCTGCTCGCTGGTTGCAGTCTTGCCGGTGCCGATTGCCCAGACCGGCTCGTAAGCCACGACGATGCGACCCAGTTGCTCGATCGACAGCGCCTCCAGCACCGCATCCAGTTGGCGGCCGACCACCTGCTCAGTTTCGCCCGCCTCACGTTGCGCCAGCGTTTCGCCTACGCAGACGATCGGGGTGATGCCATGCTCCAGTGCACGCAGTGCCTTCGACGCCACTTGCGCATCGGTTTCACCGTGATACGTGCGACGCTCCGAGTGACCGACGATTGCGTAGCCGCAGCCAAATTCAGACAGCATCGACGCCGCCACTTCACCGGTGAACGCGCCGCGCGTTTCAGCCGACACATCTTGCGCGCCCCAACCCACCGCAGAACCCGCGAGCAGCGACTGGCATTGGGCCAGATACGGGAACGGCGCACACACCGCCAGCGTGGCGTTGGTCTTGCCTGCGGCCTTGATCTGCTCAAGCAGCGCGGCGTTGGTGCTCAGGCTGCCATGCAGCTTCCAGTTGCCTACCACCAGCTTCGGTCTTGCGTTCACGTTCTTGTTCCGCCCGGTCGACTGTCAAATAAACCCGGCATTCTACCGTGGCGGCAAAAACGGGGTCAATTTTGGCGCCTTGAACTCAATCCCAAACCAACATGATCTTGCCGATGTGCGCGCTCGACTCCATCAAGGCGTGCGCCTGCGCTGCCTGCGCGGCCGGCATCACCTCGTGCACGACAGGCTTGATACGCCCTGACGCCAGCAGCGGCCACACATGCTCGTAAAGGTTGGCGGCGATTGCGGCCTTGAAGGCCACCGGGCGTGGGCGCAACGTCGACCCCGTGAGCGTAATGCGCCGGCGCAGAATGTCGCCCAGCGGCACTTCAGCCTTGGCACCGCCCAGCAGCGCGATCAGCACGATGCGGCCATCGTCAGCCGTGCAGGCAATCTCGCGTGCGACATAGCTGCCACCAACCATATCGAGCACCACGTCAACGCCCCGCCCGGTCTCAGCCTTGACGATCTCGGCGAAGTCTTCGGTTTTGTAGTTGATGGCGCGCGCGGCCCCCAACTCCACACACGCGGTGCACTTGTCGGCGCTACCGGCCGTGGCAAACACGCGATAACCGAGTGCGGATGCCATCTGGATCGCCGTCGTGCCAATGCCGCTGGAGCCACCCTGCACGAGCAGCGCCTCCGCCTTGCCGTGCGGGCCCTGGCCCAGCAAGCCGCGATCGAACACGTTCGACCACACAGTGAAGTAGTTCTCCGGCAGCGCGGCGGCCTCGACGTCGGTCAACCCCGCAGGCACCGGCAGCACCTGACCAACCGGCGCCGCGCAGAACTCGGCATAGCCGCCGCCTTGCACGAGCGCGCATACGCGGTCACCTGCCTTCAGGCCATAGCGGTTATCCGCGTGTGACAGATCGCCGCCGACAATTTCTCCGGCCACTTCCAGCCCCGGAATATCAGACGCGCCCGGTGGCACCGGATAGTTGCCCATACGTTGAAAAACATCCGGCCGATTCACGCCGGCCGCGCGCACGCGGATCAACACTTCGCCGGCCTTGGGCTCGGGCATCGGACGCTCGCCAAGTTTCAGGACTTCAGGGCCGCCGTACTGGGTGATTTCAATCGCTTTCATGGGAATCCATTCGGTATTGGGTTACGAGGCGCTGCGCTTGGGCTCAACGAAGTGCTGCGGGATGCCGCGCGATGTCTCGCGCAGAATCTCTTGCTTGCCGTGGACGATGGCGTCAGCGATTTTGCCGATATGCAATTTGAGCCACATCTCGGTGGGCGAGCCGGCTCGGTAATCGGCTGGGCCGAGCATGTCGACGCGATCATCGGCACGCAGGTTGTCAGCCTGCTCGAATGAGCGCGGGCTCTCGGGGTTGTAGACCGCATACGTGCGGCCGCCGCCCTTGCGCGCCACCGAAAATGCCGGAATATCGCTCGGGCCATCGGCCACATAGATCATGTTGGCGAACGGCACGCGGCGCTCGTCTTCGGCAATCGACGAGTTCACATTGACCGCTTCTGGGTGCTTGTTGACGCCCTTGTTGATTTCGAACAGCGCGCGGGTTTTGGTGGTGTTGTCGATGGCGTAGATGACTTCCGAGATGACCTGGCGACCGTTCGCGTCGGGCGCCTCCAAGAATTCGCAGCCCCACACGCCGTCGATGTACGGAGCAATGGGCGAGCCCTTGATCATCTCCGTCAGCCCCGTGCTGACAATGTAGTGTTCGAGCTTGATGTCGAAGGCTTGGTAGGCAGCGTTGTCGCGCACCCATGCCTTGCTGCGCTCGAAGAAATCGGTCACGCCGGGGAAAAATTCGAGTTGAGTGCCGAGCTCGCGGAGCGTGGCGTTATCGAGACCGCCCATGCGGCCGTCGCGCACGTGGCGCAGCAGTACATTCAGGTAGAACGTTTCACGATTGACCTTCTGGCCGCGCGATTCGATAGTCTTCGAGCCGGCTTCAACTTCATCCCAGAAGCCCTGCTCGACGATGCCATAGCGCTCGAACAGCGGCTCTTGCATGTAACGCGGGATCAGCGTTTTATCGAAATCCCAGACAACAGCGATGCGGTTTTGCTCGAACAAGCGGCTCATGATGGGTCGCGGAAGAAGAACTCGCGACGCAGTGTAAACAAAAAAACGGCTGGACACTGTCCAGCCGTTTTTGGGTAGCGAGAAACCCCGCCGCCTTTACTGCGATTACTGCTGTTGTTGCTGTTGCTGCTGCGAAGCGGCGTCGCCAGCGCCCGGCGCTTGCGGTGCAGCGGCCGGCACGTCGCCTTCCTCAGCCTTGGCGGCCTTGATCGACAGACGCATGCGACCCTTCTCGTCGGTGCTCAGCAGCTTCACGCGGACAGCCTGGCCTTCCTTCACGTAGTCGGAGACCTGGTTCACGCGCTCGTTGGCGATTTCCGAGATGTGCAGCAGACCGTCCTTGCCCGGCAGGATGTTCACGATCGCGCCGAAGTCCAGCAGCTTGAGCACGGTGCCGTTGTAGATCTTGCCCACTTCGGCTTCGGCCGTGATGCCTTCGATACGACGCTTGGCTTCCGCCATGCCTTCCGACGACGTCGACGCGATAGTGATCGTGCCGTCTTCCTGAATGTCGATCGTGCAACCGGTTTCCTTGGTCAGCGCCTGGATGGTCGAGCCACCCTTGCCGATCACGTCGCGGATCTTCTCCGGATTGATCTTGACCGTGATCATGCGCGGAGCGTGTTCCGACAACTCGGCACGGGCGCCGCCCATGGCAGCCTGCATCTTGCCCAGGATATGCAGACGGCCTTCCTTGGCTTGCGCCAGCGCGACCTGCATGATTTCCTTGGTGATGCCCTGCACCTTGATGTCCATCTGCAGCGCGGTGATACCAGCGTCGGTACCCGCCACCTTGAAGTCCATGTCACCCAGGTGATCTTCGTCACCCAGGATGTCGGTCAGCACGGCGAACTTGTTGTCTTCCAGGATCAGGCCCATGGCCACACCGGCAACGTGCGCCTTGAGGGGCACGCCAGCGTCCATCAGTGCCAGCGAACCGCCGCAAACGGAAGCCATCGACGACGAACCGTTCGACTCGGTGATTTCCGACACCAGACGGATCGTGTAACCGAATTCGTCAGCGGCCGGCAGCACCGGAATCAGTGCGCGCTTAGCAAGGCGGCCGTGGCCGATTTCGCGGCGCTTGGGGCTGCCCACGCGGCCGGTTTCGCCCGTAGCGAACGGCGGCATGTTGTAGTGGAGCATGAAGCGATCACGGTACTCGCCTTGCAGCGCGTCGATGATCTGCTCGTCGCTCTTGGTGCCCAGAGCGGCCACCACCAGCGCTTGCGTTTCACCACGCGTGAACAGGGCCGAGCCGTGCGCACGCGGCAGCACCGACGAGCGGATCTCGATCGGACGCACCGTGCGGGTGTCGCGGCCGTCGATACGCGGTTCGCCGTTCAGGATCTGGCCGCGCACGATCTTCGATTCGAGCTCGAACAGGATGTTGTCGACTTCCACGCCGTCGGCTTCCACACCGGCTTCGGCCAGCTTGGCCGCGACCGACTTGTAGACTTCCTTCAGCTTCTGGCTGCGGGCCGACTTCTGGCGCAGTTGGTAAGCAGCTTGCAGATCGGCCAGGCCCAGTTCGGACACCTTGGCAGTCAGCACTTCGTTCTTCGGCGCGGCTTGCCAATCCCACTCCGGCTTGCCGCCTTCGCGCACCAGGTCGTGGATCGCGTTAATGGCGATCTGCATTTGCTCGTGGCCGTACACCACGGCGCCCAGCATGATTTCTTCCGACAGCTGGTTGGCTTCGGATTCAACCATCAGCACAGCACGCTCGGTACCGGCCACGATCAGGTCCATCTCCGAATGCGCCAGTTGTGCGCGGTTCGGGTTCAGCAGGTACTGGCCATCCTTGTAACCCACGCGGGCAGCGCCCACCGGGCCGTTGAACGGCAGACCCGACACAGCCAGTGCAGCCGAAGCAGCCACCAGCGCCGGGATGTCAGCCGGCACTTCCGGGTTGATCGACAGCACGTGCACGACGACCTGGACTTCGTTGTAGAAGCCTTCCGGGAACAGCGGACGCAGCGGACGATCGATCAGGCGCGAGGTCAGCGTTTCGTTTTCCGACGGACGGCCTTCACGCTTGAAGAAGCCACCCGGGATCTTGCCGGCAGCGTAGGTCTTCTCGAGGTAGTCGACAGTCAGCGGGAAAAAGTCTTGACCCGGCTTCGGGTTCTTGGCGCCCACCACGGTGGCGAGCACAACGGTGTCTTCCATGTCGAGCAGCACGGCGCCGCTCGCTTGACGGGCGATCTCACCCGTTTCCATGCGGACCTTATGGCCGCCCCATTGGAATTCTTTGACGATCTTGTTGAACATGGTCATAGCATCTCCTGTTCGGTATTCGCGGCGCTCACGCTTCAGACGCGATTTCATCGCGCCACGACAAACACGTTCCGGAAGACGGTGCGGTTGCAGAGGTGTGTTTTATGCCATTCCAGCGCAGCACTGGTATGCAACGCCGCGCTGGAATGACACAAGACTCTGCTTCCTGCCGCCCCCGGTCCCTGGCAGCCGCTTCATCGACTGAAACCGCCGGCTGCCATCACTTGCCGGTTGCCCGGCGCAGCCGCAAACGCAGCCGCCAAAAACAAAATGCCTGCATCAGCACGCTGACGCAGGCACTTATTCATCACGCGCGGTGCGTGAGACCCACCATTACTTACGCAGACCCAGCTTGGCAACCAGCGCGGTGTAACGGTCAGCGTCCTTACCCTTGAGGTAGTCCAGCAGACGACGGCGACGGCTCACCATCTTGAGCAGACCGCGACGGCTGTGGTGGTCCTTCATGTGCGCCTTGAAGTGCGGCTGCAGTTCGTTGATGCGGGCCGTCAGCAGTGCAACTTGCACTTCCGGGCTACCCGTATCGTTGGCGCTGCGGCCGTTATCCTTGACGATTTCTTGCTTGTTGATGTTAGCAACGGACATTTCGATTCCTTTGACTTGCGGACACTGCAGCGCTTCGCTTTTCGCTTAACTTGTCGCCGCTGGTGCCGTGTTGAACAATAATCTTGCCGCCCCATTCCGAACCCGGCCCGGACAGCAAGACCGCGATTATAGCCTAAACCCTCGGCCGGACGACAGTGGCATGACAGGACGGGTCAGTAGCGCGTCATCTTGCACGTCGTCGGCAAGGCCGTTTGCGCCGCTGGAATCACTTTCAGCGTCCGAAAACCATAGCCAGAACCCTCGATATCGAACGGCGTGCCCGGTGTGCCTGCCCGCTCCATCTGCGTCACGACCAGTGGCTGGATGGCCTGGTGATCCTCCGCGCGCAGCGTGATGCGGTGAAAACCGTTGTCCAGCGATGCGCCTTCCAGCGCACGTGCCACGGCGCCTGCCTCGGTCGTACCGGCACGCTCGATGGCGGCGACCAGCATGTCGATCATCATCTGGTCCCGGAGCACCGGATAGTCATCTGCTGGCGCCGGATAGCGGGAGCGGAAAGCCTTGTATACGGCATCAGATTTGGCGCCGCCAAGATTCGGGTGCCACTCCGCCACCGCCACCACACGGCCAACGCCCGCCTCGCCCATCGCCGCCGGCGCACCCAGCGAATTGCCATAGAACGTGAAGAAGCGCGCCTTCAGCCCCGCATCGCGCGCGGCCTTGACCAGCAGCGTCAGATCATTGCCCCAGTTGCCGGTAACGACCGTATCCGCGCCCGAGGCCGCGATACGCGCGATGTACGGCGCAAAATCCTTCACCTTGCCGATCGGATGCAGCACCTCGCCAACGATGGCCACATCCGGCCGCTTCTCGCCCAACTGCTGGCGCGCCGATTGCGCCACCTGGCGACCGAACGTGTAGTCCTGCCCAATCAGATAGACCTTCTTGACCGACTTATCAGATCGGATCACCTCGGTCAGCGCATGCATGCGCATATCGGCCGAGGCATCAAAGCGGAAATGCCAGAAGCTGCAGGCTTCGTTGGTCAACGCCGGATCGACCGCGGCATAGTTCAGGTACAGCACGCGCGACTCCGGATGACGCTCGTTGTAGCGTGAAATCGACGTCGACAACGCAGCCGCAGCTGCAGAACTGTTGCCCTGCAGAACGAAGCGAATTCCCGAATCGGTTGCCGCCTGCAATTGCAGCAAGGATTCATCGACCGTGTTCTTGCTATCCAGGCGCACCAACGCAAGCGGATGACGCCCATCAGGCAGCCTCACACCGCCGCGCGCATTCACCCCTTCGATGGCAAAGCGCAGATTGCGATCCACGGCCTCCCCCGCGTTGGCAAACGCGCCGGACAAGCCTTCGATCAATGCCAGCCGGATCGGCGCAGCCTCGGGTTGCGCGACGGCGGTGCCGCACAACCCAACGGCCGCCAACGCGGCCACAAACAAACGAAACATCATGGCAACTCCCCGTGAAGCGCGGATGGTAAAGCGCCCCACTACGCCGACACAAGCGGCCAGGCAGCATAACGCCCTACACTGAAGGCACTCAGGAGAACCATCGTGGACACCCGCCGAACTTGGCAGCGCACCGCGTTGCTCGCCATGGCGCTGGCGTTGATGAGCGCATGTACCGTGCTCGCCCCTATCCAGACGGGCGAAGCATTGATCGGCCAGCCGGCCTCCGCCCTAGAAGCGCGTTTTGGCAAACCACCCGAGCAATACCCTCGCGCTGACGGCGGCACGCGCTGGCTGTATCCGACGCAACCGTATGGGCAATTCACCTACGCCGCAGACTTGGACGCGAGCGGCAAGCTCGTCTCGTTCCGGCAGATTCTGACGACGATGGATTTTGCGCAGATCCGCGTTGACGCCTCAACGCAGAAGGACGTGCTGCAGACATTCGGCAAGCCTGAGGAGACCACCTATTTCCGCTTGATGGATCGGCAGGTGTGGTCCTACCGCTTCAAGCACGAGGGCGTGTGGCCCTCGCTGATGAATTTCTATTTCGACCGCGACGGCGTCGTTCGGCTCACGCAGGTCAGCCCCGACCCGATGTACGACCACGATCACGATTCCAACCGCTAAGCCGCCGTCGAGCACTGCAACGGCAACATCCACGCGAGGCGCATCACCTGGCGTGGATGTTCGGGTCGGCGATGTCGTGGATCACACAGACATCGCACTCAAAGACGGTCGGCATGGTGCACGCTCCTGACGTGCCCGGTGCCGCCGCACCCGCTTCGCGTTCCGGTGGATAACCGGGTGCGCGCTCAGTGGTAATCGTGTTGGGGTCTGGGCTGACTCCTGCGTGTGTTCGTTGAAACCCGCGATCAGATCTGCGGGTTGAGCTTTTCGCTGCTCTTGTCCTGCAGCTTGTTCAGTGCAGCCAGGTAAGCCTTGGCGGATGCAGCAACGATGTCCGGATCGGTGCCCACGCCATTGACGATCCGGCCCGACTTGGACAGACGCACCGTCACTTCACCCTGCGCCTGCGTGCCGGTCGTGATCGCGTTGACCGAGTACAGCAGTTGCTCTGCACCGCTGGCGACCTTGCTTTCGATGGCGTTGAGCGTGGCATCGACCGGGCCGTTGCCCTCCGCCTCGCCCGTCACTTCCTTGCCATCGGCCACGAAGACGATGCGTGCGTGCGGACGCTCGCCCGTTTCCGAGCGCTGCGCCAACGACACGAAGCGGAAGTGCTCGCCTTCGCTGTGCTGCGCTTCGTTGGAGACGATGGCAACGATGTCCTCATCGAAGATCTCGGCCTTCTGATCGGCCAGTTCCTTGAAGCGCGTGAAGGCGGCGTTCAGCTCGGCTTCGGAGTCCAGCTCGATACCCAGTTCCTGCAGGCGCTGCTTGAATGCGTTGCGGCCCGAGAGCTTGCCCAGGACGATCTTGTTGGCCGTCCAGCCCACGTCTTCGGCACGCATGATTTCGTAGGTGTCACGCGCCTTGAGCACGCCATCCTGGTGGATGCCCGAAGCGTGCGCGAAGGCATTTGCGCCCACCACAGCCTTGTTCGGCTGCACCACGAAACCGGTGATCTGCGAGACCAGCTTGGAGGCCGGCACGATCTGCGAGGTATCGACACCAACATCGAGGTTGAAGTAGTCGCGACGCGTCTTGACGGCCATCACCACCTCTTCGAGGCTGGTGTTGCCGGCACGCTCGCCAAGACCGTTGATCGTGCATTCGACCTGGCGCGCACCACCCAACTGGACCGCGGTCAGCGAGTTGGCAACGGCCATGCCCAGATCGTCATGGCAATGCACCGACCAGATCGCCTTGTCCGAATTCGGAATGCGCTCACGCACCGAGCGGATCAGCGCGGCATAGCCTTCCGGCACCGCGTAGCCCACCGTATCGGGCAGGTTGATGGTCGTCGCGCCTTCCTCGATCACGCCTTCCAGCACACGGCACAGGAAGTCCATGTCGGAACGGCTGCCGTCTTCCGGCGAGAACTCGATGTCATCCGTAAACTGGCGTGCAAAGCGCACTGCCAGGCGCGCCTGCTCGTACACCTGATCTGGCGACATGCGCAGCTTTTTTTCCATGTGCAGCGCCGACGTGGCGATGAACGTGTGGATACGGAACTGGCCGGCCGGCTTGAGCGCCTCGGCAGCGCGGGAGATGTCGCGATCATTCGCACGGGCCAGCGAGCAAATCCGCGAATCCTTGACCGACTGGGCAATCGCGCGGATCGCCTCAAAATCACCATTGGAGCTAGCCGCGAAGCCAGCTTCGATCACGTCCACCTTGAGCCGTTCGAGCTGCTTGGCAATGCGGATCTTCTCTTCCTTGGTCATCGACGCACCGGGGGACTGCTCGCCGTCGCGCAAGGTGGTATCGAAAATGATGAGTTTGTCGCTCATGGCGGTTCCTTGGTGGGGGTGACGTTTTTGACGTCGGTCTTAGTGGTGTCTCGAATGTTTTTTGCGGCGCAGAATGCAAAACGCCCCGGCGTGCATGGTTGCAGGCCGGGGCGCTGTGAATTCTGGTTCGCGAAAACTTGGCGGTTTCTGCTTGCCTTGTCTTGCGATTTCCTATGCGCGTGTCCCGACCTGACGACCTAGTAGGCCATCAATCGAGACTAGCGTAATCAGAATGGAAATCGGGCGCGAAAGCATGCGAACGACTATAGACGAATTCAAAAATTGACGCAAGCGCACAATGGTGCAGCGCATCGGTCACTCGTGCGCTTCGTCTGCTCCCTGCTTCGGCAACTTTGGACTGCCCTGCTGTCCTTGCAGCGTGCGCCAGCCCCAGAGCAGATAGCCCGACACTGCGTAACCGACAAACAGGCCGAACAGCGCCACAGGCGGGTCGCTCGATATGACTACGAACAGCACAAGCACCAGCACCATCACGCCGAACGGCACGCGATGCCGCACGTCGAGCGCCTTGCCGCTGTAGAACGGTGCGTTCGATACCATCGAGAGCCCTGCGTATAGCGTCAGCCCAAAGGCTACCCACGGCATCCACAACTCTTTCACCGGCAGCTTGTTGTCGATCGCCAGCCAGACAAAGCCGGCGATCAGCGCGGCGGCGGCCGGGCTAGGCATGCCCTGGAAGAAGCGCTTGTCGACCACGCCAATGTTGGTGTTGAAGCGCGCCAAGCGCAGCGCGGCACCGGCACAGTAGACGAAGGCCGCGAGCCAGCCCCACTTGCCCAGGTCTCGCAGAATCCACTCGTACATCACCAGCGCTGGCGCGACACCGAACGACACCATGTCCGACAGCGAGTCGTACTGCTCACCAAACGCGCTTTGCGTGTTGGTAATACGCGCGACGCGGCCATCCATACCATCGAGCACCATCGCCGCGAAAATCGCGATGGCGGCCGTCTCGAAGTTCAGGTTCATCGCCTGCACGATCGCGAAGAAGCCCGCAAACAGCGCGGCTGTCGTGAACGCATTAGGCAGCAGATAAATGCCGCGGCGGCGCGGGCGGACGACGTCAAGATCGTCGTCATCCGGGCGCGGCTGGTTGTGGCGTAGCGGACGCAGGTGCGTCACGTTGCTATTGGTGAAGCGCTTCTTGCGCCGATTGAACGCGGGCATGGAGGCCTCCGGATCAGTCCAGTTCGGCGAGCACCGTGAGCGTGGCAGACACCTTCTCGCCGATCGTCACGCGTGGGCGCGCCGTCAGCGGCAGGTACACGTCAACGCGCGAGCCAAAGCGAATGAAACCATAGCGCTGACCGCGCGCAAGTGTCTCCCCTGCCTTGGTATAGCAAAGGATGCGGCGGGCGATCAAGCCGGCCACCTGCACCGAGGTGACGAGTTGGCCATCAGGGCGACGCAGCACCACGGCGTTGCGCTCGTTCTCGAGCGAAGCCTTGTCCAGATCGGCATTGACGAACTTGCCCGGGAAGTACTGCACCTTCTGCACCGTGCCGTCGACCGGCGCGCGGTTCGAGTGCACGTTGAAGACGTTCATGAACACGCTGATCTTCAACGCGTCGCGATCGGCATGCGGGTCGCGCACCTGCTCGACGGCGACGATGCGGCCATCGGCCGGCGAGAGAATCGCGTTGGCCTGCGTCGGCACGGCACGCGCCGGATCACGGAAAAACTGCAGCACAAACAGCGTCAGCACCCAGAACGGCCACGCCCAGCCGAAGCCGGCGGCCATTTGCACAATGAGCGAGACGATGAAAATCCCGCCCAGGTACGGCCAGCCCTCACGGGCGATGATGGGATGCGGATACGTGTTGTTCAAAATCAGACCTCGACAGCGTCTTGAAGGAAATGCGGCATTCTAGCCGACGCGGGGACACGCCAGCACTTGAAACGGCGCCGAATCCCTTCGATTCAGCATAAAAAAAGCCAGCCCGCAGGCTGGCTTTCCTTTCTTTCACGCCCAAGGCGCGATCGATCAGTTCTTAGTTCTTGGACTGGTCGACCAGCTTGTTCTTGGCGATCCACGGCATCATCGCGCGCAGCTTGGCGCCAACTTGCTCGATCTGGTGCTCTTCGGTCAGGCGACGGCGCGAGATCAGCGTCGGTTGGCCAGCCTTGTACTCCAGCAGGAAGCTCTTCGCGTACTCGCCGGTCTGGATGTCCTTCAGGCACTGCTTCATGGCCTTCTTGGTCTCTTCCGTCACGACGCGCGGGCCGGTGACGTACTCGCCGTATTCGGCGTTGTTCGAGATCGAGTAGTTCATGTTGGCGATGCCGCCTTCGTAGATCAGATCGACGATGAGCTTCAGCTCGTGCAGGCACTCGAAGTACGCCATTTCCGGAGCGTAGCCGGCTTCCACCAGCGTCTCGAAGCCAGCCTTGATCAGCTCGACCGTACCGCCGCACAGCACGGCTTGTTCGCCGAACAGGTCCGTTTCGGTTTCTTCGCGGAAGTTGGTCTCGATAATGCCGGCGCGGCCGCCACCGTTGGCGGTGGCGTACGACAGAGCGATGTCACGCGCAGCGCCCGACTTGTCTTGGTGCACGGCGATCAGGTGCGGCACGCCGCCACCTTGGCTGTACGTACCACGTACGGTGTGGCCCGGCGCCTTCGGGGCGATCATGATGACGTCCAGGTCCGCACGCGGAATCACGGCACCGTAGTGCACGTTGAAGCCGTGGGCGAAAGCCAGTGCGGCGCCTTGCTTGATGTTGTTGTGCACTTCGTTCTTGTACACGTCGGCGATCTGCTCGTCCGGCAGCAGAATCATGACCACGTCGGCTTCTTTCACAGCCTCGGCCACTTCCTTGACTTGCAGGCCGGCGTTGACGGCCTTGTTCCACGACGCGCCACCCTTGCGCAGGCCGACCGTCACCTTCACGCCCGAGTCGTTCAGGTTCAGGGCGTGGGCGTGGCCTTGCGAGCCGTAGCCGATGATGGTGACGTTCTTGCCCTTGATCAGGGAGAGGTCGGCGTCCTTGTCGTAAAACACTTTCATGGTGATGTCCTAATGTTCAAATACTTCAATATCGATGGGGTCCGGCCGCAGTCACACGCTGGTGCAAGCGCCGGTTCAAACCTTCAGAATGCGCTCGCCGCGGCCGATGCCCGAGCCGCCCGTACGGACGGTCTCCAGAATGGCAGTGCGATCGATGGCATCGAGAAACGCGTCAAGCTTGCTGCCGTTGCCGGTCAGCTCGATCGTGTAGGTCTTCTCGGTCACGTCGATGACGCGGCCGCGGAAGATGTCCGCCGTACGCTTCATCTCCTCGCGCTCCTTGCCGACTGCGCGCACCTTCACGAGCATCAACTCGCGCTCGATGTGCGCGCCTTCGGTCAGGTCGACGACCTTGACGACTTCCACCAGGCGGTTCAGGTGCTTGGTGATCTGCTCGATGATGTCGTCCGAACCGGTCGTGACGATCGTCATGCGCGACAGCGAGGCGTCTTCGGTCGGGGCGACCGTCAGCGTCTCGATGTTGTAGCCGCGCGCCGAGAACAAACCCACCACGCGCGACAACGCGCCGGCTTCGTTTTCCAGCAGGACGGAAATGATGTGACGCATTACAGGTCCTCCGCGCCGAGCAGCATTTCAGAGATGCCCTTGCCTGCCTGGACCATCGGCCAGACGTTTTCGGTCGGGTCGGTCTGGAAGTCGAGGAACACGGTGCGATCCTTGAGTCGGAAGGCTTCGCGCAGCGCAGGTTCGACGTCGGACGTCTTTTCGATGCGCATGCCCACATGGCCATACGCTTCGGCCAGCTTCACGAAGTCGGGCAGCGCCTGCATGTAGGAATGCGAGTAACGGTTGTCGTACTCGATTTCCTGCCACTGGCGGACCATGCCCAGATAGCCATTGTTGAGCGAGCAGATCTTCACCGGGGTGTCGTACTGCAGGCAGGTCGACAGTTCCTGGATGCACATCTGGATCGAGCCTTCACCGGTGATGGTGACGACTTCCTTGTCCGGGAACGCCTTCTTGATGCCCATCGCGTACGGCAGGCCCACGCCCATCGTGCCCAGGCCACCGGAGTTGATCCAGCGACGCGGCTCGTTGAACTTGTAGAACTGCGCAGCCCACATCTGGTGCTGGCCGACGTCGGAGCAGACGAAGGCATCGCCGTTGGTCAGTTCCCAGATCTTCTCGACCACGTACTGCGGCTTGATGATCTCGGAGGTGCGGTCGTACTTCAGGCAGTCGACGCTACGCCATTGCTCGATCTGTTCCCACCACTTAGCCAGCGCCGTCTTGTTCGGCTTGGCTTCGCCCGACTGGATCTGGCTGATCATCTCCTGCAGCACGTCCTTGACGTTGCCGACGATGGGGATGTCGACCTTCACCCGCTTGGAGATGGACGACGGATCGATATCGATGTGGATGATCTTGCGCGGCTGCGACGTGAAGTGCGCCGGGCTGCCGATCACGCGATCATCAAAGCGCGCGCCGATGGCGATCAGCACGTCGCAGTTCTGCATCGCCATGTTGGCTTCGTACGTGCCGTGCATGCCCAGCATGCCCACGAACTGCTTGCTGGTGCCGGGGAATGCGCCCAGGCCCATCAGCGTGTTCGTGACGGGGTAACCCGTCAGCGCAGCCAACTGGCGTAGCTCTTCGCTGGCCTCGGCCAGCACCACGCCGCCACCCGAATAGATGTACGGACGTTCAGCCTGCAGCAACAGGCTCACGGCCTTGCGGATCTGGCCGGAGTGCCCCTTGTTGACCGGGTTGTACGAGCGCATCTCGATGGTCTTCGGATACTCGTACTTGCACATCTCGCGCGAGACATCCTTGGGGATGTCCACCACCACCGGGCCGGGACGGCCGGTCGCGGCAATGTAGAACGCCTTCTTGATGGTCGAAGCGAGATTGCGCACGTCCTTGACCAGGAAGTTGTGCTTGACGATCGGTCGGGTGATGCCGACGGTGTCGCATTCCTGGAAGGCGTCCTGGCCGATGGCGTGCGTCGGCACGTTGCCGGTGATGATCACCATCGGGATCGAATCCAGGTAGGCGGTGGCGATGCCGGTCACGGCATTGGTCACGCCCGGGCCGGATGTCACCAGGGCGACACCGACCTTGCCCGTGGCACGCGCATAGCCGTCAGCCGCATGGACTGCCGCCTGTTCATGGCGCACCAGGATGTGTTCGATCTTGTTTTGCTTGTAGAACGCGTCGTAGATATAGAGCACCGCGCCGCCGGGGTAACCCCAGACGAACTCGACGCCCTCTGCCGCGAGCGCATTGACGAGGATGTCAGACCCCATCATGTCGGCAGATGAACCGCTATTGGCGTGGGAAAATTCCGCGCTTGGCATATTCATGTCAGTCCTTTGCAATTTTCGGCAAAAAATTGTTTGGATGCTCTCTACCGGGCTTGTGGCGCGGATTTGAGCGGTGCGCGTCTGCATGGATGGTCCGCCTGATGGGCGGCCAGATGAGACAAACCACAGATGTTGTGAACCGACGATGATACTGCAATGCCGCATGGCGGTCCAGCGGCGGCAAGATTCGCCACACAAGGCGGTCCGCCAGACAGTCGGACTGTCCGTGGACCTGCATTTTTGCTAGCATCGCAACATTTTTGACGGCTCAGGCCGTCGTTGCTGCGAGGCGCAATGTTCACATCGCATCACTTGATGACAATGTGAAATTTCGCCAGACCGCCCCACAGGATTCGCACCCGCCGTTGTATGGCCTCTGAACAGGAACTGTCGGCCTTCCTCATAAGCGTCGAAAAACGCGCCTTCAAGCAGGCAGCATTCGCGGTCCGCGATGATGACGCCGCGCTCGACATCGTGCAGGACGCGATGATCAAGCTGGCCGAAAAGTACGGCGACAAGCCCGAGGCCGAACTGCCCCTGCTGTTCCAGCGCATACTGCAGAACACGATCCACGACTGGTTCCGTCGCTCCAAGGTACGTAACACGTGGGTCAGCCTGTTCTCCAGCTTTCGCACGGACGCAGAGGGCGACGATACCGACCCGCTGGAGCTGATCGAAAGTGAAGCTGGCTCCACAGCAGCAGAAAGCAGCGCTGACAAGGTCGAGCGTTCGCAAATGTTGGAAATTCTGGAACGCGAAATCGAGAAGCTCCCCACACGTCAACGGGAAGCCTTTCTGATGCGTTACTGGGAAGACATGGATGTTGCCGAAACCGCCCAGGCGATGGGCTGTTCCGAGGGGAGCGTGAAAACGCACTGCTCGCGGGCAACGCACGCCCTGGCCCAAGCGCTGAGGGCGCGAGGGATCCGACTATGAACAAGGTAGAACTTCGAGAACGCCGCTTTGCGCACGCCGTCCGCACCGCTCTGAACGAGTCGGCAGGACAGTTGCCGCCCGACGTACGTGACCGCCTCTCCGCGGCACGTCGGACGGCACTTGCACACAAAAAAGCGGAAGCGCCGAGCACGGTGCGCTCGCCCGCCCTGGTCATGCCGGGTGTGGGTCAGGTGTCCTTCGACCTGGAAGACGACGCTGCGTCGCCGCTGCACCGTATCGGCATGTTCCTGCGTCGCCTCGGTCTGCTGTGGCCGACCATCGCACTGGTCGCAGGGCTTGCCGGTATCTATCAGTGGCAACAACAGCAACGCGTGGACGAACTCGCCGAGGTGGACGCCGCCATGCTGCTAGACGACCTGCCGCTGGCTGCCTACGCCGATCAAGGCTTCCATCAGTATCTCGATAAACGCGATCAGCAGTGAAAGGCTGATCGATGAGCAACTTCCACCGCACCCACGGCCAACCACCGCGAGGCGAACGGACCTTGCGCCTGCGCGTTGCCTTGATCTCGTTGATCGGCGCGGTAGGTCTGTCCGCCGGATTGGCCATCGCACAAGCGCCTGCTGCATGGGCAACGGCCACCGCTTCGGACGCCAGCGCCAGCGCACAGTTGGCACTGCCGACGCCGCCGGCCACCAATCCGCAGCCCTCCATCCATCCGAACTGGTCTGAGTTGACCGTGGTGCAGCAGCGCATCCTGGCGCCGTTCGCGCCGGAATGGAACAGCATGCCCGAGCTGGCCCGCAAGAAGTGGCTGCAGATTGCCCAGGCCTATCCGAAGTACACGCCGGCACAGCAGCAGCGCCTGCAGACACGCATGGCGGACTGGGTCAAGCTGACGCCGGAACAGCGGCACCGAGCCCGCGAGAATTTCCAGACCACCAAGTCGGTTCCCGTCCAAAAGAAGAGCGAAGCCTGGCAGCGCTATCAGCAGCTACCCGACGAGCAGAAAAAAGAGCTTGCTGCGGCAGCCAAGGCACAGAAGCGTCCGTCAGCCGTCACCGCATTGCCTGGCAGCACGAGCTTGGCCAAGGATGCAGCCAAGGCGCTGCATCACGGTGCGCGCACCAAGCCGGGCACGACCAAGTCGGCTCCGAATCCGCTGGCGCCGGCTAAGCCGACCGCAACGGCCGCGGCGTCTGCACCCGCAGCAACCACGCCCGCTGCCTCAGCAACGGCTCCAGCACCGGCAAATGCGCCGGTCACGCCTGCACACCCGGTGGCTCCCGCCAACAGCCCGGACGGCGATTCGGGCAATCCGCCTCCGTCGACCGTACTGGGCGGCGGCTAAGCCCGGCATTCCCTTTGGCATAATCCGATCACGCGCCGCGCACACGTTGTGCCGGCGCACGATCGATTACGTCCTGCCTGCGCTTAACCGGTTCGATGGCCACTACCGCTTCTCCCACTTCGCCTGTCACGGCACCTGATCCGCTTGCCGCTCCCACGCTGCGCCGCCGCCTGGCTGCGATGCTCTACGAGGGCCTGCTGCTGTTCGGCGTAATGTTTGGCGCGACGGCCATCTTTCTGCTGCTGCGCGCGATCATTCCTCCGCTGGCGCGCACGGGCGATATCGGCCTGCAGGTCTGGGGCTTTCTTGCGCTGGGGCTGTACTTCGTGGGCTTCTGGCGCAAGCGCGGTCAAACGCTCGCCATGCAGACCTGGCGCATGCGCGTCGTCAATGCAGACGGCTCGCCCATCTCGCTTGGCCGTGCCATTGCGCGCTATACGCTGGCCTGGATCTGGGTGGTTGTGGCGGTCGGCATCATCCATGTGAGTGGGGTTTCCCGTTGGACTGGTGCTGGTGTCGCATTGGCCTGTGTGTTGGCCTGGGGCGCGCTGGCGTGGCTGGACCCGCAACGCCAGTTCCTGCATGACCGCCTGGCCGGCACGCGGCTGGTGCGCGCCTGATTCCATCCCTGGCGACGGCACACCATGACGCGCGCCGATCTGCCCGCCTCCCCCACGCCGCTGGCCTCGCTGACGGCAGCCAACGCACGGCGCATTGCGGTCGTGCTGCAGTGTGCAGCGACACTGGCGGTCGCGTGGGCCGCTCATCACTGGGGTGCGTTGCGTTGGCCAGGCACGGCTGCCGTTGCCGCAGCGGCCCTGGTCCTCGGTTATCTCATCTCGGTTGGCTGGGCATTTCTCATTGCATCCACGAGTCTCGGCACAGCCATTCCGGATGACCCGGTGTGGGATCGCATGCCCGTACCGCGCGAGCAGCGCATCGGCGTGGCGGGTTTTATCGCGTGCTGGTTGCGCGAATGCGCATCGGTGGCATGGATGTTTAACGTGCTGCAACCGTTTCGCGCACAGGCAGTGTTCGATGCTGCAGCGGGTGGCGGCACGCGCGTGCCAGTGCTGATGATCCACGGCTACGGCTGCAACCGCGCGGTGTGGCTGCCAATGCAGAAGCACTTGGCGGCTGCGGGCCACCCGACCGAAGCGATTGACCTGATGCCGCTGCTGGGCGACATCGACGACTACGCGCAAGACATCGCCGCCGTTGTCGCGCGCATGACGCACACGTACGGCCGCGCGCCGGTCCTGCTCTGCCACAGCATGGGCGGACTCGCTGCGCGTGCGTTGCTGCGGCAATCGGCGCAAGCCTGCCCGGTTGCGCATGTCATCACGCTGGGCACGCCACATCGAGGCACAGCGATGGCGCGCAGCGGGCGCGGGCGCAACGTGCGCCAGATGGCTTGGGCGAGCGCATGGCTGCGCCAGCTTGCGGCATCCGAAACGCCGGCCGTGCGGGCGCGTATCACGTCGGTCTTCTCATGGCACGACTCCATCGTCGGGCCTGCCGGCGCGTCCTGGCTGGAGGGCGCAAGGCATGTGCCGCTCTCCGGCATCGGCCATGTGTCGCTGCTATGCGACGCGCGCGTGCGCAATGCGGTGCTGACAGAGCTGGCGCGCATCGAAGGCACGCTGCGGCTCCCATCTGCTTGAAACGCATGCGGGGCGCAGGTCTCCGGCGCCCGCTTTGATGTTCTACGGCAATCACGTCATGTGACGGTCATGTTTCTGACACGGCTTATTCACGCAGCGGTGGCGAAATCCGTCCAACGCAGCCTCTGTTGCCGACATGGTCCTGCCAAACTCGCCAAGCCGTCCTGGTTTCCTCCGCCGCCTCGCGCAACGCTTTCGCGCTGCCCCTCTCACCGGTTCCGACTGGAACGCACCACCGCCTCTGATGCAAATGGCCGCCGGACTTGCTGCCGCCGGCGCGCTGGGTTCCGCCCTGCCGGCCGGCCGCGGTGATGTGCGAGACCACGAAGCCCCTGTCGCCACCCCGATCCCTGCCCTGGCACCCGACCAACTGGCCGACAAGGACGCTGACCCGCCCGCCGAAAAAGTCCACCGCTATCGCACGATCTGGCTGTCGGACATCCATCTCGGTACGCCGGGCTGCCAGGCAGACTATCTGCTCGACTTCCTCAAGCACCACGAATCCGACACGCTGTACCTCGTTGGCGACATCGTCGACGGCTGGCAGCTGCGCAAGGGCTGGTACTGGCCGCAGGCCCACAACGATGTGGTGCAGAAGGTGCTGCGCCGCGCGCGCAAGGGCACCCGCGTGGTGTTCATCCCAGGCAATCACGACGAGATGGCGCGCCAGTTCCACGGCCTGAACTTCGGCGACATCGAAGTCGCTGAAGATGCGGTGCACGTCACGGCCGACGGCCGCCGCCTGTGGGTCGTGCACGGGGATCTGTTCGACGGTGTGATGCAGCACGCGCGCTGGCTCGCCTACGTGGGCGACTCGCTCTACACCTTCATCCTGGCGATGAACCGGCACTTCAACCGCATCCGCGTGAAGCTTGGGTTCCCGTACTGGTCGCTGTCGCAGTACCTCAAGCATCAGGTCAAGAACGCGGTCAACTTCATTAACTCGTTCGAACGTGTGATGACCGACGAAGCGCGCCGCCGCGGCTGCGACGGCGTGGTCTGCGGACACATCCACAAGGCCGAGATCCGCGAGATCGACGGCCAGCTCTATTGCAACGACGGCGACTGGGTGGAAAGCCTCTCCGCCCTGGTCGAAACCATGGAAGGCGAACTGCAGATCGTCTACTGGACGCATCTGCTCGATGCACCACCCACTTCCCGCCGCGCGCGCCGCGCCGCTGCGGCTGCCGCCTGATGGAAACCCACATGACGAACACCAACATCGACCTCGTACAGCCCGCCGCCGCTCAATCGACACCCGCCACCCGCCAAGGAGAGCCCGTGAAAGTCATGATCGTCACCGATGCCTGGGAACCGCAGGTCAACGGCGTCGTCCGCACCCTCACCCAGACTCGCCGCGAGCTCGAAGCCATGGGCCACATCGTCGACATGATCACGCCGCTGGAATTCAAGACGGTGCCGTGCCCGACGTATCCGGAGATCCGCCTGTCGATCCTGCCGGCCAAGCGCGTGCGCGAGCGCATCGAGAAGTTCGCCCCGCAGGCGCTGCATATCGCCACCGAAGGCCCGCTGGGCTTGGCTGCACGCGCCTATGCACTGCGCCACAAGCTGCCCTATACGACGGCGTACCACACGCGCTTTCCGGAGTATGTGCAGGCACGCTTCGGCATTCCGCTGGCGTGGACGTATCGCTTCCTGCGCTGGTTCCACAGCCCGGCGCAAGCCGTAATGGCACCGACGCCCGTGGTGCTGAAGGACCTCGCTGACTACGGCATCACCAACGGCGTACTGTGGACGCGCGGTGTGGATCTGGATGTCTTCACCGCGCAGCGCGGCAACGTGCTCAACACGGCGCACCCGATCTTCCTGTACGTCGGCCGCGTAGCCGTGGAGAAGAACGTGGAAGCGTTTCTGGAGCTGGACCTGCCCGGCTCCAAGTGGGTGGTGGGCGAAGGCCCGGCGCTGTCCGGCCTGAAGGCGAAGTATCCGAACGCCAACTACCTGGGTGTGCTCAAGCAGCCGGAGCTGGCCAAGGTGTACGCCTCGGCTGACGTGTTCGTTTTCCCGAGCCGTACGGATACGTTTGGCCTGGTGTTGCTCGAAGCGCTGGCCAGTGGCTTGCCGGTGGCGGCGTATCCGGTGACGGGCCCAATCGACGTGCTGGGCGACTCGCCTGCCGGCGCACTGCGTGAAGACCTGCGCGAGGCCTGCCTGGAAGCGCTGCGCATCGACCGCGCTACGGCACGCGCGCATGCCGAGAAATTCTCGTGGCGCGCGGCCTCCGAGCAGTTCCTGGCACACCTGCGTCCGATGCCCGCCGTACAATCTGGCGATGCAAAGACCGCTCAACCCTCGACTGCCACGGGCGCTTAAGCCTTGCGTTCAATGAAGCCGACCACGCCGCCAGAGCGTCCAGCTCCGCCGCCCGCGGCGGGCGCCTATTCGCCGGCCGATAACCCCCACAAGGGCAACCGGGGCATCACGCGGGCCTGGTTTGCGCTCAAGAACTCCATCAGCGGCATCCGCTTCGCCATCGACGAGGAAAGCGCGTTCCGCCAGGAACTGACGCTGTGCGCGATCCTGCTGCCATGCGCGTTCGTCATCCCCGCCACGGTGGTGGAACGCATCCTGATGCTCGGCACGCTGGTGCTGGTGCTGATCGTCGAGTTGCTCAATTCGAGCGTGGAAGCGGCAGTCGACCGCATCTCGTTGGAGCAGCATGGGTTGTCCAAGCGCGCCAAGGATTTCGGCAGCGCCGCCGTCATGCTGGCCCTGCTGCTGTGCGTGGGAACATGGGTGGCGATCGCCTGGCCGTGGGTAGCATCGCTGTTGCGCTAAGGGCTTACCCGCGCACACACGGAGATAACGTTTGGCAATGCCTGCCCCACTGCATGTGGGGAGTCGTTGCACAAGCACGATCTTTTATAATCCGGGCACACACACGCCACGGAGACAGGGCCACCGGCCTTGGCAGTTCAATGGAAACCAAGCAGCATTCCACCGGCCCACGCCGCACGCGCGATCGCATTCTTGAAGTATCGCTGCGCCTGTTCAACGAGCTGGGCGAACCCAACGTCACCACCACGACGATTGCCGAAGAGCTGGAGATCAGCCCCGGCAACCTGTACTACCACTTCCGCAACAAAGACGACATCATCAATTCGATCTTCGTGCAGTTCGAGCAGGAGATCGCGCGTCGCCTGAAGCTGCCAGATGACCACAAGGCCACACTGGACGAGACTTGGGGTTATCTGCAGTACATGTCGGAGTTCCTGTGGAACTACCGCTTCCTGTACCGCGACATCAACGACCTGCTGGCACGCAACCGCATGCTGGAGTTGAACTTCAAGCGCATCGTCGAGCAGAAGCGGCACTTCGCCATGGACATCTGCCACCAGTTCATCGAAGACGGCGAAATGGAAGCCACGCCAGTCCAAATCGATGCGATCTGCACCAACATTGTGGTGATCGCCACCTACTGGCTGTCGTTCCAGTTCGTGCAGCACCCGCGTCAGTACAACGACCAGAACGCGATCCGCGACCATCTGCACGGTGCGAGTTACCACATCCTGTCGATCCTCGCGCCTTACCTGCGCGGCAAGCCGCGGCGGGCATTCGACTTGCTCGCGGTCAGCCGCAGCAACGATCCGCCGATCGGCGCACCAGGCGCTTCCAGCCCCACTACCCCTGCCAAATGAAATCGATCTGCGTCTATTGCGGTTCCAGCCCGGGCGAGCGCCCGGACTACAAGGCCGGCGCCATTGCGCTGGGCAATGAGATGGTCAAGCGCGGCCTCACGCTCGTCTACGGCGGCGGCAACGTCGGCCTGATGGGCATCGTGGCCGATGCGGTGCTGCACGGCGGCAACCCGGTCATCGGCATCATCCCGAAATCGCTGGTGCGCAAGGAGGTTGGCCACAAGGAGCTGACTGAGCTGCACATCGTCGACAGCATGCACCAGCGCAAGCAGATGATGGCCGACCGTGCCGATGCCTTCATCGCCATGCCCGGCGGCGTGGGTACCTACGAAGAGTTGTTCGAGACCTTCACGTGGCTGCAGCTCGGCTATCACAACAAGCCGATCGGCCTGCTGAACGTGGCGGGCTTCTACGACAAGCTGCTGGCCTTCATCGACCATGCCGTACAAGAGGGCTTCCTCAAGCGCCATCACGCAGACTTGCTGCACGTGAGCCAGGACCCGGCCGAGCTGATCGACATGCTGGCCCGCGCACCGCGCGAAACGGTCGACAAGTGGTCGGAACGCCGCGAGCGCACGTAACACGTAAGGCCATCATGCAAGACACCCTGCTGAAGATGGCGTTGTACGTGTCGCTGGTGCTGATCGTGCCGGGGCCGACCAATACGCTGCTGCTGTCGTCCGGCCTCAAAGTTGGCGTGCGCCGGACCAGCCCGCTCATTGCAGCGGAAGCACTCGGCTACGTGGTCGGCATTGCGCTCTGGGGATTCTTCCTCAGCACAGTGTCGGCCAAACAGCCCTGGCTACCAATGGCCGTCAAGCTGGTGAGCTCGGTCTACATCCTCTTTCTGGCCGCCAAAATCTGGCGACAGAGCGGCGCGCTGCAGCACGTGACCGCCAGCCCCGTGAGCCTGCGCGACATGTTCCTCACCACGGTGATGAACCCGAAAGCGCTGTTGTTTGCGAGCACGCTGTTTCCGCTGGAAGCGTTCCGGTCCGCCAGCTCCTTTGCGTGGACGATCGGCGTGTTTTTGGTCGTGCTCGTGCCGATTGCGATCGGCTGGTCCTACCTGGGCGTGCTGCTGACGGCGCGGCGAACATGGGCGCCCCACACGCCTGTGCTGCTGCGCGGGGCCTCGCTCGTGCTGCTGATGTTTTCCGGCACGCTCATGTATTCGGTGCTCGGCCACTAAGCTGCCCGCTAGAACGACGAGCCTGGCTGCGCAAGAAACGCCACCTCTTCCGGCGTGGACGCGCGCCCAAGCGCTGCATTGCGATGGGGAAAGCGCCCAAAGCGCGCGATGATCTCGCGGTGCTTCTCCGCCCAGATGAGCGAATCGGCATCGCCCTCCTGATCACGCAGGCGCGTGTAGAGACGAATCGACTCGTCCTGCATGGCCAACGCCTCGCTGTGCTCGAACGGCAGATAGCAGAACACGCGGTGACGGCGCGTCGGCAGTTTGGCGTCCCAGCCGGCTGCCACGACGATCTGCGCGGTGTGCAATGCTGCAGCGTCACTGGCAAAGGCGCGCGCGGTATTGCGAAACATGTTGCGCGAGAACTGATCGAGCACCACGATGCGCGCGATCGCCTCCTGCGGCGTGTCCATCCACGTATCCGCGCTGCCCACGGCAAGCGCTTCCCATAGCGGCAGGAAGCGTGCGCGAATCTCTGCATCAAACACGTCGGACTTGGTGAACCACTCCGGCCGCGCGTCGACCAGCGACGCATTGCCAAACCAGAACACGAGTACGTCGTCCGCGGTGGGCAAACCGATCATCGGGGTCTCCTCGCGTGCTCTTATGTCTTGCGTTAGCGCGGCACTTCAGCGCGGCACATTGCGCATCCAGTCGGCGGTCTGCCAGAAGGCTTGCATGAGGCGCATCTGCAGGGCTTCATCCAGGCCGACGTCTTGCATTGCGTGCGCCATGCAGCGCATCCATTGATCACGCTCCTGCGTGCCGATCTCGAACGGCAGATGGCGCGCGCGCAAGCGCGGATGGCCAAAACGCTCGATGTAGTGGTTCGGGCCACCGAGCCAGCCGCACAGGAACCAGAACAGCTTGTCGCGCGCGCTATCCAGGCTCGGCGGGTGCACCCCGCGCAGCACGGCAAACTCGGGCTCGAGGTCCATCAGGTCATAGAAGCGGTCAACGAGTTCACGCACGCGCGCCTCGCCACCAATCAGGTCAAAAGCCAGAGTCTCCTGGCCGGAAGTTGCGTCAGTCATACAGCGTCAATCACATCAAAATCAAAATAGCCATCAAGCATCCCGCAGCGTCGCCATGGCCGGGCGGCGCAGCACGTCGCGCAAACCCAGCCAGCCACCGGCAAAGGCGCACAGCATGCCGCCCACGATGCCCACCGGCAAGATCGCCGGGTTGAATCGATACGGAAAGTCGAACACATGCGCCGACAGCACCCAGCCGATGGCGATGGCGCCCACGCCCGCCATCAATCCGGCCAGGCCACCCACGATCAGCACCTCGGCGTATTGCGTCTGGCGCACGATGCCGGAGCCCGCGCCCAGCGCGCGCAGCACGCCAGCGTCGCGCAGGCGCTCGTCGCGTGAGCCGGACAGCGCGGCATACAGCACCAGCACGCCCGCCGCCAGCGTGAAGACGAACAGGAACTCGACCGCCACCGTCACTTGGTCGAGCACGCCCTGCACCTGCTGCAGGATCAGCTCGGTATCCACCACCGTCAGGTTCGGAAACTCGCGCACCAGCCTGGACGGCAGATCGGCCTGTCCTGCCGGAATGCGAAACGCCGTCACGTAGGTCTGCGGCATGTCGTGCAGCGCCGCGGGCGGCAGGATCACGAAGAAGTTCACGCGCATCGAACTCCAGTCGAGCTTGCGCAAGGATGTGATGGGCGCATCCACCGTCTGCCCGGCAACGTCGAAACGCAGCACGTCGCCCAGGTGCAGATTCAGCGTCTTGGCGATGCCCTCCTCCACCGACGCCTCGGGCTTCTGCCCGCCAAACCACTGGCCGGCGATGATGCGGTTCTCCGGCGGCCGTTCGGTCGCGTAAGACAGGTTGAACTCGCGCTCGACGAGGTTGCGTGCGCGGGATTCGGCATAGGTCTCACGGCCGATGGTCTGACCATTCACCTGCGTCAAGCGCCCGCGCACCATCGGGTAGAGCTTGGGATCGGCCACGCCGGCACGGGCCAGCGCTTGCGACACCGCCTCCATCTGATCCGGCTGGATGTTGATGATGAAGCGGTTGGGCGCATCGGCCGGCGTGGCGTTGTGCCACGAGCGGATCAGGTCATTGCGCGTCATGGCGAGCAACAGCAAGGCCATCAACCCGACAGCCAAGGCAACGGTCTGCAGCACGCTCACGCCGCGACGGCGCTCCAGCACGGCCAGCGCAAAACGCCAGCCGACGCCCAGCGCACGACCGCGCCCGAGCGACACGGCCAGCGCGCGCAGCCCGCCGGCCGCCAGCAACGCAAAAACCAGAATGGCGCCGGCAAACCCGCCCGCCGTCAGCGCCCCCAGTTTCACATCGCGCGCCGACACCACCAGCAACGCAAAGAATGCGGCCGCCCCCAGCGCATAGCCCACCCATGCCGCGATGGCGCGCTCATCCACGTCACGCCGCAGTACACGCAGCGGTGGCACGCGCACCAGGCTCAGCAGCGGTGGTACAGCAAAGCCGACCAGCAGCACCAGTCCTGCCGTCACCCCCACCACAGCCGGCCACACAGACGGCGCCGGCAACGAGACCGTCACCAGATCCCCCAACGACGCCAGCAGCAACCAGTGCGCGCCATAGCCCAGCGTCACACCCACCAGCGAACCCAGCACGCCGATCAGCAGAAACTCCAGCGCAAACGTCCCGAGAATCTGCCCCTGCCGCAGCCCGAGGCATTTGATGATGGCCACCGCATCGGTATGCCGTGCGGTGTAACGGCGCGCCGCCATGGTGATTGCCACGGCCGCGATCATCGCTGCAAGCAAGGCGACCAGCGAGAGGAAGCGCTCGGCACGATCCAGTGTTTCGCGCATCTGCGGCTGGCCATTCTGCAGAGACTCGATGCGCACGCCGCGCACCTGACGCGTCTTCAGTTCGTTTTCGGTCCAGTTGCGGAAGGCAGTGGTGGCGGCATCGGGCCCCGCTACCAGCAGGCGATACGTGACGCGGCTGCCGTAGGTGACGAGGCCCGTGGACGCCAGATCGGCCATCGGCAGCATCACGCGCGGGGCAAAGTTCATGAAACCGGCACCGCGATCCAGCTCCTGCGTGATGACGTGGGCGATCTTGAAGGTGCGCGTGCCCAGGCGAATGGCATCGCCCACACGCAGGCCCAGTGCTTCGAGCAACGGTGCATCGACCCACACCGTGCCCGCAGAAGGAATGGCGCGGATAGGCGCACCAACGGTATCGCGCCCATCGCCGCTCACCTTGAGCGTGCCGCGCAGCGGGTATCCCGCATCCACCGCCTTGATGGCCGCCAGTTGCGATGCCGGCTCGCCGGATGACCCGTTGGTGAGCGTGCTGGCCATACTGGGGAAGGTGGCGGTGTGCGTCACTTCCAGGCCGCCGGCGCGCGCATGCGCCTCGATGTCGGCAGGCAGCGGCTGATCGGATACCACGAGGACATCTGCGCCGATCAACTGGCGCGCATCGCGCTCCAGGCCGGCATGCATACGGTCGGCCAGAAAGCTGACCGACGCCAGCGCAGCCACGGCCAGCACCAGCGCAACAAGCAGCAGGTTCAGCTCACCAGCGCGCCAATCGCGGCGCAGCATGCGCAGGGCTTGGGTCCAGACAGAAAAACGTGACATGGGCGGAACATGGAGAGGGCGCACATCGTCATTGATCGCGCAAACCCCGCCATGTTCGCACGACTTCAGTGGGCCAGCGCGCGGGTGTCTTCGGCGTGCCAAGGAAGCGCCTGGTCTGCCGTCAGCAACGAAACCTGCTCGGTGGCGCGATAGCCCGCCAGATGGCTCAGCCCCTCGCGGAATGCCGGCTGGCCGATGCGCTCGATCAGCTCGCGCACCCAAGAGGCAAGCGCGTCATTGCGGCGCACCGCCAGGTAATACGTCTCACGCGTGAGCGGCACGAAATGCAGGCCATGGGCCTCAGCCCCCGGGCGCAGGCCAAACCCGACATCCGCCCGCCCTTCCTGCACGGCCACGGCAATCTTGTCGCTGGAAAACTCCTGCTCGTCGTAACCGTTGATCTGGTCGGGGTATAACCCGGCCGCCACCAGCAGTTGATCGAACAGCAGGCGCGTGCCCGAACTGCGCTGGCGGTTGATAAACCGCGCCTGGGTCCGGGCCAGATCCTGCAGCGACTGCACGCGCCCCGCCCATTCCGGCGACATCATCAACCCCTGCTCCCGATCGGCCAAGGCGATCAGGCGCACGGCGGTCGGACGCAGCCACTTGCGCAGCGTCTGGTGGGCGATTGAGCCAGCACCCTGTTGCGGCGCCACATAGAAGCCGGCCACCTCGCACTGCTTCTCCTGCAGGCAGATCAGTCCTTCCACGGCGCTGCAAAACACGGTGTCGAGCTGCGAAGCCTGGCTTTCGTGCGCAAACGTCTCGGCCAGCACTTCGACCGCCGGATCATGGCTGCCCGAGAAGCGAATGCGCGTTTGCGATTGCGAGGCGTCTTCCAGCTCCGCCATGAATTGGCCCATGGCTTGGCTCACAGCCGGGTCAAGCTGCTCACGCAGGCGCATCTCGGCACGCAGCATCCGCTCGCCGAACAGGGTGAGCGATGCCCCACGACCACGCTCCATATCCAGCAGCGCCCGCCCGAGCATCTCTTCCCACGAGCGCATCACGCCCCATGCGTGCCGGTACGACAACCCCACCTGCTTGGCTGCCCGGTGCAGCGACCCCGTTTCACGCACCGCCCGCAGCAACTGAAAGACCTTGCCGTTGGCGCGCGGATTGTCGTCGGCGCCCACCACCGGGAATACCTCGAACTGGAACGTCATTATGTTTGTGATTTCCTATTTACTTCGTGCGTGCTCCCGGAGAACAATTCCCGTCGTTTCCCGGGGCGGGCGCATCGTGCGCTGCCGACTGCCTCAATGTTGCCGCCATCATGCAACATCCAACATAAAGCGTCCACGTCTCTTACATCCTGCTCACGACATGCCCGGATTGCTCCAAACCCTTCGGTGGTCTGCCATTACGTGCCTGACCCTCACTTTTGCCGGCGCTGCATATGCAGGCGATCTCCGTATGGCTACCACCACCAGCACGGAAAATTCCGGTTTGCTCAAGGTGCTGTTGCCCAAGTTCGAGGCCGCCACCGGCATCCATGTGCAGGTGATTGCCGTTGGCACCGGCAAGGCGGTCAAACTGGGGGAATCGGGGGATGTAGACGTAGTGCTGGTACATGCCCGCCAACTGGAAGACGCCTTCGTCGCTTCTGGCGGCGGCATCGACCGGCGCGACGTGATGTACAACGACTTCATCCTGGTCGGCCCGACGGCGGACCCTGCAGGCATCCGCGGTCAGAGAAACGTCATCCAGAGCATGGAGACCATCGCCAGCGCCGGTGAGAAGGCTGGTGCCAAGTTCATCTCACGGGGTGACAACTCCGGCACCGACGTGATGGAAAAGGCCTACTGGAAGACCGCCAACATCGAACCGAAAGGCAAGCCCTGGTACGTGAGCGCGGGCCTGGGCATGGGCGAAGTGCTGAACATGGCCGCGCAGATGAACGCGTACACGCTATCCGACCGCGCCACCTACGGTGCGTATCGCGCCAAGACGGGCCTGGACATCGTGCTGGCCGGGGACCCGCGCATGTTCAATCCATACGGCATCATCGCCGTGAACCCGAAGAAGTATCCCGGCATCAACTACACCGACGCGACCAAGCTGATCGAATGGATCACCTCGCCTGCCGGGCAGCAGGCGATTGCCGATTTCAAGGTGAACGGAGAACAGGTGTTCTTCCCGAACTACGGGAAGGCATTGGCGAGCGGGAAGTAATCCCGCTGCGTGCGGCGTTTCTTGCTGAAACAGGACGGCAGCTCAGGCTGCCGTTTCCAATTGCGGATGCTGCGGCAGTTCTGCTGCCACCTCGCCGATCATCCGGCGCAGCCACATCACATCGGGCGCGGCATGGCTGCGCTCGTGCCAGAGCTGGTAGAAGCGCATCTTCGGGAACGCCATCGGCGTCGGCAGGATGCGGATCGGCAGGTACTGCGCACAGTGCGCGGCAAACTGGCGGCCGGTCGTGAAGACGAGATCCGTGCGCATCAGCACATACGGCACCAGCCCGAAGTACGGCAGCGACACCTGAATCTGGCGCTTGAGCCCTTGCTCTGCAAGTGCCTGATCGATCATGCTGCGCTGCATGACCGCATACGGCGCGGGGGCCAGGTGCGGCATCTCCACGTAATGCTTGAGCGAGATACCCTTGCGCGCCAACGGGTGCTGGGCACCCAGCATGCAGACGACTTCGTCGTCGAACAGCGGCGAAATATGCAGATGTTCCGGCGGGGAGAGCCAGTTGCCGATCACCAGATCCATGCCGCCCTGCTCGAGCGCTGCCAGGTAATCAACCCCGGCATTGAGCGGATGCACCACCAGCTTGGCTTGCGGTGCTTGCTTGCGCAGGCGCTCGACGATATTGGGCAGGAAGAAGGCGTCCAGATAATCGGGCGCGCCCAGGTGAAAGGTGCGCGTGGTATTGGCCGGATCGAACTCCTGCGACGGGCGGGCAATACGCTCCATGGCCTCCAGGCTTTGCTGGGCCAGGGCCAGCAGATCGTGGCCGCGCTCGGTCGGCACCATGCCGTTCTTGCCACGCACGAGGATGGCGTCGCCCGTGATCTCTCGCAGGCGCTTGAGCGTGTTGCTGATGGCCGGTTGCGACTGGCCAAGCTTGACGGCCGTACGCGTCACGCTCTGCTCGGTGAGCAGCGTGTACAGCACGCGCAGGAGGTAGGTATCGAGGTGATCTTTGCCGTGCATCTGGAGGCGAAAATGGGTGGCGGGGGTGGCAGCGCCGTACCGTCTATAGAACGTGCGAGGGGGACGTTGTCAGTGTATGTCACTTGTACATCGCGCCGCCAGACCGCTACCGGCGGGTATACCCCGGATTTTGGCTTTCCGATGCGGGTTATCACATGGGCCAAATATTGCATTCCTAGCCCGGTGCTATGGTTCCGATACACACACAAACAGGCGTAAAACCCCATGGAGACTCAGCCCATCCGCTTCTTTCACCGCGGCCAGGTGCGCACCGTCACGGATGCCCCGATCACCCGGACGGTGCTTCAATACCTGCGTGAAGACGCACACTGCACAGGCACCAAGGAAGGGTGTGCTGAGGGCGATTGCGGTGCATGTACCGTGGTGCTAGGTGAGCTGCAGGAAGACGGCAGCGTTGGCCTGAAGGCTGTCAACGCGTGCATCCAGTTCCTGCCCACGCTGGACGGCAAAGCGCTGTTTACCGTGGAAGACGTGCGCGGCAAGGATGGCACCCTGCACCCGGTGCAAGAGGCCATGGTGGAGTGCCACGGTTCGCAGTGCGGCTTCTGCACGCCGGGCTTCGTGATGTCGCTCTACGCGCTGTACGAGAACACCGGCAACAACGCGCCGATCCCGTCGCGCCAGGCCATCTGCGATTCGCTCACCGGCAACCTGTGCCGTTGCACCGGCTATCGCCCCATCATCGACGCGGGCGAACGCATGTTCGAACTGCCCTCGCCGGCCGGCATTGACCGCACGCAATTGGCAGAAACGCTGCGCAACCTGCAGCGCAAGGACACCTTCAGCTACGCACCTGTCGGCACCGAGAATGCGCCGCGCTTCTACGCACCGCGCACCGCCTCGGCTTTCGCCGCCATCAAGGCTGCGCACCCGAACATCCGCATCCTGGCCGGCAGCACCGACGTGGGCCTGTGGGTGACCAAGCAGTTCCGCGAGTTGGGCGACATCCTCTACATCGGTCAGGTGGCCGACCTGTATGCGCTGGAGAAGCGCGACGGCTGGATCGAGATCGGCGCCGCTGTCTCGCTGGAAACCGCCTACGAATTCCTCGCTGAGGACTACCCCGAGCTGACCGAGCTGTGGAAGCGCTTCGCCTCGCTGCCGATCCGCAACGCCGGCACGCTGGGCGGCAACATCGCCAATGGCTCGCCGATCGGCGACTCGGCACCCGCACTCATCGCCATCGGCACGCGCGTCGTGCTGCAGCGTGGTGAAATCCGCCGCGAACTGCCGCTCGAAGACCTCTACCTCGCCTACCAGAAGAACGCGATGGAAGAAGGCGAGTTCGTGGCTGGCCTGCGCATTCCGGTGCGCGAAGGTCGCGACGCCATGCGCTTCCGCACATACAAGCTGTCCAAGCGCTTTGACGAAGACATCTCGGCCGTGTGCGCGGCCCTCGCCATCGAGCTGGACGGCGACATTGTGCGCAGCGCACGCATCGCGTACGGCGGCATGGCGGCAACGTCCAAGCGCGCCACCGAAACCGAAGCCGCCATCACCGGCCAGCCGTGGAACGAAGCAACGGTGCGTGCTGCCATGGCAGCCATGTCGCGCGACTACACGCCGCTGACCGACATGCGCGCCACCGACAACTACCGCCGCGTATCGGCGGCCAACACGGTGTACCGCTTCTGGCTGGAAACCCGCACCGACGCGCCGCTCACGCCCGAACAGATCAATGTGCGCGCGGTCGAACTGAATACCCTCACCGCTGCAGGTAGCGTCAACTAAGTCCGACTGCAAAGAGACATCGTATGAACAAGCAAACCGAGGCCTTCCTGCTCGCAGAAGCCGATATTGCAGCGGCCATTCCAGACCAGCGCGGTGCTGTGGTCGGCATCTCGCGCCCGCATGAATCGGCGCACCTGCACGTTGCTGGCACCGCCACCTATACCGACGATATTCCCGAGTTGGCCGGCACGCTGCACGCCGCACTCGGCATGAGCACGCAAGCGCATGCGCGCATCGTCAGCATGGGCCTGGACCGCGTGCGCGCGGCGCCTGGCGTGGTGGCCGTGTTCACTTCGGCCGACATTCCGGGCACGAACGACTGCGGCCCGATCATCCATGACGATCCGATCCTGGCCACCGACACGGTGCACTTCATCGGCCAGCCGATGTTCATCGTGGTGGCGACGTCGCACGATGCGGCACGCCGTGCCGCACGCCTGGGCGATATCGAATACGAAGTGCTACCCCCGCTGCTCACGCCTGAAGACGCACGCGCCGCCGGCAAATCCGTGCTGCCGCCGATGCACCTTAAGCGTGGTGAGCCGGCTGAGCGCATTGCGGCGGCTCCGCATTCGGAAGCCGGCCAGATGTCGCTGGGCGGTCAGGAACAGTTCTACCTGGAAAGCCAGATCTCGTACGCCGTGCCGAAGGAAGACAACGGCATGCACGTGTGGTGCTCGACGCAGCACCCGACCGAGATGCAACACATGGTCTCGCACATGCTGGGCTGGCACGCCAACCAGGTGCTGGTGGAATGCCGCCGCATGGGCGGTGGCTTCGGCGGCAAGGAATCGCAGTCGGGCCTGTTTGCCTGCTGCGCTTCGTTGGCGGCATGGAAGCTCGCCTGCCCGGTCAAGCTGCGTCCGGACCGTGACGACGACATGATGATCACCGGCAAGCGTCACGATTTCCGCTTCGCCTACGAAGCCGGCTATGACGACGATGGCCGCCTGCAAGGTGTGAAGGTCGACATGACCTCGCGCGCCGGTTTCTCGGCCGACCTGTCCGGCCCGGTGATGACGCGCGCCATCTGCCACTTCGACAACGCCTACTGGCTGCCCGAAGTGGAAATCGATGGCTTCTGCGCGCGCACGAATACGCAGTCGAACACCGCGTTCCGCGGCTTCGGCGGCCCGCAGGGCGCGTTTGCCATCGAATACATCATGGACAACATCGCGCGCACCGTCGGCAAGGATGCGCTCGACGTGCGACGTGCCAATCTGTACGGCAAGGACAAGAACAACGTCACGCCGTACGGCCAGACGGTGGAAGACAACGTCATCCACGAACTGCTGGATGAGCTAGAGGCGACGTCCGACTACCGCGCCCGTCGCGAGGCCATCCGCGCATTCAACGCGACCAGCCCCGTGCTCAAGCGCGGCCTGGCACTCACGCCGGTGAAGTTCGGCATCTCGTTCAATGTCAAGCACTTCAACCAGGCCGGCGCGCTCGTGCACGTGTACAACGACGGCTCGATCCTCGTGAACCACGGTGGCACCGAAATGGGCCAGGGCCTGAACACGAAGGTCGCGCAGGTGGTCGCGCACGAACTGGGCGTGGCCTTCACCCGCATCCGCGTCACAGCCACGGACACCAGCAAGGTGGCCAACACCTCTGCCACGGCTGCGTCGACCGGCAGCGACCTGAACGGCAAGGCCGCGCAAGACGCCGCACGCCAGATCCGAGCGCGCCTGATCGCATTTGCCGCAGAACACTACGAAGTGCCTGTCGAGACCGTAGCCATCGTGGGCGATCAGCTGGAGATCGGTGCACGCCGCGTACCGTTCAACGAACTGATCAACAAAGCCTATGTGGCCCGCGTGCAATTGTGGTCGGACGGGTTCTACGCCACGCCCAAGCTGCACTGGGACCAATCCAAGCTGAACGGCCGGCCGTTCTACTACTTCGCCTATGGCGCAGCGGTGTCGGAAGTGGTGGTCGATACGCTCACGGGTGAATGGCGCCTGCTGCGTGCCGACGTGCTGCACGATGCGGGCCGCTCGATCAACCCGGCCATCGACATCGGCCAGGTGGAAGGCGCGTTCATCCAGGGCATGGGCTGGCTGACCACGGAAGAATTGTGGTGGAACAAGAGCGGCAAGCTGATGACGCACGCGCCGTCCACCTACAAGATCCCGACGGTCAACGACTGCCCGCCGGACTTCCGCGTGCGCCTGTTCAACAACGCCAACGTGGAAGACAGCATCCACCGCTCCAAGGCGCTGGGTGAGCCGCCGCTGCTGCTGCCGTTCTCGGTGTTCTTCGCCATTCGCGATGCAGTGGCCGCCGTGGGCGATGGCCGCACCAACCCGCCATTGAACGCGCCCGCCACCAGCGAAGAAATCCTCAAGGCCGTCGACGCCATCCGCAGCGCCCCGCTGTCCGCCTGAGCAGGGAGACCGCCATCATGACCGCCATGGACCACACGCAACTGCGCCCGTTCCGCTTCGCCGACGTGCTTGCCACTGTGCAAGCCGGGCAGCCGTGCGTGCTGGTCACGGTGACGGAGGTGCTGGGCTCCGCCCCGCGTGAGCCCGGCACACTCATGCTGGTGTGCACCGATGGCTTCTTCGGCACCATCGGCGGCGGCCATCTCGAGTGGCGTGCGATGGAAATCGCCCAGGCGATGATGAGCGCGCCCGAAGCCAGTGGCGACGCACGCCGCCAGTTCGTCCGCATCCCGCTCGGCCCAGCATTGGGCCAGTGCTGCGGCGGCGTAGTGCGCCTGGCGCTCGAACGACTCGATGCGCGCGATGTGGACTGGATCGCCCTGGCCGATGACGCCATGCGCCAGCGTCGCAGTCTGCGCCGCTTTGTTTCTATCGATCCGACCACACCGGTCGAAGCGAGCATTGGCGATGCAGCCGCAGCTGGCGTTGCGCTCGATGCCAGCGGTTTCACACAAACTGTGCTGCCGCCCGACATGTCGATCGTGCTGTGCGGCGCGGGCCATGTCGGCCACGCCATCGTGCGTGCGCTGGCTCACCTGCCCTGCCGCGTGACGTGGGTGGACGAACGCGATGCGATGTTCCCGTTTCCCACCGAAGTGCCGCCGAACGTCGTCATCGAATCCACCGATACGCCGGAAGCCGTGATCGACCACGCGCCCGCCGGTAGCTACTTCCTGGTCATGACGCACAACCATGCGTTGGACCTCGCGCTGTGCGAACGCATCATGCGGCGCACGGACTTTGCCTACTTTGGCCTGATCGGCTCCAAGACCAAGCGCGCGCGTTTCGAACACCGCATGGTGGAGCACGGTGTGGACCCGGCACGTCTGCCGGAAATGGTGTGCCCGATTGGTGTGGCGGGCATTGTGGACAAGGCGCCGGATATCATTGCGGTATCCGTCGTCGCGCAACTGCTGCAGGTGCGAGAGCTGCAACAACATGCGCTCACCAGCGCTAGCAGCGGCGCGGCGGTTCCTTACCGTGTCCCCACATCCGCCTGATCATGCCGATCTCTCCCACACTTGCAGAACGCATCGCTACCAGCCCCAAAGCCGAACTGCACATCCACATTGAAGGCTCGCTCGAACCCGAACTGATGTTCGCGCTGGCCGAGCGCAACGGCGTCAAGCTGCCGTATGCGTCCGTCGAAGAAGTGCGCGCCGCCTACGCCTTCGACGATCTGCAATCGTTTCTCGACCTGTACTACGCCGGCGCCAGCGTGCTGCTCACCGAGCAGGATTTCTACGACATGACCGCCGCGTATGTGGCGCGCGCACTGGCCGACAACGTCCACCACGCCGAGATCTTCTTCGACCCGCAAACGCACACCGCGCGCAACGTGCCGATGCACGTGGTGATCAACGGCATCGTCCGCGCGCTGGATGATGCCGAGCGCGAGCATGGGTTCTCCAGCCTGCTGATCCTCTGCTTCCTGCGCCACCTGAGCGAGGAAGACGCCTTCGCCACGCTCGAAGCCGCCCTGCCCTATATCCAGGACCCGGCCAACCGCATCATCGGCGTGGGGCTGGATTCGTCGGAACGCGGCAACCCGCCGGAGAAGTTCGCGCGCGTGTTCGCCCGCTGCAAGGAACTGGGCCTGCGCTTGGTGGCCCATGCCGGTGAAGAAGGCCCGGCGCAATACGTGATCGACGCGCTCGACATCCTGAACGTGGAACGCATCGACCACGGCGTGCGCGCCATCGATGACGCCGCGCTCGTCAAGCGCCTGGCTGCCGAGCGCATCGCCCTGACGGTCTGCCCGCTGTCGAACGAAAAGCTGAAGGTCTACCCCGACTTGCGCGATCACTCGCTCAAGCAACTGCTGGATGCCGGCTGCGCAGTGACCCTGCACTCCGATGACCCAGCCTACTTTGGCGGCTACATGAACACCAACTGGCTCGCCACCTTCAACGCCCTCGACCTGTCCGCTGCCGATGCCCACACGCTTGCGCGCAACAGCTTCGAGGCGTCCTTCCTGCCCGAACAGGACAAAGCCCTGTGGCTGGCCAAGGTCGACGACCACTGGAAAGCCACACACTAAAACATCACGAGACGACGATGACCACGATGCCTCCGACTTCCAACACCGTTCACGCCTACCGCGGCCGCGTGCTGCATTTCCTGCACGATCCGCAGTATCGCGAGCGCGATGCCTATGAGTATTGGGAAGACGGCCTGCTCGTGGTCATGGGCGGCAAGGTCGTGCAAGCCGGCGACTACGCCGCGCTGCGCGAGAACCTGCCCGCCGGCACGCAACTGCACGACTACAGCGGCAAGTTGATCGTGCCGGGCTTTATCGACACGCACGTGCACTTCCCGCAGACGGACATGATCGCGTCGCCGTCGCCGGGCCTGCTGCACTGGCTGGAGACGTACACCTTCCCGGAAGAGCGCCGCTTCGAAAGCGAGCAGTACGCCGCTGGCGTCGCCTCGTTCTTCCTCGATGAGTTGCTCCGCAACGGCACCACCAGCGCGATGGTGTGGAGCACCGTGCATCGCGGCTCGGCGGAGACGCTGTTCAGCCAAGCGCAGCAGCGCGGCATGCGCCTGATCACCGGCAAGGTGATGATGGACCGCAACTGCCCGGAATACCTGCAGGACACGGCGGAATCCGGCGCGCGCGACTCGGCCGATCTGATCTCGCGCTGGCACGGCAAGGACCGCCTGGCCTACGCCATCACGCCGCGGTTCGCACCGACTTCGAGCGAAGCACAGCTGGCCGCCACTGGCGAGCTGGCCAAGCAGTACCCGGACGTCTTCATCCAGACCCACGTTGCCGAGAATCCGGACGAAGTGAAGTGGGTGGCCGAGCTGTTCCCGAACGCGCGCAGCTACCTGGACGTGTATGACAAGTACGGCCTGCTGCGCAAGGGCGCCTTCTACGGCCACGCCATCTGGCTGGACGACAGCGACCGCCAGCGCATGGCGGAATCCGGCGCGGCCGTGGCGCACTGCCCCACGTCCAACCTGTTCCTGGGCAGCGGCCTGTACAACTTCCACAAGAACGACGCGCACCGCCTGGCGCTCACGCTCGCCACCGACGTGGGCGGCGGCAGCTCGTTCTCGATGCTGCGCACGATGGGCACGGCGCACAAGGTTGCGCGCATGGGCGGCTATCACCTGACCGCGTTGCGCATGTTCTACCTCGCCACGCGCGGCGCCGCCGAGGCGCTGGGCTGGGAAGACCGCATCGGCAGCTTCGTGCCGGGCGCCGAAGCCGACTTCATCGTGCTGGACCCGGCCGCCACGCCGCTACTGGCGCGCCGCAATGCACGCTCGGAAACGCTGGAAGAACTGCTGTTCTCGCTCGCGCTGCTGGGCGAAGACCGTGCGGTATCCGCCACTTACATCCAAGGCGAGCCGGCCAAATTTGCGGTTGGCGCCAACGCCTGATGCACTTATAATCGCGGCTTCCATTGGGGAGTAGCCGCTCGAAGTTGAGACTTCGAGGGCCACGTCAACAGACTTGACCGTCGCTGCAATGGCAGACGGTTATGGCGTGGTCAGCAGCCACTCGGGGTGCGCCGTATCGAAAGATGCGTGGCACCTTGGTGACGCGCCTGGCGAGACCGATGACACACCTCTGCGGATAGGGCCGGCAGCGGTGCGTCATTGGTTCGCACACGGCCCGGACACCACAACAACATGGAAGCCTTTCTCGTCTCCACCGGCATCGTCGCCCTCGCGGAAATCGGCGATAAAACGCAGCTGCTGTCGATCCTGCTGGCCGCGCGTTTTCGCAAGCCAGTGCCGATCATTCTCGGCATCTTCATCTCCACCCTCGTCAATCACGCGCTGGCCGGCGCCGTCGGCGGCTGGATCACGCATGTGCTCGGCGAAAACGCGCTGCGGTGGATTCTTGGTATCGCGTTCATCGCCATGGCTGGCTGGATGCTGATTCCCGACAAGCTCGATGATGAAGAGGCGCCGAAAGACACGCGCGGCCTGGGCATTCTCGGCACCACCATCGTTGCGTTCTTCTTTGCCGAGATGGGCGACAAGACGCAGATCGCCACGGTGGCGCTGGCGGCACGCTTCAATGATGTGGTGTCCGTGGTGGCTGGTACGACCATCGGCATGCTGCTGGCCAACGTGCCTGCGGTGCTGATGGGCAACAAGTTCGCGTCGCGCATGCCGATCAAGCTGGTGCACCGGATTGCGGCGCTGATCTTCTTGGTGCTGGGTGTGCTAGCGCTGCTGGGTGTCGGCAAGTAAGTGCAGATCAAAGGCTCTGGGCGCCCGCTCAGCGCCTGCTGACAGCTTCGCAGCAACCACTTCAAGGTGGGGCAAGACCCCACCTCAAGTCGCACCTACAACGCGTATAGCGGCATTCAGATCAGTCCCCACAAGACGCACCGTAGACAGATTCCCGGGACAAAAAAAACGGGGCCGTAGCCCCGTTCAACCCTCACCGGTCACGTCACCCGCTAGGGAACGAATGACATGCTCCGATAAACCGTTTCTGTTGTTGCTCTTGCTCTGGCGTGCGCCTTAGTTGGTCTTGGCGCCGCCTTCAAACCACTTGGCGATGATCGTGCGCTCGTCATCGGTGATGTTCGTAACGTTGCCCAGCGGCATCAGCTTCTGTTGCACCACCTGTTGGTAGACGAGTTGTGCATGCGCGGACAACTGGTCCGGCGTATCGAGCAATACGCCCTTAGCCGGCGAAGGCATCAGAGTAGGATGAGCCGAGTGACATTGGTAGCACCGCGCGGTAACGACTGCCTGTACTTTGGCGAACTCCGAACCGCCAGCGGCTGACGGAGCGGCTACGGCAGGTGCCGAAGCGCCACCTTCTGCTGCTGCAACCGGAGCTGCTGCTGCGCTTTCCGCCACAGCAGGCGCTGCCGGTTGTTGCACCGGCGCCAGCCACACCGCCACGCCCAGCAGCACAGCAACGCCAGCTGCCGGATAACCCCAGTTCACCACGCCCTTGTGCTTCAGGATGAAGAACTGACGGATCAACACGCCAGCCACCATGATCAGGATCAGCACAGCCCAGTTGTACTTGAACGCGTACGTCATGCTGTAGTGGTTCGACAGCATCGCGAACAGCACCGGCAGCGTGAAGTACGTGTTGTGCACGCTGCGCTGCTTGCCGCGCTTGCCGTGGATCGGGTCCGGCTTCTCGCCAGCCTTGAGCGAGGCCACCACCTTGCGTTGCCCCGGGATGATCCAGAAGAACACGTTGGCACTCATGATGGTCGCGATCATCGCGCCGATCAGCAGGAACGCAGCGCGGCCCGAGAACAGGTGGCACGCCGCAAACGCAGCCAGCGCCACATAGATCGCCACCAGAATGCCGACCACACGGTCGTTCTTGCCGAACACGCGGCAGATAGTGTCGTACACCAGCCAGCCGACCACCAGGAAACCCAGCGCCAGCAGCACCGCCGTCGTCGCCGTCATGTCGAACACGTTGCGGTCGATCATGTAGACGTTGGCGTTGAACAGGTACACCACCGTCAGCAGAGCAAAGCCCGACATCCAGGTGGAATACGACTCCCAGTAGAACCAGTGCAGATGATCCGGCAGTTGCTTCGGTGCCAGCAGGTACTTCTGCGGGTTGTAGAACCCGCCGCCGTGCACGGCCCACAGTTCGCCGTCGACGCCCTTGTCCTTCAGGTCCGGTGCGGTCGGCTTGGTCAGGCTGTTATCCAACCAGACGAAGTAGAACGACGAACCGATCCACGCGATCGCGACGATCACGTGCAGCCAACGCAAGAGCAAGTTGGCCCAGTCGAGGATATAGCCTTCCATGATTGCTCCCTGCCCTGTTAGCTGCCGCGATAGGTCGAATACGACCACGGCGACACCAGCAGCGGCACGTGGTAGTGCGCGCTGGTATCGGCCACGCCAAAGCGCAGCGTCACCACGTCCAGGAACGCGGGCTCGGGGAGTTTGACGCCGGCTGCGCGGTAGTACTCGCCCACCGCGAAGTCCAGCTCATAGACGCCGGTCTGCAGCGCGTCGCCTTCCAGCAGCGGCGCATCGCAACGGCCATCGTGATTGGTGCGAACCGATTTCACCGGTTGGCGCTGATTGTCGACAATCTTAAACAGAGCGATCGCCAGGTTTTGACCCGGCGTGCCTGCAGCGGTGTCGAGCACATGGGTAGTCAAGCGTCCCATTTGTCTTCCTCTGTAGTTCGAATTTTCAGAAGCGCCGCTGCCTCCACTTGCACCTCGCGAACCCCTTGTGTCCAAGGCTGGACAAGGGCTGGCGTCGGGGCCCGCTCGGTACGTGCTGTGCACGCATCCCGGCGCGCGTCCAGCCGGTTTACGCTTGCCGCCTTCGTATGGAAGGGGCATGCCAAACCGGCAAAGCCGTCGCTCGTTCTGGGCTCGACTCCCTGTCCTCGTGGGGACTTGAAACAGGGATTTCCCTAGTTTGTCGAATTCCCGAACGCATTTTGTTGACAATATTGAAGGCGCCCACGAATAATTGTCAACAGATTTTCGCAGTTGCTTATGCTGCGATGCGTTACTCAAAGGCGGGTCTGCCATGTCCAAGAATCTCAAGCTGGTCTCCACGGAAACGACGCTAAAGCCCGGTACGTCGGGCACCAAGGCATCGGGGGCACGTATGTCGGTTGAAGAACGGATGTACCACGAGATCTACGACGCGATCATGGAGCACCGCCTGCCTCCGCGCACCAAACTGACGGAGCATGCGCTTTGCGAAATCTATGCCACCGCACGCCACACGGTGCGCAAAGTCTTCTCCCAGCTGGCTGCTGACGGGCTGGTTGATCTGGAGCCAAATCGCGGCGCCTTCATTGCTGCACCGTCCATCGACGAAGCGCACGCCATGTTTGAGCTGCGCCAGATCCTGGAGCGCGCCGTGCTCGACAAGGTCGGCCATAGCAGCGACCCCAAGGCGGCCATCGCGCCCCTGATGGAACTCGTCAAGCAGGAGCGCCAGGCGTTCGTCACGCAGGACCGCCCACGCTGGATTCGTCTTTCTGCGGAATTCCACGTCGCGCTGGCTGAGCAGGCCGGCAACCCGCTGGTCGTCGAGATGATGCGCCGCCTGGTGTCGCGCACCACGCTGATGATTGCCAGCGTTGAAGCCCCGGGCAACAACGCCTGCTCGTTCGACGAACACCTCGACATCCTCAACGCCCTGGAGCGCGGCGACGCCAGCGCTGCCCAGGCCCACATGGCCCAGCACTTGCAATGCTGCGCGGATCGCGTGCGCCCGGAAGCGCCCGCTGATTTCGACCTGCGTTCGGTATTGGGCCCGCGCGGCACGGAGAAAGGCTAAGTCAAGGACCAGTTTTGCTGTATTGGGCGAGCTGGCACGACAGAGGCCGGCCGCCGCAAGCCGGACGCCCGTCCGGCTGACCACCCGAAGGAGACCTTCATGACAAGCAGCACCATCGCCGCCCCCACGGCGGATTTGACCAATGAGCGCGTGGCGTACGGACGCCTGCTCGCATTGGGGTTGCAACATGTATTGGTAATGTATGCAGGCACCGTGGCGGTGCCGCTCATCGTGGGCGGCGCACTACATCTGCCCAAGGAGCAGATGGCTTTCCTGATCAATGCCGATTTGTTTGCGGCTGGTCTTGCCACGCTCATCCAGGCGTTCGGCATCTGGAAGTTCGGTATTCGCATGCCGGTCATGATGGGTGTGACCTTCGCCTCCGTCGGCCCGATGATCGCCATCGGCACCGACCCCACCATCGGCCTGCTGGGCATTTATGGCGCGGTCATCGCGGCGGGGATATTCGGGATCATCGTTGCGCCGCTCATGGGGCGCGTGCTGGGGCTCTTCCCACCGGTCGTGACGGGCACCGTCATTACGCTGATCGGCATGTCGCTGATGGGCGTGGGCATCAACTGGGCCGCAGGCGGTCAGCCGACCAAGAAAGCGGTGGTCGACGGCGTGCTGCAAACCGTACCGAACCTGGAATACGGCAACCTCGGCAACCTGGCCATCGCAGCGGCGGTGTTGGTCATCATCCTGTTGCTGACCAAGTACGGCAAAGGCCTGATCGGCAACATCGCCGTGCTGCTGGGTATCGTGATCGGCACGTTCATCGCCATGGCATTCGGCAAGGTCAGCTTTGCCGGCATTGCCGACGCCGACTGGGTGGCCGTCATCACGCCACTGCACTTTGGCATGCCGACCTTCCACTTCGGCGCCATCGCCTCGATGTGCATCGTGATGATGATCACGCTGGTGGAATCGACCGGCATGTTCCTGGCGCTGGCTGAGATCACCGGCAAGAAGCTTTCCACCGATGACCTGACCCGCGGCCTGCGCGCTGACGGTCTGGGCACCGTGATCGGCGGTGTGTTCAACACCTTCCCGTACACCTCGTTCTCGCAGAACGTGGGCTTGGTGACGGTCACCGGCGTGCGCTCGCGTTTCGTGGCAGCCATGGGCGGCATCATCCTGATCGTGCTGGGGCTGTTCCCGAAGATGGCGCATATCGTGGCTTCGGTGCCCTCCTTCGTGCTGGGCGGCGCCGGCATCGTGATGTTTGGCATGGTGGCCGCCACGGGCGTGCGCATCCTGGGCTCGATCGACTTCAACAAGTACCGCCACAACCTGTTCATCGTGGCCATCTCGATCGGCTTCGGCATGATCCCGACGCTGGCGCCGACGTTCTTCCAGTACCTGCCGCATTGGCTGGAGCCGGTCACGCACAGCGGCATTGTGCTGGGCACGCTGGTCGCCGTCACGCTGAACCTCTACTACAACGGCATGCAGTCGGCCGAGCACGCCATGCGCGACGCTGCTGCCAACACCCACGGCACGGAGTAATTGCATGAACGCCACTGTCGCGCACAACGACCCGCTCCTGATCGCCCGGCACGCTGATGTGCTGGTCACCATGGATGCGCAACGCCGCGAGATCCCGGACGGCGCCCTGGTGGCGCGCGGTGGCGTGATCGAATGGGTGGGTGCCACGGCCGATCTGCCGACGCAGTATCGCGATGCCGCTCGTGACACAACCCGCCAGCCCAACGTGCGTGTGATGGAGTTGCGCGACCACGTGGTCACGCCCGGCTTCGTCAACACGCACCACCACATGTATCAGAGCCTGACGCGCGCCCTGCCCGCTGCGCAGGACGCTGAACTGTTCGGCTGGCTCACGAACCTGTATCCGGTGTGGGCGGGTCTCACGCCCGAGATGGTACGTGTGTCGACCCTCACAGCGATGGCGGAACTGCTGCTCTCGGGCTGCACGACCTCCAGCGACCACCTTTATTTGTATCCCAACGGCAGCCGGCTCGATGACTCCATCGAAGCTGCGCAGCAGATCGGCATGCGCTTTCACGCCGCACGCGGCAGCATGAGCGTAGGTCGCAGCCAGGGCGGTCTGCCACCGGACCGCGTGGTCGAGGGCGAAGAGGCCATCCTCAAGGAAACGCAGCGCCTGATCGAAACCTGGCACGACGCCGATCGCCATTCCATGCTGCGCCTGGTGGTGGCGCCATGCTCCCCCTTCTCCGTCTCGCGCGATCTGATGCGTGAATCGGCCAAGCTCGCGCGCAGCTACGGCGTGTCGATGCACACCCACCTGGCCGAGAACGACAACGACATCGCCTACTCGCGCGAGAAGTTCGGCATGACGCCCGCGGAATACGCCGAAGACCTAGGCTGGGTCGGCCACGACGTCTGGCATGCGCACTGCGTCAAGCTCGACGCGCACGGCATCGACGTGTTCGCGCGCACCGGCACGGGCGTGGCGCACTGCCCGTGCTCGAACATGCGCCTCGCCTCGGGCATTGCGCCGATCCGCACCATGCGCGATGCCGGCGTGCCCGTCGGCCTGGGCGTAGACGGCAGCGCCTCGAACGATGGCGCCCACATGCTGGGTGAAACGCGCCAGGCGATGCTGCTCGCGCGCGTCGGCTTCGGCCCTGCGGCGATGAGCGCACGTGAAGCGCTGGAAATCGCTACGCTCGGCGGTGCCCGTGTGCTCAACCGCGACGACATCGGCGCGCTCGCCCCCGGCATGTCGGCTGACTTTGTCAGCTTCGACCGCCATCAAGTCAGCTTTGCCGGCGCCGACCACGACCCGGTCGCTGCGCTGGTCTTCTGCGCCCCGTCCAACGTGGCGCACAGCGTGATCAACGGGCGCGTGGTCGTTGAAGACGGCCGCCTGACCACGCTGGAACTCGATGCCCATCTCACGGTTCACCGGAAGCTCGCGCTGGAACTGGCGCAAGCTGCCCGGGCAGTCTCGGCCTGACGTGATGGAGGCTCGCCAATTTCATGACAAGACCGCACTACTGCGGCGTTCCTGCAACAGCGGCAACCCGGCGCCTTCAAGCTGCCGGCCCCGCCCGCTGGCAGGAACAACATCCAACCGTGATGTCGTGAATTTGGAAAGCGCCATTTCACCGTCTGACCGGTGTTGTATGAAGTCTCCTCGACCCAAGAAATCATGACCAACAATAGCTATCCGCGCGATCTCATCGGTTACGGCAAAAACCCGCCCAACGCCAACTGGCCGGGCGGCGCGCGCGTAGCACTGCAGTTCGTCCTCAACTACGAAGAAGGCGGTGAAAACTGCGTGCTGCACGGCGATGCCGGCTCGGAGCAATTTCTCTCCGAGATCATCGGCGCAGCCGCCTACCCTGCTCGCCACATGAGCATGGAAGGCATCTACGAATACGGCTCGCGCGCGGGCGTCTGGCGCATCCTGCGCGAGTTCGAAAAGCGCGGCCTGCCGATGACGATCTTCGGCGTGTCGATGGCCCTGCAGCGCCATCCGGACGTGACGCAAGCCTTCGTTGATCTGGGCCACGAAATCGCGTGCCACGGCTGGCGCTGGATCCACTACCAGAACATCGACGAAGCCACCGAGCGCGAGCACATGCGCATTGGCGTGGAGATCATCCGCGAGTTGACCGGCAATGCGCCGCTGGGCTGGTACACCGGCCGCGACAGCCCCAACACGCGCCGCCTGGTGGTCGAGCATGGCGGCTTCGCCTATGACGCCGACTACTACGGCGACGACCTGCCCTTCTGGACTGAAGTCGAAGTCTCGGGCGGTGAAAAGAAGCCGCACCTGGTGGTGCCGTACACGCTCGACACCAACGACATGCGCTTCGCCAGCCCGCAAGGCTTCAACACGGCCGACCACTTTTACCAGTACCTGAAGGACGCCTTCGACGTGCTGTACGAGGAAGGCGACCCCAACGGGCTGGCCGCACCGAAGATGCTGTCGATCGGCATGCACTGCCGCCTGCTGGGTCGACCGGGGCGCTTCCGCGCACTGCAGCGCTTCCTGGATTACGTGCAATCGCACGACAAGGTGTGGATCTGCCGGCGCATCGACATTGCGCAGCACTGGATGCAGAACCACCCGTATGCAAAGCAACCCGTTTTGAGCACCACAGCATGAGCCAGACCACCTATACCCTCTCGCAACTCAACAGCATGGACGCACCGCAGTTCGTGCAAGTCCTGGGCGGCATCTACGAGCACTCGCCGTGGGTGGCTGAACAAGCCGCCACGCAGCGCCCGTTTGCCTCGGCCGACGCGCTCACCGCTGCCATGCGCCACGCCGTGGACGCTGCCGGTATTGAGCCGCAGCTCAAGCTCGTGCGCGCTCACCCGGAACTCGCCGGCAAGGCCGCCGTGCGCGGTGAGCTGACGGCGGAATCGACACGCGAACAAAGCGGCGCGGGCCTGAACCAGTGCACGCCGGAGGAGTTCGCACGCCTGCAGGCGCTCAACGCCCAGTACAACGAGAAGTTCGGCTTCCCGTTCATCCTGGCGGTGCGTGGCTATGACCGCCACGGCATCATCGACAACTTCAGCAAGCGTGTTGAGAACGACCACGACACTGAACTGCGTACATCGCTGGAACAGATTCATCGCATCGCCGGTTTCCGTCTGAACGATTTGATTTCAGGCTGACAGCACGACGCTGCAAACGTAGCGAGCACGGGGCGCTGCCCGGCCGGATTGCCTGACCGGCCGGTCCGCGATTGCACCAGAGAGTGCAGCGTGGTGTGCGGCACAAGACCTCACACAGGAGACAGCAACATGCAATGGACCATCAAGCGCAGCATCACGACGCTTGCGGTGTTGTCCGTGTTCACGGTTGTGAACGCAAACGCCATTGGCCAGTCGCCCGCGCCGCAGCCCGCTCAAAAGGCCAGCGCCAACGCTGCGCGCACCACCTACTCCATCGCACAGCTCAATGCCATGAGTGATGCGCAGTTTGTGCAAGCGCTCGGCGGCGTCTATGAGCACTCGCCTTGGGTAGCCGAACGCGTGGCATCGCAGCGTCCGTTTGCCTCAGCCGACGCACTGCGCGCCGCCATGCGCCATGTGGTGGAGCGCGCAGGTGAAGCGCAGCAGATCACGCTGGTGCGCGCTCACCCGGAACTGGCTGGCAAGGCCGCCGAGCGCGGCGAGATGACCGCGGCCTCCACCAGCGAGCAAGGTGGTGCGGGCCTGAACCAGTTGACACCCGAAGAGTTGGTACGTCTGCAAAGCCTCAACGCACGTTACAGCGAGAAGTTCGGCTTCCCGTTCGTCATGGCCGTGCGCGGCTATGACCGGCAGGCCATCTTCGATGCCATGACCAAGCGGCTGAATAACGACCACGACACCGAACTGCGCAATGCGCTAGAGCAGATCAATCGCGTCGTGAGCTTCCGCTTGAATGATTTGATTTCAGGTTAATCAGCAAAAAACGCTGTGGGCGCGGTGTCATGGGGCATAGGACACCGCACGGCATGGAACCTGACCGGCCGGCCTGCGACTGCATCAAAGAATGCGGCGCAACCCACAGTGATCTTCAACAACAAAGGAGGTAGCAAATGCAGTCCAAATTCAAGCGTGGCGCTGCTGCGCTGGCAGTGGCATCGGCACTGGGGGCAATGAGTGCCGGTGCGCAAGCGCAATCGTCCGTCACGCTGTACGGCCTGGTGGATGCCTGGGCCGGCATGACCAAGAACCTGGGCGCGTCTGACCGCGCGGCGGTTGTCAACTCGGGCGGCATGTCCACGTCGTACTGGGGCATGAAGGGCAACGAAGATCTGGGCAACGGCCTGAAGGCGATCTTCGCGTTGGAAGCCTTCTTCCGCCCCGACACCGGCAAGGCCGGCCGCTTTGATGGCGACACGTTCTTCGCGCGTAATGCCAACGTGGGGCTGTCGTCCAACGCCTGGGGCACGATCAAGCTCGGCCGCATTACGCCGCCGTACTTCGTTTCGACAATCCTGTTCAACCCGTACGGCGATTCGTACACTTTCTCGCCGATGGTGTTCCACACCTACCTGGGCAACGGCCTCACCGGCCCCGGCGGCATCTCGGGTCTGGTGGGCGATTCGGGTTGGAACAACTCGATCCTGTACAGCACGCCGGACTTCAATGGCCTGACCGGCAACTTCATCTACGGTGCGGGCGAGCAAGCCGGCCACAATGGCCAGAACAAGTGGGGCGGCAACTTCCTCTACTTCCACGGCAACTTCGCAGCCACGGCAGCCTTCCAGCAAGTGCGCTTCGATTCGAAACCGGGCGACCTGAACAGCCTGGTGGCAGGCTTCCAGCGTCAGTCGGCAGCACAACTGGGCGCTACATACGACTTCGGCGTGGTCAAGCTGTACGGCCAGTACCAGTACATCAAGAATACGATCGCCACGGGTGACGCCAAGAGCAACGGCGGCCAACTGGGTGCATCGATTCCGCTGGGCGCGGGCAGCATCCTGGCATCGTACGCATACACGAAGACCTCGGGTGCTGCAGACGTGAAGCGCAACACCTGGGCCGTCGGCTACGACTACTCGCTGTCCAAGCGTACCGACGTGTACGCCGCGTACTTCCGCGACAAGGTCTCGACCCTGTCGTCCGCCGACACCTTCGGCGTGGGCATCCGCGCGAAGTTCTAAGCGGTTGCTTTCCTTGTCACCGCCCGCGTCTCGACAGCGCGGGCGGATCCTTCAAACGGCGTTCCGGGGCTCGGGCGCCGTTTTTTTCTGCCTGCCGATCTGAGTCTCCTGATCCCGAACCCGCCATAGAAAAACGGCGCCTGAATCGCTTCAGGCGCCGCTCCTCATTCAAGGCCGTCGCGCGCAGCGTGGCCCTGGTTTGGCAAGTCAGCCGATCAACGTGCCGCCGACACGTCTGCCACCGCCAGCGCCGTCATGTTGACGATACGGCGCGACGTAGCCGACGGGTTCAAGATGTGCACCGGCTTGGCTGCGCCCAGCAAAATCGGGCCCACCGTCACGCCCTGCCCGCCCGTCATCTTGAGCACGTTGAACGTGATGTTGGCGGCATCCAGCGTCGGCATCACCAGCAGGTTGGCACTGCCGGCAAACGCGCTCTTGGGCAGGAAGTGGTGGCGGATGTCTTCCGACAGCGCCGCATCACCCTGGATCTCGCCCTCCACCTGCAGCTCGGGCACCTCGGCCTTCAGCAGGTCATACGCCGCACGCACCTTGCGCGCCGACGCACTCTTCGACGAGCCGAACATCGAGTGCGACAGCATCGCCACCTTCGGCTCCTGGCCAAAGCGGCGCACTTCTTCTGCCGCCAGCTTGGTGATGTCGGCCAGCTCTTCAGCGCTCGGGTTCTCGTTGACGAAGGTGTCCGTGATGAACAGCGTGTGTTTCTCCAGCATCAGGCCGTTCATGGCGGCGAACACCTTGGCGTTCGGGGCCAGGCCGATCACGTCGCGCACATGTTCCAGGTGTGCATCGAAGCGGCCGACGGTGCCGCACAGCATCGCGTCAGCATCGCCCAGGCGTACCAGCAGCGCGCCGATCAGCGTGTTCGAGCGGCGCAGCGCTGACTTGGCCATATCCGGCGTCACGCCATTGCGACCCATCAGCTCGTGATACGTCGTGTGGTACTGGTGGTAACGCGCATCATCTTCCGGGTTCACCAGTTCGAAGTGCACGCCCGCCTTCAGGCGCAGGCCAGCCTTCTGGATGCGCATTTCGATCACGTGCGGGCGGCCGATCAGGATCGGCTTGGCCAGGCCTTCGTCCACCACCGTCTGCACGGCGCGCAGCACGCGCTCTTCTTCACCTTCGGTGTAGACAACGCGCTTCGGGTTGGCCTTGGCGGCCGAGAACACCGGGCGCATGGTCAGGCCGGTGTGGTAGACGTAGTCGCTCAACTGGGCGCGATAGGCATCCAGATCCTTGATCGGGCGCGTGGCCACGCCGGACTCTTCCGCAGCCTTGGCAACCGCCGGGGCGATCTTCTCGATCAGGCGCGAGTCGAACGGCTTCGGGATGATGTAGTCCGGGCCGAAAGTCAGGTCCTGGCCAGCGTAGGCCTGCGCCACGGCGTCGTTGGTTTCGGCTTCGGCCAGCTCAGCGATGGCCTTCACGCACGCAAGCTTCATCGCTTCCGTGATCTTGGTGGCGCCGCAATCGAGCGCGCCACGGAAGATGTACGGGAAGCACAGCACGTTGTTGACCTGGTTCGGGTAATCCGAACGGCCCGTGGCGACGATGCAGTCCGGGCGGGCGGCCTTGGCCACTTCCGGGCGGATTTCCGGCTCGGGGTTGGCCAGCGCCAGGATGATCGGCTTCGGTGCCATGGTCTTGACCATGTCGGCCGTCACCACGCCAGCAGCCGAGCAGCCGAGGAAGACATCGGCATCGCGCATGATGTCAGCCAGCGTACGGGCTGACGTGTCCTGCGCGTAACGCGCCTTGTTCGCCTCCATCTTGGCGTCGCGGCCAGCGTAGATCACGCCCTTCGAGTCGACCACGTAGATGTTCTCGCGCTTGACGCCCAGGCCCACCATCACGTCCAGGCAGGCAATGGCTGCAGCACCTGCGCCCGACACGGCCACCTTCACGCTGCCGATCTCCTTGCCAACGACCTTCAGGCCATTGAGCAGCGCCGCCGACGAGATGATCGCCGTGCCATGCTGATCGTCGTGGAAGACGGGGATGTTCAGCCGGTCACGCAGCTTCTGCTCGATGTAGAAGCACTCCGGCGCCTTGATGTCTTCCAGGTTGATACCGCCCAGCGTCGGCTCCAGCGCCGCGATGATGTCGACCAGCTTGTCCGGATCGCGCTCGGCCAGTTCGATATCGAACACGTCGATGCCCGCAAACTTCTTGAACAGGCAGCCCTTGCCTTCCATCACCGGCTTGCTGGCCAGCGGGCCGATATCGCCCAGGCCCAGCACAGCGGTGCCGTTGGTGATCACGCCGACAAGGTTGCCGCGCGAGGTGTACTCAGCCGCCAGCGCCGGATCCTGCTCGATCGCCAGACACGGATACGCCACGCCCGGCGAGTACGCCAGCGACAGATCCCGCTGGTTGATCAGCGCCTTGGTCGGGCGCACTTCGATCTTGCCGCGCGTCGGGGCACGGTGGTATTCAAACGCGGCGCGGCGCAGTTCGGCCTCGGCGCCCTGGTCTTGGGAATCGGGCGAGGCGTCGTGAAGCTTGTCGTTCATGTCGATGAATCCTGATGGAGCCTGATGAGGAGTTCCGCAGATGAGACGCACATGCGCTCAGGCAGAAACTCCCTGAGACGAAGTGGCAAAAAACAGTGAGAACAGAGAGAAACCGGGAGCAAGGCCGCAGGCGCTGCGGTGCACCGTCAGAAGGGTGGCGACGGCGCGCAGGCTGCGCCGGCCAGGGGTGGCGGTCGGCGCGAGATGGGATGGAGTGACAACGCTCAAGCGAGGGTACGGCTGGCGGCCCGCAAATTAGGTCATGCATTCTAACGTAGACCGCCTGCCAAAACCCACTCAGGCACACTACTTAGCCGCTGGTTTCACCGATGGATCAACGGGCAGTTCCACGAGGATGGGCTGCGCATTCGGCGCCGGGAAATTGGCGAAGGCGCTGCGAATCAGATACGGCATCACCGCAGTCAACGAACCGTCACCCCCCTGAGTCTGCGCGGTCACCTGATAGACCCGCTTGCCCGATGCCGCGTCTTCAATGTCAACGTGATAGGCATAGAACGGCACCTGCACGTTGGTGTCGACATATTGCGGACCCCACGGGCCCCAGGGCCCCCACGGACCACGCCACGGCCCCCATGGGCCAGGGCCCCAGTACGGATCGGGGTAGACCGGCTGGCGCACCTGCACAAGGCGTGTGGCCGTCGAGTAATCCAGGCGGACGAGATAGCGTGCGCTGGCACGCGGCGCGCTGGCAAAACCGCGAGCGGCGAGTTGGTCGGACGTCCAGGCCTCGTAGGTCTGGCGCTCCAGGTCATTTTGCTGCGCTGCAGTATGCTCAAACGCATAGGTGCGCGGCGGCGCGTCTTCCCAGCCGGGCTGCTTGAACGCCGTGACCTGGCTGGTGACGGTGCTGGCACAACCCGCCAGCAGGCTGGCCGCCATCAGCGCCCCGGCCATCGGCCAGATACCGGATGGTTTGATCCTCTTGATCCAATTCCACATAGAAAATCCCCCTACTCTCAATCAGACAGGTTCCGGCGCGCCCGCAACGCGTTGCGCCCGGCCTTTTACTCAGAGTCACCCTGCGCGCCGAAGATTCCCCCAGGGACTTCCCCAGATGGGCCTGAGTACAATGGTCTTTTGCGTTCCGCTACGAGGATGTTACCGATGTTGCGCACCGATACCGCCGTGACGATTTACCGCAAGGATTACGCCGCCCCCGCGTTCCGCATTGATCAAGTGACGCTGGAGATCGACCTCGTGCCCGAGCGCACCCGCGTCGTCAACCGTATGCGCATGACGCGCACGGCAGCGGCCAAGCCGCTCGTGCTGGTTGGCGAAGGGCTTGAACTGGCGGGCGCAACCATTGATGGCCAGGCCCTCTCCGGCCTGCAGGCCAACGGCGACACACTGACCATCGACGCCGTGCCGGCAGATGTCGGCGCCAGCTTCACGCTGGAACTGACGACCTACTGCAACCCGGCAGCCAACTCGTCGCTGATGGGGCTGTACGTTTCCAACGGTAACTTCTTCACGCAGTGCGAGGCCGAGGGCTTCCGCAAGATCACCTACTTCCTTGATCGGCCCGACGTGATGACGGTCTACACCGTCACGCTGCGCGCCTCGAAGGCGGACTACCCCGTGCTGCTGTCCAACGGCAACCTGGTCTCTGAGCGTGACCTGCCGGACGGCCGCCACGAAGCCGTGTGGCACGACCCGTTCAAGAAGCCGTCGTACCTTTTCGCGCTGGTGGCGGGCAAACTGGAATGTATTGAGGAGCGCATCCAGTCCGCCTCGGGCAAGGAAAAACTGCTGCAGGTGTGGGTGGAATCGCAAGACATCGGCAAGACGCGCCACGCGATGGATTCGCTGATCCACTCGATCCACTGGGACGAACGCCGCTTCGGGCTGGAGCTCGATCTGGACCGCTTCATGATCGTTGCCGTGGGCGACTTCAACATGGGCGCGATGGAGAACAAGGGCCTGAACATCTTCAACACGAAGTACGTGCTGGCCAATGCGGAGACTGCTACCGATGTGGACTTCGCCAACATCGAATCGGTGGTCGGCCACGAGTACTTTCACAACTGGACGGGCAACCGCGTCACCTGCCGCGATTGGTTCCAACTGAGCCTGAAGGAAGGCCTGACGGTATTCCGCGATCAGGAGTTCTCCGCAGACATGGCAGCGCAAGCTGGCGATGAAGCGGCCGCAGCGAGCGCCCGCGCCGTCAAGCGCATTGAAGACGTCCGCCTGCTGCGTCAGGCGCAATTCCCGGAAGATGCAGGCCCGATGGCCCACCCGGTGCGCCCTGACAGCTACGAAGAGATCAACAACTTCTACACCGTCACGGTGTACGAGAAAGGCGCAGAAGTCGTGCGCATGTACCAGACCCTGCTTGGCCGCGATGGCTTCCGAAAGGGCATGGACCTGTACTTCCAGCGCCACGATGGTCAAGCGGTCACCTGCGACGATTTCCGTGCCGCCATGGCCGATGCCAACGGCCGCGATCTCACGCAATTCGGCCACTGGTACAGCCAAGCCGGTACACCAGTCGTGGCAGTCGAAGGCCATCACGACGCGGCCACGCGCACCTACACGCTTACGCTGCGCCAGCGCTGCGAGCCGGTCGGTATCGAAGTGAACAGCGGCATCCAGAAGCAGCCGTTCCACATTCCGTTTGCCGTGGGCCTGATCGACGCACAAGGCCGCGATCTACCGTTGCGCTTGCGCGGCGAAGCTGCATCGCCCTCGCCCGTCACCACGCGCGTGCTCGATTTCACCGAGGCCAAGCAGACCTTCGTCTTCGAAGACGTGGCCGAAGCGCCGCTGCCCTCGCTGCTGCGCAATTTCTCGGCGCCGGTCGTCCTCGAATACGGCTATACGACTGAGCAACTCACCTTCCAGCTCGCGCACGATTCCGACCCGTTTAACCGCTGGGAAGCCGGCCAGCGCCTGGCCACCGATACGCTGCTGCGCATGGTGGCGGACATCCAGCACGGTCGCGCGCCTGTGGTCGACCCAGCGCTTGTCGAAGCACTGCGCGCCGTGGTGGCCGACGCCTCGCTCGACCCTGCCTTCCGCGAGCAGATGCTGATTCTGCCCGCCGAGAGCTACCTGGCCGAGCGCATGGATGTGGCCGATCCGGCTGCCATTCACACCGCGCGCCGCACGCTGCTCTGTACGCTGGCTGAAAAGCTCTATGCCGAACTACTGCGCGCCTACCAAGACAACGAAACCGACGGCCCCTACTCGCCCGATGCTGTATCGGCCGGCAAGCGTGCGCTCAAGAACATCGCGTTGGGCTATCTGGCAAATACCGAAACGCCCGAGGCATTGGCGCTGGCAGAACAACAGTACGCCCACGCCACCAACATGACCGACCGCATGGGTGCCCTCACCGCCCTGGTCAATAGCTACGCCCCCGGCCGCGAAGCCGCATTGACCGACTTCTACACGCGCTTTGCCGACGACGCGCTCGTCATCGACAAGTGGTTCTCATTGCAGGCCATGCAACGGGGCGCCACGGGCAAGCCAACGTTGGAAACCGTGCGCGCACTGATGACGCATCCCGCCTTCACGCTGCGCAACCCGAACCGCGCCCGCTCGCTCATCTTCAGCTTCTGCTCCGGCAACCCCGCGCAGTTCCACGCTGCTGATGGCTCCGGCTATGCGTATTGGGCCGAGCAGGTGCTGGCGCTCGACGCCATCAACCCGCAGGTGTCCGCCCGGCTGGCGCGTGTAATGGACCGCTGGCGCAAGTACGTGCCCGCGCTGCGCGACGCCATGCAGGACGCGCTCAAGCGCGTGGCGGCCCACCCGAGCCTGTCGCGCGACGTGCGCGAGATCGTCAGCAAGGCGCTGGCGTGAACATTGCGTCAGGTAAAATCGCGCCCGTCTCAGGAGAATCCATGAAGCGCATCAACCTCACCCGCTACCTGATCGAAGAGCAGCGCGAGCACAACACCATCCCAGCCGAGCTGCGCCTACTGCTCGAAGTCGTGGCGCGTGCCTGCAAGGCGATCTCGCACAGCGTCAACAAGGGCGCCTTGGCCGGCGTACTCGGCTCGGCCGGCACCGGCAACGTGCAAGGCGAAACCCAGCAGAAGCTGGACGTGATCGCCAACGAAGTCCTGCTCGAAGCCAACGAATACGGCGGCAACCTGGCCGCCATGGCCTCGGAAGAGATGGAATCGTTCTACGAGATTCCGCACCGCTATCCGAAGGGCGAATACCTGCTGCTGTTCGATCCGCTCGACGGCTCGTCCAACATTGACGTGAACGTGTCGATCGGCACGATCTTCTCGGTGCTGCACATGCCCAAGCCGGGCGAAACCGTCACCGAAGCCGATTTCATGCAGCCCGGCGCCAAGCAGGTCGCTGCCGGCTACGCCGTGTACGGCCCGCAGACGACACTGGTGCTGACCGTCGGCAACGGCGTGCACATGTTCACGCTCGATCGCGAAGTCGGCAGCTTCATCCTGACCAGCCGCGACGTGAAGATCCCGGAGGACACGAAGGAATTCGCCATCAACATGTCGAACATGCGCCACTGGGCCCCGCCCGTGCGCCGCTACATCGACGAATGCCTGGCCGGCACCGAAGGCCCGCGCGGCAAGGATTTCAACATGCGCTGGATCGCCTCGATGGTGGCCGACGTGCATCGTATCCTCACGCGCGGCGGCATCTTCATGTACCCGTGGGACAAGCGCGAGCCAGGCAAGGCCGGCAAGCTGCGCCTGATGTACGAAGCCAACCCGATGGCCTTCCTGGTGGAACAGGCCGGCGGCGCGGCCACCAACGGCCAGCAGCGCATTCTCGACATCCAGCCGGAAAAGCTGCACCAGCGTGTGGCCGTGGTCTTGGGTTCGAAGAACGAGGTGGATCGCGTCACGCAGTACCACCTGGAAGCCGAAAAAACGGCGTAACCACGCCGTGTAAGGGCAGTGTTTCAGCGGCTCTTGCAGAGCGACAAAAAGTTCTGTTAGAATCGCTGTTTCCGACGCCGCTGTAGCTCAGTCGGTAGAGCAGCGCATTCGTAATGCGAAGGTCACCAGTTCGATTCCGGTCAGCGGCACCAGGAATTCCTTAAAAACCAGCCATTTAGGCTGGTTTTTTCTTTGGTCTATTGAGATCAATTTTGGTCGTTTTTGGTCTCCGACTGTCCCAAATTTGTCCCATGCACCGGGACGTCGAGAGTCGCGCCAGCTTGACTGGCATGGCTAGACCATACAGAATCCAAACATCCAGTACCCATGAGCCTTTACCCAAATCGGGAGATTTGGGGTTCGTTCGGACAAGCACCGTCCGCTCGAATTAACGACATGCAAGCCGACTAGTACGAACGGAGTCGGTGCGAAGCGAAACAGAGCCCGCATGCATGGCGAGGGACCCACAGAGGGCCATCCGGCCCGCCACGGACACAACGCTACTCCGGCGTCTAGGTCTTCGGCTGGTGCGCACGTTCGGTAGCTTGCACGTTTTGACGTGCGGGCCGCCGGAGTCCGCCCATGTCTTCCCTGTATCAAGTCGAACTGCTGACGCTTAGTCAGCTGTGTCCGTTACTCCACCGAAAAGCCTCTACTGTCTACTCGGATATTGCCGCAGGGCGCTTTGATCGTTTGCCGCCGATCCTCCGGCTGCCAGGTCAACGTAGGCTGCTGTGGCGCAAAGAGGACGTAGTGAAATGGATCGAACGCCACGTTCAGCCTGCCGTCACCACCAATGAAGCTCGACGGCCCAGCCCGAAGCCAACTCAGGGCGCAGCACTCGCAACTCCTCAAGCCAAAAAAGGGGGACGGCCAACCAAGCGACAACAGCTCGAGCGCCGCCTGATAGCAGCAGGAGGGGGTAAGTGAGCTCTCTTACCCCGGCACCTGTCAACTTGACTGGCCCTGAGCAACACTTCCGTCCGCGCCCTTCGGAGGAACGGCTCGTCAAGGCTGCCGCCGAAATCGACGCCCACCCACCAGCGGGCGACGATATCGCTTTCACGCATTCAATCCTCTGCCAGGTGGGCTTGCCTCGGAAGCAAGTCAGCAAGGAGGAGTTCGTCCGCGAATTCAAAGACGCTTGGATTAGTGTCAGTGCTGGTTACCTTGATGAGGGAAATGGCCCCGTCAAACAGCCCGTACCGTTTGGAGCTGTACCTCGCCTGGCAATCGCATATCTGAACACCTACGCCCTCAGGCACAAAACGAGGGAAATTCCCGTAGGAAGCAACTCTACTGACCTACTTCGCCTCATTGGACAACACAATGACGGCGGAAATCGGTACCTAGCCCTCCGACGCGGCATCCATGCGTTAGCGGCGTGCAGATTGCAGATTGGCTACCGCGGTCGAACGTTCAATGGTCAGCCAATCGAGCAGTTTGATGCTTGGTCCAGCAGTCCCGAGGCCCCCAGGCATCGCTGGCCAGGCGTGCTCGTCCTTTCCAAGAGCTACTTCGAATCCTTGGAGAACTCGGGAGTGCCACTCGATCGCCGGGCGTTACGTGCGATCGGGGGCGCTGCGCTGGACCTCGACGTCTATGCCTGGCTCACACACCGACTCTGGCGCATCAACCAACCAGAGACGATTTCCTGGCGGGCACTGCAGGGGCAGTTCGGGCAGGAGTACGCGGATACCAGCAACTTCCGGAAGGAAATGAAGCGAGCCCTAAACACCGTTCTGGCGGTGTACCCGAAGGCACGCAAAGCCATCGAACAAGTCAATGGAGGGCTGAGACTTAAACACGCCCCTCCTCCCGTTTCACCGAGGGACAAGTGCCCATGACACCAACTCGACGGCTGCGTTTCGTGAACACACTGATGCAAAGATCCTCTGTGGAAAAGCCTGTGGGCTGTACGAGTTATCCACGGCAAATCACCACCGGCGGTCACGGCAAATCACCACTTTCGCGAACGGCAAATTACCACCGGCAATGGCGGCAAATCACCACTGCCCTATACCAGTACGTTACGTCTTTCCAGTACCTCAAACTGGTAGCAAGCCCCGCAAAGCTGTGGACAAGGGGTGCCCAAATGAGCCGGCGGCCTCGTCTGGACGTCATTCGAGTCGATCAGCACAGGCAACTCCACCACTGTGTCGAGCTACCCCTAACTCAAACAGTAGGAGGAAAAAAATGATGACGCGAACCCTGAAGAATCAGCTACTGGTCCTAATGCTCATCGTCGGGCGAAGTGCCCTAGCTGCACCGGCACTCTGCTCTCCTGGATATCAAGACTCGACTTGCGTATCTCCGATTCAACACTGGGCGATTTCTCCGCCTGTTTGCCCAGCTGGCTACACGCAGGCGAACCCGCCCGTCTGGATGGGTGTAGTTTGGAGCGCGCCCGGATGCCAACCGCCACCGCCTGCCGCAGTGTTGCCCACAGCGCCCTCTTTGGTTTCGGTTGGCTATGGCTGCCCTGGGTGGACCATCTACGCCTACTCAGATGGCTCAGTGCAGCGGGTGTGGGACCCGGACAACCCCGACAACGTGCTGGTTCAAGGCGGGGCCTGCAGTGATCGCGGCTGACCGCATGCACAGCCGAATCGCCCCTCCGCTCCGCGTCGGGTCGCCGCTCTCCCCGGCTACACCGGGTCCCCGTGCGGCTCGATTCGGGCGCGACGGCGCGCGCGGATGCCGATTCGTTGAACTGCCGCTGGTTGCTTGCAGGAAGAAGGGTTGGGGGTGGCTTTCTCTCTCAGCTGGGGCAAGCCGCCTCGCGGCGCGTCAGGCCATAGGCGACGGCCGCGGGGAGCCGGTGGGCGGATGCGGGACGCCGGCCGAAGAGCCGGCGCTGTCCACGCCCCTGCGGGGTGGGCAGCGCAGCCGTCCACGGGCGGGCGCGGGAACAACGACGTGGCGAGCGAACCGATGGGTTGTAGACAGCTTCCCGGCGCTATCGCGAACCCCGTTCGCACTGACACCAACCATACGTACACACCATCGATCAGCGGCCGAGCAGCCCGATTTCCATCACATCGAAATCGTGTCGGTCCCTTGTCCAAAAGGCATGCGAAAAGCATGTCGGACAAGGGGGGGCTCGAGCTGTTTCAGACACAACAGCGACATGCACAGACATGTCCAGTTGTGGCTGAAGCAGTTCGAGCCCCACACCCCTCAGGGGTCGGGCTGCACAGCAGACCGGGGGTGGTTTGTGCCGATTTCGAACCACTCAGAAATCCGACCGGCAGGCCGCCAAAAAAGCGCCTGACACTCAACCCAACAGAAGACCGCCAATGGGGAAAGCCAAAAAATCCGTACTCAAGTTGCTGCCGCCTGATTGGAGGGAAGTCATGTTCGATCATGCTTCCCAACCCTGCTGGCTCCAATCGCGGCCGAAACTGCTTCCGGCGCTGTCCGTACTCTGGCTTACGGGCTGTCGCCCAGCTGAACTCGAGTCGGGCGTGCAAATCGCATACCTTAGAGATGGACTCGCGATCGAAGTAACGGGCGCGAAGTGTAGCGACGACAAGCAAACAGAACGCGGACAGCCAGTCAGACGTTACCTATTTAAGACACCTGCCACGGAGAAGCCGCACCCGGCGCTCGCGGTCCTACTATCGATGGCGGCGCAAGATGTGGCGGCGAATGGAATCGGCCACGCTACGGTCCGTCACAATGCTGACTACCTTTATAACTCAATCGTGACCTTGGGCAAGGCCACGTTCCCGAAGCTTCGGACCCGGGTCAGCCCATATTGCTTCCGTCACCAGGCCGCCTCTGATCTGAAGGCCGATCCGACCGTCTCCCTGGAAGATGCTGCCCAGTTCATGGGGCACCTCTCGGACTACAGCATCGGGAAATACGGCCGTGCCGTCCATGGCAAAAGAGGAGGCGCGCGAGTCAAACCTGCCATGGTAAAAACGTCGCGGCCCGTTAAGCATTCACCCAAGGTCGACAAACTTGCTCGCTTCAAGATTGCCAGCGCAAACAGCCAGAGGAAGTTGAGGCAGAACGTGTAGTGGACGCCCCACGGTAGCTAACGATGCGTCGATTCTGCGTTGATTTCGGTGTATGACGCAGAGGCAAGACTTCGGCCACCTAACGGTGCGTCAAAATTGCGTCGTTTTGTGCCATCAACCCAATCGCACCTCGTCTACATGCGTCGATTTCGACGCACTACGGGTAACACCGATTGCTCTATCCCACAGCTCCCGCTAGCGATCGCGCCACCGCAGCGCACTTCAATATTGATTTGCACGGCATGACAGAACAGTCCGCCGCTCAGCTTGGAGGGATCGCCCCCCCCCAAAGGTAGGGCACATCGACAACCCCGACCAAAACGAAGGAGGTTTTGTTGAATCTTGGGAGACTCCATCAACAGGAATATCTCCGCCTTGTCCTACAATCATGAGCCGTCTCAGCGCACGCGTGCAACTGCCGCAGCCGGGGCGTTTCAATGTTCGGCCGCTTAGAGAACCTAACCTCAAGAGCGGTGCACAGACCAAACTACGTTCGCGAGGGCTGGGGACCGCGCCCGACATAACAAGAATGAGATTCATTGATTTGGCTACCGATGGGGGATGCTCGAAGAAAGCGCCGGCCATCGACCTTGAGAACCTGCTCGACGATCTCGTTGGTCGTGCTCCGACAGCGTTTATGCCGGATCTCAACGTCGCGTTTCCAGATAGCGGTCGATACTCAGTTGGAGACACCGAACTTTTGGCGACTGTCGACGTGCTATTCCCGATGGTCCCTGACCCTCAGGATTTCGGACGTGTAGTTGTAAACCATGTGTTGGGAGATATTTACGCCAGCTTTGGCACACCCAAGTTCGCCTTGGCTCACCTTGGCGTCCCATATGGAATGGATGCGTCGAGCGACGTAGTGACTCGCATGATGGCTGGGGCGCTAGCTGAATTGTCGGACGCCGGTGTCACACTGGTAGGTGGCCACACTCTGGCCAAACAAACCGACCTTTCTCTCGGCTTTTCTGTTGTTGGCACCCCTGTACCAAAAAATCAGACGCGAGCTCGCGCACCTCGCCCGGGGGATCCGATGTTCCTCACAAAACCCCTGGGTAGCAGCGTAGCAAGTATCTTGTGGAAGACAAGCGCGGCAAAGGACGATGAGCTTCGTGACGTCCTTACCGAAGGGGTACTAAAAAGAAGTGCCGCTCACGCCGACGTATTGCATCAGATCGGAATAGAGCAGTGCACGGACGTAACGGGATTCGGGCTGGTTAACCATGCTCATCGCCTTCTGCTACGACAAGGCGTGGCGGCTCAGATCGCGGTTGCTGACTTGCCGATCTACTCTTCCTTGGGGCCATATCTCGACCGCGGCGAACTTCCCACGACCAGCCTCTACTTTGACAACCTCAGTTTCGCGGAGAAGTTCAGCAACGCCGCTGCGTTACGATCACACCCCCGGGCGCCGCTGCTTTTTGATGCACAAGTGGCCGGAGGGCTTGTATTCGTGCTTCCTGTTGAGAATCGTTCGACAACCCTCCAGCTCTTCGAACAGATGGGATTGACGGCTCAAATGATCGGGCACTGCATCGAAGGGCCTGCTGGAAAGATACTGCTGGCATGAAAAACGATAAAACTCACTCAACAACCGCACGGGACAGTGATCAGTTTGAACTGACTGGCGAGCCGTCCATGACGTTCTTGGATGTTGCCGAATACTATCTGAAGACCGAAAACAAGCCACTTTCAGCTCGGGAAATCGTGGCACTTGCGCTCCGTGACAAGAAACTGATATCCGCAGGAAAAACACCTTGGCAGACAATGAAGTCAAAGCTGTCGACGGACATATTGTCACATGGTGAAAAATCGCGCTTCAAGCGTGTTTTCCAAGGATCCTTTGCGCTTCGCGACTTCGAAGCGGAAGAATATGTGGCAACGCGATTTGTCAAGAGTAAGCTTGATGAAAATATTGCAGTGATTCCCCGGGCAGAACTTTCCAGACTGATACCCGGAATTGGTTTTCATCGGAGACCAATAGATCGAACTGAGTTAACCCGCCTTGCCGTTCCAATGTTACGGCGAGATGCCGAAGAGACCTTTGACGTTGTTCAACTAGTCTCGGTATTCATCGTAATGCATAAGAAGAAATATCTCACGCACATGCGGAGCGGTCGTCTTCCGGAAAGCCGGCTGCGAGGTGAGTATTCGATGATGCTCGGCGGGCATTTATCGGTTGACGATTTTGCTCAACTCACACTGGACCTGTTCTCAAATGATGACGACCTTGCCGACTGCACTTATATTCTTCGAGAACTCAGCGAGGAATTAATCGTAGAAAGTGACCCGGTCGTAATTTCAAAAGGTTATATTTACGACGAATCACGGATCGTCAGCACCCAACACCTGGGACTGGTATACGAAGTAACCATCGATAAACCAACGTTCAGTATTGGGGAGCGAGGCTTTCTATTGCACCCAAAATTTGAAACTATTGACGAAATTCGAAACCGTCGCGACGATTTTGAGAACTGGTCGTGGATCCTGATGGATACCTATAAATAAAAAAATGCCCCACTATCTCGTAAAACTTTTATTGCGATTCGCGCTATTCGCGACATCTAGGCATCGTCTTCTTGGAGTCCGAGACTGGGTTGCCAGTATAGCTTTCATTGTACTTATCACAGTCAGCGCTGCTGTTTCAATATTCTTTCTCGTTTTAGAACACACGACCGAAGCCGGAAAAATCAATCTTGAGTCGTCGCTCAAGCTGATTATTCCTGCGATCATTTTTTTGTCCATTTTTGCCGCCTCTCCGATTGCATTTATTCTAAAACTTAGGAGAAATGGGATCACAGATGCAGATTACAGTGTCGTCTCCGGAATCAATTATAAAGATGCACTATCGAGCGCACACACCGGGTTCGATTTTATGGGAGTCGGGGCGTCAAAGCTAAAAGCGCAGGAACAAGAATTAAGGGACGCCGTGCGACACGCTGAACGTCAAAGTGCAAAAATCCGGATGATCCTTATAAACCCCGAAGCCCACCAGATATTCGACAGACTTGAAAAAATGGACAGCACTTCTGGATATTCTGCGACAGTAAAAGGGGCGATGATGTTTTTTGAAGAACTACAGAAGAGCCATCCGAATTGCTTCGAGATTCGTCTTTACAAACCAAACACAATCGACGAAGTTAAACCTCTCCGCTTATTTTTCTCCGACGATGATTGCTTGGTAAGCCCATTCGCTCCAAGCACAGGCGAGAGAGACCAAGGCCGCGGACTACCGCAGCTGCGAATTACGAAGAAAGGTTTTCCAAAAAAATCCGACGTGACGCTATACAGATCCCTAAAGAGTCACTTCGAATCAACCTGGATCGACACGGAGAAGAATTGAAAATGAAGTCCAATCTTATATTACATGGGTGCGTTCACGGACGGTTTCAGCCTCCGCACCTTGAACACCTCGAATATATTCAAGCTGCTTTAACACAGGTTGACCATCTGTACATCGGAATTGCCCAACCGGACGCACCGCACTTGGACGAGTGCGCTGACGACCCACATCGGTCGCTTGCGCCGGACAACCCTCTAACCTACGTTGAACGCTGTGAAGCAATTGAAAAAATGCTTACCAGCGTTGGCGTACACCGCGAAAAATACTCTTTCACGAAATTTCCGATTGATCGGCCTGCCGAGCTCCCCAACTACGTTCCCACCTCAGTCGTTTGTTTCACAACAATTCGCGACGAGTGGAATCATCGAAAAATCGAAAAACTCAAGGCGCAGGGGTACACGGTACAGGTTTTATGGGACAAGAGCGATGAACAAGGTATTTCAGGAACCGAAATACGAAAACAGATTCGCGCGTCGGACGACAGCTGGCAGGAGAAAGTACACCCGGCAGTTGTTGGCTACTTAAACTCGGCATATCTTATTGACCGCATTAAGCTCGGCTAGCTGAGACACCTGAATTTAAAGCTTACAGAGCAGGAGTTCAACACTTGCCGAACGATTTTACCGACAAGGGATTTATTCTACCTTGCACAAACGAAGATATCCAAAACACGCCGGATAAACGCGGAATGCGGGAAAATAGTGCGAAGAAACAAGGACGGCGGCACAACAATAGCAGCGCACTCAGCCATATCGACAGCACAAGCGCATGCAAGCCATTTCTTAAATGGCCCGGCGGAAAGAGATGGCTAGTTGAGAATTACAAACATCTACTGCCAACAGCCATCAAGGGAAGATACATTGAGCCATTCTTGGGAGGGGGCGCCGTATTCTTTGCGCTTCAACCTAAAGAAGCACTCTTATCGGATCTTTGTGACGACCTGATCGCCGTCTATCGAGGCATACGAAATCAACCGTCTCAGGTCGCACGCTTTCTGGAGAGCCATGCCGTCAGCCATAACACGGAGTATTACTACCGGATCAGGGACGAGGAACCGCGCCTAATTGCCGAGCGCGCAGCCCGTATTCTCTATCTCAACAGAGCATGCTTTAACGGAATATACAGAGTCAATCGACAGGGTAAATTCAACGTCCCAATAGGAACCAGGCAAAACATCTTAAGAAACGATGACTTCAACAAGCTGTCCCGGGTTCTTGGACAATCCACAATCAAATTATCCGACTTTGAACCAATAATAGAAGACGCAAGAAAAGGGGATTTTGTTTTTGTTGACCCGCCATATACCGTAAAGCACAATTCAAATGGATTTATAAAATACAATGAAATTCTCTTTTCTTGGGATGATCAGAGAAGGCTCCACGACTGCTTGGTCAAAGCGCGCTCACGCGGAGTTAGCATCCTGATGACCAACGCGAATCATTACTCTGTCCGCGAGCTTTACAAAAAGGGGTTCACGCAGACTGTTGTCTCGCGCTTCAGCTCTATCGCGGCGTCTTCTGGTGATCGGGACAGATACGAAGAACTGGTAATTCAGTGCTAGGGAGCGCGGTTTTGTCAGATGTCAGCCACACAAGTGCTACCATCATCACGCCTCGTTCACGCGCGCTGCGCATCGAATATCCCTGCGCCCGCGCTTGCTTTACTCAAGCATATCAGTGCCCCAGCTGGCGGCGCTGGGATCCGACGCAGCAGACAGTCGTCGCCTGCGTGCGGGGACATTGGCGCGACCAAGGCCGGTGAAAAGGGCTTGCAAGCGCTCACCATCATCGCAGACCATCCGCTGGCACACTCTCCAGCGCCGGCCATGATGGCTCCCATCGGGATACAGCCGCAATACATCGCGCCTAGCTGAATTCCTACCCGCGTGATTTCGAGACATCAGAGGCTAACTTGACCGGCGCCGAGCCCGCGCCCGGTTGCACCAGGATGTTTCCGGCGATACCTGCGGGGGCAATACGCAATGCCGAGCGAGCGCATCGAGGATTACTGTCGCGGCCTTTCCAGAACAACACGTCGCGGTGCACGGAAGCGCTGCAGGCTCACAGCCGTCGCTAATCCGCACGCCACGCCCGTCAGCCCCCAACCAACCGCCCGCGCCCCATCGAAAGGAATCACACTCAGAACCAGTCCGAGGACGGCGCAAGCCACAACGGTGGCAAAGTACGGCCGCCACGCAAGGCGCAGCGGTTCTAGGTCAAGGATCGTTCTCTCGACAAAAGCGGCCTCTTCCCGTTGCTGCTGTCGCACGTCCTCCAAGTCCAGGGTCCGATCCAGTTCCGCAGTTGTCGTTGGCTCTCGATGTAGTCTGCGCGCGTAGATGGCTTCGCGAACGCATTGTTCGTCGGGGAGGCCCGGCACCGTCTTCCATCTCACCGTCTTCACCCCGTAGGTCGTCAGCAGTTGCTGGCTTAGCCTCGGCCGCCGCAGCACCTGCAGATATCGTTTGTCCAAGAGTGCCAGCCATTCATCGCGTTCGTCAGTTGGGGCGATGAGAACGATCCGCTCCGGCGTTGGGTAGTTAGCATCTCGGACCCACGCGGCGATAGCGGGCTGCTCATGCGCTCGCATGAACGCGACGCGATGCTTGCCTTCGTGGGCGTAGTAGAGGCCCAGCGCGGGATATCGGATGTAGCAGGCATTGTCCCGGGAACCGAAGTGGGTGGAATAAAGAGCGATCTTTTCGGCCACCTTGTCGTCGTCGATATGCTCCGGTCGACCCTTGATGCTGGCACCCAACACATACCGCGGATTCACGTAGGCCCGATAGTAGTCCCGCGGCTCGCTCGGCTCCCAATCCATGAACGGCAGGATCAGCCGCAGAAAGCTGTCGCCGAAATAGGCGCACGTATTGTGCGAGTCCATCCAGTCGTCCATGAACGGCTGGCCCATCCACTGCCGCGCATACCTGTCCAGGCTGATTTTCAACGCGCAGAGGGCATCGACCGACCGTTCCATTTCCGCGGACACTTCTGATTGACGTAAATCCCTCGGCTCGCGTTCGTCCACAATCACGTTTTTCTCTCTATTCATTGCCCACGCGTGGACGATCTACTTTTTTGAGCGAATGTCTTCACAACCGGCGGCGCTCTCTCGATGCTTTGCTCGTCATCTTTGGCTGCTGTGACGATAATGTAGTTGATGGATGTCACGGGGCTGCACTGCGGGGCTCCGGCAGCTCAGAGGTTATTTGGTCGCGCTTAACCGGGAGCTGAGGTTATTTGGTCGCGCAATCCTAGAGCTTCCGGAGAGCCCGGGCACGGAGTATTCTCCTTTCAGCAACAGCAAGTTCACTAGCTCCACGCAAAAATAGGACACCTATGGACGGCTACGTGGCATTCGGCAGGGCCCTCGCTGCCGAGCGAAATGCGCGCGAGTGGCAGAACTATGCTCGCAACTTGGAAACCCAAATCAGGCAGCTCAAAGCCAAGCTTTCATCAACAGCGCAAGATCACCAACTGTCACGCGAAGTCTCGCGCCGGACAGCGGAGTTGTATCGAGAAGAGCAAGCGCTCGCGGCTGCGCTTGACGCTCTGCAGAATAAGCTTGCTATCGAACTGGCGAAATTCAGCCCTAACAATCCGCTAGTCCCCCGTCACTTCCGCGCCATGATTGTAGAGAAGGCGACCAAGGCCGGGCTCGCGCCGCAACAGGTAAAGCTGAAACCTTGAACCATCGCGACACCGAACAGCGCTTCTGGACCACCAATCACCTCTAACCGCAGCTTTCACATTCAGGTTCGAGAGTTGGGGTTATCTGGTCGCGGTTGGATGAATTGGTCGCACGTGGACACTCCGAAATCCACTCTTCCGGAGTTGGCACCGGGCGCGTATGCTGGTTTCATGCCTCTACAACGAGATCAAACCATGCCTGCCGACAAGCTGGGCCGTTACATCACCAGCGACTTGTTCTTCAAGCGCGCTAACGAAGCCATTGCGAAGGCCGCGCGTGGCCTTGAGGCGCGGGGTATTCAGCCTTGCTATCTGGACCGGAAAACTGGCCTGATTGTTGGTCGCGATCGAACCTATCGCATCCAACTGCGAGACCCGGCCGTGCAGGCAGTCGTGCTGGAACTATTTGCGGACGGCAAGCACGGCGAGCTGATGGACAGACTTGTGGCGTTCGCCGCGACCGACCTCGGAGCGCACCAGGTCAACTACGCGACGCGTGCTGTTACCGGACTCCTACTGCTGGCAAAGACAGCCATGCCGCGCGAAGCCGCACATTTTTTTCAAACGGTGCGTGAGCAGATGGCGGGAGCGCGGCCATACCCGGAGCTGGTCGAACTGGCCGAGCTGCTGATTGAAGCAAATGCGCGCAGCGATGACGTGCCCCGAGATCCGACCATCATCGATGATGCGCTGTTCTCACAGCGCATCGAGGCCATCACGCAGGCCCTCCGCCAATGACGAAGGCAGTATGACCGGCACCCCCTTCTACAGCGCCAGTGCTACGACGCCAATTGCGCCCACGACAAAGCCGGCTAAGGCGTACCACCAACGACTTTCCTTGATCGATTTGATACGCTCTTCCGCCGCCTGAGCCGCTTCGCGCTTGACCCGCGCCCGCTCATCGGCACCGGCCAACCACGTTCGCCACACACGATATCGGTCATTGATGACTTCTGCGCAGCGATCTGCCGTCAGATCGCTCGCCGCCAGCTCGTGGGCTACGTTCCAGGCCCACGCGAAGGCTTGTGGCGCGTTTGCGCCCTCATCCTGAAGGTCGTACAGCTTGGCTCGCTGCCAGAACGGTATCGATCCTGTGCCGGCGCGCAAATACAGAACCAGCACCATCGCAAAGAACGCAGCGTTATGACCGTGGCCCGACAGGAGACGATGAGCCGCCTCATGCAGATAAATCGAGGTAATCAGCTCTGGTTGCGGCTCCCACTCGGCGCGCTCGACACAGCGCGCATCGATGACCACCTCGCCTGATTCAGTGCAATCCGATGGAACGCAAAACCCCAGCCAGGGAGCCCCCCCTGCCCCCGACTGCTGACGCATTAGCAATATGGGAATCTCCCGCATGTTTAAGCGCGCCAGCAACTCGCTAGACACCGCCTTTGCAAGCGCCGGAGGCGTGGCAACGTCTACTAGACGAAGTGCTCGAACCGAGGCCATGAATCCCCTTTTCCCACTTACCGTCGGTTGATCAGGAAGAAGAGTTTTCTCGTCATGGGAGTAGCGATGCAGTACCCGTTGACCACCGTGTAATAGGTGGTCATCTCGTTATAAAAAGCTTCGATCCTGGCGTTGTATTCCGCGACAAAAGACGCAGCCTCTGGATCGACCGCGATCAACTTCGCGGGTAGTGGATCGTCCGGCGAAAACGGCCCGGGCTGCACGCCACCCTCGGGGTTGGAGATCGACGGGTCCGCCTGAGCCACTGTCAGGCCAGATACCGCCAGGAGGACGGCCGCAAGGGCAGCTTTCGCGCTCATACCGCCACCTCCGCCCCCATGCACGCTTTGAGCATCATCCGGGCATCGCGCACGCCAAAGAGCCAGCCCTGAACCCTAGCTGTTGGGGCTTCTTGGATCAGTCGATCAAGATCAGAAAGCGGGATTAGAAACGGGTCGCGAAGCTCCAAAATCTGCGATAGCTCGCAGTCCCGCGGCAGCGTGGAGATCGGGTGAGGTACTTGTAGAATATTCGCAGCCATGTCGTTCCTCCATGAAGGATGGCGCGGTTAGGTACGGCGACCGGTGCCAGCCGGTTGTCGTGCCGTCTTTAATTGATCGTCTAATTAAAGATATTCAATTATCACCTTCGATAATTATTCGACAAGGGCTGACTTGCGCTATAGTTCAAACTCAAAGTAATATTTTTTGGGTCGCCAAAAAAATTGCCCGTCAGGCAAGAAATTACCACCCTCGAATTGGGCGAAGGACGGAGAAGCGTGAAGGCTGAATTCACTATCTTTCAAGAGGGCGCCGGCTATTGGTACGTCCAGAAGAGTGATCAGGCTGCGGCGATTTCTGAGCCAGCTGTGTATCGTGGCAAGGTGTTCCCGACAAAGATCGCTGCGTGCCGAACAGCTCTGAGCGAAGCAGAAGCCGGCGGCGCGAAGGAACTCCACCTATACGGCTTCGGCGCTACAACGGGCATCAAGAAGGAAGCGAAAGCTAGGGGTATCAAGCCTTTCATCTACTTCCCGTCCATCGACACTAAGCTTGCGTGAAATCGGGATGAAGTGCATCCGCCGCAACCGCGTTGGCGACCGTACTAATAGCCATGTCATCAGCAAGCTCATCCGCAACAAGATTACAGGTAGAGCTAGTTGCCGCCTACAGCACGACGCAGTCTTTGGCGGACCATTGCGAAAAGGTCCGATGGATGTGCGCGTGAGTCTGGAAGACTCGCTGCCTGCCCTCGTTGGGAATTAAGCGGTGCTCCTCTGTCTTCTTTAGCCAGTCACGCTCGCCCCAGTTGCACCAGACGAGGACCTGGCGAGTCTCTTTAAGGTAGCGGCGAAGCAAGTCAGCCCGGACGTAGAGCAGCCTGTGCTTGTTGCCAGAATAGCCTTCGCCTGCTTGTCTGTAGAGCGTTGCGGGACCGCCGCTTGGATCGAAGAAATCAACTGCGCGGTCGCAGCAGGAGAGGCCAAGGCGCTGAATCAAGCTTGGTGCAGGGATATCGAAGCCTGTGAACGTGTTGTGTACGGAATGGTAGGACTCCCAGGCAAACTGGATGGACGGCAGCTCAAGCCGGACACCCGGAATACGGCGAGTGGCGGCGAAATCGAACTCAAGGACAGAAGCGTCTTCGTCGCCCGCCGCCTCGCCTGACATCGAAGCGATCTTGATGGTCAGTGACCGTTTTTCACCTGCGCTGTAGTCGCGCACGTACTCATCGAACGCCTCCGCCGTTTGGCGGCGGTAGTTGTCATTACGCTGGAGAAGATGCCGTGCAAAGCTATGGCGGTGACCAGGCTCGCCTGCGAACAGATAGTGCTCCTCCGCTCCCTCTGGGATCGTGTGGTTTCCTGGGTAGGAAATCGACAGGAACTTCGACCTCAGCGTGTCAACGTCCTTCTTGGCCACGAACATCCCACGGAGGAAGGCGAAGAGCTCACGATCATGCTCAGCGTCAGCCCCTTTGACAAATCCTTCGACGAGCACCCATTCTCCTTGATGCCCGTTGATCTCGGGGACCACCAGAATGGGGTGCCAGTTCGGCGTGTACCCGCCGGCCACCCAGTCCTCGGTCGTAGCAGCAGCAGGCCCAAAGAGATCCGGCAGGGGCGGCGTCCAATGCGGTGGAGGCTTGGGGAATGATGGATCTACGCCGCAGTCGGGGGTTCTGCTGCCTTGGCGCCAATCCGGAAGCTTGCGGTTCGCGTCGCGTTCTCCCCACATCTCGAAGTACGCGATCCAAGAGTACTTTTTCCCATAGCGATCCACCTTGTGTTCGTCACGAGCATTCCATGAGTGCCGGCCAATTTCGGCATCAACGTCCTTGAATGCTTCGTCCCGATACCCCAAGTCGAACATACGGCGCTCGATCTTTGCTCGAACTCGGACATAGTCTGGTTTGTCGTGGTCATAGTTCGCCCTGTTGGGAATCAGGCTACCGATGGTGTAGTTACCAAAGTCCATTTGGATGGGGTGCCCAATCGCGTGCTTGACCGAGTCGTCGGGCGTTCCATCGCTGGAGAATGAGGACGGGGTATTCGGGAACGGCCGGCTAAGGTAGCGGACAGAAGTCTTGGGCAGCTTTATGCACCCTGCTCGCTGGGCTACCTCAATGATGCCAAGTGCGTAGTCCCGTATGAGCGTGTGGTGCGTCGCGTGGCGTGCGCGAGGAGCAAACATCTGTCGGTAAATCTTCTGAGCAAGATCTCCAAGTAGCGGCCGGAACGAAGCCGCCTTTCTTGAATCAACCAGCGACAGAACCGTGCCGTAGGCGGCTGCGAGAACCCGTTCCGGCAGGTACGGATCATTGAAGCCCAAGCATGTCAGAACGTGCGAGAACAGCACGTCTGGATATTGCTCTCCGATCAGTACGAGTGCCTTGGTTGCAAGATCGCGATCAGTGCGAACGACAGTAGTTAGGACAAGGGAGAACAACACCACAAGCTCGGCTGCCGCGTCGCGAGTCATGGTCACGGTGTCGAGTTTCTCTGCCCATGTCAAAAGTCGATGGATGGTCGGTGACGCGTATCTTCGTCGCAGGTACTCTGACCAGTGCAGGTCGCGGTCGGCCATCGGGAAGCGCGACAGATACTTATACAGCCGCTTGGCATGATAGGGATGGTTGGGCTTCGTCGCGACTGCCGTCAACGCATCCATGACGCGCTCCCAGGCCCGGGAACCTGCGCCCAGGTACTGGTTGATGACCATCCGCGTGCCCTCGGTGAACGCGGTCGGACTTCTCCAGAAAAGGCCCTCGATGAACGGCTCGAAATACGCGTTCAGGTCCTGTGTGTCCCGCGGCAAGGCGAAGAAGAGCTCACAGTGCCTTGGCGGCATCTTCCTCCCCACGCGCTCCGGGAACTCCGTGATCAGCGCTTGCGCCCATCCAGGCTCCGCATAGTTGCCGAAGTTTTGATCAGTCAGCTGGAAGACTCTCGCGAGCGGGGAGTTGGCAGCAAAGCTGGCCTTGATGGAAGCCAGCGATGACACGTCTAGGTATGCCTTGAGTAGGTGTCGCGCTATCAAGTGGTCGCTGAATCGCTGATAAGGCAGTCGGTGTACCACTCGTGATTTATGCTGCCCGGATCTCGTTGAGTACCAGATAGCATCCTCTTCAATGAGCCCGTTCGTGCGCATCGTCTCCAGCAACGCCCGCCTTTGAGCAGGTCGTAGTGCGGGGTAGCTCGCGGCAACGATTCGGTCTGCCTCTGACGGAAGAACATAGCCGCGGAGGTTCGCTGCCATGCAGGGAGCAAAGCCGGCAATCCGCTTGTCGGTGAACTGGTCTGCGCCCTTCAGCAAGATCCAGCACCCCTTGTCCCGCAATCCGAACTCGTGTTCGATTGGCTGCCCAACGCGATTGACGAATGACTCCAACACGTAGGTCATGCCGCGCTGTCCGGAGGCAATGCCTGCGAAGCCCTTGGCCAGCTTCTTGCCCGACAGGCTCTGCAGCGATTGGCAGATGAGCTTCAGCGTGAGAGGGCGCGAGAACTCCCGGTCCAACAGCGGAACTTCCGGCAGTGGCAGGTGGTAGTACTCAAAGAAGGCCGCCTGCGCATCGAACTCTTGGTCGTCGAAGCCGTAGTGCTGGAGACGACGAAACTTCTCCAGGTCTGACTTTTCAATGGCCATGGCCTCGAACGGAGTCCGACATGTCACGATCAACCCAATGTTGGGATGCTCGGCGACGAGCGAAAGTAAGGTACTGATCGCCTGTCGCCACTCGCGCCTACGTCCCTCATTGACGCCATCGACAATAAAAAGAGTTCTCCCCCCTGCCCCTCGTCCAGTATCTTCCAGTTCGGCAAATTTGTCCTCGACCGAAGTCGCGCCTCCAAGGCGTGCGCAAATGTCTGCAAGCACGTTGCCCTCGAAGTTCTTTGCCAACACTAGGACTGTGGGAGCTTCACGGGTAAGTCGCTCACTCGTGACATCGCACAACAGATGTGTTTTACCCGTGCCCCACTCACCGCTGATCAGGAGGATCGGATCGAAGAGCAGCTTGAAGGAGGAGCTGGCCGCGTATTCCACCTCATCGCGAATGACACGTAGGCAGCTGTAAATCGCTTCCATGTTGGTGCGCGCGGTATTGCGTGCGGAAGAATAGCTCCCGTCGTCCCGGGACTGCTTGGCTTCCTCTGCCCGCCAATAGGCGATGTCCTCCATCAAGCTGGCATCGAGCTGAGACAGCCGGTCTGCCCATTCATCGCCTGCGGTGGTATCGCGAGAACGCAAGCGATTCATCATCGCTGGCAGCGAAGCGCCAGCGGCGTGAATCAGTTGCTTGATCTCTGTGGGGCGTTGGCTGTGATGCTTAGCACGGCCCCAAGCATCGGCAAGCTCGTCAAGGACCGACTGGAAGCGCGCTCGTGCAGCATCGCCACATGCAACGTTGTCGACGGCGGTGGACAAGGCCGCAATACGGAGATTGGGGGCGCTCGCATCGATGCCGGGCGTATACCTTTGCCCGGCCTGACGAATTTGGTCCCTGCAAAGGCTGCCCATTACCGCTGAAAGTGATGTCGAATCACAGGGCATAGTTCACTGTTTAGCAACTACAAGGTGGCAATCTAAGCGCGGATGGGCAACGCGTGGACGCAGGGTTCATGAATCAATGAGGCCCGTTTCGCGCGCATAGCTGACATGTTTTCTCAGTCGATGACCGAAAGCTTGACCGGTGTCCCATCCGGGAGACTGGCAATTTGTTGAGCTATGTCGCCAGAGACACGGATGAGCTCTTCGAGCGAGATCGTTCCGAGATTATCGCCACCGTACTCGCCGCCGAGTATGCCTGGGATCTTGAGGCAGAACTTCCGCCCTGCGGAGAGCGCTCCGAGCTGTTGCGTTGCTTGAGCCACCAGGACACTCATCTGCCAGTCCACCAAAAAATCACTATCGGCGGCTAGCACCTCAAACGCTGCTTCATCTGCGGCAACTACCTCGCAATAGCAATCTTCCGGGCAGAGTCGCCAGTACTGTCCGCGCACGTCTTTGATGATGAGATTGCCGAAATCGTTCTCGTCTACCAGTTCCAACGGCTTGATGCCGGTCCAACCCCAGGCGTTTTGAACTTCTTTAAGTATGTTCATCGTTCGCTCTCCCCACCGGTCGAAAGGGACCGAATATCAGCTATTGGCCGGGAACGGCCGGTCGCTGATCGCCCATCTACCCACAGCGGCGTTCGACAAATCAATCCGGCAACGTCATTGTTCTGCTCACCGCAGGTAGTCCAGATCTGTAACTTGGATGACCGTGGAACTCTGATCTACGCGCGGCAGCCGATGCGTGTACAGCTTGCCGAGATCTTCATTCTTTTCAATTCGTTCGAAGTGCTCTAGTTTTATCGCCAGAAAGTCTTCCTCCGTCTCCCTATTTTTCCGCACTTGACCCACCTCGATCGCCTTCAATGCACTGATCCAGTACCACTGTGTGGTCGTCGCAGAGGTCCTCCCCATGTAGGCATACCACACTGGTATCCTAAAGAGGCGTTCGAAAGCCAAGACCCGTTTCAACTCGGTTTCCAATGGAAGGGTGTACTCCCCCGCCGCGGACAACGTGTAATTTTTCGCGTCGACGGCAATCAGTCCAATTGATTCAAGAAGGACAAAAAAGTCGGGGCGCTTTACATTTCCCTTGAATAGGTCCGGAAAGGTCCTCTGCGACTGGTCCAGGTAGACGTAGCTAATTCCGATCGACTTGAGCCACGCATTCAATTGGGCCTCACCAATTTCGCCCTTTTCTTTGATTGACAGAAGCCCCTCCTCGAAGGGCTCGTGGCCAATCTGGTAAGTTCCGCCCAACTTGTCCGCCGGCTTATCCAACTCGTCCGCCACGCACCTCAAGAACTGCGCCATGCCCCGTCGTTCACAGCCCCCAAAGATGGAAAAAGAAAGCTTCTTCACACGGCCATAGGGATCCTGCTCAATATCAATCTGTGGCCGCTCACCGTCCACGAACTCTGCCTCGAAGAACGAGCTCACGGCGTTTCCCGTCTCTCCGTCGTGAGAGACTTTGCCAACGATGCTCCCAAATCCATGCCAGACATCGATCAACGAATTTGCCATATTTTTATCTGGTATTAAACCTATTGAAATCCAGTTCCGCCCGCTGAAATCATTCTCGATGATCTAGGGCCTCGCCGTCGACTTTGTCAAACGAAAAGTTGTCGACCGTTGTAAGCGTACAGACTCCTTCTGCCAAAATTGACGCTAAGCAAACCAATGGGGTGAGGAGATAGCGGTGGACGAAGCCTTCGAGGTGGTCACAGACATCGCAGAAATCTCGCGACTGAACAAACAGCTTGCGGAGCAATTACGGGCAACCCTCCCACACAAGGAGACCCGTGAGATAACCTATCCGGCTGGCCACCAGACCGGCACGGTGTATTTCGAGGCATCTACCGGCACCAACGTCCGCGCCTGGTCAGCGCACAACACTGGTGACAAGCTGGTGAACTTCGTTCTTTCCGCTGATCCCGGGACTACAAAGTGGATTGAGATTGCCGTTCAGTTGAACTTTCCGGCTGGCACCTATAATCGACGCATGGCCGGCGTCTTTATCAAGGACGGGAGCGGTGACATCTTCTTGGCGCATCGCGGCAAACTGACAAAAGGCTCAGGGCTTCCGAAGAGAAAGGTCTTCCGCGAGTTCGCAGCATCTACCGTCGAGGCTTCTGACAACGGCGGAACCTCAAAGGTCATCCTGATCGCCGGGTTGAATACCCCCGAACTTGCGGACCGCTTGTGGGGTTTCGCAGAGGAAGCCAGAGAGGTCGCGACCCGGCTGGGTGAAGAGCTGCATGGAGACGGGCGAAGCCAGTCCCAGGACGGGGCACAATCTGGAGAAGGCGACATAGGCGGTCGTGACGGGCCTAGCGGGGCAAGTGGAGCCCAAGCAGGTGACCAGCAGCCTACCTCGACAGCGCACAGACTCTTGAGGCTGCGGCGCTACTTCGACGAATATTCGGGCGACGTGCACTCGAAAGGGCATGGAGGCGGCAAACGCACTGTCGAGCATGGTGCAGTCGTCCGGGCCTTGGAGCTTCTCCTGCGTAGCAATGGCGACAGCCAGAAGGCGCAGGCCATCGACTTAGCGATCGTCGCCGCTTCCAGAGTTGACCTCTTCGAGGTGAAGACCTCCGCCCGCACGACGGACGTATACACGGGAGTCGGTCAATTGGTCATCCACGGAGAGTGCATCAAGGAACTACTCCGGCTCCCGGTGAATCGCTATCTCGTCGTGCCTGAAGAGCCGAAGACCGACCACCGGCGAGCAATTTCTGGCGGGGCGGGCATCGCGGTCGTCATTTACCGAAAGAAGGGTTCGGAGTACCAGTTCACCGGATTGAACTAATGTGGCGGGGTAATGCAATGCGGAAGGTAGCAAGGAAAACATCTCGAATCCGGTCGCAAATGAGAAGTTGCTAATCGAGCTTCCTGGCCAAGTCTTCAGCTCTCGGATGGTAGTAGCGCATGAGCATTTTTGGATCTCGATGACCGGTAATCTTCGCCAGATCGTGCAATGGGAAGATCGAAGCTAGCCTTGAGGTGGCCTCGTGGCGCAGATCGTGGAACGTAAGGTCAACCAAAATCTCGGGGCTAGCTGCCTTACCTCTCTCTTTGCAATCCCGCTCATACGATGCTCTTGCACGCGCAACTGCCCTTTCGAATGCGCGGGTTACTGCATCCTGTCGGATTGGAAAGAACTTGCCACCCTCGGGTGTCTGCAGAGACGCCAAAACTGACACGGCCTTGGAGGACAGGGGGACATCTCGAGCATTGCCGTTCTTCGTAATCGGCAACCGGGCAACACGACGATCTAGATCGACCTGGCTTTGCTCCAAGGCGAGCAGCTCACCCCGGCGCATCGCCGTCTCTACGGCAAGATCGATCAGCGAGGGAAGATAGGCGGATGACGTTGCGGCCTTCACGTAAGTCAGCTCGTCTGATGAGCCCCCTTCTGGTCCGCTTTGCTCGATCGCCGAAATTCGACGAGCGCGCTCGTTCTTCACCGAAGGCTTACGTACCAACTCGACCGGATTCGTTAGGCTCTCCAGCCCCCACTCCTTCCGGGCTATAGAGAAGAGATGCGATACAACGGCGAGACGTCGGACTACCGTGGCTGGACTGTGCGTCTCGGACCATTCATCCCGTAGTTTCGCGATATCAGCCCGGCGTACAGCCGCGAGTGATCGACCCGAAAGCCAAGACGCGCGCAACATGCGGATGATCGACTTCTCCTGCACAGCGCCCCGCTTACTGGACACTATCTCCGCTTCATATCGATCCAGTGCCTCCCGGAAAGTCGTTCTCTCCGCTTCGGAGCTACTGACGAACCTGCCTCGGTCCATTTCAAGTTCAACCGATCTCGCCCATTTTTCTGCGTCGGCTCGAGTTGAAAAGGTTTTGGACTGATCAGGGTAGCCCTTCCGCCGAATCTTGGCTTGCCACTGAAGGTCCCCGCGCTTGGTAAACGTTGCCATCAGCTGGTAGCCTGGGAGTCACTGTCCCAAAATTGTCCCAAAAAGCCGATTACCCGTCAAATATCCCCGTAATTCAGCAGTAGACCTTCCGATTCGTAATGCGAAGGTCACCAGTTCGATTCCGGTCAGCGGCACCAGAATTCAAAAAGCCCAGTCTTCATCGACTGGGCTTTTTGCTTTGGCCTTGTGAAACCGTTCAGATCTTGGGGATCCGCAGTTTCTGCCCCGGGTAGATCTTGTTCGGGTCCGAGAGCATCGGCTTGTTGGCCTCAAAAATCACCGGGTACTTGTTGGCATCCCCGTAGGCCTCCTTGGCGATGGCCGACAACGTGTCACCACGCTCCACGGTGTGCCAGTCCGATTCTTCCGACTCGGTATTCACCGACATCTGGTCGTCCACCGATTTGATCCCTTCGACATTGCCACAGCACAGGATGATCTTCTCGCGCGTGGCTTGATCCGGCGCCACGCCGAACACCTTGGCGGCATCGCCCTCCACCTGCACCGACAGTGCCGTGGCGCTCAGGCCTTGCTGGGCGATGTAGTCCTGAATCGCCTGACCCTTGGCATCGTCGGCGGCCTTGGCGGCATCAGCGTCTGCAGATGCGTCAGCCGGCGCGGCTGCGGCGCTGCCGTGGAACAGCTTCTCGCCAGCCTCTTTGATAAAGTCAAAAAAACCCATAACGACCTCCATAAGTACACAACGGGGAACGGGAAATCAGCAGGCGCAGACAGCCGGGGTGCGCCCTTCGCCGCAGTGTAGCCGCTCACGTGCGGTGTCTCCATTACATGCGCCGGCAAATGCAAACTTTGCGATTGCCGGCATGCTGCAGCGCAACAAGATCACTGGCACAATGGTCTCATGCTGAAACACTTGCGATACGCCGGTGGGGCAAGCACCATCGTCCTCATCCTGGCTATTTGCTGCCGCCAATGAACCGCATCTGGATGAAATCCATTTCCCGGGTGGTCGACGCGCTCACCACGCCAGGCTTTGGCCGCCAGACGTGGCCGCCCAAGCCGGTCCGCCCCGCAAAACCCGGCACACGCCGAGAAACCGGGCGCCACATCCACCCCACGCCCACCCAGGGCACTTTCGCGCGGGAGCAATTCATCTACGAACCGGAGTCGCCGGCCGTCGTGGCACGCCGACCGGAGTATTGGCTTTACACGCCACCACTACGTGGCAGCAAGCCACCCGCGCTGATGGTGATGCTGCACGGCTGCAAGCAATCGGCCGAGGTGCTGGCGCACGGCACGCGCATGAATGCGCTGGCGGATCGTGAAGGCTTCATCGCGCTGTATCCGGAGCAACCGCGCCGCGCGCATCCACAATGCTGCTGGCACTGGTACGACCCCGAGCACGTCGGCGCGCGCGAGGCCGATGGCATCTGCCGGCTGGTCGAACAAACGCTGGAGCAGACCGGCGCAGATCCTTCACGGGTGTATCTGGCAGGGTTGTCGGCGGGCGCGGGATTGGCCGGCCTGATGGCACTGCGCCATCCAAAGCTGTTTGCCGCGCTGGCCCTGCACTCCGGCCCGGCGCTGGGCATCGCGCGTACGCCCGCCTCGGCGTTAAACCTGATGCGGCGCGGCGCTCGCGTGGATCCACTCGAAGCGCTATCAACCATGGTGGATGTAGCGGCCTACCCCGGCATGCCGACGATGCTTCTGCATGGCTTGCGCGACGACGCCGTCAACCCGGCCAACCAAGCACAACTGGCCTCGCAGTTTCGCGCACTGAATCACCTGACCGATGCCACCGGCGTGTCGCGCGAAACCTCGCGCGGCGACGGGTTCGTCCTGCGCAACGACATGCGTGACGGTGAATGCGTCGTCAGCCTATGCCAGCTCACGGCAACCGGTCACGCCTGGAGCGGTGGCGACCCCCGCTATGCCTTCCACGCACCCGGTCCGGATGCGACCTGGCTGTGGTGGCAATTCGCGCGACGCCACATGCGCGAGGCCGCGCTGGCAGCCTAGGAAATGCGCCAGCGTCAGAGGTCGATCGACTGCTGAACGCTGCCGTGCCCCAACAACGCGTCGATCAGGCCATAACCGCGCGCGAGGCCGGCATCTTCTGCCGATTCACGCGTCGGCAACGGACGTTCGTCATGCGAATGCGCGACCAGTGTTTCAACGGCTGTAGGGTCTGCACCCGACTCGCAGATGCGCACAACGAAATCCCACAGCCTTGGCGTTGCCGCCCCGCCCTTGACCGACTTGCGTGCGGCACGCGGAATGGCCAGCACGTAGACGTCGAAATCCTTGTACACCTCGGTGCGCCAGTTCGATTCCACGGTCATGTTGCCTCCCCTCGAGTACGCCGGCATGACAGACACATCGTGTCGACATTGCAAACGCGCCCCGAAAAAAACACAAGCCGGTACATGACCGGCCTGTCTTCATTGCATCAGCATTCGCCCCTCTTGGCGTGACCTGGAGGGCAGTGATAGCGATCATCACGATCGCGGCGGTCGTGGCCCCAGTCGCGGCCTCGGTCGCGGTCGCGATCACGCCAACGGCCATCACCACCGCGATCCCAGCCACCCTCGTGCATTTGCCAGCCACGCGGGCCTTGCTCCCAACGCGGCTCACGCCAGTGGTAGCCCTCGCGCCCATGCACGCGATAGCCCGGCCGCCACATATAGCGGCCATCACGCCATTGCCAGTAGCCCGGCGTCCATACGTAACCCGGCGGCATCACGGGAACCGCTTCATAACGCGGCGGCGGCGGTGCATACGTCGGGCCAATCTGTACACCAATGGACACCTGCGCCTGCGCAGGCACGGCAATCGACGCCGCCACACCAGCCGCAGCCAAACACGTGGCGAGAATCCATGCGTTCTTTTCCATCGGGGGATCTCCTTCTTCTGCAATCAAGCTTGAATCGATCCTAGCATCGGCCAACGTCACCATCCCTAGGGTGTTACGCGGCGTTACCTTCGTTACCGGATGCGGAAACCGTGTTCACGTTTGCGTGACGCGGCCCTCGCGCTTCTTCAAGCCATGCGCAGAATGCCTGCACTACCTCGTCACCGAGATTGCGTGCCGGGCAATACCAGTAGTAGCTGCGTGCGGCAAGCGCCAATGCCGGAAATGGCGCGACCAACCGCCCTTCCTCCAGGTCTTCAGTGATGAGCGCCGACGGCCCCATCGCCACCCCAAGCCCATCGATAGCCGCCTGGATCGACAAGTAGAAATGCTCAAACGTGAGCGCGTGTGCAGGCCGCAGATTGGGCACGCCCGCCAGTACTAGCCAGCTCGGCCAGATCGAGGGCAGTGTGTCTGAATGCAGCAGCGTGTGTCGCCGCAAATCCGACGGCGCATCCAGCGGCGCGCGCTTGAGCAGTGCCGGGCTGCATACGGGAAAGCGGCTCTCATCCAGGAAGCGCCCCGACCGAAACCCTGCGTGGATCTCCGGCCCGCCACGAATGATCACGTCAAAGTTGTCCGGCAGGTCTTCGATCTCTTCGATGGACGTGGTGAGCCGCACCTCCACGCGCGGAAACCGCATCTGAAATGTCGACAGGCGCGGAATCAGCCAGCGCATCGTGAACGTCGGGATGCTGTTCACACGCAAGATGCGCGCCGCATCGCGATCGCGCACCGACTGGCTGGCCACACTAATGCGATCAAGCGCCACACCAATCTCCGAAAGGTAGCGCTGCCCCGCATCGGTCAGCTCCACACGCCGGTTCAGGCGTCGAAACAGCGGCACGCCCAGCCACGCTTCCAGCACCTGAATCTGCCGACTGATGGCGCCATGGGTGACATTCAATTCCTCGCCTGCACGCGTGAAGCTCAGGTGGCGCGCCGCCGACTCAAAAGCACGCACAGCATTCAACGGAGGCAGTTTGCGCATATCGCGTGAGTTTTTTGCACAGATCGAGTCAGTATATATCGATTGTTGATCACAATTTGCGGCGATACGCTATCGCCTTCCCACTCAAGCCGATGCGCCGTCGAGTGAGAAAAATCGACTCGACCTCCAATCCCCGCTCATCGTGACTCCCGCCGTCATCGCCCTGGTTCTGTGCGCCGCCCTGCTCCACGCCTCGTGGAATGCGCTGCTGAAAAGCGGCTCCGACCGCCTGCGTGCAATCACGCTGATGACGCTGGCTTCCGGCTTGGCCGCGGTGCCGATGGCAATCGCGCTTCCGTTGCCGGCCCCGGCTGCGTGGCCATACGTGGCGCTGTCCGCCGTGCTGCACGTCGGCTACAACGTGTTTCTCGCGCGGGCCTACCGGTTTGGAGAATTCGGGCAGGTGTACCCGATTGCGCGCGGCTCGTCGCCGCTGTTGGTGACGATGGGCGCCGCACTGTTTGCGGGTGAGATGCCCGGCGCGATTGCGCTTGCGGGCGTGGTGCTGGTCAGTGCCGGCATCCTGAGCCTGGCGCGCGGTCGCAAGGCGGACCTCGGCTCTACGCTCGCCGCACTCACCACCGGCGTGTTCATCGCCTGCTACACAGTGTGCGATGGCATTGGCGCCCGCGTGGCCGGCAACGCGAATGCGTACTCCGCATGGCTGTTCATGCTCGATGGCCTGCCGATGGTGCTGCTCTATCGCCTATGGAAAGGCCCACTGAACATCGATCTGCGCGACACCGACACGCTCAAGACGTTCGGTGGCGGCGTAGTCTCGCTCGTCGCATATGGCATCGTCATCTGGGCCGTGACGCTCGCGCCAATGGGGCCGGTATCGGCCCTGCGCGAAACGTCGGTGGTGTTTGCCGCACTGCTTGGCCGCGTCTTCCTGAAGGAATCGCTCACGGCGCGGCGCCTGTCGGCCTGCTCGGTCATTGCCTTTGGCGCCTACTGTCTCGGGCACCCGGCGTGAGCACGGCGCTCATGCGGCATATTCAAGCAGCGCGCGGCGGGTACTTAACCTCCAAAATGTCGATCTGCTCGACGCCCGCAGGCGTGCGCAGCGGCACCGTATCCCCCTCGCGCGCCTTGATGAGCGCACGCGCAATCGGCGAGACCCAACTCACGTAGCCCTTATCGAGATCGACCTCGTCCATGCCGACGATGGTGATGGTGGTCTCATTGCCTGCCTGGTTGGCATAGGTGACCGTCGCGCCAAAGAAAATCTGATCGTTGTCGCCCTGCAGACTGGCGTCGACCACTTCCGCTTTCTCGATGCGGCGCGTGAGGAAACGGATGCGACGATCGATTTCGCGCAGGCGCTTCTTGCCATAGAGGTAATCGCCGTTCTCTGAGCGGTCACCATTCGATGCCGCCCACGACACGATGCCGACCACTTCGGGTCGCTCCGTGTCGATGAGGTGCATCAACTCCGAGCACAGGCGCTCATAGCCAGCGGGCGTGATGTAGTTCTTCGAGCCCGGTGGCAGCGGTGCAGCGCCCTCGGGCAGATCGTCTTCGTCATCGCCGGCGTCTTCCCGGACGAAAGCCTTGTTCATGATAGAAGCAACGTGGGTTCAGAACCCTATTATAGAAAGTCGGCCCTCCAGAAGAAAAAGTGAAGAAGGGGGTTCACAAGGTCGAAAAATTCTGTATAATCTCATTTCTCGGTTGCGGCTGTAGCTCAGTTGGATAGAGTACTTGGCTACGAACCAAGGGGTCGTGGGTTCGAATCCTGCCAGCCGCACCAACCTAATAAAGGCAAAAAGGGCTTCCAGAAATGGAAGCCCTTTTTGCTTGTCCGCCCGCTTGTCAGCGCTCACCGGTAAGCTGCGCACGCGCCACAAGCGCAAGGCGTCGACAAGAAAACCGAGGATCAAGAAGCGGAATCGACAGACCTCACCTTCTTTCTGGCATCACGCGCGTCGCAACACGTGATTCGCCACTAGACACTCCGCAGATCACATGTATAATCGCGCCCTTCGGTTGCGGCTGTAGCTCAGTTGGATAGAGTACTTGGCTACGAACCAAGGGGTCGTGGGTTCGAATCCTGCCAGCCGCACCAACCTGATAAAGACGAGAAGGGCTTCCAGAAATGGAAGCCCTTTTCTTTTGCCTGCGCCCTCCATCAGGGTGCTGTGCGCGCAGACCACAAACAAAAAAGGCGAAGCCAATCGGCCTCGCCTTCCTTTTGCATCTACGCTTCGCCTCGGCTAATCACCGCGATCCCGCGCAATGCGGATCACATCGGGGTTGCGCCGCAACGCCCGCATCACGTCGGCCAGATGCACACGGTCGTGCACCTGGATCAGGAACGTCATATACGTCGCCTCCTGATCGCCCTCTTGCTCCATCGACACGTGCGCCACGTTGGCATCGGCCGAGGTCAGGTCCGCCGCCACACGCGCAAGGATGCCCTTCGTATTGCGCACGAGCACCTTGATCGACACGTCGAACGCACGCGTGGTGTGCTCCGCCCACATGACATCGATCCAGTGTTCCGGATCCTTGCTGTGCAGGCGCTTGGCCACGCGACATTCCTGCGCGTGAATCTGCAGCCCTTCGCCCTTGCCGATGTAGCCCACGATGGAGTCACCCGGGATCGGCCGGCAACACGACGAAAACGCCATCGCCATACCCTCATCACCACTGACGGTGACGGCAGGCGCCTCTTCGTTGGCGAAGGTGTGCACGGCGGCCATCAGGGCTTCGTCACCCTCGTGCCCGCCTTCTTGCAGCACGATCTCGATGCGACGCGCGATCACGGCCGGTACACGGCGGCCAAGCGCGAGATCGGCAAAGATATCTTCACGGGCCTTGTTGCCAGTCCACTGCACGATGCGCTCCCACACTGGAGCAGGCACCGCCTTCATGTCGATGCCGATCTGGCGCAGTGCCTGTTCCAGCAACCGCTCGCCAAGCTGAATGGCCTCATCGAGCTTGGCCGTCTTGAGGAAATGGCGGATTGCCGCACGCGCCTTGCCGGTACGCACGAACGTGAGCCACGCCGGATTCGGCTTCGAGTACGGCGCCGTCACGACCTCAACGATGTCGCCGTTCTTGAGCTCCGTGCGCAGCGGCAACAGCGCGTTGTTGATCTTGACCGCCACGCACTGGTTACCCAGGTCACTGTGCACCGCGTAGGCGAAGTCCAGCGCCGTGGCACCGCGTGGCAGCGCGCGGATCTCGCCCTTGGGTGTGAACACGTAGACAGCGTCCGGGAACAGGTCGATCTTGACGTGCTCCAGGAACTCCTGCGAATCGCCCGTCTGGCTCTGGATGTCGAGCAGCGACTGCAACCATTGGTGCGCTTGCTGCTGCGCGCGATCGGGCTCGTCGTGATGCTGCTTGTACATCCAGTGCGCAGCCACGCCGGCTTCTGCAATCTGGTTCATCTCGCGCGTGCGAATCTGGAACTCGACCGGCGTGCCGAACGGCCCCACCAGTGTCGTGTGCAGCGACTGATAACCGTTGATCTTCGGGATCGCGATGTAGTCCTTGAACTTGCCGGGCATCGGCTTGTACAGGCTGTGCAGCGCACCCACGGTCATGTAGCACTGCATCTGCGTGTCGACCACCACGCGGAAGCCATACACATCCAGCACCTGCGAGAACGACAACTGCTTGTCGTGCATCTTGCGGTAGATGCTGTAGAGCGTCTTCTCGCGCCCCGTGAGTTCTGCCTGGATGCCCGCATCGGCCAGCGCGCGCTGCGCTGTCTCAAGAATGCGCGTCACCACCTCGCGACGGTTGCCGCGAGCCGCCTTCACGGCCTTCTCAAGCGTCGCATAACGGAATGGCGAACCGATGCGGAAACTCAGTTCCTGCAGTTCGCGATACGTCGTATTCAGACCGAGTCGGTGCGCGATCGGCGCGTAAATCTCCATCGTCTCGCCCGCGATGCGGCGACGCTTTTCGGGCGGCACATGGTCGAGCGTACGCATGTTGTGCGTGCGGTCGGCCAGCTTGACGAGAATCACGCGCACATCGCGCGCCATCGCGAGCAGCATCTTGCGGAAGCTCTCCGCCTGCGCCTGCTCGCGGCTTTGGAATTCCAGCTTGTCCAGCTTGGTCAGGCCGTCGACCAGCTCCGCGACCTTGGGGCCGAATTTCTCGGCCAGCTCGCTCTTGGTGACACCCTGATCTTCGATCACGTCGTGCAGCAGCGCCGCCATGATCGATTGCACATCCAGCTTCCAGCCCGCGCAGATCTCTGCCACGGCCACCGGGTGCGTGATGTACGGCTCACCGCTCTGACGATACTGGCCGAGGTGCGCTTCGTCGGAGAAGTGAAACGCCTCCTTCACCAGCTTGATATCGGCCGGCTTCAGGTACGACGACAGCTTCTCGGTCAGCCCCGAGATAGAGACGACCTGCTGACGCGGCGGCGTGGCCGGCTGCGAGGTCGGGCCGAACAGATGCCGATAGGTCTGCTCCAGCACCGCATCGATGAAGAGCTTGTCGCCTGTCGCGTCGGGCTTGCTCTCTTGCTCGGCACCTTCGGCAGCATGCGCCTTGGTCGATTTTGGCGCTTTCGGCAATAGCGCAGACCGCTCGCCTACCAGGTCCGCACCACGCGGGTCAGGCAGGTTCGGCGCCCCCGTGCGCGGTGACGTGGGGCCGGAAGCGGAAGTCGGCATGGAAACGAAGGAAGCAGTGGAAGACCCAGGCTGCGGTGTAGAACCACTCGCCGCGTCCGACGTGTTGCCGGACGACTCCGCCGGCGGCACGTTGTGCTCGTGCGTGGCGGAGCGTTGGTTCCTGGGCGAAGAAGAAGCGGGCGAGGTAGGCATGCCGGGGTCTTGTGCGTTCGCGGCTTTCACATCCACGAAAGATCGCAAGAACGATCAGTGACCAAGGCAGCGTACCACGCCGGGTAATGCGTCAGCTCAGGACGGAACCTTCTTGAGCATCTCGATACCGACTTGGCCGGATGCGATCTCGCGCAATGCGGTCACGGTCGGTTTGTCCTTGGCATCGACCTTGGGCGTGTGGCCCTGCACCAACTGACGGGCGCGGTATGTTGCGGCCAGCGCCAGTTCGAAGCGATTCGGAATCTGTTTCAAGCAATCTTCGACGGTAATACGCGCCATGAAAACTCCACCTGGTGGCAAATCTTGTTGATCTCGGTATTTTAGCAGCAGCGCGGCACTCGGCCCGGATTGCACCTCGGCGCGGGCTCTACCACACTTTTACAAAAGCGCCGGAAAATGCCAGCGCTTCATGTCGCTCAGTGAATGCCCAACTCGACGAAAAGCTCGCCGTGGCGCGCCTTCTGCGCACCAAAGCGCAGGCGCGTGGCCTGCACTACCGTACGCAACTCAGTGAGCGCGGTTTCGAACACTTCGTTGATGATGATGAAGTCGGCCTCGGGCGCATGTGCCATCTCGGAACCCGCAGCCAGCAGGCGGCGCACGATCACGTTCGGCTCGTCCTGACCGCGCTTCTTCAGGCGATCTTCCAGTGCAGTGAGCGACGGCGGCAGGATGAAGATCTCGACCGCATTGGCAAAGCGCTTATGCACCTGTTGCGCGCCCTGCCAGTCAATCTCGAGCAGCACATCGGTACCGGCGCGCATCTGCTCTTCAATCCACACGCGCGAGGTCGCGTAGTAGTTGCCATGCACCTCGGCCCATTCGAGAAACTCGCCGCGATCACGGCAGGCCTTGAACTCCTCGACGGTCATGAAGTTGTACTCGCGGCCGTGCTGCTCGCCGGGACGCGGCTGGCGCGTGGTGGCCGAGACCGATAGGCGGATCGACGGGTCCTGCGCCAGCAGCGCATTCACCAGCGTCGATTTGCCGGCGCCGGAGGGTGCCACGACCATGAAAAGGCTGCCCGGGAAATGGTTCTCAATGGGCGTATCGACGGCAGAGTGCGCTTGAGAGGATGGCATGTTCTAGTTCTGTTGTTCTGGGGTGTTATTCGAGATTCTGGACTTGCTCGCGCATCTGCTCGATCAGCAGCTTGAGCTCCATCGATGCATCGGCCAGTTCCTTGGCGGCAGCCTTGGAGCCCAGTGTGTTCGCCTCGCGGTTGAGCTCCTGCATCATGAAGTCCAGGCGCTTGCCGAGTTGACCGCCCTTCTCCAAGAGATGGCGCGTTTCGCGCAGGTGCGCCTGCAGGCGCGAGAGCTCTTCAGCGATATCGATGCGGATGCCGTAGACGGTGGCTTCCTGGCGGATGCGTTCGGACAGTTCATCGCGCGTGAGCGCCGGCGTGCCTTCCGGCGCAGCCAGGCCAAAGGCCTCGCGCAGGCGCTCGGTCAGCTTGTCCTGGTGTTGCTGGATCAGGTTCGGCACCATCGGCGACAGCTCTTCAACAATCTTGAGCATGGCGTCAACGCGGTCCAGCAGCATCGCCTTGAGTGCATCGCCCTCACGGCGGCGGGATTCCAGAAGTTGCTTGAGCGCCTCTTTGGCGGCGTCGACCACGGCATCGCGCAGCGCATCCTGGGTCAGTTCAGGCTCGGCCAGCACGCCGGGCCAGCGCAGGATCTCGCCCATGCGCAGCGAACCCGACGCGGGCAGATAGCGCGTCACTGCCTGCTCAAGCTTGGCCAACTGTTGCAGCACGCCGACATTGAGCGCCGCCACATCGCTGGCGGCTTCCTGGCGTTGCAGGTTGATCCGGCATTCGAGCTTGCCGCGCGACAGTGCGCTCATGAGCATCTCGCGCAGCGCCGGCTCGAAAGCGCGGCACTCTTCCGGCGCGCGGAAGAACAAGTCGAGAAAGCGCGAGTTGACGGTGCGGAACTCGACCGACACCGTGGCGACGTTGCCGCTCGGTGCGCCATGGGCGTCGGTAAAGGCTGCCTGGCGTGTAGCTACGCCGTAGCCGGTCATGCTGTGGATCATGAAATCGAGGTGTCTTCTTAGAGGTGCTGGATGCCCGGCGTGCCGCAATGCAGACCTTGGCACGCTGAGAATTGGCGGGGAATCCCCCACCTTTTGTCGCTTTACAACGTGTGGACGGGTCAGAGAGAATCCGACAGCCATTTCGCCACACAAACCCATGACAGAGTCAAAAGGCTCAGGACAGCCACGCAGTGCACCGTTGCCGGTCGGCACCCTGCTGTCCAATTATCGTATTGTAAAGAAGTTGGCCAGCGGGGGGTTCAGCTTCGTCTATCTCGCCACCGATGAGCATGGGACGCCGGTGGCCGTGAAGGAATATCTGCCGTCTTCGCTGGCCCGTCGCGCGCCCGGCGAATTGATTCCTGTCGTGCCGGAAGAAAGCGCGAGCGCATTCCGCCTCGGGCTCAAGTATTTCTTTGAAGAAGGCCGCTCGCTCGCCCGCATTTCTCACCCCGCCATCGTGCGCGTGCTCAATTTCTTCCGGGAAAACGGCACCGTCTACATGGTGATGACGTATGAGCAGGGCAAAACGCTGCAGGAGCACATCCTCAACGCGCGCCAGCAAGGCAAGCTCAAGATGCTGCGCGAGCGCTTCATCCGCCAGGTCTTCCATGACTTGATGAGCGGCCTGCGCGAAGTCCATATCCACAAGCTGCTGCACCTCGATATCAAGCCGGGCAACATCTACCTGCGCGAAGACCATTCGCCGATCCTGCTCGACTTTGGTGCCGCACGGCAGACGCTCACCGCAGAGGCCTCACGCTTCCAGCCGATGTACACGCCGGGCTTTGCCGCACCGGAGCTGTACCGCAAGCACAACGAGCTGGGCCCGTGGACCGACATCTACAGCATCGGCGCGACCATCTACGCCTGCATGGCCGGCACGCCGCCGCAGGAAGCCACGCAGCGTGAGAAGGAAGACAAGCTGGAAGAAGGCCTGGAGCGCTTGCGCAAGGTCTACACGGCCAGCCTGATCGACCTGGTCGGCTGGTGTCTGAAGATGAAGCCGGAAGAGCGCCCGCAGAGCGTGTTCCGCCTGCAGAAGGTGCTGCGCGAAGAAAGCAACGCATTGACCGAACTGCAGGCCCTGACCGCCATCACACAGGGCGGCCCGATGCCAGAAGAGAAAGAGGCGCTGACCACACGTTTCATGAGCCGCCTGTTGCGCCGTCGGGACAATTGACCGCCGAGTTGCCTTCTGTTGGCGGAGTATGATTCCAACACGGTGCAGCGCTGGACGGGACCAGCCGCCGTACCGCCTCCCTTCACCGAAACCTCAATAGCCGCAATGCGATTCTCGGTCTATCAAGAAAGCAAAAAGGGCGCGCGACGCGTCAACCAGGACCGCATGGGGTACTGCTTCACGCGCGATGCCATGCTGATGGTGCTGTGCGATGGCCTGGGCGGACACTCGCTGGGCGAGGTCGCGGCCCAGCAGGCACTGCAAACCATGGCGCGCCAATTCCAGCGCCACGCCCGCCCGTCGATCCGCAATCCGCACGACTTCCTGCACGAGAGCATCATGCTCGCGCACCGCGACATCCACCGCTATGCGGAGACGAATGGTCTGCCGGATGCGCCACGCACCACCATCGTCTGCGCGCTGGCGCAGCGCGGCTCGCTGCATTGGGCGCACGCCGGCGATTCGCGCATGTACCTGATGCGCAAGGGCGAGCTGGTGACGCGCACACGCGATCACTCCAAGATCGAGAACCTCCTGCAGCAGGACCGCGTGCTGCCAATGCAGGTCGCGCACCACCCCGAGCGCAACAAGATCTACAACTGCCTGGGCTCGCCCAACCTGCCGCTGATCGACATCGGCGGCCCGGCCAACCTGGAGCCGGGCGACGTCGCCATGCTGTGCTCCGACGGCCTGTGGGGCAGCGTGCAAGAAGACGAGTTGGTCGACACCTGCACGAGCTTTTCGGTCACACAGGCGATTCCGGAACTGATTGCCCGCGCACTGCGCAATGCCGGCGACACGGCCGACAACACCACCGCCATCGCCATGATGTGGGAGCTGGACGCGGTGACCACCACGCAGGATTCTGTGCAGACCGACACCCTGCCGCTGAACGCCTTCACCACCTCCATCCTCGACGCGCCGGGCGGCGAGTCGGGGCTGATGTCGGAAGAGGAAATCGAGCGCTCCATCGCCGAGATCCGCGCCGCCATCGACAAGACCAGCAATCTGACGCGCTGAGCGTCTCCTCGCTGTCCACACCGGCCCGCCCTGCCCGCATTACACCGGCAGCGCGGGCCGGTATCATGTCGGGCTATCCGTTTTCTCAAGCGAGACCCCACATGCGTCCCAGCGGCCGTCAGTCCGATCAACTCCGCCCCGTCACCCTTACCCGCCACTTCACGCGCCATGCAGAAGGCTCGGTGCTGGTGTGCTTTGGCGATACCCAAGTGCTCTGCACGGCCAGCGTGCTGCCCAAGGTGCCGCCGCACAAGAAAGGCAGCGGCGAAGGCTGGGTGACGGCCGAATACGGCATGCTGCCGCGCTCCACGCACACCCGCTCCGACCGCGAAGCCGCGCGCGGCAAGCAAACCGGCCGCACGCAGGAAATCCAGCGCCTGATCGGCCGGGCAATGCGTTCGGTGTTCGATCTGGCGGCGCTGGGCGAATACACCATCCACCTCGACTGCGACGTGCTCCAGGCCGACGGCGGCACGCGTACGGCCAGCATTACCGGTGCGTTCGTGGCGGCGCATGACGCCATCTCTGCCATGCGCGCAAAAGGCCAGTTGCCCGAGGGCGCACAGCCGATACGCGACTTCGTCGCAGCGGTGTCAGTGGGCGTGGTCGATGGCGTGCCGGTGCTCGATCTGGACTACCCGGAAGACTCCGCCTGCGATACCGACATGAACGTCGTCATGACGGGCAGCGGCGGCTTTGTGGAAGTGCAAGGCACGGCTGAAGGCACGCCGTTCTCGCGCGCGGAAATGGACGCGTTGCTCGGCCTGGCCGACCAGGGCATCCGCACGCTGATCGGCCTGCAGAAGCAGGCGCTGGGCCTGTGAGCAAGGTCGCCATGCGCAAGATCGTTCTCGCTTCCAATAACGCCGGCAAGCTGACGGAGTTCAACGCACTGCTCGCCCCGCTCGGCTTCGACGTGACGCCGCAGGGCGCACTCGGCATTCCCGAGGCGGAAGAGCCCTACGCGACCTTCGTCGAAAACGCACTCACCAAGGCGCGCCACGCGAGCCGTGCCTCGGGCCTGCCTGCGCTGGCGGACGACTCTGGCATCTGCGTGCACGCGCTGGACGGCGCGCCGGGCGTGTACTCCGCGCGCTATGCGCAACTGGCCGGCGAAGAGAAATCAGACGCCGCCAACAACGCCCGCCTCGTGCGAGAACTGGCTGGCAAGGCCGACCGCGGCGCACACTATGTTTGCGTGCTGGTCTACGTCCGCCATGCTGATGACCCGCAACCCATCATTGCCGAGGGCAACTGGTTCGGCGAGGTGATCGACGCGCCGCGCGGCGATGGCGGCTTCGGCTACGACCCCTACTTCCTGCTGCCCGATCTCGGCAAGACCGCTGCTGAATTGACGAAGGCCGAGAAGAACAACGTGAGCCATCGCGCACAGGCTCTCGCGCAACTGGTCGAACGGCTGCGCTTGTTTGAAAACGCTTGAAGTTTCGATGATTCCGATTCACCCCGCCGGCGCAGCCAAGACGCCCTCCGCGACCGCCGCTGAAACCGGCGATAAAGTCACCTCCGTCTTCCTGCAGCCGGGCAAGATCAGCCTGCCCGCTTCACCGCCGCTGTCCTTGTATGTGCACGTGCCGTGGTGCGTGCGCAAGTGCCCGTACTGCGATTTCAACTCGCATGCGGAGCCCGACCAGGGCATTCCGGAAGAACGTTTTCTCGCGGCCGTGCGGCAGGATCTGGAAGCTGCGCTGCCGATGGTGTGGGGCCGGCATGTGCACACCATCTTCATCGGCGGCGGCACACCGAGTTTGTTATCCGCGCAGGGACTGGACCGGCTGCTGTCGGACATCCGCATGCTGCTGCCCGTCGATGCCGATGCCGAGATCACAATGGAAGCGAACCCCGGCACGTTCGAAGCCGAGCGCTTCCGCAGCTATCGCGCCAGCGGCGTGAACCGCCTGTCGATCGGCATCCAGAGCTTCAACGATGCACACCTGCAGGCGCTGGGCCGCATCCACAGCTCCGCCGAAGCGCGTGCGGCCATCGACATCGCCCGCACACACTTCGACAACATCAACCTTGACCTGATGTTCGCCCTGCCCGGCCAGACACTCGCCGAGTGCGAGGCCGATGTGGAAGCCGCGCTGTCGTTCGATACCAACCACGTGTCGCTGTACCACCTGACGCTGGAGCCGAACACCTACTTCGCCAAGTACCCGCCCGCGTTGCCGGACGACGACGCGGCGTTTGCAATGCAGGACTGGATTCATGCGCGGCTGGCTGCGGCTGGCTACGAGCATTACGAGGTCTCGGCGTATGCGAAGGCGGGCAAACGCTGCAAGCACAACCTGAACTACTGGCAGTTCGGCGATTATCTTGGTATCGGGCCGGGCGCGCACGGCAAGCTGAGCTTTCCGCACCGGGTCATCCGCGAGATGCGGCACAAGCATCCGGACACGTATCTGCGTCAGGCCGAAACAGCAGGCGGCGCGGCCGTCGTGCAGGAGCAGCGCGAAGTCGACGCGGCGGATCTGCCATTCGAGTTCATGCTCAACGCGCTGCGCCTGACGGACGGTTTTCCGGTCACGCTGTTCCAGGAACGCACTGGCCTGCCGCTTCGTACGATCGAGCGCGAACTCGATGCCGCCGAACAACGCGGCCTGCTCTCGCGCGACCATGTGGCGATCCGCCCAACCGAGCTGGGACAGCGATTCCTGAACGATCTGCAGGAATTGTTCTTGGCCGACGACGAAAACTGACGGTTGCCGGCTGTCGCATTGCGCGATGTGCCGCTACAATGGCGGCCTTGCGTGCAACGCGCAGCGAAGTACAAGGAAGCGTGGCCGAGTGGTTTAAGGCAGCAGTCTTGAAAACTGCCGATGGGGTGACCCATCCGTGAGTTCGAATCTCACCGCTTCCGCCAGTCCCTTTCTCCCTCCCTTTTCAAGCCAACGCCCCGAGCAGCACATCCGTGCCTTGTCGCGACGCGTCGATCGCGCGGGCAGTCGTCTCCCGCAGCACCGCCTCGTAGCCGGCAATCGCCGCATCGAGTCCCACACGCCCCTGCCGTACCTCGCCTAGCCATGCCACCAGATTGGCCGCGTCGGTCAGCGCGGTGTTGGCACCCAGGCCACCCGCGGGGCTCATCGCGTGGATCGCATCGCCAAGCAGGGTCACGCGGCCGCTTGCCCACGGCACCAACGATTGCGTGGCGCGCACCGGCAGCATGACGGTCGAGGCCGCGTCCCCATAGGCAAACAGCGCACGCAGTCCGCGCGCCCAGCCGAGGGAGAGCCCTGCGACGCTCGCATCGGCGTTGCCACTCGCACCCAGCCGGTGATTCTGTGCGATCACGGCCCAGTACAGATACGGTTCCACTTCGCTCAGCCCAGGCTGGAGTTGCGCGGGTGACATCGCAAAACGCATCGCATCGATGATGACGGCCAGCCCATCGCCAAAGACGATCGTCGTATTCCCGGGCAGCCGGTCATCGATACGCGCCAGCGCGGCGGGCGTCAGATACGTCTTGCCGTAGATGACGGAAGCATCGGTCAATGCGGGTTCGGTCCCTGGCAGCCGCTGCGCCCGCACGCCGGAGTGCACGCCATCAGCGCCGACCAGCACGTCAGTCACAAGCGTCGAGCCGTCGTCGAATGTCACTTCGATGCGCCCGTCTTCGCACGACCGGTGACGGACATGCCCGCGCCCAAAGTGCACCCACTTGCCGATGCCGTCGAACAACACCTCGCGCAGCGTCTGGCGGTGGGCGTTCAGGTCTGCGGGCTCATCGGCATCGTCGTCGCGCCACGAATCGACCCAACGGCCATCCACCGGACGCAGATGCGGATCGAACAGGTTCACGCGGCGCGCCGGCACCGCGCAGGTCTTGCGGAACAGCGTGTAGCGCGACGGTGGCAGACAGTCCTGCAGCGCCCGTTGCCCGGCAGCATCGATACGGATGCGATAGCCCTGCGGACGGCTACCCATGGCGGCGTCGCGCTCGAATACATCGAAGGCGATACCGCGACGGCGCAGCCCTTGCGCGAGACACAATCCCCCCAGTCCCGCGCCGATGATGGTCACATGCAATGGTTCAGACATCGGCCCACTCCGTAAATGGCGTCGATTGATCGGAGTCATTGCCCAGCGCACGCCGGGCGGCGTCCAGTGCCACATCAAAACTGGCGACAACCACCATCGGCACCTTGAATGCCTGCACGGCAATCGCTGCCTGCGCACGCACGGCCAGCCGCTGCACTGGATCGGGCTCGACGTGGACCAGCGCCCGGCACTGCCTGGCAAGCGCCGTCTTGTTCCCCTTCAGCCAGATGGCACGCAGCCGGCGATCTTCATGCGCCTCGTCCATCTGCTGAACGCCGTGGATCACCACAAACGGCTGGTTGCGCGCCAACAGCGCCTCCATCTCACGCGCCCACTGCGGCGCATACCCTGGCGCCTGGGCGCCACTGCGCAACATCACGATCGGCCAGGCCGAGATGTCGTAGATACGGAATCTGTCCAATGCTTCTGCCATGTTTCCCTCTGCTCGGATTGCGGACCATGAGCGGCCCCTGTGGGCCGTGGGGTCACTATCGCGCACCGCAGCAAAGACGTGATAACGTGGTTTGGACAGAAACTATTGGAAACCCGCCAACCGCACATGCGCGCGCAACCTCGCACCTGCGATGCCATGCCAGCCCGCCCCACGGCCGAGCTGGTCACCCTCAAGGCGTACAGCGAACGCACAGACGGCCCCGAGATCGTCGCCGTGGTAGGCACTGCCGAGAGCAACGACCGGCTCCAGTTCGGCACGCGTGAAGTTGACTGGCACAGCCATCTGCGCGGCCAGATCTTCTGCGTGGACAGCGGCCTGATGCACGTGCGCACACGGCATGGCTCGTGGATCCTGCCGCCACATCGCGCCGGCTGGATTCCCCCCGGCGAGATGCACAGCGCCACCATCAGCGGCGTGATGAGTGGCTGGTTCGTGCTGGTTGCGCCCGCGTGCTGCGCCGATCTGCCTGACCGGCCATGCGTGGTTGGCATCAGCGACGTCATGCGTGCGCTCGTGCGCCGTGCCGTCACCTGGCCTGTCGACGAATTCCTCTCGCCGGAAAGCCGGCGTATTGCCGCGGTGCTGCTCGACGAGCTGCGCCACGCACCACGCGAGCCGCTGCACCTGCCACTGCCGACCGACCGGCGCCTGGCGCGCATCGCGCAAAGTCTGGTCGATGCGCCGGGTGATACACGCACGCTGGAAGCCTGGGCCGAATGGGCCGGCGTGTCGCCACGCACGGTCAACCGGCTGTTTCTGGCGGAAACCGGCATCGGCTTCGCGCAATGGCGCCGCCAGGCCCGGCTGGTCCACGCGCTCGAACGCCTGGCCGCCGGTGAGCCGGTAGCCAACGTGGCCGACGCACTGGGCTACGCCTCGCCCAGCAACTTCATCGCCATGTTCCGTCAGTACTTTGGGCAATCCCCGGCGCGCTACTTTGGACGACGCGATTCGTCTGCGGCCGCATCCGCTGACGATGCCTGACCAATCCCCCCGGAATCCGCGGGCAAAGCTGATATAGTCGCGTCGGCCCCGATTTCCGATTCTTGCGATGTCTCTCGTCTTCCGCCGAACCGTTCTCACGTTTGCTGCCGCAGCTTCCGTTGCGGGTACCGGATTGGCGCATGCCCAAGCTGCGACGCCCCAAGCGCCGGCTGCAGCCACGGCCGCCTCTGCCGGCACCGTGGCCGAACTGCAGCAGTTGCTGGCACAAAAGCGCCTGACCGAGCTACGCACCACCTACAACGGCGACTACGGCACGAGCCTGCTGCTCGTGAACGAAGACACCACCGCTTACGTCGCACTGTCGTATCGCAAAGAACTGTGGCGCGTGTACAAGTTCGCGTCGGTCGCGCCGGCTGAAGGCGCGTACGACACGCTCGCCCGCCAGACTCGCGTCTGGGCTGAAGATGACCTGCGCCGCGCCGTCACCGCCGGCCAGAAAGCCCAGCTTGAGCGTGAGGCTCAGGCCGCTGAGCAGCGTGCTGCCTCGCTGGGTCAGGAAGTCCGCATCATGAAGGCGCAACGCCAGAAAATGCTGGAAGAGCAGCAGACCGTGCGCCAGCAAACCCAGGCCCTGGACGTCGAGCGCCGCGCCTACAAAGCACAGGTTGATTCGCTGCAACAGCAGATTCGTCTGCTGGAAAAGCAGCTCAACGACCCGAACTGGGCGCCCGCTCCGTAAGACACTCCACGCTATTTGTCCCCTGGCTTGCGGTATGCACCGCAGGCTGGCGGCCGCCTGTCTCCGACACATCCCTCAACAGTTTTAGGAGAAGTCTGATCGACCACCTCCTGGCGGGCTCATAGCATGTCGACTGTTACCGCACACGGCCAATGCGCCCTCTGCGGCCATCAGCGGAGACGGACGTGGACTCTCTCAACTTCACCATTGACGGCGACCTGGGCCTACCGGGCTTCGTGCGCGTGCCACCACCGTTTGGCACGCCGCGTCACGCCGTAAGGGCGATCCACGCCACCCTGGCGCGCGCAGAAGACGACGCACGGCTGGCTGCGGCCGCAACCGCGCATCAGGTGTCGCGAGCGCAATGGCACCGGCGCTTGACGGTCTTGGCGATCGGGGTGGCATGCACGGTGGCTGCAGCGTTGATCGGCTCGCACACCGGCAAGCGCCAGCGACCGATTCCCCACATTGACCCGACGCAGTACGCGGCAATCGCGCAGGCGCCCGTGCCCAGTGTGCCGCAAGACGCATTTGCCGCAGACACCGCACCGAGCGTCGCTGCCAATACGGCCGCCGACAAGGTTGAAACCGCGCCGGCCAAGACTGAGGCCGTACCGAGCGTCGAAGCGCCACCCGATATCAATATCGCAGCCAAGCCGAAGGCGGAAGCGGCGCCCGAGCCCTCGAAGTTGGCAGACCCGGCCACCAAGCCACGCACGCTTGCGCGCGCGACCGGACGCGCAGCAGCGCCTGCTGCTCCCGCTCGATCGGTGGCCAAAACCTACGATGCGCCGGAGGTAATCGAGCGCTACCACGCATTGGATGACACAGCGCCTGTCACCTCGGGCTATGTTGCGCCAGGAACTTCAGTACGCATCGAGCTGCAGCGCCACACGCGCCTGACCGACTGATCCGGCACGCGCTCCACCACCCCAAACGGGCGGCAGCTGACTAGTGCAGTTGGCCGCCCGTTTCGCGTACGTCGTGCAGCGTGCGCAGCGTCGTCTCGATGGCAATGCGCAAGCCGGCGACGATGGTGTCGTGCGCCATGCTCGGCTGCCCCGGATGCTTGGCAGACTGCGACGGCAGATACGGGATGTGGATGAAGCCGCCACGCGTGGGCAGCTTGTGACGGGCGATGGCGTGCATCAGCCCATAGAAGACGTGGTTGCAGACAAACGTCCCCGCCGTCTGCGAGACCGCCGCGGGAACCCCGCCCGCACGCAATTCGCGCACGATCGTCTTGATCGGCAGCGTCGAAAAATACGCTGCAGGTCCATCACTTGCGATGGCGATGTCGATGGGCTGCTTGCCCGCGTTGTCGGCAATGCGCGCATCGTCCACATTGATGGCGATGCGCTCGATCGCCATCTCGGCGCGACCGCCAGCTTGCCCCACGGCGATCACCACATCCGGGTGCAACGTCTGCAGCAGCTTGCCGAGCACCTTGTTGGATTCACCGAAGATGGTCGGCAACTGGCGCGCGATGATCTCGGCGCCGGCGATCCCCTGGCCGTCGAGCGTGCGCACGGCTTCCCATGATGGATTGATGGGTTCGTTCTCGAACGGATCAAAACCGGTGACGAGGACGGTAGGCATGACGTTCTCCTGCTTGCAACGTAAGACAAAAACGATGATAAACGTCCGTCGAACATCATGCCCAAGTGCGCGTTGGCCTTACTTGGCCTTGCTGCGCTTGTTCTCGAAGTTCAACAGGATGTCGACTTCTTCCGTGCCCGCCGTGTGCAGCCATTCGCGCGTCAGGCGCTCGCCCAGGCGGCGCATGTCACCTTGCAGGTTCACGTCGGGGTTGAGCACGCGCACGCCGCTTTTTGCGAGCTCGGCTTCATCGTGCTCGTAGGTCTGGCGGCTCGAATCCCAACCGCGTGCCTCATAGTCCTTGGCCAGTTTCAGCACGGTCTGCTGGGTGGCGGGCGGCAGCTTGGCAAAGCGCGCTTCGTTGACGAACACAGCGTTCTTCGGGATCCAGGCGTTGACCTTGTAGTAGTAGGTCAGGCGCTGTCCAGCCTTGGTTTCGAGGCCGGTCGACGGCGAAGTGATCATCGTGTCGATACGCCCGGCGGCGATAGCTGCGCTCAGGTCAGCCGCCTCCACCTGCACCGCCTGCGCGCCATACAGCTCGGCAATGCGCTTTTGCGCGGCGTTGTACGTGCGCAAACGATGTCCTTTCAGGTCGGACAAACGGGCGATCGGTGTTTCGGAGTACAGGTTCTGCGGCGGCCAGGGCACGGCGTAGAGCAGGCGCAGCCCATTGGCTTTCATCAGCGCTTCAATGCGGCTGCGTGAAGCGTCCCACAGCAGGCGTGCGTCGTTGTAGCCCGAAACCACGAAGGGAATCGAATCCACACCGAACAGCGGATCGCGCTGGGCCAGCGTCGAGAGCATCACTTCGCCCGCCTCGGCCTTGCCGTCTTTGACGCCGTCAAAAATCGCGGCTGCCTTGAGCAGCGTGCCGTTCGGCGACACCTCGAACTTGAGGTCACCATTGGTGGCCGTACTCACGGCGCTGGCGAAAGCCTGCAGGTTTTGCGTATGAAAATTGACGGCCGGGTACGGCGTGGCCACGCGGAACGTTTCGGCATGCGCTTGTGCGGCCGAAATCAGCGACAGGGCGCTGGTTGCAAGAACACAAAAAAAGCGGCGTCCCGACATGGAACGGCCGCTCGTCATCTGGCTGCTCATGAATCCCCCCGGAGAAGAGCGCGATGCGAGGTCGAGGACCGCACACCCCGGTACCCCCTTGGGCGGCGATCACGATTGGTGGCGCACGCCGGCAATCGACTCGCCGACGTGACGCGCACCGCACGCGATGCATTAAACACGATTCGTGCGGCATCAGGAAGTACAGGAGCGTGATATTGGCTGCAAGCAACAGTAGCGCCGCGGGGACTTGCGCTTTGATCACAGCGTTCTTATCAGACGTTTCCAGCAGCGCGGCAGGCACGATGGAGACGGTCAACGGGGCTCGCTATGTCAATGAACCGGCTCCAATGCCAGCATGGCGAAGGTTGCCAGCCAGTGCTCACCAGCATATTCCCCGCTGATCACATGCGGCAGCCCCGCCTCGATATGGAGCGTCGCAGCTGTATCCAGCACGGCCTTGGCTGGCGCGCTTTCCGGAAGGCGCGCAGCAATCCGCTTCATGCACCAGGCTCGGCTCAGGTTCAAGCCGTTCAGGTGGGCGATCTTGGGGTCGCTATGGTCGCTGACATGCGCAGGTGCCAGGAGGCGGTCGATATGGCCTGGCACTGGCAGGTACTGGGCAAACCAGCCGGCAAACTCGCCGGCCGGCAGCACGTCCGACATCAACAAGGCTTCGGTCAACGCGGCTGACAAGAACTCGTCGCCGCCCGGCTCGTAGTGCGCCGGATAGTTGGTGTCTTCCCCGTAATAGCGGCGCGAGGCGGACACCACCAGTTCCCCCAACTCCGCATCGCGGCGATGCCGCGCGAAATCCAGGATCAGCTTCAACGCGAAGGCGCTGTTGTAATGCGTGCCGACCCGGATCGGATAACTCAGCTTGGTGAAGTAGCTGAGGATGCGGCTGCGGATTTCTGCCGTTAGCGGCTCCATGGCTTTCAGCCAATCTTTGGCCCTGGGATGCTGCCAGACGTCCAACTCCTGCGCCAACGCCATGACCCAGGCGAAGCCGTATGGGCGCTCAAACGATGTGCGCCCCGGCGCCTGGAAATACGCGCACTCCTTCTGCATGTTCTCGACAGTGAAGTGCTCGTCAAACAGCTTCGTAATGGCATCCTGCTGTGGCAGAGACGGATACAGCCGCGCACAGCGCGCCAGCAGCCAATAGCCATGCACCGCCGAATGCCAGTCGTAGCAGCCGTAGAACACCGGATGCATGTCGCGCGGCGAAAGCACATCCTCCACCCCGTTCAGCAGATGCATGATGTGGTTCGGATACTCGTGATATAGCGAGCGCAGCGGCAGCGCTGCCAGATCCGAAGCCTGCTTGACGGTGAGTTCGACGGTGAATGGCATGGCGTCTCTCTAGCGGAAAGCCAGGAAATACATGAGCAGGATATTGGCGCTCAGCAACACCAGCGCGGTCGGGATCTGCGTCTTGATGACGAGATACTTGTCCTTCAACTCCAACAGCGCGGCCGGCACGATGTTGTAGTTGGCGCCCATGGGGGTCATCAATGTCCCGCAGTAGCCGGCCAACATGCCGATGGTCACCAGCGGCGCGGGATCGGCGTGCTGGCCAACCACCAGCAGCGGCAGCGCAATACCCGCCGTCAGCACCGGGAATGCCGCAAACGCATTGCCCATGATCATGGTGAACAGCGCCATGCCCACGCAGTAGATCACCACCAGCAGGAAGCGGTTATTCGGATCGGCAAACAGGCTCACGATGTCCTGCACCGATTTGCCCGTCTGGGCCGCCACAAACACGCCACCCAGCATCGCCAGCATCTGCGGCAACACCGCCGCCCAGCCGATCGAGTCCAGCAGACGCCGCGACTCTCGCACCGCATGCAGCGGCGACCCACCGGTCAGCCCCCAGCCGACCAAGATGGCACACACACAGCTCACGCAGAGCGCGGTCAAGGTCAGTTGCTTCTGATCCAGGATGTACATGCCACCCACGGAGACACCCTTGAGTAACAGCGTACAGAGCACCGTGATGAGTGGGATCAGCAGCGCCGGCACAAACAGCCGATTACGCAGCTTGTTCGCGGAGGCATGGAGTTGTTCTGCAGTGCGCTGTCTGTAGGTGCCGATTGACAGCAAGCCAGCACCGGCAATCAACGAGATCGCCACAACGATCACCCCGACAATGCGATACGCCATCGGCTTGCCGAGCGTTGAAACCATCAAGTCACTGAACAGAAATACAAAGCCGAACAGGAACCAGAACAATGCCGTCGTCAGGCGTTTTGGGTTGCCCTTATCTCGCAGTGTCATGCCAACCAGCAGCATCACGATAAAGCCGATCAGATAGAAAACGGTGTTAATGGTCAGCAGTGTGCTCATGCTGTCACCTCATTGGTCTTGGAGGGATTGGCTTGCTTCCAGGCATCGACATCGCGCTGGATGCTGGCATCCAGCCGTACCAGGCGGAACATGTGGATAAGAAACGCGGCAATGGCGGTGGGGATCGCCCACAGACCGAGGTGCAGGGGCTCCACGCCAGCAATGCCGTTTTCCTTGAGGAAGGCGTCCATCAGCAGCACTGCGCCAAAGGCGATAAAGATATCTTCACTGAAGAAGATGGCGACGTTGTCGCAGGCCGCACAGTGCGCGCGCAGTTTGTCGCGGATCGGCTGCGGCAGATCGCCGTGGCGTGCGGCTGCAGCGCCTTCCACCATGGGCGCCAGCAATGGCCGTACGGTTTGTGCATGGCCGCCGATATAGGTCAGGCCGAGTGCACCCAGCGCTTGGCGCACCACGAAATACAGCATCAGGATGCGGGCGGAGGTGGCGCTCGCCATGCTGGAGATCCAGTCCTGCGCGCGCTCCTTCAGACCGAAACTTTCCAGCAGGCCGATGATCGGCAGAATCAGCACGTAGACCGCCAGCGACCGGCTGTTGATGAACTTCTCGCCGAAGGTTTCCAACAGCGTGCCAAGGTCCATGCCGACGGACAGCCCCGTCGCCAGGCCGGCCACGGTCACCACCAGCAGTGGATTGAATCGCAGGACGAACCCTACGATGATGATGGCCACCCCGATCAGTGGCCACAGATTGACTGCCGTACTCATGTGGTGCTCCCCCCAAATGATGAAAAAGCCCCGTTGGAAGGACGGGGCCGTCGTGGCTCAGGCGCCGGCGCCGACAGTGATCCCTTCACTGCCCAGCCGTTCCCGAATGCGTCGCGCGAACGCCAGCGCATGTGCGCCGTCGCCGTGCAAACAAACAGTTTGCGCGTGGATCGGAACCCACGTGCCATCAATCGCCTTCACGCGCTGCTCGCGCACCATGGTCAGCGTCTGGTCGAGTGCGGCGGCTTCGTCGTCGATCAGCGCGCCGGGCGTGCCACGTTTGACGAGCGAGCCGTCGGCGTTGTAACCGCGATCGGCAAACACCTCTTCCTTGGCCTGCAAGCCAAGCTCGCGCGCGGCCTTGACCAGTTCACCGCCGGCCAGCCCGAACACCACCAGCGACGGATCGAAATCACGCACCGCGCGCACGATGGCCGCAGCCAACGGGCGATCGCGCGATGCCTGGTTGTACAGCGCGCCATGCGCCTTCACGTGGGCCAGCTTGCCGCCCTGCGCACGCACGATGGCCGACAGGCCGCCGATCTGGAACAGCACGCCGGCGTAGATCTCCTCTGGCGGCAGGTGCATCTCGGTGCGGCCGAAGTTCTCGCGGTCCGGAAAGCTCGGATGGGCGCCAATCGACACGCCTTCGCGCAGCGCCCAGGCCGTGGTCTGGCGCATCGTATTGACGTCACCAGCGTGCCAGCCACAGGCGATGTTGGCGGAACTCACCAGCGCAAGCAGCGCCTCGTCGTTATCGCAGCCCTCGCCGAGGTCAGCGTTCAGATCAATCGTGGTCATGGTGTCGTGTCCGGTGTCTCAGGCGTTCAGTCGTGTTTTGGCAGTACGCCGCGCGGTCGACAGAATGCCCTGGCGCTGCCAATCCAGCGCGGTTTCGATTTGCTGCAGATAGCGCGTCACCTCGGCGCGCGCGGCTTCGGCTTCTTCCAGCGTCACGCGCTCGAAGCGGATGCGGTGCCCGAGCGGAATCTGTGCCAGGCGCCATTGATCAGCCAGGATCACGGTGCCGATCTTGGGATAGCCGCCGGTCGTTTGCGCATCGGCCATCAGCACAATCGGCTGGCCCGACGGCGGCACCTGGATCACGCCTGGCACCACGCCGTGCGAGAGCAGATCGCCGCTCTGCTGCTTCTTGCGCGCAAGCTCTGGCCCTTGCAGGCGGAAGCCCATGCGGTTGCTGTTGGGGGTCAGCGTCCAGTCCGATTCCCAGAATGCGGCTTGTGCATCAGCGAGAAAGTCATCGTATTCCGGGCCAGGCAGCACGCGCATCACTGGCGTGCCATCTTGCGCGCGGTCAAACGTCCAGCGCGCGGCCTTCACGGCGACGGCGTCCTTGCTGATGTCGGGTGCATGCGATGTATCCGCAGGCAACACGGGCAGCTTGTCGCCGTCTTTAAGCGGGCGCCCTTCATAGCCGCCAAAGCCGGCCTTTAGGTCGGTGCTGCGCGAGCCCATCATCTCCGGCACGTCGATACCGCCGGCCACGCACAGATACGCACGCACGCCGCCCTGCGCCACACGCAAGGTCAACGTCTGGCCGCGCCGCACGGGGATGGCGCGCCAGGCGTGCACCGGCGTGCCATCGAGCGTGGCGCGGCAATCGGCACCGGTGAGCGCGATCAGGCCATTGGCCTGGAAGCGCAGCGTGGCGTTGCCCAGCGTGAACTCGATGCCCGCCGCATCACTACGGTTGCCGACCAGGCGGTTGCCCACGTACAGCGACAGCGGATCGAGCGCACCCGACGTGCACACGCCAAAGCGGCGGTAACCAGTGCGGCCCAGATCCTGCACAGACGCGAGCACACCCGCCCTCACGATCTCGATCATGGGTTGGACGGATTGGGAACGTGAGGAACTCATGCGCGCACCTTCGAGGCAACGAAGCGGATGCGGTCTCCGGGGGCCAACAGCGTGGGGGGATCACGCTGCGGCAGAAAGAGCGCCGCATCCGTGCGGCCGAGCAATTGCCAGCCGCCGGGGGACGCGGCTGGGTAGATGCCCGTCTGCTCGCCGCCAATGCCGACCGAGCCGGCAGGCACGGCCATGCGTGGCTCCGCGCGGCGCGGCGTGGCGAGCGATTTGTCCAGGCCACCCATATAGGCAAAGCCCGGCTGGAAACCGAGAAAGTAGACGATGTATTCGGGAGCGGTGTGGCGACGCACGACTTCGGCCGGGGTCAGGCCGGTGTGCTTGGCGACGTCACGCAGGTCGGGGCCATCGTCACCGCCATAGGCGACTTCGATGTCGACCAGCTTGCCGTCGGCCACCAGTGCCTCGCTGTCTTCCCACGCTTCGCGCAGCAAGGTTTCGAGCACGCGCGCATCTGCCAGCGGGCCAAACACGAGCGTGAGGTTGTTCATGCCGGGGACCACGTCTACCACGCCAGCCCAGTTGGACGCGCGCGAGGCCATGGCCCAGATGCGCTGCTGGCACTTCAAGGTCGCCGGCGGCGGCACTTCGCACAACAGCGCCAGTTCGCCCAGCCGGTGAATCGTGCACTGCAACTTAGCCCCCGGTCTCGAAAGCACGCGCATGACGGCGTGCGGATGAAAACTAAAGCGATACGTTAATAAAACGTTGATAATTTCTATATAAGAAGTAACCCTTAGTCGCGCAGGGTTGGGTCGCGTTTGATCGTGGCGCGACTGCCCTCATCATAGGCGTCGGACACGACCAGCGTGACTGGCATGTTATGCCAAAGTCATATGAAAGGATGAAGACGCCTCTAGAGCAAGAGGCGTAGAGAAATAGCGGGAATCAGGCGCCGGGTTCTTCGCGCGTGGCGCGCAAGCCCAGGATGAGCGCCACGACAGCGCAGACAGCCATCATGCCCAGCAGTGGCAGCGCGCTCTGCCCGATGGCCGCGACCACCGTACCCGTCACCATGCCCAGGCCGAACTGCATGGCGCCCATCAGCGCCGAACCCGTGCCCGCGCGCGCGCCCTGCCCCGCCATCGCCAACGCGCCCGTGTTGGGCGAGATGCAGCCGATCGAGGCGATGTAGCAAAACAACGCCACCAGCACGAGCGGCAGTGGTGTGAACCCGGCCGCTGCAGCCGCCGTCGCCAGCACGCTGGTCACGACCGGAATCCACAGCGCCCGGCGCAACACGCGCGCCGGCGAGTACTTGCGCACCAGCCGCACGTTCAAACGCGAGGCCGCGATCATCCCCGCTGCGTTGCTGCCGAACACCCAAGCGTAGTGCGACGGCGACAGACCATACCCGTCGATCAGCACGAACGACGACACGGTGATGTACGCAAACATGCCCGACAGGAACACGGCACCGCACCACATATAGGCAGCGTAGTGGTGGTCGCGCAGCAGCTCCCAGTAGTCGCGCAGCACGTGGCTGACCGCCAGCTTGCGCGCCTTTTCCGGGGCCAATGTTTCACGCATCAGGTAGTGCACCGCCACCAGCGCCAGCACGCCGAAGGCCGTCAGCAGCGTAAAGATGATCCGCCACGAACCGACCTGCAGCACCGCCCCGCCGATCATCGGCGCGAGGATGGGCGCCACGCCCATCACCAGCATCAGCGTGGAATACGCTTGCGCGGCGCCGGCCGGGTCCATGCGGTCTCGCACTGCCGCGCGCGCGATCACCATGCCCGCGCAGCCGCCAAAGCCCTGCACGCCACGCAGCACGGCCAGCATGGTGGCGTCCTTGGCAAACGCGCAGCCAATGGAAGCCGCCACATACAGCGCCAAACCGATATAGAGCGGCGGTTTGCGGCCAAAGCGGTCACTGGCCGGGCCGTAGATCAGTTGGCCAATCGCCAGGCTGATCAGGAAGACGGTCAGCGTGATGCCCGCCGCCGCCGACGAGGTATTCAAGTCGCGCGCAATGGTCGGCAGGCTCGGCAGATACATGTCGACCGACAGCGGGCCGACGGCGGTGAGCATGCCAAGCAGCAAAAGCCAGCCGGGAATGGGACCAGGCAGGCGGGATCGTGCGGGAGCGGGAGCAGTCATGGGAGGGGAACACAGCGCGGCAGCGGACGTGACATCCCAGCCGGGGCAAACCGCGAACTGTAGCGCAAAGTGACAGATCGCGCCCAGGCACCGGGCAGGTGCATGCCGCGAGCAGCCTCGCTCATCCGCCCCACACAGGGGACATCAGCGCAACCTGCATACCCCAGCATAACAAGCTACCCCTCGCAATTCAGCCAATTCGGCCCGGCACGGGACTTGCACTCCCGCACCCCTCGTGAGAGGCAGGAGTCAACCAGCCCCCATGCGCTATCCGCGCCATCTGGCGCTGCGCCGGAAGATATAATTCACATTTGATGAAAAGCATCACCCATTCATGATGATTGCTGCGATGCGTCGGCGCGAATCTGCGTCAGCATCGCCTGTTGTGAAGTGTCGTCAACGTTCATAAGAGATCGCCTCCGCGACAGCCTTGCGCTCGCGGTGAGCGGCACGGAAACCACGAGCCAACTGTTGTGACACCACTCCCACCGCGCCTGTCGCTGACAGGCATGACCAAACGCTACCCGAGCGTGGTCGCCAACGACGGCGTGAGCCTCACCGTCGCGCCGGGCGAGATCCACGCCGTGCTGGGCGAAAACGGCGCCGGCAAGTCGACGCTGATGAAGATCATCTTCGGCGCGGTGCAGCCCGACGCCGGCGAGATGCTGCTCGACGGCCAGCCCGTCACCATCGCCAACCCGCACCAGGCGCGCGCGCTGGGCATCGCCATGGTGTTCCAGCACTTCTCGCTGTTCGACACGTTGACGGTGGCCGAGAACATTCTGCTCGGCCTGCCCGCAGGCACGGACTTGCGCGACGTGGCCGAACAGGTGCGCACCACCGGCGACAAGTACGGCCTGCCGCTGGAGCCGCATCGCCATGTGCACACGCTGTCCGTGGGCGAGCGCCAGCGCGTGGAAATCGTACGTGCGCTGCTCACCAAGCCGCGTCTGCTGATCCTCGACGAGCCGACCTCGGTGCTGACGCCGCAGGCCGTCGAGAAGCTCTTCGTGACGCTGCGCCAGCTCGCAGCCGAGGGCACCAGCATCCTCTACATCAGCCACAAGCTCGACGAGATCCAGGCCCTGTGCCACACCGCCACGGTGATGCGCATGGGCAAGGTCACGGGCGTATGCGACCCGCGGCAGGAAACGGCGGCATCGCTGTCACGCATGATGATCGGCGGCGAGCCCCCGCGCGAATTGCGTCCGCAGACCACGCCCGGCGAGGTCCGCATGGAGGTCGCCGGCCTGTCCCTGCCCAAAGCACATGCCTTTGCGACGGAACTGCGCGACATCGCCCTGCAATTGCGCAGCGGCGAAATCGTCGGCATCGCGGGCGTGTCGGGCAACGGGCAGCAGGAATTGCTGGCCGCGCTGTCCGGCGAAGACACGCGCGCTGCCGCGCAGACCATCAGCATCGGCAACGAGCCGGTCGCCAAGCTGGACCCACGTGCGCGTCGCAAGCGCGGGCTGTCGTTCGTGCCGGAAGAACGCCTGGGGCGCGGCGCGGTGCCATCGCTGTCGCTAGCGGCCAATACGCTGCTGACACATCAGCGTGCACCGCAGGTACGCGGCGGGCTGATCGACAAAAAGGCTGCTGCCAAGCTGGCCACCAGCATCATCAGCCGCTTCGGCGTGAAAGCCGGCGGCCCGGACGCACTGGCCAAGAGCCTGTCGGGCGGCAACCTCCAGAAATTCATCGTCGGCCGCGAAATCGAATGCGCGCCGCGCGTGCTCATCGTCGCGCAACCCACCTGGGGCGTCGACGTGGGCGCGGCGGCACAGATCCACAACGAAATCCTCGCGCTCAAGGCCGGGGGCTGCGCCATCCTGATCGTGTCGGAAGAACTCGACGAACTCTTTGCGCTGTGCGATCGCCTGCACGTGATCGCCAACGGGCGCCTCTCGCCCTCCACCCCCACGCACGCCACCGACCGCGAACAGATCGGCCTTTGGATGAGCGGCATGTGGGATAAGGCCCCGGCTTCGGCGGCAGCAACCTCAGAGGTGGCCCATGGCTGATGTCATGCATGGCAGCCGCCTGGCGCTGCCCATCTCCCTGGAGCTGCGCGCAATTCCGTCGCGCACCATGGCCTATGCCTCGCCGCTGATCGCGCTCGTCCTGACGATGGTGTTTGGCCTGCTGCTGTTTGCGCTGCTGGGCAAGGACCCAGTGGCCGGCCTGCGCGTGTTCCTGATCGAGCCACTGGCCAACAAGCGTGCGATTGGCGAGGTGCTGCTCAAAACCGTGCCGCTGGTGTTGTGCGCACTGGGGTTGTCGGTGTGCTATCGCGCCAACGTGTGGAACATCGGTGCAGAGGGGCAGCTCATCGTTGGCGGCATCTTTGCGGCGGCCACGATCATCGCTTTCGATACGCCGACGCCATCCATCCCGGGCGCCTTCGCGCTGGTGCTCGCCGTCATTGCAGGCCTGGTCGGCGGCGCGTTGTGGGCAGCAATCACGGCGCTGTTGCGCGATCGCTTTCATGCCAACGAGATTCTCGTCTCGCTGATGCTCACGTACATCGCGCAGTTGTTATTGCTGTACATGGTCAACGGGCCGCTCAAGGACCCGAACGGCATGAACTTCCCGCAGTCGATCGTGTTCGACAGCGCGTTCGTGCTGCCCACGCTGGTGGCCGGCACGCGCCTGCACATCGGCTTCCTGTTCATGCTGGTGATGACCGCGGCGATGACGCTGTTCGTGTTCCGCAGCTTTGCGGGTTATCGCCTGCAGGTGGGCGGGCTGGCACCGCAGGCAGCGCGCTACGCGGGCTTCTCGTCGCGTAAAGCGCTGTGGACCGCGCTGCTGATCTCGGGTGGGCTGGCAGGCATTGCGGGTGCATTCGAGGTGACGGGGCCGATCGGGCAACTGCTGCCGTCCATCTCCCCCGGCTATGGCTTTGCCGCCATCGTGGTGGCCTTTGTCGGCCGCCTGAATCCGGTGGGTACCGTGCTGGGCGCGGTCGTGATGTCGCTGTTCTATATCGGTGGCGAACTCGCGCAATCGCGCCTGGGCTTGCCGTCGGCCATTACCGGGGTGTTCCAGGGCATGCTGCTGTTCTTCCTGCTGGCCTGCGACACACTCATCGAATACCGCCTGCGCTGGCGCGCGCACCACTGATCGGGCCGAGAGAGAAAAAGAAACATGGAAAGTCTTGCTCCCCTGATCGCCGCGTCGATCAACGCCGGCACCCCGCTGCTGCTGGCCGCCCTCGGGCTCTTGATGAACGAACGCTCCGGCGTGCTCAACCTGGGCGCCGAGGGCATGATGCTGGTCGCTGCCGTAGCCGGCTTCATGGTGGGCTACCAGACGCAGATTCCGCTGCTGGGTTTTGCCGCGGGCGCGATTGCCGGCATGGTGATGGCCGTGCTGTTTGCCTGGCTCGCGCTGGTGCTCGTCACGAATCAGGTCGCCACGGGCCTTGCCTTGTCGATCTTCGGTACCGGGCTGTCGGCCTTCATGGGCCAGCGCTTTGTCGGTATGTCGCTGCCAGCGCAGGCGCATGGCATCCCAGGGCTGGAGTCGATCCCGTTCGTGGGCCCCGCCCTGTTCGCACACCACTGGATGGTCTACTTCAGCTTTCTGCTGTGCGGCGCGATTGCGTGGTTCCTGTTCAAGACGCGCGCCGGCCTCACGCTGCGTGCGATTGGTGAGTCGCCGGAATCCGCCCATGCGCTGGGCTATCCGGTGCGCACCATCCGCTTTGGCGCGCTGCTGTTCGGTGGCGCGTGCTGCGGGCTGGCAGGCGCATATCTGTCGCTGGTCTATACGCCGATGTGGGTCGAGAACATGGTCGCCGGCCGTGGCTGGATCGCCCTGGCGCTGACCACCTTTGCCACCTGGCGCCCACTGCGCATCCTGTTCGGTGCGCTGCTATTCGGCGGCGTGACGATCCTGCAGTTCTACCTGCAGGGGATGGGCGTGTCGGTGCCGTCGCAGATTCTGTCGATGGCGCCGTTTGCTGCGACCATCGTCGTGCTGGCCATCATCTCGCGCAACCCGGACTGGATTCGCCTGAACATGCCCGCGTCCCTGGGTAAGCCGTTCCGACCAGGTTCTGCCTAAGCTTTCTGCATCTCGCTTTTTTTTTTGCTTCAACACAGTCAACGAGCCACACAACAGGAGAAATCGATGAACGTTACCCGCAGGATCACGCTGGCCGCCCTGGCCGCCGGCGCTGCCCTGACCCTCTGGGGTTGCGGCAAGTCCAATGACAACGCAGGCGGCAACGCTGCTGCGCCAGCCGCATCCTCGGCCCCCGCTGCTACCGCACCGGCACCGGCCAACGAGCCGTTGAAGGTTGCGTTCGTCTACGTTGGCCCCGTGGGCGACGCAGGCTGGACGTACGCGCACGACGCCGCCCGCAAGGAAGTCGAAGCCAAGTTCGGTGACAAGGTGAAAACCAGCTTCGTGGAAAACGTGCCCGAGAGCGCTGCTGATGCAGAACGCGTCTTCCGCGATCTGGCGACGCAAGGCAACAAGGTCATCTTCGGCACCAGCTTCGGCTTCATGGAATCGATGCTCAAGGTCGCCAAGGAATTCCCGGACGTGAAGTTCGAGCACGCCACGGGCTTCAAGACCGCCGACAACCTTGGCCAGTACGACGTGCGCACGTATGAAGGCGCTTACCTGGCGGGCGTGGTGGCCGGCAAGCTGAGCAAGTCGGGCAAGCTGGGCGTGGTGGGTTCGGTGCCCATCCCCGAAGTGATCCGCAATATCGACTCGTTCACGCTGGGCGCGCGCAGCGTCAACCCGAAGGCCACCACCCGCGTGGTATGGGTCAACAAGTGGTTCGATCCGGGCAAGGAGCGTGAAGCGGCCACCACCCTCATCGGCCAAGGCGTCGACGTGCTGATGCAGAACACCGACTCCGCTGCCGTGGTGCAGACCGCGCAGGAGAAAGGCGTGTATGCACTGGGCTGGGACAGCGACATGACCAAGTTTGGCGAGAAGGCCCACCTGGCCGCCTCGATCAACAAGTGGGGCGTGTACTACAACAAGGTCGTTGAAGACGTGCTCAACAACCAGTGGAAGCCGGAAACCGTGTGGTGGGGCCTGAAGGAAGGCGCGATCGACCTGGGCGCATATAACGCCGTAGTACCGGAAGACGTGAAGACGCTGGTCGAGACCCGCAAGAAGGGCATCATCGACGGCTCGGCCCCGATCTGGAAGGGCCCGCTCAAGGACAACACCGGCAAGGAAGTCCTGCCCGCCGACAAGGTCGCCGACGACGGCTTCCTGCACGGCATCAAGTTCTACGTGGAAGGCGTGGAAGGCAAGATCCCGGGCTAAGTCCAGTCCGTTGCAGCAAGAAGCCGGCACTTCGCAAGAGGGCCGGCTTTTTTCATGGCCGCGCCTCTTGCTCCCGTCGCTTGCCTGCACATGTGTGATTTCGTGAAAATGCGGAGCACCACATTCCACACACCCGTCAAAGTTCCCCCGATGATCACGAAAACCACGTTGCGCCTAGTCTCCGCGCTCCTGCTCTGCTGTTGCCTCAGTGGCATGGTGGTGCCTGCCTACGCACGCAGCAACGATGGCGGCTTGCTGGTGGAAAGCCTCGACGGCCCCGTCACCGAGAACGAAATTCAGTCGTTTGTCGCCGTCGCGCAAACCCTGCAGCCCGCAGCCACCGGCAATGGCAGCGAATGGGCCCAGGGCCACAGCGGTGAAAACCTGAAAGCCCTCGCCCTCGTCTACGAAATTGCGCCACACAAGGAGATCCTGGACACGATGGTGTCCTTCTGCGACACGCTGCTCTCCCAGCGCAATGACCTGCTGCCAGCCCCAGCCGGCCAGCGCATTGTGTGGACCGGCCGCATCGATCCGGTCTGGCCAAACCGCCCAGATGCCGCCCCAATCGAAACCGGCGGCGAGCAAGGCGACCCGGTGGGTCATCTCGCGAACTGTGCCAAACAGATTCTCCGGACCCCGGCGCTGCACCACCAGTCGGTCAGCAACGGTGATCCATTTCACTTCGGGGCAACCTATCTGCAACGTGCCAAGACCTACATCGCGCAGGCCGACAAGACCGTGGACGAGCACATCCTGCGCTCGCTGCTGGACCTGTCTGCCAACCAGCACATGAGCTTTGCCGCCAATTCACCCTACCAAACCGGCAAACCGGTGCCGTGGAATCAGCAGATGATGTTCAGCTACGCCTTCGCTAACCTGGCCGAAGCACATCAGCTGCTCAAAGACGACCCGGCACGCGTGAAGCGCTATGACCAGATCGTGCGAGCCAACGTGGACTGGTTTTTCAACAGCGGCTTGACCAGCTACACCGACAAGGAAGGTCGCCTCGCCTACGACTGGGCCTACGCGATGCCGAACCGCGCCGGCGAGGACAGCAATCACGGCAGCCTCGACGTGGCCGGGCTCTACCGGCTGTACCAAAGCGGCCGCTATGGCATCAGCGCGGCGCAGATGGCGCCCATCGCCAACAGCGTCTTCGACGTGATGCGCCTGGGCGACCACCACTATGCCGGTCGCCTGAACGGCAGCACCGGCACCGGTCACGGCAGCGATACCAACTACCTGCGCAGCGGCTACCTCTTCGCCGCCCTGTTCCGTGACGATGCCTACGCAACGATGATGAACGACAGCGGCATCCAGGCAGGCAGCCGCACCAACCGCATCGATGCGTACTCCCGCTTTCTCTGGGTGAAGCACCAGCGCGCGGTGAGCAAGTGATGCACGACACTGGTGACATGGCTGCGAGCTAACCGCTTCGGTTTCAAGCACTTCAGTAAAAAGCCCGCCCTCTTACGAGGTGCCGGCTTTTTTCATGGGCGATGGGTGTTCAAATCTTGAAAACCAGGCTGTTTCCCCAAGCTGATACGATGGTCCGCCGGTTACCACGCCTCATGTGACGCTGGCTTTTCATCAAGGAGCCCACGATGTTCGGACGACTCTTCCGCCTGTGGAGCGTAGTGCGCAATGACGTGCGCCTGCTGTGGTTTGCGCTGCGCCATCCGGGCGCGCCGTGGTGGCTGGCGCCGGCTGCGTTGCTGCTGGTGGGCTATGTGGTCTCGCCGATCGATCTGATTCCGGATTTCATTCCGGTGATCGGCTGGGTGGACGACATCGTGCTGGTGCCGCTCGCATTACATTTTCTGCTGCGTGCGTTGCCCGAACGCGTGCGTGAGGACGCACGCTTTGCCGCCGCCCGGCGCCGAGTGTCGCCAACCGGGCCGAGCGGGCGGTAACTTCCCCGCTTACGGCAAGAGGATCGTCGAGCCGGTCGTCTTGCGCGCTTCCAGATCGCGGTGCGCCTGCGCCGCGTCCAGCAGTTCGTAGCGCTGGTGAATTTCGATCTTCACCTTGCCGCTGCTCACCACATCGAACAAATCCGCTGCCATCGGCTCCAGCAAGTCGCGTCGCGCCGTGTACGTCATCAGCGTCGGGCGCGTGAGCTTGAGCGAGCCCTTCGCGCTCAACACGCTGATGTCGAAGGGCGGCACCGGGCCCGAGGCGTTGCCATAGCTGACCATCCAGCCGCGCGGTGCCAGGCAATCCAGCGACCCGGCAAACGTGTCTTTGCCGATCCCGTCGTAGACCGCCGGCACGCCCTTGCCGCCGGTAATCTCGCGCACGCGCTCGGTGAAGTTCTCGCGCGTGTAGACGATGGTGTGGTCGCAGCCGTGCGCGCGGGCGAGTTCTGCCTTGGCATCGCTGCCGACGGTACCGATGACCGTGGCGCCGAGCGCCTTGAGCCACTGGCAGGCGATCAGGCCAACACCGCCGGCCGCTGCGTGAAACAGCACGGTATCGCCCGGCTGCACACGGTAGCTGTCTCGGATGAGGTATTGCGCGGTCATGCCCTGCAGCATCATCGCCGCGCCGGTTTCAAAGTCGATAGTGTCCGGCAGGCGCACCAGAATATCGGCCGGCATGGTGCGCATGGCGGCGTAAGCCCCAGTCGGGCGGCCTGCATAGGCCACACGATCGCCCAGTTTGACGTGCGTCACGCCCTGCCCCACCGCCTCCACCACACCCGAGGCTTCCATGCCGATGCCACCCGGCAGCGGCTGCGGATACAGCCCTGTGCGGAAGTACACGTCGATGTAGTTCAGGCCAATGGCGTGCTGCTTGATGGTGGCCTCGCCGGGGCCGGGTGCAGGCACGTCAACGTCGACGTACTGCATCACTTCCGGGCCGCCGGTTTCAAAAATGCGGATGGCTTTCGTCATGCGTGGATCTCCTTCGGGTCAAGCTGCACCTGTTGCAAGGCGGACATCACCAGATCGGCGGTCGCCAGGTTGGTGGCGCAGGGAATGTTATGCACGTCGCAGGCGCGGACCAGCGCGTTGATGTCGGGCTCGTGCGGCTGCGGCGTCATCGGGTCGCGCAGAAAAATCACCGCGTCAACACGGCCTTCCGCCAGCTGTGCGCCAATCTGCAGGTCACCGCCCCATGGGCCGGACAACATGCGCTGCACGGTCAGGCCGACTTCCGCCTCCAGCCGGCCGCCGGTGGTGCCAGTCGCCAGCAGATCGCATTGCGCGAGGTAGGCCTGATGCGTCTGCGCGAAGGCGATCATGTCGTCCTTCTTGTGGTCGTGCGCGATCAGTGCGATGCGGCGCTTTCGCGATGCGGGGGCTGCGCCTTCGGGCGTGATGGTGGTCATAGGACTGGACTTAGAAAGTGCCTGGGAAGGCGCCGCCATCCAGCAGGATGTTCTGCGCATTCAGGTAACCCGCGTGCTGGCTGCAGAGGAAAGCGCATACGGCGCCGAATTCGGCCGGCTGGCCGAAGCGCCGCGCCGGATTGCCCTGGCGCTTGCGGTCAAAATTGTCTTCTGCGCTGATGCCGGCAGCCTTGGCGCCAGCCTCCAGCGTCTTGGTCAGACGGTCTGTCTCGAACTGGCCAGGCAGCAAGTTGTTAACCGTCACGCCGTGCTTGGCTACTTCGCGCGCGAGGCCGGCCACAAAGCCGGTCAGGCCCGAGCGTGCGCCGTTGGACAACCCGAGCACATCAATCGGCGCCTTCACCGCACCGCTGGTGATGTTGATGATGCGGCCCCAGCGGCGCTCGATCATCTGGTCGACAGTCGCCTTGATTAGGTCGATGGGTGTGAGCATGTTGGCGTTGAGGGCGGCATTCCACGCATCGCGATCCCAATCGCGGAAGTTGCCCGGCGGCGGACCACCTGCGTTGTTGACGAGGATGTCAGGCGAGCCGCCCAGGCGTTCGCAGGCCAGCAGTGCTTCAGCCCGGCCTTCCGGGGTGGTGATATCCGTGGCGACCGCTTCAACGCGGACACCATGTGCGCCGCGGATACGCTCGGCTGCAGCCAGCAATGCTTCTGCGCCACGGGCAACGATCACCACATCCACACCCTCGGCCGCCAGCGCATCGGCGCAGGCGAAGCCCAATCCCTTGCTCGCGCCGCACACCAGTGCGCGCTTGCCTTTCAGCCCTAAGTCCATCCTGTCCAGCTCCTTGAGAGTGTTATTTGGCCTGGCTACCACGACGCGACAGCAGCGCCATGCCGGCCAGCACCAGCGCGCTGCCAGCGATCTGCCACACGGTAATCGGCTCGCCCAGCAGCCACCAGCCCAGCAGCAGCGTCGACACCGGCCCGATCATGCCCGCCTGCGATGCCACTGGTGCTCCCACTCGGGCCACCGCCATCATCGTCATGGTGACGGGCGCCACCGTGCAGAACACCGCGTTGATGCCCGACAGCCCAATCACCTGCCAAGGCAGCACCAGCGCCGACATGGGCCGCAACACCAGAAACTGGATGATGCAGGCCACCGTTGACACGCACATGGCATAGGCCACCAGCCGCATCGAACCCACGCGCTTGACCAGCTCGCCGCTGGCCAGCAGATAGATACCGTAGCTGATGGCGCTGGCGAGTACCAACCCGCCGCCCAGCCATACGTTGTTGCCGCCCAGGTTCAGGTCGTGCGCGAACACCAGCACGATGCCCGCGTACGCCAGCGCCAGAGACACCCATTGCAAGCCGGTGATGCGCCGCTTGAATACCGTCGACGTAATCAACAGCACGAACGACGGCGTGAGGAACAGAATCAGCCGCTCCAGCCCCGCCGTGATGTATTGCAGCCCCAGGAAGTCGAGAAAGCTGGAGAGGTAGTAGCCGATGATGCCCAGGCCAACAATGCGCCAGCGGTCCGCCGGAGCCAGCGGCGCCGCGCGGCGCGACTGCCACCAGCCCATCGCCATGAACAGGGGCGCCGCCAGCAGCATGCGCAGCGTGATGACCATCACGGCATCCACCTGGTAGCGGTACATCAGCTTGGCGACAATGGCCTTCGCAGAGAACAGGACGGCGCCCACCGAGGCGAGCAGCAGGCCGCCGGTGTCGGTGGTTCGTGCGGAGTTGGAAGACGCAGAAGATGCGGTGGTCACAACGGAGCGCGAGAGAGGCGCAGGACGTGTTGGAGGGCGCGGTCGATTGTATTGGAATTCAACAAAACGTTCCGACGACAGGTGCGCTGCACGTGGCACGGCTTTCGCTTGAGCGCATCCGGACCGCCGTACAATCGCGCCTGCATTCCGAATATTCCGATAGAGCTACAACGACAACGGATTCCACACCCCATGAGCCAAACCACCTCCCCCGCCTTCTCCGCGGGCGCCGATGCAGTCGCGGCACCCGACCCGACCCTCTGGAACGAAGACCTCAACCCCACCCCGCAAGCTGCCCGCACCTGGACGGCTACCAACTACGCCGCGCTGTGGGTGTCGATGGTGGTATCGGTGCCGGCGTACATGCTGGCCTCGGGGCTGATGAGCGAGGGCATGAACTGGTGGCAGGCCGTGCTGACGGTGTTCCTGGGCAACCTGATCGTGCTCGTACCGATGGTGCTGGTCGGCCATGCGGGTACCAAATATGGCATCCCCTTTCCTGTACTAGTGCGGGCGTCGTTTGGCGTACGCGGTGCGCAGTTGCCGGCCATCCTGCGGGCCATCGTGGCGTGCGGCTGGTTCGGCATCCAGACGTGGCTCGGCAGCCAGGCGATCTACACGATCCTGAACGTCGTCACCGACAACATGCTGGTGGGCAGCAACATTCCGGGCCTGGGCATCAACCCGGGCCAGGGGTTCTGCTTCCTGCTGTTCTGGGGCCTGCACATCTGGCTGATCACCAAGGGGCTGGAGTCGATCAAGCGCTTCCAGGCGCTGGCCACGCCGCTGCTGATCCTGGCCGCGCTGGGCCTGGTCTGGTGGGCGTACGTCAATGCGGGTGGCTTTGGCCCGATGCTGTCGGCGCCATCGGCGTTTGCTGAGGGCGGCAAGCGTGCGGGCGAGTTCTGGGGCTTCTTCTGGCCGTCGCTCACCGCCATGGTCGGCTACTGGGCCACGCTGGCGCTGAACATTCCGGACTTCACACGCTTTGCGCGCAGCCAGCGCGATCAACTCGTCGGCCAGGCGATTGGCCTGCCGCTGCCGATGGGGCTGCTGGCACTGGTGGCCGTGCTCGTCACCTCGTCCACGGTCGTTATCTACGGCCAGGCCATCTGGGACCCGGTCACCCTCGCCGGCAAGATGACGGGCCCGTCGGTCATCGTCGCGCTGCTGGCGCTGATCACCGCTACGCTGATGACCAACATCGCCGCCAACGTGGTGTCGCCGGCGTATGACTTTTCGAACCTGGCGCCGCATCGCATCTCGTTCCGCATCGGCGGCTACATCACGGCGGGCATCGGCCTGGCGATGATGCCGTGGAAGATTCTTGAGACCACCAAGGGCTACATCTTCACGTGGCTCGTGGGTTACGGCGCGCTGCTGGGCCCGGTGGCCGGCATCATGATGGTCGACTACTTCCTGGTACGCCGCACTGTGCTCAAGACCGGCGAGCTGTTCCGCGTGGACGGCCCCTACGGCTATGGCAACGGCTGGAACGGCCGTGCCATCGTCGCACTCATCATCGGCGTGCTGCCGAACCTGCCGGGCTTCTTCAAGCAGGCCGGTTTCGTGGCCAGCGTGCCGGGCGTGTTCGAAGCGCTGTACACGTATGCGTGGTTCGTGGGGCTGGCGATTTCGGCCGTGGTCTACATCATTCTGATGCGCGGCCGCCGATAAGCCGCTCGATTATCTACATGGGGCGCGCCTTACAATGCGCCCCACTACTGCATCCTTCTCGCCATGAAACAAGATCCGCGCTTTCCGAACCTGTTCATCCTCAATCACCCGCTGATCCAGCACAAGCTCACGCACATGCGCGACAAGGACACGTCCACGCGCACGTTCCGCGAGCTGCTGCGCGAGATCACGCTGCTGATGGGCTATGAGATCACGCGCAACCTGCCGCTGACCAGCCGCCACATCGACACGCCGATGGGCCCGATGGAAGCCCCCGTCATCGCCGGCCGCAAGCTGGCCGTTGTGCCGGTGCTGCGCGCGGGCGTGGGCATGAGCGATGGGCTGGTGGAGCTGATTCCCTCGGCGCGCATCGGCCATATCGGCGTCTACCGCGACGAGCACCACCGCCCGGTGGAATACCTCGTGCGCCTGCCGGATCTGGAAGACCGCACCTTCATCCTGTGCGATCCGATGGTCGCTACCGGCTACTCGGCCGTGCACGCCATCGACGTGATGAAGAAGCGCGGCGTGCCGGACGAGAACATCCTCTTCCTGGCGCTGGTGGCCGCACCGGAAGGCGTGGAGGTTTTCCAGAAGGCGCATCCGGGCGTGAAGCTGTTCGTTGCTTCGCTGGATTCGCACCTGGACGAGCACGCTTACATCATCCCCGGCCTGGGCGATGCGGGCGACCGCCTGTTCGGCACGAAGAACTGATCGCACTGCGTTCTACGCAAACAACAACAGCCGGCATTGCCGGCTGTTTGTTTTGGTGCGTGCGGTAGCGGCACTGATCAGGCTTGGCGCTGCTTGGCGGCGCGTTCTTCTTCGCGCATCTTGCGAACGAAAAGGCGCCAGAAGAACGCGCCCATGCCGATGAGAAAGCCGATGACGGCGAGGCTCGCCAGGCCGGTATCGGTCGTGAACAAGATTTTGAGTGCGGTCATATGCCAGATCTCCCGGATTGAGGGCCGCGGCACCGGATGATGCCTCGGCCCGATGCAGTCTAGGGAGACTGGCAAGCTGGGTATTGCGTGCGGTCAAGCGCAGGGGCGGTCTCATCCCGCCCGCCGCGTGTTACCTGATGAAAGTCAGAAACCCACGCAGATCAGCGCTTCTTCGACCCGCCGAGGATGCTGCCCAGCACCCCGCGTACGATCTCGCGCCCGACCGTCGAGCCGATCGTGCGCATGGTCGACTTGGCCAGCGTTTCGACAATCGAGTCCCCGCGGCCGGTGCGGCCGGTGCCCTTGGTCAGGATCGAGCCGACCTCGCCAAGCCAGCCGCCGCCCTCCTGCTGTGCGGGTGCAGGTGCAGGTGCGGGGACCGACGTGGGCGCCGAACCCGACGAAGCACCAAAATCCGTGCCGATGGACCCCGGAGCCGGCGCAGATGCTGCGCCACCCGTCGCCACACGTCCGGTCAGGATTTCGTAGGCCGATTCCCGATCGATTGCCGTGTCATAACGGCCGGCTACCAGCGAATTGGCGAGCAACGCGCGGCGCTCGTCATCCGAAATCGGCCCGATACGCGATGCAGGCGGCACGACGAAGGCGCGCTCCGTAATCTCAGGGCGTCCGCCTTCATCAAGCATGGAGATCAGCGCCTCGCCCACCGCCAGTTCGCCGATGGCCTGTTCGATGCTGAATTCCGGGTTCGCTCGCATCGTGGTCGCGGCCGCCTTCACGGCTTTCTGATCACGCGGCGTGAAGGCGCGCAGCGCGTGCTGCACGCGGTTGCCGAGCTGGCCGAGCACCGTGTCAGGCACATCGGACGGGTTCTGCGTCACGAAGTACACGCCCACGCCCTTCGAGCGGATCAGCCGCACCACTTGCTCCACCTTCTGCAACAGCGACGGCGGCGCATCGTTGAATAACAGGTGCGCCTCGTCAAAGAAGAAGGCCAGCTTGGGCTTGTCCAGATCGCCCACTTCCGGCAGGTGCTCGAACAGCTCCGAGAGCATCCACAGCAGGAACGTCGCGTACAGCTTGGGCGCATTGAGCAGCTTGTCGGCCGCCAGGATGTTGATCACGCCCTGGCCGCGCACGGTCTGCATCAGGTCGTTGATATCGAGCATCGGCTCGCCGAAGAACTTGTCGGCGCCCTGCTCTTCCAGCGCGATCAGGTTGCGCTGGATGGCCCCGATGCTGGCCGACGAGATGTTGCCGTACTTGTTCGTGTACTCCGACGAGTGCTCGCCGACGTGCTGCAGCATCGCGCGCAGGTCTTTCATGTCGAGCAGCGCGAGGCCGGAGTCATCCGCAATCCGGAAGACGAGATTGAGCACGCCGGTCTGGATGTCGTTCAACTCCAGCATGCGCGACAGCATCAGCGGGCCCATGTCCGACACGGTGGCGCGCACGGGGTGGCCCTTCTCGCCGTACACATCCCACAGCGTGACGGGGCAGCCGGCCCATTGCGGTTCTTCCAGACCGCGCTCCTGCAGGCGCGCCTTGAGCTTGTCGTTCGACTGGCCAGGCTGCGAAATGCCGGTCAGGTCACCTTTGACGTCAGCCAGGAAGACCGGCACGCCGATCTTCGACAGGCCCTGCGCGATCGTTTGCAGGGTGACGGTCTTGCCGGTGCCGGTGGCGCCGGTAATCAGGCCATGCCGGTTGGCCAGCTGGGGCAGCAGCACCAACTCAGTTTTCGTGTTCTTGGCAACGAGGATGGGATCGGTCATGGCATTCAGACGGGGATCAATCTTTGGGGGCGGGCGCCTATTGCTCGACCGGATGGACGGGTCGGCGGGCGTGTGCAGCATGCTAAAATCTACGACCGATTATAGAGCGTGCAGGTGGCGTCAAACCGCCATCTGGGCGCCAGATTCCACAGCATTTCCACCGCATTCCGCTCGGAGAGTTTCATGGCCGGTCATTCCAAATGGGCCAATATCAAGCATAAAAAAGCCGCTGCCGACGCCAAGCGCGGCAAGATTTGGACGCGCCTGATCAAGGAAATCACCGTGGCGGCCCGCCTGGGCGGCGGTGATGCGGATTCGAACCCCCGCCTGCGCCTGGCCATGGACAAGGCCACCGACGCCAACATGCCCAAGGACAACATCCAGCGCGCCATCCAGCGCGGCGTGGGTGGCCTGGAAGGCGCGAACTACGAAGAAATCCGCTACGAAGGCTACGGCATCAATGGCGCCGCCATCATCGTCGACTGCCTGACCGACAACCGCACGCGCACCGTGGCCGAAGTCCGCCACGGCTTTGACAAATACGGCGGCAACATGGGCGTCGCCGGCTCGGTGGCGTTCCTGTTCGACCATGTCGGCCAGTTCATCTTTGCCCCCGGCACGCCGGAAGACAAGCTGATGGACGCCGCGCTCGAAGCCGGCGCCGACGACGTCGTCACGCATGAAGACGGCGCACTCGAAGTCATCTGCCCGCCCCACGATTTCACCAAGGTCAAGACCGCACTGGAAGCCGCTGGCTTCAAGGCCGAACTGGCCGAAGTCATCATGAAGCCGCAGAACGAAGTCGAGTTCACCGGCGAAGATGCGGTCAAGATGCAGAAGCTGCTCGACGTTCTGGAAAACCTGGACGACGTGCAGGAAGTCTTCACCAACGCGGTCATCGGGGAATAAGCCCGAGACGCGCGCATAACGGCGATCGACCTGACCGATCGCCGTTTTTGTTTTCCAGTTTTCGATTTTTTGAGTAGGTACAGCATGAAAGTGATGGTGGTCGGTTCGGGCGGTCGAGAGCACGCCCTGGCATGGAAGCTGGCACGCTCGCCCAAGGTGCAGGTGGTCTACGTGGCGCCGGGCAATGGCGGCACGGCGCTCGACAAGCGCCTGCAGAATCTGCCGATCACGGACCCGGAAGTGCTGGCCGCGTTTGCCGAGCGCGAAGGCATCCACTTCACAGTGGTCGGCCCGGAAGCCCCGCTGGCCGCCGGTATCGTTGATCTGTTCCGCAGCAAGGGCCTGCGCATCTTCGGGCCGACCCAGGCTGCGGCGCAGCTTGAGTCGTCGAAGGATTTTGCCAAGGCGTTCATGCATCGCCACGGCATTCCGACCGCCAAGTACCAGACCTTCAGCGACGCGGCACAAGCGCACGCCTACATTGACCAGGAAGGCGCCCCGATCGTCATCAAGGCCGATGGCCTGGCTGCCGGCAAGGGCGTGGTCGTGGCGATGACGGCCGAAGAAGCGCACAGCGCCATCGACATGATGCTGGCCGACAACCGCCTGGGCGACGCCGGTGCGCGCGTCGTGATCGAAGAATTCCTGGCTGGCGAAGAAGCCAGCTTCATCGTCGTGTGCGACGGCAAGAACGTGGTGGCGCTGGCTACCAGCCAGGACCACAAGCGCCTGCTCGACGGCGACGCTGGCCCCAACACGGGCGGCATGGGCGCGTACTCGCCCGCGCCGGTGGTCACGCCCACGCTGCACGCCCGCGCGCTGCGCGAGATCATCATGCCGACCATCCGCGGCATGGAAAAGGACGGCATCCCATACACCGGTTTCCTCTACGCCGGCCTGATGATCGACGCCGACGGCACGCCCAAGACGCTCGAATTCAACTGCCGCATGGGCGACCCGGAAACGCAGCCCATCATGGCGCGCATGAAGACCGACCTGTACGACGTGCTCGACCGCGCCATCGACGGCAAGCTCGACGGCATGGAACTCGAATGGGACCGCCGTACCGCGCTGGGCGTGGTGATGGCTGCCCACAACTATCCGGACACGCCGCGCAAGGGCGATGTCATCACCGGCATCCCGAAGGAGACGGAAGACAGCGTCACCTTCCACGCCGGCACCACGCTCAAGGACGGCGTGCTGACCACCAACGGCGGCCGTGTGCTGTGCGTCGTCGGCCTGGCTGACACCGTCAAGGCGGCCCAGCGCGCCGCGTATAACGCCATCGAACAAATCAAGTTCGACGGCGCCCAGTACCGGACCGATATCGGCCACCGCGCCATCCGCCATTGAGCGATCCCTGCCGCGCTGATGCCCCACCATGGGGCAAGCGCGGCTTCCGTCACCCCGGGTGATTCCCAACAAGCCCCAAGCGGCCCGCCCGCTACAATGGTGACAACCGTATGACCCGGCCGCCCCAACGGCCCCGCCCGAATCTGATGGATACCCAAGCCGTCCGCGCCTACCTGCTGGACCTGCAGGACCGCATCACCACCGCTGCCGGCGCACTCGACGGCGGCACCTTCGCCACCGATTCGTGGGAAAAACCGCCCACCGAACGCCTGCGCGGTAGCGGCCGCACCCGCATCCTGGAAGGCGGCTCGCTGCTGGAGCGCGGCGGCGTCGGCTTCTCACACGTGATGGGCGACACCCTGCCCCCGTCGGCCACCGCCAACCGGCCCGAACTGGCCGGACGCGGCTTCGAAGCGATGGGTGTGTCATTGGTCTTCCACCCGCGCAACCCGTACGTACCGACGGTGCACATGAACGTGCGCTGCTTCGTCGCCGTGCGGCCCGATGCCGAACCCGTCTGGTGGTTCGGGGGCGGCATGGATCTCACGCCCTACTACGGCTTCACCGAAGACGCGTCGCACTTCCACCGCACCTGCCAGGGCGCCCTCGCCCCGTACGGCGACGAGCTCTATCCGCGCTTCAAGCAGTGGTGTGATGACTATTTCTATCTGAAGCACCGCAAGGAAGCGCGCGGCATCGGCGGCATCTTCTTCGATGACTTTGCCGAACTGGGGTTCGAGCGCAGCTTCGAGATGATGCGCTCCGTCGGCGACGCCTTCCTGCCCGCCTGGCTGCCCATCGCCGAGCAACGCCACGCCACGCCGTACGGCGAGCGCGAACGCGCCTTCCAGGCCTATCGCCGTGGACGCTATGTTGAGTTCAACCTGGTGTTCGACCGCGGCACGCTGTTCGGCCTGCAAAGCGGCGGCCGCACGGAATCGATCCTGATGTCGATGCCGCCCGTGGCCAACTGGCGCTACGACTGGCAACCCGAAGCGGGCTCGCCGGAAGCGGCGCTGTACACCGACTTCCTGCCGGCGCGCGACTGGGTATGACGCTTCCCACCTTCGTGCGCCCCAATCTCGACCGCCCGTATCGCCTGGGTTTGCTGGGCGGCACATTCGATCCGCCGCACGTCGGCCATATCGCCCTGGCCGAACTGTGCATCGCCCGGCTCGATCTGGACGAACTGCTGTGGATTCCGACCGGCGTGTCGTGGCAAAAAGCCGCCGACATCACCCCCGCCCCGCTGCGCTTTGCCATGACTGAACTGGCCGCGAAAGCGGTACGCGGTGGCCGCGCCCGGGTTCACGCGAGCAGCATGGAAGTCGACCGCCACGGCCCCAGCTACACCATCGACACCGTGCGTGAATTACGCGGCGTCTACGGGCCGGAAACCTCCATGGCGTGGCTGATGGGCGCCGACCAGCTCGTCGGCCTGGACACCTGGCATGGCTGGCAAGACCTGTTCGAATACGTGCACCTGTGCGTGGCCACGCGCCCCGGTTTCGACCTGCACGCTCTGCACGCGCCGGTGCAACGCGAGCTGGATGTGCGCCGGGGTGACACGGCATTGGTACAATGCGCTCCCGCCGGCCATATGTGGATCGACCAGACGCTATCCGTCGACCTGTCGTCCACCCGCCTGCGCCAGCTGCTCGCCGCCGGCGAACGCTGCGACGCCGACCTGCCCGCCGGCGTGGCCGACCTGATCCAATCGCATTCGCTGTATCGCCGTGCCAATGGCACGGTCAGTGCCTGACCGCGTGATTCACTGTATTTACGCGCTTTTTTGACCTTTTTTCTCGCCCTTTAAACGTTCTTCTCACTCAGTATGGATATTCGCAAACTACAACGCGTGATCGTCGACGCGCTCGAAGACGTCAAGGCGCAAGACATCAAGGTCTTCAATACGACCCACCTGACCGAGCTGTTCGACCGCACGGTCATCGCTAGCGGCACGTCCAATCGTCAGACCAAGGCCCTCGCCGCGTCCGTCCGTGACGCCGTCAAGGAAGCCGGCGGCCACGTCATCGCCGTGGAAGGCGAAGACGTGGGCGAATGGGTGCTGGTTGACTGCGGCGACGCCGTGGTCCACATCTTCCAGCCGCAACTGCGCCAGTACTACAACCTGGAAGAAATCTGGGGCGACAAGCCGGTGCGCGTCGAACTCGGCGGAACCAGCAAGCGCGGCCTGCCCAAGGCCAGCGAAGGTTACGACGACGAGGAAGACGAGGCCGAAGAGGTCACGCCGGCCAAGCGCCGCACTACCAAGCCGGCGCTGGCCGGTGAGCGCCCGACCAAGGCTGCAGCACCGGCCAAGAAGGCGCCCGCCAAGACCGCTGCCGCCAAAAAGCCCGCCAGCAAACGCGCAACCGGCACCGGCAAGCCCGCCACGAAGACTGCCGCAAAAACGGCGACCAAGACGGCAGCCAAGCGCGCGCCGGCCAAGAAGCGCGCGTCGTAACACCGCGCAGGCAATCTCGCCATGCAGTTGCTGATCGTCGCCGTCGGGCACAAGATGCCGTCCTGGATCGAGGACGGCTTCTCTGAATATGCCAAGCGCATGCCGCCCGAACTGCGCATCGAATTGCGCGAGATCAAGCCCGAGCAGCGCTCGGGCAGCCGCACCGCCGCCACCGTCATGCAGCTCGAAGCCGCGCGCATCGAAGCCGCGCTACCCAAGGGCTGCCGCATGATCGCGCTGGATGAGCGCGGCAAGGACCTCACCACCGTGGCACTTGCCGAATCCCTCACCGGATGGCAACAGGAAGGCGGCGACATCGCTTTCGTGATTGGCGGTGCGGACGGGTTGGACCCGGCGCTCAAGGCCAAGGCCCGCATGCTGATCCGCCTGTCGAGCCTGACCCTGCCGCACGGCATGGTGCGCGTGCTGCTGGCCGAGCAGCTCTATCGCGCGTGGAGCATCACGCAAAACCACCCGTATCACCGGGTATGACGATGGAAGCAACCGGCGCCCCACACTTGTATCTCGCCTCGCAAAGCCCGCGTCGGCAGGAATTGCTGCGGCAGATCGGCGCGCGCTTCGAACTGCTGCTGGCCGATGGCGATGAAGATGCCGAAGCGCTGGAAGCCGTACTCCCCGGCGAGACACCCGACAACTACGTCCAACGCGTCTGCGCATTGAAGGCGCAGGCGGCTGTGCGCCGCCGCATCGCACGCAACCTCCCCGCCCTGCCGATCCTCACGTCCGACACCACGGTGTGCCTGGGCGGCGAGATCCTCGGCAAGCCGACTGACGCAGCCGATGCCCACCGCATGCTGCGCGGCATGTCCGGCCGCGAACACCGCGTGCTGACCGCCGTCACCGTCGTCAAAGCCGACGGCACGCCGATGCACGCGCTGTCCATTTCCGACGTGCGCTTTGCCGTACTGACAGACAACGACATCGCCCGCTACATCGCCAGCGGCGAGCCCTTTGGCAAGGCCGGTGCGTACGGCATCCAGGGCCGCGCAGCCGCCTTCGTCGCCCATATTTCGGGAAGCTATTCGGGTATCATGGGCCTACCCTTGTTCGAGACGGCAGCGCTGCTCGCACAGGCGGGCATCACGCTGTAACTCGCCCTCTGACCGGCCGCCGAAGCACGCGCCGAGCAGCGTGCGAGGGCCGGTTTCAAGACACGCTTCGGGCGCACGACAAGCGTAGAGGCGGGTGCTGAAACCCGCTCTCCAGGTATCCCATGTCCGAAGACATCCTCGTCAATATCACGCCGCAAGAAACGCGCGTGGCCATCGTCCAGCAAGCCGCCGTTCAAGAGCTCCACATCGAGCGCACACTCACGCGCGGGCTGGTCGGCAACATCTACCTCGGCAAGGTTGTGCGCGTGCTGCCTGGCATGCAATCGGCCTTCATCGACATCGGTCTGGAACGCGCGGCGTTCCTGCACGTGGCCGACATCTGGCACCCGCGCGATGCCAAGGACGCCCCGCCCACGCCGCAGGTCGCCATCGAGAAAACACTGTTCGAAGGCCAAGCGCTGATGGTGCAGGTCATCAAGGACCCGATCGGCACCAAGGGCGCACGCCTTTCCACGCAAGTCAGCATTGCTGGCCGCACGCTGGTGTATCTGCCGCAAGACCCACACATCGGTATCTCGCAAAAGATTGGCAACGAGGCCGAGCGCGAAGCGCTGCGCGCCCGCGTGACGGCGATGGTGCCGACCGAGGAGCGCGGCGGTTTCATCGTGCGCACCATCGCCGAAGAATCGACCGACGAAGAACTCGCCAACGACGTCGCCTACCTGCGCAAGATCTGGGCGACCATCCGCCACAACGCCACCACCCTTCCCGCGCCGTCGATCCTGTACCAGGACCTGAACCTCGCCCAGCGCGTGCTGCGCGATTTCGTGACGGACGAAACGCGCAGCATCCAGGTCGATTCGCGCGAGAACCATCAGAAGCTCGTCGAATTTGCGCAGGAATACACGCCGGCTGTGGTCGAGCGCCTGACGCACTACACCGGCGAGCGGCCGATCTTCGATCTGTACAACATCGAGGCGGAAGTCGAGCGTGCGCTGTCGCGCCGGGTTGATCTGAAGTCAGGCGGTTACCTGATGATCGACCAGACCGAGGCGATGACCACCATCGACGTCAACACCGGCGGTTACGTGGGCGCGCGCAACTTTGACGACACGATCTTCAAGACCAACCTGGAAGCTGCGCACACCATCGCGCGGCAACTGCGGCTGCGCAATCTGGGCGGCATCATCATCATCGACTTCATCGATATGGAGTCCGCCGACCATCGCGATGCGGTGCTAGCGGAGCTACGCAAGGCGCTGTCGCGCGACCGCACACGCATCACGGTCAACAGCTTCTCGCAACTGGGGTTGGTGGAGATGACGCGCAAACGTACGCGGGAATCGCTCGCGCACGTGCTGTGCGAGCAGTGCCCGGTGTGCCAGGGCAAGGGCCAGGTCAAGACGCCGCGCACGGTGTGCTACGACATCCTGCGGGAGATCATGCGCGAGTCCCGGCAATTCAATCCGCGCGAGTTCCGCATCCTGGCCTCGCAATCCGTCATCGATCTGTTCCTGGAAGAAGAAAGCCAGCACCTGGCGATGCTGGGCGACTTTATCGGCAAGCCGATCTCGCTGCAGGTGGAATCGTCCGCGGCCAGCCAGGAGCAGTACGACATCATCTTGATGTAGTGCACAGCAAGTTTTCCTGAAATTCACGGACAACTTGCCGCCCCAGAGACATTGGCCATGACTCTTTTGAGAGTCATCCCGTGCGCCGTCGATATATACGTCTGCTGAAGTGGAGCTCAGCCGCTCTGGCATCGACGTCTGTCAGAATGGACGACCCGGCATTGCGGGTCCTGCCTGAACCCAGACGTCACGATATCCGACCTCACGCCCCCACCCGATGCATCTCGGGTGGCTGGCACGCATCGCCGAATAGCACAGACCGAAGCGCCCCTCAAACTTGGCTTGAGCGACGGCAACACAGCATCTGCGACGCCCACCAGACATCAAAATCTGGTTGAACCTCTGCCCCGCTCGGATCTGTCTGGAACCTCATCCGTCGCTCTACCCGTTTAAATAGCCTTGGTGAAAAGCATTCCTGTTGCTTTTTCTATTGCTTTCTACACATAGAGGCGTACATCAATACTTGATCGTTTATTTTTGTGTATCATCCGCCCCTCAAAAAAAATTAACGATTGGCAAACGTTGTCGTAGCTAATTGCACCACTCTCCCGCAATGGCTCCGTAGTATGCCAACCGGGGGAAATTAAGCGGGTCATGATCGCTGGTAACACAACAACGGTAGCTTTGCAAAGAACAGAGGTAAATGTTAGTGCGCCCATTCGCCGCAACACCACCTCTTCAAGTGCAGCCTCCCATAAGACTCCCAAGCACTATCGCCCCGACATCGACGGCCTACGCGCCATTGCAGTGCTTGCCGTCATACTCTGTCACGCGCATTTGAGCTTGTTTTCCGGGGGCTACATTGGCGTCGATGTCTTTTTTGTGATCTCGGGCTACGTGGTCACAAGATCAATCACTCGCACCCAACGGTCCGGAACTTTCTCATTGGGGAACTTCTATGCGAGACGTGTTCGCCGACTTGCCCCGGCCTTGTATTGCATGGTCAGCGCGACACTGTTTTTTTGCCTGATTTTTCAATTTCCGGAAGAAGGCTATGACGCCCTGAAGAACGGACTCTTCATCGCCATCTTCTACTCAAACATCTTCCTTGCACGAAAGACCGGCTATTTTGATGCTACGGCGGACCAATTGCCATTTCTGCATACATGGTCACTCTCGGTCGAGGAGCAGTTCTATCTGGCGTTCCCGCTGCTGCTCCTGCTTCTAAGGCGAGCGAAACCAGGCATCCTGCTTGCCGTGACGAGCGCCCTCTTTCTGGGATCACTCGCCTACTCCCAGTATGCGGTGTCGCATGTTCTACCGCGCGCGTACTTTGAACTCCAGACAAGAGGGTTCGAGTTCCTGATTGGTGCGCTGTTGGCACTCCTCCCGCTGCAGGCAGCCGCCGCGCAGTACCGTCTGCGCTACGACGCTATCCTGGTGCTGGGACTCGCGATAGTCGCGGCGTGCACGGCTATGTACACGCCTGCGACTCCGATGCCAGGCCTCTATGCCTTGGTGCCATGCCTCGGAGCTGCGCTGGTCATCGCCAGCGGTGACCAGGCGCGCTTTCTTACGTCAGCGCTGTCAAACCCCGTGATGGTTTATCTCGGGAAGCTGTCCTATGCACTCTATCTCTGGCACTGGCCGATCTTCTTTGGTCTGCGCAAGTTCCATCTGACGTCAAATGCGTGGACCTGTGTGGGATTGCTGCTGTGCGTTGCCATTGCCATACCGACACACCACCTGGTTGAGCAACGCATCCGCAACGCGAAGTGGTCGACGCGGAAAAGCCTGCTTCTCCTTTTCCTGGCGCCTGCCGCAGTCTTGGGCACCCTCGCACTTGCGTCCAAATGGACGAATCACTTCGTGGCGCTCTACCCGTCAGCGCTGCGCCAGAGCTTTGATCAGACCGGCCGCTCCATCTTTGACGGAGACCGAGCACAACGTTGCTGGAACAAGGTCGAGGTCACTCCCGCCGCCGATTGCAGCGTGGGGAATCTTCAAGCGGCCACACGTGCGATCTTCTGGGGCGATTCCCATGCATATCAACTCATCAGCTTCATGGACACGCTTGGAAAGGACTACGGCCTTTCCATTCATGACGTGGCGCATACCATGTGCCCCCCGATAGCCGATGGCCCAGCGCGCGCCGGCAACCCTACCTATCAGAATCACAGGGAAGGCTGCCTTCTGCACGACCGCTTGGTCATGGAACACATCCTGGCGCGTGCGGACATTGGTGTTGTCATCATGTCTGCGGCATGGACCAACTACATAAATCTCGATACAGGGGATCGTCCACAACCGACCCTGCACGGCTTCATGCCTGGCGATCACTACGTTGAAGATACCGTCGCCCGCTTGAGAGCGGCAGGAAAGCGTGTGGTACTGGTCGACGATGTTCCAGTCGCACCGCCTGAGCTGGAGAACTGTGCATCCAATCGCCTATACGGTATCCGTCCACAGAACGAGAATTGCACCTATCCGGCAACGCTGGCAAGAACTGCGCATCGCCCCACCGAGGCATTGTTTGGGCGACTGAAAAAGGCCTTCTCCGATATCCCGATCATCCACACATACGACGTGCCTTGCGATGCAGAGCATTGCTACACCGAAATCTCCGGCGTCGATCTGTACAAGCACAACGACGTCGGACATCTCGGATTGGGAGGGAGCAACATCTACTATCGCGCTTACCAGGCAAAGCATCCGGGTGAGCTAGCCTCGATATTCTGCTCGGCAGAGGCTGCTTGTGCTTCTCTGCCGCTCAATAAACGATAGCCCCCTAAAGCCAAATCACAACAAGCGCGTGGACTGGCTACGGGGCATCTGAGCACCGCCGATGGCCGAAAAAAATCGGGCCGGTCATCATCGCGGTTGCGCCCTATGGTTTCGCAGGACTACCGTGCGGATGCACCGGCGCAGAAGGCGATGCGCAGGCGGTCCGCAGTACCGTCAACCGCGGAATCTGCTCCCGCATCACCAGCAACGCACCCAGTACCACCAGCATGGCGATCCCCAGCATTGCCAGGTAAGCACTCGAACCACCTGCCGTGATGATCATGGCACCAGCGAACGCGCTCAAGATCGCCCCCAGTCGCCCGAATGCGACGGCTGAGGCGGTGCCCGTGGCGCGCACCGCCGTCGGATAGACAAACGCACACAGCGCGTACATGGTCGACTGCACCGCGTTGACGAACAGCCCATGCAAGCCCAAGCCGACGATCAACAATTGCGTGCTCTGCCGGGCATCCACACCCTGCATAGCGAACGCGCTCAGTGCTGCGCCGATGCAGCACAATGCCATGGGCCAGCGTGATCCCCAGCGCGCGATCGCCACGGCACACACCAGCGCACCGATCACGCCGCCCAGGTTGTAGGCCGTCAAACCCTGCCCCGCCACGGCCACACTCAACCCCTCCGAGGCCAGCATGGTCGGCAACCAGCTGAATGCTGCGTACACCGCCAGCAGGCACATGAAGAAGGCCGCCCACAACGCCACCGTATCGCGCGCCTGCCCCGGCGCAAAGAGCGAGCGGAACCCAGCGTGCTGGATGACCTTCTGGCCAGCCAGATCAGTGAAGGTGGCATCAGCTGGCGTGGAACGCTCCATGCGCGTCAGCAGCCTGGCCAGTTGTGGCCAATGCGACTGGCGACGCGCCAGGAATCGAGGTGACTCCGGCAACGCTGCGACCAGCACGAACCCAAGCACCAGCGGCAGCGCGCCACCAATCCAGAACAGCCCGCGCCATCCGTAGATCGGCAGTACGTGGCCGGCGAACATCCCCGCCAGCATGCCGCCCAGGGGCACGCACACGATGGTGGCAGTCACGGCCAGCGTGCGGCGCCGGGCCGGCGTGAACTCCGCCGTCATCGTCGTCGAGCTTGGTAGCGCGCCGCCAATGCCGAGGCCCGCGATAAAGCGCAGCGCGGCGATCGTCGCCACATTGGGTGCGAAACCAATCATGCAGGTCGCCACACCAAACACGAACACGCTGCCGATCAGCGCCCAGCGCCGCCCGAAACGATCGGCAAACAAGCCGGCCAGCGCACTGCCGATGCCCATGCCGATCAACCCTGCCGCCACCGCCGGCGCAAATGCGTTGCGCGTGATGCCCCACTCCTTGATGAGCACGGGGATGGCAAAGCCGATCAACTGGCCATCAAAACCATCCATAACGATGGCGAATGCCGCGAGCAACACGGCGGCCTTTTGGGCAAACGAAAACGGCCCGTCGTCCAGGACACTGCCGATGTCGATGGGGGCGCGATCCTGGCTCATACCGGCCTCCGCTGAGAGGTGGAACGGCCGGATGGCGAACCAGGCGCATACGCCTGTGCAAGCGCGCTAGACGCGCTCGCCAGTCTGAAGCTGCACAGCATGGGGTTGTCTCCAATGGGCTGGCGTCTGCGCGCCATTTATTTAACATGTTAACAATATAAGCGGGCCCGCCTCCTGTCCAACTAGGGTGTTTGCGGATGCGCGGATTGCGCCTGCACCAGTCGCACCAACTGCATCAGCGTCTCGGTATGCGGCACACGCACGCCATGCCGTTGCGCCGCAACGACCACAGCGCCGTTGATCGACTCAATCTCGGTCGGGCGCCCGGCAAGCACGTCCTGCAGCATCGACGGCTTGTGCCCGCGATGCGCGACGATGGCATGGCGCACGTCGTCACTCACCTTGATTGCGTCGACACTGATACCGCTTGCTCGTGCCACCGCCAGCACTTCCTCGACAATGGTCAGCGCGAGTGCCGGCCCATCCTCCACCACGCCCAGCGCATCGACCGGGCGATTCAGCACCGTACACAATGGATTGAGGGCGGCATTGAAGGCAACCTTCTCCCACACGGCGCCCCATACGTTGGCATCGGCCTGGCAGCGCAGACCCGCGTCGGACAAGACACTGACGACACGCTCCAGCATCGGCCGATCAACACCATCGGCCGTCATCATGCGGATCACACCGGCACCATGCGAGCGCACGTGGCCGGGCCCCGCCAGATCCGCAGGCCACGTCGTCACACCAACGAGGATGCGTTCCTGCGGCACCGCCGAAGCCAGCGCCTCGACATTGCCCAGACCGTTCTGCAGTGTCAGCACATACGTGGACGGCCCGATCAGCTGACGCACACTCGCCAGCGCAGCACGCGTGTGCATCGATTTCGTGAAGACGATCAGCAGATCCGGCACCTGCGTTGCCTGACTTGGGCGCAACGCCTGCAGGCTGCGCACGTGGCGGTCACCGGTGTCGGTTTCCAGCCGCAGGCCGTGGGCGGTGATTGCACTGAGGTGCGCGTCGTTGATGTCGAGCAACGTGACCTGCTCGCCGGTTTCCGCCAGCAACCCGCCGAACAGCGAGCCCATGGCGCCCGCACCCTGAATGGCGATCTTCATGCGCATCTCAGAATGGGTAGTGGCGCGGCGTGGTCTGCACCGTCATCCAGCGCAGTTCGGTAAATTCGGCCACACCCGCGCGGCCGCCAAAGCGCCCGAAGCCGCTCGCCTTGACGCCACCAAACGGCATCTGCGCTTCGTCGTGTACGGTCGGGCCGTTGATGTGGCAGATGCCCGATTCGATGCGGCGCGCCACGTTCATAGCGCGCGCCACGTCACGGCTGAACACGGCAGACGACAATCCATATGCGTTGTCGTTGGCGCACGCGATGGCAGCATCGTCGCCGCGCACACGCACGATGCCCTTGACCGGGCCGAACGACTCTTCCGAGTAGATCAGCATGTCCGTCGTCACGTGATCGAGCAGCGTGGCGGGCATCAACGTGTTGGTGGCCTTGCCACCGCACAGCAGCTTCGCACCCTTGGCAAGCGCGTCGTCGATCAGGTGGTTGCAACGCACGACCGTGCTCATGTCGACCACCGAGCCGAGCACCGCCGGCCCCTTGCGCGGATCACCCAGCGGCAGCGAAGCGGCCTTCGCGGCCAGCTTGGCAACGAACGTATCGGCGATGGCCTCATCGACGATGATGCGTTCGGTGGACATGCAGATCTGGCCCGAGTTGGCGAACGCACCAAACGCTGCGCCATCCACCGCAGCGTCGATGTCCGCATCAGCCAGCACCAGCAACGGCGCCTTGCCGCCCAGCTCCAGCACAGCGGGTTTCAGATACGTGGCGCAGGTCTGCGCGATGATGCGCCCCACGCGCGTCGAGCCCGTGAAGTTGACGCGCCGCACAGCGGGGTGCGCAATCATCGCCTCCACGATGGCACCGGCATCGGCCGGCGCATTCGTCACGAAGTTGACGACGCCCTTGGGCAGCCCCGCTTCCTGCAGCGCTTCGATAATGAGTCCGTGCGTGGCAGGCGAGATCTCCGAGCCCTTGAGCACCACGGTATTGCCGCACGCCAGCGGCAGCGCGATCGCACGCACAGCCAGAATAACCGGCGCATTCCACGGCGCTATGCCAAGCACCACGCCCGCGGGCTGACGCACACCCATCGCCAGGCTGCCAGGTACGTCGGAGGGGATAATCTCCCCGGCAATCTGCGTGACCATGGCGGCCGCCTCTTGCAAGCCGCTGGCGGCCAGGTGCACGTTGAAGCCCGCCCACATCGCAGAGGCGCCGGTCTCCACAGCCATGGCAGCAGCAAAGGCGGCGCCCTTGGCCTCGAGCGCTTGGGCGGCGCGCATCAGCAACGCGCGACGCTCGGTCGGCCCCATGGCAGCCCAGCCGGGGAACGCAGCGGCAGCGGCGTCGACGGCATTGCGTGCGTCCTCCACCGTGGCCGCAGGCGCGCGCGTCGCCACAGAACCATCCAGCGGGTTGCGCCGCTCGAAGACCGCACCATTGCTGGCGTGCACGCGCTCGCCATTGATCAGCATCGAGATGGTTTGCGCGCCCTCCAGCGGGGCGACATTCGTATTCGTCATCAGGCGATCTCCACTTCAATCAGGGTTGGTCCGGTGGATTGCAGTGCGGTGTGCAGTGTGGCCTCCAGCGCGTGCGGGTCCGTCACGCGCTCGCCGGAGCAGCCCATGGCGCGAGCCAGTCCGACGAAGTCGATGCCGTGCAGGTCCGTGCCCTGCACCGGGTCGTTGGGTGCAAAGCCGAACACCGGCGCGAAATCCTGCAGGGCAGCATAGCGGCGGTTGTTCAGGATCACGAACGTCATGGGCAACTTGAGCAGCGATGCGCTCCACAACGCCTGGATGGAATACATGCTCGAGCCATCGCCAATCAGGCCGATCACGCGCGTGCCCGGCTTGGCGAGTGCCACGCCCACAGCGGCAGGCATGCCGTAGCCCAATCCCCCGCTATCCATGGTGTAGAACGCCCCCGCGCGACGCATCGGCAGATAGGTCTGCATCACTGAGCGCGCGCTCGGTGCTTCTTCGACGACGATGTCTGCGGGGCCGCGCACGGCATCGAGCGTCTGCAAAACGAAGGCCGTCGACATGGGCGATGCCGGCTCGGCTCGCGGCGATTTGACGCGGGCCGCAGGCAGCGGTCGAGCGGGCGGCGCGGGCCTTGCTAGCAAGTCCTGCACGCCGAGGCGGATGTTGCCGACGGCCGAGATGCCCTCGGGTGTCCAGGATGCGGTAGCCGGATCGTCGATCAGCTGTATGAGCTTGGCCCCCACCGGCACGTGCGGCCCATGACCTTCCACGTGATACGTGAACGCCGGTGCGCCAAGCGCAAACACCACGTCGTGCCCCTGCAGTAAAGCGACGATCTTCTCGCGCATTGCCGGCAGGAAACCGGCGAACAGGCGGTGGTCTTCCGGAAACGCACCTCGCCCCGCCATGGGCGCGGTAAACACACGGGCGTTGTGCGCTTCGGCAAGCTGCACAACGGCGTCCCATGCACCGGCACGGTCTATCGCTGCCCCCACCACAAATGCCGGCCGCTGCGCCGCATCCAGCGCATCGCCAATGCGCGCGAGCGTCACAGGATCGGGCCGCACCTCGTACGCCACTTCATGCACGGCGACAGGCTCGGTCAGCTGATCCCAGTCATCCACGGGGATCGACACCAGCACCGGCCCGCGCGGCTCCTGCATGGCGATGTGATACGCGCGGGCCAGCGCCAGCGGCACGTCCTGCGCACGCGCCGGCTCGATGCTCCATTTGACGTACGGCTTGGGCAGTTCGGTGGCTTGGTTGGAGGCGAGAAACGGATCGAACGGCAGGATGGACCGCGCCTGCTGCCCGGCCGTGATCACCAGCGGCGTGCGGTTCTTGAACGCCGTGAAGATGTTGCCCATCGCATTGCCGACGCCAGCCGCCGAGTGCAAATTCACCAGCGCGGCGTTGCCGGTTGCCTGCGCATAGCCGTCGGCCATGCCGACCACCACGGCCTCCTGCAGACCGAGGATGTAGCGGAAGTCTTCGGGAAAATCCCGGAACATCGGCAGTTCGGTGGACCCCGGATTGCCGAACACGTGGGTCATGCCGAGCCGGCGAAGCAGCTCGATCGTGGCGTCGCGCACCGTGACAAGCGCGAGCGAAGTGCGGGTCATGCAGCGTCTCCTTGTATTGCTCTTTGCATTGGCCGCCCAGTATGGGAGCCACCCACCTTGCGCGATATTGAATTTTCAGACGAAAGTCATTACCTTTTGGCATGCCTTTCGATCTGCGCCAGTTGCGCGCTTTCACCACCATCGTCTCGGCCGGCAGCCTCGGGCGCGCCGCAGAGGTCCTGCACGTCACGCAGCCGGCGCTCAGCCGCATCATCAAGCGTCTGGAAGACGAGGTGGGGGCGCCCCTGTTCGAGCGGCACTCCAAGGGGATGCAACTCACCGTCATTGGACAGGCGCTGCTGCCGCACGCCACGCTGCTGCAACACGAGGCCGACTACGCACGTGAAGAGATCGACGCGATGCGCGGGCTTGCCAAGGGCACCATCCGCGTAGGCGCGGTCGGCAGCATCGCGAGCTACGTCCTACCGCTAGCCGTCGGCACGGTGGTGGCGCGCTGGCCGAACCTGCGTGTGGAAATTCTGGAAGGCGTGTGGGACCGCCTGGCCGAGGGACTCGTCAAGCACGAGATCGACCTTGCGCTGTCCATGGCGATGCCGGATACGGACGAGATCATCGCGATTGCCGATTGCCGCTGGGAAGACGCGAGCTTCGTGGTCGCGTCGCCGGAACACTCGTTACGCCAGCGCCCTGCCCTGACACTGGCCGATACGATGTCTGCACCGTGGGCCATCCCGCCGCGCGGCACTGGCCCCTACGAGCACATGCGGCAGGTGTTCGAGGCAGCCGGCTTGGGGCTGCCCAACATTGTGGTGGAAACGCGCTCGGTCACGGCACTCAAGAGTCTGGTGGCACGCTCTGGCTTCCTGAGTTGGATGGCCGAACCGATGATCGACGCCGAGCGCCGCGCCGGTGTGATCGAGCCGCTGCCGATTCCCGGGCTGGTGGCGCGCCGCACGCTCACCGCGTTCCGGCGCCGCCACGGCATCCTGCCCAGCCCCGCCGTCAAGCTGCTTGAAGCATTGCGTGAACTGACGGCCTAGACCGACCGGCCGCCTACTTCTTCTCGCGCGGCAGGCGGCCCATCAGGAAGAACTCATCGTTCGGCCGCATCGAGATCACGTTCGCCATGCGGTTCGACAGGCCGAAGAAGGCCGTGATGCCGGCGATGTCCCAGATGTCCTCGTCGTCGAAACCATGCACGCGCAATGCGTCGTAGTCGGCCTCGTCGACGGTGTGCGAGGCCGTGCAGACCTTCATCGCGAAGTCGAGCATGGCGCGCTGGCGCGGGGTGATGTCAGCCTTGCGATGGTTGACGGCAACCTGATCAGCCACGAGCGGATTCTTCTCGTAGATGCGCAGGATGGCCCCGTGCGCGACCACGCAATATAGGCACTGGTTGGCGCCGGAGGTGGCCACCACGATCATCTCGCGCTCGCCCTTGGTCAGGCTGCTGCCTTCGCGCAGCATCAGCGCGTCGTGGTAGGCGAAGAACGCACGGCACTCATCGGGCCGGTGCGACAGCGCAAGGAAGACGTTCGGCACGAAGCCGGACTTCTCCTGCACTTCGAGGATGCGCGCGCGAATGTCTCCGGGAATGTCAGCCAGTTCAGGAACGGGAAACCGGCTGATGGGCGGCGTGGTGGTCGTCATGATGTCTCCTTTGGTGTGAGCATCACGAGCACGCCGCCCGGAAGTGAACTGCTTACTGAGTGGCGAACTGGATGCGATGCAGCCCAGCATACAACCCATCACGGTCGATGAGTTCGCGGTGCGTGCCGGCTTCGGCAATCTTGCCGTGTTCGAGCACGATGATGCGGTTTGCGTTTTCGATGGTCGACAGGCGGTGCGCGATCACCAGCGTCGTGCGGCCTTCCATCAGCCGCTCAAGCGCGGCCTGCACCTGGCGCTCGGATTCCGAGTCCAATGCGGAGGTCGCCTCGTCCAGGATCAGGATCGGCGCGTCCTTGTAGATGGCACGAGCAATCGCCAGGCGCTGGCGCTGGCCGCCGGAGAGCTTCGAACCGTTGTCGCCGATGTTGGTGTCAACGCCTTCCGGCAGGTTATCCACCATATCCGTCAGGTAAGCAGCTTCCAGTGCACGGCGCACACGCGCCATGTCGATCTCGGAGGCGTCCCGCGCGCCATACGCCACGTTGGCAGCAATGGTGTCGTTGAACAACACCACGTCCTGGCTCACGAAGGCGATCTGGCGGCGCAGATCCTGCAGCGACAGGTCAGCCAGCGCATCGCCGTCGAGCGAGATCGTGCCCGAGGTCGGATCAAAGAAGCGCGGCATCAGGTTCACCAGCGTGGTCTTGCCGCTGCCCGAAGGCCCGACAAGAGCAACGATCTCACCTGGCTTCACATGCAGGTCGACATTGTCGAGCGCCGCCCGGCCATCCGCGCCGTAGCGGAACGTCACGCGATCGAAGCGGATATCACCGCGGGCGCGATCAATGTGCTTGCCGCCTTCCTGCGGTTCGATGGGGGTATCAATCAGGCCGAAGATGAACTCGGCGGCAGTCAGGCCACGCTGCAGGGGCTGGTTCACATCCGTCAGATGCTTGAGCGGCGAGATCAGCAGCAGCATCGCCATCACAAAGCCGGTAAAACCGCCGACCGTCGTCTGGTTGGCCTGCGCCTGCATCATGGCGATCGCCAGGATGATGGACAGCGCCAGCGCCGCCAGGAACTGCGTCACCGGTTGATTCAGGCCGCCGGCCACGGCCACGCGCATGGCATAGCTGCGCAGGCGGTTGGTCATGGCGTTAAAGCGCAGCGATTCGTAGGCCTCGCCGCCGTGCAGCTTGACGACCTTGTAACCACCAACGGCCTCTTCCACCACGTAGGCAGCCTGGTTGGTCAGGTTCTGGCTCTCACGGTTGAGCGAGCGCAAGCGGCGGTTGATACGCGACATCAGCAGGCCGATGACCGGCAGGATCACCGCCACCACCAGCGTCAGGCGCCAGTTGGTATAGAAGAGGAAAACCAGCAGCGCCAGCACCGTCATCGAGTCGCGCACCATCGTGATGAACACGCCAGTCAACACCTGCAGCACCTGGTTGACCTCGAAGATCACCGCGTTGATGATCGATGCCGCCGTGTTCTGCTGGTAATACGATGCAGGCGCCTGCAGCAGCCGCTCGAACATCTTCACGCGCAGGTTCAACAGCACCTTGTTCGACACGAGGCTCAGCAGGTAGGTCGACGCAAACTGCGCCACGCCGCGCACCACGGCAATGCCCACCAGCATGGCCGGCACCTGCCACAGCTTGCCGGCGTATTCACCGCCAAAGCCCTGGTCCAGCAGGTCTTTCACGACCTTGGGGATGATCCCTTCCGTGGCCGCCACCACGCCCATGGCAACCATGGAGAGAATGAACGCGGTGAGTTCAGGACGCAGGTACGTCCACAAGCGCTTGAGCAACGGCTTGGAGGGGTCTTGATGGTCAGACTTTGCTTGTATACTCACGGCGTTTTCAAATAAGGGTGGGCAGATTGCACCGCATTGCGACGGGCATTGCCGACAACATGTGCATGCTGCACCTGCCATCCGACAGACGGGCGACCCGGCATTTTACGGCAATCACCTGTTTCGGCCCATCCTGGTAGCAGATTCCACAGCCAAGACGCATTGCCGCGTCACCTGATCCTTCCGCATGAGTTCGCGCGTTCCCACGTTCTTCATCAACCTCGAGCACGATGTCGAGCGCCGCAAAGCCCTCGAAGATCAGCTTGATGCACTCGGCCTGCCGCACACGCGCTTTCCTGGCGTGTACGGCAAAGCACTTCCCGCCGATGCATTGGCGAGCCTCTACGACCACGCCCGAGCCGTTGCCGAAAGCCGCGAACTGACCGTCGGCGAAGTCGGCTGTGCGCTAAGCCACCTGGGCGTCTACCGCGCAATGCTGGAGCAGGATCTGCCCTACGCGCTCATCCTGGAGGATGACGCCAAGCTTGGGGCCGATGTGCCCGCCGTGCTCGATGCGCTGGCGCAGCAAGTCTCACCTGACGAACCCGTGGTGACGCTGCTCACGTATATCAACCGTTACTACAAACGCAGCGCAAAACCGCTCGACGCCAGCCACAACGTGGTGAAGCTGGCGAACTACCAGTGGCTGGCGCACGGCTATTTCGTCACACGCGCGGCGGCCAAACGCATGGTCGAACAGCTCTACCCGGTATGGCTGGCGGCGGACTACTGGCACAAGTTCGAGCGCGAAGGCATCGTGCAGATGCGCGCGGTCGTGCCATACGTGATCAGCGTGCAGGATTTCGACACCGGCTCCAACCTGGAGGCCGATCGCGCCGTCAAGAGCCGCGAAGCCGATGAGGAGCGATGGCTCAGCCGCCGCCTGCACCTGATCTTCGTGCACAAGTTTCTCTATCAGATCTTCGTGCGGCCGTTCCGCGGTATCGCCAAGCAGAAAAAAACGTGGTGAGCGCCAAGGCGCCAGTTCAGGCGCCTTGCCCGCGCAACTCCGTCAATCCCGCCTCAGCGCGGATGACATCCGTATTGCGACGCGCCATCATACGCCGGTAGTTGGGGCTTTCCTGTTCGCGAGATTGCTCGCGATGCCACAGGTGGAAGACCTCGGTCGCGCAGAAGCCGCGCTTGCGCCGCACACCGGCGTTGTACAGTCGCACGGCCAGGTCAGCATCTTCATGGCCCCAGCCGACGAAGCTCTGGTCAAAGCCGTTCACGCGCTCGAAATCGCTGCGCCACACGCCCAAGTTGCAGCTCTTGATGCCACGCAGGCTCGTGTCCTTGAACGTGCGCGGAGCGGGCAGGCCCGGTACCAGCAGCGGCAAGAACTTGTTGATGCGGCCAGCACGCCAGGCGCTGAACCAATAGGCGAGGTCCTTCAAGTGGATGTCCGTCTGCTGCGCGATGACGTCTCGCGTCATCTCTTCGCTCAGCAGGATGCGGCTGCCGGACAACAGACGTCCCGGCTCAGCCAGTGCGCGGTGCCGGGCGACGAAGTCAGGGCGCGGCACGCAATCGCCATCGAGAAAGACCAGATAATCGGCATCGGTTGCCAGGACGCCGCGATTGCGGATCTCGGCCGCACGGAAACCGTCATCGGGGTGCCAGACATGGCGCAACGGATACGATGCCGTCTTGGCAGCGGCTTCCACCGCCACACGCGTATCGTCGCGCGAACCATCGTCGGCGACGATCACATCAAACGCTTGATCAGTCTGCGCGCCACAACCGGCCAACACGCGGGCTAGCGCATCCGGACGGTTGTAAGTCGTGACGATCAGCGCGATGCGACGCGGGCAATCAGCGCTTGCCATGACGATGCAGCATCATCAGCTTGACGTAGCGGTAGTACGTGCCCTCTGCGTTGGACACAGCCAGCATGAAGCCTTCCGCGCCATCCAGGAAACCGCGCTGGATGATGTAGGTGCGAATGAACGCCCACAGCCCGTGGCCGATCGCACTGCCCAACGATGCGCGCTTGCCCTTGGCATAGGCTGCAGCGGCGCCGGCCGTGGAGTAATCGTTGGCCTTGTCGAGTGCGGCTCGCAGATCGGGAATCGAGTAGTGAATGATCGGCGCACGAAAATCGCCGACGGTGCCTTGGAACACCAAGTGAGAATGCACTGGTGCATCGAAGAAGGTCACCTGCTCGCGCTTGAAGAAGCGGCGGATGCGGTCCGGCCACCAGCCCGAATGCTTCATGAAGCGACCGCAGAAGCTGGAGCTGCGCGGCATGGAATACACCGTATGCGAGCTGCCCGATTCGAGCACCGCGATCATCTCCGCGCGCAACTCGGGGCTGATGCGTTCATCGGCGTCCAACGACAGGACCCAGTCGGTGCGGGCCTCACGCAATGCGCGGTTGGACTGTTCGCCGTAGCCCGGCCAGTCCGTTTCGAACACGCGGGCGCCCAGTTCGCGGCAGATGTCTTGCGTACCGTCCGTGCTGCCGGAATCGAAGACGATGACGTCGTCCGCCCAGTCGCGCACCGAGCGGATGCAATCACCGATGTCGGTGGCTTCATTCTTGGCGACGATGATGACGGCGAGCGTGGCTCGGTTGGATGCGGACATGCGAAGACGATCTCAGAAAACAGGATTGGCACCAAGCTCTTGCCGGCGCCGGTGAATATGCGCGGTGAACACGGCCACCATCACGCTGTAGAACACCACAGTCTGCGCGATGATGAGCATCACCTCGGTTAGCCCAAACAGCATGAAACCGACACACAGTGTGAGGCCCATGGCCCCGGTGGTCCGGAGGATGCGGTCATCGCACAGCGCGGCACGCAGGAAGTACGCAGCAGGCACCAGATACAACGCCAGCAATGCACCAATGCCCAGCACGCCAAGCGTGGCGCCATTGTATAGAAACTCGTTGTGGGCATGCTCCAAAGCCGCAGCGTCGTCGGTGATCACACCTTCGGCACGCAGGGCCTGCAAATTCGCATGAAATGCTCCACGCCCAACACCGGCCAAAGGATGGCGAAGCAGCATGAGGGATGCCGCCTTCCACAACTGAAAACGAACGCCGATTGAGGAATTAGCCTGACCAGCCTCGTAGGCATGAATATCGTTAACTGCTTGGTCGAAGCGCGTGCGAACGATACTCGACGACACACAGACCGCCGCTAGCAGCGCAAAAAATACCAACAACGCACTGGCCCGCTTCTTCCAGCTCACATGGCGCAAAGTCGCCACGGCGATCAGCAGCAGCACGGGAATCGCGATCCAACCGCCGCGCGACTGCGACAGGTATGACGTGTATAGCCCAGCACCGCCAGCCGCCAAGCGCAGCACGATGAGCGGCCACCGATCGTCACGCGCCCAACCGATGGAGATCAACGAAAACAGCCCCAGCAGGAGCGACACATTGCCGAACGGGATGGTATTGGAGTATGCGCCAACGGTATCGGGACGCCCACCCCTCAACTCGACAAACGCCCACACTAGAGAAGCAAACGCCCCCGCCACACAACCCCACTGTACGTTCTGCAATTGAGCGGGCCGAAGCTGCAGCAGCGCAAACAAAGCGAAACCGAACAACCAGAGCCGCCCATAGGCGAACGGAACGCCACGCGGTGCCGCCGGATTCAGCAGCGAACTTATCAGCATTGCTGTCGGCATTGCCGCCATGGCCAGGATCAGCCAGCGATGCTCGCGCCACAACGCTCGCACTCGTGCCGTCAACTCCGCATGTCCCACCAGCATCGACCAAAGCGCTGACACCAACAGCATCAAAAACGCCACGAACGCGGCACTGTGCACTGACAACATGAAGGCTGGCAGGACGGTCATTCCCAACACAGCCAGAATCACCGGCACGCAGGAAACGACAGCCCGGCCGCGCTGTACCAACGCGTTCACCGCAGCACCTCCGCACCCGGTGCCAGGGCCAGCAAGGCGTCAATGTGAGCGCGGATGCCCGGGTCATAGCGCAAATGCTCGCGCGGGTTCGCCAGCCTTGCCTGCCCAGCCTGCGCACGCGCTACCGCCGCCTCAATGGTGCGAGCAAGTGTGGCCGGATCATTCACGTTGAAGGTCGGCGCACCGTCGTCAGAGATCACCTCGGTACAGGCGATGTTGCTCGCCAGCACGGCGGGCGTACCACACAGCACGGACTCCACCCCGATCAACCCGAACGGCTCGTAGTGAGAGGCGAGGATCGTGTAGTCCGCCGCACGGTAGACGTTCTCGATGTCCTTGCGATAACCGAGGTAGCGGATGTTGGGCGAGGTTGACGACACCGGCCGCCCGATCACCGCCAGTTGTACCGGCAGCGTCGTCTTCGAGAAGAACGCCTCCAGCAGCGGATAGCCCTTGCGTTTGTGGCTCGACGACGGAAACACGAAGGTGATGCGGTCGCGGGCAAAGCCCAGTTCGTCACGCAGGCGCTGGCGTTCGGCCTCATCCACCAGCGAAAACTTGGCCTCGCTCACCGGCGGGTACACAGTCTTCACCTTGGCTTCGGGGATGTCGTAGTAGTCGAGCACTTCCTGCGCCATTAGTTTCGAGTGCGCGACGATCACATGCGAGCGCACGTAGTCGCGGCGCTCCAGCGCGATCTGCTGGCGATCCCAGAAGCCTGGGGCCTTGGGAAAGCTCTTGAGATAACCGATGTGCGTACCACCGCAGATGGCGATGTCCGACGCCCCGGTTCGATTGCAACCGATCATCAGATCGATGTGCTCGCGCCTGGCCAGATGACGCACCAGCCAGCCGAAAACGTGGTCATTGAGTTTGCCCGTCAGCTTGCGCGTGGGCAGTGCGATGGCCTTGACCTGGGCGTATTCGGGCAGCGCCTTGTCAACCGTTTTGGCAAAGAACACGGGACGGATGGCGCGCTCATGCAAGCCGCGGACCAAATCCATCGCATAGCGCTCGCTACCGCCGCTGTAACCCAGCGCGTTGCACGAAATTCCGACGTTCATGGATGCTGAGGATGTAATCGTGTGAAGTCTGCTGTGGTGCCGGGCCAGCGCCCGACGAAGGCGCCCCCCGGCACCCTCTTCGAATCAGTCGTACATCGTGAGCACGTTCTCGGCGTCCAGCGCCTGACGTAGCGCCGCGATCGCCTCCTCGCTAGGCACGATGCGCCAGGCATCACCCAGCACGGCCTCGCAGCGAGCCTGCTCGCAGATGTAGCTGATGCGTACCGACACGCCATTGCCATCCGTTGCCACGTGGGGTGTCAACAGGTCGCGCAACTTGGCGGATGTCGAATTGCCGTTCATCGACAACCGGATGGCGCGGGCAAACTTGGCACGCGCCTGCGTCAGGTCCATCACCGATTCGGCCGTCACGCGCACCCCGCCGGTGAACATGTCGTGGCGGGCACTGCCCTGCACGATCAGCACTTCGTCTTCCTTGAACAGCGCGCGGTTGGCTTCAAAGACTTCGTTGAAGACCGTCACTTCGGTCGCCTCGCTGGCAGAGCCGTCGTCGAGCATGACGATGAGCATCTTGCCGCGCTGGGTCATCTGCGTGCGCTGGCCAACGATGACGCCGGCGACGGTCTTGTTGCGCGCATCGCGGTTGCCCCCCCAGCCACCACCCGCACCGCCACCTCCGCCGTTGCCCTTGCTCGTCACTTCCTGGGCGAGGTCGGCCAGGGTGGTGCGGGCAAAGCGGCGCACCTCCTCGCGGCATTCATCGAACAGGTGGCCGGACAGATAAAAGCCCAGCGCCTGCTTTTCTTCCTGCAGCTTGCGCTTGGTGGTCCAGGCCGGTTCGTCGACGAGTTCCGGGCGATGCGCTTCGGCATCGTCGCCGCTCATCAGGTCGAACAGCGACACTTGGTTGGCAGCAGCGGCCTTTTGCTCGGCGGCTTCCATGGCCAAGCCGATCGAGGCGAGCAACTGCGCGCGGTTGTCGTTGAGGCTATCGAAGGCGCCGGCACGTACCAGCGCTTCAATCGTGCGGCGGTTAACTTGGCGGCGGTCCACGCGCTCGCAGAAGTCGAACAAGTCCTTGAACGGACCGTCTTCACGCGCGCGCAGGATGTCTTCAATCGCAGATTGCCCGCTGCCCTTGATGCCGCCCAGGCCGTAGCGGATGGTCTTGGCATCGGTCGGCGCAAAGCGGTACTGGCTCGCGTTGATGTCGGGCGGCAGCACCTTCAGGCCGTTCTTGCCGACCGCATCGTCATAGAGGATCTTCACCTTGTCGGTGTCGTCCATGGCGAGCGACATGTTGGCTGCCATGAATTCGGCCGGGTGATGCGCCTTGAGCCACGCGGTGTAGTACGCCAGCAGCGCATAGGCTGCCGCGTGCGACTTGTTGAAGCCGTAGCCCGCGAACTTCTCCATCAAGTCGAAGATCTCGTCGGCCTTCTCGGTGGTCAGGCCGTCCTTGGCGGCACCCGCACGGAACAGCGCGCGGTGCTCGGCCATTTCTTCGGCCTTCTTCTTACCCATCGCACGGCGCAGCAAGTCAGCGCCGCCGAGCGAGTAGCCGCCCACGATCTGCGCCATCTGCATCACCTGCTCCTGGTAGACCATGATGCCGTAGGTCTCCTTGAGCACCGGCTCGACGCGCGGGTCGGGGTACTCCACCTTCTCGCGGCCGTGCTTACGCGCGCAGAAGCTGGGGATCAGGTCCATCGGGCCCGGGCGATACAGTGCCACCAGGGCGATGATGTCCTCGAAGCGGTCAGGCTTGGCGTCCTTCAGCATGCCCTGCATGCCGCGGCTTTCCAGCTGGAACACGGCGACCGTGTTGGCCGATTTGAGGATGTCGAACGCCGCCTTGTCGGTCAGCGGAATCTGGCTGCAATTCCAGTCCGCCTTGGATGGGTCGAGCATGCGGATGTAGCGCTCGGCCCAGTCGAGGATGGTCAGCGTGGTCAGGCCCAAGAAGTCGAACTTGACCAGGCCGACGGCTTCCACGTCGTCCTTGTCGTACTGGCTAACGACGCCGGCATCTTCGCCACCTTGCGTGTAGAGCGGGCAGAAGTCCGTCAGCTTGCCCGGGGCGATCAGCACACCACCCGCGTGCATGCCGACGTTACGCGTCATGCCTTCCACACGCTGCGCGAGTTCCAGCAGCTGTTTGACTTCTTCTTCGTTGGCTTCGCGCTCGGCCAGCAGCGGTTCTTCCTTCTTGGCCTCTTCCAGCGTGACGAGCTTGCCCGGCTTGAACGGAATCAGCTTGGCCACGCCATCGACGAAGTTGTAGCCAAGGTCGAGCACGCGGCCCACGTCGCGCACCGCGGCCTTGGCGGCCATGGTGCCGAAGGTGGCGATCTGCGAGACGGCGTCCTTGCCGTACTTTTCCTTCACGTACTGGATGACGCGGTCGCGCCCGTGCTGGCAGAAGTCGATGTCGAAGTCGGGCATCGACACACGTTCCGGATTCAGGAAACGCTCGAACAGCAGGTTGTACTTGAGCGGGTCCAGATCGGTAATGCCCAGCGCGTACGCCACCAGCGAGCCGGCACCCGAGCCCCGGCCCGGCCCCACCGGCACGCCGTTGTTCTTGGCCCAGTTGATGAAATCCGCCACGATCAGGAAGTAGCCCGGGAAGCCCATCTTGATGATGGTGCCGGTCTCGAATTCCAGGCGGGCGTAGTACTCGGGTCGCTTCGATTCGCGTACCGCCTCGTCGGGGAACAGCACTTCCATGCGCTTTTCCAGGCCTTCCTTGGCGAGCTGGACAAGGTAGTCATCCAGCGACATGCCGTCAGGCGTCGGGAACAGCGGCAGCTTGGGCTTGCCCAGTTCCAGCGTGAGGTTGCAGCGCTGCGCGATCTGCACCGCATTGGCCAACGCAGACGGGATGTCGGCAAACAGCGCGCACATCTCGTCCTGCGTCTTGAAGTACTGGTCGGTCGTGAAACGCTTGGTGCGGCGCGGATTGGCGAGCAACTCGCCCTCCGAAATGCACGTGCGCGCCTCGTGTGCGGTGAAGTCGTCCGGCGTCATGAACTGCACCGGATGCGTGGCGACCACCGGCAGGTGCATCGCCGACGCCAGTTTCACCGCCTGCTGGATGTAGGCCTCGGTGCCGGCATGACCGGCACGCTGCAGCTCGATGTAGAACGCGCCCGGAAACACGCGCGACCAGTTCGTCGCCAGCTTGCGCGCCAGCGCATCATTGCCGTTTGCCAACGCCATGCCGATATCGCCAGCCATGCCGCCGGACAACGCCAGCAAGCCGGTCGCCAGCGGCGCATCCTCCACGCCGGGCTCGTCAAACCATTCGGGGGCAATTTCTGCGCGACCGCGATGTTGATTGCTCAGCCAAGCACGTGCCAGCAACTGGCACAGGTTCAGATAGCCCTGCTTGTTGCGCACCAGCAGCAGCAGGCGGCTGGGCTTGTCGCGCTCGTCGTGATTGGTGATCCACACGTCGGCACCGACGATGGGCTTGACGCCCTTGCCGCGCGCTTCCTTGTAAAAGCGCACCAGGCCGAAGGCGTTGGCGAGGTCGGTTAGCGCCAGGGCGCCCATGCCATCTTTGGCGGCGGCCTTGACGGCGTCGTCAAGGCGGACGTTGCCATCGACGACGGAATATTCGGAGTGGAGACGGAGGTGGACGAAGCGCGGCGAATTCATCCGCGTATTGTAACGGCTGACACCTTCCGTCAAGCATTCGGCGCCTGCCGAATTGACCTGCAGCAACCCGCACCGCTGCGTGGGCCGTTATAATTTCGGCTTACGAATCAACGGGTTACCCAGGCGCCCCAAAACCGGCGCGGCAGCACATGCAGATCGTCAATATTTCCGCTTACAAATTCGTCACCCTCGATGACCGCGAGACCCTGCGCCCCGCCCTGCTGGCCGAGTGCCAGGCGCGCGAGCTCAAGGGCACCGTGCTGCTGGCGCCCGAGGGCATCAACATCTTCCTGGCCGGCTCACGTGAGGCGATCGACGGCATCGTCGGCTGGCTGCGCGCCGACCCACGCTTTGCCGATCTGGCACCGAAGGAAAGCCTGTCCGACCATCAGCCGTTCCGCCGCCTGCTGGTGCGCCTGAAGAAAGAAATCATCACCATGCGCCATCCGCTGATCCGCCCGGAAGACGGTCGTGCTCCGTTTGTCACGCCGCCGAACCTGAAGCGCTGGCTGGACCAGGGCCACGACGACGAAGGCCGCCCCGTGGTGATGCTCGACACGCGCAATGACTACGAAGTGGCGGTCGGCACCTTCAAGAACGTCGTCGAATACAACCTCAAGAAGTTCACCGAATTCCCGCCCGCCATTGCCGCGCACAAGGATGACTTTGCCGGCAAGACCGTCGTGTCGTTCTGCACCGGCGGCATCCGCTGCGAAAAGGCCGCGATCCACATGCAGGAGATCGGCGTCGAGCGCGTGTACCAGCTCGAGGGCGGCATCCTCAAATACTTTGAAGAAGTCGGCGGTGACCACTACGACGGCGATTGCTTCGTCTTCGACCATCGCACTGCGCTCAACCCCGAACTGCTGCCGGCCGGCCCCAAGCAATGCTTCGCATGCCGCGCGGTCGTCACGCCGGAAGAGCAGCAATCGCCCAACTACATCCCCGGCCAGCGGTGCCCGCACTGCGCGAGCAACCAAACCCGCGCCGCCGCATGAAGCGTCTTGCCGCCGCCCTCCTCGTCAGCCTACTTTGCCTTGCAGCACTGGGCGGCTGCTCGACGAGTTGCGCTGGCGGCTCGAACCGGGGCGTGTTCTGCGGGGCAGGCACGCGGTTCTGACCGGTCACTAGCCAACAAAAAACGCCGGACATGCCGGCGTTTTTCTTTGGGCGCTCAACCTTCTTACTGACGGCCGCGCACGAACTGGTTGGTGATGGCGACAACACGTTCGCCGAACAGCTTGGCCGTTTCCAGATCGCCGGGCAGCGGGCCTTCTTCGGGGCTCGCATCCGACGGCGATTGCGACAACGCACCGCCAAACCCGCCCAGGTAGTTGATGTCGTTACGCGTGGCGGCCTTGCTGCTGGCCGGCATCATGCCCGTGCCCACCCAGATCATTCCGTGCTGCTGCGACAGCGTCCACAAATACTGGATCGACGAGAACTTGTCGCCGTTCGTCGAGGCCGAGTTCGTGAAGCCCGCGGCAATCTTGTCCTTCCACGCGCCCGTGAACCACGCCTTGGACGAGGCATCGGCAAATTTCTTGAAGTCGCCCGAGACGCCGCCCATGTAGGTCGGCGCGCCAAAGACGATGGCGTCAACACCGGCGAGCAGCGCCCAGGTGTCGTCATTGACGTCGGCCACCGAGATCAGGTGGGCTTCGGCGCCGGCGTTCTGCACGCCCGCAAACACGGCCTCGGCCTGCTTCTTGGTGTGACCATAACCACTGTGATAAACGACTGCAACGCGTGCCATGGGAATCCTCTTGGGGTTGGGGTACGGCGGGAGAACAACGGAAAAGAAAAACGGCGCACACAGCGTGCGCCGCCAACATTACGGCAAATCGAACACCAGCACTTCGCTGTCTTCGCCGCCAGTGAGCGTCACCGCACTTTCCTGGCTCAGCTTGGCTGCGTCTCCGCCGACGAGCGTGCGGCCGTTGACGCTGATCTTGCCGCGCACCACATGCACATAGGCACGGCGGCCCTCGGTGATGGGCAGCGTAGCGGTTTCAGCACCATCGAACTTGCCGGCATACAGCGACATGTCCTGATGCACCGTCACCGAGTCATTGCGTCCGTCGTTGCTGGCAATGAGTACCAGCTTGCCACGCTTGGCTGCATCATCAAAGCGGCGCTCTTCGTAGCCAGGCGTGAGGTTCAACTCCGCAGGCAGCGCCCAGATCTGCAGAAAATGCGTGGTCTGGTCCTGCGCGTGGTTGAACTCGGAGTGACGCACGCCTGTCCCAGCCGTCATGCGCTGCACGTCGCCGGGGCGCAGTACGCTGCCGTTGCCCATGCTGTCCTTGTGCGCCAGTTCGCCATCGAGCACGTAGCTGATGATTTCCATGTCGCGGTGGCCGTGCGTGCCGAAGCCCATGCCGGCGGCAACGCGGTCTTCGTTGATGACGCGTAGCGGCCCGAACTGGACGTGCTCCGGGTCCATGTAATCGGCAAACGAGAAGCTGTGATACGACTTGAGCCAGCCGTGGTCTGCATAACCGCGGTCTTGAGAGTGGCGGATTTCAATCATTTTGATGAATCTCCTATCCAAATTACTGCGTTGATGTGTGAATGGTACGCAGATTGGCTATAGTTGCGCCGTACGGCTTTGATTCATTCCATCAAAAATTCTGAATATGGCGCTCTCGCTGGAATCCCTGGAAGTCTTGGACGCGATCGAACGCAAGGGCAGCTTTGCCGCCGCCGCGCATGAACTGGGCAAGGTGCCCTCCGCCCTCACGTATGTGGTACGCAAGCTGGAGGATGACCTGGATGTGTTGCTGTTTGACCGCCGCCGCCACCGTGCAGAACTCACGCCCGCCGGCCGCGCGCTGCTCGACGAAGGCCGCCACCTGCTGCAGGCCGCCGACGATCTGGCCCGACGCGTCAAGCGCCTGGCCACCGGCTGGGAAGCCACGCTGACGATCGTGCTGGACAACCTTGTGTACTTTCGCGCACTGCTGCCGGTGATTCAGGATTTCTACGCTGAGAACACCGCCACCCGCTTGCGCTTCAGCCGTGAAGTCCTCGGCGGCACGTGGGACGCCCTGCTCTCCGGGCGCGCCGATCTGCTGCTTGGCCCCGCGCACACCGCGCCGGTACAGGGTGTACAGACGCGCACGCTTGGCGCCATTCCATTCGTCTTTGCAGTGGCAACGCACCACCCACTTGCGCAGGCACAGGAGCCTGTCCCCGCGGCGGCCATCGCGCGCCAACGCATCGTTGCCGTGGGCGATACGTCACGCAATCTGCCGGCACGCACCATCGGTGTCATGGCCGGCCAGGACACGCTGGTCGTGCCAACCATGGATGACAAGATCCAGGCGCAGATCCGCGGCCTGGGTTGCGGTTGGCTGCCGGTACCGCTGGCGCAGCCGTATCTGGATTCCGGTGTGCTGATCGCCAAGGAAACCACCGAAGACCGCCGCCTCGGCACATTCCAGGTGGCATGGCGCAACAACATGCGCGGCAAGGCATTGCAATGGTGGGTCGACAAGCTGGAAGACCCGCGTTTGGCGCAAGCACTGCTGATGCAGTAGCGGTAGTTGCAGGGGCACGCAGGCAAAATCGCGCAAAATAGTGAAATCCGTGCCTGGAGTTTTGCGTTGTCCCAAGCCAATCTCGATTTTCTCGATCCTTCTGCCATATCGGTGCGCGGCACGTACCGTGGCCGCTTTGCGCCCTCGCCTACCGGGCCGCTGCACATCGGTTCACTGGTCACTGCGCTGGCAAGCTGGCTTGATGCCCGCGTGCACGGTGGCGCGTGGCTGGTGCGCATTGAAGACATCGACTTCCAGCGCAATGTGCCTGGCGCCGATCGCGACATCCTTGCCGCACTCGAAGCGCTTGGCCTGGTGCCCGACGAAGCACCGCAATGGCAGAGCGCGCATCTGCATCGTTTCGAAACCGCGCTGGCACAACTGCAGGCCGTCGACCGGCTCTACCCATGCGGCTGCACGCGTCGCGAGATTGCGGATTCCGTTACCACCATCGACGCGAATGGCCGCCTGCGCCACCAGACACTCATCTATCCCGGCACCTGTCGCAACGGCTTGAACGGGCGCCCGCCGCGTGCATGGCGTGTGCGCGTGCCGGAGGCCGACACCGCCACAATCTGCTTTGAGGACCGCTGGCAAGGCACGCAGTGTCAGAACCTGGCCGAAGCTGTGGGCGATTTCGTGCTCAAACGCGCCGATGGCATGTGGGCGTATCAGATTGCCGTGGTGGCTGACGATGCCGCACAGGGCATCACCGACGTGGTGCGCGGGGCCGACCTGCTCGACTCGACGCCGCGTCAGATCTATCTGCAGCAACTGCTTGGGCTACCACCCGTGCGCTACATGCACGTGCCGGTGGTGGTCAACACAGACGGTGAAAAGCTGAGCAAGCAGACCGGCGCACGCGCCATCAACCGCAGCCAGCCGCTGGCCGCGCTGACCGAAGCGGCGCGGCATCTGGGGCTGGAGATTCGGGCAGGAGATCTGGAAGGGTTTTACCGGGACGCCGTCCCGGCCTGGGCCAATCGCCTTGCACGATTGGCAACTACGTGATCCCGGCGGCTTGATCGCCGCCGTTTTCAACAGACTGACTTAGCGCTTGCGCGGCACGCCACCGAGGAGCGCTGCGATCGGGCGCTTGGCGCTGCGCGGATGGCCAGCCGGTTGTGCCGGCTTGGCTGCGTCTGCCGATTCAGCAGGCACCGCCGATTCGTACGGACGATTGAAAAACGGATCGTCCGACGGGCGGAACGCCGGACGCACGATGGTGTGATCCAGCACACGGGCGCCATTGCGCTCTTCGCGCTCGCGGGCACGGCGGACTTCACCACGGGCACGCTTTTCATCGCGCTCGCGGCGTTCGCGGTCACGGGCCTGTTCGCCGGTCGGGTCGAAGTCAGTCAGTTGCTCGCGCGGCAGGTTGCGCTTGATCAGCTTTTCGATGTCGGCCAGGAAACGCTCGTCGCCCGGCGCGAACAGCGACAGCGCATCGCCCGAGGCACCAGCGCGGCCCGTACGGCCGATGCGGTGCACGTAGTCTTCTGCGTTGAACGGCAGATCAAAGTTGATCACGCATGGCATCTGCGAGATGTCGAGCCCGCGCGCGGCCACGTCGGTCGCGACCAGCACGTCAACGGTGCCCTGCTTGAAGGCTTCGAGCGTCTGCATCCGCTCGGTCTGCGTCTTGTCGCCATGGATGGCGTTGGCGTTGATGCCTTCGCGCTCCAGCGCGCGCGCCAGACGCGAGCAACCGATCTTGCTATTGGAGAACACGATGCACTGGCGCGGCAGGCCCTGCTCCGCACGCTGCTTCAACAGGTGCACGAGCGCGGCCTGCTTGTGGTTGTCCGGTACGGTGTAGATGACCTGGCGGACGTTCTCGGCCGTGGCGTTGCTGCGTGCCACTTCAATGGTTTGCGGATGGCGCAGGTAGCTGGCAGCCAGCTTCTTGATCTCGGGCGAGAACGTGGCCGAGAACAGCAGCGTCTGGCGATGCGCCGGCAGCAGGTTGATGATGCGCTGCAGGTCGGGCAGGAAGCCCATGTCGAGCATGCGGTCCGCTTCGTCCAGCACCAGCATGCGCACCTGCGACAGGTTCACGCTGCGCTGCTGCACGTGGTCGAGCAGGCGGCCCGGCGTGGCGACAAGAATTTCCACGCCGCGGCGCAGTTGCTCGGTCTGCGGGTTCATGTCGACACCACCGAACACGACTGCGCTACGCAGCGCCGTGTACTTCGCGTACTTGGCGACGTTGTCGTACACCTGGTCAGCCAGCTCGCGCGTGGGCGTGAGAATCAGTGCCCGCACAGGGTGACGTGCCGGCGACGCACTCGTATTGGCGTCGGGCAACAGGTTGTGGATGATCGGCAGCGAGAAGCCGGCGGTCTTGCCGGTGCCCGTTTGCGCGGCGCCCATGACGTCGCGGCCGGCAGTGACCACCGGAATGGCGGCGGCCTGGATGGGAGTGGGCTTGGTGTAGCCGCTTTCGGTCAGCGCGCGGAGGACGTCCGGATGCAGGCCGAAGCTGTCGAATGTCACCGATTCGGTGGCCGGTGCTTCAGACGCTTCAGACATCGTTGCAGTATTCATAGGGGAGATGCGGCATGCCGAGGGGCATGGCAGGCGCGACAGACCCAAGCGGAAAACCCGCAAGCGGCTCGCGCAAAGCGTTAAAAATCAAAAGTTTATCACGTGAGGGTCGGCACAGGCCGGATGAACAGCATGCCGGCGCCCGCGCGGGCACCACATCTGCCTTGACACGGATCAATAGGCCCAGGCCTACGCTGCGCGACCATCGGGCATCCCAACCTGCGCCCCTCTCCCTCCATGGTGACCACGCTTTATGAAACGCCCGGGCATGTCTGCCTGATGTTTTCCGACCTGGTGGATGATCACGATGACCTGCCAGTGCAGACCAACCAGTTCCTCATCGTCGATCACGGCCACGGCGCACTGATCGACCCGGGTGGCCAGATGACGTACAACGCGCTCTATCTGGCGATGAACAGCTACTTTCCGCCCAAGCAGCTCGATTACGTGCTCGCTTCGCACGCAGACCCGGATATCGTCGCCTCCGCCGGACGCTGGCTCACGAGCTCCAGTTGCGACATCTTGATCTCGCGCGTGTGGGAGCGCTTTCTGCCGCACTTCTGCAACGTAGGCAAGACCGAAGGCCGCATCGTGCCGATTCCGGACACGGGCATGGCGATTCCGCTGGGGCAATCGCATCTGCTGGCAGTGCCGGCGCATTTCCTGCACTCGGAGGGCAACTTCCAGTTCTACGATCCGGAATCGCGGATTCTCTTTTCGGGCGACCTGGGCGCATCGATGGTGCACGCCAACGTGGCGGCCAAGCCGGTGGAGGACTTTGACGCGCACCTGCCACTGATGGCGCCCTTCCACCGCCGCTACATGAGCGGCAACCGAGTCTGCCGGCTGTGGGCGCAGATGGTGCGCGGGCTGGACATCGAATGGATCGTGCCGCAGCACGGTCAAGCCTTCCGCGGGAAGGCCATGGTCAACCGATTCATCGATTGGGTGGAAACGCTCGATTGCGGCATCGACCTGATGACGCCAGAGATCTTCCGCCTGCCCGCCATGCCGAAAACACCGGCGGGCGCAACGCTCAAGACGCGGGCGTAGTTGCCGGGCTGGGGGCAGCCGGCAGGATGATCTTCATCATGGCGCTCGACAGCTCGTGCGCCAGCACATGGGCGTCGATACGCGATGGGTCGTGCCATGTGTACATGAAACCCATCACGCCGCCCATCGAGTGCGCCGCGACGCGCGCATCGCCAAAGTCGAACACGCCGGCACGCTTGCCTTCATCCAGCAGCGCATACAGATCGCGGTAGTAGCCACGCGACATGCCGTGCAGCCACTCCACGGTTTCGGGGCGCAGATATTGGCGGTCGCGGTACGTGAGTGCGGCAGCGTAGTGGCAGTCGATGCAGCGGCGCGCCATCTCAAGCAAGCAGGCTTGCAGGCGCTCCCGCACCGGCAGCGCCGGGTCGGCCGTCTCGCGGATGGCCGACAGGCAGATCTGCGCGGCCTCGCGGCAGAGGATGTCGAAGATCTCGTACTTGTCGGTGAAGTAGTAGTACACCGCAGGCTTGGTCACACCCAATGCGGAGCACAGGTCACTCATCGTCATGCCGGCATAGCCCTTGGTGAAGAAGAGCTGGGCGGCAGTGTCGAGAATCTGCCGGCGGCGCGCCTCCTGGCGCTCGGCGATATGCGGGCGCGTGACAGGCGCAGGGGGCGCAGTGGGCGCAGTGGCCGGAGGTGCCTCAGGAGCCTCGGTTTCAGCAGACGGTTGCACGTCGGAAACAGCAGATTTGCGGACGATGGACATGGTGCGCATTCTCGCATGCCGCCTTTGGATGCGCCGTCGCGTCTGCGCATCTGGGCGGTGTCACGCCGCTGAAATGCTTGACGCATCAAACGGCGCTTCCTATATTTCTACCCGTTGGTATAAAAAATTACTGATAAGTATAGATAGTGCGGCGTCACTTTGCGCACGCACTGCACAACCCAACGGAGACAAGCTTTGGCGATGGACGAGCCCGAGTATCTCGGCCGCGTTCGCGCGCTCTGGGCGCGCGCATGGCCGGTCGATACCCCCCGCGAGCCCCACTATCCCGTAGGGCGCGCGCCCCTCACCGACTACCTGCGCCATTGGGCGCGCACCACGCCAGACAAGCCAGCCATCCACTTCTACGGGCACGACACCACGTTCGCCCAGTTAGATGATCTGTCCGACCGCTTTGCTGCCCTGCTCGCCCAACACGGCATTGGCGCGGGTGACCGGGTGGCAGTGTTCCTGTCGAACTGTCCGCAGTTCAACGCGGTGTTCTTTGGCATCCTGAAGCTGGGTGCGGTGTATGTGCCGATCAGTCCGCTGTCGCAGCGTGCCGAGTTGATGCATGCGCTTACCGATGCGACGCCGCGCGCCATCGTTGTGCTGGATCGGCTGATGCCGCTGGTGCGTGAGGTGCGCGCCGAAACATCGCTCGAGCACATCTTCGTCACGCGCTATGCGGACGTCCTCCCTGCGCAACCGACGCTGCCGCTTCCGGCGATGCTCACCGAGCCGCCGCTCGACTGCGCAGATGCCATCGACCTGATGCCTGCCCTGGCGAAGACGACGCCGATCTCGCTGCCGCCTGCCTCGCTCGATGCTGTTGCCGCACTCAACTACACCGGCGGCACAACCGGCCTGCCCAAGGGCTGCATCCACACGCAAGGCGATATGGTGGACATGGCCGCCGCGTTCTCGGCCGTATCGTTGCGCGCCAATGCCGACACGGTCATGCTCAGTTTCTACCCGCAGTTCTGGATTGCCGGCGAGAACACCGGGTTGATCTTCCCTGCGTTCCTCGGCGTGCCGCTGGTGCTGCTTGCGCGCTGGGATGCGGAGGCCTTCATGGCCGGCGTGCAGCGCTATCGCGTGACGAACGGTTCAATGCTGGTCGACAGCGCGGCCGAGGTGATGGCGCACCCGCGTGTGCACGAATACAACCTGCGCTCGCTGCGGCATACCGGCGTGTCGTCGTTCGTGAAGAAGCTGAACCCCGAATACCGCCGCGCGTGGCGCGAACTGACCGGCTCGATGATGGCCGAGAGCGCCTGGGGCATGACCGAAACGCAGACCTGCAACAGCTTCACGGTCGGCATGCAGGATGATGATTTCGACCTGCGCTCGCAGCCGATCTTCGTGGGCCTGCCGGTGCCGGGCACCGACTTCAAGATCTGCGATTTCGACACGCAAGCGCTGTTGCCGATCGGCGCCGAAGGCGAACTGTGCGTGCGCACACCCACGCTGCTCAAGGGTTACTGGAACAAACCAGAAGCCACCGCGCAGACCTTACGCAATGGCTGGTTCCACACCGGCGACATCGGCTGCATCGACGAGCACGGCTACGTCCACTACCTCGGCCGCCGCAAGGAGATGCTCAAGGTCAACGGCATGAGCGTGTTCCCGGCGGAGATCGAAGCGATGCTCGGCAAGCACCCCGCCATCCTCGGTTCCGCCGTGGTGGGCCGTGCCGATGAACAACGCGGTCAACGCCCCGTCGCCTTCGTGATGCTGCGCCCCGAGGCCATCGGCACGCTGGACGATGTCACGCTCACCAACTGGTGCCGCGAGAACATGGCCGTCTACAAGGTGCCCATCGTGCGCATCGTCGATGCGCTACCGCTCACGGCCACCGGCAAGGTGCGCAAGCAGGATCTCGCACCGCTCGCAGAACAGCTCTAACCCAAGCCTGCTCCATGACGTTTCGCAAACTGCTGATCGCCAATCGCGGCGAGATCGCCATTCGCATTGCCCGCGCCGCTGCTACGGTGGGCTTGCCCTCGGTAGCAATCTATTCCGAAGACGACCGCGATGCCTTGCATGTACTCCGCGCAGATGAAGCTGTGCCCCTGCCCGGCAATGGCCCACGCGCGTATCTCGATGGGGAAGCCATCCTCGCCGCCGCACGCGCCGTGGGCGCCGACGCCATCCACCCCGGTTACGGATTCCTGAGCGAGAACGCCGCCTTTGCGCGTCGGTGTGCAGAGGCGGGCGTGCAGTTCATCGGGCCAGCGCCGCACGTGCTTGATCTCTTCGGCGACAAGGCACGCGCACGTGCGCTCGCCCACGAAGCTGGTATCCCCATCGTCAACGGCACGCGAGGCGCGACTTCGCTCGAAGATGCGCAAGCATTCTTCGCTGCGCTGCCGCCCTCTCACGGCATGATGATCAAGGCCGTGGCCGGCGGCGGTGGGCGCGGCATGCGCGCCGTGCACGATGCGCTGGCGATTCCCGAGGCCTACGCACGCTGCGTATCGGAAGCCACCGCCGCGTTCGGCAGCGGCGATGTCTACGTCGAAGCGCTGGTGCCCGCACCGCGCCACATCGAGATCCAGATCATTGCCGATGCGCAAGGCAACGTCGCGCACCTCGGCGAGCGCGAATGCAGCCTGCAGCGCCGTCACCAGAAGCTGATCGAGATTGCGCCCAGCCCCGCCTTGGACGATGCACTGCGTACGCGGATCGCCGATGCAGCGGTGACACTCGCCAAAGCGGCGGGCTACTGCGGCATCGGCACATTTGAGTTCCTCGTGGAAGGCGCCGGCACACCGCACGCCACGTTCTACTTCATGGAAGCCAACCCGCGCGTGCAGGTCGAACACACCGTCACGGAGATGGTGACGGGCGTCGATCTGGTGGTGACGCAACTGGCGCTGGCGCAAGGTGCGTCACTGGCGGAACTTGGGCTCGACCAGTCGATCGCGCCACGCGGCCATGCCGTGCAGGTGCGCATCAACGCTGAGACGCTCGATGCGTCTGGCCAGCCGCATCCTTCCACCGGCACGCTCACCGCGTTCGAGCCGCCCAACGGCCCCGGCGTGCGCGTCGACACCTGTGGCTACGCCGGCTACCGCCCCAACCCGCGTTTCGATTCGCTGCTCGCCAAGTTGATCGTGCATGCGCCGCGCGGCACCTATGCGCAAACCCTGGCCCAAACCTACCGCGCGTTGTGCGAGTTCCGCATCGAAGGATTGGTGACCAACAAGCGCCTGCTGCAAGACCTTCTGAGCGATGCCCGGGTGCAGACCAACGCCGTGCACACACAGTTTCTCGACCAGCGCCTGGCCGAGCTGGTGAGCGCCAGCGATGGCGCGCACCGTACGCTCCACGCATCGGCAGCCGCAGCCACTGGTGGCGAGGTTGCACCGGGCGAATCACTCATCAACGAGTTGCCTGACGATGCTGAACTGCTGACCGCACCGATGGACGGCGCCCTGATCCAGCTCAACGCCCAACCCGGCGACACCGTGGCGCGCGGGCAAGTGCTGGCCGTGATTGAAGCGATGAAGATGGAGCATGTGGTGCTCGCGCCCACTTCCGGACAAGTGCTGCAGGTGTGCGCACAGCCCGGCGCCACGGTGCGCGAAGGCCAGCCGCTGATGGCCCTGCTCCCGAGCGACGCAGAACACCACGCTGAATCCACCGACACCGAGATCGACCTGGACCACATTCGCCCCGACCTGCAAGCGGTCATCGACCGCCACGCATTCGGCCTTGACGCCAACCGCCCGGATGCCGTCGCACGACGCCGCAAGACCGGCCAGCGCACCGCACGTGAAAACATCGCGCACCTGTGCGACGCCGACTCCTTCATCGAATACGGCGCACTGGCCATCGCCGCACAACGCCAGCGGCGTGCGCTCGATGACTTGATCCGCGCAACACCTGCCGACGGCATCATCACCGGCATCGGCACCGTCAACGGCACGCACTTCCCCGATCAGGAGGCGCGCTGCATGGTGCTCGCCTACGACTACACCGTGCTGGCTGGCACGCAGGGCACCTTCAACCACAAAAAGACCGACCGCGCGCTGGAATTGGCGCAGCAATGGAAGTTGCCCGTCGTGCTGTTTGCCGAAGGCGGCGGCGGCCGGCCGGGCGATACCGAGAAGCGTGGCGTCAGCGGCCTGGACTGCCCGACCTTCATCCATTTCGCGCGCCTGTCGGGGCTCGTGCCGACCGTCGGTATCGTGTCGGGCCGCTGCTTTGCCGGCAATGCTGCACTGCTGGGTTGCGCCGACGTGATCATCGCCACGCGCGACGCGACCATCGGCATGGGCGGCCCCGCCATGATCGAGGGCGGCGGCCTGGGCGTGTACGCGCCCGAAGAAGTGGGCCCGGTCAGCATGCAGGCGCCCAACGGCGTGATCGACGTGCTGGTCGAAGACGAGGCCGAAGCCGTGGACGCCGCGCGCCGCTACCTGAGCTACTTCCAGGGGCCGCTCCCCCACTGGGACGCCAGCGACGCACGCCACCTGCGCCACGTCATTCCCGAAAACCGCATGCGCAGCTACGACATGCGTGCCGTGATCGAAGCCCTGGCTGATACCGGGTCGGTGTTGGAGCTGCGCCAGGCGTTTGGCGTGGGCATCATTACTGCGCTGATCCGCATCGAAGGCCGCGCGTTTGGCTGCATCGCCAACAACCCGCGGCATCTGGGCGGCGCCATCGATTCGGCCGCCGCCGACAAGGCGTCGCGCTTCATGCAACTGTGCAACGCGTTTGATCTGCCCATCGTCTCGCTGTGCGACACGCCGGGCTTCATGGTTGGCCCGGAGGCGGAGAAGACGGCCACCGTGCGCCATGTCAGCCGCATGTTCGTGACAGCCGGCAATCTGCGCGTGCCGTTTTTTACCGTCGTACTGCGCAAGGGCTACGGCCTGGGGGCGATGGCGATGGCTGCCGGCGGGTTCCATGCGCCGTTCTTCACGGCGTCGTGGCCGAGCGGCGAATTTGGCGGCATGGGCATCGAAGGCGCTATCCGCCTTGGTTATCGCAAAGAGTTGGAAGCGGTAGAAGACCCGGCCGAGCGCGAGGTGCTGTTCCGCAAGATGGTCGATGCGGCTTACGAGGAAGGCCGCGCGCTCAACATCGCCAGCTATCTGGAGATCGACGCCGTGATCGACCCGGCCGATACGCGCCGCTGGCTGCTGCGTGGCCTGCAATCGGCACCGCCTGCGCAACCGCGCCACACGCGCGATCCGGCCACGCGCCGCTTCATCGACACCTGGTAGACAAGAAGACAGAACGCCCCACACAACAAGGAGGAGACATGTCCGCATTGACCCGCTTTGCCCGTCCGCTGTCCGCGCTGGCCAGCGCGGCCACGTTGCTCTGCGCACCGCTGGCACATGCTGCAGACCCGGCGCCGATCAAGGTGGCATTCATCGACCAGCTGAGCGGGCCGCTGTCGAATGTGGGCGAACAGTTCCTCGCCAACCTGAAACTCGGCATCGATGATGCCAACGCGCAGCCGCAAGGCGTGTTGAATGGCGCGCGCTACGAGTTGACGACCTACGACAACAAGCTGTCGGCGCAGGACAGCCTGTCGGCATTGCAAAGCGCCATCGATGCGGGTGCGAAGATCATCTTCACCGGCGGGTCGGGCTCGTCCGTGGTGGCGGCCATGGTGGACGCCGCCACCAAGCACAACGAGCGCAACCCGGACAAGCGCGTGCTGATCATCAACTACGCCTCGATCGACCCGGACCTGACCGGCGCGCACTGCAGCTTCTGGCATTTCGCCACCGAGGCCAACACGGCCATGAAGATGCGGGCGCTGGCCGACTTCGTGAAGACGCAGCCCGACATCCGCAAGGTCTATTCACTGAACCAGGACTACGCGCACGGTCGGTTGTGGGCGTCACTTGGCAAGCAGATGATCTCTGCTGCGCGGCCCGACGTGCAATTCACGGGGGAGACGCTGCACCCGATCGGCAAGGTGAAGGACTTCGCGCCCTACGTCTCGAAAGCCAAGGCGAGCGGCGCGGATACGCTGCTCACCGGCAACTGGGGGCAGGATCTGAACCTGCTCATCAAAGCCGATGGCGACATGGGCTACGACGTGCGCTATCTCAACCACAGCGGTGCGGGTGCGCCGGGCACCGTGCTGGCGGTGTCGCAGGCCAAGATCGGCAAGGTGACGTGGGTGTCCGAATGGACGCCCGCCAACGGTAGCGCGCCACTCATGCAGATGGATGCGCGCGTGCGCCAGACACCCGCCGGCGAGCACTTCGCCCCGCGCACCGTGCTCTCCGTCGAACTCGTGACGGATGCCATCCGCAAGGCCAACTCCACCGACCCGCTCAAGATTGCACTGGCCCTGGAAGGCATGCAGAAGCAGAGCTTCCTGGGCGACGTCACGATGCGCAAGAGCGACCACCAGTTGCTGCTGCCGCAAGTGGTATCGACGATCGCGCCAGTGGACGGCAAGACCGTCAAGGTCGGCTACGACGGTACTCAGTGGGGCCACAAGACCGAAAGCACGACCGCCGCCAAAGACTTGGACCTGCCGACCACTTGCAAGATGAAGCGGCCGGCAGGCGTATGACGAATCAGTCTGCGCGGTCGGTGCGCAGCGGGCCGTACTCGATCGGCACCCATGCAAACGCCTTGCCGTCGCGGCGCACGTGGCCCAGGCCCGGGAACGGCAGATGCGCACCGGCCACCCAGAGCTTGTCCTGCGCCGCTTCGGCAAACAGCTTGCGACGCGATGCCACAGCCTGCTTCTGGTCGACGTCATATTCAAATGCAACCTCGGGATGCAAGAACTGCACGGCGTGGCTGTGGACGATGTCGCCCCACACCAGCAAGCTCTTGCCCTTCGATGCAAAGAGGTAGCCGCTGTGCCCGGGCGTGTGGCCGTTAGCGAGTACAGAGCGCACGCCCGGGATGACCTCATCGCCCGGCTTGAACTGCTTGAGCTTGCCAACCGCCGCATACGGTGCCACAGAGTCGCGCGCCATCTTGAAGAACGGTTGCATGTCCTTCGGCTTGGCGGCGGCAACCGCCTCACTCAGCCAGAAATCCGCTTCCGGTGCCGCCACGTAGACCTGCGCGTTCGGGTAAGTGGGTTGCCCTTGCGGCGTCAACAAACCACAGGCGTGATCCGGGTGCAGATGGGTCAGCAGCACGGCGTCGATCTGCTCGGACTGATAGCCCGACGCGCGCACGTTGCCGGCCAAGCCACCCATGGTTGGGCCAAAGCATGTGCCCGACCCGGTATCGACCAAGATGCGCTGGCTGCCCGTATCAATCAGATAGCCGTTCACCGCCGTCTGCATGCCCGGCGTGCTCGACACGAACATCCGCGCCAGCAGGCTCTGCACCGATTGCGCACTCATGCCTACCAGCGTCTTGGCCGGCAGATCGATGTAGCCGTCGTAGAGCGCGGTGACAACGTCATCGCCCAGGGCCATGCGGTAGTAGCCGGGCACTTGGGCGCGTTGTTGCGTGGCGGTAGGCGTGGGGGCAGCAGTCTGGGCGTGGGTGAATCCGATGGACGTGGCCAATGTGATGGCCACTGCGGCAGAGGTGAGCAAACGCATGTCTTGGCTCCGGAGGAGAAGCCGCTGCCCCGTTGCAGCGGTGGAAGCCCGGATCATGCCACCTCTAGTACACATGCGTTGTCGCTATTGGCGACGGGGGGATTGCTCCACTTCGAAACGCAAAATGGTCGAGCCACGCCCGAACCACAGGCGCTACTGAACGATCAACCCCAACGCCGGCGTGGCGCCCACCATCGACAGCATCAACGTGAGCGCCGTCGTTACAACCATTCGCATGTTGTTCATGGTCTAGAGAAATCCGGAAGAATGAAAAAGAAAAGGCCCGACATGCCGGGCCTTTGCGTCATGCCGATCAACTGCGGCTGCGCAACCGCAGGTCAACCGGGTACGGGCTTATTGCACGTGGAACGCCGGCGTCGACACCACCTTGCCGTCCACCGTACAGTCCGGCGTCAACGTGGCATTGCTGAACGTCAACGACGATTCCTTGTCGTTCCAGGCCGTCACAACCTTGCTGGGGCCGCAGCTGCCCAGCAGAAACACGTTGACACCAGCGTTGTTGATCGTCAGCTGCGTGGTGGAGTCAGCCTGCCCCGTCCAGGGCGTGGCACCGCTGATGAACCCGCAGAGCGTACCGCCCGTGAACGACGTCGACGTGATGTTGACAACGCCGGTGGGCGTGATCGTGCCGGTAAAGGTGGCCTGGCACTGCGCGGCGGTCGAGCCCTTGGTAAGGTTGGTCGAGCCGGTGACCGAGAACGGCTCGCCGCTCGGGTTCATCGGCTGACCATCGACGCGCGAAACGGTCACGGCAAATGCGGGTGCGGCTGCTACGGTGGCAAGTGCGAGTGCAACTGCAAGAGATACGACTTTACGTGTGCTCATTTATTGCCTCACTAGAACTGACGGTTGAAACCGTCTTAAGAATGCAGCGCAAACCGGTTCCCGCTCGGTTCGTGCCGCGCCAATTAGCCAGGCGCAGACAGCCGACGTCCGGCTAAAACTTGTACGACACCCCAACGAACGTGATGATCGGATTGGCCTTGAGCGTGGTCTTGGTGGTGGCCAGCGTAGAGCCGTCCGCTGCCTTGATCACGGTGGCGGCTTCCGTCTTGAGCGGCAGGTATGACACCGTGGCCGTCAATGCCCAGCGATCGGTGATGGCATAGCTCGCGCCCAGATTGAAGATGGCCGACCAGGACGCCGACGATTTCCCCTCCACATACGTCGGCCCGGGCTTGCCGGCCCCCGCCGCCAGCACGCTGCCCAGCTCACGGTTCACCGCTGCCGAGAAGTTCGGGTTCAGCTCGATATTGGTGAAGAAGCTGTAGACCACCCCCACGCCCACGAACGGGCGGAACTTCGACTGCGCGTGCCCGAAGTACCACTGCAGGATGACCCCGGGGCTCCACTGCCGCGCCTTGCGCACCGCGGGCTGGTTGGACGGGTCATCCAGATCGACGTGGCCAAGTGCACCCGCCGGCCCAGGCGCGCGAATCACGCCGTGCCCGGTCAGCTTGAACTCGGGCGGCACGCCGGCAATGGTGGTCAGCGCAATGTTGTCGGTAAAGAAATGCGTGAGGGTGAGGCCCAGCGTGTTGGCGTTGCTTACACGCAGCCCGCTGTTGGGCGACGTGAAGCTGCCCGGCAAGCGCAGCGGATCATTGATCGGCGCGTTGATCACGCTGGTGGTCAGGTTGTTGCTCGAGTCCTGCGGCATGATGTGGAACCAACCCACCGTGGCCACGTTGTCACCCGCCTGCTGCGCCATGGCACCTGCGGATGCGCAGGCCACCACCAATGCGACAGTCAGTTTCTTCATGATGCTTCCCTCCTGTTGTTATGAGCGAGGTGCGGACCGACGTTGCGTCATGGCTACCGCACCTCGTGGCGTGTGATTCCGGAAACGTCACTGCACGAAGGCGCCCACGGTGAAGTAGGGGTTCTTCGTGTCGCTCATATCCAGGAAGCCGAAGGTCTTGCCGGTGAAGATCAGCTTGCCGGTCGGGGCCGAGCCAGCCGGTGCGCTTGTCTGCGTGGTGCGGATCACGCCGGGTACGGACTGCGTGAAATCCAGATTCAGCGGGCGGGTGAGCGCGACCTGCGACGCATTGAACGGATCGAGCATCGTGGCCTGTGCACCCACCAGCGCGGTGGCGCGGTAGTTGAACGTGCTGTCCACGCCCGTGTACTCGCCGTCTTGCGAACCCTGCGCAATGTTGGTGGTCGGCGCCAGGAACGAAATGCCGGACTCGTCGTCTGCCACCGGCGGGCCAGCAGTCAGATTCGAGTTGGCCGCCCCCACGCGGATGAAGATCGGCACGAGCTGGTTGTACAGCTTGCCCACGATCAGCACTCCCTTGCCGGCCTTGCTTGGATCGAGCGACGACAACGTGGCCGGCACCTGCGGCTGATAATTCGCCGTGGTAAAGGCCGAGGAGTCGGCACGCAGCGTGAGCTTCTGGTTGACCGTCGCGCTGGATGTCAGGCACGCGCCGCCGTTCTTCACGCCCAGGTTGTCGCACTCGGTGTAGGTGCCGTCCGCGTTGATGGTGAAGCGCGCATCGACTGCCTGTTGCGAGAAGTTCTGCGACGGCACCTGGTGGTAGCCCAGCTGGTTGTAGTTGCCCGCGATCTTGGTCAGATCCGTCTCGGTGCTCGAGAAGCTGATGAACGGGTAGTACGGGAACGTGGTCTTCGGGATCTTGCCAACGCCGACGATGCCGTCGAACTGGATCGTCGCCCCCGGAATCGTGCCACCCAGCACACCTTGCCCCAGGAAGAAACGCGCCGGCCGGCTTGCATCGAGGCTCGCGTTGTTCAGGCGGAACGCGCACTGGTTCAGCTTCTCGGTCGGCAGTGCGGTTTCCTGCGTCAGCGTGCCGCTCTGCACGTTGTTGGGAGCGGTGTCACGTGTGGGCGCCACCGTGCCCGTCGTCACCGGAATCGGCGACGCCAGATACGTGATCTGATAGGTCATCTTCGTCGTATCGAGCTGCACCTTCACCAGTTCGCCCGAACCTGAGCCGCCCGTGAAGACGGTGTTGTAGTCGATCACCTGCGGGCACAGGCGCTGGATCACCGGGGCCGGCGGATCATCTCCGCCACTACCGCCACCGCACGCGGTCACCATCGGTGCGCACGCCAGCACGACCAGCCATTTACGCCATTGCATTTGCGTCTCCTCCATGTTGTTGTTCAGCTGCGGCGGCACACGCACTTCGCACGCGCCGCCGCATGTGGTTTCGTTGCTGCGTGCCTCACTGGACGAACGCGCCGACCGTGAAGAACGGGTTGAACTTGTTGTTGTTCATGAGCATTGCGTACACGTTGCCCACCCTGACCGCGACGCCCTTGTCGCCCGCTTTGAACAGCGCGACGTTGCCGCCGGCGCCCTGCGCGTTGAAGTCGTTCTGCGCGGTAACGAGCAACTTGCCCGGCGAGGTTTGCGTGTAGTCGAGCGTGAACTGCGCCGTCACTCGCGAGTTGAACGGGTTGATGAAGGCCGCGGTGCCGTTCTGAAACAGCGTTGACGTGTAGTTGGCGGCCAGCGTGGAGACGGCAGTGCCGTCGGTGCAGTTGCCCACCCAGGTGTGGAAGGTGCCACCAGTAAAGCTGCCGGACAGTTCAGGATGGTCGACAGCTGAACCCAGACCGTTGAGGCTGGCAGGAAATCCGCTCGGGCCATTGGAGGTCACCAACCCGCATGCCGATGCACTGGTTGCGCCGATGTAGCCGCCCGCAAGTGCATTGGCGGGAATGGTCGCTACGGGCGTCAGAATCGAAATGCCGATCTGGTCATCGGCCGAAGTCGCCAGCAGGTTGGAATCGACATGCACATAGCCCACACGGATCACCACCGGTACCACCTGACCGTTGAGCTTGCCCGCGATCAGAATCCCCTTGGCCTGGTTTGAAGCAAGAGGCAGAACCAGCGGCGAGACCTGGCCGACATACGCATAAGGCACGTTGGCAGCCGTGGGATTGCTCACGAACACGTTGTCCTGCGAACCATCCGCGTTCAAGCGCCGCGTCCACGGCGTGCCCGTCGTGTGGCATGAGTAGTCGATGCCCTCGGCTGTACACGTACCGTCGGCATTCAACGTTTGCGTCCAGTTGACGGCATCGGGCTCCCAGCCTTGCGGCCCCGTTGTCTGGTTGCCAGATCCTGTCGGCGTGACATGCACACCCACTTCGTTGTAGTGCCCGGCCACTTGCGTGAAGTCGGTCACCGTCTCTGAGAAGCCCAGGAACGGATAGAAATCAAACGAGCGCGAAGGCACCGCGCCAATGACCAGACCCGGGAGCGGCTGGATACCGTTGAACTGGATCGTCGCCCCCGGAATGCCGCCACCCACGATGCCCTGACCCACAAACAGCGTCGGCGGGTCTTGCGGATTGACGGTGATCGCGTAGCTGTTGTCCGCCGTCTTGCCCGACTGCAGCACGAAGGCGCAGCGGTTCTGTTCGGGCGTCGGCAGGTTGGTCGGGTGCACGAACGTGCCGTTGATGGTCAGGCCCTTGCGCGTGTTGTTCACCTGCCCCGCCGAGGTCGGCACCGACGACTCGATGAACTGCATCTGATACGTGTTCTTGCTCGTATCGAACTTGACCTTGATGTACTCGCCACTGCCCGAACCACCGGTATAGGTGGTCGTGTAGTCCAGCGCGGCCGGGCACAGGCTCGTCGGCGTGGTTGGCGTCGTGTTTGGCCCGCTTGGCGGACAAGAACTACCCGAGCACTGCGCAACGTTCGACGAGCCCGGATCGTCTGCACCGCCGCACCCGCCGATGAACGGCATCGCGACCATGCAACTGGTTGCCATGACAACAAAAAGATGACGTCGACTACCCATGGTTGTCTCCTCACGTTCTAAAACTTGTTGTGTTTTTGCCGGGAAATGCCGGCCAATACCCCGCCTGTCGGCGTACGACAGCCGACAGCGCACAATCTGCCCTGACGGCAGATCAGTCCTGCAAATCAACAGAAACGACGGACGTGTTTTGTCGCGCGCGTTAACTCGTGTAACGCGCTAATCGGTTGGGTGCCGATGCCAAAACCAGTCGGGGTGTGTTGCAGCTAACGCGAGAAACCCGGCTCGCTGCGATGATGACGATGGCGGTGATGCGCGTGGGCACGCGCAGAAGCGGAATGCTGGAAAGGCCCGTTTTGAATGCGTAACATCCTGTGTCTCCGAAGGTACGCTACTGGCTATTTACTTGTCGTTATGCGTGCCACTATGGTCTGCACAGACTATGAAGTAAATAGAGATTTCATTCAAAACATTGCCTGCAATGCCTCACGCAAGCAGGTGCGGCGCCATTTGGTGGCATTTCAAACGAAGGAATGAATTTGTTTCATTTGAAGTGTTTTAAACTCCTCCCCTCGCTCGTGGGGGAATGTCGTGCAGCGCGACATAACCGAATTATGTCGAAACGGATATATTTCGCGAGATATATGCGCCAGCAAAAATCAGTCCTGATACAGCTCTGCACGGAATAGCAGAAAGCCATTCGACAGAAAGATTTGCGCAAATGGGGAGATAGACCGGGAGAAAGAATGGTGGGCCCCCCGGGAGTCGAACCCGGCACCAACGGATTATGAGTCCGCTGCTCTAACCAAGCATGAGCTAGAGGCCCAAAGAGCGGCGTCCCGAATGAACAACTGAGGACAACCGACAAAAAATTGACCCGGCGGGTTAGGCCGGGCCATGTGTGCGATTTTACTCGAAAGTGGGCAGAAACCCACCTCCGAGCATCAATCCGCTACTGATTAGCTCCCCTCGAGGAAGCTCTTCAGCTTGTCCGAACGGCTCGGGTGGCGCAGCTTGCGCAACGCCTTCGCTTCGATCTGGCGGATACGCTCACGCGTCACGTCGAACTGCTTGCCGACTTCTTCCAGCGTGTGGTCGGTGCTCATCTCGATACCGAAACGCATGCGCAGCACCTTGGCTTCGCGCGGCGTCAGCGAGTCGAGCACGTCCTTCACCACGCCGCGCATGGAACCATGCAGCGCCGCTTCGGCCGGGGCCAGCGTGTTCGTATCCTCGATGAAGTCGCCCAGATGGGAGTCGTCGTCGTCACCGATCGGCGTTTCCATGGAGATCGGTTCCTTCGCGATCTTCATGATCTTGCGGATCTTGTCTTCCGGCATCTCCATCTTCTCGGCCAGCGTTGCCGGATCCGGCTCGTTGCCGGTTTCCTGCAGGATCTGACGCGAGATGCGGTTCATCTTGTTGATCGTCTCGATCATGTGCACCGGAATCCGGATGGTGCGCGCCTGGTCGGCGATCGAACGCGTAATGGCCTGACGGATCCACCACGTGGCGTACGTCGAGAACTTGTAGCCGCGACGGTATTCGAACTTGTCCACCGCCTTCATCAGGCCGATGTTGCCTTCCTGGATCAGGTCGAGGAACTGCAGACCGCGGTTCGTGTACTTCTTGGCAATCGAGATCACCAGACGCAGGTTGGCCTCGGTCATCTCGCGCTTGGCTTCACGGGCGCGGCGCTCGCCTTCCGACATCTTGCGGTTGACGTCCTTCAGCTCCGACAACGGCAGCACCACGCGCGCCTGCAGGTCGATCAGTTTCTGCTGCAGCTCATGCACGGCCGGCACGTTACGCTCGACGATGGTGCTGTAGGGCTTGCCGTCTGCCACCACAGTGTCGATCCACTTGAGGTTGGTCTCGTTGCCCGGGAAGCGCGAAACAAACTCACCGCGCGGCATGCCGCACTTGTCGACCACGATGTTCAGGATGGCACGTTCCAGCTTGCGGACTTCGTCCACCTGACCGCGCAGCGTGTCGCACAGACGCTCGACGTTACGTGCGGTAAAGCGGATGCACATCAGCTCGGCCTGGATGGCCTCCTGCGCCTTCACGTAAGACTTGGACTTGTAGCCTTCCTTCTCGAACGCACGGCGCATCTTGTCGAACTGGTCGGCGATTACGCCAAACTTGACCAGCGCAGCCTGCTTGAGCTCTTCGAGTTGACGGGCCGAAGCGGCGGCAGCGCCAGCACCTTCATCGTCCTCGTCTTCCTCTTCGTCGGCTTCCTCTTCGGCCTCTTCTTCCTCGAAGTCCTCTTCTTCCTCGGCTGCAGCGGCAGCATCGGCTTCAGCGTTCGGGTCGATCAGGCCGTCGATGTACTCGTCGATCTTGGCTTCGTCGTTGGCAACGCGCTCGCCCATGGCGAGGATTTCCGAAATGGTGACCGGGCAGGCCGAGATGGCCATGACCATGTCCTTCAGGCCGGCTTCGATGCGCTTGGCGATGACGATTTCGCCTTCGCGCGTCAGCAGTTCGACCGTGCCCATTTCGCGCATGTACATACGCACCGGGTCGGTCGTGCGGCCGAATTCGGAGTCAACCGTCGACAGCGCGGCTTCGGCTTCTTCTTCCGCCTCTTCTTCCGTGGTGACGGAAGGCGCGTTGTCGTTCAGGAGCAGCGTTTCGGCGTCCGGAGCCTGCTCGTACACGGCAACGCCGATGTCGTTGAGCGTGGCAACCAACGTTTCCAGCGACTCCACGTCGACCATGTCGTCGGGGAGGTGGTCGTTGATTTCGGCGTAGGTCAGGTAGCCGCGCGATTTGCCCAGCTTGATCAACGCCTTGAGCTTCTGGCGGCGAGCCTCGAGCTCTTCTTCCGAACCGCCTTGCTGCGAAGCAGCAAATTCCTTGAGCAGGGCTTTTTCCTTGGCCTTGCGGTCACGGGCCTTCAGCTTTTCGGTTTTCGGTGCCGGAGCGGCGGGGGTGTCAAATTCTTCAGTCACGTCCGTGCTGCTGTCATCGTCTGCCTGCGTTTCTGCCTTGGGCTTGCGGCCGCGCTTTTTGGGCTCGGCTGCTGCCTCGGCGCGAGGCGCAGGAGGAGTTGTGGGGGTGGCCTCTGCCTGGGCGGTGCGCTTGGTGTCTTCCGCGGTTGCCTTGACTGGCTTGGCTGCGGTGCTGGTACGAGCGGTACCCGTTTTGGTTGCGCTTGCGCTGGCAGGGGTCTGCTTGCTCTCGACTTCGGTAGCTTTCGATTTCGCCACGGTGGTTGTCTTGCCCTTGAGTGCGACTGAAGCGGCTGTTTTGCCGCCAGGTCTGGCGCTCGTGCCGATCGACGTCGAGACCTTGTCTGCAGTTGAAGACTGGATTGCGCTTTTTGCGCGCGCTGCTGCCTTGACGGGCTTGGCGGCGACGGTAATCTCGGCGGCCTGGCGCGGCTGGGCTTTCCCCGTCTTTGCCGGCACAGTCGCCTTTGTTACCACCTGCCCCATATGGCTCCGACCATTCGCGACTTTCGCCGTTCCCGCTGGGGTCTTTCCTCCTCCGGCGCCGTGCGCCGATGAGGATCGCGTGGCAGAAACAGAAGCAGGACTGGCCTTGGAACCGGTCTTCGCGGAGGTCTTCACCTTCACCATGGGCACGCTCACTCCCCCAAAATGGGAAAAAGATATTGCAATCCGAACCGGCTATTCTAGCACGCCAGACCAGCCGGTCTAAGTGAAAATCGGGTTTTCGCCTGAAAAATCAAGGGGCTACCCGCAATCGCCCGCCCCAGTTAGGTTTGTACCGGGACGTGCGCACTACTCAAGCTACCGGCGGCTGGTCTCGCTTAACAGCCAACGCATACGCTCTCGATCGTCATCGCTGGCGTGACCGCTTTCCACCTTGCGCAGCAACATCTCAAGCTCGCGCTTGTGCGACGCAAGAAGCATCTTTTGCACAGCGCTATCGAACTCCATGGTGGCCGGCTCCAGCTCGATATCGTCTTCGAGGACAGTCACGCGCAGTCCGGCGAAGGCCTCGGCATACGGCGTCTGGCCTAGACGTTCGACAAAGGCGCCAAAGTGCATTTCGGGGCTCGCGGCATCGCATTCGGCCAGCAGCCCTGCCAATACCTCACCTTGGGGCAATTCCGGCGCTGTCAACTGGGCGCGCGCATCCGCATCGAGCCGAGCAGCCAGGGCGGGATAGCGCATCAGCAGGCGCAGCAGTTTTTGCTCCAGCGCGGTTGGTGCGGTACGCGCCACACGCGGACGCTTCTGCGTCATGCGGCCGGCCTGGGCGGGGTCGCTGCGCAGGCCACATAGCGCCTCGATGTCGGCGGGTGTGGTGCCGGTCATGTCGGCCAGGCCGCGGACGATCTGCAGGCGCAAGCCGCCGGACGGCATCGCGGTCAGCAGCGGCTTGGCTTCGTACTGGGCGCGGGCACGGCCCTCGGGCTGGCGCAAGTCGAGGTCTTCCGTCACGGCCTGCAGCAGGAAGCGCGACAGCGGCATGGCGTTGTGCACTTCGCGGGCGAAGGCTTCGGTGCCCTCTTCACGGACGAAACTGTCCGGGTCGTGTTCCGACGGCAGGAACAGGAACTTGATCGTTTTGTTGTCGGTGGCGTGCGGCAGACAGGCTTCCAGGGCGCGGCGCGCGGCACGGCGACCAGCACTGTCCCCGTCAAACGAGAAGATGACGGTATCGACCTGCCGCAGCAGCTTCTGCACGTGGATGGGCGTGCAGGCCGTGCCCAGCGTGGCGACGGCATTGGCAAACCCGAGCTGCGCGAGTGCTACGACGTCCATGTAGCCTTCCACGACCAGCACGTAGTCCAGCTCGCGGATGGCGTTGCGCGCCTCGAACAGGCCGTACAACTCGGTGCCCTTGCTGAACAGCGGCGTCTCGGGGGAATTGAGGTATTTCGGCTCGCCCTGCCCCAGCACCCGGCCGCCAAAGCCGATCACCACGCCCTTGGTATTGCGGATGGGGAACATGATGCGATCGCGGAAGCGATCGTAGCGGCGGTGCGAGCCGTCGGCGCTGGTCTTCTCGCTTTCGATGACGAGGCCGGCCTCGATGAGCGGCCCGGCGGTGGCGTCCTCACGGTACGGGCCGAATACGGCTTCTAGCGATTGCCAGTCGTCCGGTGCGTAGCCGAGGCCGAAATGCGCGGCGATCTCGCCGGTCAGACCGCGACCCTTGAGGTATTGGATGGCGTTGGGAGCGCTGCGCAGTTGCTTGCGGTAGTGCTCGCAGGCGCGCGCCATGATGTCGCCGAGTGCGACCGTCTTGGCTTGCTGCTCGGCGCGTGCGGCCGGCGGCAAGCCACCGCGCTCTTCCGGCACCACCATGCCGACGGACTGCGCGAGGTCCTTGATGGCCTCGACGTATGACAGCCCGGAAAACTCCATCAGGAAGCCGATGGCCGAACCGTGCGCGCCGCAGCCGAAGCAGTGATAGAACTGCTTGGTGGGCGACACCGAGAACGACGGCGACTTCTCGTTATGGAACGGGCACAGCCCCATGAAATTGGCGCCGCCCTTCTTCAACTGCACGTAACGGCCCACCACGTCGACGATGTCGACGCGGTTGAGCAGGTCGTCAATGAACGGCTGCGGGATCACGCGGGATGCGCCCCTTGGGTGTTGCGAGTGTGAAGGGAATCAGGCGCCGGTCAGGGCGGCCTTTACGCGGGCCGAGACTTGCGTCATGTCGGCACGGCCAGCCAGCGCCGGCTTGAGGATGCCCATGACCTTGCCCATGTCCTGCGGGCCAGCGGCACCAGCCTTGGCCACGGCGTCGCGCACAGCGGCGTCGACTTCGGCTTCCGATAGTTGCGCGGGCATGTAGACCTGCAACACGACAATCTCAGCCGCTTCCTTGGCAGCCAGATCTTCGCGGCTGGCTTGCTGGAACGCGGTGATGGAGTCCTTGCGCTGCTTGATCATCTTGTCGACCACGGCCAGCACGGCGGCGTCATCCAACTCGATGCGCTCATCCACCTCGCGCTGCTTGATGGCGGCCTGCAGCAGGCGGATCGTGCCCAGACGATCCATTTCCTTGGCGCGCATGGCGGCCTTCATGTCTTCCGTGATCTGTGCCTTCAGGGACATTCAAAAACTCCGATAAACGGCAAAACCCGCTTGGGCAGCGGCCCAGCGGGTTGCAAACTGAGAAAAGTGGATCACTGATCGTAGCACAGAACCACGACAGTTCTAGGACCGATCGGTGGGGTCAGCGGGCGGAGGCGGCCTCCCCTGCCGCAACAGCGGAGGCCCAGGCCCACTGGAAGTTATAGCCGCCAAGCCAGCCCGTCACATCGACCACCTCACCGATGAAGTACAGGCCGGGGGCGGATTGCGCCTCCATCGTGGCGGACGACAATGCACGCGTATCGACGCCGCCACGTGTGACTTCGGCCTTGCGGTAGCCCTCACTGCCGGATGGCGTCAGCTCCCAGCGGTTAAGCGCGCCGCCAAGCGTACGCAGCAGCTTGTCGGGCAAGTCGGCAATTTGCGCGTGCGGGTTAGCGCCATGCGTGGCGCACCAAGCCTGCGCGACGCGCTCCGGCAGGCGCTGCGCCAGCACCGTCCCGAGCTGCTTGCGCGAGCCGGTTTTTTCGTCGCACAGCCACTGGGCGGCATCGACTTCCGGCAGCAGATCGATGGCAAGCGGTTGGCCAGAGTTCCAGAAGCTTGAGATTTGCAGCACTGCCGGGCCAGACAAGCCACGGTGCGTGAGCAGCAAGTCTTCGCGGAACGTCGTGGCAGCGCCCCTCCTCCCACCCTTGCCGGCGGCTGCAGGCTGCGCGACCGTCACATCCACCTCCATCGACACGCCGGAGAGCGCAGAGAACGGTGCCCAATGCTCGGCGTTGAAGGTGAGCGGCACCAGTGCCGGATGCGTCTCGACGATCTTCAGCCCGAACTGCCGCGCAATGCGATAGCCGAAATCCGTCGCGCCGATCTTGGGGATGGACAAGCCGCCCGTGGCGATCACCAGCTTGCTCGCAACGATCTCGCCCGCGCTGGTCGACAGGCGATAGGCATCGCCGTCCTTGCCCACTTCGGCGATCGAGCAGCCCGTGCGCCAGATGACATTGCCCTTCTCGCACTCCGCTTCGAGCATGCGGATGATGTCTTCCGCGCTGTCGTCGCAGAAGAGCTGGCCCTTGTGCTTCTCGTGATAGGGGATGCGATAGCTGGAGACGAGGCTGACGAAATCCTGCACCGTGTACCGTGCCAGCGCCGAGCGGCAGAAATGCGGATTGTTCGACAGGTAGTTGGCCGGCCCCGCGTTGATATTGGTGAAATTGCAGCGCCCGCCGCCCGAGATACGGATCTTCTCGGCCAGCTTCGTCGCGTGGTCGATGAGCACCACGCGCGCGCCGCGCTGCCCGGCCACGGCCGCACACATCATCCCGGCCGCGCCTGCGCCAATCACTGCTACATCGCACCGCATCATGATCGTCGCGCCGCCTCTGTCTATGCTGGAAAACCGTGCATTTTAGCTTGTGCTATCTTCGGCGCCTTCCTACGGATTTCTTCCTTCACACGCCATGCTGGTCCTCGGCATCGAATCTTCCTGTGACGAAACCGGCGTCGCCCTGTACGACACCGATGCCGGCCTGCGCGCGCATGCGCTGTATTCGCAGATCGCCATGCACCGCGAATACGGCGGTGTGGTGCCCGAACTGGCCTCGCGCGACCACATCCGCCGCGTGATCCCGCTGCTGGAAGAAGTGCTCGGCAAGGCTGGCGCTACACGCGCGGACATCGACGCCATCGCCTATACGAAAGGCCCAGGGTTGGCCGGTGCGCTGCTGGTCGGCGCCTCGGTGGCCAATGCGCTGGCGTTTGCGCTGGGCAAGCCGCTGGTGGGTGTGCACCACTTGGAGGGGCATTTGCTCTCGCCTTTACTTGAGGCGGATCGGCCCGAGTTTCCGTTCCTGGCGCTGCTCGTCTCTGGCGGCCACACGCAGCTGATGCGCGTGGATGCCGTCGGCCAGTACACGTTGCTCGGCGAGACGCTGGACGATGCTGCCGGCGAGGCCTTCGATAAGACCGCCAAGCTCCTCGGCCTCGGCTACCCCGGCGGCCCAGCCGTCTCGCGCCTCGCCGAATTCGGCAACCCGGGTGTGTTCGATCTGCCCCGACCGATGCTGCATTCAGGCAATTTCGATTTCTCGTTTGCCGGCCTGAAGACGGCGGTGCTCACGCAGGTACGCAAGCTCAACCTGACCGACAGCGAAACGTGTCACCAACCGCGTGCCGACCTGGCCCGCGCGTTTGTCGACGCCATCGTCGAAGTGCTCGTCAAGAAGACCCTGCGCGCTGCCCGCGAGCATGGTCTCAAGCGCATCGTCGTGGCTGGCGGCGTGGGCGCCAATCGCCAGTTGCGCGACGGCCTGAACGCCGAGGGCAAGAAGCGCGGCTTACGCGTCTATTACCCTGACCTGCAGTTCTGCACCGACAACGGCGCGATGATCGCCTTTGCCGGCGCGATGCGGCTCCAAGCTGATCCCACGCAAGTGCAGGACGGCTACGGCTACGGCGTCACACCACGCTGGGATCTCGAAGACATCCGCATCCGGCAAGCATGAAAAAAGCCGCTCGGTTGAGCGGCTTTTTCGTTACTGCGACGTCGATTACTTGTCGAGACGCTTGTCGCGCTCGATCAGCGCATAGGCGCTGTGATTGTGGATCGACTCGAAGTTCTCGGCTTCCAGCGTGTAGGCGACGATGCGGTCGTCCAAATTCAGGCGCATCGCGATGTCACGCACGAGGTCTTCCACGAACTTCGGGTTTTCGTACGCACGCTCGGTCACGAACTTCTCGTCCGGGCGCTTGAGCAGGCCCCACAGCTCGCACGACGCCTCTTCTTCGGCCATGCGGATCAGCGATTCGACCGGCGTATCGGCCGCCAGCTCGGCGTCGATCGTGATGTGCGAGCGCTGGTTGTGCGCGCCGTACTGCGAGATCTTCTTCGAGCACGGGCACAGGCTCGTCACCGGCACCAGCGCCTTGACGCGCACCTTGGTGTGGCCGTCACGCACTTCGCCAATCATCGTCACTTCATAGTCCATCAGCGACTGCACGCCCGACACCGGGGCCGTTTTGCTGACGAAATATGGGAAGTGAACTTCGATGCGGCCAGCGTCGGCTTCGAGCTTCTCCAGCATCTTTTCCAGCAGCAGCTGGAATTGGGCCAGGTTGAGCGGCTCGCGCTCTTCTTCGAGCAGCGCGACGAAGCGCGACATGTGCGTGCCCTTCTGGTCAGCGGGCAGGTGCACATCCAGGTTGTACGTACCGACAGTGTTCTGCACGCCCGACGGGGTCTGCAGCGACATCGGGTAACGCACGCCACGCACGCCCACGCGTTGAATCGGGATCTGGCGGGTGTCGTGGCTGGACTGCACATCCGGCATCACGAAGGCTGGGTTCATATCGTTCATGATCGGTTTCCTTTACGGTCGCCCGGCCATCGCAGTCGGCCGGTACGCAACGAGTGTGAAACCGCGGAACCTGGCTGATAGTGACCACTCCTCAAGTGATCTGATCAACCCATCCCGCGACTGCGCACACAATTTACAAATTGGACTGGCGGAGTGTAAGGGAAATTTCCTACCTCTGCAGTCAACTACTCAAACCCGCAAGCGCTATGCGGGTGATTGAATCTGCCTATCGCGCAAGGTGACTCAGGCGACACGCGGCGCCGCTGCGCGCGGCTGCACGTCAAAGCGCTCGCGGATGGAAGCGAGGATGCCGTTGGCATCCAACCCACATTGCGCCAGCAGCGCGGCGTGGTCTCCATGATCGACAAAGCGGTCGGGCAGGCCCAGTTGCAGCACGGGCGTTGCGACACCGGCGGCGGCCAGGGCTTCCACGCAGGCGCTGCCGGCACCGCCCATCACGCAGCCCTCTTCCACCGTGACGACGTAATCATGCGTACGTGCCATGTCCAGCACGCAGGCCACATCGAGCGGTTTGACGAAGCGCATGTTGACGATGCTTGCATCCAGGCGCTCGGCCGCCGCCGAAGCCGGCGCGACCATCGAGCCGAATGCCAGGATCGCGACGCGCTGCCCTGCGGGGGCCGTCGATGCACGGCGCACCTCGGCCTTGCCCAGCGGCAGCGGTTCGAGCGTCGGCTGCACTGCGACACCCCTACCTGCACCGCGCGGATAGCGCACCGCCGTCGGGCAATCCTGCGCAAACGCTGTGCTCAGCAGTTGGCGACATTCGTTCTCGTCCGCCGGCGTCATCACCATCATGTTGGGGATGCAACGCAGGAAGGCGATGTCGTAGGCACCGGCATGCGTGGCGCCATCCGCGCCGACCAGGCCGGCGCGATCCAGCGCAAACACGACCGGCAGATTCTGCAGCGCCACGTCATGGATCAACTGGTCATAGCCGCGCTGCAGGAACGTCGAATAGATGGCGACGACAGGCTTCAGGCCCTCGCACGCGAGGCCACCGGCAAACGTCACGGCATGCTGCTCGGCAATGCCCACGTCGTAGTAGCGATCAGGAAAGCGTCGCTCAAACTCCACCATGCCGGAGCCCTCACGCATGGCGGGCGTGATGCCGACCAGGCGCTTGTCAGCGGCAGCCATGTCGCACAGCCAGTTGCCGAACACCTGCGTGTACGTCAACTTGGCCGGCCGCGTGGCGGGCTTGATGCCCTCTTGCGGGTTGAACTTGCCCGGGCCGTGATAGAGGATCGGGTCGGCCTCCGCCAGCTTGTAGCCCTGGCCCTTCTTGGTGACCACGTGCAGGAACTGCGGTCCGCCGCCTTCCAGCGCGCGCTTGCGGATGTTCTGCAGCGTCGGCACGAGCGACTCGAGATCGTGCCCGTCGATCGGGCCGATGTAGTTGAAGCCGAACTCCTCGAACATCGTAGCCGGCACAAACATGCCCTTGGTGTGTTCCTCGAAACGCTTGGCGAACTCGAGCACCGGCGGCGCCACCGACAGCAGCTTCTCCACACCCTTCTTGGTGGCCGCGTAGAACTGGCCGCTCATGAGGCGCGCAAGGTAGCGGTTGAGCGCCCCCACTGGCGGCGAGATCGACATGTCGTTGTCGTTGAGCACCACGACCAACGGCAGATTCTTGTAGATGCCGGCGTTGTTCATGGCCTCGAAGGCCATGCCAGCCGTCATCGCACCATCGCCGATCACGGCAATGGCGACGCGGTTCTCACCGTTGGTCTTGGCGCCCAGGGCCATACCCAGCGCAGCGGAGATCGACGTGGACGAGTGCGCCGTGCCGAACGTGTCGTACGGGCTCTCGCTGCGGCGCGGGAAGCCAGAAATGCCATCCAGCTGGCGCAGCGACCCCATCTGCTCACGGCGGCCGGTGAGGATCTTGTGCGGATAGCTCTGGTGGCCGACATCCCACACGATGCGGTCTTCCGGCGTGTTGAAGACGTAGTGCAGCGCGATGGTCAGCTCGACCGTGCCCAGGTTCGACGACAGGTGGCCGCCCGTCTGCGAGACGGAATCGAGCACAAAGGCTCGCAGCTCGCTGGCCAGGGGGCCGAGCTGGCGGCGGTCCAGTCGGCGCAAGTCGGCCGGATCGTCGATGGTGTTGAGAAGTTCGTACGTCATGTGGGGCCGCCGCTCAGGCGCTCAAACGTTTTTGGGCAAAGACGTCTACCGTCTCTGCAATGTTGTTCAGTGGCCACGCCGCACGATCAGGTCGGCCATCTCGGCCAATCGGACGGTGCGGGCTTCGCCCAATTCACGGGCGAGCTGTGCAACCGCCGCACCCGCAGCGGCATGCAGCGCATCGGCCAGCGCCCGAGCCTTGTCCAACCCAAGGATGGACACATAGGTCGGCTTGTCATTGGCCTCGTCCTTGCCGGCGGTCTTGCCCAGCGTGGCGGTATCGGCCGTCACGTCGAGGATGTCGTCGACCACCTGGAACGCCAGGCCGACTGCACCCGCGTAGGCATCCACCTGTTCCAGCGCAGCGGCATTCACGCCAGCACACAGCGCACCCATGCGCAGGCTCGCGCGCAGCAGTGCGCCGGTCTTCATGCGGTGCATCGCCTCCAGTGCTTCCTGTGAAAGCGCAATGCCGACGCTCTGCAGATCGATTGCCTGGCCGCCCGCCATGCCCAGCGAACCGGAGGCACGCGCCAGCTCGCCCACCAGTACCGCGCGGGTCGCCGGGTTCACTGCACCCAGTTCGGCCAGCACGACAAAGGCCTGGGTCTGCAGCGCATCCCCCACCAGCAACGCCGTCGCTTCATCATAGGCGCGATGCACGGTTGGGCGGCCGCGGCGCAGGTCGTCGTCGTCCATGCAAGGCATGTCATCGTGGACCAGCGAATAGGCGTGGATCATCTCCACCGCACAGCTCACGCCATCGAGTGCTTCGGGCGATGCCTCACCCAGCGCACCGGCAGCATGCGCCAGCAGCGGGCGCACGCGCTTGCCGGCCCCCAGCGTGGCGTAGCGCATGGCGGCGTGCAGGCGTTGCGGCACCACGGTCTCGGCCGGCAAAGCGCGCTCCAGCGCGGTTTCCGTCCGTGCGACCACGGACGTCATCCATTGGGCGAATTCGGATTGGACCTGCGCGCTCATGCGCCGCCCTGTTCGTTCGTGTTGCTGTCGTCAGCCAGCGGCTTCAGGGCATCGCCGTCGAGCACACGAACCTGCTGCTCGACGCGCTCCAGCACCTGCTGGCAATACTTGACCAGCTCGGCCCCGCGGCGATACGCCGCAAGCGAGGCCTCCAGCGGCAGTTCGCCCGATTCCATGCTGGCAACAAGGGTTTCGAGTTCGGCCATGGCCGCTTCATAGGAAGCCGGCGTGGCGGATGGGGAGGCGGACGCGTCGCTCGAGGCAACGCTTGGGGCACGGGGCATGCCAGTTGCGAATCAGAAAAGGACAATCTGGCATTTTACGGCAATTCCACGTGCGTTCTGCGCACATCGCGCAAGGCGCCGAACAGTGACTGGTGGCCAAGCGTAGCGTGCTCACCTGGCTGACAACCGTCTGACCAACAGCCGAAAGATGTCGAAAATCAGGGACTTATCAAATCCCCTGGGGTACAATCGCCCCCTTCCTCCAAAGGCCGGGCCGGCACATGCCGTTCCGTATGGTGGTTTGGGTCTGTTGGCCCATCAAACGTATGGTCGTTGGCCCAAGCGGGGGCCGACAGCGCTCGTTTCCTATTTCAACAGACCCCGGCGACCCGCCGATGGCGTCCTTTCCCAAATCGAATTTTTCATCGAATTTTTCGATGGTTGGGTTGTTCACTACTTTCACCGTTATTGGGAGTGGGGATAATGTCCAATCTCAGCGCCGCACTGAATTTGGTGCCGTCTGAAACCCAGCTGCCCGTCTCTGCCTACTTTGACAAGGCGCTGTATCAAACTGAAATCGAACGTCTGTTCAAGCATGGTCCCGGTTACGTCGGCCATGAGTTGATGGTCCCGGAAGTTGGCGACTATCACACGCTTGCCGCCGAGGCCGAAGGCCGTGTGCTGGTACGCAATCCGAACGGCGTCGAACTGCTCTCCAACGTGTGCCGGCATCGCCAGGCAATCATGCTCAATGGGCGCGGCAATGCCCAGAACATCGTGTGCCCGCTGCACCGCTGGACGTATGACCTGAAAGGCGACCTGCTGGGCGCGCCGCACTTCGAGCAGCAACCGTGCGTGCACCTGTCGCGCTCGCCGCTGCAGAACTGGAACGGGCTGCTGTTCGAGGGCAAGCGCGACGTGCGCGAAGACCTCGCCCGCCTGGGCGTGGCGCGCGATCTCGACTTCTCGGGCTACATGCTCGACCACGTTGAGGTGCACGAGTGCAACTACAACTGGAAGACCTTCATCGAGGTATACCTCGAGGACTACCACGTCGTGCCCTTCCATCCGGGCCTCGGCCAGTTCGTCTCGTGTGACGATCTGGAGTGGGAGTTCGGCGAGTGGCACAGCGTGCAGACGGTCGGTCTCCACGCCGGTTTGCGCAAACCGGGCACGCCCACGTACCAGAAGTGGCATGACGCCGTGCTGCGCTTCAACAACGGCGAGATGCCCAAGTACGGCGCGGTGTGGCTGACGTACTACCCGAACGTGATGGTCGAGTGGTACCCGAACGTGCTGGTGGTCTCGACGCTGCATCCGATGGGCCCGAACAAGACACGCAACGTGGTCGAGTTCTATTACCCGGAAGAGATCGTCCTGTTCGAGCGCGAATTCGTCGAAGCCGAGCGTGCCGCCTACATGGAAACCTGCATCGAGGACGACGAGATTGCCGAGCGCATGGACGCCGGCCGCGCAGCGCTGATGAAGCGCGGCGTGAGCGAAGTCGGTCCGTATCAGTCGCCCATGGAAGACGGCATGCAGCACTTCCACGAGTGGTATCGGCGCGTGATGCGCTACTAACGGCTGGCCGACCGTAGGCATCCGCCGCCTTCCGCGTCACAATACGAACGGTGCAGCCCGCGTGGTCTGCACCGTTTTTTTCGCCCCGTTGTTCGCAGCACTCCCTCGCCATGTCTGCCGATACCACCACCGAAGTCCACCACACGGCTGCCCAAACGGCCGACAACTCCGCCCGCCAATCGTTGTGGATGATTCTTGCGGCATTCGCCTTCTCGGCGATGGGCGTGTGCGTGAAGCTCGCCTCGGCGCACTACAGCACGGGCGAGATCGTCTTCTACCGCAGCATCATCGGCGTCGTGCTGATGGGCGCGATCCTGCAACGCTCAGGGCAAGGCGTGCGCACGCCGTATTTCCTGTCGCATATCAAGCGCAGCGTGTTTGGGGTGACCTCGCTGCTGCTGTGGTTCACCTCCATCAGCCTGCTGCCGCTGGCCACCGCCATGACGCTGAATTACATGTCGCCGGTGTGGATTGCGCTCATCATCGGCGCGGGTGCGGCGTTGGCAGGTAAACCAGGTGGGGCAGATCGGCGCATGGTAGTGGCCATCGTCATGTCATTCGTGGGGGTGGTCTGCCTGCTGCAACCGAACATGGGCGGGTCGCAGCTTGCGCTGGCCGGCGGCATGATCGGTCTCGTCTCTGGGGTGTTTACGGCGCTGGCGTATGTAGAGGTGCGCCAACTCGGTGACCTGGGTGAGAACGAAGCGCGCATCGTGTTCTATTTCTCGCTGTTGAGCGCCATTGCCGGTGGCGTATGGATGCTCATCGGGGGCGCGCAACCGCACACGTGGTCGGGTGCCGGTCTGCTGCTGGCGGTGGGCCTTTTGGCCACCCTCGGCCAGACATCGATGACACGCGCCTATAAGCGCGGCAACACGCTATTGACTGCGAACCTGCAATACACCGGCATCGTCTTTGCGAGCGGTTGGGGTATGTTGCTGTGGAATGATCACCTGAACGCGCTGTCGTGGCTGGGCATGGCCCTCATCATCGGCAGTGGCATTGTCACCACGGTCATGCGCGCCCGCCAGTCGGGCGCCGAGCATCCCACCCCGCAGACCGCCGTGTCCGGGCCGGAAGCCGAGGTTCATCCGGAAGTTTGATTGCTAGTCGCCCCCTGGAGATTGCTGATATGAGCGAACGCGCTCGCTACGCCACCCTGATGACCGCGCCGCAACTGGCCGCGCTACAGCAAAGCGCGCCGGACAGCCTGGTCATCGTCGATTGCAGCTTTGACCTCGCCAACCCGGCGGCCGGGCGCGATGCGTACCACGCCAGCCATATTCCCGGTGCGTTCTACCTGCACCTGGACAACGAACTGTCCGGCCCGAAGACCGGCACCAACGGCCGCCACCCGCTGCCCGACGCTGATGCGCTGGTTGCACGCCTGCGGGCACTGGGCGTGAACGACGACACACAGGTTGTCGCCTACGACCGGCAGGGCAGCATGTACGCCGCGCGCCTTTGGTGGCTGCTGCGCTGGGTCGGCCACGCCGATGTGGCCGTGCTGGATGGCGGCCTGCAAGCGTGGGAAGCCGCGCACTACCCCGTCGACAAGATCGTGCCCGATGAGCCGCAACTCAACGCCACGCCCGGCAACCTGACGCGCAAGCCGTCGCTCGTGGCGTTGGTCAATGCCGACATCGTGCAGAAGTACCTTGGGCATGCCGACAAGCCCGTCATCGACGCCCGCGCCCCCGACCGCTATCGCGGCGAGAACGAAACGCTGGACCCGGTCGGCGGCCACATCCCCGGCGCGCGCAACCGCTTCTTCCGCGACAACCTGCAAGCCGATGGCACCTTCAAGCCGGCTGAACAGTTGCGTGCCGACTTTGCTGCCGTACTGGCCGGCGCCAAGCCCGCTGATACGATGCTGCAATGCGGCTCGGGCGTAACTGCCTGCCATAACGCGCTGGCCATGGAGATTGCCGGTCTGACCGGCGCCGCCCTCTACGCCGGCTCGTGGAGCGAATGGTGCAGCGATCCGGCACGTCCGGTGGCAACAGGGCCGAACCCATAATCGGCACCTCTCGCACACAGCAAAAAGCCCGGCATCAACCGGGCTTTTTTGTTGGACGAAAGCGATGCCTCAGTGCGCATGGCCGTGCAGGCCATTGGTCAGCAAGAAAATCATCGCGACACCCGCTGCGATCAGCGCAACCTGGATCGCCGATTCCTGCTTGCGCGGCCGGCGCTTCATTTGCGGCATCAGATCGCAGACGGCGATGTAGATGAAGCTGCTCGAGGCCACCACCAGCACGTACGGAATCCACGAGGTCAGGCGATCCAGCAGGTAGTAGCCGAGCACCGCTCCCACTAGCGCACAGACGCTGCAGATCAGGTTGTAGACAAAGGCGCGCGTCTTCGAGAAACCGGCGTTGAGCAGCACCATGAAGTCACCGATCTCCTGCGGAATTTCGTGCGCGGCAATCGCCAGTGCGGTGACGATACCCACTTTGGTGTCGGCCAGGAACGCGGCGGCAATGACAATGCCATCGGAGAAGTTGTGCAGGCCGTCGCCCACCAGGATCATCATGCCGCTGCGGCCGGCTTCCTGGCGATCATGCCCGTGGTGATGGCCATGCCCGTCACCCTCGTGATGATGCGAGTGACGCAGCAGCGAGACTTTTTCCAGCAGGAAGAAGCCCAGCAGCCCGGCCAGCAGCGTGGCGAACAGTGCATGCGTATTCGGCTCGATGCCGTTGTGCGCCTCAAAGGCCTCGGGCAGCGAATGCAGCAGCGACGTCGCCAGCAGCACCCCGACGGAGAAACTGACCATGCGGTCGACCACCCGCGACAGCACGGTGAGCGACAGCACAGCAGCGCCCGCCATGCTGCCAATGCCGGACAGCGCAGTCGCCAGAAGAATGCCTAACAGGGTGGTATCGAGGGTCATGCCGGGGGTGGCGCAGCAGGTGACGCTATCCGCGCCAACAAACGCAACAGAGTTGCAAGAAGAGGCGCATTGTATGCCCCTTTGTGAACCTTTGCCAGCACAGCCCAAAAAAGAGAGAAGGCCCACATGGGGCCTTTCTTGCTGGAAGGACGAAGCGCTGACTCGACGGCTTACTCGACGCCGTGGTCCTTGAACCAGGCAATGCACTTCTTCCAGCCGTCTTCCGCATCGGCCTTCACATAGCTGGGCCGGTAGTCGGCATGAAATGCGTGTCCCGAATTCGGATAGACGATGATGCGCGACGCATGCGCCTTGGGGTTCTTGGATGTCTCCAACGCTGTCTTCAGGGCGTTGACCGAATCCTGCGTGATACCCGTGTCCTTGGCACCGTACATGCCCAGTACGGGTGCCTTGAGTTCGTCCACCTTTTCGATCGGGAACACCGGCTGCAGCGATGTCGGATTGCCTCTCGGCTGGCCGTACCACACCACTGCGGCGCGGATGTCGGCGCTGTGTTCGGCAAACAGCCAGGTTTGGCGCCCGCCCCAGCAGAACCCGGTGATGCCAATGCGCGCCGGATCGCCGCCGTTCTGTTTGACCCAAGCAACCGTTGCATCCAGATCACCACTGACCTGCGCGTCGGGCACCTTGGAGATGATCTTCTCCTGCAGCTCGCTGATCGTCGCAATCGACTGCGGATCGCCCTGGCGTATGAACAGCTCGGGGGCAATGGCCAGATAGCCGAGCTTGGCAAACCGCCGGCAGATGTCGGCGATGTACTCATGCACGCCGAAGATCTCGCTGACGACGATCACCACCGGGAGCTTGGTCTTGCCCTCGGGCTGGGCACCGGGTCGCGCACAATACGCCGGCATCTTGAAATCGCCGACGGGCACGGTCACCTCGCCCGCCGTCAGACCGTTGAAGTCCGTCTTGATGGCCTGCGCCGACACGGGCAGCACCGCCGCCGCAAACGCCGAACCCAGCGCCGTCTTCATGAAGCCGCGGCGGTCAAAGTTGCGGCCCGGCACCAGACTTTCCACTTCTGCATCCAGCTGCATCGCACTCTCCTAGCGCCCGAAGGCGGTGACGGTGAACGAAGCGGCTAGTCTACCGAAGCAAACCCATCGGCGCCGAGCGCAGTGATCAGTGCAGCTTGACGCGCGGATTGGTCTTGCTGCGCAGCCAGTGGGTGACCGTATCGAGCACCATGCGCACCCAGCCGTGCAGCGCCAGCACGTGCATGCGGTACAGCGACGTGTACATCAGCCGCGCCATCAGGCCTTCGATGAACATCGAGCCGCCGATCAGCCCGCCCATCAGGCTGCCGACCGCACTGAAGTGGCCGAGCGACACCAGCGAGCCAAGGTCCTTGAACGCAAACGGCCCGACCGGCTTGCCGTCCTGGCGGCCGCGCAGCGCGTTGAACAGGTACGTTGCCTGCTGGTGCGCAGCCTGCGCACGCGGCGGCACGCTCGTCGACGCCTCGGGCCACGGGCAGCTTGCGCAATCACCAAAGGCGTAGATCGAATCTTCGCCTTCCACTTGCAGCGTGCGCGACACGACCACCTGCCCCAGCTTGTTAACCGGCAATCCAAGGTCACCCAGCACCGACGGCGCGCGGATGCCCGCCGCCCACACGGTCAGATCGGCCGGAATAGACTTGCCGCTCGCGGTGTTGACCGCATTGGCCGTCACCTCGGTCACGCGCTCGCTGGTGATGACGTCGACGTCGAGCTTGCGCAGCAGTCCGGTGGTCGCGGCGGAAATGCGCTCCTTGAGCACCGGCAGAATACGCGGCCCGCCCTCGATCAGGTGGATGCGGATGTCGTGGCGCGGGTCCATCTTGTGCAAGCCGTAGGCGGCCAGCACGTGCGCCGTGTTGCGCAGCTCAGCCGACAGCTCAACGCCCGTTGCCCCCGCACCGACGATGGCGATATCCACCTGCGGCCGGGCATCGCCCACGCGGTTCTGTGCGCGCATGCACGCGGAAATGAGCTTGCGGCGAAAGCGTTCAGCCTGCCATGCGGTATCAAGCGCGATGGCGTACTCGGCCGTGCCCGGCACACCAAAGAAGTGCGTCACGCTGCCGATGGACAGCACGAGTACGTCGTAGGCAATGGCGCGCTCTGGCAGCACCTCAGTGCCGTCGGCATCGACAAAGCCGGAAACGGTGATGGTCTTGGCCGTGCGGTCGAGCCCCTTCAGTTCGCCCTGCTGAAACTCGAAGCCGTGCCAGCGTGCCTGCGCGGCGTATTCGAGCTGGTGGGTGTTCGGGTCCATGCTGCCAGCAGCGACTTCATGCAGCAGCGGCTTCCAGATATGGGTCGGGTTGCGATCCACCAGCACGACTTGCGCACCACCGCGCTTGCCAAGCTTGTCGCCCAGGCGCGTTGCCAGTTCCAATCCGCCAGCACCGCCACCGACCACTACGATGCGCGGTCCGCCTGCGCCATCCGTCTGCCCTGCCATATCGTTCTCCTGAAGCCTTTGAATCTTTGCGATCACATCATCGTTCAGATGCAGTCTGCTGCATTGCAAAACCCGCCGCAACCCCGGGCAGGCAGATATGACAGATCATTAAATGCGCATGCTACGGCCATCCGCAGCCTGCCTTGGCAAGGAAAGCCGCGCCACGCCAGATGGCGCGCTCAGGCGGTCAGGGCATCAGTGCGCTTCTTCCCAGTTGGCGCCCATCCCCACCTCGGCCACCAGCGGCACGCGCAGCGACGCAACGCCGCACATCAGTTCAGGCAGGCGCTCGCGCACCACGGCCAGTTCGGCCTGCGGCACCTCAAGCACCAGTTCATCGTGCACTTGCATGACCAGGCGCGAGCGCATGGCCTCGGCTTCCAGCCAGCCTTGCACGGCCAGCATGGACAGCTTGATGAGGTCTGCCGCCGTCCCCTGCATGGGCGCGTTGATGGCGGCGCGTTCCGCAGCTTGGCGGCGCGGGCCATTGCCACCATTGATGTCCGGCAACCACAGGCGGCGGCCGAAGACGGTTTCCACGTAGCCGCGTTCGCGCGCGGTTTGGCGCGTCTCGTCCATGTAGCGCGCCGCGCCGGGGTAGCGGGCGAAGTAGCGGTCGATGTAGAGCTTGGCGGCATCACGGCCGATGCCCAGGTTGCTGGCCAGCCCGAACGCGCTCATGCCGTAGATGAGGCCAAAGTTGATGACCTTGGCCACGCGACGCTGGTCAGCGGTCACCTCCAACGGCGTCACGCTGAACACCTCGGCAGCCGTGGCGCGGTGCACGTCCTGCCCTTCCTGGAACGCGCGCACCAAACCCTCGTCCTGCGACAGATGCGCCATGATGCGCAACTCGATCTGCGAGTAGTCGGCCGAGACGATCACGCTGCCTTCCGGCGCGATGAACGCTTCGCGAATGCGGCGCCCCTCCTCCGTGCGCACCGGAATGTTCTGCAGGTTCGGATCGGTTGAAGCCAGACGCCCCGTGACCGCCGTGGCTTGGCCGTACGTGGTGTGAACCCGGCCGGTGTTCGGGTTCACCATCTTCGGCAGCTTGTCGGTGTAGGTGGATTTGAGCTTGGCCAGGCCCCGGTAATCGAGCAGCAGCTTCGGCAGCGGGTAGTCCTCGGCCAGCTTCTGCAGCACCTCTTCATCGGTCGAGGGCGCGCCGCTGGCGGTCTTCTTGATGATCGGCAACTTCATCTGGTTGAAGAAAATCTCGCCGATCTGCTTGGGAGAGCTCAGGTTGAACGGTTGGCCCGCCAGCGCGTGCGCCTCCGTCTCAAGCTCCAGCAAACGCTGGCCGATTTCGGTGCTCTGCCTGGCGAGGCGCTCGCCGTCGATCAGCACGCCGTTGCGCTCCATCTTTTGCAGCACGATGGAGGTCGGCATTTCGATCTGCTCGTAGATGTAGTCCAGCTTGTCGTCGGCCGCCACCTTCGGGAACAACGCGCGGTGCAGGCGCAGCGTAATGTCGGCGTCCTCGGCGGCGTATTCGGTCGCGCGGTCGAGCGGCACTTCGTCAAAGCCGATCTGCGAGGCTCCCTTGCCACACACCTCTTCGTAGGTGATGGTCTTCAGTTGCAGCACGCGATCTGCCAGCGCATCCATGCCGTGATTGCGGTGGGACTCAAGCACGTACGACTGCAGCATCGTGTCGTGCTGGATGCCTCGCAGCGCAATGCCGTGGTTGGCAAACACGTGTGCGTCGTACTTCAGATGCTGGCCGACTTTCTTGGACGCGTCGTCCTCCAGCCAAATCTTCATGCGCGCGAGCACGAACTCGCGCGAAAGCTGGGCGGCGGCATCCAGCCCCGCCACATCCGGACCACGATGCGCAACCGGGATGTAGCACGCCTGGCCCGGCGTGACCGACAACGAGATCCCCACCAGTTGCGCCAGCATCGGATCGAGCGACGTTGTTTCGGTGTCGATGCAAACCAGGTCCGCCTCATCCAGCAGCTGCATCCACGATTCGAGTTGCGCCTCAGTAGTGACGGTCTCGTACTTCACGTCTTGGGGCGCCGCCTCGACGTCGAACAAGCTGGCCTGGGCTTGTTGCTGCGCAATCGCCTCGCCAGCGTAGTTCTTGGTGGGCGTGGCTGCTTTGCGGGCAGCACCGACGCTGCGCGTATCAGGCAGTGCCTCGCCGGAAGCCTCGCGCAGCCAAGTCTTGAAGCCGTAGCGCGAGAAGAAGTCCACCAGCGCACTCTTGTCTTCACCGCCGTCAAGCAGCGCGTCGAAGTTCGGCACCTCTTTGGACAGATCGCAATCGAGTTTCACCGTCAGCAGTTCGCGGCCCTTGGGCAACCATTCGAGCGTGTTGCGCAGGTTCTCGCCCACCACGCCCTTGATCTCGCCCGCGCGGGCCATGACGTTGTCGAGCGTGCCGAATTCAGTCAGCCACTTCACCGCCGTTTTGGGGCCCACCTTCGGCACGCCCGGCACGTTGTCGACCGTGTCGCCAATCAGCGAGAGATAGTCGACGATACGCTCAGGCGGCACGCCAAATTTCGCTTGCACGCCCGGCGGATCGAGCGTCTCGTTGGTCATCGTGTTGACCAGCGTGACGTGATCGTTCACCAGTTGCGCAAGATCCTTGTCGCCGGTGGAGACGATGGTTCGAACGCCTTCCCGTGTCGCCCGTTCGGCCAGGGTGCCGATCACGTCGTCAGCCTCTACGCCCTCAACCACCAGGATGGGCCAGCCCAGCGCGCGCACGGCTTCGTGGATGGGTTCGATCTGCGCACGCAGGTCGTCCGGCATGGGCGCGCGATGCTCTTTATAGGCGGGATACAGGTCGTCGCGAAAGGTCTTGCCTTTAGCGTCGAAAATGCAGGCGCTATACTTGGCAGGGTAGTCGCTGCGCAGTTTGCGCAGCATGTTCACGATGCCGTAGATGGCTCCCGTAGGAAACCCTTCTCCGTTGCGCAAGTCGGGCAGTGCGTGATAAGCACGGTACAGATAACTCGAGCCATCGACGAGCAACAGCGTTTCTTGACTTTCCGACATTCCCATGGACTCTAATGTGACTGGAACGCCCGAAGGCGCTTCCAACAATGGCGACGCCGCTCATGGCGACGTGAAGCAGGCTGCTGGTGCATCCGCAGCGGACATGGACGTCAACGTGACGGTGGGTGCGGACCGCACGGTGGAGATTGCCTCCACCAAATCCGACGCTGCACAAGGCCGCACCGACCGCAAGATGATCCCCAGCCTGCGGGCTCTCGCCGACGAGGAACGCGCTACCGCAAAGAAAGCGCGCGCCTCCTGGCAGATGTTCACGATTATGGCAGAGTTCATCGAGGCGACGGAGTACCTCTCGGAGATCCGTCCGGCCGTCTCAATCTACGGCAGCGCGCGTCTGCGCGAGGATTCGCCGTACTACAAACGCACCATCGAAATCGCCCGACTGTTCTCGGATGCGGGCTTCGCCGTCATCTCCGGCGGCGGCCCCGGCATCATGGAAGCGGCCAACAAGGGCGCGCACGCGGGCAAGTCGGCCAGCGTGGGCCTGAACATCGAATTGCCGCACGAGCAGCAAGGCAATCCGTATCAGGATATCTCGATGCGGTTTCGCCATTTCTTCACGCGCAAGGTCACCTTCGTGAAGAACTCGGATGCGTTCATCGTCATGCCGGGCGGTTTCGGCACGCTCGATGAACTGGCCGAGGTGCTGACGCTCGTGCAGACCGGCAAATCGCGCAGCGTACCGGTGGTCTTGTTCGGCAGCCACTTCTGGAAGGGGCTGCTGGATTGGTTCCAATTCACCCTGCAGCCGATGGGCCTGATTGGGGAACATGACATGGACCTCATGCGCATCGTCGACGAACCGAAAGACGCGCTCGACGCCGTCTACGAGTTCTACGAAAAGCGCGAAGGCACCTCGCCGATTCCGCCCAAGGAAGAGATGTTCTACCTGTGACCTCAGGTGTGACATTCAGCGCCATCCGGATGGACGCTGGTGAGATGGCCGGACTGCTAGAATGTAAGGTCTCCGATCACTCGCTGGAGTCCATCATGGATTCGCTGTTTCACCCGCCTGCCGCCCGCCGTTTTGCCGCCGCTGCGCGCCTGATGCGCCGCTCGGTGCAACATGTAGGGCTGGCAGTAGGTGCCGCCCTCTGTCTGGCCCTGCCCGTGCACGCTGAAGTGACGCAGGACAGCGCCGGCCTTGACTTGCCGGACGTCAAGGCGATCAACAACCAGCCGCTGTCCAAGCCGACCCACGGTGCGATTCACAACGAAACCGTCAAGCCGAGTTTCGAGTACCGCGACAATGATGGTACGCAGGTCGAGGAATACCGCTTCCAGAAAGGCCAGGCACCGGACATCCATGTCAAATCCGGCATGGGCACGTCCTACAACCTGAGCAAGCCCGAAGACAGCTCGCCGCGCATCCGTGAGCGCGGCGACATTGACCGTGTGCCCTCGGTCAACGTCCTGAAGTTCTGACTCCCAGCGCGCACCGGCGCGGCGCTACCCATTTGCCGTGCCGCCTCCTTTCACCCGTTTCCCATTTCTGAAGCATGGCTGTTTTCACCCCGGTCTCCGACGCCGAGATCGCTCTCTGGCTGGATCAATACGATGTGGGCGCCGTGCGCGCATTTCGCGGCATCCCCTCCGGGATTGAAAACTCCAATTTCTTTCTGACCACCGAGAAAGACGGGCAAACGCACGAATTCGTGGTCACGCTGTTCGAGCGCCTCACGTTCGAGCAACTGCCGTTCTACCTGTATCTGATGCAGCATCTCGCGCAGCACAGCATCAGCGTGCCGGCACCGATTCCGGGACGTGACGGCGAGATCCTGCGCACGCTCAACGGCAAGCCGGCCACCATCGTGACGCGCCTGAGCGGTCGCTCAAACCTGGCCCCAACCGTGTCTGAATGCGCCATCGTGGGCGACATGCTCGCGCGCATGCACCTGGCCGGGCGTGACTACCCGCGCCACCAGCCCAACCTGCGCAGCCTGCCTTGGTGGAACGAAGTGGTGCCCGACGTGGTGCCTTTCGTGCACGGCGGCACGCGTGCATTGCTGGAGACCGAACTTGCCCACCAGCAACGCTTCTTCGCCAGCGCCGACTACGCCGCGCTGCCCGAAGGCCCCTGCCATTGCGACCTGTTCCGCGACAACGTGCTGTTCGAACCGGCAGCGGATGGACACCCGGAGCGCCTGGGCGGTTTCTTCGATTTCTACTTCGCCGGCGTCGACAAGTGGCTGTTCGACGTGGCGGTGACCGTCAACGACTGGTGCATCGATCTCGCCACCGGTGTGCTGGATACCGAGCGGGCGCGTGCCATGCTGCATGCCTATCACGCTGTGCGCCCTTTCACCGATGCCGAAACGCGGCACTGGCAAGACATGCTGCGCGCCGCCGCCTATCGTTTCTGGGTATCACGCTTGTGGGATTTCTACCTGCCGCGTGATGCCGAACTGCTCAAGCCGCACGACCCGACCCACTTCGAACGCGTGCTGAACGAGCGTGTGCACGCGGCTGGGCTGACTCTGGACATTCCCGAACAATGCAACTGATCGAAGTCTCCGGCAAGCAAGGCTACGTCTGGCTGCGCCAGGGTGCGTGGCTGTTCCGCAAGAACCCGATCGGGTTTTTGCTGCTGCTGTTCATCTATCTGTTTGCCGTCAACCTGCTAATGCTGGTGGCGGCACCCATTGGCGTGTTCGCCATCCTGCTGGTCAATCCGGCCATCTTCGTGGGCTTCATGTCCGCTTGCCGCGATACGGTGGCGGGCAAGCGCGTCGGCCCAGCATCGCTCGTCGCTGGCTTCCGGTCGTACGGCAAGGATGCGATGCGCGGTCTGCTGAAGCTCGGCGGCATCTATGGTGCGCTGGTGCTGGTCGTCAGCGGCATCCTGATGACGATGGTGGATACCGACACGCTCATGGCGGTGTTCAGCGACAAACCGCCCACCACCGAAGCCATCCGCGAACTCTACCTGACGATGGTGATGGGCGCGGTGCTGTATATCCCGGTGGCGGTGCTGTTCTGGTTTGCACCGCTGCTGGTGGCCTGGCACGGCGTTCCGGTCGGCAAGGCGCTGTTCTTCAGTTGGATGGCCGTGTGGCGCAATCGCGCGGCGTTCATCCTGTATGGCGCACTGGTCGGGATCCTGCTGATCGCGATCCCGCTGTTTATCGATGCGGCGTTTGCCTCAAGCGACGCCAACAACATCGCCCCAATCATCGCCACGCCGTACCGGATCCTGGTGATGGCGGTGCTGTACTGCTCGTTCTACGCCACTTACCGCGGCTGCTTCAACGTAACGCAAGCCGCCGGCCAGACTACTACCGACACGACGGCCTGACCTTCACGCCGACCCGATCGACGCTCAGTTGATCGGGTCCAGCTTGGCGATGCCAAGCGCCAGCGTCTTCACCCCGTGGCGGTTGAACTTGATCTGGGCGCGCGCCTCGGCGCCCTCGCCTTCCAGCGTCGTGATGACGCCTTCCCCGAACTTGTTGTGGAACACCGATTGGCCAACGCGGAAGCCGGTTGCTTCCGCACGCTTGGCATCGGCGTAGTTCTTGCCGGTGTCCATGCCGCCGGTCGGGCGCGTGCCGGTGTAGGCGTCTTCGTCGCCGCGCTCGGGGCGCTTGAACCAATCCTTGCCCCAAGCGCCACTCTCGCCTTGCGCACGGCGTGTCGATTGATAGCCCGAGTGCTGCGGCGTGAGCCATTTCAGCGTGTCTTCAGGCAGCTCATCAAAGAAGCGTGAACGGATGTGGTAACGGATCTGGCCGTGCAGCACACGGCTTTGCGCGAACGACAGGTACAGCCGCTCACGTGCCCGTGTAATGGCCACGTACATCAGGCGGCGCTCTTCCTCCAGGCCGTCCTTCTCCATCTGGCTGTTTTCGTGCGGGAATAAACCCTCTTCCAGCCCGGTGATGAAGACGACATGGAACTCCAGCCCCTTGGCGGCGTGCACGGTCATCATCTGCACGGCGTCCTGGCCAGCCTGGGCCTGGTTGTCACCCGCCTCCAGCGAGGCGTGCGTGAGGAAGGCAACCAGCGGCGTCATCTCAGCCGGCGTTTCGTCGGTGACGAGTTCGGAGACGGTATCCGTCTCGCCGCCTTCGATGCGGATCATTGCGTCATGGCGCACCGGTAATGCGGTGGCGATGGCATCCACGCCGTAGCCCTCTTCGGCCACGAACGCCTGGGCGGCGGTCACCAGTTCCTGCAAGTTCTCGATGCGGTCCTGGCCTTCCTTCTCGCCCTGGTAATGCGTGATCAGGCCGCTGGCGTGAATGACGTGCTGAACAATCTCGGGCAACGTCATCTGGCGTGTATCGGCGCGCATCTGCTCGATCAGGCGCACGAACGCCGAGAGCTTGGTACCCGCCGCACCCGTCAGATACGGCACCGAGGCCGCCAACGAAATGCCATACAGCTTGGCCGCATCCTGCAGCAACTCCAGCGAGCGCGCCCCGACGCCACGCGCCGGGAAGTTCACCACGCGCCCAAATGCAGCGTCGTTGTCCGGGTTCTCCAGCAACTGGATATACGCCAACGCGTGCTTGATTTCCGCTCGCTCGAAGAAGCGCAGGCCACCGTACACCTTGTAAGCAATGCCCGCCGAGAACAACGCGTGCTCAATCACCCGTGACTGCGCGTTGCTGCGATACAGGATGGCGATTTCCGAACGCGACATGCCGGTAGCGATGCGGTCGCGGATCTCATCGACAATCCAGCCGGCCTCCTGGCCATCGGTGGCCGCCTGATAGACGCGCACCAGTTCGCCATGGCCGGCGTCGGTACGCAGGTTCTTGCCCAGGCGGCGCGTGTTGTGCGAGATCAGATGGTTGGCGGTATCGAGGATGTTGCCGTGCGAGCGGTAGTTCTGCTCCAGCTTGATACGATGCTCGACGCGGAATTCGCGCTCGAAGTCGACCATATTGCCGACGTTGGCACCGCGAAACGCGTAGATGCTCTGGTCATCGTCGCCCACGGCAAAGATGGCATTGGGTGTGACACCGGGCTCGCCCAGGCCGGCGAGAATCTTCAGCCAAGCGTACTGCAGCTTGTTCGTATCCTGGAACTCATCGACCAGAATGTGCTTGAAGCGGCGCTGGTAGTGCGCGCGGATCGCATCGTTGTAGCGCAGCAGTTCATAGCAGCGCAGCAGCAATTCAGCAAAGTCGACCACGCCTTCGCGCTGGCACTGCGCATCATAGGCAGCGTACAGGTCGGCCATGCGGCGGTCGTATTCGTTGGCGATTTCCAGATCACCCGCGCGCAGGCCCTGCTCCTTGGCGCCATTGATGAAGTACTGGACGTTCTTGGGCGGAAATTTCTCGTCGTCGATGTTGAGCGACTTGAGCAAGCGCTTGACGGCGGAAAGCTGGTCTTGCGTATCCAGAATCTGGAACGTCTGCGGCAGGCCGGCATCACGATAGTGCGCACGCAGCAAGCGGTTGCACAGGCCATGGAACGTGCCGATCCACATGGCGCGCGTGTTGATCGGCAGCATGGCCTGCAGGCGGGCCGTCATTTCCTTGGCCGCCTTGTTCGTAAACGTGACGGCCAGCACACCCGACGGCGACACCCGCGCGCTCTGGATCAGCCAGGCGATGCGGGTGGTCAGCACGCGCGTCTTGCCGCTGCCCGCCCCCGCCAGGATCAGCGCCGATTCATCGGGAAGCGTGATGGCGGCGCGTTGTTCGGGGTTCAGATTGGCGAGCAGGTCAGACATGCGGGGGAAGCCTTAGCAGAATCCAGAAATTATACCGGCCCCCTTAGCCGCCTCGCCCTTGGCGGACACGCACAAGTCGTATAATTCCAAGCTTTCGCCCAGCATTTTTCTTGGGCCAAACGTCTTTTTGCGCGGATTTGCGCCCCCTGTCAGCATGACCGATCAAAACCAGTCCCTCGCCAAGAGTTTCGAACCCGCCACCATTGAGCAGAAATGGAGCGCAGCGTGGGAAGCAATGGGCGTGTCCCGTGCGACGCTTGAAGCCGGCAAGCCGGACTTCTGTATCCAGCTCCCGCCGCCGAACGTGACGGGCACGCTGCACATGGGCCACGCGTTCAACCAGACCATCATGGATGGCCTGACGCGCCACGCGCGCATGTCGGGCGCCAACACGCTGTGGGTGCCGGGCACCGACCACGCCGGCATCGCCACGCAGATCGTCGTGGAACGCCAGTTGGATGCGCAAGGCGTGTCGCGCCACGACATGGGCCGCGAGAAGTTCGTCGAAAAGGTGTGGGAGTGGAAGGAACAATCGGGCTCGACCATCACGCGCCAGGTCCGCCGCATGGGCGCCTCGATCGACTGGGAGCGCGAATACTTCACGATGGACCCGAAGATGTCGCGCGCCGTCAGCGACGTGTTCGTGCGCCTGTATGAGCAGGGCCTGATCTACCGCGGCAAGCGTCTGGTCAACTGGGACCCGGTGCTCGGCACCGCCGTGTCCGACCTGGAAGTGGTGAGCGAAGAGGAAGAAGGCTCGCTGTGGCACATCCGCTATCCGCTGGCCGAGCCGGACGCCGTGCGCGGCCTGACGCACCTGACGGTCGCCACCACGCGCCCGGAAACCATGCTCGGCGACACGGCCGTGATGGTGCACCCGGAAGATGAGCGCTACGCCCACCTGATCGGCAAGTTCGTTCACCTGCCGCTGACCGATCGCCAGATCCCGGTGATCGCCGACGAGTATGTGGACCGCGAGTTCGGCACCGGCGTGGTCAAGGTGACCCCGGGCCACGATTTCAACGACTACGCGGTGGGCCAGCGCCACAAGCTGCCGCAACTGTCGATCCTGACGCTCGACGCGAAGATCGTCGCCGATGCACCGGCCGCGTATGCCGGCATGGACCGCTTCGACGCGCGCAAGAAGATGGTCGAAGACCTCGAAGCGCAAGGCCTGCTGGCCGAGGTGAAGAAGCACACGCTGATGGTGCCGCGTGGTGACCGCACCGGCGTCGTGATCGAGCCGATGCTGACCGACCAGTGGTTCGTCGCCATGAGCAAACCGGCGCCGGAAGGCACGCGCTTCCCGGGCCGCTCCATCGCAGAAGTGGCGCTGGACGCGGTGGAGAGCGGCAAGATCAAGCTGGTGCCCGAGCAGTGGGTCAACACGTACAACCAGTGGCTGAACAACATCCAGGACTGGTGTATCTCGCGCCAACTGTGGTGGGGCCACCAGATTCCGGCGTGGTACGACGAAGCCGGCAATGTCTACGTTGGCCGCACCGAAGAGGAAGCCAAGGCGCAAGCTGCGGCCAAGGGCTATACCGGCGCATTGACGCGTGACGACGACGTGCTCGACACGTGGTTCTCGTCCGCGCTGGTGCCGTTCTCGTCGCTGGGCTGGCCGGCAGACACGCCCGAGTTGAAGCACTTCCTGCCCTCCACCGTACTGGTCACGGGCTACGACATCATCTTCTTCTGGGTGGCGCGCATGGTCATGATGACCCTGCACTTCACCGGCGAAGTGCCCTTCCACACCGTCTACGTGCACGGCCTGGTGCGCGATTCGGAAGGCAAGAAGATGAGCAAGTCCGAGGGCAACACGCTGGACCCGGTCGACCTGATCGACGGTATCGCGCTGGAGCCGCTGCTGGCCAAGCGCACCACCGGCCTGCGCCGCCCGAAGGATGCGCCCAAAGTCGAAAAGCGCACGCGCAAGGAATTCCCAGAAGGCATCCCGGCGTTCGGCGCCGATGCGCTGCGCTTCACTTTCGCCTCGCTCGCCACGCTGGGCCGCAGCATCAACTTTGACCCGGGCCGCTGCGAGGGCTACCGCAACTTCTGCAACAAGCTCTGGAACGCCACGCGCTTCGTGCTGATGAACACCGAAGGCCAGGACTGCGGCATGCAGGAATGCGTCGGTGATTGCGGCCCCGAAGGCTACTTGGACTTCTCGCAGGCCGACCGCTGGATCGTCTCGCTGCTGCAGCGCGTAGAAACCGAAGTGGAGAAAGGCTTTGCCGACTATCGCTTCGACAACATCGCCAACGCCATCTACAAGTTCGTCTGGGACGAGTACTGCGACTGGTACTTGGAACTCGCCAAGGTGCAGATCCAGACCGGCACGCCGGCACAGCAGCGCGCCACGCGCCGCACGCTGCTGCGTGTGCTGGAAACCGTCCTGCGCCTGGCCCACCCGATCATCCCGTTCATCACCGAAGAACTCTGGCAAAAGGTCGCCCCGATGGCTGGCCGCGCCAAGGGTGACGGCACTGAAAGCCTCGCGCTGCAGGAATACCCGCGTGCGGCGCTCACCAAGATCGACGAGCAGGCCGAACAATGGGTCCAGCAGCTCAAGGCCCTGGTGGATTCCTGCCGCAACCTGCGCGGCGAGATGAACATCTCTCCCGCGCAACGCGTACCGCTGTACGCCAACGGCGAAGCAGAATTCCTGCAAGCCGCTGCACCGTATGTGCAAGCGCTGGGCAAGCTGTCGGAAGTGAAGGTCTACACGGATGCTGCCGCCATGGAACACGATGGCGCCGGCGCTCCGGTCGCCATCGTCGGCGAGAACAAGCTGCTGCTGAAGATCGAGATTGACGTGGCTGCTGAACACGCACGCCTGGGCAAGGAAGTCGACCGTCTGCGCGGCGAGATCGCCAAGGCCGAAGGCAAGCTCGGCAACGAATCCTTCGTTGCCCGCGCCCCGGCCGCTGTGGTGGAACAAGAACAGAAGCGCCTGGCAGATTTCAAAGCCACGCTCACCAAGCTGGAAGCTCAGATCGCCCGCCTGCCGGTGCAGACCGCCTGAGCACTCCTGCGACCCCATATCGAAACGAAGGAAACCACGATGCAACGCGTTACCAAAGCCGTCTTCCCGGTCGCGGGTCTGGGAACCCGCTTTCTGCCGGCCACCAAGGCCAGCCCGAAGGAAATGCTGCCGGTGGTGGACAAGCCGCTGATCCAATACGCCGTGGAAGAAGCCATGGCTGCCGGCATCACCGAGATGATCTTCGTGACGGGCCGCAGCAAGCGCGCCATCGAAGACCACTTCGACAAGGCCTACGAACTGGAAGCTGAGCTCGAAGCCAAGCAAAAGACTGCGCTGCTGGAAGTCGTACGCTCGATCAAGCCGTCGCATGTGGATTGCTTTTACGTGCGCCAACCCGAAGCGCTGGGCCTGGGCCATGCCGTGGCATGCGCAGAAAAGCTGGTTGGCGATGCACCCTTCGCGGTCATCCTGGCAGATGACCTGCTTGACGGCACCCCGCCCGTCATGAAGCAGATGGTCGACCTGTACGAACACTACAACTGCTCGGTGATCGGCGTGGAAGAAATCGACCGCGAGCAGAGCCGTTCGTACGGTGTGGTTGACGGCCGTCCATGGGAAGAAGACGGCAGCGTGATCAAGATGTCGGGCATCATCGAAAAACCGACACCGGAGAATGCGCCGTCCAACCTGGGCGTGGTCGGCCGCTACATCCTTACGCCGCGCATCTTCGAGCACATCCGCAACCTCAAGCCGGGTGCCGGCGGTGAGCTGCAACTGACGGACGCGATCCAATCGCTGCTATCGGCCGAACAAGTGCTGGCCTACCGCTACAAGGGTGTGCGCTATGACTGCGGCAGCAAGCTGGGCTATCTGAAAGCCACCGTGGAACTGGCACTCAAGCACAAGGAAGTCGCGGACGAATTCCGCGCCTACCTCGCTGCGCGCGGCTAAGTCTCATCGGCCCATAGAAAAACCCGCGCAGCGCGAGCTGACGCGGGTTTTTTGTTGGCCGGAAGGCCGAAGCCTCAGCCGGCCAGGCACGCCCCCTTCTGACGTAGGCGTGACAGCTTCTGCTTCTTATTGCGGTGCTGCCAGCGGCTTGATGGTGTTGTTCAGCAGGCTCCAGTACGAGCTGCTGCTGTACGGCAGCATCTGTTCTGCGTAGTTCCACCAGAAGTAGCCACCGATGAAGCGCGGGTCGGATGCCATCGTGGTGGTACCCATCGGGTAGTACGACTTGATCAGGCTCTGCTGCACCGATTTCGGCGCCGACGTGCTCGACGTGCCGATCTCGCCAAAGCCCACCTTCGCCACCGGGAAGATGGATTCCAGCAGCTTGAAGTCGGCAGTCCAGTTCGGGCTCAGGCCCGGGCAATCCTGGTACGGGTAATAGCTGAACAGCGCATAGTCAGCACCTTGACGCACGCGCGCCGGCAGATAGGTCTGCGCCCAGGTCTGCCACGCATCCATCGGCAGTTGCCAGCAGTTGTTGCCCTTGCGATCGTCGTTGTAGTACAGCGTCACGGCGGTCAGACCACCGTTGGCCTTCACGATGTCGTGTGCTGCGGCCACCATGTTGCCAATGTCCTGCTCTTCTTGAGCGGCCACTGCATTCGGGCCGTTCGAGTCATTGCGCAGCCATTCGCCGTTGATCTCGTTGGCGATTTCCCACACGTCCACCACGTTCTTCAGCGTGCCCACCAGCTCGTTGGTACGTGCCGTGTAGGTTTGCAGATCGCTCGGGAAGTAGTACGAGTCCATGACCTCGCCCATCACATAGGCAACAGCATGGAGCTTGACGAGTGCCGGGTAGTACTGTGCAGCGGTCGTGCCCGGATCGAACACCACACGCACGGTCGGCTTGTACGGCAGATGCGTGAGCGATGCCACGATCGCGTTGATGTTGCTGACGTCGTCCAGCGTGACGCCGTAGATGGGTGCCTTCGGGCGCGTAGCCTGCGCCGAGGCGGTTTGCATACCCAGACCCGTCAGCGATGCTGCCGCCATCAGGCCCACCATGACGCGCCGGCTCGCGCGCGCCACGCTCTGTGCTGCTTTTGTGGTTTCCAACATTGTGATTTCTGTTCCCTCGGACGCAAAAACGTTACGCCCAGATTTCGATGGACAAGCGCCGTCCTACCTGTGCGGTATCTCGATGTGGTGTGACTCGGTTGGCACACTGAGCACCGAACGGGTGCGAGCGTCAGATGACGCCCCGGTCGGCGAATTGAATGCGCGATTGGAAGCTCAGCCGAGGTTATCGGCGGGCCGTGCGCTTATTTGAGGACTGGTACAGCTGGCGCGCGCTCACCCGGAATTCGAGGGCGAGGCGCGGCTTGACAAGATGAAAAGCCCTGCACTTCAGTTGATCGCTGACTGTGTTTCCCCCCGTCAGCGATCGATGGGGATCATACCCCATCCAGGTGACACGCCAATTAATATTACCGATCGCTAACGATTGGCGAAAGAAAAAAACCGCGGGCCATGCGTGCTCGCGGTCTCTTATATGTCTTGCTGGGCGCTTTAGTGCTGTGTTGCTGCGTTACTTGTGTCGATAGTTGATGCGACCCTTGGTGAGGTCGTACGGCGACATTTCCAGCTTTACGCGGTCACCCGCCAGGATACGGATGCGGTGCTTCTGCATCTTGCCCGACGCATATGCCCAGATTTCCACGCCGTTTTCCAGTTGCACGCGAAAACGATTGTCGGGCAGTGCTTCGGAGACCACCCCTTCAAATTCAATCAGTTCTTCCTTGGCCAAACTCGTTCCTTTGTATGCAGCACACGGCTGCGTCAATGGTTGCAATAAGTGTGATGACCCACCCGAACCACGCCGCACGCCCTGTGTAGTGGGCATGCAGCGGCATCGCCGCGATCATCGGCCCGCACAGCGGGCTTGGGGGGTACCGAGTTGCACCCAACGCAGGTTGCGCCCGCCAGTGGCACGCGCCTCGTTTCGTACGTTTAGTGCAAGCGAGGAATGGGTGGCGGTCGCAGAGAGCGCGCCGCCCGGCTCGACGCGGGGGGAACCCCGGTGCTGGACTCGGCTGCACGGGCCGTAACGGGCCCGGCGGCAAGCCGGATTCGCCTGCTATTCTATCACGGACAGGAGCTGTTCCGCTTCAGACCTTGTCAACGGCCAGCGACAGGTCCGGCACGTCGCCATCGATGATGCTTTCAGCAAAGCGCAAGGCTGCCACGCGCGCATCCCCCACATTGCTGAACTGTTGCTCCCCCGACAGGCGAAATACCTGGGTCTGCCCTGGCTCGGGCGACTCCCCTGCTCTGCAGATCATCACGGCGGCGTTGTAGCTGCGGTCCTCTCTGGCCTCGGGCCAGCGTGCCGTGCGCTCGTGCTGGAAAGCCAACGGATAGATGTCGAAGCCTTTGTATTGGCCCGCCGGCAAAGTGTCCATCGCAAATGCCCCTTCTTGAAGGTCGAGTGCTGTCCGACTATACACCCGTGCACTTTGCGTGGCGATGAAAGCGCTGCCAACCTTTGATCTACCTCCGCTGAAGGCTTGTACGCCTGCCCGATCTGCTCAGGCAAGCAGATCGAAACCCGTTCTTAAGAACTTTCAGGATGCCACCCCTCTTTCGTAGGGAGGCCTGTGCTAGCGTGCTGGCCGTGCGCTACTGCAAACGTTTCACGCATACCACAGCGCGCGCATGCAGGACCGCAGCATTTCACTAGGTCATCCCTCTCTCTCAAGACCAATCATGCGCATGTCCAACCCCGCTCTCGCACTCGCCTGCTCTGCGCTCATGCTCTCCGCCTGCGGAGGCGATGATGGCAGCGCCTCTCTGCCCCTCCAATCCGTCATGGCCGCGACAACAACCACCTCAACCATCGCCAAGCCGCCAGCATCTGCCACGGCTATTGCCTTGTGCGGCGCAAACAGCGTATCGCCGCTCGCGGGCGTGCAAACGTGGATGTATCAGTTGCAGAACCTCCAAACCGACGCGCAGATCAACGCGCTTGATGCCCAGCCGTACGACATGCTCGTTGTCGAGGCCGGCAACACGGTCAAGGGCCAAGAGGCATTCAACACGGCCGGCATGGTAGCGCGACTGCATACCAAGGCAGACGGCTCGCCGCGCAAGGTCATCGCCTACATCGACATCGGGCAGGCGGAAGACTTCCGCACCTACTGGACCACCGACTGGACGCCCCCCACCTCAACGGGGCCCGGTGTCCCCAACTTCATCCTGACCATCGACCCGGACGGTTGGGCGGGCGACTATCCGGTGGCCTATTGGGACCCGCGTTGGCAAGACCTGTGGCTAGGCCCCAACGGTGCAGTGGCGCAACTCGCGCGCGAAGGCTTTGACGGCGTCTATCTGGATTGGGTGGAGGGCTACACCAACGCGACAGTGGTTGCCGCTGCAAAGAAAGCCGGTGTGAATCCGGCCAAGGCCATGGTCGATTTCATTGCGAAGATCCGTGCCGCGGGCCGCGCCATCAACCCACAGTTTGCGGTGATCCAGCAGAACGCGCCGGAACTCATCGATGCCGTGGGCGCGGCACAACTACTGCCTAACCTCGATGCCATCTCGCAGGAAGACACGTGGTTTGGCGGCGACGCGGGTGTGGCCTGGAGCGACCCGGCCGGCGGTGATCAAGCGCCACCTGCCGCAGACACCCAATGGGCCATTGAGCAGTTGCAGAAGCACTGTGCGGGCGGCCTGCCCGTCTTCACGATCGACTACGCCCTGAAAACCGCCAACGCGCAGCAGGTCTACACCACCTCTCGCAACCTGGGCTTCCGTCCGCTGGTGTCGCGCATCGCTTTGTCCAAGCCGACGACTACGCCGCCCTGGAACTACTGACGTTACCCGCTGCGTTCAACGCCCTCGCTGGCGCGTCGGCCAATGACGCAAACGGCAGGCCGACGTAATTCTCGGCCAGCACGCGCGCCGCGGCCGGCGAGGTCGTCACGTATTCCAGCTCGGCGCGCTGCAGCCGCTGCATGAACGGCGTGTGGTCATCAAAGCGATGCAGCATCGACGTCATCCACCACGAGAAATGCTCCGCACGCCAGATGCGCTGCAGGCAACGCTCTGAATAGCCGGCCAGTTGCGTCGCGTCGTTCTGCTGGTAACGCGCCGTGAGCGCCTGCGCCAGCACGCGCACGTCGGCCACGGCCAGGTTCATGCCCTTGGCACCGGTGGGCGGCACGATATGCGCCGCGTCACCCGCCAGGAACAGGCGGCCGTACTGCATCGTCTCGCACACAAAGCTGCGCATCGGCGTCACGCTCTTCTGCAGGATCGCGCCTTCCTTGAGGTGCCAGCCGTCGTTGTTTTCCAGGCGCGTGTGGAGTTCATCCCAGATACGTGCGTCGGACCATTCAGCGAGGTTCTCGTCCGGCTTGCATTGCAGATAGAGCCGCGTGATCTTGGGCGAACGCATGCTGAACAGCGCGAAGCCACGGTCATGGCTTGCGTAGATCAGCTCTTCGGCTGCGGGCGCAGCCTCGGCCAGAATGCCCAGCCACGCAAACGGGTAGACACGCTCGAACACGGCCTGCCGCTGTGCTGGGATCGCCGGACGGCAGATGCCGTGAAAGCCATCACAGCCGGCGATGTAATCACACTGCAGCGTTTGCGGCACACCTTCGTGCATGAAGCGCACCGAGGGTGTGGCGGACTCGATGTCATGCACCGACACATCGCTCACCTCGAACAGCAGCGGTGCGCCCTGCTCCACGCGTGCGGCAATCAGATCCTTCACCACCTCGTGCTGCCCATACACGGTGATGGAGCGCCCGCCTGACATCGCCGTCAGGTCAACACGATGCCGCTTGCCGCCAAACAGCAGGTCGATGCCACGGTGCACCAGCCCTTCGCGGCGCATGCGCTCACCCACACCGGCTTCATTGAGCATGTCGACCGTGCCTTGCTCCAGCACGCCGGCGCGGATGCGCTCTTCCACGTACGTGCGGCTCCTGGTTTCGAGGATGACCGCATCGATGCCGTTGCGATGCAGAAGCTGCCCGAGCAGCAGGCCCGCGGGGCCCGCGCCGATGATGGCGACCTGGGTGCGCATGGTGGTTGTCTCCAGACGGATTGAAATCGTTCTGGCAAGCATTGTTGGCCCGCACCCTGATATCGCACAATGCAATATCGGCGATAAACTTTATCGCCCATTCCGATAGTGTGAGTGCCATGTCCACGCTGCCCGACTTTGACCTGAACCTGCTGCCGATCCTGCTGGCACTGCACGACGCACGCAGCGTGAGCATGGCCGCACAGCAGCTCGGCATGAGCCAGCCAGGCGTGAGCACGGCGCTGGCCAAGCTGCGCACGGTGTTCGATGACCCGCTGTTCGTGCGCACCTCGCGCGGCATGGAACCGACACCGCGCGCGCTGGCGCTCATTCCCGCCGCACGGGATGTGCTGGCCCGCGTACAGCAGGGCATTCTGGAGACGAGCGCGTTCGATCCGGCCACCACCACGCACCTGTTTTCGATTGCCCTGTCGGACGTGGGCGAGATGGTGTTCCTGCCCCGCATTATCGAGGCGATGGCGCGAGAGGCACCCGGGGCCTCGGTGCAGTCCGTGTCGCTTCCACCGGCACAGATCGAGCGTGCGCTGGAGACCGGCGCGCTCGATCTGGCCGTGGGCTACTTTCCTGACCTGAAGAAGAACAACTTCTTCCAGCAGCGGCTGTTCACGCACTACTTCACGTGCATCGTGCGGGCGGACCACCCGGTCACGCGCGGCGGCAACACCAAGCTGTCGATGGCGCAGTTCCTGGAGTACGGCCATGCCGTGGTGCGTGCGGAAGGACGCAGCCAGGAGTTGTACGAGCGCTTTCTGGAGCGCAAGCGCATCCGCCGGACACCGACACTACTCACGCCGCACTTCATGAGCATTCCGTTCATCCTGGCGCGCACGGACTTGATTGCCACGGTGCCGCATGCGGTAGGCCTGTCGTTCATGCAATCACACGCCAACATCCGCGTCATGGAGCCACCGCTGGAGTTGCCCAGTTTCGACCTCAAGCAGCACTGGCACCGCAAGTTCCACAACGATGCACGCAGCCAATGGTTCCGCGCGCTGGTGGCATCGCTGTTCAACGACGAGGCCGACGAATGGCGCGAGCCCGGTCATGCACCGGCCAAGCGCAAGCACACCAAGTAGCGACCTTACGACGCGCGTTCACTATACGAACACTCGGTTGCAATGCGAACACGAAGCCTTTAGGATCGTCGCCACGCGCAGGCGACGCCACTGCCCCGAGTGTCCGGCCCACGCTTGCCGATCAACCTTTGGAGACCTTCATGAAACGTCGTGTGCTGCTGCTGACTGCCGTTGCTGGTGCGTTGATGACCGCGTTGCCCGCCTTCGCGGATGAGCCAATCAAGATCGGCCTGATTGCGCCCTTCTCCGGTCCCTTCGCCGACTATGGCAAGCAGATGGAAGACGGCATCAAGGCGTATCAGAAGCTGCATGGCACCACTGCCGGTGGGCGTCAGGTGCAGATCATCATGAAGGACACGACAGGCCCGGTGCCGGATGTCGCCAAGCGGCTCGCACAGGAATTGGTCGTACGTGACAAGGTCGATTTCCTGGCCGGCTTCGGCCTCACGCCGGAAGCGCTGGCCGTGACGCCCATCGCGCAGCAGGCCAAGAAGCCAATGGTGATCTTCAACGCTGCGTCGTCGTCCATCACCACCAAGTCGGATTACGTGACGCGCGTGTCGATGACACTGCCGCAAATCTCCGCGCCGATCGCCTCGTGGGCACTGAAGAACGGCATCAAGCAGGTGGCGACTGTGGTGGCCGACTACGCGCCCGGCATCGACGCGGAGAATGCCTTCAAGCAGACCTTCACCGCAGGCGGCGGCCAGGTGGTGGAAGCCGTGCGCGTACCGCTGCGCAATCCGGAGTTCGCGCCGTTCATCCAGCGCGTGAAAGACACCAAGCCGCAGGCCGTGTTCGTCTTCCTGCCGGCCGGCGAGCAAGGCGTGGCGTTCATGAAGGGCTTCCGTGAACGCGGGCTGGCGCAGGCCGGCATCAAGGTCATCGCCACGGGTGACCTGACGGATGACCACGTGCTGCCAGCAATGGGCGATTCGACGCTGGGCGTGATCACGTCGTTCCACTACTCGGCGGCGCACGACTCGCCGCAGAACAAGACGTTCCTGAAGGCCTTTGCCGACGCCAACCCCGGTGCAGGCCGCCCCAACTTCATGGCGGTGGCCGCGTACGACGGCATCAGCGCGATCTATGACGTGATCAACAAGCTCGGCGGCAAGATCGATGGAGAGAAGGCGATGGCCGCCTTCAAGGGCATGAAGATCGATAGCCCGCGTGGACCAATCACCATCGACCCCGCCACCCGCGATGTGGTGCAAACCGTCTACATCCGCAAGGTGGAGAAGGTCGGCAACGAGCTGTACAACGTCGAATTCGACAAGTTTGCCGACGTGAAGGACCCGGGCAAGTAAGCCGCATTCAGTCTTCCGCCTCAGGCGACTGCCACAAGCCGCTGCAACAGCGGCTTGTCGGCAAGCAGATCGGCGCTGCTCGATGCGTGGACGATGCGCCCGCGATCGAGCACCAGTGCACGCTGCGTCAACTCCAGCGCCAGGCGCGCATGCTGCTCCACCACAATCACCGCCATGCCGCCCTCGTCCACCAGCGCACGGATGGCGCGGCCGAGCTCCTGCACGATGATCGGCGCGAGACCTTCCATCGGCTCATCCAGCAACAGCAGTGCAGGATTCGTCATCAGCGCGCGGGCGATGGCGACCATCTGCTGCTCACCGCCCGACAGCTGATTGCCGAGATTGCGGCGCCGCTCCTGCAAACGCGGGAACGTCTTGTACACGCGCGCGACATCCCAGGCGCCGGGCCGTGCGACGGCAGTCAGATGTTCTTCCACCGTCAGCGACGGAAACATCCACCGCTCCTGCGGCACCCAGCCAAGGCCTGCCCGCGCGCGGCGGTGCGGTGCCACCTTGCCGATGTCCGTACCTTGCCAGCGGATGCGTCCACCATGCAGACGCGTGAAGCCCATCAGCGTGCTTAGCAGCGTGGTTTTGCCAACGCCATTACGACCCAGCAGCGCAAGGCTGCCGCCCGCTTCCAGCGTGAATGACACATCATCGAGCACGATGGCGTTGCCGTAGCCGGCCGTCACGTTCTCAAACGCGAGCAACTCAGGCATGTTCAGCCTCCCCGAGGTAGACCTCGCGCACGCGTGGGTCGGCGGCGATCTCCTGCGGCGTGCCTTCAGTCAGCACGCGGCCGGCCACCAGCACGCTGATCCGCTCGGCAAAGCGGAAGACGAGGTTCATGTCGTGCTCGATGAAGAGGATGGTGATGTCGCGCGGCAGGCTGGCGATCACCTCGAACAGTTCAGCGCTCTCCCCCGCCGGGATGCCGGCGGCGGGCTCGTCAAGCAACAAGATGCGCGGCTGCGTGGCCAGCGCGAGCGCAATCTCCACCAGCCGCTGTTTGCCATACGGCAACGCATGCGTTTGTGCCAACGCATCGGCGCCTAGCTGCAGGCGACACAGCAGCGCCATGGCTTCGTCGCGCGCCTCCTTGTGTGCGGCAACCGTGCGATGCCATTGCCACGCAACGCCCGTGCGCTCGAAGATGGCGAGCATCACGGATTCCAATACCGTCAGCCCCGGGAACAACGTGTTGATCTGGAACGTACGCGTGATGCCGCGCTTGACGCGCCGATGCGCGGGCAGGCGCGTGATGTCTTCATCGCCCAGCAACACCTGTCCAGAGGTGGGTGCAAACGCGCCGGTCAACAGATTGATGAAGGTCGTCTTGCCCGCACCGTTGGGGCCGATCAGCGCGTGGCGTGCTCCTGGCGCGAACGACAACGAGATATCTGAGTTGGCATGAAAGCCGCCCCAGCGTTTGGACAAACCGCGCGTGCTAAGCATTGGCGTGGGATGTATCGTCGGCGCGTTCATGCGGCACCGCCTTTGCGGGCACGCCAGGCCTTGAGGGCGGAAACCGCCGCCTCCAGCCCACCCAGCAGACCACCGCGTGCAAACAGCACGATCACCATCAGCAGCAGCCCAATCCAGAACTGCCAGTAGACCGGGTTGATACCGGAGAGCACGTCCTGCGCCACCATGAACACCGCCGCGCCGATCAGCGCGCCATACAGCCGGCCCGCGCCGCCCAGCACCAACATGATCAGCAGCTCGGCCGAGCGCGAGAAGCCCAGCGAATCCAGCCCGACAAACTGCGTAGTCTGCGCGAGCAGCCCACCGGCGACACCGGCAATCGCGGCGCTTACCGTGAACGCAACCACTAGGCGCATGCGCACGTTGGCGCCAATCGCCGGCATCCGTTTGGGCCCCTGCTGAATGCCGCGCAGCGACAGCCCGAATGGCGAGCGCACCAGCCTGCGCAGCAGCACGAACACCGCAAACAGCACAACAAGGCTGTAGATGTAGGCCGTGCGGCCCGCCAGATCAAACTCGAAGGTACCGAGCAGGTTGTTCATCGTCACGCCTGAGAGGCCATCGACGCCGCCCGTCAGGAATGCCATCTTGTTGGCCGCTTCATACAGCATCAGGCCAATACCGAGCGTGACCATCAACCGCGTCAGATCCTGCCCGCGCACGACAAGGAAGCTCACGCAGAAGCCCCCCAGCGCAGCGACGATGGCGGCGGCGCCTAACCCCGTCAACGGCTCACCCCAGCCATGCGCCGCCAGCAGCCCTGCCGTATAAGCGCCCAGCCCGAAGAAGCCTGCATGCCCCAGCGACACAATGCCCGCGTAGCCGAGCACCAGGTCAAGCGACAGCGCAAACAGCCCCACGATCAGCACCTGGCTGCCGAAGACCAGGTAGTCCGGAAAGAGGAAGAACACGGCGATCGGCACGCACCAGAATGCCATCTCCAGCGCCGACCAGCGCGCATCGGGCAAGCCGTGCACCCGTGTGGACTCTGCGGGCTGTGAGGCACGCATCAACTGTTGCAGCACGCTCATGCGCGCCTCCCCAGCAGGCCGCTCGGAAACAGCACGAGCAGCACCACCATCAACCCGTAGATGACAAACGCGCCGATCTCCGGCACGTAGTACTTACCTGCCACGTCGAACACGCCCAGCACCAGCGCCGCCAACAACGTCCCCTTGATGGAGCCCGCGCCCCCCACCGCGACCACAAGCAGGAAGTACACCATGTACTTGATCGGGAACGACGGATCGAGCCCGAGCACGTCGATGCCCAAGCCGCCACCCAAACCCGCCAACCCGGAGCCCAGTGCAAACGTGACAGAGAACACCAGGCTCACGTTGATGCCCAGCCCGGCGGAGGCCTGTTGGTTGTCCACCGACGCCCGCACCTGTGCACCAAAGCGCGTGCGTTCGATCAGCCAGGCCAACAGCACCGTCAGCACGATCACCACGCCGATCAGGAAGAGCCGATAGCGCCCGACCTCCAGCGCGCTGCCGAATACGCTCAGTTGCCCGCGCAGCACCTCCGGCAACTCAACCGGCTGCTGCGCCGGTCCCCAGACATAGGTCGCCCCTGCCATCGCCATAAACACGAGTGCGATGGAGAACAGCACCTGATCCAGCGGACTCGCACGATAGAGCCGCCGGTACAGCGTGCGCTCCAGCACAAACCCGATGGCCGCGGTGACAAGGAAAGCAATGGGTAGCGTCGCCAGGAACGGCACGCCGAGTCGGTTCATCAACACCACACACACGTAGCCGCCCGCCATGGCAAACGCGCCGTGCGCAAGGTTGATGAAGTTCATCAGGCCCATCGTGACCGACAGGCCGATGCTGATCAGGAACAGCAGGCTGCCGTAGGCCAGCCCGTCAAACAACACACCCAATGCACTGAGCATGGGGTCTCCTCCTTGGGGTCTGTTCTGGCTCGGCGGCCAGTTTGCCCGGTCTGTGTTGCGTGGCGTCTCCCCCGAGACGAACTGTCCTACTTGCCGGCGGCTTCCGCGTCCATCTCGGCAAACACGGTCTGCGCGAGGTGGAAGGCGTGGTTGGCGGCCGGTACACCGCAATAGATGGCAGTCTGCAACAGTGTCTCCTGAATCTCGTCGCGTGTGACACCGTTATTGGAGGCGGCGCGCAGGTGCAGACGTAGCTCGCCGTCGCAGCCCAGCGCCACCATCATCGCGATCGTCAACAGGCTGCGCGTGTGGCGCGGCAAGCCGGGGCGCGTCCAGATCTCACCCCAGGCATAGCGCGTGATCAGGTCCTGAAACGGCGCGGTGAGGTCGGTCTGTGCAGCGTTGGCACGGTCGACATGGGCATCGCCCAACACGGCGCGGCGCACCTGCATGCCGGCGGCATGGCGTTCGCGATCATCCATGGGTAGCCTCGCGCACAACGCCCGTTGTGAGGAAGCTGACCAGCGCTTCAGTGTAGCCGTCAGCCTGCTCCCAGTTGGCGAGGTGGCCGGCGGAAAGCTCCACGTACTGCGCGCCCGGCACGCCATCGGCGATGAGCTTGGTCTGCGCGGCGGGCGTGGAAATGTCGTGCGTGCCGCCAATCACCAGCATCGGCACGCGGATGTTCGGCAGTTGCGCACGCAGGTCCGCATCGCGAATCGCACCGCAGTTGCCGTTGTAGCCAGCGTCGGGCGTGGACAACAGCATCGCTTTGACGATGTCGACGCGGCCCGGCGCGGCGTCGCGATAGCCCTGCGTGAACCAGCGCTCCAGCACCGTTTCGGTCACGCTGGCCATGCCGCCTTGCTCCACCTGGGCGATGCGCGTGTTCCAGCTTTGCTGCGTGCCGATCAGCGCCGCGGTGTTGCTCACCACCATGCGCGGGAAGCGCTCGCCGTGATTCGCAGCCAGCCACAGGCCCGTCAGCCCGCCCATCGACAGGCCGCAGAACAGCGCCAGATCAATATCGTAGTGATCCAGCAGTGCGAGCACATCGCCACCGAGCTGCGCGACGCCGAACGGCGCTTCCGGCACGCTTGTCTGGCCGTGGCCCCGTTGGTCATAGCGCAGCACACGGAAATGCTTGCGCAATGCATCGAGCTGCGGCGCCCACATGCCGAGGTTGGTGCCCAGCGAGTTGGACAGCACCAGCACCGGCTTGCTCGTATCGTGGGGGGCGTCAAATTCGTGATACAGGCGGACGTTGTCGTGTTCTAGCCAGGGCATGGCGTCTCCGTGGATGTCTTGTTCAGGGGTGGCGGCGAGCGTGCTCGGCCAGCACGCGATCGACAGCGGCGCCCGCGTCGCCAAGGTAGTGTGTGGGATCGAGCAGCGCGTCGAGCCGTTGCGGCGTGGCGCTGCCCCAGATGCGCAGGACGTCGGCGTCTTGGGCCAGCACGTCGCGCAGTGTTCGGTTGTCTTGTACGGCCTTGCGGCTGGCGGCTTCCACCACGTGGTGCGCTTGCAGGCGGCCAAGGTCTGCACCCAGTGCCAACATCACAGCCTCACCGAGGATCAGGCCATGTGTGAGATCGAGATTGGCGCGCATACGTGCTGCATCGACATGCAGGCCTTCGGCGATGTCGCGCATGCGGTCGAGTGCGCCTGCGGCCAGGCACACCATCTCGCGCAGCGTCGCCCACTGCGCCTGCCAGCCGCCGAGCGCGCGCTCGTGCTCCTGCGGCAGCGCAGACAACAGCGTGCTCGCCAGTCCGGGCATGCGCGTGGCCGCAGCCAGCACCGTCGCACAGCCAACTGGGTTGCGCTTGTGCGGCATGGTGGAAGAACCGCCCTTCCCCGCACCCGATGGCTCGGCAACTTCGCCCACCTCGGTCTGCATCATCAATGAGAGATCGCGGGCGAAATGTCCCAGCGTGCCAGTCAACAGTGCGAGCGTCGTACCGATGTCGGCCACACGATCCTGCTCGCCATGCCACGACAGCGTGGGCAGCGGCAAATCAAGCTCATGCGCCAGCGCCTGCGCCACAGCGCGGCCGTGCTCACCCAGGCTGGCGAGCGTGCCCGCCGCGCCACCAAACTGCAGCGCCGGCACATGCGCACGCAACGCGGCAAAGCGATCCTGCGTGCGGTGCACCGCCTCCAACCAGCCTGCGACCTTGCGGCCGAACGTTGTCGGCAGGGCCTGCTGCAGCCATGTGCGCGCCACCATCGGTGTGTTGCGATGGCGCTGCGCCAACGCGGCCAGCGCATCGGCCAGCTTCTGCAAATCCACCTCGATCAACGCGGCCGATTGCTTCCACTGCAGCATCAGGCCGGTGTCGATGATGTCCTGGCTGGTGGCGCCCCAATGCACGTAGCGTGCAGCGTGTTCGTCGTGCTGCGCGACGGCGGCAGTTAGTTGCTTGACCAGTGGAATGGCGAGATTGCCCGCACTGGCAGCCGCATCGCCAAGTGCCTCCAGATCCAGCGTCGCTTTAGCGCATACCGCGCGAATCGGCGCGACGGCTTCCGCCGGAATCACGCCGACCGCACCTTCGGCCTGCGCAAGCGCCGCCTCTACGTCGAGCATCGCACGCACGGTGGCCCCGTCAGACCACACCGCCAGCATGGCCGGCGTGGAGAACGCGCGATCGAACAATCCGCTGGTCATGGCGATATCAAACGCGCTCAATCACCAGCGCAATACCCTGCCCTACGCCAATGCACATCGTGCACAGCGCATAGCGGCCGCCAGTGCGATGCAGTTGATACATCGCCGTCGTCACCAGGCGCGCACCGCTCATGCCGAGCGGGTGACCCAGCGCGATGGCGCCGCCGTTCGGGTTGACGCGCGGGTCGTCATCCCGCAAGCCGAGCTGGCGTGTGACCGCCAAGCCTTGCGCGGCAAACGCCTCGTTCAGCTCGATCACGTCCATCTGATCGATCGTCAGGCCCAGTTGCTTGAGCAGCTTCTGCGAGGCCGGCGCCGGGCCGATCCCCATCACGCGCGGCGGCACGCCAGCGGTAGCCATGCCGACAATGCGCGCACGCGGCGTCAGGCCAAAGCGTTTTGCCGATTCTTCGTTGGCGAGCAGCAACGCGCAGGCGCCGTCGTTCACACCCGAGGCATTGCCGGCGGTGACGGTGCCGTCCGGGCGCACCACGCCCTTGAGCTTGGCCAGCGCTTCCATGGTGGTTGCGCGCGGATGCTCGTCGCGGCTCACGACAATGGCATCGCCCTTCTTCTGCGGAATCGTCACCGCGGTAATTTCCTGCGCGAGCGTGCCGTCTTCCTGCGCACGCGCGGCGTTGGCCTGGCTGCGTAGCGCGAAGCGGTCCTGGTCTTCGCGGTTGACGTTGTAATCGGTGGCGACGTTCTCGGCGGTTTCGGGCATCGAGTCGACGCCGTACTGTGCCTTCATCAGCGGGTTGATGAAGCGCCAGCCGATCGTCGTGTCATAGATGGCGGCGTCGCGCGAGAAAGCGCTCGCGGCCTTGCCCATCACGAACGGTGCGCGGCTCATGCTCTCCACACCGCCGGCGATCATCAGCGACGTTTCACCGGCACGGATGGCGCGCGCGGCGGTGCCGGTGGCATCCATGCCTGAGCCACACAACCGGTTGATGGTCGAACCCGGCACGCCCTCAGGCAACCCGGCCAGCAGCGACGACATGCGCGCCACGTTGCGGTTGTCTTCGCCGGCCTGGTTGGCGCAGCCGAAGATCACGTCGTCGATGGCCGACCAGTCGACCTGCGGATTGCGCGCCATCAGCGCCTTGAGGGGCACCGCGCCCAGGTCGTCCGCGCGCACGGCGGACAGGCTGCCGCCGTAGCGGCCGATGGGGGTGCGAATGGCGTCGCAGATAAAGGCTTGCGTCATGGTGGTTTGTCTCCAGTAATGTATGCGTTATGAACGACGCAGCGGCGCGGCCGTCAGCGTCTGCAGCGACTCAAAATCGAGGCCGTCGGCCATCTCGCGCACCACCAGCCCCTCGGGCGTGATGTCGATCACGGCAAGGTCGGTGTAGATGGTATCGACACAGCCGACGCCCGTCAGCGGGTACGTGCACGCTTGCACGATCTTGCTGTCGCCCTGCTTGGTCTGGTGCTCCATCATCACAAAGACCCGCTTGGCTCCGATGGCCAGATCCATTGCCCCGCCTACGGCCGGAATCGCATCTGGTGCACCGGTGTGCCAGTTGGCCAGATCACCCGTGGCCGACACCTGGAAGCCGCCGAGCACGCAATAGTCGAGATGGCCGCCTCGCATCATGGCAAACGAATCGGCGTGATGGAAGAAGGACGCGCCAGGCTTGATGGTGATGGGCTGCTTACCCGCATTGATGAGGTCTTCATCCTCGTCACCGGGTGCGGGTGCCGGGCCCATGCCGAGCAAACCGTTTTCGGTGTGCAGGATGATCTCGCGATCGGCAGGCAACTGGTTGGCCACCAGCGTCGGCAGGCCGATACCGAGGTTGACGATGGAGCCATCGGGAATATCGCGCGCCACGCGGGTGGCGATCTGGTCGCGCGTCCAGCGCTTGAATTGGGTGGTTGCTTCGGCGCTCATGCGGCCTCCTTGGCTTGTACAGCGCTGCCGAGTTGGACGACACGCTTGACGAAGATACCGGGCGTGACGATGTGCTCCGGGTCCAACGCGCCCAGCTCCACTGTCTCGCTGACTTGCGCAATGGTGCATTTGGCCGCCATGGCCATCACCGGACCAAAGTTGCGCGCGGTCTTGCGGTAGACGAGGTTGCCCCAGCGGTCCGCCCGCAGCGCCTTGATGAGCGCGTAGTCGGCGGTCAGCGGCAGCTCGAATACGTACGGTTTGCCGTCGATGATGCGTGTCTCCTTGCCCTCTGCCAGTTGCGTGCCGTACGCGGTCGGGCAGAAGAAGCCACCGATGCCAGCACCCGCAGCGCGGATGCGCTCGGCCAGATTGCCCTGCGGCACCAGCTCCAGCTCGATTTCGCCGGCGCGGTAGAGCGCGTCAAACACGTACGAGTCGGCCTGGCGCGGGAACGAGCAGATGATCTTGCGCACACGGCGTGCCTTGAGCAGCGCGGCAAGGCCTGTCTCGCCGTTGCCGGCGTTGTTGTTGATGATAGTGAGGTCACGTGCGCCGTGGGCGATGAGCCCGTCGATGAGCTCAGAGGGCATGCCAGCGGTACCAAACCCGCCGATCATGATGGTGGCACCGTCAGGGATATCGGCCAGCGCGGCCTCCACAGACGGACAAATCTTGTTGATCACGTGCATTCTCCGGCAGGGGCGCCACGCATTTTGATCGCCTGGCGCCGCTCGGAGCATCGCGGGCCACAAGTCACGCAAATGGCCGGGCCGCGAGCGCGCGGCCTGCGAGTCTCCTGATTGATGACTGGATCGACACAGGCCTTTGCTGTCCGGCCCACGCTCCCTTTTGTTCGATATACGAACTCACGTTCGATCCAAGAACTAATCTACGCCCGGGCTCCCGGCCGTGTCAAGGCGTACGCATAGCGATCAGGCGTTCGAGTGGCGAAACTTGTGGAATATCAGTAGTCTTGAGGTCAGTACTCCGCTTTCGCTTCTCTGCATGTCCGCCGCCGAACTTCCTGCCGAAAAACCCAGCGATTCCTACGTGCAATCCTTCGCACGCGGGTTGTCCGTCATCCGCGCCTTCAATGCGGAGCGGCCCGAGCAGACGCTCTCCGAAGTTGCCGAAGCAACCGGCCTCACGCGCGCAGGCGCCCGTCGCATCCTGCTAACGCTGGTGAGCCTGGGCTACGTCAGCTTTGAAGGGCGCCTGTTCCGGCTCACGCCCAAGATTCTCGACCTAGGTTTCGCCTATCTCACCTCGATGCCGTTCTGGAACCTCGCCGAGCCGGTGATGGAAGAGCTGGTGCAGACGGTGCATGAGAGCTGCTCCGCCTCGGTGCTCGATGGCACGGAAATCGTGTACGTGCTGCGCGTGCCCACGCAGAAGATCATCGCGTTGAACCTGGCGGTCGGCAGCCGCCTGCCGGCGTTCTGCACGTCGATGGGGCGCGTGCTGCTGTCCGGCCTGCCGGAAGACCGGCTCGACATCGTGCTGCGCGAATCCGACCGCCGCGCGCGCACGCAGCGCACCGTCACCGAAGTCGATGCCTTGAAGGCGGTCATTGCCGGCGTGCGCCAGCAGGGCTGGGCGCTGGTTGACCAGGAGTTGGAGGAAGGGCTGATCTCGCTGTCAGCGCCGATCCGCAATCGGGCGGGCGATATCATCGCCGCCATGAACATCAGCGGGCAGGCCAACCGTACGTCAGCCAAGCAGATGACCAAGCAGTTTCTCGAACCATTGCAGGCAGCGGCCGAGCGCATCTCGGCCATGGTGCGTGTGCGGACCTGATCGCAAGCAAGTTGCGTGCGATTGGGTGCATTAGGCGCCTCGCATCCCGGCGTTTTTTTCAATAAAATTGTCGCTTCGTGGGCAAAGAGGATGTCTGTGACTCAACACGCCGCCATTCGGATCGGTCTGGATGTGAAAGGCCGCCTGCGTTGCCGTCAGACGAGTGGTCGGGCAAGCGCTGCGCGCGCCCTGGCGATTGCCCTGCCGTTGCTGGCCAGCCCCCTGTGGGCACAATCGCAGTCCTCGGCCGGAGCTTCTGCCCTGCAAGAGCTGACTCCGCTGGCACGCATGCTGGTCGGTGCCGCCACCGGCCGCAGCACCGCTGCCGCCGGCGTGCCTGCCCTCACCGGCCCCGCCCGCAATACCGATCGGGCGCTCACCCAGGCTTGCACGGAAATCAACCGTTTCACCCCCATCCCGCTCGACCGGGAGACTGCGCTTGTGCAATGCACGCTGGCGCAGAAGAAGAATCTCGTCTTCCTCATCACGCTGACCAACTATGCGGCGCACTCGGCTGCGTCGCAGGGTTTCCGGCTGAACTTCGTGCCGATCCTGCAGAAGAACATCTGCAACAACGGCGACGTACGCATCCTGACGCGCCTGGGCCTGAGCCTGGCCTACCGCTATCGCGGCAACGACCATGAGATGGTCGGCGACGTGCCCATCAACGAAACCATCTGCGGCGCCCTGTAAGACCAGCGCACGGCACCGGGAATCCCCCGATGGAGCCGGGTCGGTTGCCATGTCATTAATGGGAACCCATGTCTTCTTTCCATAACAAGCACGCCGTGCCTCAATCCTGCCGCGCCTGCATTTGAGCCACCTCAGCCAGCGTTGCCGACAACCCGTAAGCCCGCCCGTGCAATTCGTCCCAACCCGTTTTCCAGCCTGCGTTTGTGCCAGTCCGCATGGTCTATAGTTGGGCGGCTTGCGCTGCCGTCATATGGTTATCCGGATAGCGAGCAGCCAAGCTTGTCGCACGCCTGTATGCTCGCGGTCGATCTTGATTCACGCACTGCCACCCATCCAAGTCGTCAAGGAGGAAATCCGATGAAAACAAACCGACGTCTGACACAAGTTGCCGGCGCTGCCGTCCTGGCCGCCGCCACCCTGGTCGCCACGATTGCCCATGCCGACCAGCTCGCCGACATCAAGAAGAAAGGTGAACTCGTCTGCGGCGTGCTCGGCACCGATGAGCCGTTCAGCTTCCTGAAAGACCCGATGAGCCGCGAGATCGTCGGCTACGACGTCGATATGTGCGACGCCGTGGCCAAGAGCATCGGCGTGAAGCCCGTGCTCAAGCAACTGGCCGTGGCCGCACGCCTGCCCGAGCTGCAGCAAGGCCGCGTGGATCTGCTGGCCGCGTCGCTCACGCACAACAAGGAGCGCGAGGCGCAGATCGACTTCTCGGTGTCGACCTTCATCACCGGCCAGAAGGCCATGGTCAAGAAGGACAGCGGCATCACGTCGCTTGCCCAGCTCGACGGCAAGAAGCTCCTGACGGTCAAGGGCTCCACCATGGAAGCCAACATCGCCAAGACCATCAAGAATGCCGATGTCGTCTCGTTCGACAACAGCCCGCAAGCGCTGCTGGCCCTGCAACAAGGCAAGGGCGTCGCCTACGTGAACGACGAGACCACGCTGATCGGCAACATGGCCAAGATGGGCCCGGTGGCCAAGGACTACGCGCTCCTGCCGCAGAACCTGTCGACCGAGCACCTCGCGCTGGGCATCCGCAAGGGGGAGCCGGCCTTCAAGAAGCAGGTTGACGACGTGCTGCTGGGCATGGAAAAGAGCGGCGAAGCACAAAAGCTGTTCGACAAGTGGTTCGGCCCGACCACGAAGATGGCCTTCCCGCAGCGCACCTTCAAGATTTCCACCGACAAGATCGACTAACTACAAGTCGGGCCGCCCGGACCGGGGTTTCAACCTCGGCCGGGCGGTATGAAACTCCATGCCCCAATTTGATTTGTCGATGCTGCTCTCGGGGCAGTATCACCAGTGGCTTGTCAGCGGCTTCTTCCTGTCGATCAAGCTATCGCTGCTGGCCTTCGTGCTGGCGTTGCCGCTTGCGATCGTGGTGGCGCTGCTGCGCCTGGCACCGGCCGCACCGTTGCGCGCCATCGGCCAGACCTACGTTGAAGCCATCCGCAACGTGCCGCTGCTTGCGCACATGCTGTTCTGGTATTTCGGCGCGCCGCAGATCCTGCCGCAGTTCATCAAGGACTGGCTCTATAGCCTGAACTACGAAGCCGCGAGCGCCGTCATTGCGCTCGTGCTCTACACGGCCGCCTATATGGCGGAAGACATCCGCAGCGGCATCCGATCGATCCCGAAGGAGCAGTTGGAAGCCAGCCGCGCACTCGGCCTTTCTTTCCTTCAGGCGATGCGGCTCGTGGTGCTGCCGCAATCGTTGCGCGTGACCGTGCCACCGTTGGTCAGCCAAACGCTGAGCCTATGGAAGAACTCCAGCATCGCCATGGTGATCGGCGTGGCTGAGCTGATGTACCAGGCACAACAGGTGGAGTCCGCCACCTTCCGCGGCTTTGAAGCGTTTGCGTTTGCCACGGCGGCCTACCTGACCATTTCGATTGCGATCACGGTGTTCTCCGCCTGGTATCAGCATCGCTATCCTGTGCGGACGCTGTAGCCATGCTCGACCTCATTCAAACCTACGGCGTTTACTACCTGATCGGCCAGTATCCGAACGGCCCGTTGGGCGGTCTGGCACTGACCTTTCTGCTGGCGTCGGCGGGCCTTGTTCTGGCACTGCCGGTGGGCATCGTGCTGGGCCTGTGCCGCGTGAGCCCGTTTGCCGTGCTGCGCTGGCCGGCCACAGCGCTCGTCTACGTGGTGCGCGGTACACCGCTGCTGATGGTGATCTTCTGGGCGTACTTCCTGCTGCCCACCATCACCGGCCAGCGTACAGACCAGTTCAGCACCATGCTGACCGCGCTGGTGATCTTTGACGGTGCCTATCTGGCGGAGATCGTCCGCGCCGGCATCCAGGCTCTGCCTCGTGGGCAAATGGAATCCGCCCGCTCACTCGGTCTGTCATATATGCAGGCAATGCAGCGCGTGATCCTGCCGCAGGCACTGCGCAACATGCTGCCGTCGCTGGTCAACCAGCTCGTCTCCACCATCAAGGAGACCTCGCTCGGCTACATCATCAGCCTGCCCGAGGTGTCGTTCGTGGCGGGGCAGATCAGCACGGCCGTCATGGTCAAGTCTGCCGAGGTCTACGGCCTGCTGGCGATCAGCTATTTCGTGATGTGCTTCAGCCTGACCCGCGTGGCGTTCTTCCTGGAGCGGCGCCTTGCCGCACACGCTCCATCCAAACCATGAACATGATTACGATCGAACACGTCGACAAGTGGTACGGCGAGTATCACGCCCTCGTCGACATCAATGAAACCGTCGCCCAGGGCGAGGTTGTGGTGGTGTGCGGGCCGTCGGGCTCGGGCAAGTCAACGCTGATCCGCACGCTGAACCGGCTGGAGCCGATCCAGAAAGGCCGCATCATCGTCAACGGGCAAGACGTGCATGCACACGGCGTGAACGTGAACGTTCTGCGCAGCGGCATCGGCTTTGTGTTCCAGCAGTTCAACCTGTTTCCGCACCTGACGGTCATGCAGAACTGCACGCTGGCACCAGTGCAACTTAAGCGCATGCTGCCGCAGGAAGCGCGCGACTTTGCGATGCGTCTGCTGGAACGCGTGGGTCTGCCGCACAAGGCCGACGCCTACCCAGGCGCGCTCTCAGGCGGGCAGCAACAACGCGTGGCAATTGCCCGTGCGCTGGCCATGAAACCGCCGGTGATGTTGTTCGACGAGCCGACCTCCGCGCTGGACCCGGAGATGGTGAACGAAGTGCTGCTGGTGATGAAGGACCTTGCCCGCGACGGCATGACCATGGTCTGCGTGACGCACGAAATGGGCTTCGCGCGCGAAGTGGCCGACCGCGTGATCTTCATGGATCAGGGCCAGGTGCTGGAGCGCGCCAAACCCGAAGACTTCTTCCTGCGCCCACAGCATCCGCGTGCGCAGCGATTCCTCGCAGACATCCGCTCGCCGTGGGCCCAACCCGCGTGAGCCCAGGTATTGCGCAATAAAAAACGGGGGACGATGTCCCCCGTTTTCGTTTGTACAGCCAGCGAGCTTATTGGATCGCCTTGTCGTTCGGGTGGGCGTACAGATCCTTCATCCCCGTCGTCATCGGGTAGTTCAGGTTCAGGCCCTTCGGCGGAATCGGCGACAGGAACCACTTCTTGTACAGGTCATTGGCCTTGCCCGACTTCATCAGGTCGGCAATCACGTCGTCGGCCACCTTCTTGAACGCCGGATCGTCCTTGCGCATCATGCACGCGTAGGTTTCGGTCTGCAGGGGCGTGCCGGTCACCACCCAGTCGGCCTGGTTCTTGGCCTTGGTGCGCTCGCCGTACAGCAGCGGCTCATCCATCACGAAGGCGACGGCGCGGCCCGACTCCAGCGTCAGGAATGCCTGGCCGTGATCCTTGGCGAGGATCAGGTTCATCTTGTCGGCATCCTTTGCTTCACCGTTCATCTTCTGCAGGATGCGGTCTTCCGTCGTGCCAGCGGTGGTCACCACGGTCTTGCCCTTCAGGTCCGGGAAGTCCTTGATGCCCGAATCCTTCTTCACCAGCATCAGCATGCCGTAGATGAAGATGTTGTTCGAGAACGCGACCTGCTTCTGGCGCTCAAGGTTGTTGGTGGTCGAGCCGCACTCGAAATCGATCGTGCCGTTCTGCAGCAGCGAGATGCGGTTCTGCGACGTGATCGGCGTGAGCTTGACCTGCAGCTTGGGCACACCCAGCTTCTTCTCCACACCGGCAACGATCATGTTGGAGATTTCTTGCGAGTAGCCGGTGATGGTGTTCGCATCGGCCTGGTACGAGAACGGAATCGACGACTCACGATAGCCGACGGAAATCACGCCCGATTGCTTGATCTTCGCCAGCGTGTCGTTCGACTGTGCCTGCGCGCCGGTGGACAGCGCAGCCAGGGCGCCGGTCGCAGCCAGCGTCAGTCCGCACAGGATGCGTTTGGTCGAATTGATCGGATGCAGCGTCTTCATGCTTCCCCTCCTTTGGGTGTGTTCGCTTCAGACTTCTTTGATTACCAATTGGCGCAAGCGATCAAGCTTGCGCGCTCGGTCTTTTGAATCTCTTTGCTTCTATCACGCGGCCAATGCGTAGGGCGCCGGAGAAATCACCGGCTTGCGCCCCGCGATCATGTCTGCCAGCAGGCTTGCACTGCCAAGCGCCAGCGTAAAGCCCAATGCGCCGTGGCCGACATTCAGCCACAAGCCTTCCACCGGCGATGCGCCAACCACTGGCACACCGGTCGGCGTTGCCGGGCGCATGCCCGCCCACGGCCCCGCATCGGCACCCGCGTCATTGGCACGCATGGCGCCCGGAAACAGCGCGCGGGTTTCGTCGTACAAGGTCTGCACACGGCGGGTGTCGAGCGCGGTCGACCAGCCAACCAGATCCGCCATGCCGGCCACACGCAGCGTTTGTCCGATGCGGGCATAGACGATCTTGCGCGCGGCGTCTGTCACGCTGATGCGCGGCGCAACATCGCCTTCATCCAGCGGCAGGCTGATGCTGTAGCCCTTGAGCGGATACAGGCCAGGGTCGATGCCCAGCGGGCCGAGCAGCTTGGCGCTGGTGACGCCGGCGGCCATCACCACCGCATCGGCTGCGAGTTGCTCGCCGCCGGCCAGCGTCACGCCGCGCACGCGACGGCCTTCCGTCCACAGCGCGTTGACCCCGGTGTTGAAGCGCAGCGTCACGTTGGGCATCTCGCGCAGCCGGTTGAACAGGCCCACGCAGAGTTGGTGGCAATCGGCCACGTCTTCATCGGGCGTATAGATCGCACCGACGATCTGGTCGCGCACCCCGTCGAGCGCAGGTTCGTGGGCAATGGCCTCGTCGGCGGACAGCGCGTGCTGCTCGCAGCCCAGCGTGGCCTGGTAGCCGACCTGGGCGCGGGCGGATTCGAAGGCTGCGGCATCGCGGTGCACCACCAGCTTGCCGCGGCGGGCAAAGCTGAAGGCCAGTTCGGGCGATGCCTCGCGCAGGGCTTCCATGCGGGTGCGGCTGTAGAACGACAGGGCGAGCAACTCGCGCGTGGTGCGGTCGGCACGCTCGCGGTTGCAGGCGGCGATGAAGCGCAGGCCCCAGCGCAGCAGCGCCGGGTCTAGCGAAGGCTTCAGGCGTAGCGGCGAATCGCTGCGCAGCAGCCAGCCCGGTACGTGCGAAAGCACGCCGGGGCCGGCCAGCGGCGCCACATAGCTGTAGCTGAGCTGGCCGCCGTTGGCGTAGCTGGTGCCCTCGCCCGGGCCCGGATGGCGTTCGATCAGGGTGACCTGATGGCCTTCCTGGGCCAGCGCGACTGCCGTGCTGATGCCGATGATGCCGGCGCCGACTACTGCGATTTGCATGAAGAAGCTGCGACTTGTAGAAATGTTGTCGGCAGCTTAAGGAGGCGGGGGGGTGTTGCGCAAATGCGGAGTTGTTGGGGGGGATGTTGTGGGGCTATAGGGTGTTTTTGGGGTGGTTTGTTGAACCGTGGTGGTCCACCCCTTTTTCATCCCCTGCCGGGGCTGACTCACTTTCTTTGTCTTGCCAAAGAAAGTAAGCAAAGAAAGGCGCGCCCAAGATGGCGACCCCCTCCTTGAATTTCTGTCGCAGGGAGGGAGAGGAGGCAAACTCGCTTCGCTCAGACAGCCTCCTCTCTTTTTCCTCCCTGCAACAGAAATTCAAGGCGCCATCTAGGGCAGGAGCGTCAAAGGCCAAACCAACGCGGCGCTTGTGTTGGCGCCGAGGCATGCTCGGCTTACTTCCCTCCGGCGGCGGCCCAGTCGGTGGCGGCGTCGAACAGCTTGCGGCCTGTGGGCGTGAGGTTCGGGAAGGTTTCGTTGTCTAGGAAGAAGAACACGCGGCGGGCGGGGGCGAGCGTTTCATAGTCCATCGTTGCGCCTTTCTCGTAGCCGAAGATGGTTGCCTTGCTCGGGTCGCCCGCCACGCTGGCGATGATGCTTGCGCCCAGGCCCGGCTTGCCCCACCCCATCGGCGCGTCCTTGGCATAGCCCACGGCCACGCCGGCCGGCACACCGCCGGAGAGCGGATGCGGCGCGTTGACCATCCACAGGTAGTGCTCCTTTTCAGCCATGCCGAAGTCGGTGCCGAGGCGCTTGCCGGTCATCGCCAGATCGTCGAGCAGGTCGTTCTCCCATGTCATCAGCGGGACGGGCACGTTACGGTAGGCGCCCAGCAGATCGCGCGAGCGCACAGTGGACGACAGCACGACGAGGTCAAAATCTTTCGCGCGCTCTGCCGGTTGGTATTGGTCGTACAGCGTGACGGCGTAACCGCGCGATTCGAGATGCGCGACGATCTGTTTGTCGATCGGCAGGCTCTTGCCCTGCATGCGGACGACCATCAGGACGGTCTTGCCGGTGCCAGGTTGGGTCTCTGCGGCAGCGGGTTGGGTGAAGGCGAATGCCATCAAAACGACAGCACAAAAACGAAGCAGCGATTGCATGGGTTGCACTCCTGAAAACATCATCACAGGTCGATCTTCATGCCGAGCTTGAACAGGCGCGGCGCGCCCATCGACAGGCGGTTGTTGCCCGCACCAGCCCAGTAGCGTTTGTCGGTCAGGTTGTCGACGTTGAACTGCAGCGTGGTGCGCTTGCCCGAGATGCGGGTGACGTAACGCACGCCGGCACTGAAGAGCGTGGTGCCGCCCAGTTCTGCCTGGTTGGCGTCATTCACGGGGCGTGGGCCGAGGTAGTACGCACCGGCGTTGAACGATACGGCGCGCAGCATCGGCAGGGTGTATTCCGCAAACACGCTGGCGGTGCTGCGCGGCGTGTTTTCGGGCGTGTTGCCGTTCAGGCCGTTACCGACGCCGCGGAACTTGGCGTCCGTCCAGCCGGCGGAGGCCAACAGCGACAGGTCTTTCGTGACGCGACCCTGCGCGGTCAGCTCAACACCACGAATGCGCTCGCGGCCATCCTGCACGAAGACGTTGGCATTGTTGGTGTAGCTGGCGGCGCGGTCGATGTCGTAGACGGCGGCGGCAAGCTGCGTGCCGGCCGGCGTTTCATAGCGCACGCCCACTTCCTTCTGTTCTGACAGCGCCGGCGGCATCGCCACGTTGGCGTTGGCGGCGGTATTCGGTGCGCGTGCGCCGGCCTCAAGCCCCTGTGCATACGACGCATACGCCGACAGCGTGGGCGTGAACTTGTAGATGACGGCGCCCAGCGGCGTGGTCTTGCTGGCTTCGTAGCGGTTGGGGGCCTGCGTGCTGGTGTAGCTCGTATAACGCAGGCCGGCAATCACCTGCCAGTGCTCCGACAGCGTCATGCGGTCCATCGCGTAGCCCCCCGTATCCACAGCGCGCTGCGCAGGCGTGGTGCTGTTGCCTTGCGTCGGCAACCAGCCGAGGTCGATCGGGTTGTACAGGTTCTGTGCGCCGCTGAAGCGGTCGGAGTACACCGCTGCCTGGCGGAAGTCCGAGCGCGCCACGCCAAACGTCAGGTCGTGCGTGATCCAGCCCGTCTTCTCCGTGCCGTTGATGTCTGCGCGCACATGGCTCGTGTGCCACAACCCGCTCTGGCGGTTGCCTGAGATCGTGCCCGCGCCGGTGATCGGATTGGTCAGGCGGAATTCCGTAAAGGCGCGCGTGCGTGCCGTTTCCGACATGCCGCCCTCCACGGTCAACAGCCATGCATCACTGAGCGCATAGTCGGCGCGCAGCAGTGCATTGGTGGTGTTGCCGTTGAAGTCTGCCCAGCCCGGCGCCAATCGCTTGGTCGGATCCGGCATGGCGGGCAGCGTGATTACACCGTTCTTGGCCGCCGGCAGCGTCACCACGGATTGCTCGGTGATGATCTTGCGCGAGTACTCCACGTCTGCCTTCAGGCTCAGGCGGCTGTTGACCTTCCAGTCGAACGCCACGGCCCCGAGCTGGCGCGTGCCATCAATGCCGCTGGTGGGCGATTGCAGCGAGCCGCCTGCGGCGTTGAAGCGGATGCCGTACTGGTTGTCTTCACCAAAGCGGCGGGCCACGTCCAGCGTGCTGACGATCGAGCCATTGCTGTCGAACTGCACACCCAGCGTGGTGACCGGCGTGTTGCCCGCGCGCTTGGTGACGAGGTTCACGACGCCGCCCGGCGTGGTGTAGCCGTAGTACAGCGCCGACACACCCTTGAGCACTTCCACGCGCTCCTTGTCTTCCAGCGGAATGGCCGCGAGCGCTGCAATCGGCATCGAGCCGTTGAAGCGGAAGTTGGTGCGGTTCTCCATCGTCACCCCGCGGATGGCGAGGTTGTCGAAGGTCTCGCCCGAGAGCTGCTGGCGCGTCACGCTTGCCGTGTTGCGCAGCGCATCGAACAGCGATGTGTCCTGCTGCGCGTCGAGCGCCTCGCGCGTGACCACATTCACCGTGGCAGGAATGTCGCGCAATGCCATCCCCCGGAACGCGCCCACCTCTGCCGTGCTGGCTGCAAAACCACGCTGGCTGCGCGCGGTGACGGTGGTTTCGTCCAGGTCTACCTTGGCGTGATTGCCGGCGGCGGGTTGGGTGTCGTCGGCACGCGCAGGCGTGGCGGTGAGCAAAGCGGCAAGAGGAATGGCGGCAAGCGCGCACGGCAGCGCACGGGCCGCCGCAGTGGCGACAGTATGGCGGGTCATCGCGGGCAAAGGGTCGACAGGATTGGTCAAACCGAGCGCGCCCCGACATGCATGTCATGCACTGGGGAAGAAGAAAAAACGCGCCGCAGAAACATCACGCGGCGCGTCGATCCGTTGGCTTGCAGGTGAAGACCCGCTGGCTCGCCCGGCAGAAGCGATGGCCAGCGATCAGGCAAGGTGCCCGCTGCCGCCCATCAAATGAGAATGATTCGCATTATATATTTTGAAATGTGATGTAAGCAACCATTAATTCGGCACCCCCTGCTTCCACCGTGGCCAGTGGTCGACGATGTCGTCCAGCAACGGCTTGGCCGCATTGACAAGGTTATGCGTGGCCGGCACGAAACCGCCCTGCTGCGCGTAGTTGATCAGGCCGTCCGTTGCCGTCTGGCCGTCGTACGGGCGGTCGAAGTCGGAGCCCGCCCGCAGCAGCGCCACCCGGCTGAAATCGACCTTGCCGGCGCGGGCACCACGTGTGAGCACTTCCAGCGTAGCGTTGTCCTCCTGCGCAGTGGTGCAGTAGGTGCCCTTGTTGTCGGTCATTGTCTTCACCCAATCACGTGCGCGCTGACCCAGGTTGCGGCCGGCCCACCACGTGTCGGCGGAGGCCACATCGCACTGGATGACCGCGGGCGGTTGATTGGCCGGCGCAAACGCGTAGTTCTTGCGGAAGGCGATGGCCTCTGGGCTGTCTTCCAGCGTGGCCGATTTCGACAGCGTGAACGCCTTCTGCAACAGCGTCTCGTTCAGCTGGAACACCTCGGTGCGGTAGTCCAGCGGTGGCTTCTGCCCAGGGCCTTTGGTGCCGATGCCGAAGTAGCCATACGGCCAGCCGGTGGGCATTTCGCGTGCGTCGATCTCGTGCGACAGGCCGTAGTCCACCGCATAGCGCGCCCATGCCGCCGAGCCCACCGTACCCTGCCCCGGATCGATACCCGCAATGCCGGCGATCACGAAGTAGGTGTGCGTCAGGTCCAGCTTGCTGCGATAGAGCAGCGCAGAAATGGTCGACGCCGCATTCGCGTAGCCCATGCCGGTGGTCACCTGGCAGATGCCGTCGACGTTGCACAGCATGTTGGGCGCGTCGGGCGACAAGCCGGAGATATAGACCTTCTCCTTCAGGTCGTAGCGGTCGATAAAGGGCTGGGCTTCGCCCTGGAACATGTTGATGACGATGACCTTGACACCGTCGTACGCACAGCTGTTCAAGGTCAGCGCGGCCGCGCCCACGGCGAGCAGCTTGGTGATGGAACGCATGGGGGTTGTGGTCCGGGAATCGATCATGGCGAGGGCACTCCGTGTTTCCACACGCTCCAGCGCGTGACGATCTCGTTGACCAGCGGACCGCCCGCCAGATAGAGGTTGTTGAGCGACGGCACGAACCCACCCGAGTTGCTGTTGACCAGCGAGTCATACGGCGTCTGCCCCGGATACGGTCGGTCGAAGTTGGACGCGGTACGCAGCACGGCCACGCGTTGCAGATCGAGCAGGCCCGCCTTCGACCCGCGCGTGAGCGCTTCGAACGTGGCGTTGTCTTCCTGCTGCGTGGTGCAGTAGGTGCCCTGCCCATCGGTCAGCAGCTTGACCCACGCGGCTTCACGCTCGCCCATCTTGGCGCCGTGCCAGTAAGTGTTGCCGGCGGCGGTATCGCATTGCACGACCGACGGCGGCTGGTTGGCCGGTGCGCTGGGGTAATTGGCGCGATACGCGCGTGCGGTGGCATTGTCGTCAAGCGCCGCGCCCTTGGAGAGCGCCAGCGCCTTCTGCAGCAATGCCTCGTTCACGCGAAACACTTCCGTCTTGTAGTCCAGCGGCGGCTTCTGCCCTGGGCCCTGCGTGTTGATGCCGATGAAGCCGCTGGGCCAGTTGGCGGGCACTTCGCGCGCGTCGATCTCCCAAGCGATGTCGCTATCGACCAGGAAGCGCGCCCATGCAGCGCTGCCCAGCGTGCCTTGCGACGGATCGATCCCGGCAATGCCTGCCACCAGGAAGTACGTGCGCTGCAGGTCAAACTTGCCGCTGTAGATCAGCGCCGACACCGACGACGCGGCATTCGCCTTGCCCATGCCGGTGGTGAGCTGGCACACGTCGTTGGCGTTGCAGTGCACGCTCGGATAGTCGATCGACAGGCCGGGCACGGGCACGTCCTGCGTGAGGCCCAGCTTGTCGATCCACGGCTGCGCCTCGGGCGCAAACATGCTGATGATCAGCACCTTGACCTTGCGCGCGTGCGATTCCGGTGCAAGTTGCGCAACCGGCTGGGTCGATGCGCCAATGCCTGCGGCCACCAGCACGCCGGCCGCAACCGCCCGTAGCAATCGTTTGCTGCGCCGCGCAGCCGAAGACGCTGGCGGCACAGCGTCGACCTTGTCAGATAGGACGCTCATGGTTCTCCTCGGATTGGGGGTAAGGGGTACGACGGGCACTGCGGGGGACAACAAGCTCGGTCAATGCAAATTACCTGCCAGGCTGCCTGCAACCCGCAGCGTCTGACCGGTATAGGCGATGGCGTGGCCTGTCTCCAGCATTGGAAGCATCGGCCAACTTGTTTGCGTTGCGTAGACAAGACGCCACCCCTGTGCCGGATGCCCCAAAAGGCGCATCTAGCCATGCCTCGCACGCCGGTGGAAATCGATTGCTCAGATTCCGGCGCAGGCGCTCAGGGTCTCCGTAAGACGAGCGTGATGTACTCCAGGCCGCCTCGGCACACCTTGCCGGGCATCTTGTTTGTCACGCATCAGCCGATCGGCCGGGTTCTCCGGACCGCATCCGGCAAACCGGAAACTCTCTCGTCATGCTGGAACCGACACGCCCTGGACGGCGGAGCGTCAACACGCCCGCCGCGACCGCTCACGCGCGTGACCTCAACTCGAGTGCCGCCGCGCTGTCCGCCAACGCGGTCATGGCATCTGCAGCCCAAGCGGCGTACGCCTGGCCGTGGCAGGCCTTGCGCAAATCGCGCACGTGGATCTTCGCGGTGCTCATCGCCTGTGCCTACCTGCTACCGGGCACGCTCGGCCACGACCCCTGGAAGCAGGACGAGACCTACACGTTCGGCATCATCCAGCACATGCTGGAAACCGGCGACCTGATCGTGCCGACCAGTGCCGGGCAGCCCTTTGTAGAGAAGCCGCCGCTGTATGCGTGGGTCGCCAGCAGCCTGGCCTGGCTGCTGTGGGATGAACTGCCCGCGCACGACGCGGCGCGGCTTGCCAGCGCGCTGTTTGCCGGCCTGGCCTTCGCCTGCACCGCGCGCCTGGCGCGTGCCGCCACCAACGCGCCTTCGTGGGCTGACCCGCGTGTGCTCGGCACATTGGCGCTGTGCGCGGGCTCGCTGATCGTGGTCAAACACACGCATGACATGATCACCGACGTGGCCCTGCTGGCCGGCACCGCCATCGGCTTCTGCGGGCTGTTCGAATGCGTGCAGGCAGCCGTGCAACCCACGGCGCGCAGGCGCAGCTCCGCAGTGTGGCTCGGCGTGGGTATGGGGATCGCGCTGTTGGCGAAAGGCATATTCATTCCGCTGGTGTTCTGCATCACGCTGGTCGGGGCGTGCGTGCTGTTTCCAGCCTGCCGCAGCCGCGCGTTCCTTCGCCTGTTGGGTACCGCCGCGCTGGTGTTCCTGCCCTTCGCCACGATCTGGCCCACGCTGTTCTACCTGCGTGCCCCGGACCTGTTCCACGTCTGGTTCTGGGACAACAACATCGGCCGCTTCCTGGGCTTTTCTGTGCCGGTGCTGGGCGCGGAGAACGACGACCCGTTCTACGTCTGGCACACGCTGCTGACCATCGGTTTTCCCGCAGGACCACTTGCACTGCTCGCGCTAGTGTGCGGCGCCTGGCGCGAGTGGCGAACACCACGCGTGGCCCTGCCGGCCATCTTCGCGGGCGTCGGGCTGCTCGCGCTGCAGGTCTCTGCAACAGCGCGCCCGCTCTACCTGCTGCCGTTCATGGTGCCGCTGGCGCTGCTCGGCCAGCAGGCAATCGCGCGACTGCCGATGCGGCTCCATGTCGGATGGGATTACCTCAGCCGGGTGCTGTTTGGCGGCATTGCGGTACTGGCGTGGCTGCTGTGGGCGGTCATGACGGAGAACACCTCGCGGGCGAGCGTGCGCTGGCTTGACCGCTGGTTGCCAGTCGACTGGACCATGCCGATCGAACCCTGGCTCGTGGGCGGCGCACTGGTGCTCACGATTGGATGGCTGCGCCTGCTGCCGCATCTGCGGCGGGCGGGGGTATGGCGCGGCGCGCTGTCTTGGGCGGCCGGCGCCCTGGTGGGCTGGGGATTGGTCGCCACCCTGCTGCTGCCCTGGCTGGACGAGGCCAAGAGCTATCGCTCGGTGTTCAACAACCTCAGCAGCAAGCTGGCCCCGGCATGGCACGCAGACGACTGCATGGCGAGTCTGCATCTGGGTGAATCCGAGGCGCCGATGCTGCACTACTTCACCGGCATCCTGCACCGCCCGCTGGCGCAGTCGTCAACGCACGCGTGCCGATGGTTGATCCTCCAGGACAGCCACACGCACGCACGCACGCCCGGTCGCGAATGGCTGCCGTTCTGGTCTGGTGCCCGCCCCGGTGACCGGAACGAGCGGCTGCGGGTCTTTATGCGGGTGCCCCCAGTCTTGCTCACACAGTCCATCCGGCATTGACCAGCCCAAACAAAACGGCGCGCGCCCCGTTGCCGGGAACGCGCGCCGTTCAGCGCATCAGGTTCAAGGTGCTACATCACACCTTCTGCTGCACCCAGGCGACCACACCCGCCAGTGCCTGCGGCAGGTTGTCCGGCTCGGTACCACCTGCTTGAGCCATGTCCGGGCGGCCACCACCCTTGCCGCCGACCTGCTGGGCGACAAAGTTGACCAGCTCGCCGGCCTTGACCTTGGCGGTGGCGTCCGCCGTCACGCCGGCGATCAGCGCAACCTTGCCGTCGCTCACGCTGCCCAGGACGATGGCGGCGGTCTGCAGCTTGTCCTTGAGCTTGTCCATGGTCTCGCGCAGCGTTTTGGCATCCGCGCCGTCGAGCTTGGCAGCCAGCACCTTGATGCCGGCCACGTCCACGGCCTGGCTCACCAGTTCGTCGCCCTGGCTTGCAGCGAGCTTCGACTTCAGGCGCTCCAGCTCCTTCTCCAGCGTCTTGACCTGGTCCTGCACCTGGCCGATGCGCTGCGTCAGTTCCGACGGCTGTGCGCGCAGAGCGGCAGCCGCTTCGTTGATGCGCGTGTCGAGCGTCTGCAGGTAGTGCAGCACGTTGTCGCCGGTGATGGCTTCCACGCGGCGGATGCCGGCGGCCACGCCCGACTCGCCCACGATCTTGAACAGGCCGATGTCACCGGTGCGGGCCACGTGGGTGCCGCCGCACAGTTCCTTCGACGTACCGATCGACAGCACGCGCACTTCGTCACCGTACTTCTCGCCAAACAGCGCCATCGCGCCGTTCTTGACCGCATCGTCAAAGCCCATGATTTGGGCGCTGGTGGCGGCGTTGGCGAAAATTTCTGCGTTGACGCGGGCTTCCACTTCGCGGATCTGCAGCGGCGTCATCGGCGCGTTGTGCGAGAAGTCGAAGCGGGTCTTGTCCGCATCGACCAGCGAGCCCTTCTGCTGCACGTGGCCGCCCAGCACTTCGCGCAGGGCCTTGTGCATCAGGTGGGTGGCCGAGTGGTTGCGCATGGTGCGCGCGCGACGCACGGCGTCCACTTCCGCAGCCACGGCATCGCCAACCTTCAGCACGCCGGTGCGCAGCTCGCCGTGATGGCCGAACACTTCGGGCTGCACCTTGAGCGTGTCGGCCACGTCAAACCAGACGGTGGCGGCCTTGAGCGTGCCCTGGTCGCCAACCTGACCGCCGGATTCCGCATAGAACGGCGTGTGATCGAGCACCACCACGCCGGTCTGGCCCGGGTGCATTTCCTGCACCGATGCGCCATCGACAAACAACGCCGTCACGCGCGCAGTTTCGCGCACGAGCTGGTCGTAGCCGTGGAAGGTGGTCTTGTCGCCGGTGTAGTCGAGCGTGCCGGCGGCCAGCTTGAACTTGCCGGCGGCGCGCGCCTGCTCACGCTGGCGGTTCATGGCAGCGTCAAAGGCGGCTTCGTCGACGATCACATCGTTCTCGCGGCAGACGTCTTGCGTCAGGTCCAGCGGGAAGCCATAGGTGTCGTGCAGCTTGAAGGCGAGTTCGCCGTCGAGCATCTTGCTGCCCGACGCCTTCAGTTCGCCCAGCGCGCTGTCGAGGATCGACATGCCGTGCTCGATGGTCTCGAAGAAGCGGGCTTCCTCCGTGCGCAGCACCTCGACCACGCGGTCACGCGCTTCGCGCAATTCCGGATAGGCCTCGCCCATCTGCGCAACGAGGTCGTCCACCAGCTTGTGGAAGAACGCGGCGCGGCAGCCCAGCTTGTAGCCGTGGCGGATGGCGCGGCGGATGATCCGGCGCAGCACGTAGCCGCGGCCTTCATTGCCCGGGATCACGCCGTCGACGATCAGGAACGAGCACGCGCGAATGTGGTCGGCAATCACGCGCAGCGAGTTGTTCGACAGATCCTTCGTGTTGGTCTCGCGCGCAGCGGCAGCGATGAGCGCCTGGAACAGGTCGATCTCGTAGTTGCTGTGCACGTGTTGCAGGATGGCAGCCAGGCGCTCCATGCCCATGCCGGTGTCGACGCACGGTGCGGGCAGCGGGGTCAGCGTGTATTCGCCGGTCGCCGAATCGAGCTGGCGGTCGAACTGCATGAACACGTTGTTCCAGATCTCGATGTAGCGGTCGCCGTCGGCTTCCGGGCTGCCCGGGGGGCCGCCCCACACATCCGGGCCGTGGTCGTAGAAGATTTCCGAGCACGGGCCGCACGGGCCGGTTTCGGCCATCTGCCAGAAGTTGTCGGAGGCGTACGGTGCGCCCTTGTTGTCGCCGATGCGCACAACGCGCTCGGGCGGCAGGCCGATCACCTTGGTCCAGATGTCGTAAGCCTCGTCGTCGGTCTGGTAGACGGTGGCCCACAGCTTATCGGCCGGCAGCTTGTATTCCTGCGTCAGCAGCTCCCACGCCCACACGAGTGCATCGCGCTTGAAGTAGTCGCCGAACGACCAGTTGCCGAGCATCTCGAAGAACGTGTGGTGACGCGCGGTGTAGCCGACGTTTTCCAGATCGTTGTGCTTGCCGCCGGCGCGCAGGCAGCGCTGCACGGAGGCCGCGCGCACGTACGGGCGCTTGTCGGTACCGAGGAAGACGTCCTTGAACTGCACCATGCCGGAGTTGGTGAACAGCAGCGTCGGGTCGTTGCCCGGCACCAGCGGCGAGGAGCGCACCACGGTGTGGCCCTTGCCCTCAAAGAAGGTCAGGAATTTTTGGCGGATATCGGAGGCTTTCATGTCGCGGGGTGCCGAGTCAGCATTGCGCCTGGGAGCATCCCGCTCCTGAGCGCCTTGGATTAGTGCAAACCATTGATTATACGGGGTTCGCTCCCGGGTCGCGCCCAATCGGCGCCGCATTTCCCCCGGTTGGTCGCATGGGCCTGCGGGCTCGCCGGGGCGTGGTGTAGAGTGCACCCGTTCCGATTGTGCAGATTCGTTATCCATGGGCGCTCTCAGCCATCTCCGTGTTCTCGATCTCACGCGCGTACTTGCCGGCCCGTGGTGCGCGCAAAACCTCGCCGATTTTGGTGCCGATGTCATCAAGGTGGAGCGCCCCGGCGCTGGCGACGACACCCGCACCTGGGGCCCGCCCTGGCTGAAGGACGAGGCCGGTGAGGACACCGCCGAGGCCGCCTACTACCTGGCCGCCAACCGCAACAAGCGTTCGACCACCGTCGATATCAGCACGCCCGAGGGTCAGGACATCGTCCGCAAGCTCGCTGCGCATGCGGACGTGGTGCTGGAGAACTACAAGGTCGGTCAGCTCAAAAAATACGGGCTGGACTACGACGCGCTCAAGGCCGTCAAGCCGGACCTGATCTACTGCTCCATCACCGGTTTCGGCCAGACCGGGCCTTACGCCGCACGCGCTGGCTACGACTTCATCGTGCAAGGCATGGGCGGCTTCATGAGCCTGACCGGCGAGCGCGACGACCTGCCCGGCGGCGGCCCGCAGAAGGCCGGCGTGGCCATCTCGGACTTGATGACCGGCATGTATTCGACGGTCGCCGTGCTGGCCGCGCTCGCGCACCGGGATCGCACGGGCGAAGGCCAGTACATCGACATGGCCTTGCTTGACGTGCAGGTCGCCATGCTGGCCAACATGAACACCAACTACCTGGCGAGCGGCCAGGCGCCCAAGCGCTGGGGCAACGCGCACCCGAACATCGTGCCGTATCAAACGTTCCAGGCATCGAATGGCTGGATCATCGTGGCGGTGGGCAATGACGGCCAGTTCCGCCGCTTTGTCGACGCCGGTGGCATGCCCGAACTGGCCGATGACCCGCGCTTTGCCACCAACCCGCAGCGCGTGGCCAACCGCGATGTGCTGGTGCCGATCCTGGCCGAGATGGTCAAGCGTTTCAGCAAGGGTGAATGGATCGACAAGCTCGAAGCTGCCGGCGTGCCCTGCGGCCCGATCAACGATCTCCACGAGGTGTTCGACAACGAGCAGGTGCAGGCGCGCGGCCTGCGTGTCGACCTGCCCCACCCGAGCGCGGGCACCGTCAAGCTGGTCGGCAGCCCGGTCAAGATGAGCGTCACGCCGCCGAAGGCCGCGAGCCACCCGCCGCTGCTGGGCGAACACACAGAAGCCGTGCTGCGCGACGTGCTGGACCTGAGCGCCGACCAGATCGCCGCGCTGCGTGCACGCGGCGTGATCTGATACCCGCGCTGACACCGCCCACCGTTTCCCCACCCTGACGAGGTCACCATGTGGCTTGATGCGTTGCTGGCTTACCTGCACTACATCTCGATCTTCACGCTGATCGTCTTCCTCACCGCCGAGGCCGTGGTGCTGCGGCCAGACATGACGCCGGAAATCCGCAAGCGCCTGGCACGCTATGACGCCGTCTTCGGCTTCGCAGCGCTGGCGGTGCTGATTACCGGCGCGTTGCGTGTGATCTACGGCGCCAAGGGCTATGCGTTCTACGTCCACAACCCGGTGTTCCACGTCAAGGTGGGCCTGTTCATCCTGGTGGGGCTGCTGTCGATTATCCCGACCATCACCATCCTGCGCTGGAACAAGCAAGGCAAGACGCTGCCCGACTTCGTGCCACCGCCGTCGGAGATTGCCAAGACGCGCCGCTGGGTCATGATCGAATCGCACCTGATCATCTTCATTCCGCTGGCGGCCGTGCTGATGGCGCGCGGCATCGGCATGTAGTTCGCGCATGTAGCTCGCAATCACAATGGGCCGCGACAGCGTTGTGCGGCCCGCTCCCTCCTGCCTTCCTGCGGCTAGGGCAAACCCTGAACCGTTTGTCCATGCGCCCTGCCAGGCTGCTGCGCGGCCTGCCCCCCCCCAGCAAGGTGCTTGAAAGCCGCTCTGCTTAGCGTGCACACTTGGTCGCCGCTTTGCCGCCATTCGGCCACCCGCAAAGCGATGCGCCGCATGCCCACAGGAGGACACCCATCTTGCAGAACGATCCACAAAGCCGCCCGGTGATCCGCAGTCACCAGGACTTTGCATCGGGCATCCTGTTCATCGTTGCGGGCGCAGCATTCGCGTTCCTGGCGCGCGGCTACCGCATGGGCACAGCCTCCTCCATGGGCCCCGGGTACTTCCCGTTCTGGCTGGGGATCGTGCTGGTGCTGCTGGGTGTGGTGGTGGTCGTGCAATCGCTGTCGCGCAAGGGCGTGGCAGACCGCATCCCACGCTGGGACATCAAGACGCTGCTGTGGATTCTCGGCTCAGTGGTGCTGTTCGGGTTGCTGCTGCAGCCGCTGGGGCTGGTGCTCTCGCTGGTGGGGCTGGTGCTCGTCTCCAGCATGGCCAGCCACGAGTTCACATGGAAAGGCGCGGTCGGCACCGCCATCGTGATGGTGCTGGTGAGCCTGGCCGCCTTCGTCTATGGGCTCAAGCTGCAGTTCCCGGTGTGGCCGGCGTTCATCAGCAACTGAGGCACGCGACATGGATCTCTTCGCCAATCTCGCGCTCGGCTTCTCCACTGCGCTGTCGCTCCAGAACCTGATCTACGCCTTTATCGGCTGCGTGCTCGGTACGTTGATCGGCGTGCTGCCGGGGCTCGGCCCCATCGCCACGATTGCGATGCTGCTGCCGGCCACGTACGCGCTGCCGCCGGTGGCCGCGCTCATCATGCTGGCAGGCATCTATTACGGCGCGCAGTACGGCGGCTCCACCACCGCCATCCTCGTTAACCTGCCGGGCGAATCGTCGTCGGTGGTGACCACCATTGACGGCTACCAGATGGCGCGGCGCGGGCGAGCCGGCGTTGCGCTGGCCACGGCCGGCCTCGGTTCGTTCTTTGCCGGCTGCGTGGCCACGCTGGTGCTAGCTGCATTTGCCACGCCGCTGTCGGAATTCGCCTTCAACTTCGGCCCGGCGGAATACTTCTCGCTGATGGTGCTGGGGCTGATCGGCGCCGTGGTGCTGGCTTCAGGCTCGCTCATCAAGGCCCTCGCGATGATCGTGCTGGGCCTGCTGCTGGGGCTGGTGGGCACAGACGTGAACTCCGGCACCGCGCGCTATTCGTTCGATGTGCCGGAGCTGGCCGACGGGTTGAACTTCGTTTCGGTGGCGATGGGCGTGTTCGGCTTCTCCGAGATCATCGCCAACCTGGAGCAGAAAGAGCACCGCGAGACCTTTGTCGACCACGTGCGCAACCTGTGGCCCAGCCGCGAGGACTTCAAGCGCATGATCCCGGCCGTGCTGCGCGGCACGGCGCTGGGCTCGGTGCTCGGCATCCTGCCCGGCGGCGGTGCGACGCTGGCATCGTTCGCGTCGTACTCGCTGGAGAAGAAGACCTCGAAGTATTCGCACGAGTTCGGCAAGGGTGCCATCGAGGGCGTTGCGGGCCCGGAATCGGCCAACAATGCGGCGGCGCAGACATCCTTCATCCCGCTGCTCACGCTGGGCATTCCGCCCAACGCGGTGATGGCGCTGATGGTGGGTGCGATGACCATCCACAACATCCAGCCCGGCCCGCAGGTGATGACCAGCAACCCCGCGCTGTTCTGGGGCCTGATCGCCTCGATGTGGATCGGCAACCTGATGCTGATCGTGCTGAACCTGCCGATGATCGGCGTGTGGGTGCGCCTGTTGAAAGTGCCCTACCGCTTCCTGTATCCGGCCATTCTGGTGTTCTGCTGCATTGGCGTGTACTCGGTCTCGAACACCACGTTCGACATCTTCCAGACAGCGGTCTTCGGGCTGATCGGTTACCTGCTCCTGAAGCTGCGTTGCGAGCCCGCGCCAATGCTGCTCGGCTTCGTGCTCGGGCCCATGATGGAGGAGAACTTCCGGCGCGCACTGCTGCTCTCGCGTGGAGATTTCTCCACCTTCGTCACCAAGCCGCTGTCGCTGGGGCTGCTGATTGCTGCGGCGGCCCTGGTACTGCTGGTGGTGCTGCCCGTCATCCGCCGCAAACGCGAGGAAGCGTTTCAAGAAGAGTAGCGGCGTTGCTGCATCGCATCCTAAAGAACCGGAGGCTCGCCCTCCGGTTTTTGCTTGCGCACGCGGCGGCGCAGCATTAGAGCCAATCTTCCAATTCAGTTGACGCTGGAATGCGCACTTCGGATAACGGAGGGCGATCGACCCGCAGAGGTCGACCACCCATCCATCATTCAGGAGACAACCGAATGTTGCAGACGCCCCTGCTCCATACTGTGTACAAATCAGTGCGCGGCATCTTGCGCACGCACACCGCAGCCGCCGCTTTGACCACGGCCCTGGCTGCATCCGCCCTCACGCTTACCGTCGCCGCACCGGCCCATGCGGCAAGCACGTACGCCGCCACGCAATACCCGATCGTGTTGGTGCACGGCCTCTCGGGCACCAGCAAGTTCCTCGGCGTGGTGGATTACTGGTACCAGATCCCCGAAGACCTGCGTGCCAACGGCGCCAACGTCTACGTGGCCGATGTCTCCGCCTTCAACGATGAAACGGTGCGCGGCGAGCAACTGCTCAGCCAGATCCGCACCGTGCTGGCCACCACGGGCGCGGCCAAGGTCAACCTCATCGGCCATAGCCAGGGCGGCCTGACCTCGCGCTATGCGGCCGCCGTGGCACCCAACCTGGTGGCGTCCGTCACCACGATCGGCACACCGCACAAGGGTTCGGAGTTTGCGGACTTTGTCGAGAGCACGCCGGCACCTTTCAAGGCGCTGGTGAACCTGGGCGCGGACGTGTTCGGCTCGGTGCTCGGCTGGTTCAACGGCAACAGCAATCCGCAGAATGGCTTTGCAGCGCTGCATATCCTCTCGACCGCGGGCGCGGCGGATTTCAACAAAACCTTCCCGAGCGCGGGCCTGGCCAGCGGCTGCAACACCGGCAGCGCGACCGATGTGCGCAACGGCAACGTGCAAAAGCTGTATTCGTGGACGGGACGCTCGACGGCCACCAACATCCTCGACCTGTTCGACCCGGTGCTGGTCTTCAGCGGCGGGGTCATGCGGGCGCGCGGCTCAGGCACCAACGACGGGCTGGTCTCGATCTGCAGCGCCAAGTTCGGACAGGTGCTGTCGACCGACTATGCTTGGAATCACCTTGACGAGGTCAACCAGCTGCTCGGCCTGATCGGCTGGGGTGCGGCGGATCCGGTTGCGGTGATCCGCACGCAGGCCAATCGGTTGAAGACGGCCGGGCTGTAATCCGTCGCCACCTATCGCCATGCATTGCCGCTTATTGCCACCAACGCGCACATCGTCATGAAGGGCAAATCACAACCCGTGCAATCCATGCAGCCGACAACATTCATCGGCGCCGTGTTGGTGGCAACTGCCGTTGCGGGGGGGGTCTACTGGTGGCATGCCACCGGTGAAGCGCCCCCAGCCGCCGAGCAACCGCAGGCGGTGCCCCGCTCTGGCGCCTACATCGGCAGCATCAAGAGCGACGAGACAACTGCCGCGGCCAAACCCACCGAATTGGCCGACACACAGGTGCCCGACGGCCTGCGTGTGGACGCAAGTGGCCACCTCATCCTCGAACCCGCCAACCGCGCAGTGTTCGACTACTTCCTCGACGTGCCCGCGTCGCTGCCTGAAGCGCAGCGCATTGCGATGGCAGAGGCGCATATGCACGCCAAGCTGGTCAGCCCCGCGCTATCGGAGGCGCAATCGCTGCTGCAGCGCTATCTCACCTACCGCAAGGCGCTGGCCGGGCAAGGCGATACCGGCCGCAGCAAGCCAAGCCTTGAACAGGTTCAGCAGCAGCCCGAGATCATTGCCACGCTGCGGCAACAAATCGGCGCCCGGGCCGCGCTGCGCCGTCAATACCTGGGCACGGATGTCGCCCAGGCCTGGTACGGCGACGAAGATGCGCTGGACAGCGCCGCGCTCGACCGCCTGGCCGTGATGGCCGACCCCTCGCTCACCCCCGAGCAACGCGCCGCCAAGCTCGCAGCCATCGAGGCCAACCTGCCAGCCGCCCTGCGAGAAGCCCGCCGCAATGCCTCCGCGCCGGTCAAGCTCGCAAACGACATGGATTCCTGGACCAAGGACGGCCTGAGCGAGGCACAGATCCGCCAGCGGCTGGCCGCCCAGGGCATCGACGGCATCGTGGCGGATCGCCTGGTGCAGGCCAGCCGCGAAGAAGCCGTCTGGCGCGGCCGTTACGACGCCTACGCCCAGCAGCGCGACCGCATCAACAGCTTCCCCGGCCTGTCAGATGCCGACCGCGCCGCTCAGCTCACCCAACTGCGCCAGCAGGCCTTTCCCGCCCCGAATGAGGCGTTGCGTGCACAAGCATTGGATGGCGTAGCGCAACGGAAATAAGGGACAACCCGGCAGAGTGCCCCGGGCACGGTAAAATCACGGGATTGCCGAATCACGCATTCCCATGAGCCAAGACAACGCCAATGGGGCGGCCGCCGCCCCCACGTCCAACTTCCTGCGCCAAATCATTGATGGCGACCTGACGCAAGGCACCTATGCCGGCCGCAAGGACACCAAGGGCCAGGCCCTTCCGCCGGTCATCACGCGCTTTCCGCCGGAGCCCAACGGTTACCTGCACATCGGTCACGCCAAGAGCATCTGGGTGAACTTCGGCCTGGCCAAGGACTACCAAGGCCGCTGCCACCTGCGCTTTGACGACACCAACCCCGTCAAGGAAGACACCGAATACGTCGACTCCATCATCGACGCGGTGCACTGGCTCGGCTACTCGTGGGAAAACGGCACCGGCACGCACCTGTACTACGCCAGCGACTATTTCGAACAGCTCTACGGCTTTGCCGAAGTGCTGATCCAGCGCGGCGCCGCCTACGTCGACAGCCAAAGCGCTGAGCAGATTGCCGCCAACCGTGGCGACTTCACTCGCCCGGGCACGCCGTCGCCGTTCCGCGACCGCTCGGTGGACGAGAACCTTGCGCTGTTCCGCGACATGCGCGCCGGCAAGTACAAGGATGGCGAACTCGTCCTGCGCGCCAAGATCGACATGGCTGCGCCCAACATCGTGATGCGCGATCCGGTGCTGTACCGCATCCGCCATGCTCATCACCATCGCACGGGCGACGCCTGGTGCATCTACCCGATGTACGACTTCACGCATTGCATTTCCGATGCGCTGGAGAACATCACGCATTCGCTGTGCACGCTGGAGTTCGAGAACAACCGCCCGCTGTACGACTGGGTGCTCGACCACCTGCGTGACGCCGGCGCCCTGCCCGCACCGCTGCCGCATCAGTACGAGTTCGCGCGCCTGCACCTGACCTACGCCATCACCAGCAAGCGCAAGCTGCTGCAACTGGTGACGGAAAAGCGCGTCGACGGCTGGGACGACCCGCGCATGCCGACGCTGGTGGGTATCCGCCGCCGCGGTTACACGCCGGAATCGATCCAATTGTTCTGCGAACGCGTAGGCGTCTCCAAGGCCGATAGCTGGATCGACATGAGCATCCTGGAAGGCTCCGTGCGCGACGACCTCGATGCGCGCGCGCCGCGCTCGGTGGGCGTGCTGGACCCGGTCAAGCTGATCCTCGACAACGTGCCGGCAGATTTCAACGAGCCATGCTCGGCGCCCGTTCACCCGAAGCAGCCTGAACTCGGCCGCCGCGAATTCCCGCTCACGCGTGAGCTGTGGATTGAGCGCGAAGACTTTACGGAAACGCCGCCCAAGGGCTACTTCCGCCTGTTCCCGGGCAACAAGGTGCGCCTGCGTTACGGCTACGTGATCGAATGCACCGGCTGCGATAAGGACGCCGACGACAACATCACCGCCGTGCACGCCAACATCATTCCGGACACCAAGAGTGGCACGCCGGGTGCTGACAGCGTGAAGGTGAAGGGCAACATCCATTGGGTGAGCGCCGCACACGCGCTGGAAGCTGAAGTGCGCCTGTACGACCGCCTGTTCAGCGACCCGCAGCCGGACTCGGGCGACAAGAACTTCCTGGATGCGCTCAACCCGGACTCGAAGAAGATCGTCACGGCCTACCTGGAGCCGACGCTGGCAACCGCCAAGCCGGAAGACCGCTTCCAGTTCGAGCGCCATGGCTACTTCGTGGCTGACCGTATCGACTCGCAACCGGGCAAGCCCGTGTTCAACCGCGTGGTCGGCCTGAAGGACAGCTGGGGCAAGTAAAGATCGGGGCAAAGGCAGGCCCATGCCTGCGTGGGCCTCTGCACAAGGAGGCAACATGCGTGCATGGTTTCTGATGCTGACAGGGGTGCTATGCACCTCTGCCTTTGCCGCGCCGTTCACGCCAGACCTGGCGCATACGTCGGTGGTCTTCGGCACGTCGCACTTCGATCGGTCTACGGTGCGTGGCCGCTTCGACAAGATCGACGGCGCCATCGACTTTGACGAGGCGACCAACCAAGGCGGTATCGATTTCACCATCGACGCTGCCTCCGTCAGTACGCGTCTGCCGGTGCTGGATGGTGTGCTGAAATCCGAGCAGTTTCTGGATGCCGCGCAGTTTCCGATCATCCGCCTGCGCAGCGATCGCTTTGTCGTACAGGACGGCAAGCTCGTCGCCATCGAAGGCAAGCTGACGCTGCGGGGAGTGACCCAACCGGTGCGATTAGATGTGCGCCGCTTCAACTGCGGCGACATGAAGCTGGCCGGCACCACACGCCACGTCTGCGGTGGCGATTTTCACCTCGCCATCGCCCGCAGCGCCTTCGGCATGACGCGGTTCCTGCCCGACGTGGGCGACCGCGTCGACCTCGACATCAGCGTGGAAGCCACCCCGCAATAAGTGACGCAATTCGCCACGCCATCCTTTCTGTTATGCCCAACATCGATTTCGCTCTGAACACCGAATACATCGAGCTGCACAAGCTGCTCAAGCTGACCGGCGTGGTCGACAGCGGCGGCGCCGGCAAGGCGGTCGTTGCCGATGGCGGTGTCACCGTCGACGGCCAGCCGGAATCGCGCAAGACCGCCAAGATCCGCGCGGGCCAGGTGGTCATGCTGGGTGACATCCGCATCGCCGTGCACGAGGCCGACTAGCACTTCTGGTGTTTGAAAACGCCGCCTGTGCTACGGTGCGGCACCTTCACAACTGTCCAGGAGACTGACCATGCCGATCGCCCTCTGGTGCGTTCTGGTGGCGGCGGTATTGCCGATCGTGTGCGTTGGCATTGCCAAAGCCAGCGGCCCGCGTTATGACAACCGCAACCCGCGCGCATGGCTCGCGCAGCAAACCGGTGTGGCAGGCCGCGCCGGTGCTGCGCAGCAAAACCACTTTGAAGCGTTTCCGTTCTTTGCGGTGGCCGTGCTGGTGGCTATCCTGGGCGGCGGCATGATCGACCGCGTCAACCTGCTCGCCATCGCATTCGTCGTGGCGCGCGTGCTGTACACGATCTGCTATCTGGCCGACTGGGCGGCATTGCGCTCGCTGATGTGGTTTACAGGCGTTGGCCTGTGCGTAGCGCTGTTTGTACAACCTGCCTTCGCGCACTGACGCTCCCATCTGCACGCAATAAAAAACGGCGCCTCGGTGGCGCCGTTTTACTTGGCTACTGCGATGCCCCTGGCGGCGTCGCCGACGTGCGGAACAACCGCCACGCCATGCCGCCCAGCACAACCACCGCTGCAACGAGCGCGCCCCACAGTACCCACTGACGCGTCCTGCCGCCAGGGGGCTCGGCCGTCATCGCATCGGAAGGCGAATCACTCATCGCCCCCAGCTGTGCAGGTGCAATTGCAGGCGAAGCACCCGCCAGCAGATCCGCCCGAGCGATTGGGTTGCCACGCGCCACCTCCCCTACCGCCACCACAAACGGCACGTTGCCGCGCGCCGCGTAGGTGACAGTGGCTGGACGCCAGCCGATCGCCAATTGCGGCGCGCCCGAACCCAAGCCGCCGCTGCGTGTGTCGACCTGCAGGCGCCAGTAACGCTCGCCGGTGGCTGGCACGCTGATCGCCGCGTTCTCCTGTTCGCCCTGCCCGCCAGCACCGGCCAGGCGGAACAGCCGTGTCGACGTGACCGGCCGCCACTGCGCCTGCGCATCCGCACGCGCATACAGCGTAGCCTGCACGACGGTATTGGCCTGCGGTAGGTGAATCTTCACGCGTTCCACCGGGAACGCACCGCCGGTATCGAACTGGTAGTCACCGGCGGCAGGTGTCTGCACCGGTGCCAGCCCCGTGCGCCACTGGATGGCGCTGTCCGCCGGCAACGGCGACGCACCGGCCGCCAGTTCCGCGCGCACGCTCTCAGGCACGGGCGGCTTGCCCTGCCACATCAGCCGCAGATATTTCGCGCGCAGCCCAGTGAACTCGATGCGATCCTGCACCAGCGTGCTGCCCTGGTTGGACAGACGGAACAGCGTCGCCTGGCCCACCGGGTTCCAGTGCTGCAGGTCGTCGCTGGTCTGCACGGTCACACCACTCTGAAATTCGGCAGCGGGCAAACCGACGACCAGCGCCGTCAGCGTGTCGTGCAACTGGCTCAGGTCGACCAGCCACGCGCGTGCCGATTCCTGCGCTGGCGGCGTACCGGTAGCACGCAACACGCCATCGGCGCCGAGCACGACACCAGCGGCCCCCGGCTTCTGCGCTTCGTCGATGGGCGTGGCAAACCAGCGCACATCCTGCAACGTGCGCGCCTGTGGCGCCGGATCGCGCGGAATCTCGATGGTGAACGGCACAGGCTCGCCGTCGCCATTGAGAACGCGCAGGTCGGTCAGGCCGCTGTCGCCGATGCTGCGCGCGTGGGCATACACGTCTTCGCTGAGCGTGACAGCGTAGTACGGCGCGCCGGGCGTGCCGGTCAGCGCGAAACGCTCGGCCCAGGCCGGCGCAGACAGCAGCGACGCCACGGCAATCGCAACAACAACCTTCTTCACACAACCTCCTTGGCCTCGGCGTCACCCGGCGTTTTGCCCTTGGGCGGCAGCGGCGACAGATAGCCGATCAACAGCAGCAACACGCCAATGCCGATGAACGAAACGATGCGCTCCACCCCCGTCACACGCGACAGGTCGAACAGGAACAGCTTGATCACCGTCACACCGAGCAGTGCCGCGCCGGTAAACCACAACGCACGACTGACGCGCCGCGTGGCAAACACCATCACGCCCAGCGCCAGCACCGTCCAGAACATCGACAACGACGCCTGCACCAGCATCGAGTCCCCCAGGTCGTCCAACGTGTACGGAATATGCGCCCAGTGGTGCAGCGTGCGCAGCAGTACCGCATTGGCCCAGATGAACAGCGTGGCGCCGACCGCGTAACCGATCACCATCGGCTCGGGCACGAGCTTCTGCAATGCCACGCGGCGCATCCACAGCGTGATGGCCAGGAAAACCAGCAACTGCGCCACATCCAGCGGATTGAGGATGGGCAGATAGAACAGCGGCGCGGCATCGCCGTTGCTGGCAGCGCTGACCACGCTCCACAGCCACAGCAGTGCAGCCAGTGGCGCAGCGCCCCACAGCAGATAGGCACGTTCGAAGCGGGCGATCGGCCAGCGGATGCGCCAGCCTGCGCCGGCCAGCAAGGCGAGCAATGCGCCGTAGCCATAGGCCCAGGCGGCAAAGCTCCATGTGCCTTCCGGCACGTAGGCGTCCAGGCGCCAGTAGCCCTCGGTGGCCAACATGCCGCAGATCAACCAAAACAGCACCGTATGCAGCGGCGCGAGGATGGCATCCCCAACATCGCGCTGCTGACGGCGCAGTAGCACGAAGGCCAACACGATCGATGCAATCCACACCGCCCCACCCCAGCTGGCCAGCGGCGACGGCGCCCAGTGTTCGATCGCCAACAATGCGATCAACGCAAGCGCGGGCGACAACGCCAGCGCAGGCCACTCCGCCAGCGCCCAGTCGAGCTTGCGGCGCAGGCCGTGCGCACCCCATGCGCTCAGCGCGGCAAAGGCGGCGTAGAGCGGAATGTCCGGCCGATCGACCGCCTTGGTGCCAAGGCGCCATGCATAGCGGTCGATCTCATCGCCGCCACTGCCAAGCCACCACAGCAAGCCCCACACCGACGCAGCCATGCCGAGCGCAGGTGCCACCTTCAGCCAATCGCGCGCCTCGGCCTTGCCGTGCAGGCGCCAGCCGCTGAAGATGCCCGCCGCCGCGATCAACACCCCGCCGATGTAGTGGCTGTTGAGCACCGGCCATTGCAGCGACGCCGACCACTCGAACAGCATTCCCAATACAAAGGCCACACCCGCCGCCAGTTGCAGCAACAAGCCGGCCGCCAGTGCCAGGCGACGCTTCTGGCGCACGCTGGCCCACACCACAGCGGCGCCTTCCACCGCCCAGACCGCACTGGTCGTGCGCCCATCGAAGGCCAGCGGAATCGCCAGCGTGATGAAGATCACGCCCAGCGCGAACATCGATTCAAACAGCAGCCCCAGGCGCGCACGCTTGCCCGCCAGCCACGCGGCAATGCCCAGATAGAACGCCGCCAGCGCTGCGGCACTCCACGCCATCGCAAACGGAATGTGGTGCACCAGCGCGGCCTGCAGGCCCATCGCCACCAGCGGTGTGCCGAACACCAGCGTGCCGTCTACGTAATGCTTGAGGCTGACTTGGCGGCGCAGCGCGTACAGCAGCGCAATGCCCACATACATCAGGAAGAACAAGATCAGGAACGGCTCGGTGCTCTTGAGCAGTGACGGTTCATAGCGCAGCGCACCCCAAGCCGTGGCAATGCCAAAGGTGAACACGAAGCCCAGCAGATTCAGCGCGCGCCATGCACGGAACCAGGCGATGGTGAAGATGCCCGCGTTCAGCAGCGCGTAGTAGCTAAACAGCGCCACATGGCTGCCCTGCCCCGTCGAAATCAGGATCGGCGCCAGGAAACCACCCGCGCTGCCGGTAAAGGCCAACGCCGGTGCGTTCTGCTTGACGGCCAACCCCGCTGCCAACGCACAGATCAGCACCAGCAGCGGAAACGCCATCCCCGGCGTCAGTAACGGCACCATGCGTGTTGCCGCAAAGACAGTCAGGTACAGCACCCCGACCCCGCCGCCCTGCAACACCAGCGCATAGCCGGGGCGCTTGTCGCGCAGGCGCCAGCCAATACCCAGAAGCACGATCGCCCCGACCGCCACACCCGCAAGGCGGAACTCGACCGGCAACAGGCTGTTGTCAGCCGCGTACTTGAGCAGAAAGGCCACGCCAAAGAACAGGATCAGGATGCCGACCCGCACCACGCTGTTGCCGCCCAGCAGCCAGTCGCGTGCAGCGCCAACCGCGCGTTCCACCCAATCGGGTTCGTGGGGAATCAGCGTGGGTTGAGCAACAGGCGGAGCAACCGGCACCGGCTGCGACACTGCAGGTACCTCCACCGGTGGCAACGATTCGGCCACGATAGGCTCCGGCACCGCTTCCGGCACGGGCGCCACCGTGGGCTCGACGGCCCCCGGCACTTCTGGCACTTCCGGCACTGGCGTTGCGAACGACTGCCCCTTCATCTCCGCGATCTGGCGGCGCAGCAGCGCCACCTCGTGCTCCAACCGCGTCACGCGCTCATTGATCGGCACGGCCAGCGGCACCTGCGCCGGTGCATTGCCCTGGGGGACATCCGGCGTCTTGGCCCATTGCGAACTGGCCCGCTTGTCCATGACCAGGATCAGCGAAGCTAACCCGACGCCGATCAGCGCGCCAAAAAACGCGCCAACCACACCCCCTGAGAAGGCCCCGAACACCAGGCCCACGATTCCGAAAATCCAACGCATCGTTCTGATTGTCCTGTTGGTATTGGAAAATGCGCGCGCATTCCCTGCGCCCTGGGCAACCCGACACCTGCCCAAGATGCACGCACCGCTTGCGTATACCGCAATCCGGCCCCGAATGGAATCGATCAAGTCTCAGAATGCTATGAGGATCGTGTCATCAAGCCGTGCGACAATGCGCGCTTTGCTGAAAAACCCGCTGTCCGAATGGCCCTCAAATCCACGATCTACAAGGTCGATCTACAGATCGCCGACATGGATCGCCACTACTACGGCAACCACGCGCTGACCGTCGCCCGCCACCCGAGCGAGAACGACGAGCGCATGATGGTGCGCGTGCTCGCCTTTGCGCGCCACGCCAGTGAAACGCTCGCCTTCACGCGCGGCCTGTCCGAACCCGATGAACCCGAACTCTGGCAACGCGACCTGACCGACGCCATCGAGCTCTGGATCGACCTCGGCAACCCCGACGACACCCGGGTGCGCAAGGCCAGCAACCGCGCCGAGCAGGTCGCTGTGTATACGTATAGCGGCAATGCCAGCCGTGTGTGGTGGCAACAGATCGAAACCAAGGTGGCCCGCTTTGCCAACCTGTCGGTCTACGAAGTGGCACCCGACACCGTGGCGGCACTGGCCGGCATGGTGGAACGCACCATGCGTCTGCAGGTCACCATCCAGGATGGCGACATCTGGATCGCCAACGACGCGGACAACGTCCACGTCCAGCTTGAAACGCTCAAGGCCGCGCAAGCCTGAGTTTGTCTCCCACCCCGTCATTACCCACGAGGCTCACCATGACCATCGAAACCACTGCAAGCGGTCTGCAATATGAAGACGTCGTCGTCGGCGACGGCGCTGAGGCCACGGCTGGCAAGCATGTCACCGTGCATTACACCGGCTGGCTGTACGACAACGGCCAGGCTGGCAAGAAGTTCGACTCCAGCAAGGACCGCAACGACCCGTTCGCTTTCCCGCTGGGCGCCGGCCACGTCATCAAGGGCTGGGACGAAGGCGTGCAAGGCATGAAGGTCGGGGGCAAGCGCAATCTGATCATCCCGGCAAGCCTCGGCTACGGTGCACGTGGCGCCGGCGGCGTGATCCCCCCGAACGCAACATTGCTTTTCGAAGTTGAACTGCTGAACGTCTGATCCTGCGATAGAATCCGCACCCGGCTTGCGATGCATCACACGACGCATCGCAACCGCCTCCCCCGGCGGGGTGGCAGAGTGGTCAATGCTGCGGCTTGCAAAGCCGTATAAGACGGTTCAATTCCGTTCCCCCGCCTCCAGTTTTCCGGCCTCGACATCGTTACCGTTGCGGCCGCGCCATAGTCAAACGTTCCCCAAGCCTCGCAACGCCCTGTTTCCGGGCCATCGGCTGTCCACTCGCGTGACCACTCGTAACGATTGCTCTATGCTTGCGACATGGCCGTCACCCGAGAGGATCTCGAACAGAACCGGTTGCGCGCCGCCCTGGGTGATTCACCCGTCGCGTCGTCGTTGCTAACCGAGGCTGCGCTGGAAGCGTCGCTTGCATCGACGCTCGCGCGGTTGTCGAGTTCGCCCTGCGAATGCCAGGACGCCTGGGTGTTCGGTTACGGCTCCCTCATCTGGAACCCCATGATCTTCCACACCGAAGCGGCGCCCGCCACGGTGCATGGATACCACCGCGGCTTCTACCTCTATTCCCGCATCAACCGCGGCACCTGGGACAACCCGGGGCTGGTGCTCGGCCTGGACCGTGGCGGCAGTTGCCGGGGCGTGGCCTTCCGTGTGCCGCGCGACCATGCCGAGCACGAATTCCGCGTGCTGTGGCGCCGCGAAATGCTGACCGGCGCCTACCAGCCGCGCTGGCTGCCCACCGAGATCAACGGCAAACGCGTCTTCGCACTCGCCTTTGTCATGAACCGTGCGCATGAAGCCTATGCCGGCCGCCTGCCCGATGAGCGCGTAGTCGGCTGCCTGCGCGATGCGGTGGGCCTGTATGGGCCGGCACGTGAATATCTGCAACGCACGCTGATCGGCCTGGCCAGCAACGGGCTGCACGATCCGTATCTGGACCGCCTGTGGACACGCCTGCAAGCCATGGACGCCGCCAACGCGCCCGTCGCCGGCGAGCCTGCAGAGCAGCCCGACCCTTACCTCAGCGCCTGAGCCCGCCTGCCATGCTCCTTGCCCGCCATCCCGCGCTCAACCAGCTGATCGGCGTCATGCTGGGGCTCGCGCTGGCAGTGGGCGACATGGCCAACGCCTGGCAGGAGCAGCATCTGCCGACGCTGCACGTGGCTGCCAGTACGAGCACCAAAGCCACGCCCGGTGCCGCGCCCGCCACGCGCCCAGCCCATCGCAGCGACCCTGCCACGCGTGACCGGGACCTGATTGCCGCCGCCCAAACCGGCAACACGATGGCCATCCAAGCGCTGTTGGCCGACGGCGCCAGCCTCAAGGCGCGCGACGCCGACGGCCGCACCGCGCTCATCGCCGCTGTGTCTGCACACATGGGTGCGGCGGCCCGTCTGCTCATCCAGGCCGGCGCCGACGTCAACGTGCAGGACAATGCCCAGAACAGCGCCTTCCTGCTCGCCGCGAGCCAGGGCGATGCGGAAACCGTACGTCTGGCGCTCTCGCACGGTGCCAACCTGCGCGCCACCAACGCCGAGGGCGACACCGCGCTGATCCCGGCTGCACGCCGTGGCTATGTGGAAGTGGTGAATGAACTGGCGAAAGCCGGTGTACCGCCCGATGCCACCAACAACCTGGGCCTGACGGCGCTGATCGAAGCCGTGGCCATGGGTGATGGCAGCGACAAGTACGAAAAGATCGTGCAGCTCCTGCTCGACGCCGGCGCCGATCCGAACATGCCCGACCGGGCCGGCGTCACGCCGATGCGGCATGCGCGCCAGCGCGGCTTCCACGGTATCGGCGCGTTGCTGTTCAAGGCACGCGGGCATTGAAAAAGGGGCCACTCGGGCCCCTTCTTCCGCTTCTTCGACTCAGGCTACCGCCGGTTTCTCGGCCGCCGCGTTCTTCGCGTTTTCCTGCTCCTGCAGCGTGCGCCACATCACCTTGCCTGTGCCGGACTTGGGCAACGCATCGACAAACTCCACCACACGCGGGTACTTGTACGCGGCCATGTTGTCGCGCGCCCAGTTGATGATGTCGTCTTCCGTGGTCTTGCCCTTGGCATGCGCCTTGAGCACCACCACCGCCTTGACCGACTCGCCGCGATACGCATCCCGCGTACCGATGATGCAGGCCTCCTGCACATCCGGATGCTTGTACAGCAGGCTTTCCACCTCGGCCGGCCAGACCTTGAAGCCCGAGGCGTTGATCATGCGCTTCAAGCGGTCTGTGAGGAAGAAATAGCCGTCTTCATCCATCTTGCCCAAGTCGCCCGTGCGGAAAAAGGTCTTGCCCTCGAACTCGATGAAGACTTCGGCAGTGGCCTGCGGCTTGCCCCAGTAGCCGAGGAAGACCTGCGGGCCGCTGACGATGATCTCGCCCACCTCGCCAATCGGCAACTCCTGCAACGTCTGCGGATCGACGATGCGTGCATCGGTGTTGAACACGGGAATGCCCAGGCACTGCTGCTTGGCCCGGTCGGCCGGATTGCTGTGCGTGGGCGCGATGGTTTCCGACAGGCCGTAGCCTTCCTGGTACGCCAGGTTGAAATCCTTCAGCAGGCGCTCGGCCACGGCCTGAGGCATCGCCGCGCCGCCGCCGCCGATATAGGCGAGGCTCGACAGGTCGAACTCCGCCAGCTGGGGGCTCGCCAGGAAGTCGATCACCATGGTCGGGATGTTCGTCCAGTGCGTGATCTTGTAGCGCGAGATCAACCGCCCCGCCACTTCGCGATCCCAGCGCGGCAGCATCACCACCGTGGAGCCCATGTAGATCGGCGCGTTCATCCCGTACTGCATGCCCGTCACGTGGAACAGCGGGATGATCGACAGGCTCACGCCCTCCTTCGTCCCATTCGACCACATCGAACCGCCGACGATGTTGTGCATCACCGTGCGGTGCGGGTGCATGCAGCCCTTCGGGAACCCGGTGGTGCCCGACGTGTAAGGCATCACGGCCAAGTCGTCCGGCCCGGCGGTGTGCGGGCCCGGCACGAGGCGCTGGGCGATCACATCGTTCCAGGCAACGGCGCCCGGCTGCGGCGGATGCTCGGCCGTGATCCACGCGGGCGGTGCATCTTCGGGGTATTCGTAGGTGGCCGGCAGCGCGTCAGCGTAGGACGTGACCAGCAGATGCTTCGTGCGTTGCGCTTCCGGCAGCTCGGCGTTGGAGGTCGTCACGTTGACGGCCAGATCGGCGCTGCAGATGACCGTGGCGGCGCCCGCATCGGTGATGTAGTGCTTGAACTCTTCCGGCCGGTTCATCGGGTTGACCGGCACGACCACCGCATCGGCACGCAGGATGCCGTAGTACGCGGCCATGAACTGCGGGCAGTTCTGCATGTACAGCAACACACGATCGCCCTTCTGCACGCCGGCCACCTGCTGCAGCCAGCCGGCCACGGCCACCGCATCGTCATGCAGCTCGCGGAAGGTGGTGTGGCGACCGTAGAAGATGATCGCGTCCTTGTCCGGATAGCGTCGCGCAGACACTTCCAGGTTGTACCAAAGGCTGGTTTGGGGCGACGTGATGTTGTGCGGCATACGTCGGGGCCAGAACTGGAAGTGCGGTCGTGTCATGCCATGTCTCCGAGAATCTGTGTGTTGTTTTTACCGGATGGTATCCGAACGATCGTTCTATTTTCAACCGTTGTCAGGACAGCCATTTTTAAGAACGCAAAAAACAGCCTGGAAGCGGCCCCAGGCACCCCCAAGTAGAATGCTCGACACACCGCCGGCAAACGCTGCCGGCCGCACTTTTCCCAGGAGAATCCCGCCGATGAGCGACGTCACCTCGCAAAGTTTCGCGCAGGAAGTGATCGAAACATCTCGCCAAGTCCCGGTACTGGTCGATTTCTGGGCGCCGTGGTGCGGGCCCTGCCGCACGCTGGGCCCGATGCTGGAAAAGCTCGAAGCCGAATACGCCGGCAAGTGGAAGCTCGCCAAGGTCAATTCGGATGAGAACCCCGAGCTGTCGGCGCACTTCAACGTGCGCAGCATTCCGTACGTGGTCGCCTTTGTGGACGGCAAGCCGGTCGACCAGTTTGTCGGCGTGCTGTCCGAAGGGCAGTTGCGCGGGTTTCTCGACCGCGTGATCCCGCAGCCGGCCGACGTGGCCTACCGCGAAGGGCTGGCCGCGCGCCAGGCCGGCGAGATCGCCCATGCACGCGAGGCGTTCCAGAATGCGTTGGCGTTCGACCCCGGCTTCGATGCGGCACGCTTTGAGCTGGTCAGCCTGCTGCTCGACAGCGGGGACGTGCGCGCCGCGCAGGGAGAGTTCGAGTTGCTCTCGCCCAAGGCGCCGCAGGACGCGCGCTACGGCCCGCTGCAAACGCGCCTGAAGGCCACGGAACGCGCCGATGCGCTGCCCGATGCCAACGCGCTGCGCCTGCGCATCGAGAGCGAACCGGACAACCTGCAGGCCCGCCTGGACCTGGCCGAGCAGTACATCGCGCAGCAGAACTACGAAGCCGCGCTTGAACAACTGATTGCCATCGTCGAGCGCGACCGCACCTTCCGCGACGACATTGCGCGCAAGACCATGGTGTCGGTGTTCGACATGATGTGCGATGCGCCGCAGGCGGTGTCGCACTGGCGCCGCCAGCTGGCCTCCAAACTGAACTGACCATGCGCCTCATCTACGTTGCTGATCCGATGTGCTCGTGGTGCTACGGTTTCGGCCCGCAGCTTGCCGATTTGCGTAAGCGGCTGGGCGAGCTGCTTGGCGCACCGGTGCCGGTCACGCTCATCACCGGTGGACTCCGCCCCGGCCAGCGCGAGCCCATGGCGGCCGACAAGCGCGACGAGATCCTCCACCACTGGCACGCCGTGGCCGAGCGCAGCGGCATGCCCTTCGACCAGTCGCCTGAGGTGGCCATGCGTCGCGATGGTTTCGTCTACGACACCGAGCCCGCCTGCCGCGTCGCGGTGCTGGCTCGCGAGCATTGGGGTGAAGACGACGAACGCGTGCTCACCCTCTTCCATGCCGTCCAGCATGCCTTTTATGCCGAAGGCCGTGACACGACGCAGGCCGGCGTGCTGCGCGAAGTCGCCATCGCCAACGGCATCGACGCCGCGCATTTCGATGCCGTGTTCGATACCGACGCGCTGCGCGAAGAAACACGCGAAGACTTCCGCCTCTCGCGCCGCTGGGGCATCAACGGCTTCCCGAGTCTGCTGGCCGAGCAGAACGGCACGCTGTACCAGATCGGACGCGGCTATGCGCCATCGGTAGCGCTGTATGCGCGGGCGGTGGAAGTGATGCAGCAGCATCCCGCGGCAGACGCTGAATAAGCGGCCCGACCCGGCGATTTGCCCGGCGTCAAACCAGACCACAAAGGCCGTCGCGTAAGCTGACGGCCTTGTCCATCCTGCCTATCCACCCACCATGCCCGTGATCGAATGGTCTGAGGCGCTCCAGCTTGGAGACGCCGCCACCGACGCCAACCACGCCGAGTTCTGCGCGCTGCTCAACACCGTGGCCGACGCGTCGGACGCCGACTTCATCGCCGCACTCGACGCCTTCATCGCGCATACCGAAGTCCACTTCGGCGAAGAAAATACCTGGATGGACGCAGCGGAGTTTCCTCCGCGCCATTGCCATCGCGGCGAGCACGACAACGTGCTGGCGCTGTGCCGTGAAGTGCGCAAGCGTGCCGCTGCGGGCGAGATGGAACTGGGGCGCCGTCTGGTGGCGGAGCTGCCCGAGTGGTTTGCCCAGCACGTGGATGTGATGGACCGCATGATGACGACGTATCTCGCACAAATGGGCAACCCGATGGGCACCATCGAGCACGCTGGCTGAACACGGGTTGTCGATCGGGTTCTGCCTGCCTAGAGTCAGAGTGGCCCGGCTCGCGCGCCCTTGCTGCGCGGGGGCCTCCCCACCCCGACGAAGGAGTGCCCATGAAGATCGTCAACGATGCTTCGTTTCAATCAGACGTGATCGACGCCTCGCAAAGCAAGCCCGTGGTGGTGTGCTTTGCCGCCGAGTGGAGCCACCCCAGCCAGTGTGCGGTGGCCAGCCTGGAAAAGATGGAGTCGAGCTACGCCGGGCGCGCCACGTTCGTCACCATGGACTTTGACGAGAACGAAGGCACCGCAGCCAAGTACGGCGTATCGGTCATGCCAGCGTTTGTGCTGTTCACCAACAGCCAGCCGCGCAGCGGATGGTCGGGGCGCTACGCGGATCAGATCCAGGAAAAACTGGACCAGCTCCTGCCCCACTAGGCCCAGTCAGATTGCGGCGATCGCACGCAGCGCCGTCGATGCCGCCACCATCCCGAACACCGCCGTCACGCACACCGACGAGCCGAAGCCCGCACAAGCCAACCCTTGCGGGCCTTGCGACGGCTGAGGTGCGGGCGGGGCGTTGACGACTTCGATTTCCCCGGCCGCGGCCAGATCATCAATGCCGGCGTGGCTCGATTCGACCGGCAGGTCGATCGCGCAGGCCTGCTGTTCGGGTTCCGGATAGCGCAGCGGCTCATCCGAGAACACGGCATCGATGCCGAATTTCGTCTTGGGATTCTTCGCAAAGCCATGCTGGCGGCGCAGGTTGCCGCGCACCTTGGCCAGCAGCGGGTCCTGAATCGTGCGCGTGAGATCGGTCACGCGAATGCGCGTCGGGTCCAGTTGCCCACCGGCAGCACCGCAGGTCACCACGCGTTTGCCGGTGCGCTTGCAGAACGCGAGGATGGCCGTCTTCACCTTCACCGCATCAATGGCGTCGATCACGTAGTCAAACGGGTGACCGAGCAAGGCCTCGACGTTTTCCACGGTGACGAAATCGTCGATGCGGCTGATCTCGGCACGTGGGTTGATCTGCAGGATGCGCTCGGCCATGGCGTCGACCTTGGCCATACCGTAGGCATCGCCCAGCGCGTGAATCTGGCGGTTGGTGTTGGACACGGCAATGTGGTCGAGGTCGATCAGCGTGAGCTTGCCGATGCCGCATCGCGCCAACGCTTCCGCCACCCACGAACCCACGCCGCCGATGCCGATCACACACACGTGTGCCGCCGCAAAGCGCTCCAGCGCGTTGGGGCCATACAGGCGCGCGACACCGCCAAAGCGGCGTGCATATTCGTCATCCAGGATGGGAGGGTGCGCGGGCGCGCTGATTGCTACTTGGCTCATGACACAATTGAATCGGAACTGCGCCGAACTATATATCAATGCGGCGAGTCGGATTTTTACGTGCCAAACCCATAACAAAACCCATGCGAACCTCCGGCAAACTTGCCCTCGGACTGGTCCTCTCGCCCGTTGTCATCGGGGCGGCAGCAGTCATCTTTGTGCTGACGTTCGACTGGAACCGCGCCAAACCGTACTTGAACGACCATGTCTCGCAAGCCATCGGCCGCGCATTCGCCATCAACGGCGACCTGATGCTGACGTGGAAGAAGCCCGAAGGCGAAACCGGTTGGCGTGCTTATGTGCCCTGGCCGCGCCTGATTGCCAACGACATCACCGTCGGCAATCCGGATTGGACCAAGCAGCCGCACGTGGCGACGATCCACCAGCTCACCTTCGTGCTGGAAGCACTGCCGCTGCTGGCGCACCGCATCGTCATCCCGAGTGTCACGCTGGATACGCCGGCCATTGCACTGGAGCGCGACAAGCAGAACCGCAACAACTGGACGTTCGACCTCGCTGGCGGCAACGATAACAAGCCATCTGACTGGAAGCTGGAACTGCGCGAGATTGCCTTCAGCAAGGGCGCGCTGGCGCTGGATGACGACCTCAAGCGCATCCACCTAGCCGCCACGATCGACACAGTCGACAACCAGGCGCTGTACACGGCTGCGAATGGCACGGCCATCCAGGGCAGCGAGCAACCGGCGATGGCACCGACGGCCCCGGGCATGGCTGCGTCAGGTGCGGCAGCCAATGCGCCTGTCACGCCCGATCCTGAACAGCCGTATGGCATCGCCTGGACGGTCAAGGGCACCTACAACAATGCCGCCATCAACGGCAGCGGCAAGGCCGGCGGCGTGCTGCGCCTGCAGGATGCCAAGCGCCCCTATCCGTTGCAGGCCGACGTGACGGTCGGCAAGACCCGCATCGACCTGGCCGGCACGCTGACCAACCCCTCCAGCCTTGCGGCACTGGACCTGCGGCTGCACCTGTCGGGCGCCAGCATGGCGCAACTGTATCCGCTCACGGGCGTGGTGCTGCCCGACACGCCGCCGTTCGACACGCGCGGCCGGCTGATCGGCGAATTGCGCAAGCAGGGTTCCAGCTGGCGCTACGAGAAATTCACCGGCCGCGTGGGCGGCTCGGACCTGGGCGGCACCCTCACCTTTGCGATGCGTGAGCCGCGCCCGCAACTGACCGGCGAGCTTGTCTCGCATCAGTTGCTGTTTGCCGACCTGGCCCCGATCATCGGCGCCGACTCCAACGCCAGCAAGGCCAAACGCGCTGACCCTAGCGCAGAACCAGGCGACAGTAAAACCGTCCGCCAGCCGGCTGACAAAGTGCTGCCGGTCGAGCCCTTCCGCACCGACCGCTGGAACGCCATCGACGCCGACGTGAAGTTCACCGGCGAGCGCATCGTCCACAGCGCCGACCTGCCAATCGACCACTTGGTCACGCACGTCAAGCTGCAAGACGCGGTGCTCACGCTCGACCCGCTCAACTTCGGCATTGCGGGCGGCACGCTCACCTCCAACATCCAGCTCGATGGTCACGCCACGCCGATGCAGGCACGCGCGGCATTGGCAGCGCGGCATTTCAAGATCAAGCAGCTGTTCCCGAACATCGAATCGATGCGCGCCAGCGTAGGCGAGATCAACGGCGATGCGCGCCTATCCGCTACCGGCAACTCGGTTGCCGCCCTGCTCGGCTCGTCCAACGGCGAGATGAAGGTGCTCGTGGAGCAAGGCACGATCAGCAAGTTCATCCTCGAAGCGATGGGGCTAAACGTCGGGAACGTGATCCTCACCAAGCTCTTTGGCGACAAGCAGGTCACCATCAACTGCGCGGCCGGCGACTTTGCGGTGAGCGACGGGTTGGCGCAGGCGCGAACCTTTGTGGTGGACACGCAGGATGCGGTGATCGACGTGACCGGCACGACGAACTTCAAGCAGGAGGCGCTGGACTTCACCATCCATCCGGACTCGAAGGGGTTGCGCGTGTTTTCGCTGCGTACGCCGCTGTACGTGAAGGGTACGTACAAGCATCCGGATGTGTCGATCAACCCGGCCGTGGTGGCGCTGCGCGCAGGCGGCGCGGTGGCGCTGGCGTTTGCGGCCCCCATTGCGGCAGTGTTGCCGGTGCTGGAACTCAAGCCTGCACCGGACAGCCCGTGCGGCAAACTGCTGGCAGACGTACGCCAGCGCCCCACGGCCCCGCCGCCGGGCAAGACCTATCGCAGCAAGAACCCGGGGCGTACACCCGATGGCGCGTTGAAATCCGCGCAGCCTGCCCCTCGCACAAGCACAACGCCATCGCGCGATCCGATGACGAGCGGCGGTTGATTCAGCGTCGCTTCGCAATCCCCTCTGCCGTCATCTGCGGCGTGGCCGGATCGCCAAACTGCCGCGTCACGTAGTTCGTGAGGGCGGCGAGTTGCGCGTCCGACAACGCGCGCCCGAACGCGGGCATGCCGATGTGCCGGTCCCCCGCTTTGCGCTCGATGCCATGCAGGATCACCTGCACCAGATTGCCCGTGTCCCGCGCCCCCACCGTGGAGTTATGCAGCAACGGCGGGTAGTAGCCGTCGGGGGTGCCACGCCCATCGGCTTGATGGCAGGTGGCGCAGTTGCCGAGATACAGGCGTGCGGCGTCGATGGTGGTTTCGATCGGCTTGCCGCGCAGCGCGGTCACATCGGTGGCGGGCTTGCCCCAGTCCTGCCGCGCGCGCTCCAGGTTGTTGCTGACGGCGGGCACGGTGCGCAGGTACTCCGCCATCGCCAGGATGTCGCGTTCAGTCATGCGCGAGAAGCTGTGCTGCACCGCCTCGCCCATCGGCCCGGCTGCCTGCGCCACGCCCGGCACGCTGCCAGTGCGCAGGTACTGCACGACCTGCTCGGGTTTCCACGCCCCAATGCCGCTGACGGGGTCAGACGTGATGTTGAACGCCGTCCAACCCGCCAGCGTCGAGCCCGACAGATACCCCTTGCCACGCTCGTCCATCGCCTTCTCCTGCATGGCGAAGCCGCGCGGCGTGTGGCACGTGCCGCAATGCGCGAGACCCTGCATCAGGTAGGCACCGCGATTCCACGTCGGCGTCTTGTCGCCCCTGGGGATGTACGGCTCGCTCTTGAGGAAGACCAGGTTCCATAGCTTGAGCGGCCACCGCATGTTCAGTGGCCAACGGATCGTGCTGGGCGGCGGTTCGTTCTGCACGGCCGTCACGCCATAGTGGAAATATGCATAGAGATCGCGCATGTCCGCATCGTTGATCTTCGCGTACGAGGGATACGGCATGGCCGGATACAGGTTGTCGCCATCGTCGTCCACGCCCTTGCGCACAGCCCGCTCGAAATCTTCATAGCTCCATTTGCCGATCCCGGTCTTCTCATCGGGCGTGATGTTGCTGGTGTAGATCGTGCCCAGCATCGGGATCGGCATGGGCAAGCCGCCGGCAAAGGGCTTGCCGCCCGGTGCGGTGTGGCAGGCGGCGCAGTCCGCGGCAATGGCAAGGTATTCGCCGCGCTTGATCTGCGCGGTGTCGGCCGGTGTGTCCTTGGCGGAAGCGACAGTCGCCACGCTGGCAAGCAACAGGAAAAAGGCGATCGCTTTCATCTCACGCCTCCTTTTTCAGTTGATCGGCAATGCGCAACGCCAGCGCCGCAATGGTCAGCGTTACGTTGACAGTGCCCACCGTGGGCATGGTGGAGCTGCTGCTGATGAACAGGTTCGGGTGGTCGAACGTGCGGCAGTCCTTGTCGACCACGGAGTCCTTCGGGTCCGCCCCCATGATGGTCGCGCCGGTGATGTGGTTGTTGGGCGCGAAGTCGTCGTTGAACTGCACGTCGGTGCCGCCCAGTACCTTGGCGGCTGTGGCATAGACCTCGCGCGTGTGCACGGCGCTGCGTTTGACGTAGTCGTCGATGCGGTAGGTGATCTCGGGGCGAGGAATGCCGATGGCGTCGACCTCGGTCGCGCTCGGCACGATGCGATTCTCGGGCAACGGCAGGATCTCGTGAAAGCTGTCGAACTCCACAAAGCGCGCGGCCTGGTCACGAATGCGCGCATCCAGTTCGGCAGGCTTGATGAGCTTGCCTTCCTTGAAGATGCGCTGCGTCTCCTGCTCAATGCGCGAGATGTTCGACAGGTGCAGCTTCTTGCCCGCCTGCGTGGCGCGGAACGGCCCGTCACGAAAGCCAATCAACGAGGTCATCTCCTGCGGCCCGCGGCCCGGCCACAGTTTGCGGTCGGCGTAGAAGCTCACGCCGGTGCCGGGGTGGTCCATCAGGTTGCGGCCCACCATGTCTGAGCTGTTGCCCACGCCCTTGGGATAGTCCTGGCTGGTGGACATGAGCATCAGCTTGGGCGTTTCGATACCGTTGGCAGCCAGCACGAACCACTTGCCTTCCACACGGTGCTCGGCGCCCTTCGCATCCTTGTAGCGTGCGGCCACGATGCGTTTGTTGGCGCCCACTTCCAGCTTGAAGACCACCGCGTTTTCGATCAGCCGCGCGCCGGCCTGCTCGGCTTTCTCCACATGGAAGATGCCGTTGTACATCGCCCCGATCGGGCAGATCGGCATGCAATTGTTGTTGCCGCAGCAGGTCGGTCGGCCGTCGTAGGGGCGGCTGTTGCGGGCGACCGGTTCGGTCACCACGTGGAAGTCCGGGTCGTACCCGTTGAGCGCTTCCTTGATGGTGCGTTCATTGAACGACAGCGGCAGCGGCGTCATCGGATACGGCTGGCTGCGTGGGGAGCCCAGTTCCTCATCATTCGGCCCCCACACGCCAAGCGCTTCTTCTGCGCGGCCGTAGTAGCGCTCCAGATCGCTGTACTGCAAGGGCCAGTCGCGCGCGATGCCATACACGCTGCGCAGCTTGAAATCATTCGGCAGAAAGCGCCAGGTGGATGCCGCCCAGTGCCAGGTCGTACCGCCCACCGCGCGGATGTACTGCGAGTTGAATTTGTGCTCGCCCTTAAGGATCAGGTAGTTGTTGGGCGGGCCATACTCCGGATGCGGCGCCCACGGCGTGGACGGATACGGCGCCATGAAATCCATCTTGTCGGCCTGATTGCGGAAGCGCTCGACGATCTCCCAGCGCGGCAGGCGCGGGCCGGCCTCGAGCATCAGCACCGACTTGCCGGCACGCGCCAGCTCGTACGCCACCAGCGCACCGGCCACGCCGGAACCCACCACAACGATATCGGCTTGTTGAGTATCGGGCATCAGGCTTGCCTCTCGACGGGGGGCTCAGCCCAGAAGCCGGGCTGGTTGGGGCAATACGTGCGGATGACCAGTGTGTCGGACACCACGCTGTACATCAGCGCCTGTTCGTACGTAACGACGTTACCGTCGACCACGCCCAGGTACCACGCCTCCAGAATGCGCAACGCGGTCTTCTGTTGGTCTTCCGAGAGCGCACCGGCTGCCAGCGATTGCGCCAGCGGCCGCAACTGCGCGACAAAGTCGCTGCCCGGCTTGCCCAACGCCGCCAGCAAGCGCGTGCCGACAGCACGGTCCAGCGCTGGCCGGGCCGTCAACGCCTGTGACAACGCCATGAACGCATCGAGCGGCTCACCTGGGGCCTGCGCCACCGCGTGCAGCACCTGCGCGCCGACCAGCCCGGCAGCCGCAACAGCCAGCGTGCCTTGCAACCACTGGCGGCGCGTCAACCCGAAAGGCGCATCTGCGGGTTCAGGGGAAGGAGAATGGGTCGCCATTTCGACATCCTCTTGCAACTTTTGCGGGGGATCGGGCGAGCGTGCTGCCGCGCAGCCCGAATTGCCAATATAGGTGGCGCATCACAGATCGCCAGAACCCCGGCACAAGCGCGAACCGTGCCAGGCACTCTTGCGTATGCGCAAATGGTGGTCGGCCGCGTTTGTCTATACTCGGCCCGTTCGCATGCCGCTTCTCCTTGCACCATGACTTCCATCGCCGATATCCGCACCGAATACGCCCGCGCCTCGCTCGACATTGCCGACGTCGACGCCAACCCTCTGCGCCAGTTCCGCCGCTGGTTTGACGAAGCACTCAAGGCCGAGGTGGCCGAGGTCAACGCCATGTCGCTCGCTACGGTCGACGCGCACGGCCAGCCGTCGGCGCGCATCGTCCTGCTCAAGAACCTGGACGAGCGCGGCTTCACCTTCTTCACCAACTACGCCAGCCACAAGGGCGAGGAACTGGCCGCCAACCCGCACGCGGCGCTGCTGTTCCACTGGATTGGGCTGGAGCGCCAGGTGCGCATCCAGGGCATCGTCGAGAAAGTGTCGGAAGCCGAGAGCGATGCCTACTACCACTCGCGCCCGCTGGGCTCGCGCCTGGGTGCTTGGGCATCGGAGCAAAGCAGCGAAGTGCCTGACCGCGCCACGCTGGAGGCCCGCGAGGCCGAATACCGCGAACGCTTTGGCGATGCACCGCCGCGCCCGCCGCACTGGGGCGGTTACCGCCTGCTGCCCGCGTGCCTGGAATTCTGGCAAGGCCGTCCGTCTCGCCTGCATGACCGGCTGGAATATCGCAAGCAAGCCGACGGCGCCTGGAAGATCGCCCGCCTGGCCCCCTGATCGGGTATGGCCCGAATGGAGCCCCGCGCGCAATGGGTTATTGCGCGCCGCGTCATCCCGGCACGGCGCTTGCTGCCACGTGGATAGGGCCTCGCGCCGCCCCTAAGACCCGCACAGCAGCATGGAAAAGTTTGTCGTAAGCTAATGTGATGCGTTGTGATCCGTTCGGGCGGCAATCCGATGGCCGCCCCGAATCTGTGCACATCTGGGAGGCCTCGACATGTTTTTTCAACAGGCGATTGACCGCAAGCTCGAGCAGTGGATCAAGGAGATCCGCGAATCTGCCAACCTCCCGGTGCGCCTGCGCCTATGGAACGGCGACCAGTACGAACTCGGCCGCTTCGACCAACCGCGCGTCACGCTCACCGTGCGCGAAGCCAGCGCCCTGCCGCTGCTGCTGTCCCCCACGCTTAACAACCTTGGTGAGGCCTACGTCCAGGAGAAGATCGACCTGGAAGGCAAACTGGCCGACATCATCAACGTGAGCTACGGCCTGGCCTCCGCGGCGGCCGCCAAGAGCGGCAACGCGCTGGCTCGCGTGGTACGCCACTTCGCGCACACGAAGGAAGGCGACAAGGAATCGATCCAGTACCACTACGACGTCTCCAACGACTTCTACCAGCTGTGGCTGGACCAGAACATGGTCTACTCCTGCGCCTACTTCGAGAACGGCGACGAAACACTCGACGAAGCGCAGCTCAAGAAGATCGACCACATCCTCACCAAAATCCGCTTGCAGCCTGGGCAAACGCTGCTCGACATCGGCTGTGGCTGGGGCGCGCTGGTGCTGCGCGCGGCGCAGAAGTACGGCGCGCGCTGTCTGGGCGTGACGCTGTCGCAAAACCAGTACGACCTCGCCACCGAACGCGTGCGCGCCGCCGGGCTGCAGGACCAGATCGAAATCCGCATCCAGGACTACCGCGACCTCGCCGGCCAGTTCGACCGCATCACCAGCGTCGGCATGTTCGAGCACGTCGGGCGCAAGAACCTGCCGGGGTACTTCCGCCGCATGCACGACCTGCTGGCCGATGGCGGTGTCGCCATGAACCACGGCATCACCTCCACCGACCCCGACGGCGGCGAGGCCGCGATGGGTGGCGGCGATTTCATCGATCGCTACGTCTTCCCGCAGGGCGAACTGCCGCATATCTCGCTGGCGCTCTCTGCCGCGCAGGACGGTGGCTTGGAAGCGCTTGACGTCGAAAGCCTGCGCCGCCACTATGCGCGCACGCTCGAGCACTGGGCCGAGCGCTTCGAGGCCAACGGCGACACCATCCGCGCGATGGTCGGCGAGAAGAAGTACCGCATCTGGCGCGTCTATCTGGCGGGCTGCGCACATGCCTTTGACGCCGACGAGATCTCGATCTTCCAGACCGTGCTGCAGAAGGCCGGCCAGTCGGCGACATCGATCCCGTGGTCGCGCCGCTTTATCTACGCGTGACCATTTGACCACCAGCCCGCCTATCGACGACCTGTTTGGCGCACCGCCCGCCCCCAGCGACGACGCGGCCGCCAAACCACCTGCCAAACCCAAGCGCTCCGCCACCCGCCAGGGTGTGCAGCCGGCCACGGTTTCACCCGAGGTGGCGGCGCTCGCGCAGCGCCTGCTGCGTGGGCTGCATGGGTTACGCATTGGCACGTCGTCGTGGTCGTACCCGGGGTGGGACGGGCTGGTGTATGCGGGCGAGTATTCGGATTCGATGCTCGCGCGCAAAGGGCTGTCGGCCTACGCACAGCATCCGCTGCTGCGCACGGTCAGCATTGACCGAGGCTTCTATTCGCCGATTCCGTTGGCGGACTACGTGGCCTACGCGGCCAGCGTGCCGGAAGATTTCCGCTTTGCCGTCAAGGCCACGTCCGCCGTATGCGATGCATGGATTCGCGAATCGGACGGACGCGGCCGCATGGCCAACCCCGCGTTCTTGAACGCAGAATTTGCGATCCGCGATTTTGTCGATCCGGCCACGCGTGGGCTCGGCGTGCGGTGCGGGCCGCTGGTGTTCCAGCTCTCGCCACTGGGCGCGCTGGCTGAAGACGCCACCGGTTTTGTGGAACGGCTCGAAGCGTTTCTGACCGCGCTGCCGCCGCTCGATCCGCAACTCAATCCGGATGCCGTTTACGCGGTGGAATTGCGCGACGCCACGCTCCTCACACCACGCTTCATCAAGATGCTGCGCGCGGCAGGCGTGCGCTACTGCGTGGGCCTGCACGAGCGCATGCCGGCGGCAGATCGGCAAGCCGCCGCCGTGGCGTTGTTGGATGAGGGTGCGGGCGGCCCGCTGGTGGTGCGCTGGAACCTGAACAGCCGCTACCGCTATGCGCAAGCCGAAGCGGCCTACAAGCCGTTCGACAAGCTCGTCGATGAAGACCCGTTCTCGCGCGAGACGCTGGCCGACATGGCGGTGGCCGCGCTGGCCGCCGGGCGCAAGGTGACGATCCTGGTCAGCAACAAGGCTGAGGGTTCGTCCCCACTGTCGTGCATCAAGCTGGCCGAAGCCATCGCCGCGCGCCTGCCGGCAGACGCGGCGTAGCCCCGGCCGCTCCTTACCCTTGCAGGCGGTGCGCGAACTGCTTGCGGAACTTCGCCACCTTGGGCGAGATGACGAACGCGCAGTAGCCCTGCGCCGGGTGATCGCGGAAGTAGTTCTGGTGCTCGTCTTCCGCGCGCCAGAAGGTCACCTTGCCGTCGGCGGCGTCCACCAGTTCCGTCACGATGGGGGCCTCGAAGATATCGCTGGCGCCCAGCTCGGCGATTGCGGTGCGCGCCGTCGCCAGTTGCTCGGGCGATTGCGCAAAGATGGCCGAGCGGTACTGCGGCCCCACATCGTTGCCCTGCCGATCCGGCGTGGTCGGGTCGTGGATGGCAAAGAAGATGTCGAGAATCTCGCGATACGGAATCACGGCAGGATCGAACTGCACGGCCACCACTTCGGCATGGCCCGTGTTGCCGTTGCACACGGCGCGGTAACTGGGATGATCGACGTGGCCGCCGGCATAGCCTGACACGACGCTGCGTACACCCTGCACCTGCTGGAACACGGCTTCCAGGCACCAGAAGCAGCCGCCGCCCAACACGGCGGTTTCAAGTTGACGGTCTTGTTGGTTTTCCAAGGTTTTTCTCCTGAGTCTGCTTCCAATTTTTGGGCAGAAAGACCCGCCACAAGGGTTGGCCTTTCGACTTACTGCATGCTCTTGAACAGGATGGCCCCCATCCTGGCGATAGCCGCATTGCTTTCACCAAGGGTCGCCTTCGTCTGGGTGATGTAGATCGAAACCAGCAGCGGTTTCTTGCCGCGCGGGTAGACGACGGCCACGATTGAGCGGGACCCATAGCCACCTGCCCCGGTCTTGTCGGCAATGTCCCAACCGGCCGGCAACGATTTCCTCAGCAGATCCGCTGCGACCTTGTCATTGACCATCCAAGTCTTCAGCTCAGATTTTGAGCTTCTGGATAGATGGTCGCTAAAGAAGATCTGATCCAGGCTGCGAACGGCCGCCACCGGCGTTGTGGTGTCCCGTGGGTCTCCGGGCGTGCCTTCGTTGAGTTCGGGCTCCTTCCGATCCAGCCGTGTTTTCTGGTCGCCAATCGATCGCATGAATCCGTTAAAACCATCCACGCCGCCAATCTTCTCCAGCACCTTGTTTGCTGCGGTGTTGTCGCTGTGGCTCACAGCGGCTTCGCACAGTTGTGCGTTGGAGGCCGTCTGTGGCGGCAGTAACGTTTCGGTAATCGGCGAGTAGGCCACCAAATCACGCTTGGAGAGAGTCGTTCGATCACTCAACGCGAGCTGTTTCTGATCGACCTTTTCAAGCAGCGCTGCGCAGAGATAGGCCTTGTGCGTGCTGTTGATCGGAAAAGCCTCATCGCCGCGATAGCTCCAGGTCATGCCGGATTCTTTGTCGATGACGGCAACGCCAATTCTGGCATTGAGTGCTTCCTCTTCGCGCTGGGTTGCTTGCTGCAGCCACTTGCCGTTGAAGGCGTACGCATTGGCACCTGCCACCAGCATGCCCGCCATCAGGATGAAGACCTTATTTTTTCTTGAAATCATCAGTGCAATGTTCCGAAGGCGATTGAGATGCAGCGGTGAGTGCCGCGCATGTCATTCCTGAGTGAGATTGAAGCCCCGCACGCGGAAAAGCGGCAGCGCAATTGCATTTGCCCAGGCCGCCCGCAAATCGTTCCGCCCAAAAATATGACGTGTTGATATCGCGCCCGTTTTTCATCCGGCCGCCCACGGCAACGGAAGCGTTGGCGTACTGGCCCCGCCAAATCGCCCCTCTGCCATTGGTCGGCCGACGAGGCACATCCTGACATGTGCGCCTTGTGCCATGCAAAGCCCTACCCGCGGGCGGCCCTATCGGCCGTCCGTTACAATTGGGGCATTACTTTCGGTCGTTTGCATGGATCAACACGGAGCCATTCCCATGGACGCGCGCGACAGCGAATCTTCTGCGCGCAAGCCGTCGGCACATCAACGTCAACAGCGCAGCGCCGCCCCGCCTGATTTTGATGCTGCGCATTTCCGGCGCGCGCTATCCCAGTTTGCCACCGGCGTGACCGTGGTCACCACGCGCGCGGAAGGTGGTCATGGCAAGCCGGCGTTCGTCGGCGTGACGGCCAGCTCGTTCAACTCGGTGTCGTTGGACCCGCCCCTGGTGCTCTGGAGCCTCGGCACGCAGGCGAACTCATTCCCGCTGTTCCACGCCGGCTCGCACTACGTCATCAACATCCTGTCCGCCGACCAGTTGGAGTTATGCAAGCGCTTCGCTACGCTCAAGGGCGACCGCTTTGCCAACGTCGACTACACCCTCAGCCCGACCGGCCTGCCCATCCTCGCGCAATCCCTGGCGTGGTTCGAGTGCCATAACCGCAGCCGCTACGACGAAGGCGACCACGTCATCTTCGTTGGCGAGGTGGAGCGCTGTGGCGTGGTCGATCCAGATGGCGCCCCGCTGGTATTCCATCGCGGCGCGTTTTCATCGCTCACGGCGATCGGCGGCTAGCCCCCCTGCGGGCGCTTGCCGGCGCCCGCCCCACTCTCCAGCGGCCGCACACCGCGTGACTCCATCAGCAGCGCGAGACCGCCTTCGCGGTCTTTGATCGTACGTAGCACGATGTTCGAGCGGATGTCCATCACGCCCGGCGTCTTGTACAGCCGCTCGATGATGAACTCCGAATAGTGCTGCAGCGTGGGCGCCTGCACGCGCAGGATGTAGTTGCAATCCCCGGTGATGATGTAGGCGGCCACGATCTCGGGCCAGCTCTGCACGGCGGCCATGAAGGTCTCGTGCCAGCCGGTCACGTCCTGCCGCATCGATACCTGCACGATGGCCTCCAGCTCCAGCCCCAGCGCCGCCCGGCCGAGTTGCGCCCGGTAACCGGTGATGGCGCCGCCCTCTTCCAGCATCCGCACTCGCCGCAGGCAGGCCGACGGCGACAGCGCCACGCGCTCGGCCAAGTCCTGGTTGCTAATGCGGCCATCCTCCTGCAACACCTGGAGAATGCGCAGATCTGTGGTGTCGAGTTGCATCTGTCGTGGTTCTTTGCGTGATTTCGTTGGTCTATTGAATTTTATGCGAATTCTGTAGAACGGCACGCACGAATATGCAAACCCATTGCGCGCGGATTTCCCTATCATTTCGGCACGGATTCACCGAGTTTTCTGCCCTGGAGCCGCCTTGGAACGCACTTTGTGGGACATCAGCCCCGCCCTCTCGACCGCCACGCCCACCTGGCCCGGCGACACGCCGTTTTCGCAGGAAATTGCGTGGAAGCTCGAAGGTGACTGCCCAGTCAACGTCGGGCGCATCACACTATCGCCGCACACGGGCGCGCATGCTGATGCGCCGCTGCACTATCACGCGGACGGCGCTGCCATCGGGCAAGTGCCGCTGGACGCTTATCTCGGACCCTGCCGCGTCATTCACTGTGTAGGCGTCGCGCGTGTTGAGCCGGAACACGTGCGTGATGCGTTGACTGGCACGCCGCCCCGCGTGCTGCTGCGCACGTACGCCCAGATGCCGCAGACCACGTGGGACGATAACTTTGCCGCCGTCGCGCCCGAAACGATTGAACTGCTGGCCGCGCATGGCGTGCGCCTGATTGGCGTCGACACCGCCTCGCTCGACCCGCAGACCTCCAAGACCATGGACGCGCACCACGCCGTCGGCAAACACGGCCTGGCCATCCTCGAAGGACTCGTGCTCGACGAAGTGCCCGCCGGTGACTACGAACTGATCGCCCTACCGCTCAAGTTCGCCACGCTCGATGCGAGCCCGGTGCGCGCCGTACTGCGCCGCCTCCCCTAATCCTCAAAACGAATTCAACGCCCCCACGCTCACCATGACTTTGACCCGCAACTCCTGCCTCGAACGCGACGCGGCCGACCCGATCGCCCCGCTGCGCGATGCCTTTGCGCTGCCCGGCGGCGTGATCTACCTGGACGGTAATTCGCTCGGCGCCCGCCCCAAGGCTGCGCTGGCCCGTGCACAGGAAGTCGTCGCCGATGAATGGGGCGACGGCCTGATCCGCAGCTGGAATTCGGCTGGCTGGTTCGAACTGCCGCGCCGCCTTGGCAACAAGCTCGCCCCGCTAATCGGTGCACGCGAAGACGAAGTGGTCGTCACCGACACCACGTCGATCAACCTGTTCAAGGTGCTGGCCGCCGCAATCCGCGTGCAGCGGGAAGACGCGCCGAATCGCAAGATCATTGTCTCGGAAACGCACAACTTCCCGACCGACCTGTACATCGCAGAAGGCCTGGCCGATCTGCTGCGCGACGGCTACAAGCTGCGCCTGATCAATTCGCCGGACGAGCTGGAAGGCGCGCTGGGCGACGATGTAGCCATCACCATGCTCACGCACGTCAACTACAAGAGCGGGCACATGTACGACATGGCGGCCGTCTCTGCGCTGGCGCACAAGCATGGCGCGCTGGCGATCTGGGATCTGGCGCACTCGGCCGGCGCGGTGCCGGTGGACCTACACGCAGGCGGGGCGGATTACGCCATCGGCTGCACCTACAAATATCTGAACGGTGGCCCGGGTTCGCCGGCCTTTGTGTGGGTCGCACCGGCTCTGCGTGATCGCTTCTGGCAGCCACTGTCGGGCTGGTGGGGTCATGCTCGCCCGTTCGCCATGGAATCACGCTACGACGCGGATGCCGGCATCGGCCACTTCCTGTGCGGCACGCAGCCGATCACGTCGATGGCGATGGTGGAATGCGGGCTCGACATCTTTGCGCAGACGTCGATGGCCGCGCTGCGCACCAAATCGCTCGCGCTGACCGACCTCTTCATCACGCTGGTGGAAACGCGTTGCGCGGGCTTCCCGCTTACGCTGGCCACGCCGCGTGACCACGCCATCCGTGGCAGCCACGTCAGCTACGAGCACCCGAACGGCTACGCCGTGGTGCAGGCACTGATCGCACGCGGCGTGATCGGCGACTACCGCGAGCCACAGATCATGCGCTTCGGCTTTACGCCGCTGTACACGAGCTTTGCTGATGTGTGGGACGCCGTGGAAATCCTGCGCGACGTGCTGGAAACCGGCGCGTGGCAATCGGCCCAATTCAACGAACGTACGCTGGTGACCTGAGATGTCGAATCCGATTGAACCGATCAAGCCCGTGGCATCGGGCTGCCCCATGCACGCAGCGCAAGGCAACGAAGGCGAAGGCTGGCACAACGCGCAGCTCGATTTCTCGAAGTCGATGAGCTATGGCGACTACCTCGCGCTCGACCAGATCCTGAACGCGCAGCACCCGCGCTCGCCGGATCACAACGAGATGCTCTTCATCGTGCAGCACCAGACCACCGAGTTGTGGATGAAGCTGATGCTGCATGAACTGCGTGCCGCGCGTGACTGCGTGCGCAACGACAACCTGCCGCCCGCGTTCAAGATGCTGGCGCGCGTGTCGCGCATCATGGATCAGCTCGTGCAGGCGTGGAATGTGCTCGCCACGATGACGCCGCCGGAGTACTCGGCCATGCGTCCGCACCTGGGGCAGTCGTCGGGGTTTCAGTCGTATCAGTATCGCGAGATCGAGTTCATTCTCGGCAACAAGAATGCGGCGATGTTGAAGCCGCATGCGCATCGGCCGGAGCATTACGAGCAGGTGAAGGCTGCGCTGGAGACGCCGTCGCTGTATGACGAGGCGGTGCGCTACATGGCACGCCATGGCTTTGCGTTTGATGCGGATTGCATTGAGCGTGATTGGTCGCGGCCGGTGACGTACAACGCGTCAGTGGAAGCGGCTTGGCTGGAGGTGTATCGCGATCCGACGCACCACTGGGAACTGTATGAACTGGCTGAGAAATTCGTCGATCTGGAAGATGCGTTCCGGCAATGGCGCTTCCGGCATGTGACTACGGTTGAGCGCGTGATTGGCTTTAAGCGTGGCACGGGCGGTACCGAAGGCGTGGGCTACCTGCGCAAGATGCTGGATGTGGTGTTGTTTCCGGAGCTTTGGAAGTTGCGGACGGATCTTTGATTTTTGCTGTTGGTCGATCCCCTGTTTCATCCCCTGCCGGGGCTGACTCACTTTCTTTGTCTTGCCAAAGAAAGTAAGCAAAGAAAGGCGCGCCCGAGATGGCGACCCCCTCCTTGAATTTATGTCGCAAGGAGGGGAAGGGAAAAACTCGCTGCGCTCAGACAGTTTCCCTTCCTTTTCCTCCTTGCAACAGAAATTCAAGGCGCCATCTAGGGCATCAACGGCCAAACCGTCGTGGTGCAGGTGCTGTCGTTGGAGCGATCTCCGGTAGATCGCGCTGGAGACTACATGGCGGGTTCGATCACCTGGCCAAGCCTTGCCGCGAACTCGCGTAGCGCAGGCGCCAGCTCGTCGCGGATGCGCTCTGCATCAGCCGACGCGTACGGCGCGCTGCAACTCACTACGTACGGCTCGCGCTGGCTCGGCGCGAAGAACGCCACGGCACACGCGTGGATGGCTGGATGCCAGTCGCGCAGCGATACTGCATAGCCGTCGCGCACGCCGGCTTTCACTGCATCGTCTGCTGCCGCACCTTCTGCCGCCCACTGCGCGGGCTGTTGCGTGCGCAGTGCCTCGTACAGGCGCTCACGCTTTGCTGGAGATAGCGACGCCAGATACGCCCGCCCCATCGAGCTCGACAGCAGCGACAGCCGCGAACCCACGCCCAACCCCGCCGATCCGCTCATCGACGGGCTGTCGTGGCGAATCGTTTCTAGATAAACCATGTCCAGACGGTCACGCTTGCCCAGCGAGATCGATACGCCAAAACGCTGCGCAAACGCGCTCATGTGCGGTCGCGCGAGCTGCACCACGTCGCTCGATGCCAGGTAGGCAAAACCGAGCGCCAGCACGCCTGCATCCAACCCGTATTTGCCGAGCGCATCGTCGTAGCGCAGATAGCCGAGAGAGACCAGCGTGCCCGCCAATCGGCTGACGGTCGCTTTGGGAAAACCGGTGCGGCGGACGAACTCCTGGTTGCCGAGCAGCGTGTCGCCGGGGCGGAATGCGCGCAGCAGCTCCAGCCCACGGGCGAGCGCCGTGACGAAGTTCGGATCACCTTCGCGGTTGGTGTCGCTGGTATCGAATTCGGGATCGGGGAGACGTGTGATGCTCATGGCAAAAAAGGCCTGGAAATCGTCATCGGTTGCGCTATCATAGCTCTAAATTTCGAAACTGTGTTCCGTATAACGGAACAACAATGACTCGGAGACTACTGCTGTGACTGCTCGCAATGCCTTCAACTGGGCCGATCCCCTGCTGCTCGACCAACAACTGACCGACGACGAGCGCATGGTGCACGACGCCGCCGCGTCGTACTGCCAGGACAAGCTGCTGCCGCGCGTGCTGGAGTCGTTCCGGCATGAGAAGACCGACGCGTCGATCTTCCGCGAGATGGGCGAACTCGGCCTGCTGGGCCCGACGATTCCCGAGCAGTACGGCGGCCCCGGTCTGAACTACGTCAGCTACGGCCTGATTGCGCGTGAGGTGGAGCGTGTGGACTCGGGCTACCGCTCGATGATGAGCGTGCAGTCGTCGCTGGTGATGGTGCCGATCTTCGAATTCGGCAGCGAAGCGCAAAAGCAGAAATACCTGCCCAAGCTGGCCACCGGTGAATGGATCGGCTGCTTCGGCCTGACCGAGCCCAACCACGGCTCCGACCCGGCGTCCATGATCACGCGCGCCAAGAAGGTCGACGGCGGCTACTCGCTGTCGGGCGCGAAGATGTGGATCACCAATTCGCCCATCGCCGATGTGTTTGTCGTGTGGGGCAAGCTGCCGAATGACAACGGCGAGGACGAAATCCGCGGCTTCATCCTGGAGAAGGGCTGGAAGGGCCTGAGCGCGCCCGCCATTCACGGCAAGGTCGGCCTGCGCACCTCCATCACCGGCGAGATCGTGCTGGACGAAGTGTTCGTGCCGGAAGAGAACCTGATGCCCGGCGTACGCGGCCTGAAGGGCCCGTTCACCTGCCTGAACTCGGCACGCTATGGCATCGCATGGGGTGCACTGGGCGCGGCGGAAGACTGCTGGCACCGCGCGCGCCAGTACGTGCTGGACCGCAAGCAGTTCGGCCGCCCGCTCGCCGCCAACCAGCTCGTGCAGAAGAAGCTGGCCGACATGCAGACCGAAATCACGCTCGGCCTGCAAGGCTGCCTGCGTCTGGGCCGCATGAAGGATGAAGGCACGGCCGCAGTGGAAATCACCTCGATCATGAAGCGCAACTCGTGCGGCAAGTCGCTCGATATCGCCCGCGTGGCGCGCGACATGCTCGGCGGCAACGGCATCTCCGATGAATTCGGCGTGATCCGCCACGTGGTGAACCTGGAAGTGGTGAATACGTACGAAGGCACGCATGACATCCATGCGCTGATCCTGGGTCGCGCACAAACGGGGATTCAAGCGTTCTTCTGATCGGGTTTACCTCCGATTGCGCTTTGCGTTTTTGGGCGGGTTGGTGCACACTCGTGCACGACTCGCCACACCCGCCGCCGCATCCTCTCGCCCGTCCTGGGCACTGTCGTTCTCTCCCCCCGTGGTCTCCCCAGCGTTATACAAATTTGCAAATGATCGGGATACGTCTCGCCGCATGAATCGGCCGTGGGCGCCCGTCTATGCTTCGCTCCAAGTGCCAGCGGATCGAATCACTGGCACCGCCCTCACACCGATAAAACGTGCGCGCGATCCATCCGTAGATTGCAGCGCCACGCGACAAAACCAATCGCGAGACAACGGTCTGGAGAATGCCAGCGCGCGTACGCAGGCACCCGAGCCGAACCAAAACCAGAACAGGGCGCCTCACGTTGTCGGTTCCGCAAAACCGATCAGCGCGGAGCTCTGCCAGGAGACAACCCACCATGGCTGAACAGTCCATTCCGTCGACGACGGAACTTGGCGCCGCTGGCATCGCGGATGCGCCTACCCAAGATCATGTTGATCGCTATTTCCAGATTTCTGCACGCGGCAGCACCCAGAAGCGCGAGGTCGTGGCTGGCATCACCACCTTCATGGCAATGGTCTACGCCGTGTTTGTCGTGCCCGGCATGCTGGGCAAGGCAGGCTTCGATAGCAGCGCCGTCTTCGTTGCAGTGTGTCTGACCACGGCCTTCGGCTCACTGCTGATGGGCCTGTGGGCCAAGCTGCCGATCGCTATCGGCTGCGCGATTTCGCTGACTGCCTTCATGGCCTTCGGCTTGGTGCTGGGCCAGAAGCTCACGCCGGAAGTGGCGCTGGGCGCGGTCTTCCTCATGGGGGTTGTCTTCACCGCCATTTCGGCCACGGGCGTGCGCTCGTGGATCCTGCGCAACCTGCCCTCGGGCGTGGCGCACGGCACCGGTATCGGTATCGGCCTGTTCCTGCTGCTGATCGCGTCCAACGACGTGGGTCTGGTGGTCAAGAACGCCGGTGCCGGCCTGCCCGTTGCGCTGGGTCATGTCACCGCCTTCCCGGTGATGATGTCGGTGCTGGGCCTGGCAGCCATCTTCGGTATGGAGCGTCGTCGTGTACCGGGCGGCATCCTGATCGTGATCATCGCCATCTCGGCGCTGGGCCTGATCTTTGACCCGGCCGTGAAGTTCACGGGTGTGTTCGCCCTGCCGTCGCTCAGCTCGCCGGGCCATGCCTCGCTGATTGGCGCGATGGATATTCGCGGTGCGCTTTCTGCAGCCGTGCTGCCCGCGGTGCTGGCGCTGGTGATGACCGCTGTGTTCGATGCCACAGGCACGATCCGCGCGGTGGCCGGTCAAGCTGGCCTGCTCAATGACAAGGGCCAGATCATCAACGGTGGTCGCGCCCTGACGGCCGATTCGATCAGCTCGATCTTCTCAGCGTTCTTCGGTGGGGCGCCGGCTGCGGCCTACATCGAGTCGACGGTGGGCGTGGCTGCCGGCGGCAAGACGGGCCTGACGGCTGTCGTGGTCGGCGTGCTGTTCCTGGCGGTGATGTTCTTCTCGCCGCTGGCTGGCCTGGTGCCGTCATATGCAACGGCCCCTGCGCTGATGTACGTCGGTCTGCTGATGCTGTCGAGCGTGAGCAAGCTGCACATGGACGACATGGTCGACGCGCTGGCTGGCCTGGTTTGCGCCGTGTTCATCGTGCTGACGTGCAACATCGTCACCGGCATCATGCTCGGCTTCGCAACGCTGGTGATCGGCCGCCTGGTGGCCGGCGAATGGCGCAAGCTGAACGTCGGTACCGTGGGCATTGCTGTGGCGCTGGTCGCGTTCTACGCCGGCGGCTGGGCGATCTGATCGCACGCTGAACCGTCTTCACAAAAGACAAACCGGCCAGACCCGTAAAGGCTGGCCGGTTTTGTTTTTGCACCGCACGTTATCGTTTGTACAAATGCAAAAAACGCCCGGCACGAGGGCCGGGCGGCAATCACACTACCAAGGAGCCGGTTACTTATTGGGCTGCGGCGTCAGGCGCAGATACGGGCGCAACGCCTTGTAGCCCTTCGGGAATTTCTGCTTGATGACCTCTTCATCCTTAAGCGACGGCACGATGACAACGTCATCGCCGTCTTGCCAGTTACCCGGCGTGGCCACGCTGTGATACTCGGTCAGCTGCAGCGAATCGATGACGCGCAGCACCTCGTTGAAGTTGCGCCCCGTCGACGCCGGATACGTAATCGTCAGGCGAACCTTCTTGTTCGGATCGATCACGAACAGCGAACGCACGGTAAAGGTCTCGCTCGCATTCGGGTGAATCATGTCGTACAGCTGCGAAACCTTGCGATCCGGATCAGCAATGATCGGGAAGTTGACCGTGGTGTTCTGCGTCTCGTTGATGTCGTTGATCCAGCCCTTGTGCGACTCGACCGAATCCACCGACAAGGCGATCGCCTTGACATTGCGCTTGGCAAACTCTTCCTTGAGCTTGGCGGTCAGGCCCAGTTCCGTGGTGCAAACCGGCGTGTAGTCGGCCGGGTGCGAAAACAGCACGCCCCAGCTGTTACCCAGCCATTCATGAAACTTGATGCGGCCTTCGCTCGAATCCTGCTCGAAATCGGGGGCGATATCGCCCAAACGTAAAGACATCGTGTCCTCCATGCACTGGTTGGGAACCACTATAGCCAGATTGCCATCCAACCAAAACGACTATAAATTCACAACAACATCACTTTTTGTCATTTGGCGCGGCAATTGCTGGCAGAACGGTGGAAGGCACGCGCACATTGCCGGACAATGACCGGGGCCTTGATCCATCGCAGCGTGCGCGACATGAGCGCTTGAAGTTTCGCAACGCCCACACATATGCTAGCGAATAAGCGCGTCGACCGATTGACGATTGAACCACCCCAATACCAAGGACCCGACCATGACGAACACCTCACCCAACCTGGCCGAATCCGTCAATAAGGAGAAACTGATGACCGACGTGAAGACCGTTCTGTCCGACGCCGAAACCCTGCTCAAACAAGCTGCCTCCTCCAGCGGCGAAAAAGCCGCCGAGCTGCGTGAGCGCGGCATGGGCATGCTGCGCCAAGCCAAGGAAAAGGCGCAGGACCTGCAAGATGCTGTCGTCCACAAGAGCAAGGCGGCAGCACGCGCCACCGATGACTACGTTCACGATCATCCGTGGCAAGCCGTGGGCGTAGCAGCGGGCGTGGGCTTGCTGATCGGTCTGCTGCTCAACCGCAAGTAATCCGAAGTCCTCTTTCTGGCCGATGGCGCGCTCTTGAGTGGATCGCGCCATCGGCCAGTTGCATTCTGGCGGTCCCGCCATGGGCGTGGCGCGTGCTGTATTGGCAGTCACGTGCCTTGCCTCGTACCCTTCGGAACCTTCATGACCGACGACACCAGCCCGAAGCTGTTCGCCTCCCTGAAGAAACTGGCCGGCACGGTCGTCTCGATGCTGCAAACGCGGCTCGAACTGGCGAGCGTCGAACTGGCCGAAGAAAAAGACCGGCTACTCGGTGCAGCCTTCCTTGGCATGCTGGCAGTGAGCCTGATTGCGCTGTCCATCATGACGCTCACGGCGCTCATCGCCATCCTGTTCTGGGACACCTACCGCTGGCAGGCACTGGCCGTCATGGCCGTGCTCTACGCGCTGGGCGCGGCAGGCTGCCTGTGGAAGGTGCGCACGTCGCTGCGCAACGCGCCGCCGCTGTTCGAAGCCACGCTGGCCGAACTCGATAAAGACCGGGAGATCCTGCGCCGATGACCGATCCGACCCAACCGACGCCATCTCCAGTGCCCGAACACGATCCCGCGAGCAGCGCGCGACATCATGTGCGGCCATCCCGCCGTGGCGCCGAGGGCCGCCTGCCGCTGGCGGTACGCAAGGAACTACTGCTCACGCGTGCTGCGCTGGAACGCTACGACTACGCGCAAGCTCGCAACGACGTGAGCCGCGCCACCAGCCGCACGTTCAGCCTGGGTGGCTTTGGCGCACTGCTGCCGAGCCTGATCCGCCCATTGGCCCGCCCGAACGGCCTGATGCGCGCGCTGGGCATTGCACGTGAGTACCCGCTGGTCGGTACGGCACTCTCGCTGGCCTATGCCGGCCTGCGCCGTACCGTGATTGGCCGCATGACACGCCGGCTCGGCAAAGTGGGGCTGGTGGCCGGGGCGGCATGGTGGGGCTACCGCAAGTGGCAGGAAGCGCAAGGCGAACAACCCGGCGATGCCTCTGCCGCTGCCACACCCGACGACGAAGCAAACGAGATCATCCCGGGCAGCACCTCCTGAAGACGCCCAACGAAAAGGCCGGATCACTCCGGCCGTTTTTATTTGCGACAGACCCGTGTCAGTGCAACGGGATCGGATGCCGTATGCGTTCCAGGCGACGGGCCATGCTTTGGCGCAAACCGGCCAGACCATGCGGATGCGCTACCGGCTCCGATACGGAACCCGCTTCTGTCGCCGCTGGCGCCGTCACCTCAGCGTCATGCGCAACGTGCCGCCGGCCATGCCACATCAGCGCGCCGCTGGCCGTCCAGCCGATCACGAATAGCGTATCGCCCACATGCGCGAGCGAGTCGGGCGAGGTGCCCGCATGAAAAATTTCGCCGAGCATATCGGCAGGCAGTTGGGCACAGATCCACAGGAAAATCGCCGGGGCCGATGCAAAAACCCCAGGCTGCCACCACGGATGCGCCACCTGAATCTTGTCGGTCTCCATGGCGCCCTCCCATCGCTTCTTGTGATGATTCGATCCTATGCCCGGCGTGCGTAAATGGCGACCCTCCCGTCACTGAATGCCATGTCGGATTCGTCCGACATCCACCAGGCGCCAGCGCCTGCAGCACCGTCCGTTCGGGTTAGGGGCCGCCCCGCATGGCACGCGAATCGCGCAGTGGCGCGGCAAGCGCAGATCGTGCGAGCCAGCGCTCCAGGGATTTCGATGGAGGATCGCCCCACCCGCTCATATGCATAATGCATAAAAGCGCTGCATTGATGCCGTACCGTACGCAACACGCTCTACCCCACGCCATGCTGACCGCCACCGACCTCCACCGCCGCGACGCACGCACCGGTGCCACGCTGTTGCACCCGACTTCGCTAGCCGTGCGGCCGGGCGAACGCATTGCGCTCACCGGTCCGTCGGGCGCCGGCAAGAGTGTGTTGCTGCGTGCGTTGGCCCTGCTGGACCCGGTCGATGACGGTCATGTGACATGGCGCGGCGAGACGATAGCCGCGCGGGCCGTCCCGGCCTATCGCTGTCAGGTCGCCTACTTGCGTCAGCGCCCCGCGCTGCTGCCAGGTACGGTGGAAGACAACCTCCGACTGCCCTATCAACTGCATGCACGTCAGGGGCACGCATCGTTTGACCGCGACGCCGCCATCACCATGCTGGCCCGCGCCGAACGCGATGCAAGCTTTCTCGACAAGACCGCCACCGACCTTTCCGGCGGCGAGGCGCAGATTGCCGCGCTTGTCCGGACCTTGCAAACCGGCCCCACCGTCCTGCTGCTCGACGAGCCGACCGCGGCCCTGGACCCCGCCTCCGCGCACGCCATTGAAACACTGCTGCAGCATTGGTTTGCCCAGGCACCCGACCGGTGCGCCTGGGTGTGGATCACGCACGATCCGGAACAGGCCGCGCGCATCGGCCAACAGCACTGGCGCATGGAAGCCGGCCGACTGCGTACCGGGGCGACACGATGAATGGCCAAGAACTGACGCTCTCCGCCTGGCAGGTCGGCGTCGCAGCGGCGCTGATCCTCGTGAACGGCGCGCTGTCGATCGGGCTGGGTCTCGGGCTGGAGCGACGCCTCGCGTGGGCTGCCGTACGCACCGTCGTGCAATTGCTGGCCATCGGCTTCGTGCTCGAATGGGTGTTCGCCCATGCGTACTGGATGGTGGTGCTGGGCGTGGTTGCCGTCATGACGCTGATTGCGGGGCACGCCACTGGCAGCCGCGGCGCACGTGGCTATGCGGGGCTGCGAATCGACGGGACGCTGTCCGTGTTCGGCAGCACGTGGCTGATCGGTGCGATCGGGTTGATCGTCGTGCTGCATGCCCGGCCGTGGTATGAACCGCAGTACGCGATTCCGATCATGGGGATGATTCTCGGCAACACGCTCACGGGCGTCGGCCTGGCGCTGGAACGCATGACCGGCGAGCTGATCGCGACACGTGACCAGGTGGAAACGGTGCTCGCACTGGGCGGCACGCGCTGGGAGGCGGCACGCAACGCCGCACGAACCGCCGTGCGCGCCGGCTTGACGCCAATCATCAACCAGATGTCTGTCGTGGGTGTGGTGAGCCTGCCAGGCATGATGACGGGCCAGGTGCTGGCCGGGCAGTCGCCGCTGGAGGCCGTGCGCTACCAGATCGTCATCATGTTTTTGCTGGCGGCCTCCTCCGGGCTCGGCACGGTGGCGGCAGTGCTGCTCGCCTACCGGCGCCTGTTCAGCCGTGATCACCAGTTGCTGGCCGCGCGCATCGTGCAGCGCGGTGGGGGCAAGTAGCCATGCCGATCGCCCTGTCCTGTGGCCTCGTGCTGCTCAATGAAGATGCCGAAGTCCTGCTCGCCCATGCCACGGAAACACGCCACTGGGACATCCCCAAGGGGGCCCCTGAACAGGGCGAAAGCTACCGCGATACCGCATTACGCGAGACGCGTGAAGAAACCGGCCTCGACCTCGATGGCCACGCGCTGGTCGAACTCGGCCGCGTTCCGTTCCGGCGCGACAAGGAGTTGCATCTGTTCGCCACACGCCTGCGCCGCGCCGAGGTCGCGCTCGACGCACTGACCTGCACCTCGATGTTCAACAGCTATCACACGGGGCGCCTGATCCCCGAGATGGATGCGTACCGCTGGGCCAACGCAGACGCGGTCTCACAGCACGCCAGCCAGTCCCTCGCACGGCTCTTCGCACAGACACTCACGCTCGCCAGCATTGATGCGCGCCTGCGCGAGGCAGGGCTTTAGACAGGAACGTCGCCCTCGATCGTCGTGCGATGCAGCGTGCGGCGATAGGTGTCGGGGCAGCCTGGCGCGAAATGGATGGTCGAGCGGTTGTCCCAGAACAGCATGTCGCCCGCGCGCCATTGGTGCGTGTAGACGTTGTCTGCGCGGACGCTGTGGGCGAAGAGTTGCTCCAGCACGCTGGCGCTTTCGTCTTCCGGAAGACCAAGGATGTGCGAGGTAAAGCCTTCGTTGACGAAGAGCGCGCGCTTGCCCGTCTCCGGGTGCGTGCGCACGACCGGATGATCGACCGGTGGCACGGCATCGATCTGCGCCTGCGACAGCGGCGGACGCCAGGTCGATAGCACCCGCAATCGCTCGTAGCGGTACACGTATGAGTGCACCGCACGGCGGCCCTCGATCACGCGCTTGAGTTCTGCGGGCAGCGTCTCGAATGCGCGGACCATGTTGGCAAACAGCGTATCGCCGCCCTCCTCCGGCAGTTCGCGCGTCAGCAGCAGCGAGCCCAGGCTCGGCAGCGGCTTGTACGAGAGATCCGAGTGCCAGTCGCGCCCTGCATCTCCCAGGCCGATCGGCTTGCCGTTCTCCACCACGTTGGAGACCACCAGGATTTCCGGATGCCCCGCCAGATGAAACTGGTTGAGCACGTGCACCTGGAGCGGGCCAAAGCGGCGGCTGAACTCGACTTGCGACTCCGGTGTGAGCTGTACGTCGCGAAAGACCAGCAAGCCATCGTGCGCAAGCCACGCCTGGCGGATGGCGGCGATGTCGGCATCGGACAGGTCAGCCGCATCGGCGAGCCCCAGAATCTCGGCGCCGAGCGGCGCGTCAGGCAGACGACGAACGTGGAAACGGGTGGTGTGAACGGCAGGCGCCTCAGGGGCAGCCGGGGTAGCGAGGGCAACGTCAGACATGATGTAAGTAGACAGTTCACGGCAGCGAACGAATTCCACATTACACCGCCCGCGCGGGCCATGTGCCAACGAAGGAAAGCGCAGATCGATACGCGCTCAGCCTTAAACCGTGGCATCCGGCAGGATGCCTTCCAGCGCGTAGCGGCCGATGGCGCGCAGTTTGTAGTCGAGCGGATCGTGCAGCGTGTGCGTGCGCGCGTTGCGCCAGAAGCGGTCCAGTGCGAGTGCGGCCTTGGTAGAGCGCGCGCCCGTCGCCTCAAACATTTCCTGGCTGATGAACAGCGCCGCACGATGTGCCGCCACCTTGGCTTCGGCCGTGAAGAGCGAGACCTCGGCGCGCTCGTCAGCGGTGAGCGCAGCCCCCTTGCGCCACGCGCGGTCCAGCCGCTGAATGGCGCGATCAGCCAGGGCTTCAGCAGCGAGCCATTGCACGCGCATCTCGCCGAAACGTTGAATCTGATAGGGGTCGTCCGCCGCGCGCTCAACGCCGGAGGTGAGCCACGGCCGCGATGCATGCAGCGTGACCTTGCGCGCCTCATCCAGCGCACCCGCAGCAATGCCGGTGTACAGATTGACCAGCACGTTCTGCGCAACGCACGAGCGCAAGGTCTGATACGGCGTGAAGACGTTGTCGGGCCCAGCCAGCACTTCGTCTTCGCTCACCTGCACATGGCGAAACTGCACGGTGGCGCTATCGGTCTGGCGCTGGCCGATGGGATGCCAGTCGTCGCGCACCGTGATGCCGTAGCGGGCCGTCGGCACCACGGCGACTACGGTCTTGCCACTCGCCTCATCATGGGCGGACACCACCATCATGTTCGAACCCAGCGTGCCCGAACAGAAACCCTTTTCCCCGTCGAGCACCCAGCCACTACCGGAGCGCTGCGCGCGCAGCCGATGATCCAGCGGGTTGACGGCGTTGCCCCACCACCAGCCCAGTTCCGCAGTCGGGCGCAGAAAGCGTTCGCGTTGCGCGTCGGAGCCGTACAGATACACCGTGGTGGTCTGCAGGTACTGGAAGGCCAGCAAATGCCCGAGGGAGCTGTCGACCGCAGCGATGGCACGCACGGCGGCAAAGGCATCGGCCCAGCCTACACCTGCGCCCCCGTACTGGGTGGGGATGACCAACGGCAGTAAACCTGCGCGCGCAATTGCTGCCTTCTCATGCGCAGCATGACCACCTTGCTGATCGCGTTGCGCAGCGGTGGAGGCCAGTTCGGCCAACAGGTGTGTGAGATCAGGAAGTTGATGCAGGTCGTCGAGCTTCATGCGGTGCCTCGTCCGGCGGGTTATCCGGTGCACGCACTATACGGACAGCCTCTGCCGCCCTGAAGGAAGCAATCCGCATACGCTTATCGGCCGCGCGACTATGCGCAACTACGCGCAACTACGCGCCCGCATAGTGTGCGCGCATCTGCTCCAGGCATGCGCGTGCATCGCCCACCACCAGGCGGCTGCTGCACGCGATCATCAGGTTGCGCGGCAAGCCGAAGTCTTCCACGGTCCAGCCGTCGGCATCACTGCCTTGGGTGTTCGGCACCTGCGCGAGGAGTGGCACGGCGGGCACGTTGTAGCACCACACGTCTTTGCCGCGCGCGACGGCATAGCCGATTTCGAAGCACGTGCCAGAGTCGGGCTCATGGCCGCGGAAGTCCGCCACGTTGGCGATCACGGCGTCCGCCGAATCGATCAGTGCGATGTTTTGTCGGTAGATCTCGGCGGCGGTCGCCGGACCGTTGGCTTGTGGGGCGATTGCGTTGTCGAGCGGATACAGGCCGGTGAAGCCGAACTCCGCGCACAGTTGCTTCAGCGCTTCGCCATGGGCAACCGGTTGCGGGCGGAAGACATCGGGACCAGCGAGGTAGAGGTGCAGAGGCATGAGCGTAGACCGGTGAATGACACGCGCAGGGACGACGCACAGGATAGCGCCGCACAAAAGACAAAGGGCCCGACATTGCTGTCGAGCCCTCTGAAATTTGGTGGGTCCTGCGGGATTCGAACCCGCGACCAATAGATTAAAAGTCTACTGCTCTACCGACTGAGCTAAAGACCCCAAAGACCGCGATTATAGGAAGATAACTGCGGTTCTGTCAACGCCCCTCAGACCAGGCGTTCCATCCGCCACATCTGATAGCGGAACGCCAGCACCGCGCCGATCACAATGCCCGCCAGCGCGATGAACGAACCGATCGCCAGCGTCGACACGCCCGACAGCCCCTGCCCGATCGTGCAGCCCAGGGCCGTCACGCCGCCAGCGCCCATCAAGATGCCGCCGATGATGTGGTTGCCGGTGTCTTCGGCATTGGCAAAGCCTTCCCAGCGGAACGTGCGCGTGGCCAGCGCCACCACGGCCGAGCCAGCAATCACGCCCAGCACACTCACGATGCCCACCGTCAGCACGCGCGACGTATCGCTGAAGAACATCAACCACTCCAGCGTGTACGACACGGGGGCGACGAAGCTCAGCGCCTCCATGCGGCCGCTGTTGGTGGCGACAAACGCCTCCTGCAGCGTGTTCGGATCTTCCTGCACATAGCCGAGGTGGCCCGACACGTACCACATGGCCACGATGATGAGCCCGACGCCAACACCGCCGAGTAGGTTGTCGACCGTGCGGAAGTCACGTCCAAGCAGCGCCCACAGCGACAGCGCCCCGCCAATCACCAGCGCAAGCGCCAGACGCAGCGTACGCACATCGACCGACAGCGCATGACCCAGCACGCTCGGCAGATCCTGCGAGGTTGGCAACGTGACCGCGACATTGTCGACGGTTGCCACGCGCACCACGCCAAACACGCCCTTGAGTGTCATGTACGCCGACAACCCGAGGAACACGAATACCACCACCGACTTGAGATTGCCGCCGCCGATGCGCACCAGCGTCTTGCTGCCGCAACCCGAGCCCAGCACCATCCCGAAGCCGAACAGCAGCCCACCCACCAGCGACGACAGCCACAGCAGCTTGTTGGCCGTGTAGAGGGTCTTGCTCGTATCGATCAGGCCCAGCCAACTCAGTACACCCGTGCCGATCATGGCCACGCCAATGGCCAGCACCCACATGCGCACGCGGCTCCAATCACCGATGTTGATGGCGTCGGACACCGCACCCATCGTGCAGAAGTGCGTGCGCTGCAGAAGCGCGCCAAACACAAAGGTGAGCGCAAAGGTCGCCCACAGCACCGTGTGGGAGAGCGCGTTGAGATCGAGTTCTGGCATGGCGTCAGACGTAGCGCGTCGGGTCGGGTACGCCGGCAGCCTCAAAACCAGCCTTGCGGATACGGCACGAATCGCATACGCCGCAGGCGCGGCCTTCGTCGTCCGCCTTGTAGCACGACACCGTCATGCCATAGTCGACGCCCAGTCGCACACCGGCCTGGATGATCTCCGCCTTGGTCATGGCGATGATGGGCGCGTTCACGCGGATGCGTTCGCCTTCCACGCCAGCCTTGGTGGCCAGGTTGGCCAGCGTCTCGTACGCAGCAACGTATTCGGGGCGGCAATCCGGGTAGCCGGAGTAGTCGACTGCATTGGCGCCGAAGAACAGGTCACGCGCACCCACGGCCTCGGCCCAGCCAAGTGCGAGCGACAGCATGATGGTGTTGCGCGCCGGTACATAGGTGATGGGAATGCCGTCGTGCGCACCCTCGGTCGGCACGTCGAGCGTGTCGTCGGTCAGCGCGGAGCCACCGAACTTGCGCAGGTCCAGATCGACGATCTCGTGGCGCACGGCACCGAGTGCCGCCGCCACCTTCTTGGCGGCTTCCAGCTCGGACGAGTGGCGCTGGCCGTAGCGCATCGACAGCGCGTAGGTCTCAAAGCCATCGGCATTGGCCATGGCGAGCACGGTGGCGGAGTCCAGCCCGCCGGACAGCAGGACGATGGCGCGTTTTTTCATGAGCGAAGTCTTGTGGAGCACATCAGGGGAAGGCCCGCATTTTAGCGCGCTGCCACGCTGGCCGCGCCCCTTGCCGCACATACCGCGCATTGGCGCGCTGGCATGAAAAACGCCCGCCGGTGCAGCCACGGGCGGGCGTCGATCAACCACAGGAGCAATTCACCGATCAGCGCATCGTCTTCAGACGGCTTTCCGCAGTCTTGGCCTGCTCGCTGCCCGGGTACTGAGCAACCACCGCTTCCAGCGTCTTGCGTGCGGCGGCCTTCTGACCCGATTCACCCTGGTTGGTTGCCACCTGCAGCAATGCGTCGGCCGCCTTCGGGTGCTGCGGGTTGGCGCGCGCCATGCTCTCCAGCACGTAGCTCGACCCCTTGTAGTCACGCTGCGCATACAGCGCGTTGCCCAGCCAGAACTGCGCCAGCGGCAGATACGGGCTCTGCGGATATTTCTTCACGAAGGCCGAGAACTGGTTGCCCGCCCCCTTGAAATCACCGCCCTGGAACCGCTTGAGCGCGGCGTCGTACTCGTCCTTCTCACCGGGCTGGACCGTGCCTTCGCGGCCTTCCACCGTGGCCTGTTGCGGCTCGAATTTCTTCAGACGCGCGTCGAGGTCGGCGTAGTAATCCTTCTGCTGCTTGGTCAGCGTGTCGACAGAATTCTGCAGCACCTCGTTCTGGCCACGCAGGCGCGCCACCTCGGACTTGAGCGTCTCGATCTGGTTCTGCGCGTCGATCAGGTTTTTGCTGTTCTGGTCGATACGCTGCGCGGCGCTCGACTGGAAGGTGTTGAATTTCTCGCGCATGTCGATGATGGCGCGACGCGCCTCATCGTCGTCAAACACCCCTGCTGCCGCCGGGCCGGCCATGGTCAGGGCGCCACCCGCGACAAGCGTCGCCATCAGGATGGCCCGACGCATGGCGTCATACGCGCGCTGTTTCATCATCGTAGTCATGGGTCTGTTGGTACCAAAAACGTGCGCACGTTGGCCCGAGCGGGGGCCAGATGCGCGAAGGATGCCGCCGCAAAGGGTCATTCCCTTTGCAAGGCACGCCGACAAAGCAGATGGCCCCCGCTCGAGCCAACCCGAAGAGCAAGGGGCAGATGAGCCGCATGGCGTCGTTGCGGCCAGCTTGCTTGGAATAACCAAGCGGTGCTGCCCACACCTAGCCCTGCGGCTCATCTGTCCCTTGCGTGCGTACGTTTTTGGTACCAACAGACCCATATGATTGCCAACGTAAGAACGCCGGCCGCAGCATCGCAGCCGGCGCGTCCAACCTCAAACCGTGCCGATCAGTAAACGATGTCGGCGCGGCGGTTCTGTGCCCACGACTCTTCGTCGTGACCGGTGGCCTGCGGCTTTTCCTTGCCCAGGCTCACAGCTTCCATCTGGCTGTCAGGCACGCCCATCGACGACAGCGCACGGCGCACGGCTTCAGCACGCTTCTGGCCCAGGGCCAGGTTGTACTCGCTCGTGCCGCGCTCGTCGGTGTTGCCCTGGATCAGGACCTTGCGCTGGTTGTGCGACTGCAGGTAGCGCGAGTGCTGGCCCAGCAGGCCTTGGTATTCCGACTTGACCGAGTAGCTGTCGAAATCGAAATAGATGCTGCGCTTGGCCAGCGGGCTGTTCGGGTCAGTCAACTCGTCACGGCCCACGTCCACCGGGGTGACCGTGCGGGTGTCAGCACCCGTGCCTGCACCGCCCGTGCCGTTCTTGGCGGTGTCATCCAGCTTCACGCCCGAGCTGCAAGCGCCCAGGGCCAGCAGCGTGGCAATGGCTGCGAGTTTGATCATGGTTTGGGACTTCGACATGTCCGATTTCTCCTAGAGGAACTGCTTCGTTACTGCATGAAAGGACCCCACGCCGGCTCACGAACTTCGCCGGCCTGGAGGGAAAGAATCTGACGCGTACGGCCATCGGTCGACACCGCTGCCAGCACCGTCTTGCCGCCCACGCGCGTGGAATACAGGATGAACTTGCCGTTGGCGGCAAAGCTCGGGGATTCGTCGTAGGAAGTGTCCGTCAGCGCGTTCACATCGCCGTTGGTCAGGTCCTGCGTGTACAGACGGAACCCACCGCCCACGCGCGAGATATAGGCCAGCAGCTTGCCGTCTGGCGACACGCGCGGGCTTGTGTTGTAGCCACCCTTGAAGGTCACGCGCTGCGCGCCCCCCGCTTCTTCGCCATCGGCAGACATGCGATAGATCTGCGGTGCGCCACCACGGTCGCTGGTGAAGTAGATCGAGCGGCCATCCGGCGAGAACGACGGCTCGGTGTCGATCGCGCTGCTACGGGTCAGGCGGCGCAGGCCCGAGCCATCGGCGTTGACCACATAGACCTGCGTATTGCCGTCACGCGAGAGCGCCACCGCCACGCGGCGGCCATCCGGCGACCACGACGGCGCCGAGTTGTTGCCCTTCTGGTTCGAAATCACCGTGCGGCGACCGGCCACCAAGTCGTGCACGTACACCACCGGCTTCTTGAGCTCGAACGACACATACGCGACCTTGGTGCCGTCCGGCGACCACGCCGGCGAGATGATCGGCTCGTTGCTCGTCAGCGCAACCTGCGGGTTGGCGCCATCCGAATCGGAAATTTGCAGCTGATAGCGACGGCCCACCTTCGACACATACGACAGACGCGTCGCAAACACGCCGCGCTCACCGATCAGCTTCTGATAGATGTAATCGGCAATTTCATGCGCAGCCAGACGCAATTGCCCAGGGCCGCGCGTGAGCGACAGACCGCCCAGGCTCTCACCCTTGGCGGTGTCGTACAGGCGGAAGCGGATTTCGTAGCGGTCGCCATTGCGGGTCACGGTGCCGCCCACGAAGGCAGCAGCACCGCGGGTTTTCCAGGCACCCAGATCCGGGGCCGGATTATCCGGCACCACGGCGCCGGCGACATCCACGTTGGAGAAGCGGCCGCTGCGCACCAAGTCAGCCCGCACGATAGCCGAGAGGTTCTGCGGCGCTTCTGCCTCACCCTGGAAGTTGGCGATGGCAATCGGGTACTGGCTCGATCCGACCCCCGAAATCTCCACGTTGAGCTGGGCGTGGGCCACGCCGGCGCATGCTGCCGTCAGCAGCAGCGCCTGCGCAGCGCGTCGGAAGATCGGAATCCACATCTTCATCATGTTCATCGTCCGTATCAAATCTGTGAACCGGAAGCCGGCGCCGCCGAGGCGACGCCAGCGCGTTATTCCTTGGGCCGGAAGGTCAGGTTGACGCTTGACGGGGCCTTGCCGTTGGTATCGCGCGGCAGCGGATCGGAGCGCTCCACCGCACGCATCACGGCTTCGTCATAGGCGCCGTTGCCGCTCGATTTGGTCAGCCGCTTGGACAGGATCGAGCCGTCCGGCGCCATCGTCACCGCCACCACTGCCGCCGGGTTGCCGCTGATGGCGCCCGGGTCGAACACGATGTTCGGTTTGACCTTCGCGCGCACGCGCTCGGCATACCCGGCCGATGCCGTACCGCCCGTACCCTGTGCGTTGCCAACGCCACCACCCGAGCCCTCTGCCTTGCCGGCACCCCCCGCCAGGGCCTGCATGCGCGCCAGATTGGCGTTGCGCTGGGCATTGGCCTTCGATTCGGCCGCCTTGCGTTCCGCATCAGCCTTGGCCTTGGCATCTGCCGCAGCCTTCGCCTTCAACTCTTTCTGCTTCGCTTCGGCTTCCGCCTTGGCCTTGGCCTCTGCCTGGGCTTGCAGTTGCGCATTCTTGCGGGCCTGCGCCTCAGCAGCGGCCGCCTTTTCCTTGGCCTGCTGTTCGGCCTGGGCCTTGCGTTGAAGTTCCGCCTGGCGGGCCTGCTGTTCTTTCTGCACTTTCAGCTGCGCCTGGCGCTGGGCTTCAGCGCGGTCCTCGGCGGCCCGGCGGGCGAGTTCAGCCTCGCGCGCGGCAGTTGCTGCGGCCGCGGCTTCCCTCTCGCGCTTGCGCTTCTGCTCCAGCGCGATGTCGGCTTCCTCTTCCACCTTGGTCGGCGGCGCCTTGATAACGGGTTCCGGTTTCACCTCGGGCGGAGGAGGCGCCGTCTGCACGGCCTGCTGAACCGCCGCCTCATCCCACAACTCGGCTTCTTCGCCGCGCGGCGTACTGCTCTGCCACTGCACGCCAAAGTACAGGAAAGTGATCAGCAACAGATGCGTGAGGACTGCCAGCCCGAACGCGCGCAGCGTGCCGCGCTCGCGGACAGGCTCGTAACGATGCAACGCAGGGCTCAACGACCTTGTAGCCATGACGTTCAGGTTGCCTCGCCCGGAAACATCTTCGCGTTCATTGCGACTTCACCATCAGGCCGACGCGCTTGACGCCGTCGCCCTTCAACACGCTCATCACCGTCAGCACGCGGTCGTACTGCACGGCCTTGTCGGCGGCAATGACGACCGGCTGATCGGGGTTCTCATCGGTACGCTGCTTGACGAAGGCACGCAGCTCATTGTTATTGGCGAGCTTCTGTTCGGTGGCACCCGAGCCCGTCTTGATGCGAGCAAGGATTGTGCCGTCGCCCTTGATGGTCACGACGATGGGCGGCTGGGTCTGTTGCGGCGTGGCGTTGGCCACCGACGGCAGGTTGACCACACCGGGGTTCACCACGGGCGCCGCCACCATGAAGATGACCAGCAGCACCAGCATCACGTCGATGTACGGAACGACGTTGATGTCGGCCTTGGCCCGTCGGGCGCGGCGCGTTCGCTGGATGGTAGCCATGACGATGCTCCTTAGCGCTTAACGTGTTTGGCGCTGGAGGATGTTCGAAAACTCTTCCATGAAGCTCTCGAACCGGTTGGCCAGGCGGTCCAACTCGGTGGCATAGCGGTTGTAGGCGATCACCGCCGGAATGGCCGCGAACAGGCCGATGGCCGTGGCCACCAGCGCTTCAGCAATACCGGGCGCCACAGCCGACAGCGTGGCCTGCTGCACGTTGGACAAGCCGCGGAAGGCGTTCATGATCCCCCACACCGTGCCGAACAGGCCGATGTACGGGCTGACCGAGCCGACCGACGCCAGGAACGGCAGGTGCGATTCGAGCGAATCCATCTCGCGCTGGTAGGCGGCGCGCATGGCGCGACGGGCCGCGTCGAGGATGGCGCTTGGGTCGCCACCGCCGCGCTGCTGCTCGCGCGTTTTGAGGTATTCGCGCATGCCGGCTTCGAATATGCGCTCCAGCGCACCCGTCTTGTGGCGGTTGTTGGCTGCGCTCTGGTACAGCGCCTGCAAATCACCGCCGGCCCAGAAATCGCGTTCGAACGTTTCGGTCTGGCTGCGCGCGGCGCGCAGTGCAAAGGCTTTGCGGAAGATGTACGTCCAGGAGAACAGCGACATCACCAGCAGCAGGCCCATGACAAACTGGACCAAGAGACTGGCGTGCAGCACCAGCGATACGATCGACAGATCTTGTGTGACCTCGACGGGATTCATGCGGCAGCTTTGATGGTTGCGAGTACGGGAGCGGGGATCGGGGTCGGACGGAATGTGAGCCGGTCGACACATCCAACACGAATCGTGCCTGAGGCGAGCAGAACGTCTCCGCGCCAGCCTTCCTGGGCAAATTGGACTGACGCCGGACCAACCCGTTCCATACGCGAACGGATCTGGACCAGATCATCCAGGCGGGCAGGTGCGCGGTAGTCCACAGCGGTGCTGCGCACCACAAAAATGGCCCCGGTCGTGTCGGCCAGCGCCTGCTGGTCGACCCCGAGCGCGCGGAGCCACTCGGTGCGGGCGCGCTCAAAGAATTTCAGATAGTTGGCGTAGAACACTACACCGCCTGCGTCGGTATCTTCCCAATACACGCGCAGGTTCCAGTCAAAAGAAGACATCCAGCAATTTTACCAAGGCTCATGTGACAGCCAGCCATCCACCGGCCGGCCGAGGGCTTGCGCGGTGTGGCAAACCCTGCATGACACGATTCAAGCCATGTCTCGCGTCAAGCTCGTGGCCGAGAATGACTGGCAAACGGGCATGAGCTCGATTGCGTTGACATTGAAGTGCGGCGGCAGCGCTGCCATCCAGTAGACGGCTTCGGCGATGTCGTCAGCGGTGAGGGCCTCCGTGCCTTCGTAGACCTTGTCCACGCGGGCATCGTCGCCCTTGAAACGGACGTTGGAGAACTCAGTGCCGGAGCACAGGCCCGGCTCGATGTTCGATACGCGCACGCGGGTGCCGGTCAGGTCAGCGCGCAGGTTCAGCGAGAACTGGCGCACGAACGCCTTGGTCGCGCCATACACGTTGCCGCCCGGGTACGGGTACGTCCCGGCAATCGAGCCGATGTTGATGACATGGCCACGATTGCGCTCGACCATGGCCGGAAGCAACGCGCGCGTCATATGGACCAGGCCGGAGCAGTTGGTGCCGATCATGCGGTCCCAGTCGGTCAGATCCGCACGTTGAGCGGGTTCCAGGCCGAGCGCCAAGCCGGCGTTGTTGACCAGCACGTCGACCTCGCGCCAGCCTTCCGGCAGCGAGCCCGGCAGCGCGGCAACCGCGGTGGCATCCAGCACATCCAGCACGACCGGCAGGAGTGCATCACCCAGCTCGGCCTTGAGCGCATCCAGACGATCCTGACGACGACCGGCCGCGATCACGCGATGGCCTTCCCGCACGAAACGTCGGGCGATAGCTGCACCGAAGCCGGCGGTTGCGCCGGTCACGAATACGATCATGGAGTGTCTCCAAGCCTGAAAAAATGCGAAAAACAGAGTTTACCTGAAGCATTGCCGCCTGTTGCGCCGCAATGTGCTTGGGCAAGCGCCCCGCGCCTTGCGGCAGTCAAGGGCCTGTCGTACACTCGCGGGCAACCATTCCACCTTGCGCGACTGGCGAATCCCGGGCCTGCAGCAACACACCGCAGACCTCGGCAGTGGGCACCGACCACGAGGAAGCGCAAGGTTTCTGGCGTCATGCACAACGACGCCTGCCGCTCGCCTGGGCAGCGAATGGGAAGCAAAGGGTGACTTGGGCACCCGCTGCAATCGGCCAACACCGGGAGCAGCGTCCAAGCCGCGCGCATGTTTCCCGAAGCCCGCCTCGCCCGATCTCCGTTTTTCCGTTTCGTTTCAGACCAGACACTCGCCATGTTCGAACGCAGCCGCTATACGATCGACCAGATCGACCCCGAAATCTTCGCCGCCATCCAGAAGGAAAATCAGCGTCAGGAAGACCATATCGAGCTGATTGCCTCCGAGAACTACACCTCGCCGGCCGTGATGGCCGCGCAAGGCTCGCAACTGACCAACAAGTACGCCGAAGGCTACCCCGGCAAGCGCTACTACGGCGGTTGTGAATATGTGGACGTGGTTGAGCAACTCGCCATCGACCGCGTGAAGCAGCTCTTCGGCGCGGAAGCCGCCAACGTGCAACCGAACTCGGGCTCGCAGGCCAACCAGGGCGTGTTCTTCGCCGTGCTCAAGCCGGGCGACACGATCATGGGCATGAGCCTGGCCGAAGGCGGCCACCTGACGCACGGCATGGCGCTCAACATGAGCGGCAAGTGGTTCAACGTGGTCAGCTACGGCCTGAACGCCCAAGAAGACATCGATTACGACGCGCTGGAAGCCCTGGCGCAAGAGAAGAAGCCGAAGCTGATCATCGCTGGCGCATCGGCATTCGCGCTGCGCATCGATTTCGAACGCATTGGCAAGATCGCCAAGTCGATCGGCGCGTACTTCATGGTGGACATGGCCCACTACGCCGGCCTGATCGCCGCGGGTGTGTACCCGAACCCGGTGCCGCACGCTGACTTCGTCACCACGACCACGCACAAGAGCCTGCGCGGCCCGCGCGGCGGCGTGATCCTGATGAAGGCAGAACACGAGAAGGCCATCAACTCGGCGATCTTCCCGGGTATCCAGGGCGGCCCGCTGATGCACGTGATCGCCGGCAAGGCGGTGGCGTTCAAGGAAGCGCTGTCGCCGGAGTTCAAGGCTTACCAAGAGCAAGTGGTCAAGAACGCCCGCGCCATGGCCGAAACGCTGATGGCCCGTGGCCTGCGCATCGTGTCGGGCCGCACCGAGAGCCACGTGATGCTGGTCGATCTGCGCGCCAAGAACATCACCGGCAAGGAAGCTGAGAAGGTGCTGGGCGACGCGCATATCACCGTCAACAAGAACGCGATTCCGAATGATCCGGAAAAGCCGTTCGTGACCTCGGGCGTGCGCCTCGGTTCGCCGGCCATGACCACGCGCGGCTTCAAGGAAGCGGAGGCCGTGAAGGTGGCGCACCTGATCGCCGACGTGCTGGACAACCCGCACGACGAAGCGAACATCGCTGCCGTGCGCGCCAAGGTGGCTGAGCTGACCAAGCAGTTCCCGGTCTACGCTTAAGCGGTTGGCAATAGCCGTGGCACACATGCCAGCGGCCACGTAGTACCCTGCCGCGATGCGCCCCAAGCGGGCCATCGCGGCGTTGTTCTTTTAGCGCAGCGCGTTCTTTTGGGTTTCGTTGGAGACCGGCATGAAATGCCCTTTTTGCGGCCACGCGGCCACCCAGGTGATTGAGACTCGCATGTCGGAGGAAGGCGACACCGTGCGCCGTCGCCGCAAGTGCGAAGCCTGCGACCGCCGCTTCACGACCTACGAACGCATCGAGCTGTTCTTCCCCGCTGTCGTCAAGAAGAACGGCAGCCGCGTCGATTACGACCGCAACAAGGTCAAGGATTCCATGCGATTGGCGCTGCGCAAGCGCCCTGTCTCCGCCGAGGCCATCGACGAGGCCATCGCCCGCATCGAAGAAAAACTCCTCAGCCACGGTGAGAAGGAAATCGGCAGCGACCGCGTGGGTGAGCTGGTCATGCGCGAACTGAAGCGGCTGGACAAGATCGGGTATATCCGGTTTGCGTCGGTGTACCGGAGTTTTGAGGATTTGGCGGAGTTTCGTGATGTGCTGGATGAGGTTTCGGCACCCAGCGTGCGCAAATGAGAAAGGCCCCCGAGGGGCCCTTTTTTGTTACCAGCATTGGGCTGGCGTGTTGCCATTGACTGCGGTGGGATTGCCTTGAACACCAAGCTGGTTGATGGTGTATGTCCCGCACGCGTCTGCAACCTGCGCGTTGACCGGAACAGCAGAAGCAGCAAAACCAGGAGCAGCCGTACCGCTAGCGCCTGCCGTCCCCGTTACGCCGACATACAGTTGGTAGTACGACTGCGTACCGGACTGAATGGCCAGTGGGAAGCTGGCGCCGCTAGCATAGCCAAGCGCGGTTGGCGAGCTGGTGTAGTTGTTCTGCAGCGTAAAGAACCGCTCCTGCCGCGTAGCCAGATCCAACAACGCCGTCTTCGCATCCGCGCGATGTGACTTGAGCACGTACTGCTGGTAAGACGGATAAGCGATCCGCGCTAGGATGGCAATGATGGCCACTGTGATCATCAACTCCATCAATGAAAAGCCGGTTTGGCGGCGCAACACAGCGGGTATGGTCATTCGGTTCATGATTAGCGCAGCTTGGTCCAGTTCAGGCGCGAGCCAACGCCGGCAGCACTCGGATTGATCTGGTTGACCGTACCCGTGCCGTTCACCGTCTGCTGCACCAGATATGGCAACTTGTTGGCGGTCACGAGCGACGGCGTACCGGTACCGCTCAGACCAATGCCGCTGACAATACCGCCGTTGTAGGTCGGGAAGTTGTTGTTGTTGTCACCAAAGAACGAAGCAGTGCCTGCACCGCCGGATGCAACAGAGATCGCCATGGTGTAACCGGACGCAGGAGTCGAAGTGCACGACAGAATCTGCTGCACGGCCGGAACCGTCGTATTGACGATGAACATGCCGTAAGCCAGCGTCGGGTTATAGACGACCTGTTCATAGTTGGTAACTGCGCTCGAACCCGAACCCGTTGTCGTGCTGGGCAGCATGAGCTTCCAGCCATACTGGGTATTTGCGTTAGCTGCACTGCCACAAGCGGTAGAGCCCACCCAGCAGACTTTGCCGTTACTCACCGTCCGGTACGACGGTGTCGTTCCAGAACTGGTAGACGTGGCCGTGATTGTCTGCGTCAGCAGCGTCGATGCAGTGACGGTTTGCGTTGGGTTGAGCGTCGCATACTGAGCCGCTGAAGCGGCGCCCCGGTTCCAGGCATTCATATTCCAATCCCAAACGCCGTAAAGCCACTGTGCCGAGCCACTTGCGTAGGTGGCCGCATTTGTTTGCGTCTGCGGGAAAGCCTGCCCGGTGCCGAAGCTGACCAGTACGCGCGGCGCGCCAGTACCGGTACCAGGGATCGCCGCCACTGCCACCTTGCTGGTAATCGGCTGCCCTGCAGGCGTCGAGAACAGCGGTGTAGTGGACACGTTCCACTGCGTCGGATTTTGCGAGGTCAGGTCAAAACGCCAGACGTTGCCGAAAGCATCGCCTGCGTAGACATAGTCCGTGATGTGGTCACCATCCAAATCAGCGGGTGTCACGTAGGCAATACCGTTCTTGTTGTTCTTGCCGAGTGGGTCCTTACTTGGACCGTAGCCGGTGTCGAGGTAATAGAACGACGTAGTACCGTCATTTGCGACCAAGAGAACGTACAGACCGGCCGAGCCATTCGGGCTGTTCAGGCCATTGCCAAACAGAACTGCCCAGTTACCGTTATGCAGACGGCGGATGACCGGCGTGCCGTAGGTGTTGCCGAGGTAGCCGGCACAACTGTTTGTCCCGGTGTAGTTGGTACACGAGAGGTTTGAGGGCGACCACTCCTTGATGACCAGTGAGCTGGCATTGCTCTCACTGAAGTTCGCCGGGTTGGTGATATCAAGCGCATAGATTGCGCCTGTGCCCGCAGTGGTGTTGTCACCGATGACGCCGTTCGCATTGCCGCCGCCACCCAGACCGCCCACCAGCCACGTATGCCAGGCGTTGCCGTAATAGAGCTCGCCGGTACCGGGGGTAGCGTCTACAAACAAATTGTGCGCGTACGAAGGTGAACTGAAATCCAGATTCCCGTTGGCGTTATAGATGGTATTCAGGGCAGCGGCCGGCATATAGGCCAGCACCTCTTGTCCATCGTTCGGCGTCGTTGCAGTAGTGAAATTGCCATTGGTGTCGTAACCGCCGGCGCGGAAACCATGCAGCATGCCGTCGTTGGCACCCACATACACCACGTTTGCACGCGTCGCGTTGTTGGTCTTGAAAAGCGCGTAGCTGCCAGCCGGCTCGGGTGGCGTTGCCGTCGGGTAGAGAGCGTCGACCCACGGACCGTTGTACGGTGCCGACGGTGCACCAACCCAAGTGGGGCTGGAGTTCATGATGTCACCCAGCACACCATTGCGGGTGCGGAAGGAGCCTCCATTGCTGACCTCATAAGTGCGGGCTCCACGCAGATACTGCTGACGAGGGCTGCTGGCACTGTTGGCGGAACCGCTGTCCAATGCAGTCTTTTGCGCGGACGTCAGATTGGCCCATTGAAAGGGAACCCCGCTGGAGCCGTTCCAGGTCAGAATGCTGCGCGCCGTCGGCCCTTGTGCTGTCACGGTTGCCGTCGAGCTGATTGCAGGGCAAGCGCCGCCCGTCAGGTTACAACTGGCATTCCAATTGGCGTTGGTAGCAATGGACACAATCCCCGTCGTGGGATCCATCACCAAATTCTGCGCAGTCAGCTCACCCCACCAGTTCGTCGGGTGGTAATAAGCCAGGTACACCTGGGTGCCTGCCTGCACACGCGCCGACTGTTGCACGTTAGTACCGGCAGAACTACTGGCCTGACCGACTGGTGCGGCCTTGAAGCAGGTGATTTCGTGGACATTGCTGCCGCCGCCGGTACCCGCAGAGAAACCAAATCGGAAAGAGGAAGGCAACGGCCCATTCGAAGCGGTAATACTCTGCTTGTTCAGCACCGTCTGCGCAGTCCCGCCATTCACGCTATACGACAAACTCAGCAAGCCATCTTGCGTGATTGTGAGTGCATAAGTAATCGGTGTTGCGTTCCCACGCACCGCCTTACTCCCGCCCGAGGAATTCGTTCCAGCCGCCTCCTGGCTGTAGATCGTGACGTTGTTGCCGAGCGTGCTGCCGGTAATGTAGTTGTAGTTGTAGGGGATCTGCTCGGTGGTTTGATTGCCGTCGTAGATCGTATTCCCGTGCGCGTCTTTTTGAGACTTGCCGCTGAAGTTATAGAGATATCCCGCAGCGCACGTGCTCTGGACGGCGTTGGCTTGCGACGTACTCAGATTCGACGCGGGATAGTACTTCGAATAGTTGGTGGACAGGTTCGCCCAATTGGTGTTGCCCGCGCCCCGCAAGCTGATACGACTGGGGATTGCACCGGCACCCCCATTAGCATTCGCGCCACTACTGGTGTTGTCATTCGAGTTCGAGAAATTGCCGAACTCGTCGATCCCCACACCGATGTAGCCACCCTGAACACCATCATAGGTAGGGTTACCGTTGGAGCAACTGTAGCCAAGGCTCCCACCGAGCGCCCCCACCGTTGCCGGCTTCGAACCATCGGCCAGGAAGAAACTGATGCCATCGGCACCGGATGCCTGTTTTGAGGCGTTCTTATAGGCGTTACCGCCGTAAGTCACGGTCGTAAATGTGACCTGCAACCCTTGATTGGTAGGGAAAGTAAAGTTTGAGACAACCGCACCGGTTTGGTTGTTACCGTTACTTCCGGTAGTGGTGTCACCGTTGGTCAGCCGCAAAGCCCCCTGCCCAACGGCGTCGGGCAATGTCCCGTTCACACCGCCTACCAGTGTTGTACCGCTGTAATAGCTCAATCCTGAGCACGCTGGGATCGAACCAGTGTTATTGCCTGCCGTCAGGCACGCGCCATTCAGGCTTTGCCAGTTGTAGGAGGAAGACACCCCGGTCAGGTTGTCGCTAATCACCAGCTGCGCCCGCGCAGCCTCAGGCAGCAGCGCCGCAGTCGCCAACAGAACAATTCGTTGATTTTTCTTCATCACTGTTGCCCCAGATCCTTGGCGCCGGACGTAATTTGATAAGTGCTCTGCACCACTGCCGCTGTTGTTGCGTCACCGCCATAGCCGTAAGCAGTGACTTGATAGAGTTGAGCGAGCCCGTTCGGGGTCAAGCCGAGGTAGTTGATGTACATGCCCGGAACACCCGCGTAATTGATATCCCCGGCGGGCGAGCTCGCCCCGGCCATGCCACCACCACCGTTCGCCGTCATGAATGGCGGCAGGTACGTGGTCCCAACGCCCCAAGGCAACGTCGCGGGCGTCAACAAACCGATATTGCAGACCCGCATGTTGGCCAGCGTGTTGCCATTGTTGACCCCAGTGCACGTCGTGCCGGTCGAGCCGTTGCCTTGCCCCAGCCACCACTCACCGTACTGGAGCGCGCTCTGCGCAGCCTCGAGCGCGCGTTGCTTGTCGCGTGTGTTGGCCGCAATCTTCTCTTGCAAGCCGAAGCTGCGAAACATCCCCACGGCAAACAAGGTGAGCACGAGCAGCAGCAAGAGCCCAACGATGAGGGTGTAGCCTCGCTCGCGCTGCCCTGGCACCTTGGAAAAACGCATCGTCGTGCTCATTGCTGGTTCTTCAAGCTGATGGTCTGTACCCAGGTTGAGTTGTTTGTCTGCCCAACCTGGTTACCAAACTGCGTCGCAAACTGGAGTTTGACTTGAACGGAGTGCACCGAAGACCAGTAGCCCCCCGCCGTCACCTGAGCGGCTGTCAAATACGTGTCGCTGTATCCATTGCCATTGGTATCGGTGCCGTATAAAACCGTGAGCCCACTCACCCCACTCACCAGTGGTACCGTGGTCGGCGTTCCGCCGGAAACGGTCAACGTGCATTGCAGCTCGTTGTTCGGGCTGATGGATAGCGTGTTGACGTAGACCTGCTGGCTGCCTGTCGTGTTCGCCTGGCCGAGGCAGTTCATGTTGCCGTCGCCGCTGGCGGTGGCGAACTGCGTCGTCAGCGTGTCCTTGCCAGCGCTGGCACCCGACGTACCGGTAATCACCTGCCCTGCCGCCAACGAACCGGAAGCCGGCAGCGCTCCCAGCGCGGTATTGACCAGCGGGTTCGGAAAGAATCCCGCCTGTTGTACGACATTGGTGAGAATGGTCAGCGTCAGTCGCTCACTGTCCTGCAGTTGCGCAAGTTGATCTTGGCTCGTAAACGTCTTCTGCATGTTCACGAACATCACCACCACGCCACTCATGATGAACAGCGCGATCACCATCGCGATCAAGATCTCAACCAAGCTCGTACCAGCCTGCCGGCGACCCAATCGCATACGGGGAGTCATCGGTTTGGCGTTCATGGCTGGACGTAGACCGTAAAGCTCTGCTGCGTTGTCGGCGCTGCTGCAGCAGCAGCCGATGCTGTCGGCGTGTTGACGGCGATGTACTTCTCGTTCCAGGTCACCGTGATGTTGCAGTTCACCGGCACGCCTACCGTTGTGGTGCAGTTGACCGTGGCGCCATAGCCGGGGAAGTTCCCATTCATCGTGCTGGCCCATTGCTGAACGTCATACGCAGCCAATTGCTGTGGCGTACACGGGCTCCCAGTCAAACACTGGCCGGGAGCCAGCGTCTGGTTCAGCACGTTCGAGCTATCCGTAACGGTTTGGCCAGCGACACTGAACGTCGCCGGAGCAGTACCACCTGCCGCCCAGAACGCACGGTTGCCGTGCATGGCTGCCGCCAAACTTTCTGTCTGCAACGCCACCAACGAACGCACCCGCGAAATCTGCGTATTACCGACGGCTGCGGCCTGAATCTTTGCCAAACCCAACAGGCCAACGCCAACCACCACCATGGTGATCAGCGCCTCAATCAGCGAGAAGCCAGCGGCTTGACGCCGGTGCATCGTCAACTGCATGCGCGTGTCCCCGGTGTTAAAACCGCCTGCCGCCCAACCAAATTGATCTCCACACAACGCGTCGCGTTGTTGTTTGGAGGCGAGGTACGAAGGGCCATCGTGACTGTCCCACTAGCCAAATTCATCGCGAAACCGTCTCGGCTATATGTCACAGCGGAAGCCGCTGGACTTGATGCAGTAGCCCTGAATGTGTCGTTGTTCGTAAGCGGTGCACGCACACGCAACGGCACATCGCTGGCGGAATCGGTCGTGCCGGAGCCGTTGACATCGTTGAACACGATCCAACCTTTTTCCCAGTACGTGGGGTTAACCGTATTGCACGAAGTACCGTTGGACGACGGGCACAAACTGACCGGCAGCCCCCGCTTGATTGCCTCGCTACGCGCAAACTGCAGATCGTTGACCAACGAGTTAGCTTCAGCCTGCAAGCGGACCTGTTGCGTGAGCCCGACATACGACGGCGTCGCAATGATTGCCAGCACCGCCACGATGGCCAGCGTCACCAGCAGTTCAATCAGCGAAATACCGCCCATGCGGCTCGAACGAATGCAACCGGCGCGCCCCCGCACGCCGCTTCGCTCATTCGGATGCGACATATCTGTATGAATTTGGCTGTGAAGCGACACGATGTCGGCACGAACGCCGACACCATCGACACGCCGCTCTGTCTGACTCAGAGGCCAGCGGCTGCGTGACGATCGAAATTGATGCGCGGTAATGTATTTGCGTACCGCGGCCGCCATGTCAGTACGACAGTGAACCGACTGGAAACCCGCATCGCCCGATAGGCGAAGTCCCGTTTTGCATATTTACCCCCGACATTTTGTTATGCGGCAGTCACGGCGCCATTGCTGTCGCGCGCGCTGCTGATTCCTGAACTTCCCGAGTTCTTTTGTTGGGCCGCACTCAACCCCCGTTGAACACGACGATCTGCCAACAACAAAAGCGTAGGCAGACGCACCCCCCGAAATAGTGGGGAATTAGTCAAAAAGTGTCAACAACCCCCTCCCTCAACAGCAAGGCTCAGCAAGGTCGGTTTTGACAAAAAACCAACGATCTTTAGCGAAACTCAGTCAGGGAGTCGTTTTATGCTTGACGACCAGAGAGGGTATTGACCAGATATGACACTTATACGGCCAAATTCACACTAACTTGAGGCGGTTTCGCTAAGCGTCAGCCGCCTCATGTCCTCCCGCTCCTACCGCCCCCGCCAACGCGGCGCCATCCTGATCGAATCCCTCATCGCCCTGGCGCTGCTCTCCCTGGGTGCAGCGGCCATGTTTCATGCGCTCGAGCACCTCGAGGCCACGAGTCACGCGGCCCGCCAACTCGGCAAAGAGGTCCTTGATCTGCTCACCGAATCAGAAAAAAGCCGCTGATATGGCGCGCCCGTTCATCCGACCCGCGCGCGGCGTCTCGTTGGTCGAGTTGCTGGTTGGTATGGTCATCGCGCTGCTAGTGCTGGGCATTGCGCTGCAGTTGACACTGGTCGCACGAGAGCGCTATCTGCGTCTGGCCGATGCAGCCCTCATTGAAGATCGAGGCATGCAGGCGCTGGAGTTGATAGGCCGGGCGGTGCGCCAAGCCGGGTGGATCACCGACACCCCGGCCCTATCATCCACGCGTCGCTGGCCCAATGCCAGCGCGCCACCGTCGCTCGTCGGTGCCGACGACTGTGGCGGCCCAAAGATGGAGCCAGGGACCACACTGGCGTGTAGCGACAGACACGGCATACAAGGCAGCGATGCCCTATTGGTGCGCTTTGCCGGCCGCAGCAAGTCTGCATCCGACGGTGCAGGAGACGGCGCCATGCTCGACTGCGCTAGCTTGGCCGTATCAGAGCGTGACGGCGGCAATGAAGATCCGCGCCTGGGCGGCATGCTGCTGTATGTCTCGCTCAGCACGACGAATAAGGCAGAGAGGGTGCCGCAACTCATGTGCAAGTCCTTCGTGCGCAATACCAATGCCCCCGTAGCAGCAAGAACCGGTTACGGCATGGTGCGTGGCGTCGAAACCCTCCAACTGCTCTACACGCTGGCCCCCACCGCTACGGCACCGGCAGAAACCCTGCCGGCGCGCATGATGAAGGACGACGATTGGTATCGTGTACGACAGGTGCATGCGGCAGTCGTGGTGCGCGGTGATCGGTGGTCGCCCAGAATTCCGCCTTCGATCAAGACCGCGCTATTTCCAGGGCTCGACGCCCCACGGGCGCAAGCACAAGATCTGGAATTCACACCGCAAGATGCGCGCCGCAATCGCGCCCGCTTCACCGTCACGCTGGCCGTGCGCAACCCGCTGCATTGCGAGGCGGATGCATGTTGATACCGCACACACGTCAACACGGCTTCTCGATCATCGCCGTCACCGGGGCTTTGATCATCATCGGCCTGCTGATGATGGCCGCGCTACATATGGTGCAAGACCACCGCCGTCGCGCCACGCTCTCGGCTGATCGTGCACTCGCCTTGCAGGAAGCCGAAACCGCGTTGACGGAGGCCGAGTGCCAGTTGGCGATCGCCACGCGCACGCCAAGTTATTCCGCTTGCCGCGCCCCAATCAGCAATGCGCACATCACCGAGGAAGACCTTGTCATGCTGGCAGGTTTCACTCCGGGTAGCTGCGGAAACCGTAAGGGACTGTGTTGGCCACTGGAAGGGCAATCCGCCCAGTCGCTTGCCAAGCTGCTCGACACGTCGACCGACGCCTTTGTTCTTCGCAAGCTCTCCACCATGGGTCAGCGTAGGCCGCCTCAGGGTGCCCGCTACGTCATTGAGCCGATTCCAGATACCCAGCCCGGCCAATGGATACAAGCCGGCACGGCAAGTTTGCCTACCCTTTTTCGCATCACTGCGGTCGGCTTTGGTGTCGATCCAGGCATCAACGTGGTGCTGCAAACGGTCTACCGCCCTCAAGCAAACACGCAATGACCGCACTACGCCTCGGTGCCTGGCTAATCGCTACACTGGCCGCTTCAACGCCTGCCGCCACCGGTGACCATCCAGCAGGAGACTTGCCCACGCACCTCGTCATCACTCCCGGTGGCGACGCATGGAGTGGCCGGCTGCGCGCACTGCAATTTCTGCCAACACTCGGCACACCGGATGCCCCCACACCGCCCGACCTTTGGGAAGCCGGTCACCTGATCGACACAACACCGCCGGACACACGGCAGCTTTGGACATTCCGCCGCGATACCACTGCACGCACACCAATAGCATTGCGCTGGGAAGGACTGTCGCCCATGCAACAGACCGAGCTAGATGGTAACAACGGGCTTGGCGCCGCGCGCGTCGACTATTTGCGCGGCGTGCGGCAGCATGAGCATGACGCAATACGCCTGCGGCCGCGCACGTCAATCCTGGGGGGCATGCGCAGCGCGCACGCGCAGTTGGTCGGCCCACCAGGGTTCATACTTGACCCGCGCCATAACAGCTTCCGCCTGCAACATGCCCAGCGCCCCTGGATGGTCTACATCGGGGCCAATGATGGCTTGCTACATGGCTTCGACGCACGCACCGGCGCAGAACGCTTTGCGGTTGTGTCCGACACCACTCTCCCGACGGCCGCGCGCAATGCATCTCCCGGCCAGCCGGTACCCCCTCCCGTCTGTCCCCGTCCCTTTGTCGCCGATGCATGGATGGGCGCGCAATGGCATTCCGTGCTCGCCTGCGGCAACGGTGAGATGGGGACCGGCCTCTTCCTGGTGGACATCACCGACCCCACCGCCTCCACACCGCCGCCGATGCTGGCTTATGACGCCAGCGACGACCCGACCATCGGCCACATCGACGGCCCGATCCCCATCGTGCCGCTGGCTGACCGCAGTGGCACGCAATCAAGGTGGTTTGCCATCAGCGGCAACGGCAAGGGGGATGCTCGTGTGACGAGCCGCCTGCTGTTGCTGGCGTTGGATCACCCACGCACGGCCGATGCGATCAGCGTGCCGGCTGTAGCGAGCCGTGGCGGGCTGGGCGCGCCCGCCATAGTGTTGGGGCCTCAGGGGCACGCTACGCTTGCCTACGCTGCCGACGCCCAAGGCCAGATCTGGCGCTTCGATCTCAGTGGCACCGCTCCTTGGCAAGACGCGCTCGGCACGAACGCGACGCAAAGGCGCACACCTTTTTTCACCGCCACTTCACTCAGCGGACTCACGCAGCGCATCCTCGGCCCCATCTTGTTGGCTGCCACGGCCGGTGGGCCACTGCTGGTCTTTGTCGCCGCGGACACAAATGGCGATGCCACCTTGTATGGCGTGGCCGATGCGCACAGCCTGCCACGCGGCCTCTCTCGCACAGATCTAACCGGCCACCGCGCAGTCGATAACGTGGACAGCGTGCGCATCCAATCCGACGGCAGCACAGGCGCACGCGGCTGGCGCATCGATCTGCCACAGGGGCAGATACCCGATGATCTTGTCAGCGCAGGCACGCACAGCCTGCTACTCACCACACGCGACACCACTGGCCACGAACGCGCTTACTTGCTTGACCCGCGCACAGGCCTGCCTACCAACAAAGATGGTCGCTCTGGCCAGAGACTCTTCGGCACACCACTCATCACGTCACTTGACGCGCCATCCGTGCAGACTCCCGGCGGCGGTGCCACGCAAGCCATGCAGACCGGCCTATGGCAGATCGACGGAGCGCACATCCGCCAGGCCGACACCCTCACCTACACGCGCCAACTCGGCCGACTTAGCTGGCGTGAAGTGACCGAAGGGAGCGCACGCTGATGCGCCGCCACCTACGCGCGTTCACGCTGCTGGAACTCATGGTTGTGCTGGTCGTTGTTGCTGCGCTGGCCTTCGTTGCCACTTCAAGCTGGCCGGCATACTGGCAGCGCATGCGCCGCGCCGCGGCTGGCGCGGCCCTGGTTTCCGCCGTAGCCCAACTGGAGTTGCGACATGCGCGCACGGGCTCGTTCGAGCCATCCACACTACTGACCCCGCCTCCTCCGTTGCCACAAGCCGACGGCTACAAGCTGTACTCCCAGCCATGCGGCAACGACAGAAACGAAGAGAGATGCGTGGAAATGGCCGCGATGCCCCTTCATCCAGACCCACTCTGCGGCACGCTTACGCTGACCACCACAGGCGAACGCAGGCCGGCCATTCCAGCATGCTGGCCATGACCCGACGCGCATGGCCAATCCGCCAAGCGGGCGTGACACTCTTGGAATTGGCGATCGTGATCGCCATCATCGGCGTGCTGGCGACCGCGGCCGTCCCGTCAATCGTCGACCGCTGGCAGCGCGAAACCGTAATCTTGCTCGCCGAACGCTTTGCCAGCGCCGCTTCCGTGGCGCAGGAGACAGCCCAATACCGGCATGTGCCCACTCAACTCCGCCCGACGAAGAACCCAGCATCGGGCCAAGGCGAGAGCTGGATGCTGACGATGGCACCCTCCCCGCCTGCGTCTGGTGCTTCGTCAGCGACAGAGGATGTGCCTGTGCTCGCCATCACGCTGCCCACCATGCCCACCGTAAAGATCACCCCCTCCAACATGCCGAACGACACGCTCTCCTACTCGTCTGTGGGATACTTGCAGACGTCCAGCCCGCTATTTGGTGCGACCCTTAAGATCTCTAGCGGACGGCATCAGCGCCTCGTGCGGATCAACAACGCTGGCCGCGCCCGCATCTGCAACCCTGACACGGACGGGGACAGTTGCAAGCCGACCGGCGACGACACCGCCGACTCCTAACTTAACGCGTTCGCTTTCTCACCCATGTTCTCCGACTTCGACCACGCCATGATGCAGCGCGCCCTGGCGCTGGCCGAGAAGGGACTCTTCACCACCACGCCCAACCCACGCGTCGGCTGTGTGCTCGTGCATGGCGACACCGTCATCGGCGAAGGCTATACGCAGCCCGCCGGCCAGGACCACGCCGAAATCCAAGCCATCAAGGATGCCCAATCGCGCGGCCAGGACGTGCGCGGCGCGACGGCTTATGTGACGCTGGAGCCGTGCAGCCACTTTGGCCGCACGCCTCCCTGCGCAGACCGTCTGGTCGAAGCCGGCATCACACGCGTGGTGGCTGCCATGGAAGACCCGAACCCTGCCGTTTCCGGACGCGGCCTGCAGAAGCTGCGCGATGCCGGCGTCGACGTACGCTGCGGCCTGCTGGAACGCGAGGCGCGCGAACTCAACATCGGCTTTGTCTCGCGCATGACGCGCGGCACGCCCTGGGTGCGCGTGAAGGTGGGGGCATCGCTGGACGGCCGCACCGCGTTGGACAATGGCGTCAGCCAATGGATTACCGAAACCGAAGCGCGTAACGACGGCCATCGCTGGCGCGCGCGCGCCTGCGCCATCCTCACCGGCATCGGCACGGTGCGTGAAGACAACCCGCGCCTGACCGTGCGCGCCGTGACCACGCCACGCCAGCCACGTCGCATATTGGTCGACTCAGCGCTGGATGTCCCACTCGACGCGCACATCCTGACCGCGGACGGCCACCACGAGCCGACGCTGATCTTTGCCGCGCAGCCCGAAGCCGGCCGCATGCGCGCCCTGGCTGAGCGCGGCGCAGAAGTCGTCCTCCTGCCCAATGCAGCGGGCAAGGTAGACCTGCCCGCCATGCTGCGCGAGCTTGGCCGCCGCGAAATCAACGAACTGCACGTCGAGGCTGGCTTCAAGCTCAACGGCTCCTTGCTGCGCGAAGGGCTGGTTGACGAGATCCTCGTCTATCTGGCGCCCAAGGTGCTCGGCTCGGGCCAGGGCATGTTCAATATGGGGCCGCTGCAAACGCTGGAAGGCGCGGCCGAATTCTTCTTTCACGATATCTCGCGCATCGGGGGCGATCTCCGCATCCTGGCGCGCCGCAACCCGACAGACTGATCGCTATGTTTACTGGAATCGTCGCCGCAGTTGGCCGCATTGAAACCGTGACGCCCCTTGGCTCCAACGCAGATGCGGGCGTACGCCTGTCCATCGACTCGGGCGGCCTGCCACTGGCCGACGTTGCTCTGGGCGATTCGATCGCCATCCAGGGCGCATGCATGACGGTCGTCGCCAAGACCGACACCCAGTTCGACGTGGATGTCTCCCGCGAATCGCTGTCGAAAACCGTCGGCCTGGAGCACCCGGGCGAGGTGAATCTGGAGAAGGCGCTGCGCCTGGCCGACCACATCGGTGGGCACCTCGTATCGGGCCATGTGGACGGTCTGGGTACCGTCACGCATTTCGCACCGGTCAACGAATCGCACGAGCTGCGCGTGCGTGCCGCGCCAGCGCTGGGCAAATATCTGGCCTACAAGGGCTCGGTGGTGGTCAATGGCGTATCGCTCACCGTCAACAGCGTGCGCGACGATGCCGACGGCTGCGAGTTCTCGATCAACCTGATCCCGCACACAGTGGCCGTGACCACGCTCAAGCACTTGAAGGCCGGTAGCCAGGTCAACCTGGAAATTGACCTGATCGCCCGCTATGTCGAGCGCATGCTGAGCCACACCACACTCGCCCAGCCCACGACCGTTTAAACCCCGAGAGCCGAGGATCGCCTCGGCCACCTTGGCGTACAATAGCGGGCTTCCCATTTACGCAGTCGCAGGGCCACCAAACGGGGGTGACCAGCGGCGCGCTTCCCTTGCTACGCCATGTCGATCGCCACAGTCGAAGAAATCATTGCCGAAATCCGCGCCGGCCGCATGGTCATCCTGGTCGACGAGGAAGACCGTGAGAACGAAGGCGACCTGATCCTGGCGGCCGATTTCGTCACACCGGAAGCCATCAACTTCATGGTCACGCATGCGCGCGGCCTGGTGTGCCTGACGCTCACCGAAGAGCACTGCGACCAGCTCGATCTACCGATGATGGCGAGCCGCAACGGTACGCAGTTCGGCACGAACTTCACCGTGTCGATCGAAGCGGCCGAAGGGGTGACGACCGGCATTTCCGCCGCCGACCGCGCCCGTACCATCCAGGTGGCCGCAGCCAAGAACGCCAAGCCGGCAGACCTGGTGAATCCGGGCCACATCTTCCCGCTGCGTGCCCGCAAGGGTGGCGTGCTGATGCGCGCCGGTCACACCGAAGCCGGTTGCGACCTGACCGCGATGGCTGGCCTGACACCGGCCGGCGTGATCTGCGAGATTCTGAAAGACGACGGCACCATGGCCCGCCTGCCGGATCTGGTGGAGTTTGCCAAGAAGCACGGCCTGAAGATCGGCACGATTGCCGACCTGATCCAATACCGCAGCCGCACCGAGAGCATCGTCGAGCGCGTGGGTGAACGCGCGATGGAAACCCAGTTCGGTACCTTCCGCGCCGTCGCATTCCGCGACCGCGCCGCCGGCCATGCCCACTTGGCACTGGTCAAGGGTGACCCGACACCGGGTACCGAGACGCTGGTGCGCGTGCACGAGCCGCTGTCGGTGCTGGATTTGCTCGAATGCCAGCGCACCACACACTCGTGGAGCGTGCCGGCTGCCTTGCGCGCCGTGCAGGCCGCCCCGACCGGCGTGGTCGTGCTGCTCAATTGCGGCGATTCGCCGGACCGCCTGTTCACCCAGTTCACCGCGTTGGATGCCCCGCACGAGCGCCCACGCAGCAAACCCGATCCACGCATCTACGGTATTGGCGCGCAGATCCTCAAGGATGTGGGTGTCGGCAAGATGCGTGTGCTGGCTTCGCCACTCAAGCTGCCGAGCATGACCGGCTACGATCTGGAAGTGACGGCCTATCAATCGATGGCCGACATACCGGATGCAACGACGGCGGCCACGCACTGATGCTTTCCTGCGGCAGCTCCGGCTGCCGCGCTGGTTTTCTCCTTTTCGCTTTCTTCTCAATTTCTGACGTTGCCTGACGGGCAACCCCAACCGGAACACACCATGGAACACGGCTTCTACCCGACCAATCTCGACGGCGAAGGTCTGCGCATCGGCATCGTTCAGGCACGCTTTAACGAACCCGTGTGCGAAGCGCTGCGCGAAGCCTGCGTCGCTGAACTTGAACAGCTCGGCGTGGCCGGCGAAGACGTGCTGCTGGTAACCGTGCCGGGCGCGCTGGAAGCCCCGCTGGCACTGCAGAAGATGGCCGAATCGGGCCAGTTCGACGCACTGATCGCACTGGGCGCCGTGATCCGCGGCGAGACGTACCACTTCGAGCTGGTGTCCAACGAATCCGCCGCCGGCATCACGCGCGTTGGCCTGGACTTCAACATCGCCATCGCCAACGGCATCCTGACCACCGACACCGACGCCCAGGCCCACGCCCGTACCCGCGAAAAGGGCCGCGACTGCGCCCGTGCCGCCGTTGAAATGGCCAACCTGACCAGCGACCTCGACGGTCTGCAGGATCACGGCCAAGACGAAGAGAACGAATAAGCGCGGCTGTTCGCGCAAAGGCTTTTCCCATGACGCAAGACAATTCCCAGGCCAAGACCAAGGCCCCCGCCAAGAGCGCGCGCCGCCGTGCGCGCGAGCTGGCGCTGCAGGGCCTGTACCAATGGCTGCTCAACCGCAACGACCCGGGTGTGGTCGAGGCGCATCTGCAAGATGCACAAGGCTTCAACAAGGCCGACCGTGCGCACTTCGATGCGCTGCTGCACGGTGCGATCCGTGAAGAAACCACGCTGACGGAAAGTTTCACGCCGTTCCTCGACCGCCCGGTTGCCGAGCTGTCGCCGGTGGAGCGCGCGGCACTGCTGGTCGGCGCGTACGAACTCGTGCACTGCGTCGACATCCCGTACAAGGTTGTGATCAACGAGGCGGTGGAACTGACCAAGACCTTCGGCGGTGTGGAAGGCTACAAGTACGTCAACGGCGTGCTGGACAAGCTGGCCGCTCAGGTGCGTGCTGTTGAGGTTGCTGCCCGCCGGTAAATCTGGCGTTTGCTGTTCGCTGTACCCCTTTAGCTTCTTCGCTTCAAGATGGACGCCCACCGCCTGCAGACAGCCGCCCGGCTGGCCAATATCCGCGCTTTTCACGTGATGGAGCTGGCCAAGCAGGCCCGCGAGCTGGAACTGGCGGGGCGCAGCATCATCCACATGGGCATCGGCGAGCCGGATTTCACCGCCGCCGAGCCCGTCGTGCAGGCCGCCGCCGATGCCATGCGGCGCGGTGTGACGCAATACACCGGCGCGCTGGGCATCCGCCCGCTGCGCGAGGCCATCGCCCGCTACTACCAGACCACCTACGGCCTAAACATTGCGCCCGAGCGCATCATCGTCACGGCCGGCGCGTCGGCAGCGCTGCTGCTGGCATGTGCGGTGCTGGTGGAAATTGGCGGCGAGGTGCTGATGCCCGACCCGAGCTACCCGTGCAACCGGCATTTCGTTGCCGCCTTCAATGGCGTGGCGAAGCTGATTCCATCGGGGCCGGAACAGCGCTTTCAATTGACCACTGAGCAGGTAGAAACCAATTGGGGGGCGCGCACGCAGGGTGTGCTGCTGGCCTCACCGTCCAACCCGACTGGTACGTCGATCCTGCCAGACGAGCTGCAGCGCATCGTACAGACGGTGCGTGCACGCGGCGGTTTCTCGATCGTCGACGAAATCTACCAGGGCCTGTCGTACGACCAGGCGCCGGTCTCTGCACTATCGTTCGGCGACGATGTCGTCACGATCAATAGCTTTTCGAAGTATTTCAACATGACCGGCTGGCGCCTCGGCTGGCTGGTGGCGCCTGCCGAACTGGTACCCGAGTTCGAGAAGGTCGCGCAGAACCTGTTCATCTGTGCGTCGGCCGTGGCACAGCACGCGGCGCTGGCGTGCTTCGAACCCGAAGCGCTGGCCATCTACGACAGTCGCAAGGCCGAATTCCGCCGCCGCCGCGATTTCATCGTGCCGGCACTGGAGTCGCTCGGCTTCAAGGTGCCGGTCAAGCCGGATGGCGCGTTCTATGTCTACGCCGACTGCCGTGGCGTGAACCATCCGCATGCGGCGGATGCAGATGCCCTCACCCAATCGATGCTGCAAGAAGCGGGCGTCGTACTCGTTCCGGGGCTGGATTTCGGGCCATACACGGCGCGCCACTACATCCGCCTGTCCTACGCCACGGCGATGGATCATCTTGAGGAAGCCGTCACGCGACTTGGCAAGCTGTTCGGGCGCTAAGCCACCGGCTCCGGACACCCAAGCAAAAAGGCCGCCCCGAAGGACGGCCTTTTTTTCACCCTCTTATATATAGAGGGCGGAGCGTCTGCCGATCAGGCTTGGCCCTGCAACTTGTTGTCCAGACGCGCTTCTTCCTGCTGTCCGGCAACCGGTTGCTTGTCGGCAGGCTTCACAGCCTGTGCCTTCGCATCGGCCTGAGCCACAGGCGTCGCTGCCGCGACCGGCTTGGCCGACTCACGCTCGGACGCCATGGTCACCGGCGACTTGTGGCCCGTCGCCACCATGCGCAAACGCGAACGTTCTGCCAGCACCTTGCTACCGTAGCCGCCATCACCTTGCGTCACGGCGCCAACGTACAGCTTCAGGCCGCCTTCGATCGAACCACCGCGGGCGATGCAATCCTTCAGCACCAGCGCACCGACCTTGATGTTGGCGTACGGGTTGAGCGCAGCGTTCACGCCACCCATCACCTCATACTTATCCTGGTGGACCTTGGTCATCACCTGCATCAGGCCCTGCGCACCCATGCCGCTTTCGGCAAACGGGTTGAAGCTGGACTCAATGGCCATCACGCCCAGGATCAGCAGCGGGTCGATGCCGACTTCCTTGCCTGTTTGATAGGCCGCCTTCACCAGTTGACCGGTAGCGGTGGCCGCCACGCGATACTTGCGGGCGATGTACTCAGCCACGGCGGCCTGCTCACGCGGCGTACCGGCAGTCGCCGACTCACGCGCGTCGCGAGCGACCTGCGTGTTCGGAATCTGCGCAGCCAGCTCAGCCACGGAAGGCACCTTGGACAGCGAATCCCAACCCGCAGCCGCCACCGTGCCACCCGTTTGGGTAGGCGCAGCAGACGCCACAGCCTGGGCGGCGCCCATGCCGGCCGACGGTGCGGTCGGTGCAAATGCGACCGGCTCAACACCAGCCGAGACGGCGGGCGGCGTAGCCGAAGCCACGTTGGTGTCCGCACCCGGTGTGAAATGCAGCACGCGTTGAGCGACCATGGCACGCCACTCGCCATTGAGCGAGAGCGCGACCGCAGCCACAACGGCCAGCACGCCGACGCTGTTCAGCACGACATGCCCGCTGCGGAACACCAGCAGGACGCCAGGATGCAACTCATTGCGGGACGCGGCGGCGCTCCCTGCGTTCAATTCCATGCGCAGCTTACGAGGCAGCGCAATTTGGCCAGCACGCGCGAGGCGGCGGCCGACCGGGGTGACGAGCCGGCGTTGCAGCGCCGAACCGATCCCGGAAGAATGAAGGGTTTTCCAACCGTTCATACTTACCTCCGTCCGCTGCGCTGATTCGGTAGGCGCCTTTCTTTTGCATGGCGCCGTGCGTTTCGAATCGCAACGGTTTTTAGTAAGGATGCCGCGCTGTTGCAGTCAGCCGGCATCTGTTGGGGGCACTCCCCGTGTGCCCAGACAAAAGCGAGGCGCGTCCTTGGGGAGGTCACGTCTCGCAGCGATGCTGAAGTGCTCTGGTGTCGCCCCTCATACGAATGAGAGCAGGGCGAAGGCAATAGCCGAAAACATGTTGCAACGCAACAATTACCAGATCGGAATGGATTGTAGGAAGCGCGTTATGCCAAGTCAATCATAAAGAATACGTTTTTCATATCAAAAAGTTATGATGAAGCCCCCATTGTTGGGACTAGCTGACCCGCGGTTCGTTCTGTCATCAGGGTGCCGCGAAGTTTTGGCCGTACAATCCCGGCCACCTCGCCTACACCAAAAAAATCGTGCTGAGCCGGCCGTCTGACCGCCCCGCGATGTGCGCAATAGGTGCCCTACCCCTTACCTTTAGTTACAAAAATCCATGCAATACAGGGACTTACGTGACTTCCTCACCCAACTGGAGCGCGCCGGTGAGCTGCGCCGGGTGCGCCAACCGGTCTCGCCGCGGCTGGAAATGACCGAAGTCTGCGATCGTCTGCTGCGTGCCGAGGGCCCAGCGGTGCTCTTCGAACAGCCGGTGGACGGCACGCGCAAGTACGACATACCTGTGCTCGCCAACCTGTTTGGCACAACGCGCCGCGTGGCGCTGGGCATGGGCGCCGAGTCGCTCGACGAACTGCGCGACGTGGGTCGTCTGCTCTCTGCATTGAAGGAACCCGAGCCGCCGCGTGGCCTGCGCGAGGCCGGCAAGCTGTGGACGATGGCCAAGGCCGTGTGGGACATGGCCCCGCGCAAGGTGTCGTCGCCGGCATGCCAGGAGATCGTGTGGGAGGGCAATGACGTCGACCTCTCGCGCATTCCCGTGCAGACGTGCTGGCCGGGCGATGCAGCACCGCTCGTCACGTGGGGGCTGGTCATCACGCGCGGGCCGCACAAGAAGCGGCAGAACCTGGGCATCTATCGCCAGCAGGTGATCAACCGCAATCAGGTCATCATGCGCTGGCTGGCGCACCGGGGCGGCGCGCTGGATTTCCGCGAGCACGCCATCGCCAATCCGGGCCAGCCGTTTCCGATTGCCGTGGCGCTGGGCGCGGACCCGGCCACGATCCTCGGCGCGGTGACGCCGGTGCCGGATACGCTCTCTGAGTACCAATTCGCGGGCTTGCTGCGCGGCAGCAGAACGGAACTCGCGACGTGCCTCACACCATCCTTGGCGCAGGCGCAACTGCAGGTACCGGCCGGCGCAGAAATCGTCCTCGAAGGCCACATCCAGCCGGACCCGACGCACCCGAGTGGCTATCAGCACGCGCTCGAAGGCCCGTTCGGCGATCACACTGGCTATTACAACGAGCAAGACTGGTTCCCGGTCTTCACGGTCGAGCGCATCACCATGCGGCGCGACCCGATCTATCACTCCACGTATACAGGCAAGCCGCCCGATGAGCCGGCCGTGCTGGGCGTGGCACTCAACGAAGTGTTCGTGCCGCTGCTGCAGAAGCAGTTTCCGGAGATTGCGGATTTCTACCTGCCGCCCGAAGGCTGCAGCTATCGCATGGCGCTGGTCAGCATGAAGAAGCAGTACGCCGGCCACGCCAAGCGCGTGATGTTTGGCGTGTGGAGCTTCCTGCGGCAGTTCATGTATACGAAGTTCATCGTGGTGGTGGACGACGACGTGAACCTGCGCGACTGGAAGGAAGTGATCTGGGCGATCACCACCCGAGTCGACCCGGCGCGCGACACGGTGATGGTCGAGAACACGCCGATCGACTACCTCGACTTCGCCTCGCCGGTGTCGGGCCTGGGCTCCAAGATGGGCATCGACGCCACCAATAAGTGGCCCGGCGAAACCACACGCGAATGGGGTCAGCCCATCGTCATGGATGCCGCCGTCAAGGCCAAGGTCGACACCATGTGGGACACGCTCTTCCAATAGCCACAAGGCTTGGCGGCTCAGTCTGCGAGCGAACGGTCGTTCGGTTATTCTTAGCGAGTTAAGCGACTGCTGCATCTAAAAGGCAGGCCTCCCGGTCTGCCTTCTTTCCTTTCGGAGACCGCCATGGCCGAAGCACTCGACTCCCACACCACCGCCAACGCGCTGGAACGCATCAAAGATCGCACCCTCGTCAAGACGCAGTCCTATGTGGACGGCACCTGGGTAGGCGCAGCGGACGGCGCTACCTTCGCCGTTCACGACCCGGCCACTAACGCGCACCTGGCTGACGTCGCTAATCTGGGCCACGCCGAAACGCTGCGGGCCATCGACGCCGCCAACGCGGCATGGCTGGCCTGGCGCGAACTGACCGGCAAGGATCGCGCAATCATCCTGCGCCGTTGGTTCGACTTGCTCATCGCCAACGCCGACGACCTCGCTGCGCTGATGACCGCCGAGCAAGGCAAGCCGCTGGCCGAAGCCAAGGGCGAAATCGTCTACGGCGCGTCGTTCATCGAATGGTTTGCCGAAGAAGCCAAGCGCGTCTCGGGCGACGTGATGGCCAGCACCTGGCGCGACAAGCGCATGGTGGTGCTCAAACAGCCGGTGGGCGTGTGTGCGTCCATTACGCCGTGGAACTTCCCGCTGGCGATGATCACCCGTAAAGTGGCGCCGGCATTGGCGGCGGGCTGCACCATCGTCATCAAGCCGGCCGAGCAGACACCGCTGTCTGCACTGGCGATGGCCGAACTGGCGCACCGCGCGGGCATTCCCAAGGGCGTGGTCAATGTGGTGACGGGCGATGCCGACCGTTCAATCGCCATCGGTAAAGCGCTGTGCGAATCGCCGATCGTGCGGCATCTGTCGTTCACGGGGTCGACGCCGGTGGGCCGCATCCTGATGCAACAGTGCTCGCCGACGGTGAAGAAGGTGGCGCTGGAGCTGGGTGGCCACGCGCCGTTCATCGTGTTTGACGATGCGGACATCGATGCCGCCGTCGAAGGCGCAGTGCAATCGAAGTACCGCAACGCGGGCCAGACCTGCGTGTGTACGAACCGCTTCTACGTGCACGCCTCGGTGTACGACGCGTTTGTCGAAAAGCTCTCGGCCAAGGTCAAAGGCATCAAGGTCGGCAATGGGTTCGACACCGGCGTGGTGCAGGGCCCGCTGATCGACGACCAGGCCGTGGAGAAGGTGCAACGCCACATCAACGACGCCACGCAGAAAGGCGCGCGCCTGACCGCCGGTGGCAAGCTGATGCAGGGCTTCGGCTCGCAGCGCTTTGTGGAGCCGACCGTGCTGGCCGACGCCACGCCCGACATGCTGATCGCACGCGAAGAGACTTTCGGGCCCGTCTCCGCCATCTTCAAATTCCAGGACGAAGCGGAAGTCGTGCGCCTGGCCAACGACACCGAATTCGGCCTCGCCTCGTACTTCTTCAGCCGCGACATCGGCCGCATCTGGCGCGTGGCTGAGCAGCTCGAATACGGCATGGTCGGCATCAATACCGGGCTGATCTCGAACGAGGTGGCGCCGTTCGGCGGCATCAAGCAATCGGGCCTCGGCCGTGAAGGTTCGGTCTACGGCATCGACGAATACCTCGAACTCAAATACCTGTGCATGGGCGGCATCTAAGCCGCAAACCCACACGGCCGACCCGCCGCATAGATAGAGCGGGCGGCCTCCCCCTTGCCTAGCGGCGGAGGAGACACATGAGCACCATCCAGGAAGGCGCCCTGCTGTGGACGCCATCGGCTGACTTCATTGCGCGCTCGCGCCTGACGCATTACCTCGACTGGCTCGCGCGCGAACGCGGGCTGCACTTCTCTGCCAACACGCCCGAGGGCTACGCCAAGCTCTGGGAGTGGTCCACCACCGAACTCGAAGCGTTCTGGACTTCCGTCTGGGACTACCTCGACCTGCGCGCCTCCACGCCCTTCACCAAGATGCTCGGCGACCGCACGATGCCTGGCGCGCAATGGCTGGTGGGCGCCAAGCTCAACTACGTCGATCAGGTGATGCGGCACGTGGAAGAAGGCGGCAGCCCCGACCGCACCGCCATCCGCTACGCGAGCGAGACCAAACCCCTGGCAGACCTGTCGTGGCGCGAGCTGCGCCAGCGCGTCGCTTCGCTGGCCGATGCCTTGCGCAAGATGGGCGTGGAGCCCGGCGACCGCGTGGCCGCGTACCTGTCGAACACGCCGGACGCGATCATCGCGTTTCTCGCTACGGCCAGCGTGGGGGCGATCTGGTCCGTCTGCGCGCCCGATATGGGCCAGGTGGCCGTCACCGATCGCTTCCGGCAGATCGAGCCCAAGGTGCTGATCGCGGTGGATGGCTATCACTATGGTGGCCGCGCGTTCGACCGTTTCGACGTGGTCGCAGAGATGGTCGCTGCGCTGCCGACCGTCGAACACCTCGTCCTCGTGCCGCAACTGCTCGGCGACATCAACCGCGCACGCTTCCCGCAAGCCAAGGACTGGCGCGACCTCACAAGCAACGACGTGCCGCTCGTCATCACTCCCGTGGCGGCCGACCACCCACTGTGGATTCTGTATTCGTCCGGCACCACCGGCATGCCCAAGCCCATCGTGCACGGCCACGGCGGCCTGCTGCTGGTGCAAACGATGATGGGCGCGCTGCACCTCGACCTCGGCCCCAACGACGTCTACCACTGGTACAGCAGCACCGGCTGGGTCATGTGGAATTCGCAGGCGAGCGGGCTGCTCGGTGGCGTCACGCTCGCGATCTACGACGGCAATCCCGGCACGCCCGATCTCAATACGCTGTGGCGCTTCGCCCAGGATGCGGGCGTAACGTTCTTTGGCGCCGGTGCGGCGTTCTTCGCCAATTGCCTGAAGGCCGGCATCGAACCCGGGCGGGATTTTGATCTATCGAAACTACGCGCAATCGGCTCGACCGGCTCGCCGCTCTCGGCCGAGGCGTACGACTGGATCTACTGCCACGTGAAGGCCGACGTCTGGCTCAACCCGATTTCCGGCGGCACCGACTTTGCCGGCTGCTTTGTGGGTGGCGTGGCCACCCTGCCCGTCTATGCGGGTGAAATGCAATGCCGCAACCTCGGCTCGCGCGTGGAAGCGCTGGACGAAGCCGGCCAACCGCTCATTGATGCCGTGGGCGAACTGGTCTGCACTGCGCCCATCCCATCGATGCCGCTCTTCTTCTGGGGCGACACCGACGGCAGCCGCTACCGCGACAGCTACTTCGACATGTACCCCGGCCAGTGGCGCCACGGCGACTGGATCAAGATCACCCCGCGCGGCGGCGCCATCATCTATGGCCGCTCGGATGCGACCATCAACCGCCACGGCATCCGCATGGGCACCGCCGAGCTGTACCGCGTGGTGGAGGATCTGCCCGAAGTGCTCGACAGCTTGGTCGTTGATCTGGAGTTTCTCGGGCGCGAGTCGTTCATGCCGCTGTTCGTCATTCTGCGCGAAGGGTCCGTGCTGGACGATGCGCTGCGCGCCACGATCAATGCCCGCATCAAGGCTGGGCTGTCGGCGCGGCACGTGCCCAACGTCATCGTGCAGGCACCGGGGGTGCCGCGCACGCTGTCCGGCAAGAAGATGGAGGTGCCGATCAAGAAGCTGTTGCTGGGCGCCCCGCCCGAGCGCATTGCCAACCCCGACGCCATGGCCAATCCGGACGTGCTGGCGTGGTATGTGAGCTACGCCCGCACGCTGGCCGCACAAAACAGCACCCCTGGAGAAGCCGCGCCAGCGCTGGAATCCTGGCGGAGCTAGACCAATCGTTCGCCTCGGGTTTAACAATCTCCGCCAATCGTACGATGGCATCGCTCGAAAGTGCTGACTAACGTACAGCTTGCACCGGCACACAAGAGGCCGGGCTTGCTGCTTAACGGGGAGTCAACATGCTTGCTACGACGAGCGTCCTGATCAAGACGGAGGACGGGCGCGAGGCCCTGGCCGCGCACCGCCATGACATGCAGATGCGCCAGCGGCATCTGCTCATCCTCATCGATGGTGCCCGCACGGTCGGGCAACTGCACCAGTTGCTGGGCGACTGGGCCGATCTGGATGAACTGCTTGCGGGGCTGCAACTGGCTGGGATGGTCGACGTGCTGCCCGGCATCGCGCGGGAAGACGTGCCCGCCCCAGCGGTACCCGTTGATGCCTTCGACCCCATCGCCTACTTCAACCGCCCGCTGCTGGACGATGACGCCGAACACGGGCACGGCGCCCTATCGTCCATATCGTCCATATCGCCCATCTACGACGAACTACCGCCGCTGACCGGCATGACACTCGGCCTGCAAGCCGTAGCCGCACCCGTTGACGTGCCAGCGGCCAACGAGCCGCGTCTCGCACCCGTTGCGCCTCCCAAAGCGCTGCCCTCGCTCGCGCCAACAGTTCAGACGCCCATTTCGCCCGAGTTGGCCGACGTGCTGCCCAACGTGGTCAAGGTAGAGCTGATGCGATTGGCGGTCATCCATTTCGGCTCGGCCGCTGGGGCTGCCATGCCGCTGCTGCGCGCCTGCCGGGAAGACACGGAATCGCTGTGCCACGTGATTGCCGACTGCGCCAAGGCCGCCACACCCATGGCTGGCGAACTTGCCGCGGCAAGGTTTGTCGATGCGGCCATGCAGGCGATGGCGCGACGGCAGTAGCCTTCCTCACAACGGAGGATCGCCGCTCAAAACGGCCAGCGCTACGATCCGCAAGGTCTGGATGCGCACAGGAGGCCGCCATGCGTCGACGCCAGTTTCTTGTACTCGGGTGTGCAGCAGGCTTGGTCGTGGCCGGGCCCACCGCCGCGACCGACCTGATCGGCGATGCGCTCAATGGCTATTGGCTGGTCACCGTCATCGGTGAAGCCAAGGAGCGGTTGTTGCTGCTCGACGGCGCGGCATTGCAGGATGGCAAGCTCGTGGTCGGCAAGATGCGCTACGGGCTCGTAGAGGCAGCAGCCCTGTCTGACGTGCATGACGTTGCTGGCTTTGTCGAGGGTGACCATCTGCAGTTGGAGTTTTCATCTATCGTGAACTCCAGAATCCGTGTGGTGCTGACCGCCGGCGACACATCATTGCTAGGCGAGCTTCGCTATCCGAACGGCCGCACGGTCAATGTGCGCATGACACGCATCACTGCGGACGAAGCTGCCGCAACACAGGCCGCCGCACGAAAGATGCTCCAGGACGGCGCACAAGGCGTCCTCGGCAAAGGCAGCGTGGGTAGCTTCAGTGCCAGCGGAAAGCTGCAGGCGCGTGCCAACTCGCGCATCGCGCTGGTCTATGCAGGTGCGATCAATTGCCCTGCCTGCCGGGGCTACCAAGCCGAATACTTCGGCCGCATGGCAAAGATGAAGACCGCGCTGCCCGAGTTGGATCAGATCGACTATGTGCAGCTGAAGCTGGGCGGCTTCACAGCAAGAATCCGGCCCGAAGATCTGCCGCCCACGCTTGCATGGGCCGGCGGCGAGCGTCCGGATGGGCGCCGGATTCTGCTGAATCACGGCGTTCCGTTCTTCTTTGCAGCGATCGACGAACAGATCTGGGGGCAGGCACACGCGGTTTCCGGGCTTGAGGGCATCGTCCTGCCGCAGATCAGGCTCGCCCTCCAGGAACGGGCTCGCGCGCGGGCCACGTGAACGCGCGCTGAACACTACACGCGCCCTCGCTTGCTATGCTGCTGTGGGATGGCCGGCGTCGGGCGCCGGCAGCAACCATAGAGGAACCACCATGCCCAAGATCCACGAATCGCCCATCCACGACCTGCGCCCTACGCAACTCACCGTGGGCATGATCGAAGTCCAGGACAAGAAGAAGCATCTCCAGTCGCTTGCGCCCCAAGACCAGCAGGCCTTCATGCAGGCGCATCCGATTCCCGCTGTGCTCGGGCCAGGCAGCAAGTTGTACATCACGGATCACCACCACCTCGGGCGCGCCGCGCTGGAAGCCGGCGTGAGCATCGGCTACTTCGAGGTCGAAGCGGATCTATCCGATCACGCCATCGAGGATTTCTGGAAAGCCATGGACAAGAGCTGCTGGGTCCATCCTCTCGATGAGCATGGCGTGCGGCACTACTACGCGTCCGTTCCTGACAGCCTGGAGAAGCTGATCGACGATCCCTATCGATCGCTCGCCGGATACGTGCGCAATGCGGGCGGCTATGACAAGACGCCCACGGCGTTTGCAGAGTTCGTGTGGGCTGACTTCTTCCGCCGCAGCATTCCGGTTGAAGATCTGCACGGCGATTTCCAGACCGCTGTGCAGAACGCGGTCGCGCTGGCGCATAGCAAGCTGGCGAGCGGATTGCCGGGGTTCAAAGCGAAGTAACGGCGGCTACGCAACGCAACAGGGGCCGCGTCGATCGCGGCCCCTGCCTTTGATGCTGGTCACGCAGGCGTACCTGCCGTTTCAGAGGCCACGGCGACCAGCGCATCGGCCACCCGGCCGATCTGCTCCGGCGCCAGCCCTGCGATGTTGATGCGACCACCCTGGGTGCCATAGATGGCGTGATCCACGCGCAGGCGCTCCATGGCATCGGCATCCAGCGGCAGCATGGAAAACATGCCCTTGTGCCGCGACAGGTTCTGCAGCGCGGCAGGCGCTCCCAGGCTGGCCAGTGCGTCGTCAAGCCGACGCCGGTTGCCGACGATGCGCTGACGCATGTGCTCCAGCTCGTCGCGCCAGCACGCTGTCAGCGTGGCATCGGCAAGGATGGCGGCGACGATGGCGGCGCCGTGGTCCGGCGGCATCGAATAGTTGCTGCGCGTGATGCGCTCCAGCACACCGCCTACCGGTTGCAGCGTGGCCATGTTCTTGCCGATCACCATCGCAGCGCCGGTGCGCTCGCAATACAGTCCCATGCTCTTCGAGCAACTCGCCGCCACCAACACTGTGTCCAGCGCATCGACGAGTTGCCGCAAGCCCTGGGTGTCCGGCTCCAGGCCTTCAGCAAGCCCGAGATAGGCCATGTCGACCAGTGGCACCAGCCCCTGCTTCGCGCAGCGCTCCGCCACGGCCTGCCAAACCCCGAGCCCCATGTCGATGCCGGTCGGGTTGTGGCAGCAACCGTGCAGCAGCACGATATCGCCTGCACGGGCGGCGGCAAGATCCGCGAGAACGGCGTCAGCGTCGAGCACACCACCGTCGGCCTGCCAGCGGTAGCGTTCGACCATCAGTCCTGCCGCCCGCATGATGGGCACGTGGTTGACGTAGCCGGGGTCGGACACCCACACGCGCGCGCCGGGCGACGCCACGGCGATGAAGTCGGCCAGCAGTCGCAGTGCGCCGGTCCCGCCCACGGTCTGCATCGTGGTCTGGCGCGCCAGGCGCCCCGCGTCGTGCCCGAGCAGCAGGGCTGCCAGACCGGCGTTGAACTCGGTATTGCCCGCCAACCCGCGGTAGGCCTTGGAGGTCCCGGCAGCGGCCAAGCGCTCCTCTGCCATCTTCACAGCGGCCATGACCGGCGTCCGCCCGGTTTCATCGCGGTAGACGCCCACCACGAGATCGACCTTGTTGGGTCGTGGGTCAGCACGGAAAGCGGCAGTCAGCCCCCACAGCGGGTCCGGGGTAACAGTGGCAAGCGTCGTAAGCATGGGTGTGGTCTCCAGAAGAACGAGGCGATGCGCTTAAGCGCGGTTTGCGAGGATCACGCCTGCGGTGATCGCAGCAATGCCGCACACAACGGTCAGGGTCAGCGATTCACCAAGCAGGGGCACAGCCCCAAGGCACGCCAGCGCGGGCGCCATCGAGCCAATCGCGGAACAGCGCGGCGTATCCAGATGACGGATCGCGAGCGCATACGACACGCTGGAAATCACGCCAACCCCCAGGCCCTGGGCCAGCAGGAACGGCATGGCGCTGGTCATGGAGAACTGTCCAATGTGGCTGTCGACCACGCCCAGGCTCACCAGCAACACGAGCAGCACGAACGAAGGCACGCTCAGCAGCAGCGCACAACCGATGGCGTCGAGCCCGGCACGGCGCAGCCCCAGCGTGTAGCTGCCCCAGAGCAGGCTGGCCAGCAACAGCAGCGCGGCCCCGCCGACGAACGCACCGTGTGACGCATGCGTTTGCGACACCAGCAACAGCACCACGCCCGCGAGGATGATCGCGATGGCCCGCCCCCGCGCCGCGCCGATGCGCTGGCCATCCAGCGCGTAGGCGATCAGCGCTACCGACAACGGCGTGGTGCCCGCGATCAGCGCAGCCACGTGAGCGGCGGAGGTCACCTTGCCGCCGGCAGACGCCATGAAGAAGAACGGCAGGCCACCGCCCACCAGGACCATCAGCGCGCTAAGCGGCTTCACACGCCGCAGCATCGGCCAGCGTGACGGCAGAAACGGCAGCAGCAACAAGGTCGGCAGACCGAATCGGATGAGCGCCACATCGGCCGGTGCCAGCGGCGAGGCACCAATGGCGCGAATCGACAGCGCAAACCCAGCCCAGATCAGCACCGTCAGCACCATCGCCGCATACCCGATCAGCGGACTGGTTTGGGTGGCGTCCCGTCCAGCCAGACCACCCGTTCCTGCCGTCAATGTCGAACCGCGCATGTCGTCATCCTCGATTTCTGAATGACGACAGAATGCCCCAGCATAAAAAGTAGTATCTTGTTATTTCCGCCAATACTGCGGCTCAAATTGGCAGAGTCTGCCAATCCAGGATCTAGGAGAATCGCGTGGACAAGAAGGATAGGCAGATCATCGCCGCTCTCCAGAAGGAGGGCCGGTTGACCAATCAGGAGTTGTCGGAGCGGGTCAACCTGTCACCCTCCCCCTGCCTGCGACGGCTGCGGCTGCTGGAAGAGGCAGGCGTGATCCGTGGCTATACGGCCATCGTCGATGAAGAAGCGTACGGTCTGCCGGTGACGGCATTCGTGCATATCCGCCTGCAGCAGCACACGCGGGAGGTGGTCGCAACCTTCGAGAACCGCATCCGCGCCATCGATGCGATCCTGGACTGCTACGTGCTGACCGGAGAAGCGGACTACCTGCTGCGCGTGCTGGTGGAAAGCCTGCAGGACTACGAGCAATTCGTGCGCAGCCAACTGCATGCCATTCCGGGCATTGCCGCCATCGACACGAGCTTTGCCTATGGTGTAGTGAAGCGCTCGACCGTGTTTCCGGCGTGGGATGAGAACCGCAGGAGCGCTGGGCGGCGTCGTGAAACGCCACCAAGCCGATAGCCTTCTGCACCGGCTACGCACAGCCACCTCGTCAAGCTGCCTCAAGAATCCTGGGTGCGGACCGATACTACCGCTGCATCATGCGGCATCGCTGCATGCGCCCAGAAACCCAATGGACAGAACCATGGAACGAAAGAAGCCAGCACCTTGCCCCGACAACAACTTTGTCGAAGAGGCCATGTTCTCTCTGGTCGCAAGGCAGGTCGAAGACAAGAACCGCGACGCATTCCGATTCGGCGGTCTGCTGCGGTATGTCAACCGCCGCGCACTTGCCAAGCTCATCTGCCATTACGAGATCTACAAGCTGGTCAACGACCTGCCTGGCCATATCGTCGAATTTGGTGTCTTCAAAGGCGAATCGCTGCTCCGATTTGCGCAGTTCACTGAAATCTTTGCGCCCTACGACAGAAGCTTCGATGTCATCGGGTTCGACAACTTCGCTGGCTTTCCTGATTTTCATGAGAAGGACGGCGCACGCAAGGCCATCAACGACAAGGTCGAAGGCGGATGGTCTTCTGCCCAGTATCGCGAAGAACTCTTGGATCTGATCAACGTCTTCGACCATGACCGGTTTGCCCCGCACAAGCCGCGGATCAAACTCATCGAAGGCGACATCCGGCAAACCGTCCCGCAGTATGCGAGCGACAACCCGGGCACCAAGATCAAGCTCCTTCACCTGGACGCTGATCTGTATGAGCCCACCAAGGTTGGCCTGGAGCACCTGTGGGATCGACTGGTCAGAGGCGGCGTCCTACTGCTGGATGAATACGGCTTCGATGTCTTCCCCGGTGAAGCCTCTGCCGTGGACGAGTTCTTCAGGGCGCGTGGGATTGCGCCGAAGATTCAGAAATTCCCGTTCTCCGATAACCCGGGCGGTTACATCGTCAAAGAGACCTACTGAGCCGCGCGCGAAGAAAATGCCCCAGACCATGACAACGGGTTCACTGGCCGAAGAGGGATGGGAACGGGTCGTCCCAACCGACACCCTGCAAAGCGACATCGAAGCGCTGTTCTTCGATATCTGCAACTACCTGTTGGTGCTGGTGAAGGATGACACGCGGTTTGACAGCACGCCCCAACGCCTGCTGCGGGAGGCCATCATCAATCGGGACGCGATCACGGCGGAGCGCCATCTCCAACAGGTGATGCTGGAAATCAACGCCAAGGATCGCAAGCTGCTAGGCCGGGTCTATGACATTGGGACCCGACCGATGCGGCTCATGTCGGGCATGCGCCTGTTCTTCAACCCGCAGATTCAGCAGATCGCGGAACGCTTCTTCGGCAAGCCCGAAGACCCTTCCATTCTGGTCCGCCCTTACAACGGCGAGACCCTGCATGTATTTCCCCCGGGCGAGGAAAACTACCGGTACAACCTCCCCATCCATCAAGACTTCCCCTATCTGCTGCAGAGCGAAAAACAGCTCACGTTCTGGCTCAACCTCACCAACAATCTGAACGGCGAGGCTGGCGGCGTCCGCATCTACCCGCGCACGCACAAGCTGGGGTTGCCAAAGACAACGAAGAACGCGTTTGGCCATTACGAGGTCGTCACCGAACACTATCCAGAGTTCGATCAGAACGATTACGTGGAATCGGAATCTGGGTTGTTCGAGCTCTACGCGATCGACTCCCTGACCTGGCACAGCTCCCTGCCGAGCATTGCCAAGGACAGCACGCGCCTGACCTATATCTTTCGCATCTCCGACATTGGCGCGCAGGATCGCGTGCCCTATGGTGCCGACCGCTCAAATCCCAAAGGGAAGAGCTTTGAGGATCTGTATCCCGAGTTTTATATCGAGCTGGTGACGCAGTAACTTCGCCAAGGATCGAAATAGGTTAGCAGGAGAGTTACGTCGCTCGCCCACGCCGAACGGTGTAGTGCCGCACTTGACCGATCGGACGCGCTCTTTGTGATACGAGGCTACCGGCATATCTGTGGAGGAGCGATGGCAACTGGAAGCCAAGACACGACTAGCAGCCCCGCGGGGAAACGCGCGAAGAGTCTTACTAAGCGACTACTCTGGGCGCTGTCTTTCATTGCCGCATTTGCAGCCTCACGTGTTGCAACGCAATGGTACTCTGATGATCAGAGACTAAAGACTGCGTCGGGTAGCCGGATGGTGGGGGGACTGCGAGATAAAGCAGTCGGCACCCCAACTGACCCTAGCGAGAAAATCAGGATGCTGCGATTGACGCCCGGAAGTGTCGGATCTTCTCTTCGTTGTCCGCCAGAATGGTGTGCGTATCAATCGCTTCACTAGGTACTCTGCGGCAGATCTCATGGTCCTCCTCGAATACCTGCCGATTTACAGCAGCCGTAGACTGGAAGAATACGTCTGCGAGTGCTTGTTTGCCCGGCAACGAAGGCGCCGTCAACAAACGGCTTGAGAAATGAGTGAGATTCGCGGCTGAAGCGGGAAAGAAATTTTGGAGCGAATAGGAGAACCCATAGGTCGATGACAGCATTGCATATGGGAAAACATACAAACTCAAGTAACCTTCATACTGAAAGTCCACAGAAAAAAGCCGACTCATTGACTTGAGGCGCTTGTCCAACCTCGCATCACCCAATTCGGCTCGCCAGACCGAGTTCAAACCATGGAAAGTGTTCGCACCATCAGTCAAACGCAATGCGCCCAACGACTCCGGATGAATCAGGTCGATGTGGTAGGGTTCTAGCGCGTTCTCGAGAGCGATCCGCCAATTACATTGATAATCGTACTGGCTGAAATCGAAACGGCCGGCAATGTTGAAGGAGATATCTTCCAAAAGAGGCATTACCTCACCCAACTGCTCGGGCAACGACATTTTTGGCTCGATGCCAATGAATAGGAAATCGCCCGCCCAGTCCATCTGAAAAGCATTCAAGCGTGCAGAAGAAAGATCACAAGGCTTAAATCTGTCTGGATTTGGCACGTGAACCTTGCCGCCTCGATAGCTCCATCCGTGATAAGGACAATGCGCGGGCGCGTTGCCACTCTCATCAACAAAGAAACGCGTTCCTCTGTGCGGGCAGAGATTGTCAAAAGCGACAAGATCACCACCGTCGTTGAAAACCACGACGTCGCCGGCGGCCCATTTCAACTTGAGATAGTCATTGTTGGCCGGCAGCTCGCGTCGGTGTGCCACCAAATGCCAGTACTGGCGGGAAAGTTTGTTCTCTAGCACGGCGTCTCCGTGGCGAAATGTATTCGATTGCCGCCCAGAATAGGCAGCTCTGCCAACGAGGCGTCCATAAAAGAGCGTGCCCACGGATCAGACAGGGCACGCGGCGCCGGCTACATCTTCTTGGAAGGCGAAGTGTAGAGGGTCATGCCATCAGGAAGGCGACGCATGGCGATGGCACCCGCCCCAACCGTACACCGAGTGCCAACCGTCACCTTTGGCATAACGCGTGCACCAGAGCCTAGGAAACAGGCGTCGCCCAGTGTGGCGAACCCCATTATGTCTACGTGAGCGCTAAGCGTGCCATATTGCCCGACACACGCATCATGACCGACTGAAGAACAAGCATTGATCGTCACGAAATCCCCCACCTGGGCATCGGCCGAAACGAGTGATTGTGGGCAAACAATTACCCCTTCGCCCAATCTGGCAGTTGCGGCAATCACTGAGCTAGGATGAATGATGGTCGCGAATTTTCCGCCCCGGGTACGCAGTTGTTCCACGAGTGCACATTTCGTAGCCGGGCTTCCCACCGCCAGCACAAGCTCGACATCCTCGGAATGCTGGTATTCCTGTGGTGTCCCCAGATAAGGGACACCATAGTTGAAACCATCGAGGCACGCGGGATTGCTATCAAGAACACCAACAACATCCCCTTGTCCCTCTCCTGCCACAATCTGGCGGATCCACGAGATGACTTCGCGACCGAATCCGCCGCCCCCCACGATCACATATCGTTTCATCAGCGCACCGTAAATCCGCCGTCTACAACCATCGTCGTGCCGGTAATCCAACGTGCGGCTGGCGAGAGCAGAAATACTGCGGCTGAAGCCACATCTTCCGGACGCCCGAAACCAAGCAGATGCTTTGCCTCGTAAGCCTCCATAGCTGCCGAGGGAAGTGTGTTCGCAAGACGACCATGCATTGCTGTCTCAACCGCACCGGCAGCAATGCTGTTCACTCGGATGCCGCGAGGTGCCAACTCGACAGCTAGCGAACGCATCATGCCGTCCACGGCGGCCTTGGCTGCAGAATATGCCGTCATGCCAGACTGCCCACGCAATCCAGCCGCGGAAGACATGATCACGAAGGCCCCGCCCTCTTCCCGCACAACCCCTTTCAATGAGAGCGCACGAGCAATCCCGAAAGCGGAGAAAACACTCGACGCGAACATTTTGTCGAGGCTCGAGCGCTTCGTCATCTTGATAGGAAGCAGCAGTTCAAGACCTGCACCATGAAACACCCCGTCAACACCACCGGCCGCAACCGCAGCCTCTTTGACCGCGTCCGCCGTAGTATCAGCGTCTTGGAAATCGACGACAACGGGCGTGTGAGGCGCATCTGTACCCAACATCGCCACAGTTTCACGCGTACGGGCCTCATCTCGCCCCATCACTACCAGCGACGCGCCACACGCAGCCAAGGCCACTGCAGTCGCCCGACCGATACCCGATGATCCACCGGTAATCAAATAACGCTTCCCAACAAGTGCTTGGTGATCAAACAGCATCGTAGAACTCAATTTCATTGCAAGAGAGTGGCCCAACGTCCATCAAAGCAGAACCCCACGAATAGCCCACACCAAACCCAGCCATTAACAACGTCATGCGTGACGCAGCAAGTTGCTCGCTTAGATTGGTGGTCATGAGCAGCGGAATCGACGCGCAACTCGTATTGCCATATTGGTCGATGTTGGTATGAAACTTCTCTGCGGAAATCTTTGATTTGCGCGCGAGGTGCTTCAGCATGAACTCGTTTGCTTGGTGATACAGGAAACCATCAACGTCATCGATTGCGCGTCCAGCAAACGACAACGTATCGGCGGTCAAAGGCGGTACCGAGCGCAACGTGAAGTTGAATATCTCTCCTCCATCCATGAAGAGACATGTCGGGTCGCGACCCTCAAGCCGCTCATCATGAGCCTCACTCTTCCGATATGCGCCTTGGGGAATCATGAGGTTGGTCGCGCCGCGACCATCGGTGCCCAAGACAAATACGCTCGAACCTGCATGCTCGTCGAACTCGACCGCGGTTGCGGTACCTGCGTCGCCAAAAAGCATCGCGGTAGCGCGATCCGAAGGCGATACTGTTCGACTGATCGTGTCGCCCGCCAACAGCAACACTCTGCGCGAACCTCCTTTGATAAGGCTAGATGCCAACCACAGACCGTAGGTGTAGCCGGAGCACCCCAAGTTGACATCAAACGCTGCGCAAGCGGTGCCCAAACCCAGACGCCCTTGTAATACGCAAGCCGTCGCGGGAAGCCGATAGTCAGGCGTCTGAGAAACAAAAATCAAGGCATCGACCGTCGATTTATCCCAGCTCAACCGCGCCAGCAACTTATCCGCCGCTTGAAAACACAAATCCGCGGCTGTCACCCCTTCTTCGACCCAGTAGCGCCTGCGCACACCGATCATCTTGACGACGTCGCGAACCGACTCCTCACCGAACTCTGCTTCGAAACGTTGATTGTCAATCTCACGGCGCGGCAACACGGATGCCACGCCACGAATGGCGACACCGTCAAGACGATGAGCGCGGCCAGACGCTACCCGATTACTCATGCCGTAGCTCGAGTGATCAGCGCTTCAATATCGGCAACCGTAGCGCACTTGCCCAGCGCCGCACCGTCCAGCGTGACGTCGAACAGCTCATCCACGATCGCGATGGTCGACACCACAGCAAGCGAATCCCAACCATGATCATGCAGCGACAGTTGCGGGCCAACGGCCGAGGGATCAATCTCTAAAATTTCGGCCAGTTCTGCGTATAGCTTTTCCAATTTTCTCTCCAATCAATAAAAAGGTAATTCGTCAGTAATCGATGATAGTACCGGCCCAGGACAAGCCAACGCCAAACCCCACGACCAAGATTCTGCGACGACGCCCCGCAGCCTGCGGCAAAGAGCTAAGCGCGATCGGGATAGTTGACGACACGGTGTTGCCACAGTGCTCCATGTGAATGACAAACTTGTCCTCAGGAATCTTGCACTTCTTGCGCAAGCTCTCCAGGATGAACGTGTTTGCTTGGTGAAAAACGACATGATCAAGATCGTCCACCGCAAGTCCTGCCGTATCCAGCAAATCCTTGACCAAGGCGGGTACCGCCTTCAACGTAAAGGCCATCACCGCAGCACCATCCATTTTCAGATGGTCTTCGGTACGAACGTTGCCGGAGGTATCTTCATACTCGACGGCGGAGCCCTCGGTACGAGCATGGCGAGCTCCGCCCGTCTTGACGATGAGATCTTCAGCCCCACCGCCATTCGTGCCAAAAATGAACGGCCCGATAGCGTCACTCTCACTCCGTTGAGCTTCAATCAAGGTCGCAGCTGCCCCATCGCCAAAAATGGTGCGCACGCTCTTGTCACGCGGATGAATGAACTTTGTGTAGGTGTCAGCCGTTAGCAAAAGGACCCTACGAACGCTACCGGCCTCGATCAAACCTTTTGCAAGGGACAGTCCATAGACGAATCCTGAGCACCCAAGGTTGAAATCCAGCGCACCGATATCCTGACGCAGGTCTAGCCGACTCTGCAGAACACATGCCGTTGTTGGCAGAATGTAGTCAGGGGATTGCGAGCAGAACAGCAGGAAGTCGATCGACTTCCGATCAATTCCATGCTCAGTAAACATGGCCTCTGCCGCACTAAACGCCAGATCTGCCGCCGTTTCGTCCGGCGCAGCCACTCGACGCTCAGCGATGCCCGTCTTACTCAGAATCTTCTCTGCCGTCCACTCAGGAAACAAAGCAGCAAGCTCCTCATTGTGAACAACCGGGGTCGGTAGGTAGGTACTGACGGCCGCGACTTTAGCTTTGATCATCTCTCATCTTCATGGGCACGGGGCCGAGCGTCACGCCTTGGAGCGTAAAGGACACCCGCCGTTGCAAGTCCTCAAAGAGCTTGCGGAAACCTCGCGTACCAGAGGCTCACTGGCCCCAGCGCGAATCTAGTATCCGGGCAATCGGCGGCTGTCGATTCACTCGACAGAACAACTGCGACACTGCTTGCTGCCGTAGGCCCCAACGCACTTGCATGGCCCGTTATCAAGGGCGTCATTATAAATGATCCATACTCGCGTTGGCCTGCGTTGCCGCTCGATAAGCGCACTGAGCATCACCTACACTTGCCACAGCTTGATCACCCCGCATAGAATGTGGAGTTACGCGGGCGTCGTATAATGGTAATACCCTAGCTTCCCAAGCTAGAGCCGTGGGTTCGATTCCCATCGCCCGCTCCAGATACCCCTTCATCGCGCTGCTTTTCACCGCGATGCCTCTTCGAAAAAACCGGACACTGCTCCGGTTTTTTTTTGTGCCTGCCCTCTCCCACATTCGCCTTGACACCAGATGCGTCGTCGACAAACAATAAATTAACAAATTTTCTAATCCTTGAATCATGACCAACATCGACAAGATCTTTGAAGCGTTGGCGTCCACACCACGTCGGCAGATCCTGGCCTATCTGTCGGAAGCCGAACTCACGACGTCTGAGCTTGCCGAGCGTTTTGCCATGAGCGCACCGGCGATCTCGCGCCATCTGTCGGTACTGGAGAACGCCGGGTTGGTCATCAGCGAGCGGCGCGGCCAGTTCGTCCTGTACAAGCTCAATGGCGACAGCCTCGTCAACAGCCTGACCAGCTATGCCTTCGAGCTGTGTCCGGTTGCTCGCCCGCTCAAGGCCGAATCCCGCAAGAAGGCCACAGAAAAACCCGGTTGACGTCTCGCGCAGCCGCGCAACCCACCCTAGCAACCACCGCAGTCATGCATTCCCACCATCGGGAAGGAGACCTGTTGTGCAAAATTTTGCCGAGAGTCTGAAAACACACCGCGTGCAAGCCGCCGATGTGCAGAGCGTGGTCCGTGGTGAAGTCCGCTATGCGCCGGTCAAATCGCTTTGGTTGACCGGCATGGCGGTGGCAGGGGTGGTTGGTGGCATCTGGACGTTCAGTTGGGCAGCCTTCGCTGTCTTCGTCCTGACGACCGGCAGCGTTCTGCTGCTGGGGCATTCGCTGGGCAGCCACCGCAAGCTGATTCACGATAGCTATCAATGCCCCAAATGGCTGGAGTACACGCTGGTGTACTTTGGCGTACAGGTCGGCTTGGCCGGCCCCATCGGCTTGCTACGCCAGCATGATCTGCGTGACTATGCGCAGCGGCTCCCGGACTGCCACGACTACCTACGGCATGGCCGCTCGTTCTGGCAGGATGCCTGGTGGCAACTGCACTGTGAGTTGCAACTCACCGATCCGCCCCTGATCGCATTGGAACCCCGAATCGCCAACGACCGCGTCTATCAGTTCCTGGAGCGTACGTGGATGCTGCAGCAATTACCTATCGCGTTGCTGCTGTACGGGTTGGGCGGGTGGAGCTTCGTGTTCTGGGGGACCTGCGCGCGTGTGACGGCCGGGGTGTTCGGCCACTGGCTGATCGGCTACTTCGCGCACCACCACGGCGGCATGCACTACGAGGTGCAAGGCGCTGCGGTGCAAGGCCACAACATCCGCTTTGCGTCGCTGCTGACCATGGGCGAGTGCTGGCACAACAATCATCACGCCTACCCGGGCTCGGCTCGCCTGGGCCTGTTTGCCGGCGAGTGGGACCCGGGCTGGTGGATGCTGATCGCCTTGCGCAGGGTCGGCCTGGTTTGGAACCTCCGTCTGCCGTCGGACCTGCCTGCCCGCCCGGAACTGGTCCGCCTGCGGGACGAGCCCGCGCCCCCGATCGAACCGCCTACTCGCCGCTGGCACCTGCCGTGTCCGTGCCGACGCCTGCGGGCCGATAGGGCTGCGCTGCTATAATCCGGGCATCTCCCAAGCCGCCCTCGGCGGCTTTTTTATTGCCGCCACGTCCGTGGTGAATCCGCCATGCAGTCCACCGAACACACCAACGACGGCACGCCCGTCGAGCCGTCTGACGACGATCAATCCGGTACGCCGGAAACCGGCCACCCGCGCCGCATCCGCTCTTACGTACGCCGCGCCGGCCGCACGTCTACCGGTCAGCAGCGCGCCATCGACGAACTCGGCCCGCGCTTCCAATTGCCCTACGCCGCCGAGCCGCTCGACTGGGAAGCCGCCTTCGGGCGCGCCAGCGCCAAGCGTATCTTCGAGATCGGCTTCGGCATGGGCGAGACCACGGCCCACATCGCGCAACTGCGTCCGGACGACGATTTCCTGGGCGTGGAAGTGCACGAGCCGGGCGTGGGTGCACTGCTCAAGCTGATCGGCGAACGCGAGATCGGCAACATCCGCATCTGCTCGCACGATGCGGTGGAAGTGCTGGCGCACATGATTCCGGAAGGCACGCTGGATGGCATCCACGTGTTCTTCCCGGATCCATGGCACAAGAAGCGCCACAACAAGCGACGCCTGATCCAGAGCCCGTTCGTGGCGCGCCTGGCCGCCCACCTGAAACCGGGCGGCTATCTGCACTGTGCAACGGATTGGGAGGAATACGCCCACCAGATGCTGGAGGTGCTCTCTGCCGAGCCGACGCTTGAGAACACCGCCGACGGCTTCGCGCCGCGCCCCGATTATCGCCCCGTCACCAAGTTCGAGAAGCGCGGCCTGCGCCTTGGGCATGGCGTATGGGATGTGGTCTTCCGCAAGCGCTGACCACACCCACGCGCGATTGGTCGTGGATTAGCGCGCGCCGAAATGCGTCTCGCCAAAGAGGTTCTTGGCATGACGCGGGAAAGCGCGCCAATACTGCGGCGGCGCCTTGACGGTGGCGCCCAGTTCCGCTGCCGCAGCCCAGGCCCAGTGCGGGTTGTAGAGAAAGGCGCGGCCGACCGCGACCAGGTCCGCACGCCCCTCCGCAACGATGGCCTCGGCTTCATGCGCCTCGTTGATGAGGCCGACGGCAATGGTCGGGATATCCGCTTCGTTGCGGATCTTCTCGGCAAACGGCACTTGGTAACCCGTCGACAACGGAATCTGCTGCAGCGGCGACACGCCGCCTGACGACGCATCGATCCAGTCGCAACCACGCGCGCGCAGCGCCTGTGCAAACACCACCGAATCCTCCGGCGTCCAGCCGCCCTCCACCCAATCGGTGGCCGACACACGCACGCCCACCGGAATGTTGTCCGGCACCACGGCCCGCACAGCATCGAAAATTTCCAGCGGATAACGCATGCGGTTCTCGCGTGAGCCGCCGTACGCATCGGTGCGCTGATTGGCAATCGGCGAGAGGAATTCGTGCAACAGATAGCCGTGCGCGGCGTGCAATTCGATGGCCGCCAACCCCAGGCGCACAGCGCGGCGCGCGGTGGCGACAAACGCATCACGTACGCGGGCAAGGTCGGCGTCGGTCATTTCGCGCGGCGCACGCTCTTCAGGGCGTTGCGATAGCGCGGACGGGCCCATCGTCTCCCAGCCGCCGGCATCGAGCGGCAACAGCGCACCACCCTCCCACGGCCGCGCACTCGACGCCTTGCGGCCCGCATGCGCGATCTGCATACCGATCGGCACCAGCGCGTTCTGGCGAATGGCGGAAAGTGTGCGCGCAAGCGCGGCTTCCGTCGCGTCGTCCCACAAACCTAGGCAGCCATTGGTGATGCGCCCTTCCGGCGATACGGCGGTCGCCTCGATCATCAGCAACCCCGCACCGGAAAGCGACAAGCTACCTAGGTGCGTGTGATGCCACGCCGTCGCCTGGCCGTTGTCAGCTGAGTACTGGCACATCGGCGAGATGACGATGCGGTTCTCAAGCGTGAGACCGCGCAGGGAAAAAGGCTGGAAGAGTGCACTCATGATCGGGGGACCGGCTGTCAGCGGCTGGCAGAAGAAACCACCAGTGTGTCCGAATCCGCCCGATCGTGCAGACGGCGCGAAGACCCGCGCCGAGGAAGGGAAATGCTGACTGGCTTAAGCCTGCCAGGCGATGAGATGCGTATAGGCCGTCACCAGCACGATGATGCCGAAGATGATCCGGTACCACGCAAAGCCGCGGAAATCGTGCGTAGCAATGAACTTCAGCAGCCAACGCACGCAGAAGAATGCGGAGATGAATGCCGCCACAAAACCCACCGCAAAGATCGACAGGTCATCGGCCGACAGCAACGCACGCGACTTGTACAGCTCGTACACCGTCGCCCCAAAGATCACGGGGATGGCGAGGAAGAACGAGAACTCCGTGGCCACCTTGCGCGACAGCCCAAACAGCAGGCCGCCGATGATGGTCGAGCCCGAGCGCGACGTGCCCGGAATCAGCGCAAAACACTGCGCGAAGCCCACCTTGATCGCATCCGAAATACGCAGGTCGTCGAGCGTTTCGATGCGCGGCGCACCGGCCTTGGCGGCCTCAAGCAGCGCATTGGCACGCGGGTCATGCGTCTGACCGCGATGGCGCTCGCGCCATTCGGCCCACAGGATCACGAAGCCGCCGATGATGAACGCCGACGCCACCACGATCGGGTTGAACAGATGCGCCTTGATCGCCTTGCCGAAGATCAGCGCCAGCGTGATCGCGGGAATCGTCGCCACGATCACGTTGATGGCGAAGCGCTGCTGGCGCGGGTCGCTGGGCAAGCCCTTTACGACCTCGATGATCTTGTGGCGGAACTCCCAGCACACCGCCAGGATGGCGCCGAATTGGATCACGATTTCAAAGATCTTGCCCTTCTCGTCATTGAAGTCGAGCAACTGGCCGGCCAGGATCAGGTGGCCCGTGCTGGAGATAGGAAGAAACTCGGTCAGACCTTCGACGATGCCGAGAATCAGCGCTTTGATGACGAGTGCAATGTCCATGCAGTAAGCAGAGGAGGAGAAGAAAGACGAGGCGCAGGGCGTGCTGCGTACAACAGCAAATGCTTCAAGGCCGCTTGGCCTGAACGTGCACGCCTTCGGGCAAAACCGTGATTGTACCGGGCTCTACAGCGATGCCGGCCACTTTCAACTGCTCCGGCTTGAACGTGTAGACCGCGTAATCGTTAAGCAATTGGCCTGCAATCAACGAGCCGATCGCGCTGATCTGTTGGCCCAGTCCGCCTGGCACGTTCTGCAGATCGAAGCGGTCGACGCTGGGTTGATCCAGGCGGATCGAACGCGTGGGCGAGTCGTAGTGCAAGCCGCTGGAGATGGCCAGCGGCCCGATCAGCGGTTGGCGCAGCAGGCCGCTTTCCACGCTCGCATCCGCCTGGATGGCGATGCGGTTGCGTGCAGGGTCCAGCGAAATCTGCGGGTTGGTCAGTGTGACGTCGAAGAAGCCGAGAAAGCGCCGCTGGAATGGAAACTTGCGTGCCAGCGCTTCCTGCATCTGGCCGCGCGAGAAGGTATAGCCGCTACCCGTCCAGCCGGTCGGCATGCAGGCGACCAGCACGACAGCGACGGCCACCGCAACAGCTGCCGCGCCGGCCCACCAGCGGAAACGGTTCGAGCGAGTGGCAGGTTTCGTGGAGTCAGTCATGAAGGATCAATGCGCCGCAGTGGCGATCTCAAGTCGAGTCAGGAACTGCATGGCGTGCGCCGCCGTGGCGCCACACATGTCGGGTTCGGGCTGCAGACTGCCGCACACCGCCGGACGCTCCGGGTGGCCGAAGATGCGACAGCGGTTGGTGTCATCCAGCTGCGCACAGCGCACGCCGGCCGGCTTGCCGTCGGGCATACCGGGAATCGGGCTGGAGATGGAAGGCGCGATGCAACACGCACCACACTGGGGTCGGCAGTCCATGGCCGTCCTGGTCAACGAATTGGCTTGGAAAGCCGCTATTGTGCACCAGCACATTCGAGGCCCAATCTGATTGACCGTTCCGATGTTACTTGACCCACCCTCGCACCATGCGTACATTAATGACCGGAAAGTAAGTTATCCGTGAGTCAGTGGCCAAAGTGCGCCGGCTGACACCACTTTTGCAGTTGCTGCCGTGACCGATCGAGAACCCGAGTCTTCCGCCAAACGCTGGACCCGCCGCAAGGAAGCCCGCCCACAGGAGCTGGTGGCGGCGGCGCTCAACCTGTTCGTGGCGCGCGGCTATGCGGCCACGCGGCTGGAAGATGTGGCCTCGGCGGCAGGCGTGTCCAAGGGCACGGTCTACCTGTACTTCGCTAACAAGGAAGAACTGTTCAAGGCCGTGGTGCAGGAAAATCTGCTGCCCGCCCTGGCCGAGGGCGAAGCCCTGATCGACACGTTTGAAGGCTCCAGCGAAGCGCTTCTGCACGAAATCCTGATGGGCTGGTGGGAGCTGATTGGCGAATCACCTGCCTCGGGCCTGACCAAGCTGCTGATGGCCGAATCGGGCAACTTTCCCGATCTGGCGCAGTACTACAACGAAGAAGTCATCGAACGCTGCGATCGCCTGTTCGCGCGCATCCTGGCACGCGGCGTGGCCCAGGGCGAGTTCCGCGAAACCGATGTGGACCTGACCACGCTGGCGCTGACCGCCCCGATGCTCTTCCTGATGATGTGGAAGCACTCGTTCGGCCCGTGCGCCTCCAAGGTGCTGGAGCCGAAGGCGTTCATCACGCATGTGGTGGCGCTGGTGCTGCATGGCCTGTTGCGCAATCCGGTGCCCGGCGCTGTGATTCCGCCGCCACCTCCGCTCACGGCGCAGCCGTGGCGCACCCCGTCCGATGTCGATGGTGATGCCAACGGGGGCACCCAGTCGTGAGGTTCTCTGCCGGAATGTCCTCCGGACTTGCTAAAATGCCGGGTTTGTCGTCAAACCCTTATCCGCATTACGCGCTCCACATGGAAGGCATGCCCATGGACATCGAAAAATCCCGGTTCAACATGATCGAGCAGCAAATTCGTCCGTGGGACGTGCTCGATACCGACGTGCTCGACCTGCTGACGGTCGTCAAGCGCGAGCACTACGTGCCCGAGGCCTACCGCGCGCTGGCCTTCGTCGACATGGAAATCCCGCTGGCCGGCGGCCAGAACATGCTGGCCCCGCGCGTGGAAGCCCGCGTGCTGCAGGAGCTGGCCGTGCGCAAGCACGAAGACGTGCTGGAAATCGGTGCGGGTTCGGGCTACATGGCTGCCCTGCTGGCGCATCGCGGCCGCCAGGTCACCACGCTGGACATCGTGCCGGAACTGATCGCCTTTGCCCGCGACAACCTCACGCGCAACAGCGTCACCAATGTCGACGTGGTTGGGGCCAGCGGCGCCAATGGCTGGGGCGATGGCCTGTACGACGTGATCTGCGTGTCGGGTTCGGTGCCGGCCGTGCCGGAAGCGCTGCTCAAGCAGCTCAAGGTGGGTGGCCGCCTGTCGATCTTCGTGGGCGGTGCGCCGGTCATGGAAGCGCAGCTCATCACGCGCATCTCCAACACCGAATACCAGACGCGCAACCTGTTCGAGACCTACGTGACGCCGCTGGTGGGCATTCCCGTCCCGTCGCAGTTCCGCTTCTGACACACCCCGGCCCGTCCCCAATCATCATGCAACAGCTCGCTCCCACCGCCCTCGCCCAATGGCTCGCCGACGCATCGCGCGCGAAGCCCGTCCTGCTCGACGTGCGCTGGGCTGAAGAGGTGGAGATCTGTGCGCTGCCTGGCATCACACACATTCCGATGAATGAGATCCAGATACGTGCCGGCGAGCTGCAAGCTGACCAAGACATCGTCTGCATCTGCCACCACGGCGGACGCAGCGCGCAGGTTGCGCAGTATCTGATCGTGCATGCCGGCTTTGATCCGGCCCGCGTCTACAACCTGCAAGGCGGCGTCCATGCCTGGGCCAACCAGGTGGACACGCAGATGGCGACGTACTGATTGGGGAAGCCGCCGCCGGGCAATAACCCGTTCACAACCTGACTCGTATGAGCAGGTTCTGACGTGCCCGCGCTGCCTTCCGACGTTTTCCTCGTCCGGGGGCTTTATGAGTGTTGCTCGCAGTCACTGCGCGCGGTTTGCCGTGTGCGGTTCGCTTGTTGTGCTGTGCTGGTCGATAACGCCGCTACTGGCATGGGCGCAAACGCCTGCGCCTGAAGTACCGGCCGCAACCGATCTCCTCTCCGCTTACCGCGCCGCGCTGGCCAACGATCCGCAGTTCGCATCGGCCCGCGCGCAATCGCTCGCGCAGCGCGAAAAGCTCACGCAAGGCCGCGCCGGCCTGCTGCCACAAGTTGGTGGTGCCTGGAGCTCCACGCGCGTCATCTTCGATCAGAAGGCGCCGGCCGAATTCAACAAGACGTTCTCATCGACGGGCTGGACGCTGTCACTCTCGCAACCGCTGTTCCGTTGGGACCGCTGGGAGACGTACAAGCAAGGCGAGATCGCCGCGCAAGCCGCTGAGGCCTCGCTCGCGCAGGCACAGCTCGACCTCATCACCCGTACGGCGCAGGCCTACTTCGACGTGCTCAACGCACAGGACACGCTACAGCTCGCCACCGCGCAGCGCGACGCCATCCAACAACAGTACGAGCAGGCGCGTCGCAACTTTGACGTCGGCAACGCCAACATCACCGATGCCAATGACGCGCAAGCGCGGCGCGATTCCATCGATGCAACCGTCATCGCTGCGCGCAGTGACCTTGAAGTCAAACAGTCAGCGCTCAAGCAAATCGTCGGCGAGCCGGTTGGCACGTTGGCGGGGGTACGCACCGGCGTGGCGCTGCCGCAGCCGGAACCGGCAACCCCCGAGCCCTGGGTCGACCAGGCACGCAGCGGCAACCTGCAGGTGGCGCTGGCCCAGTACAACCTGCAAAGCGCTGAACGCGACGTGAAGAAGGCCAACGCCGGCCATCTGCCCTCCGTCGACCTCGTCGCGCAGACGGGTCATACCAACGCCAGCGGCAATCAGTACCTACCGTCACTGCCGGGCGGCGCGCGCTTTGAGAGTTCGCAGATCGGCGTGCAGGTGTCGATTCCGATCTTCGCGGGCGGCGCAATCCAGTCGCGCGTGCGCGAGAACATCGCGCTGGAGACCAAAGCTGCGAGCGACCTGGAGTACGCCCGCCGCGCTGCCGAACAAGGCGCACGGCAAGCGTATATCGGCGTGATTGCAGGGCTGGCGCAGGTGAAGGCGCTGGAAGCGGCCGAACTGTCGGCGCGCACGGCGTATGACTCCAACCAGCTCGCCTATGGCGTGGGCGTGCGCATCGGCACCGACGTGCTGAATGCGCAAGCACAGCTATTCCAGGCGCGGCGCGACTTGGCACGCGCGCGCTACGACACCATCGTCAATGGCTTGCGTCTGAAATCTGCCGCCGGCTCGCTCAACGAGGCGGATGTGATTCAGGTGAACACGCTGCTCACGGCCAACGGCTCGAGCGATATCACCGCCCTGCCGCCACGCGCTGCGAAGCCAGCACTAGCGAAATCAGCACCTACCGCTGCCAAGCCCGCCAAGCACTGATCAGTGGTTCTGGCCGCTCGGTGACGACGCCGGCGCCGGTGCTGGCATCGTCAGCGGCCGCTCTGCAAACTGCAGCAGTGCGCCGCTGGCAGTCTTCCAGATCACCTGGCGCCCCTGTCGCCCCGAAGCCGACGGCTGCATGCCGACGGTCGCCAACGGCGATTTCAATGCTTCCAGGAAAGCCGTTTCCAACTCCATGCGCGCCGGGTCACATGCCATGCGTGTCGTTGCGAGGCTACCGAAGCGCATGCCCGAGACGAGCTTCTCGTACGGACCGGTAAAGCGGTTGCAGCCCGAGTAACCCGATGCAACACCGTTGGCAGCCTCCAGGCCTGCACTGAACTCGATGGCAATCGGCTGTGCGTTCGGATCGGCCCCCTCTTCCTCCGCCGCGGGCAGTTCCTTGGGCGCCGCCCCCGGCTCTTGCCAGCGTACCAACACAAAGCGTGAGCGGCCCTCGCCTTGCGCCTGGGTCAAGGTGGCCTGACCGGGGTTGGGTAGGGCGCTGGCGGGAGCAGGCTTCGCTTCAGGCGTCGACGCGGCTTGCGCGACCGGGGCGGAAGCCGCGATGCTTGTCACTACGGTAGCGGGCTTGCCAGTGGGTGCGGGCGTCATGCAGCCGGCGCCGATGATGGTGGCTGCGGTCAGCACGGCCAAGGCCGCTGCCGTCAATACCACACGGCGTGGCGTCTGCAGCAGGCTTGGCTTAGGACGATTCGATTGAGACATGAACGGGTCGTGAACAGTGGCGAATGCAAACTACAGCAAACTGCGCAAAGAGCCGTTAGTCTGCGCCGCGCGGATTGAGTTCGCAGTTTTCGTGCCGAACATGGCTTGCACGTTACAGCGTCGGCAATACAAGCGATGCCACCGCCTCCACCGTACGTGCCGTCGCCCCGCCATGCGTGGCAGCAAAGGCCAGCGCGGCGCGTGATGCGGTCTCGCGCGCATCGGCGTCGGACAGCCACACATCGATCACGCGCATCACCGCTGCCGCATCATCCACCTGCATACAGGCACCTGCGGCCACAGCATCGCGCGTGGCCTGCGCAAAGTTGAACGTGTGCGGGCCGATGACCACCGGCGTGCCGACAGCACATGCCTCGATCAGGTTCTGCCCACCCAGCGGCAACAGACTGCCGCCGATGAATGCCGCTTCGGCGGCGGCGTAGTACAGCGCCATCTCGCCCATCGAATCACCAAGCAGGACATCCGCTTCGCCCAAACCAGCGTCGTCCGCCATGCCGGCGGCCGAGACGGTCATCGCGCTGCGACGCGCAACACGCAAGCCCACGCGCTCGGCAAGCTGTGCCACCTCATCAAAGCGCTGCGGATGGCGCGGCACGAGAATCAACAGCGGGTGCCGGCGCCCAACGTGCTGTGCGCGATAGGCTTGCCAGGCATCCAGCAGCAACGCCTCTTCGCCTTCGCGCGTGCTGGCCGCCACCCAGGCCACACGCCCATACCGCCCGTGCAAGGCTTCGCGCAGCACGCGGCCCGCCATGATCTGGTCGACGTGCGGTGTGATGTCGAACTTCAGGTTGCCCGTCACGCGCACACGCGGCACACCAAGCGAGCGATAGCGATCGGCATCGTCCGGCGTCTGTGCGAGCACGGCGGCCAACTGTGCATACGTCTCGCGTGCGGCATCGCCCAGACGCGCGGTGCGGCGATGGCTGCGCGCCGACAGACGCCCATTGACGAGCACCATCGGTACGCCTGCGGCGTAGGCACGCTCGATCAACACCGGCCAGATCTCCGTCTCCATCAACAAGCCTAGACGCGGCTGGAAGTGGCGCAAGAACCGGTCAACGGCCCCAGTCAGGTCATACGGCAGATACGCCTGGATGACGCGACCATTACGCTGCGCCGCGAACTCGGCACCCGTGCGGCGGCCGGTTGGCGTCATATGCGTCAGCAGCACAGCGTGGTGCGGAAAGCGCGCGAGCAGCGCATCGATAAGCGGCTGCGCGGCACGCGTCTCTCCCACCGACACGGCATGCACCCACAGCAGCGGGCGATCAGGATTCGCGCGCGAGGGGTAGAAGCCGAGCCGCTCGCCAACGTGCTGGCGATAACCGGGCTCCTTGCGGCCACGCCACCACAGACGCAGCAATGCAACAGGTAGCGCAATGCGCCACAGCAGGCGATACAGGAAGCGCAACATCAGAGCACACCCAGCGCGCGCAGCGCATCGAGCGCCTGGGCGCTGGTGGGGTGGGCCTCGGCGCTGCCGAGGTCATGTACGTTGGGCGTCCAATAACCGCCCGTGCGCCACGCGGTCGTGAAGTTATAGAGCGCCACTGTCGGCTTGCACAGTGCTGCGGCAATGTGCACGAGCCCTGTGTCCACGCCCACCACGGCCGTCGCTTGATTGAGGAACGCCGTCACGTCCGGCAGCGACATCCGCGGTGGAATCACCACGCGCCCCACCGTGCCCGGCACCGCCGCGATGATGGCCTCACGGATGGCCTCGCTGGTACGGCGCTCGGTTTCGCTGCCCCACGGCAGTGCGATGGCGTAGTCGCGCGCCAATAGCTCGCGCGCAACGTCCACCCAGGCTGCCTGCGGCCAGCCCTTGTCAGCGCGCGAAGTCGCATGCACCAGTGCAACGTACGGACGCGGCATCGCAAACGACAACGCTGCGGACGGCTGCAGACCAAAATCGATCGACGCGGGCAGCGTGTAGCCAAGCGCCTCAGCCACCATGCGGCGCGAGCGCTCGACCACGTGCACGCGCGGCTCCATCGTGATCTTGCGCTGGTAGAACAGCTTGGCGAGCGGCTCATAGCCAGCGCCATCGGTACGGTTGCCGAAACCGGCCACGAAGCCGCTCGGGGTCAGCCTGGCCTGGGCCGCAACCAGCGCAGTCTTGATGAGACCTTGCGTATCGAGCACCGCGTCGTACGACTTGGCGCGCAGCGCGCGGCGAAAGGCGGCCATCTCGCCCCATGTCTTCCCGGAACCCAGCGACTTGCGCCAGCGACGCAGCGCAAACGGAATCACACCCTGAACACCGCGCACGATGCGCACCATGCCGGCAAAGCCCTCTTCGACCACCCAGTCGATCTCGGCATCCGGATAGGCACGCAGGATATCGGCCACGACCGGCGTGCAATGCACTACATCGCCAAGCGACGATACCTTGACGATCAGCACACGCATGCCATTACTCCTTCCCCCAACTTCATGAGTACGGACCGTGCGATCAGAACGGCAGTTGCGCGTCCGGCTTCTCAGCCAGGATCACGCGGCGGAACTCGCTCTGGATGCGCGCCATGGCGACATCATTGTCGGCCTCGAAACGCATCACCACCACCGGCGTGGTGTTGGACGGGCGTGCCAGACCGAAACCGTCTTCGTACTCCACGCGCACGCCATCGATGCGATTGACTTCCTTCGCGTCCGCAAACGTGGCGTTCGCCTTGATCTTGTCGAGCAGCGTGAAGGCTTCACCCTCGGCGCATTTCAGTTGCAACTCCGGTGTGCAATGCGAGTTCGGCAATGCGTTAAGCGTGGCGCTGGGATCCGCCAGACGCGAGACGATCTCCAGCAGGCGCGCGCCCGTGTATAGACCGTCGTCAAAACCGTACCAGCGATCCTTGAAGAAGATGTGGCCGCTCATTTCACCAGCCAGCGGTGCGCCGGTTTCCTTCAGCTTGGCCTTGACCAGCGAATGGCCCGTCTTCCACATCGTCGCCTTGCCGCCGTGCTCGCGGATGAACGGTGCCAGCTTGCCCGTGCACTTCACATCGAAGATGATTTCGCCGCCCGGATTGCGCGACAGCACTTCCTGCGCGAACAGCATCAGCTGACGGTCGGGGAAGATCACCTGGCCATCCTTGGTGACGACGCCCAGGCGGTCGCCATCGCCATCAAAGGCGAGGCCGAGTTCGCAATCGGTGGTCTGCAGCGTGCGGACGAGGTCTTGCAGGTTCTCGACGTGCGCGGGGTCCGGATGGTGGTTCGGGAAGTGGCCGTCCACCTCGCAGAACAGCTCCGTCACCTCGCAGCCCATCGCGCGGAAAAGCTCCGGCGCAAAAGCACCTGCCACACCGTTGCCGCAGTCCACGGCAATTTTCATCGGGCGGCTCAGCTTGACGTCCGACACGATGCGGTCGATGTACTGTTGGCGGATGTCCACCTGGACGTAGCTGCCAGAGCCCTCGGCGAAGTCGCCTTGCTCGATGCGAGTGCGCAGTGCTTGAATCTGTTCACCGTAGATGGCTTGGCCTGCCAGCACCATCTTGAAGCCGTTGTAGTCGGGCGGGTTGTGGCTGCCGGTTACCATCACGCCTGAGGTGGCACGACGCCCTGCCAATTCGATGTTCGTGCCGAAGTAGACCATGGGCGTGGCAACCAGGCCGAGGTCGATCACGTCCACGCCGCTGGCGCGCAGACCGTCAGCCAGTGCTGCCAGCAGATCGGGGCCCGACAGGCGGCCATCGCGACCGATCACCACGGCGGATTCGCCCTTGGCGCGGGCTGCGGAGCCGAATGCTTGGCCGATCAGACGTGCGACTTCCGCATCGACGGTTTTGCCGACGATGCCACGGATGTCGTAGGCTTTGAAGATGGTGGGAGTGATGCTGCGCATGAAGCAATCCGTGAGAAGGTCGAATTGGTGCCATTGTAAATGGTCGATACGGCTCTGATCGCCGCTGTACCAAATTTGCCTGCAGCGGTTCGTCCAACGAGCATGCTGCTTCATGTAGCAACAAATTGCGCTGCAAGTTGGGACTGCCAGCCGGCTTGCCGGCCTCGTCACATCCGCGTCTCCCCGCCGCGAAGTGCAAGCAAAATTCATCGCTGTTCGACGATGCGGCAATGCCTTGGACCCACGCAATTGAACAAGCCTTCAGCTACCGTCTACGGCCGGCATTCAAGTAGCTTAAGGTTTCGCGCGTTGGCAGGCTGGGCCCAACCTGATCTAGGCAAGCCGGTGCGCTGAGTCCCGCCACAGGTATAGATCACCCGCGCTTGCCCGGCCACAGAGCATTCCGCTCGCGGAGTACCTCAAGGATCGCGTCCAAACCAAGTTACAATTCACGATCGTTCGTTCTAGAAGCACCATGTATGTCCATCAATTCCACAGACGCGCAAACCCCCAACTTGGATCCCGTACGTATTTTGGCGAAGTCATTTAAGACCATCCTCTTGGCGGGTGTCGTGGGAGCCGTTGCAGGATTGTTGGCGTCCATCGTTGTTCTCCCTCGCTGGTCGGCGAAGATGACAATCCAGCTTGGCCAGGTGTGGATCCCTGACGCAAGAGGTTCATTCCCCCCCCAACCCCAATCCCTTGAGAATCAGTCAACAGCGACCGAGCGATACAATCTGCCGAGTTTCCGACTCCAGGTACTTGGCGCCCTGGGGCTCCCAGCCCCAGACTCTGGCAATAAGGACGCAGATCTGATCTTCAAATCGCTGAAAGCAACGGCCGGTCGGAGCCAGAACGTGATCACCGCCGAGGTATCGGCCTACTCACGGGAATCTGCGGAGGCAACGCTGAACGAGGCACTGAAAATTTTTGCGGTTCCGCATCAAAAGCTGTTCGACCAAACCATTAAAGATCTGCAAGGCAATCTGGCGATTGCGCAAAGCAAGCTGACAGGCACACAAAACGACTATGCCCGGATTGGCGATGCACTGAAACTCGCGGTGACCTCAGGAGCCACCACCCCAAGCGCGCGTGATATTTTGGCCTCCAACACCGCCACGCTGATCAATGCACAGCTTCTTACGCTGCAGCAACAAGTTGGAGCTTATCAGGATGCATTGACGCCGCTGCGTACCTACCCAACTGCAGCATTGGGGCCAACATATGTTCCGAAGCAGTCCAGCACACCCAGCACCACGGTCTTCATTGTTTCGGGCGCTGTGGTGGGCCTGATGTTCGCGGCAGGCCTCACCCTCCTCAAGAATTCAGCTCGCGCCGCCTAATCGCGGCTTCCCCGGCATTGCCGCCCCTGAGCGGTGGCGCCCACAGCAGAAAAGCGATAGCGGCCTGACCCCACGCTATAAACGGAATAGCCCTCGCGTGAATAGAGAAAGCGAGCGCTATCCCTTTGGCCGCGTTGCCCCTTTGCCACAGGCAACCACACTTGAGCTCGCGTGTTTACAGGGATTTCGACATCAAGATCAAATCTGCTGTTACTCGCAAGCCAACGGACTCCTATCGGCCCATAAGGTGAATCATAGCGACCAGCAACACTGCACAGTCGCTTCTCCGGCAAAGGTTTAATGATAATGATCTTAAAGCCTGGACTCCCCGGACGAATACCTGCGACATTCTGATACATCCATTCACCGACAGATCCATATGCATAGTGATTGAAGGAATTCATGCCTGGATCTTGGAAGGAGCCATTAGGACGGATTGCGTCCCAGCGCTCCCACATGGTCGTACCACCCTTAGCAATTTGATATCCCCACGACGGGAAACTCGTTTGCAGCAGCAAGCGATATGCCACATCCGCGCGCCCGTTTTCCGACAAAGTCGACAACAATCGAGGTGTCCCGAGAAACCCGGTCGAGAGGTGCCAATTCCTAGCTTTAATCAATTCAACTAAGCGCTCAACAGCCAGCTTACGCTGAGATGCCGAGGGGATGAGATCCAGAGAAATGGCAAGCACATAAGCCGTCTGGGTATCCCCCTTTATTCGACCGGAGGATTCGACGTACGCGCTATTGAACGCCGATCTGATAGCACTGAACAGTGCTCTGTACTCGGTTGCATCCTTACCCAATACCTCAGCCGCTTGAGCAACCACTGCCGCGCTATGAGCGAAGAAGGCCGTCGCGATTAGATCCTTCGGAGTCTCATCGTTGAGGTTGAGCCAATCCCCATATCCATCGGCCGGCCGCAAGTATCCTGCACTATTATTCTTCAGATATGAGAGCCAGCGCGCCATGCTCTCAAAGTTTTGCTCAAGAACCCGGCGATCACCGTAACGCTCATAGAGCGTCCACGGCACTATAACCCCTGCATCGCCCCAACCAGCTTTCGCGCGATCAACACCCTCCAAGGCCGGTGCAGCCTCCGCATAAACACCATCTGATGATTGCGTATCACGCAGATCTACAAGCCATTTACCGAGAAATCTCACGGAATTCATGTTGTAGGTTGCTGTACCAACAAACGCTGCAATATCCCCAGTCCAACCGGATCTTTCGTCGCGAGCAGGAGTATCTGTGGGAATCGAGACGAAATTGCTGCGTTGTCCCCACAGCACGTTACTGTGCAATTTATTTAACGTAGGGACATTGCTCGAAAAATTCATAGTAATCGGCATCGAACTATGAATAACCCGACCAACCAACTCAACGGAATTTCTCGCACCTGAAACCTCAACATATCGGAAACCATGAAGAGTAAAAAGCGGTTCAAAAATCTCTCGCCCTCGCCCTTTCATAATAAAGACATCAGTCGCCTTGGCCGTCCTCAGATTATCGGTGTAAAGCTTACCATCTCGCCTTAAAACCTCTCCGTGCCGTATCGAAATTACTTGCCCCACAGAGCCGGAAGTACTTAATCGCACGGTACCAGAAAAATTCTGCCCGAAATCATAAATATAGGTTTTCGCACCGACCCTTCGCGTGGAAATCGGCTTTAATTCCTTTTCTACGCGAACAGGCGGGTCCACCTGCGAAACCAGTGAAGCCGAGACATCGGCTTTAACAAGCACACTCCTCCATCCGCTATCGCGAAGCTTAGGAGAACTCCAACCAGATATCTCCCGACGCGCGTCATATCGCTCGCCCATGATTAAGTCTGCCTGTATTACAGGGCCCAACTTACTTTTCCAGCTACCGTCGGTCACAATTCTGTCCGTATGACCATCGGTGTAAGCCAACTCCAGCTGCAGCAGCAAATAGGGTCTTTCACCATATTGACTCGGTCCGAGGGCTCCAACGTTTCCCGCATACCAACCAGGCGCTAGTGAAACACCCAATGCGTTCTCTCCCGACGAAACAAGGTCCGTAACGTCGTAAGTTTGATACTGGATACGCTTGTTGTAGTCAGTCCAACCAGGAGCCATCAAGTCGCGCCCGACTCGCTTACCATTAATTTCGACCTGATACAAACCGAGTGCTGCCGCATAAAGCCTTGCCGAAACGATCCCATTGCCTAAGTTGAACTCCTTTCGTAGCAACGGACTTAAACCCTCTTCATATGTTTTTCCAGCGACAGGCTCCCAGATAATTGACCGAGAAGTCGCAAGCGGACGCCCATTAAGATAGGCTCGACCGTGACCATACCCACCCTGCTTATTGGTCCACCACCCAACCTCCCCCACCGGATTTGATTCTTCCAGATAGTATGTCCCCGGCCCCTCTGGCTTGGGGAGCTTGAGTTTGGCCCAAGTGTTATCTACGTGGTTGGAAAATTGCTGACGAAGAACCAACTCCCCTCCCGGCCCTCCTCGATACAGTGAAAGCGTCATACCAGAATTGGTCTTGGAGAACGTTGGGACCTGTATGGCGACAGATGAAAAAGTTTTATCTGTCGCGAAACTTTGACCTTGTGAATCCCCTCCCTTAAGGAGCTCTGGTATTTTCTGAGCAATCGGCATGTCTAGCTTGCCGAACGAGGTGGGTAGCGGTGTAGGTTGATCATGACCAATCCACTGCGCACGCCAATCTTGCCGTGACAGCAACCCCATTTCCCACCATGATGGCGCACTCCATTCAGAAGGCTTACCAGAGGCATCCCAGACGCGAACTGTCCAATAGTAGCGAGTGCGTGACAGCAGCGGCGCTCCACCATATTCGACCAGCACTGACTGATTAGAACGAACCTTGCCGCTATCCCAAATGTCGGGGCTCCCAAGTAATGGAATACTACTTGCTACCCGTATTTGATAGGCAACCTGCACTTGATCTTTATCGCCGGACTCGAGAATCCAACTTAACCTTGGTCGCAGCGCGTCAATTCCTAGTGGATTGGATGCATATTCAACAGTGACGCTCCCGACCCTGACATCAGCCACTGCGGCATTTGACTCAAACAGCAGAAGGATCACCGCAAGAGTAATTAAAATTGCATGCAGTCGTTCGAATTTCATGTTTTTTCTCATCGAAATTTCCTAACATCCCTCACCAAAGTCAAGTGCCAAAGCTATCGTCAGGCTGCACAGCTACAGGTCACACTTACGAGGTACGTATGATAAAAATTTCGATTGCTCGCTCCAGCCCATCCGGTTGTTCACACTCGCTGATCAGCCCGCTCTGCAAGGTCACTGTCCACGGCATGCGTTGGGCACGACCGCTCCGGCAACCGTGCTTAAATATTCGGGTAGCAATAGTCGCCAGAAAAGAAAAATATCGGGCTTTACCCGATATTTTTCTTTGCGCGCGCATCGCTATTTTCGACGACTAGACGTTAGCCTCGTCGCACGTGGCATCCACTACCTGTGGCCCATATCCGTGAACATGCTGCCTTAGAATTTCCTTAATTGCGTCTTCATCGCCCTCTTCAGCAATCAATCGCAGCTTGGTTAAGACGGGAGCGAATTGGGCCCAAGGCACATACTGCTCATGCGCCTTCATAATCCGTTCATGCACGGTGCCCTCGGGGTTATCACCAATCAGCAATTCCTCGTACAGTTTTTCGCCCGGACGTAGTCCAGTGATCTTGATTTCAATATCACCCGCGGGGTGGTGATCATCACGAAGAGTCAGGCCGGAGAGCTGCACTATGCGCCGCGCCAGATCCATAACCTTGACTGGCTGTCCCATGTCAAGCACAAAAACTTCGCCGCCATGCGCCATGGCTCCCGCCTGCAGCACTAACTGCGCCGCCTCCGGGATTGTCATGAAATACCGCGTGACTTCGGAATGCGTGACAGTAAGTGGACCACCTTCTTGCAGCTGCCGTCGGAAAAGCGGTACGACGCTACCACTGCTGCCCAGCACGTTACCAAACCGTACCATTGCAAACACCGTACGGTTTTGGATCACATCGCCAGGATTGCCGTGCACGAGACCAAAATCGATGACATCGCTAGCCGCCAGTGCCTGCAACACCAACTCAGCCATTCGCTTTGATGCACCCATGACATTTGTCGGGCGGACAGCTTTGTCGGTTGAAACAAGAACAAAATACTCTGCACCGCTTTCCATAGCTGCGCGTGCCATGTTCAACGTACCGAAGATATTGTTCAGCACACCTTCGGATGGGTTGCACTCGACGAGCGGAACATGCTTATAGGCTGCAGCGTGATACACAGTCGCCGGCCGATGTGTGCGGCAGATGTCTTGCAAACGCTCCAAATTCCCCACGCTTGCGAGTAACGGCACAATCTCAACAGACAGGCGGTGCTCTGCATGCAGCCCTTCCAACTCTCGATGAATGCTATACAGGCCAAATTCGCTATGGTCGACAAGCACAAGCTTGTGCGGCCTCTCAAACATGATCTGGCGGCATAGTTCGCTGCCAATACTACCGCCCGCGCCGGTAACTAGAACTGTCTTGTTGGCAAGGTTCCGTGCCAGCAGTGCTTCGTCAGGTGGCACTGGAGCGCGCCCCAATAAATCCTCGACATCCAGCTCCTGGAAATCGCGCACCGTGACGCGCCCAGAAGCAAGATCAACCATGCCGGGTAGCGTACGAACATGAACCGGCAGCTCCCGCAGCTTCGTGATAATCGCATTGCGGCGTGCCCTCCCCATTGAAGGCACTGCCAGCAGGATATCGGTAACGCCCATGCGCTCTACCGCATCAGGCACATCCTCCGATCCGATGATATCAAGGCCGTTGATGGTGCGACCGATCTTGGATGTGTCGTCATCAATGAAACCCAGTAATACGAATTGACGCACTACAGCGAGCGCTAGCGCGGTCTGCACGCCTGCTTCGCCTGCGCCGTAGATCAACAACCGACCAATGCCATGATGGTGCCCTTTACTCAGCTGCCCGGCCAACCAAAACCGTGCCATCGCGCGGGTCGTGCTAACCAGCAATAAAAACAAAATGGGCTGTATCAGGCCAACACTACGCGGCACCCCATCCCACTTGAACAAAAGAAGGGCAAGAAAAAAAACCACACCGTAAAGACTCACCGCTTTGGCGGTACTCACCAAAGCGGACATGCCTGTGTAGCGAAAGATCGCCCGATACAGGCCGAAACGCACAAACAGGGGGAAAGCTAGCAGCGGCGCAAGTAGGTAGACGTACTTTTGCTGCAGCTGCGGGAGTCCCGTTTGATCAATCCGCAAATAAAACGCGATCCAAACGGCCACCACGGACAGACATATGTCCAATAGGACAACTACCGCCCGCTTCGCGGGTCGAGGAAGCGCCAGCAGAGGAATCGTAAGCTTGTTCACCGAGTGGCTCGCCTCAGTACATCAGTCAGCACGGCACAAGTTTTGGCAATCTCCGCATCGGTCAGCGTCGGGTGCACAAGGAACATGATGCTGGTCTCGCCAAGCGCGCGCGCCACCGGCAAACGCTCCGTCGGCCGCCAACCCGTGTTGTCAAAGGCCTTCTCCAGATAGACTTCCGAACACGAACCCTGATAACAAGGAACCCCGGCGGCACAGATTTCATCAATGATGCGATCACGAGTCCAGCCGTCGGCCAGTTGACTCGACTCAACGTAGACGTAGCACTTGTAGTGTGCGTGAATATTCTCGGCTGAGATCTCCGGCACACGCACCACGCCAAATGGGCGGCAGGCACCCCAGATCGCCTCAGCGCTGGCGGTGCGCCGTGCCGTCCAATCGGCCATACGGTGCAGTTGAATACGACCAATCACGCCCTGCATTTCAAGCATGCGCCAGTTAGTACCGAAGCTCTCGTGCAGCCAGCGGAACCCAGGCGGATGCTGCCGCTCATACACAGCCTCGTAGCTTTTTCCGTGATCCTTGAACGACCACATTGCCCGCCACAGTACTTCATCATTGGTCGTGACCATGCCACCTTCGCCCCCCGTGGTCATGATCTTGTCCTGACAGAAGCTCCAAGCACCGATATGGCCGATGGAGCCAACACTGCGACCGCGATAGCGTGCGCCATGTGCTTGTGCGCAGTCTTCGATGACTTTGAAACTGTGCTGGTCCGCTAGTGCCATGATGGGATCCATGTCACACGGCCAACCTGCCAGATGCACGCAAATCACGGCCTTTGTCCGTGGCGTAATCGCACGCGCTATTGTTGCGGCAGACAGGTTGCCGCTCTCCATTTCTACGTCAGCAAAGACCGGCGTTGCACCGGCATTGACCACGCACGAGATACTTGCAATGAAAGTGCGGGGCGTCACAATAACCTCGTCGCCCACGCCAACACCCAACGCCTTGAGGGCGACATCCAGTGCCAACGTGCCATTGGCGAGTGCAATGGCATGACGTGTTCCAACCCACTGGGCAAATTCTTTTTCAAAGTCGCGACATTCAGTCCCAGTCCAGTAATTCACCTTATTGGACAAAAGCACTCGCTTTACCGACTCAGCTTCTTCATCCGTGAAACTGGGCCAAGGGGAGAAAGACGTATTCAACATGAGTATCGAGTGAACCTTAACTAAGTTTCCACATATGTCACAGCTCGCAATCTATAAGCGCTGACGCATAGGCGTTGCAGGAAAGCCGACCATAGTCAAACCATCGCCTACGGCTTTCACGATAACGGCCCCAGCTCCAATCATTGTATCGGCTCCGATGGAGATACCTTGCCGCACAACTGCACCAACACCAATCCATGAGCGCGCCCCAACCGTAACGCCTCCACTTAGATGCGCTCCAGGGCAAACATGTACCCCTGCCGCAAGATGGCAGTCATGATCGACGGTAACACCCGTATTGATTATGCAAGCCTCGCCAATCACGGTATCTACATTGACAACCGCTCCGGCCATCACGACGGAGCCCGCGCCGATCTGCGCGAATTGGCTGACGCACGCCTGGGGGTGAACAACAGTAGCAAGCGTCACTCCTGCTGCCCGAAGCTCCTGCTGTTTCCGCCAGCGCACAGAACAATTGCCAATCGATACATGCACTGACTCGAAGAGATGCGCATGACCCATCAGCGCGTCAAAATTCCCAGCCACAGGCCAGTGACCATTGATCGTTCGTTGAGGCCAAGCATCGTCAAAGAAGACGATGTCACTCCACCCTGCCTTAAGTGCTGCATCGGCTACAACCTTGCCATGGCCGCCGGCACCGAAGAGCGCGAGTCGAGTCATGGCTTCTTGCCCGTGAACTTGGACATTGTCGCTTCACCTGATGCGCTGATACCTTCGCGTACGATGACTTTGCGCACTGTAAGCCACAGAATTTTCAGATCAACCCAGAAGGACCGATTGTCAACGTACCAGACGTCTAACGCGAACCTTTCATCCCAGCTAAGCGCATTGCGCCCGTTCACCTGCGCCCATCCAGTAACACCGGGTCGGATCTCGTGGCGGCGAGCCTGCTCCGGGGAATACAAGGGTAGATATTCCATCAACAGCGGACGTGGCCCAACCAAACTCATCTCACCCTTGAGCACATTCCACAACTCAGGCAGCTCGTCCAAGCTTGTCGACCGCAAAAATTTCCCAAATCCGGTCAGGCGCTCCGCGTCGGGTAGGAGTTCGCCGCCTGGACCACGCTCATCGGTCATCGTCCGGAATTTGACCATCTGAAATGGTCGACCGCGCAGCCCGGGCCGAACTTGGCGGAAGAAGACAGGGGAGCCCAGCTTACGCCGCACCAACCACACAAGTATCAGCAATGGCACAGCCAAAACCAGGAGGCTGAAGCAGGAAACAACAATATCGAAGGTACGCTTCACAAAAACCCCATCCCTTGCAGCATGCTCGCATTGACTTTGCGCACGTCGTACTTCTCCTCAGCCTGCTTGCGCGATTGCAGCCCCATCTTCGCCGCCAACGCTGGAGTCTCAACAAAACGGAGCATGGCTTCCTCCAAAGCCTCCACTGACTTCACTGGAATGAGAAAACCATTTTCGTAGTCCACCACCGTCTCCCTGCACCCCGGCGCGTCAGTGGTGATGATTGGCCGCCCCATGGCCATGGCCTCGAGCACAGTCCGAGGTGTCCCCTCCCGGTAGGAGGGAAGAACGTAAACCGTCGCATCTGCAATGGCCGGTCGCACGTCACTCAATCGACCAAGATAGGTCACACAGCCGTCGGCCGTCCACTCATCCAACTCTGCCTGTGTAATTGCTCCCGGATTCGAATCAATCCACCCGACCAGCGCAAACTCGGTATTGGGATACCTCGCCCGAACCCGCTTGGCCGCCTGCGCGTACTCCCGCACACCTTTGTCGCCGATCAAGCGCGCAATCAGCAAGAAGCGCACGCTTCCCACCGGAATAGGGGTGACTTGAAAAGCGCTCACATCGATACCCGAACCGTTGACCACACATGACGGCACCGCTGGTTTCAGGATGGCCCGCTCACGAAACAACGTCTGGTCATCAGGATTTTGAAAAAAAACCTTGTCAACGCGAGCCAATGAAAGCGCGTACAACCGCTGCACCAGTCTTTGCAGCCGGCTTCGCTCTTCGTCTTGCTGGAATGCATAACCGAGCCCGGTAATCAATGCAAACCGGCGAGGAACTCGTGCCGCCCGCGCCGCCAGCATCCCATAGATGACTGGTTTGATTGTGTAACCCATGACCGCGAAAGGACGAATGCGGCGGATCAGACCATACAGAGCCAAAAACGTGCGTAAATCGGCAACAGGATCCGTGCCGGTGCGATGCATCGGTACTTCGTGCACCTTAAGTCCTTGCGCCTCCATCTGGAGGCGCACTGGGGAATCCGGGGGTAGATCCGGCGCTGCGACGTGCACTTCCAAGTCCTTCGCCTGAAGCGCAGCAATCAATGGCGCACGGAAGCCGATCAGGGAATCCGCAAAGCTTGCGATCATCAAGAATTTCATGCAAGCCCCACAGGAGCCGAAGCGTTCTCTTCAAGCCATGCCTGGAACATCAGCACACACCACAAAGGATGCTGCCAGTTGCGGCGACCACTCAAATGCTCGGACCACTTCTGCCTAACCAGAACAGGATTCAGAAAGCCCTCTCGCTTGAGCCGGCCCTCATCCAGCAAATCTTCTGCCCACGCACGCAACGGCCCCCGTAGCCAACTGTCGATCGGCACGCCGAACCCCATCTTGGGTCGCTCTATCAGCGCCTTGGGCACATAGCGGTACAACACCTCCCGCAACGCCCATTTGGTCGTGTAACCATTCCCTTCACTATGCAATTTACTGATCAGCGGGAGCTGCCAGGCGAATTCGACAACTCGATGATCAAGGAACGGCACCCGCGTCTCAAGACTACACCCCATTGCCGCACGATCGACCTTTGTCAGGATATCGTTCGGAAGATAAGTCAGCATGTCGAGTGCCATCATTCGCTCGACATCAGATAAGCCATCTGTGATTGAATCCGGCAGGGTGAACAACGTCTGCTGTCCAACTGAACCAATGACGAGCGCCTCAGGATCTCGCCACTGCGAAACCATGCCCAGATACAGCTCCTCCGCCGACCCCGCGGCCATGACACCGGCGCCCTTGTGAATCTTCTCGCCGATATTTGCCCAACGCCTTGCGCCCGGCATCGAGGCCGCCAACGCATTCAAACGCTGGGGTGACAGATGCGTCAATAACCGCGCCATCAATGCACGAGCACCAACCGGAACCCGTGACAAACGCCCCCATAGGGCAGCGGTCAATTGGTAACGGTTGTAACCGCAAAACAGTTCATCCCCTGCGTCCCCAGACAGCGCCACCGTCACTGATTGCCGCGCCAACTCACTGACTAGGTAAGTAGGAATCTGCGAGGAGTCTGCAAACGGCTCGTCGTAAAGCGTTGGCAACTTCGGGATGACCGCCATCGCCTGCTCAGCCGTCACATACAACTCCGTGTGCTCCGTCCCGAGGTGGCTGGCCACCGCCTTGGCATGCTCGGCCTCGTTATAGATATCGTCGTGGAAACCTATCGAGAACGTCTTCACCGGGCGCATCGACTGTGCCTGCATCAACGCCACGATCGTGGACGAGTCGACGCCCCCGGACAAAAAGGCGCCAAGCGGCACGTCCGCCATCATCTGCTGGCGAATGGCACTCCGAAGCAGCTGGTCCAACGCATCTACCGCTTGCGTGAGACTGCCGGAGAACGGTTGATTAACGCCTTGCAGAGCTATCTCGGCACCCGACCAGTACGCCCGCTCCACCGGGTCGCGCGCATCGAGTGACACGGTGAGCAAATGGCCCGGCGATAGCTTCTGAATCCCCTCATAGATCGAGGCGGTGCCGGCAACATTGTTGTAGCGCATGAACAGGCACAGTGCGTCGCGATCGATTCGCCGCTCAAAGACCGGATGCGCTTGCAGTGCCTTCAACTCGGAACCAAACAGAAACGCGCGCGCCTCTCCACTACCTTGCCAGCCATAGTAAAGAGGCTTCTCCCCAAGGCGATCACGCCCTAGCGTCAGTGCTCGCGCTTGCCTGTCCCATAGAGCGAACGCGAACATGCCGACAGCCCGCGAGACGGTCGCATCGACCCCCCAGATATCGAAGCCCGCCAGCAACGTCTCCGTGTCCGAATGCCCTCGCCACTGGACCGCATGACCACTGCGCTGCAGTTCTGCCCGGATGTCCAAATGGTTGTATATCTCGCCATTGAAGACGATGACATAGCGACCTTCACCAGACATCATCGGTTGGTGGCCAGCTGCGGACAGATCCACAATGGCGAGCCGGCGATGGCCCAAGGCAAGCGGAATCCCTTCCTCGCACCACGCTCCGCTGTCATCAGGACCACGATGGCGAATCCTGTTGGCCATTGCCTCAACGAGGGCAGCGCGTTCGCCCGCGCCCTGTTGTCTTCCGCCCAGGAATCCCGTAATTCCGCACATATCAGCGAGCCCCCGCTTGCTTTAGCAGCGTGGCCAGCCGTGGCGCGACCCGCTGCACACAATATTCCTCCTCAACGCGTGAGCGACCAGCACGCCCCATGCACTCACGCGATGAAGCTTGGTGCAACAGTTGCCCCAGTGCGCGCTCCCACGCCTCGGGGGTATCGGCAAGAAAACCATTCTCGCCGTCCCGCACAATCTGCGAGTTCACGCCAACCGGGGACGCCACTACGGGCAAGCCACAAGCCATATATTGAATCAACTTATATCCGCACTTGCCACGTTCCCATGGCGAGTCAGTCAACGGCATGATGCCGATATCGCATTCGGTAATCGAAGCCACTTCGGAATTTTCACTCCAAGGCAAACATTCAATATCAACACCCGGCATCGATATCTCGGCGCCCACCACCCGCAATGTGAAGCGGACCTGCCGCCCCAGGGTCACGAGAGCTGTCTCGATTAAGCGCAAATACTGCACCGTCGAGGGGGAGCCGACCCAAACGATTCGCAGCAAGTCGGAACTCAGACTTGAGTTCCGTACGTAGTACCGATTCAAATCGATCACTGTCGGCACAATCTCGACCCAACGAGCACCGGCTTGTCGGGCCCGTTGCGCCAAATAGTCGTTACCAGCAATCACAAGCCGAGCTCCCCGCATGAGCGTATCGATTCGCCTGCCCAACATCGCCCTGACCACACGGGACGAATGAAGGTCGTAGTTATGAAACAAGGCATCGTCGTAGTCGAGCACGTATGGGACATGACCGAGTAGGATGCGCTCAATCCAAGCGGGAAACCACGGGAGTGCCTCCTTCTCGATCCACAATAGTCCCTTCCCGCGACCGCAAACCAAAGCACAAATCCGTTTCCAATATACGTCGATCAACGCACCATAACCGTATCGACCGTTCCGATACCTATTATTAAGCATCGCATCGGAAAAAAACTCCTGCGTCGAAACGCCAATATCCTCTCGCTCCAACCAAGGAATATATTGCACCATCCGCAGACGGGATGACGCACCCAATCTCCCATACCGCATCAAGACGAGAACTCTCAAAGCGCTCACCCGCCACCTCGACCAAATCTCATCGACCGAATGAATTGCCCAGCAAAATAAATAGAAACAAACAAATAAATTTGCGTGGCATTATATTTTGGGACAAAAAAACTAAACAAGGCAACCAAAACCATATTCGCCCAAATAAACAATCCCATGATTGACCGATCACGTAATGCACGCAAAGCCATCAAATCAATCGAAAAAACAAGCAGAGGGACGCCGACAATCACAAGCCATATCCCACCATCCGACAAGAGTGGCTCAAGAAACGTCCCGACATTGGTAAAAAATGGGACCTCCCTAAAATCCAATATCTGCGCGGGAACCGAGTCCAACAAACCAGCAGACTCCATCAACTTAGATAGAGGATAGAAAATTCTCACCAGGGAGTAGTCCGGAGTCACATCACCAAGCAAGGAGGAGAAGTAACCAAACCCACCAAGCACATATGCCAAGAAATTACCAAACAGACCGCCCTCAGAATCATATTTTCCAGTATACAGCGCTTGCACAAAAAAAATCAGAAGTGGCCCCGCAAAGACACTCACATAAAATCTCATTGGATTTTTCATGCGAGAGAACCTTATTATCCCAACAGAAAGCAAGCACACCAAGAAAAGTATCGTCGGCCGAGTTCTGTCAATAAACAAGAGATTCAAAAAGAACCCGATGCCGCCCACCAAAATCAGCAAAAAAATATTCGGGCGCAACCGAGCATCGCCAAGCACCAAATAGGCCACACAATAAAAGACGGAAATCCAACTAAAATACGACACCTGAAATCCGAGTGACACAACCTCTGTCGCGAGCGCCCGAATCTCCAACGGATTGGAAAAGAAAACCTCGAAAAATCCAGCCAATCCACCAAAATTACTTGAAAAATCAAGGATATAAAGATACAGCCCAAAAAATCCGATGACGGTAAAAACCCAGAAGAAAAACCTATCAAGGCCATCTGACTTTATACTCACCCCGAATTTTAAAATATTCACTGCAGCATAGTCACGAAAAAAAGCCGCAGATGAAACAAGAAAGCAAAGCACAACATAAAGGAAAACTGAAGTCGCTTCACTTGTAATATTGAGAGGCACCAAATCAAACGTCATCAACGACAGCAACCCCACCCACACAAGAGCGCCATACACCGACGGTATCAATAGCAAGTTCCACATCACGCGGCTCACCTACTCTTCATCGAGGCAAAAAGAAGAAATGCCGCATCGATCATGACGCGCAAAACCCATGCCCAGGCGGCGCCAATCAAGCCAAAATTCTTTATTGAATAAAAAATCAAGGCCAAAAACAGTGGGAACTCAACAATATTCAGCTTCGCTGTCCAGTCAGTCCTTCCCATCGAGTGCAACTGTGCAACACACATAGTACCCAGCGCGTATGGAACAAGGCCCAAACTCAATATACGAACAATATCTCTAGACTGCTCTGAAATTGAAGAACCCAGCCAAATATTGAGAACCATCCCTCCCAAGAACCAGATCCCAAGCGCAACAATGCCCATGGCGACAGCCGAACCCGTCAGCGCCCGGAAGAACATTTTCTTTGCCCGGACGGGATCACTCGCTCTTATCTGACTCAGAAAAGGAAAGATGACGGTTGTCACAGCCCCGACCAATATCAGGCTTTGCGCGACCATCTCATATGGAATAACGTAGGTCGCAACAACGGTGGCGGAAATCAGTGATGCGATATAGAAGCGATCAGCTGCGGCCACAATGGGATTCAATACACTACTTAAAGTGAACCACCCACCAAATTTAATAAGACGCTTTGCCACCGCTTTGGAGAATTTTGCCCGTCGACCATCAACAACCTGGTCCATGCACTGGTGAGCAAGATATCTGTAAACGAATAGGGCGATTCCTCGCGACACCACGAGACTCGTGACCAACCAATACATTTTCTGCGTAAACAGCGCGATCAAGAATGGAAAGCCGAAATTGGCCCCCCCTAACAAGATTCGCACAACACTAACCCCACGAAACTGAAGAAATGCTTCGTTGACACCTCGATACGCCGCACTGATAGCCTGCAATGGCAGAGCTACGGCAAGAAGAACAATAGATAATCTAATTTCTTGCGCAGAGACTTGATCTGCTTTAATGAAAGCGTCCACACCGAACAAGAGAGATCCAACGATGCACAACGCCGCGCCCCCTCCAGTGACCATTGTCACATTGACCGCGGTACTCAGGACAATCGCCATCTTGTCATGCTCTTCAGCGTCAGAGGTACCACGCAGCTCAGCAATCTGATGAGTTGCCGCCCGCCCCACGCCAAAATCAAGCGCGCTGGCATATCCAATCAACCCCCATGCCAGCGTCAGCAAGCCGAAGCGTTGACCGCCCAACGCTGACAGCAGATGCGGTACGGTAACCGCAGCAATCAGCAAAGGCACACCCAGCCCTACTAGATTCCAAGATATATGAGAAATGCGCATAAACAGAAACTACTGATTTGATGCCTTATCAAAACATCAAAAAATACACCCAAGTTCGCTTGATCCCATGTCCTCGAGTGAGTGCATCATCTCGGGATGAACAAACTTTCCACCAAGTGGAGGGGTGACTATTTTTGGCTTCCAACTGTACGCACGTACCAGTTGACAGCCTCTCCAACACCTTGATCAATTCGATGCGTAGGCGCATATCCCAGGAACTGTCGCGCTTTTGCTATGTCCGCCTGGCTATGCCGAACGTCACCACTCCGAAATTCGCGATGGACCGGCTCAATATCTTTTATTGCCCCATAGGGAACCAAACCATCGCGCAGCAAGGAGAACAACCCATTTAGTGTCGTCCTGTCACCCACGGCGACGTTGTACACCTGATTGACTCCCTCTGAATTGCTCAGGGTCGCGGCCAGCAAATTTGCTTGAACAGCATTAGCGACGTAACAAAAATCCCGGCTAGTTTCCCCATCGCCATTTATGTAAACAGTCTCGCCTTTTAAAAGGGCGGCAATCCATTTCGGGATAACGGCCGCATAGGCACCATTGGGATCCTGCCGCGGTCCGAAAACATTGAAATATCGCAGGCCAACAGTGCCCAAGCCATAGGTACGCCCAAACACGTCAGCGTAAAGTTCATTGACGTATTTCGTTACCGCATACGGACTGAGCGGCTTGCCAATGCGATCCTCAACCTTTGGTAGCCCCGGATGATCACCGTAGGTGCTGCTGCTAGCTGCGTAAACGAACCGCTTAACCTGTGCATCACGCGCTGCAACCAGCATGTTGAGGAAGCCCGAGATATTGGTCTCGTTCGTGGTGATGGGATCTGCCAGACTGCGGGGAACCGACCCCAGTGCAGCCTGGTGCAACACATACTCCACTGCAAGCGAACCTGCCGGACCTTCGCTATCGAACAGCATAGCCTTCCGGCAATCTTCGAGATTGCGAATGTCGCCTTCGACGAAACGGAAGTTCGTCCATTGCTCGGGGCTGACAAGCGAGCGGACTTCATCGAGATTGTGTTGATGTCCAGTCGCAAAATTGTCCAGCCCAACCACGCGCTGGTTCAGCCGCAGCAAAGTTTCCAACAAATTGCTACCGATAAATCCAGCCACACCTGTCACCAACCAGGTGTGCGGTTCGTTGCTCAATTGGACTTTCAGAGTCTCGTACGCGGTCATTTTCGAACAGTGCCAGTTGCCAGGGTTTTCTTTTGCTTATAGACGGGCGTCCGCAGCCCCGTTGGGCAGGATGCCCTTCACATCGAACAGCACCGCTTCCGGTACGCCGAGCGCCCTGATACCCAACTCGCCCATCGCAATGAACTCACGATGCCCCACCGCCAACACTATTGCGGCGTATTCTCCCGGAGGCGGCAGCTCTGCCAGGCACGTCAGACCATATTCATGCTGTGCATCGCCCAGATTGATCCATGGGTCGTAAACGTCCACTTGCGCGTTATATCGCTGCAAGGTGCTTACGATGTCCACAACTTTGGTGTTGCGGACGTCAGGGCAGTTCTCCTTAAACGTCAGACCCAACACCAGAATCCTGCTACCCAGCACCGGCAAGTTCTTGCGCAGCATTAGCTTGACGGTCTCGTCTGCGACATGACCCGCCATGTTGTCGTTAATGCGCCGACCAGCCAGGATGACCTCCGGGTGATAGCCGACCTCCTGCGCCTTGTGAGTGAGGTAGTAGGGATCAACACCGATGCAATGGCCGCCAACAAGACCAGGACGGAACGGTAGGAAGTTCCACTTCGTGCCCGCTGCCTCCAGAACTTCCAACGTATCGATCTCCAAGCGATGGAAGATCAAGCTCAACTCGTTCATCAGAGCGATATTGAGGTCACGTTGCGTGTTCTCGATGACTTTCGCAGCCTCGGCCACCTTGATGCTGCTCGCCTTGTGGGTACCGGCGGTGATGATCTGGCTGTAGAGCGCATCCACCGCATCCGCGACCTCATGCGTGCTGCCGCTGGTCACTTTCTTGATCGTCGGTAGACGGTGCTCCTTATCACCCGGATTGATACGTTCCGGGCTATAGCCACAGAAGAAGTCTGTGTTGAACTTCTTTCCACTCACACGTTCCAGCACCGGAACGCACACCTCTTCCGTTGCACCGGGATAAACCGTGGATTCATAAATCACGACCGCATTCTGGGGCATGACCTTCCCAACAGTTTCGCTGGCCTTGATCAACGGAGTTACATCCGGCCGGTTGGCCTTGTCCACCGGAGTGGGCACCGTTACGATGAAAATCTCGCAGGACCGCAAATCGTCCAAAGTACAGCTATAGCTGAGTTGGCTTGCTGTCTTCAGCTCTTCTGCACTGACTTCAAGGGTCTCGTCCTGACCTGACTGTAGCTCTGCGACACGCGTCGGGTCGATGTCAAACCCGACGACAGGGCGTTTCTTGCCGAATTCCACGGCCAAAGGCAGACCAACATAACCGAGACCAATAACGGCAATCTTTGCTTGATTCAGATTCATAAAAAAAGAGCTAAGAAATAGACGAACTCAGAGACCCAGGCGAGAAATCTTACGTTTCTCCGAGGCAGCGACATATTCAGTCGTAGACCTCTGCAACTGCCAGAGCCGCGCCCTGTTGATCCTTGATCGACAGTACCGGCGAGCATCCAATATCTGGCCATTGGATACCAATGCGTGGGTCATCCCATTTAATGCAGCGCTCGTGTTGAGGCGCATAGTAATCCGTCGTTTTATATAGAAAATCCGCGGACTCACTCAGAACAAGGAAACCATGTGCAAACCCCGGCGGAACCCACAACTGTTTGTGGTTTTCCGCTGTCAACTCAACACCAACCCATTTTGCGAACGTCGGTGAGCGTTTCCGAAGATCCACTGCAACATCAAAGACAGCACCACTAACGACGCGCACCAGCTTGCCTTGCGGCCGCGTAATCTGATAGTGCAGTCCTCGCAATACCCCCGTACTGCTCCGGCTATGGTTGTCTTGGACGAAACTGAGATTCAAACCAGCCGCACTGATGAAAGCGTTCTGATTGAAACTCTCGAGGAAGAAGCCACGGGCATCCCCAAACACCTTGGGTTCAAGAATCAAAACCTCAGGAATCTCCGTGTGCGTGATCTTCAGACTCATTTGATGGCTTCCGAAATGATGCGCTGTAGATACTGACCGTAGCCGTTCTTAGCCAGAGGTCGGGCCAGTGCCGCCACCTGGTCTGCGTCAATCCACTGGCTGCGATAGGCGATCTCTTCCGGGCATGCCACCATCAACCCCTGGCGATTTTGCAGCGTCGCGATGAAGCTAGCAGCCTCCAAAAGAGAATCGTGCGTACCGGTATCCAGCCACGCGTATCCTCGCCCCATGATTTCCACTTCAAGCTGCCCCTGGGCGAGATATCGCTTGTTGACATCCGTGATCTCAAGCTCACCACGGTGGGAAGGCTTGATATCTGCCGCGATATCGCAGACTTGGTTATCGTAGAAATAGAGGCCTGTCACAGCGTAATGCGAGCGCGGCTTTGCCGGTTTTTCCTCAAGAGATAGCGCACGAAAGCTCTCGTCAAATTCGACTACCCCGTAGCGCTCGGGGTCGTGAACGTGATACGCAAAAACTGTCGCCCCGTCCGTTTGCGCTGCGGAACGTGTCAGTTGACTGACGAGGTCATGTCCGTGAAAGATGTTATCGCCCAGAATCAATGTTGAAGGATCATTGCCAACAAAGTCACGGCCGATGATGAAAGCTTGCGCCAAGCCGTCGGGAGATGGTTGCACCGCGTACTGGAGATTGAGCCCCCACTTGCCGCCATCGCCAAGCATCTCGGCAAAACGTGGTGTGTCTTCAGGAGTGGAAATGACCAAAATATCGCGAATCCCCGCCAACATCAGCGTGGATAGCGGATAGTAGATCATCGGTTTGTCGTAAACCGGCAGCAACTGCTTGGATACCGATCGAGTAATCGGGTACAAACGCGTGCCGGACCCCCCGGCCAGAATGATACCTTTGCGCATAGATGAAGAGGTTCAGAGGATCTGGTCCAGCAGAAAATGGAGGCCTTGTCGCCAGTCGGGCAGGTGGATTCCGAAGGTCTCACGCAACTTGCTCGTATTAAGACGAGAATTGGCAGGCCTCGGAGCCGGTAGCGGGTACTCTGTCGCTGGAATCGCGACAGTCGTTTCCGGGGAAGCCTTCAACTTCATGCCTCGCTCCGCCGCGTAGCGGAGTACCTCAATGGCATAACCATGCCAAGTCGTCTCGCCATCTGCTGCCAAGTGGTAGACACCGCTAGGAAACTTGGTGCGATCTGCTGCCAGCCACGATCGTGCGATGATCTGCGCGGTCACATCCGCAATCAGCGCGGCGGTAGTGGGCGCGCCGAACTGATCAGCAATCACGCGCAAGCTTTCTCGTTCGCCCCCCAGCTTCAACATCGTCTTGGCAAAGTTCCCGCCATGTGCGCCGGCCACCCAGCAGGTGCGTAGGACCAATGCGTCAGCGCCCGACTCAGCAATCACCTGCTCGCCAGCAAGCTTGCTCTTGCCATAGACGGACCGTGGATTGACCGCGTCGGTTTCGACATAGGGTTCGTCCTTGGTGCCATCAAAGACGTAGTCCGTGCTGTAGTGCACCAGAAGGCTGCCAAGCTCGCACGCTTCTTCAGCGAGTGCACCGACAGCAGTGCCGTTCACGGCAAATGCAGTGTCCGCATCGCTCTCCGCCTTGTCCACCGCTGTATAGGCCGCGGAATTGACGATCACATCTGGACGATGCTCACGTACTAGCCTGCGTAACGCTTCAGGCCGTAACAGGTCGCATGTGGTGCGATCAAGCGCGATGACCTCACCCAACGGAGCAAGACTGCGGCGAAGTTCGAAACCGACTTGGCCATTGCTGCCCGTTACAAGGAGCCTAGGAACAGCGCGCGAACTATGCTGCATATTGCTTCGCCACCCAGTTCCGATACTCCCCGGACATGACATCGTCCACCCAGGTCTGGTTATCCAGATACCACTGGACCGTCTTGCGCAATCCCGTCTCAAATGTTTCCGCAGGCTTCCAGTCCAGTTCGCGCTCCAGCTTACGCGCATCGATCGCATATCGACGATCGTGACCAGGGCGATCCTTCACGAAAGTAATCTGGTCACGATACGAACCGGCTACCTTCGGCTTGAGCTGGTCCAGCAGGTCGCACAGCGTATGCACGACTTCAAGGTTGGTCTTCTCATTCCAACCGCCGATGTTGTAGGTATCGCCCAACCGGCCTCGCGCCAGCACCTCACGAATGGCGGCGCAATGATCACCGACGTACAGCCAGTCACGCACGTTCTGCCCGTCGCCATAGACCGGCAACGGCTTTCCTCCAAGAGCGTTCGCGATCATCAACGGAATCAGCTTTTCGGGAAAATGATACGGGCCGTAATTATTCGAGCAGTTGGTCGTCAGGGCTGGTAGCCCGTATGTGTGGTGGTACGCGCGCACAAGATGGTCGGACGCAGCCTTGGATGCCGAATAGGGACTATTCGGCGCATACGGGGTGGTTTCCGAGAACTGCGGATCGTTGGGGCCGAGAGAACCGAACACTTCATCGGTCGAAACGTGCAGGAATCGGAATGCCTCCTTGGCTTTTGCATCAAGCTCATTCCAGTAGCCGCGCGCCGCTTCCAGCAGGGTGAATGTGCCGACGATATTCGTCTGAACAAATTCGCCTGGGCCGTGAATTGACCGGTCCACATGGCTTTCCGCAGCAAAGTGCACCACTGCGCGCGGCTTGTACTTGGAGAACAAGTCATCCAGTGCTGCGCGATCGCAAATGTCTGTCTGGGAAAAAATGTGGCGCGGATCGCTCTCGACCGGCGCCAACGTCTTGCGGTTACCGGCATAAGTCAACTTATCAACGTTGACAACGCCATCTGCGTCAGAATTCGCTAACCAGTTCAGAACAAAGTTGCCGCCGATGAAGCCAGCACCGCCGGTCACGAGAATGTGGGACAAAACTCAATGCTCCTTGCCGCTGCCTGCCAGCATGCGCGTTGGTCAGCCCATGCGTCAGCTTTGGAGGGCCAATTCATGATTGTGAAGAGAAGTCGCGTATTCTATCCGACCCTAGGGAAAGCCCCGCCAAGCAAAGGGATCTTTTTTAGCACGCCGTAACCTGAACGATGGACACTGCATCCGTCAGGGACGTGCCCCCTTTCATCTCATATGACAGTCGCGTCACCCCCCCTTCACGCCATTGGCGACCTCCAAGGCTGCTGCGCCCCCCTCCAGTCCCTCCTGGCTGCCCTGCCTGCCAACGCCCCGCTACGCTTTGTCGGCGACCTCATCAACCGCGGCCCCGACTCTCTCAGCACGCTGCGCCAGGTCATCGCGCTTTGCGAGACTGGCCGCGCCCGCACCGTCCTCGGCAACCACGATATCCACCTGCTAGCGGTCGCCGCCGGCGTACGCAAGCCGGGCAAGCGCGACACCATCGCCGAAATTCTTGCCGCACCCGATAGCGATCAGCTCATCACCTGGCTGCGACACCAGCCGCTCGCCATCTTCGAGAATGGCTTCCTGATGGTGCACGCCGGCGTGCTGCCGCAATGGACAACCGGCGACGTGCTGGAACTGGCCGGCGCCGTCGAGCGCGAGTTGCGCAGCGCACACTGGAAGACCTTCCTGGCCGACGCGTTTGGCAACCATCCAGCCAAGTGGAGCAACGATCTCGTCGGCATGGACCGCCTTCGCCTGACGATCAACGCCCTCACCCGCCTGCGCTTCTGCACGCTCGACGGCTCGATGGAGTTCGAAACGACAGACGCCGACGGTGCGCCTGACGGCCACATGCCGTGGTTCGACGTGCCCGGCCGCCGTACACGCGGCACGCCGATCGTTTTCGGGCATTGGTCCACGCGTGGTTTGGTCATGCGCGATGACCTGATCGGCCTGGACACGGGATGCGTGTGGGGCGGGAAGCTGTCAGCGGCGAAACTTTCGCTGGCACCAGCCGGGCGCGATGTGGTGCAGGTCGCGTGCGAGCAGGCGCAAGACCCGCTCGCCCACAAGAAAAAATCTAATGCAGCCTAGCCTGCGCGTTCGATCAGTGCCGCGACAGCATCCTGGCTGTGCGCGGCCAGTGAACGGCGGTCCATCTCTGGGGCCACGGTGTCGCCCACCAGTACCTCAACCACCAGCGGTGGCCCGTTCAGGATGGCGTTGATCGTATCCATCATCGACAGATCGCCAATGTACGCGGGAATGGTCGTCAACTCGCCGGTGGCGGCAATGCGATAGCGCAATGCCACGGGGCGGATCGGCGCGGCGGCGGTCACCGGTGCCTGGAACAGGTTGGCGTGGAACGGCAGCAGTTGCAGCCCGTCCGACGTCGTCCCCTCAGGAAACACACAGATCGCATCCCCTCGGCGCAGTGCATCGGCAATCACGTGCATGATGCGGTGCGCGTCCCGCTTGCGCGCGCGCTCGACAAACAGCACGCCAGTCTGCGCACACAACCAACCGATCACGGGCCAGCTGCGAATCTCCGATTTCGCAACAAAACGCGGCGGGTACCAACTGTTGATTGCGTAGATGTCGATCCACGACACGTGGTTGGACACCAGCATCGAACCCGCCAGGTCCTTGCCCTCGACCAGCTCGCCATGCACGACAAGCGAGACGCGGAACAGCGCCAGCAGCTTGCGCGACCAGCGTTGAATCAGCGCCTGCTTGGTGTGCGGACGCACCCACCAGAACAGCAGAGCGCACGTGGTGAGGCCTTCGGCCAGATGCACAAGCAGCCGCAGCTTGCGCAGCAGGTGCTTGCGCTGCGGCGTGCTTACCTCGGCGGGTGCGCCTTCCGCGCGCTGATCAATGCCCGTCATAGGCCAGATGGCCCGCAACCAGCGTGGCACGCACGCGACCGGCCAGTTCATAACCCAGGTACGGCGAGTTCTTGCCCTGGCTGCGCAGGCTGCGCGGCTCGACCTTCCAGGTGGCGTCCGGATCGAACACGCACACGTCGGCCATCGCACCGACCTCCAACGAGCCCGCTTGTAGACCCAGCACACGCGCCGGTTCGCTGGTGATACGTGCCAGCGCCTTCGGCAACTCGACCTTGTGCTCAGCGGCCCAGCGCAGTGTCAGCGGCAGCAGGGTCTCGAGGCCGGTCGCGCCAGGCGTGGCCTCGGCAAACGGCAGCAGCTTCTCGTCGTCGTCCACGGGCGTGTGATCGGAGCAGATGGCGTCGATCGTGCCATCGGCCAGGGCGCGCACGATGCCGTCGCGGTCGCGGCCCGAGCGCAGCGGCGGCACAAAGCGCATCTGTGAATTGAAGTAGCCGATGTCGACATCGGTCAGCGAGATATGGTGGACGTTCACGTCGCACGTGACCGCCAGGCCCTCTGCCTTGGCGCTGCGTACCAGCTCAAGGCCAGCGGCGGACGACAGGCGGCACAGGTGCACGCGTGCGCCAGTGGCGCGCATCAACTCAAAGATGGTGTGCAGGCGCACGGTTTCGGCAATCACGGGCACGCCGGAGAGGCCCATGCGGGAAGCCAGCGGGCCGCTTGCCGCCACGCCGCCCTTGCCCAGGTATGGATCTTCGGGGCGCAGCCAGACGGTAAAGCCGAAGGTGCGCGCGTACTGCAGCGCGCGCATCAGCACCTGCGTATCGGCCATCGGCGCATCGGTCTGCGAGAAGCCAACGCAGCCCGATTCGGTCAGCTCGGCCATCTCGGTCAGCACCGCGCCCTTCAGGCCAACGGTAAGCGCGCCCAGCGGATACACATGCGCCTGGTTCAGGTTACGCGCGCGGAACTTGAGCATCTCGACCAGACCGGGCTCATCCAGCACGGGGTCGGTATCCGGCGGGCACACCAGCGAGGTCACACCACCGGCCATGGCCGCGGCCATTTCCGATTCGAGTGTCGCCTTGTATTCGAAACCCGGCTCGCGCAAGCGCGCAGACAGGTCGATAAAGCCCGGGCTGACGATCAGGCCCGTCGCGTCGACCGTCTTGTTGGCGTGGAAATCCGCCGGCGCGTGGCCGACACCGACCACCTTGCCCGCAGCGATGTACAGATCCTGTTGTGCGTCGATGCCGTTGGCCGGGTCGATCAGGCGGCCGCCCTTGATATGCAGTTTCATCGGTCTTCTTAGTCGTTGTTGCCGGCAACAATGCCCATCACGGCCATGCGCACGGCGATGCCGAACGTCACCTGGTTCAGGATCACCGATTGCACGCCATCGGCCACGGCGGAGTCGATCTCCACGCCGCGGTTCATCGGGCCCGGGTGCATGACGATGGCGTCGGGCTTGGCCAGCGCCAGGCGCTCCTGCGTCAAGCCGTACGCCTTGAAGTATTCCTGCGCGGAGGGCAGCAGCGCGCCGCTCATACGCTCGTTTTGCAGGCGCAGCATGATGACCACGTCCACACCCTTCAGGCCCTCTTCCATGTTGTGGAAGACGCGCACACCCATGTGCTCCAGGCCGCCCGGCAGCAGCGTGCGCGGGCCGATGGCACGCACTTCGGCGCAGCCCAGCGTCGTCAGCGCATGGATGTCGGAACGCGCCACGCGCGAGTGCAGGATGTCACCGACGATCGCCACCGTCAGGTTGGAGAAATCCTTTTTGTAGTGGCGGATGGTGAACATGTCGAGCAGCCCCTGCGTGGGGTGCGCATGGCGGCCATCGCCCGCGTTGATCACGTGCACGTGCGGTGCGACGTGCTCGGCGATCAGGTACGGCGCGCCCGAGCTGGCATGGCGCACAACAAACATGTCCGCCTGCATGGCCGACAGGTTGTTGATCGTATCGAGCAGCGACTCACCCTTGCTGGTGGACGACGCGTTGATGTTCAGGTTGATCACGTCCGCCGACAGCCGCTTGGCCGCGATCTCGAACGTGGTGCGCGTGCGCGTGGAGTTCTCGAAGAACAGGTTGAACACGCTCTTGCCGCGCAGCAGCGGCACCTTCTTCACCTCGCGGTCGGAATCCGATACGGAGACGAACTGCTGCGCGGTGTCCAGCACGTGCGTGAGGATGTCGCGCGACAGCCCCTCGATCGACAGCAGGTGCTTGAGCTCGCCGTTTTTCGTGAGCTGCGGGTTGGCGAAAGTCTTGGGCATGGAGAAACGAAAGGCGACGAGGTCAGATCAGGACAAAACAGAAGCAATGCGGCGCGTCGGCTCAGGCACCCTTGGGCTCGCGCGTGAAGGTGAAGCGCGCGGCTGCGCCCTCGCCCGATTCGCTCAGCACAAGCGATTCGTTGGCGGGCAGCGTGATGCGCTCACCGATGTAATCGGGGGCGACTGGCAATTGGCGCTCGCCGCGGTCGACCAGCACGGCCAGCTCCACCGCAGCCGGGCGGCCGTAGTCGAACAGCTCGTTGATGGCCGCGCGGATGGTGCGGCCGCTGGCCAGCACGTCGTCCACCAGCAGGATTCGGCGCTCGTTCACGTCGAACGGCAGCGTGGTCGGCTGAGCCTTGGCGTGCAGGCCCTTCTTGGCGTAATCGTCGCGGTGCATGGCGACGTTGACGACGCCGTATTCCGGCAGGCCCAGGTCATGCGCCAAGCGCTTGGCGATCCAAGCGCCGCCGCTGACGATTCCGGCCACCGACCAGGCATGGCCCTCGGCCATCCGTGTGCGCAGTTGTGCGACGAGGCTCTGGTACAGCGCCTCGGCATCGATCTGTTGCGATGTCATGCGTGTGATTCGTCGAAGAACTGTTGGAGGATGATGCACGCGGCTTCAGCGTCGAGTACATCGTCGGAGGCACCGGCATCCTGCGCGGCGATCGAGGAATAGCGCTCGTCCACCCAGGTGACCGGCAGGCCATAGCGGCCATGCAATTGATTGCCGAAGCGCTTGGCGAGCTTGATCATCGGTTGCTCGTCGCCATCGGGGTGGACAGGCATGCCGACCACGAAGCCAACTGGCTGCCACTCCTTGATCAAGCGCGTGATCTGCTCGAAGCGAAAATCGACCGAGCGGTTGGGTATGGTTTCCAGCGCCCGGGCCGAGCGTGAAATCGTATTGCCCAGCGCCACACCGATGCGTTTTTCGCCGTAATCGAATGCCAGCAAGGTGCCTTCAGCAGGCACGGAGGCGAGTACCGGACGCGCCGGCTCAGGCATGCCCTGCCTCGCCCGACAGCATGGCGGGGTTGATGCCGAGCAGATTCAACGCGGCGGCAAACCGCGCTTCGGCGGGCACACTGAAAATGATTTCGGGATCCGCCTGGACGGTCAGCCAGCCATTGCGGCTGAGTTCGTCTTCCAGCTGGCCGGCACTCCAGCCGGCATACCCGAGGGTCAGGATGAAGCGCTGCGGCCCGCCGCCCTGGGCGACGGCTTCCAGCACATCCTTCGAAGTGGTCATTTCCAGCCCGCCCGGCACCGCCAGTGACGACGAATACGCGCCCGTGGCGTCATGCAGCACAAAGCCGCGCTCGGTCTGCACCGGGCCGCCGTAATACACGGGCTGTTCTGCGAGGGGGTGGATTTCGAGCTTGAGATCGATCTTGTCGAACAGCGTCGCCAAGTCGATGTCGATGGGGCGGTTGATGACGAGGCCGAGCGCGCCGCGCTCGTTGTGCTCGCACATGTACACCACCGTGCCCGAAAACGTGGAGTCCGCCATGCCGGGCATAGCGATCAGGAACTGATTCGTGAGATTGATAGGTGCGTCCGGCAGGGCCATACGATTAGTTTACCAAAAGCCCCCGGCCGTCGCCCCTTTCATTTGGAGGAGCCTGCTTTGGGGGTAAGGATTTTGTGGTGGCTCACGCACTCGGGGTGCTCTGACGCTCCGGCGTGGTGTTGAGTGCCTCGATGTCGGCAGCGTCCAGCCAGCGCCATTCGCCCGGCGCGAGATCGTCGCCCAGCGACAGCCCGCCGATGGCGCTCCGGTGCAGCCCGGTCACATGGTTGCCGGCCGCAGCCACCATGCGTTTCACCTGGTGGTATTTGCCCTGCGTGAGCGCCATGCGCAGGTGATGCGTGTCCACACGCTCGGCCCAGGCGGCGGTGACGTTTTCATCCTCATCGTCCAGCAGCACGCCGGCACACAACTGGGCAACCTGCGCGTCGGTCACCGGCTCGGCGGTGGTGATTTCGTACACCTTGGGCACCTGGTGGCGCGGGCTAGTGAGCGTGTGGACGAACTGGCCGTCGTCGGTGAGCAGCAGCAGCCCCGTGGTGTCCTGGTCGAGACGGCCCACGCACTGCACGCCGCGCTCGCGCAGCGGCACCGGCAGCAGCGAGTACACGCTCGGATGGTGCTTCGGCTTTTGCGAGCACTCCACGCCGGCCGGCTTGTTGATCATCAGGTAGGCACGGGCGTGGTACGTCCAGCGCTCGCCGTCCACGTCGAGCACCAGGCCGGCGGTATCGACCAGCGCGTCGGGGTCTTCCATCTCGACGTCGTTGATGAACACCAGCCCCGCGAGCACGAGGTCCTTGCAATAGCGGCGCGTGCCGAAACCCTGGGATTGCAGAATGCGATACAGCGGAAGACGAGCAGAAGAATCAGCCATGACAACAACGTGAAGAGGGAATGCGGCGTGGTTTGCCGGATTTTGCCGGGTTTCACCGGGCATATTTACGATACGCTCGGCCAATCTTTAAAACAGCCGACCTCGCCCGATGCCACCCACCACCGGAAAACGCCAGACCTATGCCATCGGAACGCATTTTCAGCGCGGACTGGTATGGTTCCGACGCGATCTGCGGCACTTTGACCACGCGGCGCTGCATTATGCCCTGCGCCACTGCCGCGAGGTCTATTGCGTGTTCGTGTTCGACCGCGACATTCTGGACGCACTGCTCGCGCGCGGGCTCAGGGCAGACCGTCGCGTCGAGTTCATCCGCGCGTCCATCGAGGAGCTGCGCACCGCCCTGCGCGAAGCCGGCGGCGAGCTCATCGTCATGCACGATCACCCGCGCCACGCGATTCCCGATCTGGCGCGCAGGCTGAACGTCGAAGCCGTCTTCGCCAACCACGACGAAGAGCCAGCCGCGCAGGCCCGTGACGAGGCCGTGCGCAAAGCACTCGCCCAGCAGCCGTGCGCGTGGTTCGACTTCAAGGACCAAGTGATCTTCGAGCGCGACGAGGTGCTCAACGGGCAAGGCAAGCCGTACGGCGTCTTCACCCCGTACAAGAATGCCTGGCTGGCCGCGCTCACGCCGTTCGACCTGCGCGCGTATCCGACGGAACCCTACTTCGGCGCGCTGGCCAAGCCGCCGCATGCACTCGCGCCGGCTACGCCTTCGCTCGAAGCCATGGGCTTCGCGCGTTCGGACCTTGCGGAGATCGCCTTGCCCACCGGCATGTCGGGCGGCGCTACGCTGCTCGATGATTTCGAAAACCGCATGGACGACTACCACGCACGCCGCGACTTCCCTGCCGTGCGCGGGCCCAGCTATCTGTCAACGCATCTGCGCTTCGGCACGGTGTCGATCCGCACGCTGGCAGCGCGCGCACATGCCGCCATGTTGCGCGGCAGCCGTGGCGCGGCGACGTGGCTGTCCGAGCTGATCTGGCGCGACTTCTATTTCATGATCCTGCACCACCGCCCAGACCTGGCGGACGGCGCCTCTTTCCACCCGGAGTTCGATCGCATCCGCTGGGTGGACGGCGAGACCGGCGACACACGCTTCGACGCCTGGAAGGCCGCACGCACCGGCTATCCGCTGGTGGATGCCGCCATGCTGCAGATCTTCCAGAGCGGCTACATGCACAACCGCCTGCGCATGGTGGCGGCCAGCTTCCTCATCAAAGACCTGGGCATCGACTGGCGTCGCGGTGAACAGTACTTTGCCGACGTGCTCAACGACTTCGACTTCGCTGCCAACAACGGTGGCTGGCAGTGGGCCGCTTCCAGCGGGTGCGACGCGCAACCGTGGTTCCGCATCTTCAACCCGGTCACGCAGTCGGAGAAGTTCGACCCGCAGGGCCGCTTCATCCGCAAGTACCTGCCACAGCTTGCGGGGCTGCCCGACAAATACATCCACGCACCGTGGACGGCGCCGGCCGATGTGTTGAAGAAAGCGGGCGTGGTGCTTGGCGAGACGTACCCACACCCCATCGTCGACCATGCTGGCGCGCGCGCGGCTACGCTGGACCGCTACGCCGTCACAAAGGCCAATCGCACTTCAGGCGCCGAAGCCGCCGCGCTGAGCAAAAACGACGCTGAGTAACGCACCAAAGACAACGGGCCGGTATGCACCGGCCCGTCATCCTGTCTGCCTCAAGTGGCGTCAGCCTGCGTTGCCCGCTGGCGCGCGCGCGCCGATCAGGTTGCGCAGGTGCTGCAGCAGCTCCTCTTCGTTGTACGGCTTGCCCAGGTAGACGTTCACACCGATCTCCGCAGCATAGCGGCGGTGTTTGTCCGCCGTGCGCGAGGTGATCATGATGATCGGCGTGGCGCCGATGCGTTCGTCCGCACGCACGTTGCGTGTGAGGTCGAAGCCGTCCATGTGCGGCATCTCGATGTCGACGAGCATCGCGTCCGGCGTGACTTCCTGCAGTTGACGCAGTGCGTCCACACCGTCGCGCGCGAGCACGGCCTGGTAACCCGAACGCGTCAGCAGACGCTGAGTGACCTTGCGCACCGTGAGCGAATCGTCGACCACCATGACGATCGGCTGGGTAGCCAAGCCCGGCACCGCGTCGGTGTTGCCGTTGCGCGAGAGCTCTGCCACGGCGCCCGTGGTTTCCTGATCGGCCTGCGGCAAACCCAGCGCGGCCACTTCGCGCTCAAAGCGCTGCGTAAGCACCACCGGGTTGTAGATCAGCACGATCTCACCGTCACCCAGCGTGGTCGCACCGGCAATACCTTCCAGACGTGCGAGGTGCGGGCCGATGTGCTTGACCACCACTTCGCGGTTGCCGATCACTTCATCAACGTGCACGGCTGCGCGGTCCGCACCGCTGCGCACCACCACGGCGGGCGAGTACTTGCGCGCGCCCGTCACGGGTTGCGCTTCTTCAAGCAACGCGCCGAAGTAATGGAACGGCACCGGGCCGGTCGGCAGTTGCAGCGCCGCAGCGTTGTAGGCCTCGGCCAGCGCCTGCGAACGCAGCTGCTGCACGTGGTCGATCATGCCCGACGGGATCGCATACACACGCTCGCCCACACGCACCAGCAGCACCTGCGTAATGGCGGTGGTCAGCGGCAGGTGGATGGTGAAGCGCGTGCCGACTTCCGGCGTGGTCTGCAGCGAGATGCGGCCGCCCAGGGCCACGGTCTCGGCACGCACCACGTCCATGCCCACGCCACGGCCGGCCAACTCCGACACCTGATCGGCGGTGGAGAAGCCCGGCGTGAAGATCATCTCGGTGAGGCGCGCATCGCTGGCCTCTTCATCCGGCCCCAGAAGCTGACGCTCCAGTGCACGGGCGCGGATGCGGTCGAGATTCAGGCCGGCGCCGTCGTCCACGAAGTGCAGCACGACTTCGTTGCCTTCCTGCTGCACTTCCAGCGTCAGTTCACCCGCAGGCGATTTGCCCTTAGCGCGGCGTTCGTCGGCAGATTCAATGCCGTGCGCGACAGCGTTACGGATCATGTGCTCCAGCGGGCCGCCCATGCGGTCCAGCACGCTGCGGTCCAGTTCTACCGTACCGCCCTTGATGAACAGGCGAACTTCCTTACCGGTTTCCGATGCGGCCTGGCGCGCCACGCGATACAGACGATCAGCCACGGTATCGAACTGCACCATGCGCGCGCGCATCAGGCTGCGCTGCAGGCCACGCGTAAGGCGCGCCTGCGTTTCCAGATCGAGTGAAGCCTGATCGAAACCGCGGAACAAGTTCTGCTGCACGGTTGCCACGTCGTTGACGGACTCGGCCATCATCCGCGTGAGTTCCTGCAGGCGCGTAAAGCGGTCGAACTCCAGCGGGTCGAACGCTTCGGCGTGCGCTTGCGCATCGGCAATGCGCGACTCCATCTGCGTTTCGGCCTGGATTTCGATCTCGCGCACCTGCGAGCGCAGACGCGCCACGTTGTCGTTCAGTTCCGACAGGTAGGTCTTTAGCGCATCGACTTCCGATTCCAGACGCGCACGCGCGGCACCCACCTCACCGGCGTCATTGATGAGCGAGTCGAGCGCACGCGCCTGCACACGCACCATCGCGCGCTGGCGTTCGGCCACTTCCAGGGCCTCGGCCTCTGCGCTGCGCGTGCCGGTCAGGTCAACGTTGGTGGTGGCGGCCACGGCCGGCAGCATCGACGCGCCGCGGACTGCCTGAGTTTCATCCTGCGTCTGCAATGCCTCTGCTGCTTCGGCCAAGCCTGCATCCAGCGACAGCACCTTGCCCGAGCCCAGCGCATCGACGTGCGCCTGGATGCGGTCGAACCACATGTAGAGCTTGCGGAACAGCGCGTCGTCCACGCGGTTCTGGCGCAGGCCGCTCTCGATGGCGCTTTCCATTTCGTGCGCAGCCTGGCCCAGCGTCATGGCACCGGCCATGCGCGCGCTGCCCTTGACCGTGTGCAGGTTACGCAGCAGCAGGCCGGAGGCGGCGCGGTCTTGCGGCGTGGCTTCCCACGCGCGCAGGTGCTGGCCGAGTTCGGGCAGCGCGACGTGCGCCTCTTCCAGGAAGATTTCCAGCAGCGCCGGATCCAGCGCGTCAGCCGGCGCCTGGCGAACCAGTTCACCAACAGCCGGCTCGGCCACAGGCGCCTGATAGGCTGGCGCGAGTTGCACCAAATCCTGAGCCTGCTGGAGTTGCGTCAGGACCGGGGCATCCGCCAAGCCAGCGGTTTCGTTCTCAGCCTGTGCGATTTCGACAAAGGCTTGCGGAGCCGGCTCCAGCGGCAGACGCGGACGCACCAGCACCCGCTCGCACAGCTCCTCCAGACCGCGACGCAGCGGCTCGTCGGCGTCCGGCCAGACACTGGCGGCAAACTGATGCAGCATGCCGCGCATGCGTTCGACCGCCTGGTCGAGCAGACGGAAGTCGCCCGGGTGCATCGCCACCGGACGGCTGTTCAGGTTCAGCAGCACATGCTCCAGCGCATCAGCCAACTGGCGCACGGGCTCCAGTTCGACCACGGCAGAGCTACCTTGCAGCGTGTGTGCGGCGCGCAGTGCCAACTCGCTCGGCGGCGTGCGGCCTTCGTGACGCCATTCCGAGAAATCCACGCCCAGGCGGCGGATCAGATCGTCAGCTTCCTGCAGGTAGACGTTGTACAGCGCCACGCTCACGCGCACCGGGCCGACAACCTTCATGCCATCGTCGTGCGGCGCCTCTTCCGCATCACCCGTCTGTGCAAACGGGAAGGGGATCACCTTGGCGTCACCATCGGCAGCGTGCGCCGGGGTTTCGACCTCGGTTTGCGGCGTGTCGGGCTCGACGTGCGGCGTTTCGGACTCAACGTTCGCGGCTTCGAACTCGGCATGCGGAGCTTCAAGCTCAACGCTCGGCGTTTGAGGCTCAAGCGCCTTCGGCGCGTCTTCCCAGACCAGCGAGGATGCGTCATTGGCTGGCTCGGCCGCTTCCAGCTCGGAGAGCTCCGGCTCAACCACAGCGGCCGGTGCAAGCGGTTCCGGTTCCGGCACCGCCTCCAGCCAGACGAACGGGCCACCATGACGCACACGCTCGGCAGCGGCGACCAGCGGTTCGATCGGGTGATCGGCCTGCGGCGATTGCGCAATGGCGGCCGCCCACGTCGACAGTTCGGATTCCGCGCGGGTGAGCAGCGCAGCCAGATCGTGCGAGGGCACGCGGCTCTCGGCCAGCCACACGTTCATCACCTGCTCGATGGCCCAGGCGGCCTCGCCGTAGCGGGTGAGGCCAACCATGCGGCCCGAGCCCTTGAGCGTGTGGAATGCGCGTCGCAGTTGCGTCAGCAGGTCGAGGTCGGAGCCAGCGGCCACGCCACCGGTGCCGGCCTCGGCCGCGGCATGCAGCGCGTGCAGATCGGTGCGCACACCGGCCAGCACTTCTTCGGCTTCAGACAGGAAGATGTCGAGCAGTTCGGCATCGATGGATTGCGTATCGCGCGCGGCAGGGGCAGGCGCAGGGGCGGACTCAGCCGGCGCAGCAACCGGCGCCGCCAGCGCAGCCTGCAAGCGCTCCAGGGATCCGGCGCTGCCAACCTGCCATGCATCGAATTGCGCGAGCGCCTCCTCCAGACGGCGGCGGCGTGCCGGATCATCGTCAATAGTGGCGGCGTCGCGTGCTTCCTGCAGCGCGGTGCGCAACTCGGCAGCCAGCGGGTCGGTCGGGTCGACCGGGTGTTTGGCGAGCAGGCGGTCGAGCAGCGATTGCAGCGGCGACGCAACGTCGGCCGCAGCCGCGTGCTCAGCGGCGTATGCATCGGTCTGCGTCTCGCGGCGGGCCAGCATGCCGGATTCCGCATCAAAGGCAAATTCGTGCCAGGCCGTTTCGCGCTCGGTTGGCGTGAGCGTGCCTGCGATGACGATCTCGTCGATCTGCGTGCTGGTCAACTCGGTACCGGCCGACAGCGCATCGAGAAAGCCCTGCAGGCCGCTGGCGTTGGCAGCCAGTGCACCCAGATAGCGTTCGCGATCGGCGCCTGCGCCCTCGCCTGCCGCTTCCAGCGCGGCGATGGTCGATTGGGCGGCTTCGGTGGCGTGCACGGCCTCGTGGGCACCAATGGCAGCAAAGGCTCCCTGCATCTCGCCGAACAGGCGGCTGGCTTCCTGCAGGCCACCGCTTTGCTCGCCCTCTCGCTCGAAGGCGTCAAGGTGCGTTTCGGCCGAGGCCAGTTGCGTCTGCAGCGCGCGCACCTGCTCTGCGCGCGTGCGGCGATATGCGGTTTCTTCAGCCAGCAGGTGCAGCCATGCCGGTGCGGGCACCGTGTCACCTGCCTGCGTGGCGCGAGCGTGTTCGGCCAACTCATTGCAGCGGGCGGCAAACCACGCGCTGCGCAAATCGCCGGATTCGCCATGCAGCGCCCACGGGCGGGCCAGCATGCGCGAGAGGAATTGCAGCGTGGGCGCGACACCCTGGCCATGCGCTTGCGCCAGATGCTGCGATAGATCCAGCAGTGCGGGCTGGCCCAGTGCGTCGGTATGCAGCGCGAGCGTCTGCAGCGCGGCATCGGTTTCTTCGGCGTCAGGCGCAGGTTGCTGGCTCAGTGTTTCCAGCGTGCGGCCCACGCGTTGCAGCGTGTCGGTCGCATCCGCCGGCAGCAGCGCGTAGTACTGGCGCGTGTGCAGCGCACCGGCCGGCGCGTGCGTGGGCGGAATCGCAAAGGCTTGCACGCAGGCAACGATATCCGGGCCTAGCGTGTCATCACCCACCGGCGTGGCGGGCGCGTTGTTGTAGGCCATGCCGGCCAGCAGGTACAGCGCGTCGGTCAGCAGGCCTTGCGGCAGGTGGATGTTGTTGTGCGAGTACTGACGCAGTAGCAGGTTGACGCGCGCGGCCAGGCGCTTGGCGGTCATGTCGGCCGGCACCAGCCCGGCACGGAGCGCGCCGAACGTCAGCGCCAGCACGAGCCACAGATCGCGCTGCAGATCATCACCGGCGCGGCGCGGTTCGCGTTCAAGCGCGCGAATGCCGTGCAGCAGTTCTTCCAGCGGCGCGTAAGCGGCGGCAGCGGCAGCCGGATCGGCCTGGGCGCTGTCTGCGTTGGATGCCGGCGCGCCGGATGGTGCCCGTAAGGCCGTCAGCAATGCGAGTTCGAACTTGCGGCGCAGGCGTGCCAGCCCCGGCAGATCACGCGAGGGCAGCAGCAATGCCGGCAGGTGGCGCAACTCGTCAGCCCACAGGTCGGCCGGGTGGATGCGTTCTTCGCCCAGACGGGCGAGCACGGCTTGATACGGTTGGAACAGGCGCAGCGGCTCTTCGGCCATGCCGGCCATCAGGTCGGCCACGTATTCCTGCAGCGCCTGCACCGCGCGCGAGAACACATCCAGCGTGTGCGCATCGGCCTGCACAGTGCCGGTATCCACCGCTTCGAGCAGGCGCTTGGCGGCCTGGCAATACACGTCGATGCCGCGCAGGCCGACGATCAGCAGCGCGCCAGCGGCCTGGTGCAGGTACTGGCCGGCCAGGCGCAGCGAAGTGGTATCACGCGCGCCGATGACTTCCGGGTTGGCGATAACTTCGGCCGCATATTCGCCGAACTCGCGCACGGCATCGTCCAGCGCGGCGCGCATGTTGGGCGCAACCCAGGCCAGCGCGGAGAGATCGCGCGCCGGCGCAACAGACTTCGGACCGAATTTCGGACCCCCGGCTGAGGCTCCGGCCGCCTCAAGCGAGGCGCGCTCGGATGCTTCGGGCTGGGCGGAAGATTGATGACGCATGTGTGCTTCCAAAAAGCGTGTGGCGGTTGCCGCGGTTGCCCCGGGTTGACCCCTTCGGCGTTCCCGCCCGAAATCCAGTGACGACGGTGTCAGGCCCGATGTCAGGCGAATTACGCGATACGGAACCGAGCCACCGAGTCACGCAGCTCTTCTGCAAGCTGCGTGAGCTGGCGCACCGACTGCGCGGTCTGGCGCGTACCGGTCGACGTCTGTTCCGTGATGTGCAGAATCTGTTCGATGTTCTGCGCCACGTCGGAAGCCAGCGTCGCTTCGTGCGATGTCGTCTGCGAAATGCTTTCAATCAGTTCGGCAAGCTGGCGCGACACGCGGCCGATCTCCACCAGTGCGGCACCGGCGTTATCGGACAGCTTCGCCCCTTCCACCACACCCGCCGTGCTGCGCTCCATCGCGTGCACCGCGTCTTGCGTATCGGTCTGAATCGTGCGGATCAGCGCACCAATCTGCTTGGCTGCCTCGGCAGAGCGTTCTGCCAGGCGCTGCACTTCTTCTGCCACCACCGAGAAGCCGCGGCCGGCTTCACCAGCGGAGGCTGCCTGGATGGCTGCGTTCAGTGCCAGCACGTTGGTCTGCTCGGTAATGTCCGAGATCAGCTCCACGATTTCACCAATCTCCTGTGACGATTCGCCCAGGCGCTTGATCCGCTTCGAGGTTTCTTGAATCTGGTCACGGATATCGTTCATGCCCGTGATGGCGTTCTGCACAGCCTGCTGACCTTGCTCGGCAGCGGCCAGCGAGGCGCGTGCCACGTTGGCCGATTCAGCCGCACCGCGCGAGACTTGCGTAATGCGGTCGGCCATCTCCACCACCGACTGGCCGGTCTGGCGAATCTGGCGGGACTGTTCTTCCGATGCGGTCACCAGGCTTTCCGACGTGGTCTGCACTGCCGACGATGCCTGCGTCACCTGCTCGGCCGTCTTCTGCACCCGGCCGACCAGCTCGCGCAGTTCTTCCACGGTGTAGTTCACCGAGTCGGCAATGGCGCCGGTAATGTCTTCCGACACGGTGGCCTGCTTGGTCAAGTCACCGTCTGCAATGTCCTGCAGTTCGTTCATCAGACGCAGAATTGCAGCCTGGGTGGAATCGTTGTTGCGCTTTTCCACCATCCGGCGTTCTTCCGCTTCACGCTGACGGGCTTCTGCTTCCATCGTACGCACACGCGAATCGCGCAGGTACAGGGCGGCCAGGCCGGCCAGGCAGACCAGGGTCAGGATGGCCGACAGCACCACCGCGCCCAGCGTGAACGGACGGTTACGCACGCTGCTCGAATACGCCGACTGCAGGTCTTCCAGCTCGGCACGCAGCTTTTCGTTGTCGTTGAAGATCTGCTGCTGGGCGCGCTTGGCAGCGATCAGACCCGGCAGGTTTTCCAGAATGATCTGCGTGGTCTTCTGCACGTTGTCGAAGCGGGTCGACAGCTCTTGCAGGTAGCCCTTGGTCTCAGGGTCGGTCGCGGCCGACAGGCGCAGCGCTTCGGAGCCGTTGAGCAGGCCGTTCAGGGTTTCGCGGAAGGTGTTGGTGTCCTTACCGAGCAGGAACGCCGTTTCCGGGTTCACGCCTTCGCCGGCCAGGAACTCGTTCATGTTCTTACCCAGACGCTGCGTCAACATCACCAGCTGCGACGAGGCGGCCACTTCACGGGCCGGCGCGTTGGTTTGCAGCTTCATCGACGAGATCTGCTCGGCTTCTTCCAGCAATTCGGGGTTGGACGCGTTGAACACGTTCAGCGTCTTCCCCACCGCCACCAGGGTCTTCTCTTGCGACAGCACGGCCTGCGCGCTCTTGTCGCTGCGCTTCCATTCGTCGATTGCCTTGTCGAGCAGGACTTCAGAGTCGCTGCCGGTCGTGGCACGCACGCCGCGATCAGAGTTGCCGTTCTTCAGGGCTTCGAGGTTTTCCTGCAGGCGCGCGCGGCTCTCCTTGAGCTGCGCGAAGGCGTTGACGTTACCGAGCAATGCCACCGGAACCGCCTTGGCCAGACGCTGCGAGTGCATCAGCGTGTCACCGGCAATTTCAATCTGCACCGAGCCGTTGTTGGCTTGGCGGTTATCCAGGTACACCGACGTCAGCAGGGCCAGCAGGCCGACCACCAGGCCGATGGTGAACACCCGCTGCTGCGCGGCAAACGGCACGCGCTCCATCCAGCCGACCACGGCATCCATGGGCGTGCGGCCCAGCTGCGTGGGCGTGCCAGCGTCATCCTCGTGGGGCGCATTGTCCAACTGCGCCAACTGCGCGGAGTTGGCCGATGCGCCCTCTCCTGCAACCTCCGGCGCCCCAGCTCGGCGACCTGCGTTGAACCACTTGAACCCCATAGGACCCTCTTGTTTTGTCGATGCGGCCGTCCGGTTTTCCCGAGATCAGCAGCATGGATTTCCCGTCCGCGGCCTCGCCTTGTCTTGACCGGCGTGGTCCGCACCTTCTGCAGTGCATATCGGCACAAAATGGCGCGTCCTGTTGGCGCACCACGCACCGCATCTTGCCCCTTTGCGCGCACCCGCTCCCGTTGCGGATGTGCCCAATCTTTTCTTATTCGTTGCCCAGCCCATCCTGCAGCCGGGTCTTGCTACGGTTGCAGCACGCCTTACGCGCGGCTGCGGCCCACCTGCAGGAAAGCCGGATCGGCCAACAGGCGGCGCACATCCATTTCGCGCCAGAGCGTGCCCTGCGCGTCGCGCCAAGCGCGGCCTTGCCACAGGCGGCTCTCGTCCTGCTCGGCCTCGACCGGCTGCAGATCACTCAGGCTGCGCAGCCCCGCCACGCGCGGCACGATGATCGCGCAAGCACGCTGCGGATCCTTCGACAGCACCACAATCTTGGCGCCAGCACTGCCTGCCGTCGGCGCTTCGCCGCAAAACAGGCTGAAATCGATCACGCCCAGCAAGTTGCCCCGCGCATTCACGAGGCCCAGGTACCACGGCTGCGTGAGCGGCACGCGTGCGGGCGGCTGGTAGTCCAGCACCTCGCCCGTGTCCGACAGCGACAGCAGCCAGTGCTGGTCGCCAATCTGCACGCCCAGAAAGCCTTCCGTCGATGACTTGGCGCGCGCCTCTTGCAGGCGCCGTGCCAGCATCGCCTGGTATTCATGCAGGCGCTGGCGGGAGGTCAGGTTGGTGCGCGGTTCGTTCACGTCTGGCTCATGTCCGTGGTGTTCCGGGTCGGCGGCGGGCTTGGCTTACTGCGGCAGCTTGCCGATCTTGTCCAGCAGCTCTTCAGCCTTGACCGGCTTGACGATGTAGTCCGATGCGCCCTGGCGCATGCCCCACACGCGGTCGGTCTCCAGCCCCTTGGTCGTGCACATGATCACGGGGATATCCTGGAAACGTTCGTCCTTCTTGATTGCACGGGTCGCCTGGTAGCCATTCTGGCCGGGCATCACCACATCCATCAGGATCAGGTCGAAGGCTTCGGCTTCGAGCTTGGTCATGGCTTGGTCGCTATCGGCCGCAACCGTTACCTTGAAACCACCCTTGCCGAGGATCTCCGACAGGTGCAGCGCTTCGGTCGGGGAATCATCAACCACCAACACTTTCTTGATTGCCATACAAACAGTCCTTCGTATTAGAGAGGTGCCTTCATTGCGTGGCGCCACGAGATTCGCTCGCCGCCGGCAGATGGGTCTGGATCGCCTCCAGCAGCGCTTCCTTGGAGAAAGGCTTGGCGAGATGGTCCACCGCACCGACCGATCGGCCGCGCGCGCGGTCAAAGATACCGTCGCGCGAAGACAGCATGATCACAGGCGTGGCATGAAACTTCGGGCTTTTCTTGATGAGTGCGCAGGTCTGATAGCCGTCCACGTTCGGCATCAGGATGTCGCAGAACACGAGATCGGGCTTCAGGTCGCCAACTTTAGCCAAGGCGTCGAAACCGTCTTCGGCCAGCACGACCTGGCAGCCTGCCTGGGTCAGGAAAATCTGCGCAGTACGGCGGATGGTGCTGGAATCATCAATGACCAGCACTTTGCAGCCCGTGAGGGGTGCCGAGGAGTTCGCCAGCGGTGAAGTCGCCAGCGGTTGGGATTCGGTCAGTTGTTCCACCCGCGCGGATTGCATCATGTTCTCGCCATACGCAACTACGGCGACCACGGGTCGCCACGCCATTCTGACCGGATGGATCGCGGCAAATCGACGCGCAGCGTGCCCCCAAAAGTGCTGCAAGGGCCCACGCTGGCGACGACTTCAAAACTACGCCCCCCGGCCCGCTTATGAAGTGTAAAGCTCAGAATTTGACGAAGTGTGACAAGTCACCCATCTGCCGTCAATGATGCCGTCAATGGCGCCAGCCCTTAGCCGAGCGCCTGTGGCATGGAAGCGACGAGCCCGAAGTTTTTGATTCGATCGAACCGTCACTTCCTGATATTTGGCTGTCGGCAAGAGGGCAACCGCTCACTTGCCAACGAGAGACAGGTCAGATCCGGCTCAGATCTGCACCATTTCGAAGTCTTCCTTGCGTGCGCCGCACTCGGGGCACGTCCAGTTGATGGGCACGTCTTCCCACTTCGTGCCGGGCGCGATGCCGTCATCCGGCGCGCCTTGTTCTTCGTCGTAGATCCAGCCGCAAATCAGGCACATCCACGTCTTGAGTTCGGTATTGGTATCGCTCATAGGGTAAAGCTTCGGTGGGTTCCGTCTATTAAAATGGCAGGCCAGATGGTACCGAATCACGCCCGTGCGCGCCAGAACAGGCGCCGGGCATGCAGCGTGTTTGACTGTATCCAACCTGGATCTGCGTCAAACCACCGCATAATCGCCGCAAACCTGTCTTTAAACCGTGCCGCAGCATCGTTCTGCGCGGCGCCTCTCTCCTCCAACTGCATCCATGTCGACACCCTCATTGGCCACTCCTTGCAGCGCTGCCCTGTTTGAACGTGCCCAGAAGACCATCCCCGGCGGGGTGAACTCGCCGGTGCGCGCCTTCCGCTCGGTGGGCGGCACGCCGCGCTTCATTGCCAAGGCAGCCGGCCCGTACCTGTGGGATGCCGACGGCACCCGCTATATCGACTACGTCGGCTCGTGGGGCCCGATGATCGTCGGCCACGCGCATCCGGACGTCGTGCGTGCCGTGCAGGAAGTGGCGGCCGACAGCTTCTCGTTCGGTGCCCCGACCGAGGCTGAAGTCGTCATGGCCGAAGAGATCTGCAAGCTCGTGCCGTCGATCGAGCAGGTGCGGCTGGTGTCGTCCGGCACCGAGGCGACCATGAGCGCCCTGCGCCTGGCCCGCGGCTTTACCGGCCGCGACCTGATCGTCAAGTTCGAGGGCTGCTACCACGGCCACGCCGATAGCCTGCTGGTCAAGGCCGGCTCGGGCCTGCTGACCTTTGCCGACACGACGCAGAACGCGCCATCCTCCGCCGGCGTGCCGGAAGACGTGGTCAAGCACACGATGGTGCTGCCCTACAACGACGTTGCCGCGCTGCGCGAAGCGTTTGCTCGCCATGGCAACGAGATCGCCGCGGTGATCGTCGAGCCGGTGGCCGGCAACATGAACCTGGTGCGTGGCAGCACAGAGTTCCACCAGGCCATGCGCTCGCTGTGTACTGAGAACGGCGCCGTGCTGATCTTCGACGAGGTAATGACGGGCTTCCGCGTGGCGCTGGGTTGTGCGCAGTCGCTGTACGGCATCACGCCGGACCTGACCTGCCTGGGCAAAGTCATCGGTGGCGGCATGCCGGCCGCAGCCTTTGGCGGCCGCCGCGACATCATGGGCTTCCTCGCGCCGCTGGGCAGCGTGTATCAGGCAGGGACGTTGTCGGGTAACCCACTGGCGGTTGCTGCCGGGCTCACCACGCTGCGCCTGATTGCTGCGGATGGCTTCCATGATCGACTGGCTGCGCAGACGCGCAAGCTGGTCGATGGGCTGGCTGACATTGCCCGCGAAGCTGGCGTGCCGTTTGCGGCTGACAGCGTTGGCGGCATGTTCGGCATCTACTTCCGAGAAGGTGTGCCGACCAGCTTTGCTGAAGTGACCAAGAGTGATGTGGGGCGCTTCAATGCGTTCTTCCATGCCATGTTGGCTGAAGGTGTGTATCTCGCACCGTCTGCGTTTGAGGCTGGCTTTGTTTCGGCCACGCATGACGATGCGATTCTGGATGCGACTTTTGCTGCGGCTCGCAAGGCGTTCAAGGCGGTTTGATTTTTGGGTCTTGGGGATGCGCCCTGATGGTGCATCCCTGGTTTCATCCCCTGCCGGGGATGGACCCGATTCAAAAGCTCAAACCCGCCCAACCGCCTCCACCAACGCCTGCCCCAGTGCCTCAGAAGCTGCCGCCATCGGCGCCCGCAGCACATTCTTCACCTGCCCTTCAGCAGCCAGCCAAGCCTTCAACGGCCCAGGATTCGTCGCTGCAAACAACAACCGAATCACCGGCGCCAGCGCATGATGCAACCGCCGCGCATCATTCAGCCGCTGCTCCCGCACCGCGCGCACCATCTCCACAAACAGCTCTGTGCGGACATGCGCGGCCGCGATGATGGCCCCCACACCACCCGCACACAGCGTGCCGAATACCTGCGCATCCTCCCCTGCCAACACCTGCAACCGCCCATCGGCAATCACGCGCTGCGTCTTGTCGGCATCGCCGCCGCAATCCTTGATGCCATGGATGTTGGGATGCGCGGCCAGCGCAAGCAGCGTTTCGGCATCGATGCTCGCGCCCGTGCGATACGGAATGTCATACAGCAGCACCGGCACGGGCGAGGCATCAGCCAGGGCTGTGAAGTATTCGAGAATCCCGTCCTGCGACGGGCGGATGTAGGACGGCGCCGGCATCAGGAACGCGGCGGGCTGGTGCTCGGCCAGCCGCAGCATGCGCTCACGCACGGGCGCCAGGGCGCTGCCTGAGACTCCCATCACCACGGGCAACCCGTCAGCCGCAGCGCGTACCGTATCGAGCACGTCAGCCTGTTCCTGATCGGTGAGCGCAGCAGCCTCGCCAGTGCTGCCACAGGCCACAAAGCCGGCGACACCCTGCGTGCGATATCGCGCCACTAATGTATACAGCGCACCATAGTCGACGGATCGCGTCGCATCATTGGCAAACGGCGTGACGATGGGCACCCAGATGCCTGCATACGACGGCCGCGCGCCGGTGGAAAGAGGGGTGGATGGGTTTTCAAGCACGACAACACTCCTGGACGAATCAACGACCGATCAAGAACCATCAGGAGAGCATCGGGAATGCAGGGCCCGCGAGATGCGGGTAGAGGTCAACCGTGTCCAACGTGGCGGTCAGCCGCTGTTCCGTCGCCCATCTGACGGAACAGCACTCCGGTCAGACGAGCGGCTGTTTGGAGGCTTTTTTGGCATGCGCGCGCGTCGACGCGACCGACAGGCAATGTGCCGGTGCGATGCAGATCGACGAAGCAGGGGAAATTGCGCGCATGGAAATTGTCAAAAAAGTCCCCATACCGTACTGATGTGTGACTGAAGCGTCAAGCGTATAAGCTAGAGTTCGCCAGAACACCATGAGACGATGTCGGTCTCATGCCACATTGTTTGTCTGACTGTCTGATCACGAGGTATTCATGACCCCTGCCCTGTCCATTCGCTCGACGCGTTTTTCGGTGCTGCGCTGGCTGGCGCTGTCGCTGGCCGTGCTGGCCGCGCCGTTCCTGTCCGCCTGCGGCTACAACGATTTCCAGGCCAAGGACGAAGCCACCAAGGCCGCCTGGGCCGAGGTCGTCAACCAATACCAACGCCGTGCTGACCTGATCCCGAACCTGGTCAATACGGTCAAAGGCTATGCCACGCACGAGAAAGACACGCTCGAAGCCGTGACCAAGGCCCGCGCCGCCGCTACCAGCTTCCAGATCACGCCTGAGGTGCTTAACGACCCGGCGGCGTTCCAGAAATTCCAGGAGTTGCAGGGGCAGCTTTCCAGCGCACTGTCGCGCCTGATGGCGGTGTCGGAAAACTACCCGCAGCTCAAGGCCGATCAGTCGTTCCGCGATCTGCAATCGCAACTGGAAGGCACCGAGAACCGCATTACCGTGGCGCGCCAGCGTTACATCAAGTCGGTGCAGGACTACAACGTGCTGGCCCGCAGCTTCCCGACCAACCTGACGGCCAAGGTGATGGGCTACCAGGTCAAGCCGAACTTCACGGTCGAAAACGAAAAGGGCATCTCCACCGCTCCGGCGGTGAAGTTCTGACGAGTTGACGATCATGTCGATGCGCGCGCGTGCTTTCTTTGCCTTCCTGCTGACAGCGGCCCTTTGGCTGGCCGCCGCGTTGCCTGCGCGCGCGCAGAGCGACATGGTGGCCGTACCGCCACTGGCGGCGCGCGTGACCGACCTGACGGGCACGCTCTCTGCCCAACAGCGCAGCGCGCTCGAGCAGGTGCTGGCCGACTACGAGCAGCAGCGCGGCAGCCAGATCTTCGTGCTGATGGTGCCGTCCACGGCGCCCGAACCCATCGAGGCCTACGGCATTCGCGTGGCGGATGCCTGGAAGGCTGGCCGCAAGGGCGTGGACGATGGCGCCATCATCCTCATCGCCAAGGACAACCCGGCATCGCTGCGCAAGATGCGCATCGAGGTCGGGCGTGGGCTGGAAGGCGCGCTAACGGACGCACAATCGAAACGCGTCTTGCAGGATGTGATGGCGCCGCACTTCCGTCAGGGTGATTTTTACGGCGGCTTGTCAGCGGGCATCTCGGCCATCCAGACCATCGTTGCGCAAGAGAGCCTGCCGCCGGCCGAGCGCGCCAAGCACCAGCAAGCCAGCGGCGGCATCGGCGATTGGCTGCCGGTGCTGTTTCCGCTGGCGATCATCGTGTTCTTCGTGCTGAGCGCGGCCATGCGCTCGGGCGGGCGCGTGACGGGCAGCCTGCCCGGCGGCCGGCCCGGCGGCCGGCCCGGCACGCGCGTGGTGATGGGCAACCGTGGCTGGGGCCCGGGCACCATCGGCGGACTTGGCGGTGGCATCGGTGGCGGCTTGGGCGGTGGCTGGGGACGCGGCGGCGGTGGTTTCGGTGGCGGCGATTCCGGCGGCGGCTTTGGTGGCGGCGGCGGTGGCGATTTCGGTGGCGGCGGTGCCTCCGGCAACTGGTAAAAGCGGGTGAGCGCAATTACGACCATGGCATCTCAAACCCGACACCATCGCGGCGCACGCCGTGCCCTTACCCACCTGCTGACCACCTCGTCGCACGCCAAGCGTGCCTTTCCGCCGGCCGAGCTGCAAAAGCTTGAGGCCGCTGTGCGCGAAGGCGAACAACGCCATCGCGGTGAAGTACGCGTCGTCATTGAAAGCTCACTGCCAGTGCGCGACGCATGGGCGGGCGTCACGCCGCGCCACCGCGCGCGCACGCTGTTCGGCCTGCTGGAGGTATGGAACACGCGCGAACACGTGGGCGTGCTGCTCTACATCAACCTGGCCGACCACGCGGTCGAGATCCTGGCCGATCACGGTATCGCCGCCAAGGTCGATGCGCATGCCTGGCGCGCGGCCTGCGAGACCATCACGCGTGGTTTTGCGCAACGCGTGACGATGGCGCCGGTGCTAGAAGCGCTGGCGCAGATCAACGACCTTCTCGCCTCCCATGCTCCTGCCGACGGCACCCCGCGCGCCAATGAGCTGAGCGACCGTCCGCTGGTGCTGTAGCCGTTCTCATTTGCAGCGGCAGCGATGCCCATTCGGGTGTCGCATTGCCCACGTTCTTCGGGCCATGTTTCAAGACTGAAACGGTTTTGATACCCCTGAGAACGCCGGCCTTGTCGGCCAGCCACCTAATCCTTCCGTACGACGCGCCTGCCACGCGGCCATCGGGCATCGAGATCAGGTGGCCGTTCCGCTGTAGGCCGCCTGTCCGATAAAGCACTCCTCTCTTCCTGCAAGACGGGCAGCAAGTCACGTTGCGCTCACACCGCGCCAGACGACTGCGGCGGGCTGCACCTTCTCCCGGCAAGGCCCCCCATGTTTCAGCAATGCACGAACGGCCATCGCTGGCACGGCAGCGGGGTTTCCCCTGCCTTTTTTGCATTGCACAACACGCATACGCCACTTTTACGTTTGCTATTTGCGCAAAGAAGATGTGCAGCATCGTTTGCTGTGTCGTGTGCGGCACAAAGTGTCCGTAACGCGTGGGATACAAGCGCGGGCCGATTGCCTGGGCTGGAGGCTGGCATGCCTGCCCAGCCTAGGAAAATCAAGGACTTAGCGGCAATGGCACGGTCATCGCTCATATGTCCGCGCCAACATCGCTGAGCACTGTTCCGGAATGTCTGGACCATCCTCTGGCAATCGCCCCTCCACAGGAGAGCTGACGTGCAGACCAAGACAGCAGGGAGCAAACGCAAGAGCCTCGGAGCCGCCAGCATTGAATACGCGTTGTTGCTGACGTTCGTCGCCCTGGCAATGGCCGGGTTTCGTCTGAGCGTCAAAACGTCGACCGGCACGATCTGGAACAACACGGCGACGGGGTTGTCATCTGTGGCCAGCTCAAGTCAATCCGGAGGTGACGGCGGCGATGACGGAAACGGAAACGGAAACGGAAACGGAAACGGAAACGGAAACGGAAACGGAAACGGCAACGGCAACGGCCATGGTCATGGCCACGGCGGCTGACCTATGCGGTATGCGGCACGTCCAGCCCTAGTGGGCTGAGGGGGCCAACGTAGCAAAAGAATTCGGCGCCAAGTGCGGCGTCTTGGGGAAGTTCAAAACAGGGCGAGTGGCATCGAACACAGCCCACCGCGGTGTACCGGCACTGTTGCCGGACAACCGCAAGCAGTGGTTTAGCAGTACGCCCGGGGTGTGAACCGGTCCCTGAAGGTCATACGGATCGATTCACCACACCCATGGCGCAGCCGTCGCATCTGCGGCGATGCGTCCGGCGAAGCGGCGTTGGTGGCTGGCCCACTCGCGCTGCTCCCGGGCAACGGTGAAGTCGGGGGAGCCATCTATCACGTTGCGATCCGGAACGTGCCGATCTTGGTCGGCATGCTGACGGCACTCGCTCGCGAAATCCCGGAACCCCTGATTCGGCCCTAGCCGGCTTGCCGGCTAAAACGCGCCCGATCTTCAGCGGAGCGCATTTCCTTGAACCATGACGCAAAGGAGTTGGACATGAAAGCCATGATCAAGCGTTTCGTGCGCGAAGAAGACGGCGCAGCCGGCGTGGAATACGCACTGCTGCTGGCATTTGTGGCACTGGTGATGGTGGCCTCGGGCGGTACCGTCAAGACTGCCGTCGGCGCTATCTGGAGCACCATCGCGACCCAGCTGTCGACGGCCGCCGCCTGAGCAGCTTTTCTGTGCCCAGGTCAGGTCCGGCACATCCGGACCTGATCCGGCCGAATCCATCCTGGCCCGCGACGCCACCGGCATCGCGCGGACAGAGAAGCAAGACACGGCACCCGCGAGGACATTGACATGACCACCTCAGCCAACCTAGCCAATCTCTGCCTCACCCTGCTTGTGGTGACGGCGGCGGCGTACGACGTGAGGACGCGCCGCGTGCCGAACTGGCTGGTTGGTGTGGGCTTGGTGGCGGCGCTCGTCGCGCAAGGCATGACGATGGGCGCGGGGGCCGGCAGCTTGGCTTGGCTTGGCGGCGCGGCTGTCGGCATGGGGCTGTGCTTCGGGCTCTACGCGCTCGGTGGCATGGGTGCGGGCGACGTGAAGTTGATGGGCGCAATCGGCGCGTTCATGGGGCCGTTCGGCGCCTTTCACGTGGCCCTGGTGAGCTTTCTTGCGGGCGGTGTTCTGGCGCTCGTCATGGTGATGCTGCGCAAGGAGGCGCGCCGCTCGGCGGCGGGCGTCTCGGCGTTGCTGCTATCGCTGCCGATGTTGCATGCATCCGGTAGCAAAGCCGTGCACACAGAGGCGCAAGCGCCCAAGCACGGCGGAACGATCCAGTTGCCCTATGCGGTGGCGTTTGCAGCGGGCACGTTGTTGGTGAAGTGGGGAGCGATGTAGTTGAGGGGAGCAACACTGGTGCGTGCCCAAGCGCTGCGCAAACACAAGCAGCAGACGGCCACCGCTCAAGCCTGATCGGTCAACAACGTCCCAGGCACGCATCAGCATCACGATGACATTCAGAGCCGCGTAACAGCGGCCCGGGCGAGGGGAAGAGCCATGCGTCAATGCAGTCGCACCATTGGGCAAGCCAGGACCTGCGCGGCACCGCCTCGCCATACATGCGGCCCACGCGCGTCTTGGCATGCGCCCCCCGTATCCACACGCCACGCGGCCGACCGGCGACTTGGCCGGCCCTGTCTGCCCATCGCCTGCCTGCGGTCCAAATGGCGCTGGGATTGAGGATTGACTGAAGGGGTTGGGAAATGAAAAACCTGCGCATCCTTTCCATGCTGTTCATTGCCACGATTGCCGCGCTGGCAGCGGTGGTATTCGCGTCGCGCTGGCTCACGCAGCAGAGCAGCAATGGCATCACCAAGGTAGCCGTGGCTACCGCAGACATTGACCTGGGCCAACGCCTGTCACCCGATTTCGTCAAGCTGGTCGATTGGCCAACGTCAAGCCTGCCACCCGGCGCAATCAGCGACTCGCACGCGCTCGACGGCCGTGTGGTGCGTGCCAGCCTCACGCGCGGCGAGCCCGTGCTCGAATCCAAGCTCACCCCGGTGGGAACAGCGGGCGGATTGTCCGCAGTCATTGGCGAAGGCAAGCGCGCTATCACCGTGCGCGTGAACGACGTGGTGGGCGTGGCCGGCTTTGCGCTGCCCGGTAGCTACGTTGACATCATCGTCAACACGCTGCAGGACGCCAAGGATGTCAGGCCGGGCACCGACCGCAATGACCAGTCGATTTCGAAGATCGTACTGGAGAAGATTCTTGTGCTGGCGGTTGCACAGGAAGTCAACCGCGACGACACCAAACCCAAAGTCGTCAACGCCGTCACGCTGGAAGTCACGCCTGAGCAAGCCGAGAAGATCGACCTGGCTCGCAGCGTGGGCAACCTCTCTCTGGTGCTGCGCAATCAGGTTGATCCACGCCCCGTGGATACGGCAGGCGCCACGAAGAGCACGCTGCTCAAAGAACCCGTCATGACAGCGGCAGTGGCCGTGCCGGTGGTCAAGACGGTACAGGTGGTGCGTCGCGTTGCGGAACACCGCGCAGCCGGGAACTGCGTGGGTGTGATCAGCGGCGTGCAGCACAGTCAGGAGTGCTTCTAGACAAGCGCAAACCACGCCGGGCAGCACAGTAAAACGCGAGTAACGGAAGAAAGGCTCCACGTAGAGAGCCAGACACGGCAACCGCCCTTGTCATGCAGAACAACCAATCTGGGGGATCGACATGGACCAACTCGTTGATCGCGGCGCCAAGCGCTGCATGGGACCGTACCTGAAAGCTACCGCGCTGGCGGTGGCCACGCTGGGCGCACTGTGTGCAGGTGCCGCACACGCTCAGGTTGGCGTCGAGAGCGCCATCCTGACCAACAACGCTGCGGCACCCAACAAGCCGATGAAGGTGTCGGCAAATGGTCCGATCCAAGTCACCATCGGCAGTGCTGCCACAGCAGAAGCCAACCGCGACACATCGGCAAAGGGCCCGAGCTGTGCCGGCGCCATGCGCTCACACAGCGAGGTGACGGTACCGGTGGGCAAGTCGACGATGGTGCAATTGCCCGAACCCGTGCGCAGCCGCACCGTTGGCAACCCGAACGTCGTACAAGCGATGCTCGTCTCTCCGCAGACGCTGTATGTGCTGGGGTTGGAAGTGGGTTCCACCAACATGATTGTGCAGGGCCGCAGCGGCTCATGCAGCGTCGTTGATGTGGCCGTGGGCGCGGACCCGGGCGGACTGCAAACCACCCTGCGGCAACTGATGCCCGAGGCCAAGAACGTGAGGGTGTCGGCAGCGGCCGACAGCCTGGTGCTTGGCGGCTCGGTGAGCGATTCGGTGCAGGCGCAAAAGGTGGTGGACATTGCCAACGCCTTCGTCACACGCACCACGCGCGGCCCCAATCAGGGAGATCAGCAAGCGGGCGCAGGCCAGGCAAGCACCGCGCAAAACACGGTTGGCGGCCCGGGGGGGCCACTGCGCAGCCCGCGCATCATCAACATGATGGCAGTCGAGGCGCCGCAGCAGGTGATGCTGGAAGTGAAGGTGGCGGAGGTCTCCAAAACGCTGATTGACCAGATGGGCGCCGCCTTCAACGCGAATAGCGCATTCGGTAGCTGGTCGTTCGGGGCGATTGCCAACTTCCTCTCGGGCTCGAACGACATCATCAACTTCAGCAAGAACAACAACCTGCCACTCAAGTTTTCACTCGACGCACAACGCGGTGATGGCTTGGTGAAGGTGCTTGCCGAGCCGAGCCTGATGGCCATCAGCGGCCAGGAAGCCAGCTTTCTGGCGGGTGGCAAGGTCTTCATCCCGGTAGCGCAAGGCGCTGCCGCAAATGGCGTGGGAACCATCGTGCTGCAGGAAGAGACCTTTGGTGTGGGCCTACGCTTCACCCCCACCGTGATGGAGAACGGCCGCATCAATCTGAAGGTGTCGCCAGAAGTGTCGGAGTTGTCGCCTACCGGTGTGGCTGTTACCGCGCCCAACAGCAACAACACGTCAATCCTGCCGCTCATCACGACGCGCCGTGCATCGACCACGCTGCAAGTGCATGACGGCCAGAGCTTTGCGATTGGCGGGCTCATCAAGAACAACATCACTGGCAGCCTCAAGGCGTTGCCGGGCATTGGTGAACTGCCAGTGATCGGCGCACTTGCGCGTAGCACCAGCTTCCAGCAGGACCAGACCGAGCTTCTGTTCGTCGTCACGCCGCACCTGGTCAAGCCACTGCCAGAACAGTATCCGCTGCCAACCGATAGCTTTGGTCCGGTCAACCGTGGTGAGCTGTACATGAACGGCAACATGGAGGGCCACGCGCCCACGCCAGCTCCGGCACCTGCCAACACCCCGGCTCCCGCTGCGCCGACCGCCCCCACGGCACCGGCAGCCAGCACTACACCGCTCAACACCTGGCGCTTTGCGGCGACGGGTGAGCAACCCTCCGGCAACTGAATTCGGCACCCGGAATCGTCAAGGAGAGAACCATGAACACCACCTCGATGCTGGCGCGTGCGGGACTCTGCAGCGGACTCGCCATCGCTCTCGCCGGCTGCATGACTTCAACGCCGGTCTACGACAAGCACTTCGGTGAAGCCGTACGCACGGTGCAAGCCATGCAGACGCTGAATCTGGATGCGGCGAAGAACACTGACACGGTGGCTGGCGTGGACGGGCGTGCCGCAACCGCCGCCATGGACCGCTACAGCGGCCAATTCCGCAACCCACAGGCCGACACCAGCGCATTCACCGTGGGCGTCGGTACGGGCAACAGCCTGGATGCTCAGGCTCGGTAACCTGAACCGCGCACCACCAGACGCCCATACAGGAGCCAGGCCATGGCCAAGATCGCTCTCGTCTCTGCCGATGAATCGCACCTGCAATACCTGGCAGGGCTGATCACGCAGGCTGCCAATCACGTTGTGCAACGCACGTGTACTGCACCATCGCGCGCGCTGACTCAACCCGGCCTCGGGCAAGGGGTTGACCTGCTGATCCTGGACGCCGCCACTTTCAGCGCAGACGACCTTCAGCAAGTGCGCCGCCTGACCAACGAACACCCGGACACGCTCTGCATGCTGCTGACCGAGGCACCGTCCGCCGATCTACTGATGCGGGCGATGCGCGCCGGTGTGCAGTGCGTACTGCCCTGGCCGCCGGACGCACAGGAGTTTCGCGACGAGCTGCAGCGCTGCACCAGCCATGCCCTCTCCAGCGCACGCAACGACGGCCAGGTGGTGTCGTTCCTGTCGTGCCGGGGCGGCAGCGGCACCACGTTCACCGCGGCCAACTTCGCGCACATCCTGAGTGCCCGCCACGGCAAGCACGTGTTGCTGGTCGATCTCTGCCAACAGTACGGCGACGCCGCTTTCCTGGTGACAGACCAATCGCCGCCGGCCACGTTAGCCAATGTCTGCAACCAGATCGACCGGCTCGATGCCGCCTTGTTTGATGCGTGTCTTACGCATGTATCGCAGGGCTTCGATGTGTTGGCCGGTGCCGGAGATCCGATCAAGGGCGGCGAAATCAAGGCCGTCCATCTTGAGCGCATCCTGACGTTGGCTGCATCGATGTACGACGTGGTCGTCTTCGACGTGGGGCAGGACATCAACCCGGCGTCCATCGTTGTGCTGGATCACAGCAACCTGATCTATGCGGTGCTGCAGCTCAACCTCTCGTACCTGCGCGCGGGGCGTCGGCTGATGGAGATCTGCCACTCACTGGGCTACCGCGCCGAGCGCCTGCGGCTGGTACTGAACCAGCTCGACAAACGCTTGCCGATCAGCCAACACACGATGGAAGCCGCCTTTGGCATGTCGGTGGCCCACATGCTGCCTTACGACCCGGGCCCCGTGCGTGATGCGGTAACCCAAGGCTTGCCCGTGCTTCAAGTGGCTGAAAACAGCCCGATTGCCCGCGCCCTGACCGACATGGCACGCCATCTCTTTCCTGACACGCAACACCGGCGCGACGGGTTGCTGCGCAAGCTGTTCGGCCAGAGCAGCCAGGTGCCTGCCCCCGCTCGGGCCTAACCTCAAGATCACGCGGAGCCCATCATGTCCCTGCGAGAACAACTCTTTCAGCAAGCCGGTGAAGCCCTGCCGCAACGTGTCGCGCAGGCCAACGGCTCGGGCGCTCCGCTCAGCCCGGCCTATCAACAGGTGGCAATGGACGTTCACCAGATCATCATTGACCGCGTGGAGCTGGGCCGCTTGCAGCAGCTCACACCTGACCAGATCAAGCGCGAGCTGGCGCTGCTGGTTGAGCGCATCGTTGACGAAGGTAAGCATCAGCTCAACGAGGTGGAGCGCCGCCGTCTGGTGAACGACGTACAGGACGAGATGCTTGGTTATGGCCCGCTGGAAAGCTTGCTGGCCGACCCCACCGTCTCCGACATCCTCGTCAACACGCACAAGCATGTGTATGTGGAGCGTCGCGGCAAGCTGGAGTTGACCAGCGTGACCTTCCACGACGATGCACACCTGATGCGCGTGATCGAAAAAATGGTATCGCGGGTTGGCCGCCGCATTGATGAATCCAGCCCGATGGTGGATGCGCGCCTGCCCGATGGCTCGCGCATCAACGCCATCATTCCGCCCTCTGCCATTGATGGGCCGCTGTTATCGATCCGGCGTTTCTCGGTGAACCCCCTCACCATTGACGACCTGGTGGGTTTCAACACGCTCACACCCGCCATGGCGCAGCTGCTGGATGCCATGGTCAAAGCCAAACTCAACATCCTGATCTCGGGTGGCACGGGCAGCGGCAAGACCACGCTGTTGAACATCCTGTCGGGCTACATTCCGGCCGACGAGCGCATCGTCACCATTGAAGACGCGGCCGAGCTGCAACTGCGCCAGAACCACGTGCTGCGCCTGGAAACACGCCCCGCCAACATCGAGGGCCGCGGCGAGATCACGCAGCGCTCGCTGGTCAAGAATGCCCTGCGCATGCGCCCCGACCGCATCATCCTGGGCGAAGTACGCGGCGCTGAAGCGCTCGACATGCTGCACGCGATGAACACCGGCCACGAAGGGTCGCTCGCCACCATTCACGCCAACACACCGCGCGATGCGCTGACCCGACTGGAAAACATGATCAGCATGGCTGGCCTGCAACTGCCGCCGCGCACGATGCGCCAGCAGATCACCTCGGCGCTGACGGTGGTGCTGCAGGTCTCCCGCCTGACCGATGGTTTTCGCAAGCTCATGAGCGTGCAGGAAATCACCGGCATGGAAGGCGAGGTGGTGAACATGCAGGAGATTTTCACCTTCCGCCGAAAGGGCGTGGACCGCGACGGCCATATCCGCGGCCACTTCTGCGCCACGGGCGTACGCCCCAAGTTTTCGGAACGTCTGCACATGTTCGGCATCGCCCTGCCCGAGACACTGTACGACCCGTCCGTGCTGCATGAAATTTGAGGAGTACCGACATGGAACCCATGGTGATCGGCTTTGCGGTGTCGGTGTTCGTTGCCATGCTGCTAGGTATCTCCGCCGTCTACCTGTGGTGGGATAGCCGCCACAGCCAGGCCGCGCGGCGCCTGAGCCAACGCTTGAAGTTGGCCTTGATCAGCAGCGTCAGTCACGGAGGCAGCGACAGCATCCTCAAGCAGCGCGTGCTCAGCGAATCGCCCGACATGGCCGCTCTGCTCGGCCGGCTACCACGCATCCAGACGCTGGACCTGATGTTGCTGCAGTCGGGGCTGGACTGGTCAGTGGGGCGACTCCTGACCTGGACGCTGATCGTGCCTGCAGTCATCGCCATCCTGTGCTCGCTGTTCAATCCTCCGGCGCTGACGCTGCTCGTGTTCGTGCTGGCGGGCGCAGCCCTGCCCGTGCTCTATGTGAGGCATCGTCGTACGCGGCGCCTGCTCAAGCTTGAAGCCCAACTGCCTGAAGCCACCGACCTCATTGGCCGTGCGCTGCGCGCGGGCCACTCCCTGCCGGCCGCGCTGGAGATGGCCGGTGATGAACTGCCGGCGCCCATCGGCGCGGAGCTGGCCATCGTCTTCAACCAGATCAACTTTGGCGTTTCCATGAACGACGCGTTTGCCGGGTTGACCGATCGCGTGCCGGTCGATGACCTGCGTTACCTCGTCATCGCCATCCTGATCCAGCGCGAGTCAGGCGGGAACTTGGCGGAGATCCTGGACAACGTGGGCACGCTCATCCGCAAGCGCCTGCAGCTGTTGGACAAGGTGCGCGTGCTGTCAGCCGAAGGACGGCTTGGCGGCTGGATCCTGGTCTTGCTGCCGCCGGTAATGGGCGTGGTCATCTACCTGCTCAGCCCCGATCTGATCTCGACGCTGTGGACCACGGATTCAGGCCTGCGCTTGCTGTGGTTCGCCATCACCATGACGTGCCTCGGCATGCTGTGGATTCGGCAGATCATCCGCATCCATATCTGAACGGAATGTCACCCGGAGGCGGGAAACCCATCCCGAACGAACATGCAGATTGCGCACACTGTATTGCTGGCCGGCACATTCCTTGTCGTGTTCGGCGCCGTGCTGGTGGCACTGTTCATCTTGCGTCCGAGCATCCTGCAACAACGCCTTGGGCAGATCGACCGTGAGGCTCCCAGCTTCCTACCGCAGCAGGCACCCTCTGACTGGGTGCACAGGATCGGGCAACTGGCCAAGCCGCTGGCCCGCGCTTCGTTGCCCAAGGAAGGCTGGGAGGACTCGACACTACGCGCCCGCTTCGTGCATGCCGGGTGGCGCTCGCCGGATGCGATCCCCATCTACTTTGGCGTCAAGACCGCGTTGGCCGCAGGCATTCCGCTTGCGCTATCGGTATTACTCTTCGATCGCTTTGACGCCAGCCACCAGACCGCCTACCTCGCCACGTTGCTCGGTGGCGCGCTGTTTGGCTTCTACCTGCCCAACGTCGTCCTGGCGCTCAAGATCAAACGGCGCAAGCGCGACATCTTCGAGGCATTTCCTGACAGCCTGGACCTCATCATGGTGTGCGTGGAAGCGGGCCTGGGCCTGGATGCCGCCGTGCTGCGCGTCGTGGAAGACATGCGCAGCGCCCGCCCGGCCATGGCCGAAGAGTACGAGCTGCTGACGCTGGAGCTGCGTGCCGGTCTGGCACGCGAAAAGGCGCTCCGCAATTTCGCAGCGCGTACCGGCGTGGATGACGTAGAGATGCTGGTCGCCATGCTCATCCAGGCGGATCGCTTTGGTACCAGTGTGGCCGAGTCCCTGCGTGTGCACTCCGACATGCTGCGCACCAAGCGCCAGATGCTGGCCGAAGAGCGTGCCGCCAAGATCGGCACCAAGGTTCTCTTCCCGCTGATCTTCTGCCTCTTTCCCGCGCTGTACGTCGTACTGCTCGGGCCGGCAGGCATTCAGATCGTGGCGGGCCTGCGCTCGGTGATCAACAACTAGGATCGGATGGAGCCAGCAATGAACGAGCACACGCTCCGCACAGGCAACCACGCCAATCCACCGGAGGCTGCGGCAACACGCTATTGGGTCAATGCGCATACCGTGCGCATCGGCAGCACAATCATGCTGTTTCTCATCCTCGTGATCTTCGCAGCGGGTGCTTGGGTTAGTGATGGTTTTACCGATAAGCGCATTACAGGTGTGGGGTCGGATTTCTCCGTGTTCTGGAGCGCCTCGTACATCGCGCTGCACGACAGCGCCCTGCAGGCGTACAACCTAGATCGGATGATGGCAGTCATCCATCAATTCGGCACATTGGCCTCAGGTAGCGATCGGCTCCTGCCCTGGCTGTATCCGCCGACCTTCCTGCTGGTCGTACTGCCGCTGGCGCTGCTGCCGTTCTGGGCAAGCTATCTGCTGTTCATGCTGGCCACCGGTGTGTTCTACGTCAAGGCGACGCTGGGCCTGCTGGGTGATCGCGTTCTACCCCACCACCGTGCGTGGGTAACGGTGGTGGGCTCCCCCGCCGTGTTCGTGAGCGTGCTGATGGGGCAGAACTCCATGCTGACCGCGGGGCTGGCCGCAACGGCCGTCACATGCCTGGACAAGCGCCCGGTAATGGCGGGCGTCGCCGTTGGCCTGCTGGCGATCAAGCCGCAGTTGGCGATCCTCTTTCCGGTGGTGCTGCTCGTGGCACGTGCGTGGAAAACGCTGGCCAGCGCTGCCGTCACCGCACTCGCGTTTGCCGGCATCAGCATTGCCGTCTGTGGCTGGAAAACCGTCCCCGCTTTTGTGGAAAGCGTGCGTTGGGCACAGGCCAACATGATCGACGATGGCGGCACGGCCTGGTACGTCATGCCGACCTTCCTCGCCGCCGCGCGCGCAGCCGGCGTCGGCGTCTCTGCTGCACACGCCGTGCAGATGAGCGCGGCGGTGCTGGCCGTTTGCGCCCTGATCTATGTGTGGCGGCGCACCGCCGATAGCGGCCTGCGCATCGCCATGCTGGCAACCGCCACGATGCTGACATCGCCGTACCTGCGCGTGTACGAGCTGACGTGGTTGCTCATCGCGGTGGCAGGACTGGTCAGTCATGGCATCCGCTTCGGGCTATCGAGCAGCGAACGGCTGGTGCTGGTGCTGGCGTGGCTGCTGCCGCTGTATGAATTCGTCAACCCGCTGGTCAAGCTGCCGCAGGTCGGCCCGCTCGTGTTTGTTGCCGTGGCGGTGATTGTTGTGCGACGTGCGGTGCAGTTTGGACAATGCAGCGCGCCCGCTACCAACCCATTGCCGGCAAACCTGCACGCAAGCACCACACAGCCTGTGCCATCTCGCCGATAAGTCACAACAGACCACCAAGCGTCTGCACCGGAAAGCGCAACAAAGGGGGAAGTCATGCAGCCGAATTACCAAGGTCATCACGACACACCGCTGCTCTCGCTGGTGGTGCCGTTCTACAACGAGAGCCTGGCCATCGATGCGTTCTTCGCCCGCGTGGTGCCGATCCTCGAATCCATTGCCGACATGCACTTCGAGATCGTGTGCGTGAACGACGGCAGCGCTGACGACACACTCGCCCGGCTCATCAACGTCTCGCACCTCGATGCGCGCGTGCGCGTGATCGATCTCACGCGCAACTTCGGCAAGGAAGCCGCGCTTACTGCCGGGCTGGATGAAGCGATGGGTGATGCAGTCATCCCCATCGATGCTGACCTGCAAGACCCGCCCGAACTGATCCCCACCCTCGTCGCCCACTGGCGCAAGGGCGCGGAAGTCGTGCTGGCCCAACGCAGCAGCCGCGCGTGCGACCCGTGGCTCAAGCGCGTGACGGCGAAAGCCTACTACCGTATTCACAACCGGCTCTCGGACCTGAAGCTGCCCGAGAACGTGGGCGATTTCCGCCTGATGGATCGCGTGGTCGTCAACGCGATCAAGCAGCTGCCCGAGCGGCATCGCTTCATGAAGGGCCTGTTTGCGTGGGTGGGCTACACCACGGTGGTGGTGCAATACGAACGCGAGCCGCGCAGTGCGGGCCAATCCAAGTTCTCGGGCTGGCGCCTGTGGAACTTTGCACTGGAAGGCATCACCAGCTTCAGCACATTGCCGCTGCGTAGCTGGACGTACCTGGGCGCGATGATCGCGTCGCTCGCCTTCTTCTATGGCACGTACATCGTTGCGCGTACGTTGGTCTTTGGTGTGGATGTGCCCGGCTATGCGTCGGTACTGTCGCTGCTGCTCTTCTTCGGCGGCCTGCAGTTGATTGGCCTGGGTGTGGTGGGCGAGTACATCGGCCGCATCTACGACGAGGCCAAGGGGCGCCCGATCTATCTCGTCAAGCGGCGCTATCAGGTGCGCCGCCCGCGCGAGCGTGTGTTGGGCAACCGCGATGTGATCTCCCTGGCCAGCGTGAAGTTGCGCATGGCACAGGGTGATCGGACTCGCAACCACGCTGCACGTCGATAGCGTGTACGTTGTATGCTGCGGAGCCGAACAATGCATCGCCAGACAATTCGAGCAGAATCCCATGCGCTCGAACCTCCGCTCTGGACGATGGGAGACACAGCAAGATGGGGGAGCGCGGGGCTCATTGTGCTGGTGGATGCCGTATGGTTAGGCGCCACTGGACGCAGCATTGCCCCGGGTGACCTACAGCAACGCGTTACGCTGATTGTCTGGCTAGGCTGTGCCGCAGCAGCGCTCGTACTGATGCTCCATGGCCCGATCGCAAAGCGCGGCCCGGCATATCGAACATTGGCCCAACGCTTGCGCGCCGGCCAGCTTGCCATCCTGACCCAGGCGCTGGCATGGCTAGTCGTGTTTACCGGGAGCGTGAGTGTCCTTTCCTACCTGCTGGTCTCGATCGGGCCTCCCCTGATCGATGCCAAGCTCGCTGCGGCGGACGCGGCCCTTGGCCTTGACTGGCCATCCCTGTATCAATGGGTGAAGGCGCATCCGCAGATCGACAGCATGTTGCGATGGGCCTACATGAGTGGGCAGAGCCAGTTGCTATTGATTGCTGTGCTGATTGGCGTTGCTGGCCCCATACGCTTGCTGCGCGAGCTGTTGTCCAATCTCCTCGTTGCATCCGCGCTGCTCTCGCTTGTTGCCGCATGCTTTCCGGCGGCAGGTGCATTTCATCACTATGCAGCTAGCAGCGCGATCAACCACGCCGACCTGGCATCCTTCTCGCACTTCTTCCCACTACGTGACGGTTCGCTCAAGGTCTTTGCGCTGAGCGGCATGCAAGGACTGGTTTCCATGCCGTCATTTCATACCACGGCCGCCTTGTTCTATATCCAGGCCACGCACTGGTCCCGGTGGGTGCTGGTGGTCTCAGTGCCACTCAACATCCTCATGATTTGCTCAACCCCAACCGTGGGCGGGCACTACTTCGTCGATCTCCTTGGCGGAGTAGCCCTGTGGGTACTGACCACGCTCATGCTACGTTGGATGAGTGGCGCAAGACGACGCGGCACACGTCCACACCGATTGCCGCGCAGCACGGCCTCGCAACCGGTATGACGCTGCAACAACTTGGCCAGGCTCTAGCGGAACGTCCAGAACCGGTGCAACGCAAATGTAAGCGGCGGCACCGTCGCCAAAATCGCAACCAGCCCAGCCCAGTAGCTCAGACCAGCCATCTGCGCTCCCCACGAAATAGCCAGCGTCAACGCCAAGCCCAATAGCGAGACCAAATAGAAGCGCAGAAAATTGGCGCGCCCCGGTTTTGCCGAGAAACTCCAAAGCGCGTTGAGCAAGTACGAACAGACATTCGCGCAGATAAACGCGACACCGTTAGCCTGCACTTGGGTTGCACTGAACCCATTGATGAGCGTGGTGGCGATCGCCACATGCACGCCAGTGGCAAAGCCACCCGACACGCCAAACCGAAACACCCGAACCACCATCATGCGGTTGGACATAAGGCGTTCGAGCGGCCCGGGGGTCACGCTTGCGGCAGCTTGTGTGATGCCGGATTCGATCTGCCGCATGATTGCCTCCCTGGCGCCGTTGGCCATCCCTCAAAGACCATCTTGGGCGCCGGAATGGCCCGAAGAAATCGGTCAAATGGATGACGAGCAGGGAGAAGTCGTCGGTGGCTTGCTTCAGTCAGCGTCGGCGCCGCTGGCGCCGTGCGTACGATCAAAACGGCGCAGCGTGTCGATCCGTTCACGCGTGAGCGGATGCGATGAGAAAAACGCAGAGGCATCGTCATCACTGGCTGTGTCGGACTTCTTCACACCGCCAGCCTTGCGCGTGCCGCCGTGCGTGTCTTCCAGCGCCTGCAGCACGTCCGCAAACGCGCCGACAGACAGGCCGTTGTCCTGGAGCAGCAGCGCAGCATAGTGGTCTGCATCGCGCTCGTAGTCACGCGAATAGCGCAGCGTGAGCATCGCCGCCGGCACGCCCGACAGAATGGTCGACACGTCACCAAAGAGCAGCGCTGCCGTCGCCCCAATGGCAGACGATTGAATCAGCTGGCGCAGCCCGTGGCGGTATTCGACGTGCCCCGCCTCGTGCGCCAGCACACCCGTGAGGCCATCGCCCTCGCCCACCAGCTTGACCAGTGCATCGGTCACGATGATGTCGCCGCCTGGCAGCGCAAAGGCGTTGGCACCCAGCGAGCCCGCGTCCCGAAAGACGATGTTGTAGGTGTGCGTGGCCTTGGGTGCACGCAGGGCCGCAAAGCGTGCACGAATGCGCGCCTGCTGCGCCTCCGGCAGCTTGCTGGGCTTGAGCCAACGCTCGTCCAGCGCGCGCAGCGTACCGCGCCCGAGCTGCAACTCCACGCGTTGCGGCACCATGTTTGCCACCACTTTGGCGCCCCACGGCAAGCCGTAGCGATACCCGATCACCAGCACCAGTACCGTCACGATCAGCGCGCCCAAGGCGAGCTTCCAACTGTTCTGTGCGCGCACCACCAGACCCTCCTGGTGGCCGGTACGCTGCAGCAACGTGTTGAGCGCCGCCTGCTCTGCTGGGTCAGCAATCTCGCAGAAGGCACCGTCTTCAAACGTGATCAGGCGCGGCGCATGCTTGACGCGCTCCGACACACGCAGCGTCGGCAGTGCGGCCCGGCGCAACAGCGTGCCGTCGGTGTCGAACAGCGCCGCCTCGCCCGCCTCGACGGCAAGACGCACGGGCTGCGCGCGCGAAGTTCGACCGTCGAAGTAGGTGGCGAGAATCATGAACGTGACCTTCCGGCGTGCTTACAGCGCAATGTCGATGTCGTACCAATCCACCGCGGCGTCGCCCAGGGCGCCCACCTTGGTGGTCTCGCCCGCCACGAACGTGTCGAGCGAGCCGGATGCAAACAGCGTCATCGAGTCGATCTTGTAGCGCAGCGTACGCACGCGAGCAAACGGTGTGAACAGGCCGATGGTGATGGCGATCAGCACCGCGTTCGACACGTAGATCCAGAACAGCTTGCCGGCCGCCACCTGGCTTTGGAAGCGATGCGGGCCCAGCGTGGTGTGGTTCCACACCACGTTCTGCAAACGCGACATGAAGTACGGTGCCAGGAACAGCATCGCCACGTACATCAGCACCACCGCAATGGCGATGGCGATGGCGCGGCCGGCGCTGCTTTCCGCCTTGCCGATCGACACGCCCAGCACTGCGATCACCGCAACCGCTACCACGAGGGCCAGCACCGCCAGCCCGAACGTGCGCAGATACACGCCATAGAAGTTGCCCGGCGTGCCCGAGAAATCGAACGGCGTGGTGCCGAAGCGCGTGTTGCGATGCTGATAGCGCTTGAAGCGCTGGTGCGCCAGCGGCGCCAGCAGGTACGCGGTGAAGACACTCAGGATCGGCCAGACCAGAAACACCATGTAGCCTTCTGCATCCTTACCCGTGAAGGCAAAGCGCAGACCGCGATAGCTGGAGTTGGCCATGCGGAAGCGCAACGAGCGCACCAGCAACCACGGAAACGCCCCGGCCAGCAGTGCCAGGAACACCAGCGACAGCGCCGGCGACGAATGGCTCAGCAGATTGAACGCCAGCGCCAGCACGAAGATGATCGCGCGGCCCTTGAGAATGGCGGTCGGACTGCCGTGATAGTCGAAGCTCGATCCGGCCAACTGCGTGTTGCGGTAGAAGTACTGCATCGTGCGCACCTTCGCCCAGGCCGAGTAGATACCCAGCGTGACGATGGTCAGCAGCAGGTTGACGATCCAGATACGGAAGTATTCCGAGCCGCTGCCGATAAAGCGCATCCGCAAGGGTTGCGGGGCAGCTGGAGCGGGGGCGCCGCCCAGGACAGGCTCGCGTGCGATGTCGTTCATCTGTTTTCCCTTCCCTGTGTTGTTGTCGTGCCCGCTCAGAAACAGAGGCTCGCGGGTGGGCCGATTGTATCGAAGCCCGCCGCAATGCAACGTTAACGGTGCGTTAACAAACCAGAAAGGGAGGTTCGCCCCATTCGCCAGGGTCAGCCGAACAGCGAGCGTGATCGTGATGCGAATCCCGCCGACGCGCTGCAACGCGCCGACGGGATTGCCGGAAGACAAATCAAGCCACGCCTACGTAGCGTTGGGCGGGACCAGGCGCGGCTTCGTGAGTGAGTATGAAATGGCACTGAATGCCGCGTTCAGGTTGTTGACTGCCCCTCCCGCTGCATTCGGGCAGGTGTCTGAGAAGAAGTACGACGGCCCCGTGGCGATCTGCTGCATGGTGCTGCACGGCGTCAGATCGCTATTGCCATCGCTGCAGCTTGACGAAGTCGAGCCTCCGCCAATGTAGGCAACCGTGTAGATCAGTGTTCCCGTCTTCTGCACAGTACTGGCCGCGCTGACGGCCGCTTTGCATTCCTGCCCGTAGGTGCTCTTGTACGTGTTACCAAGCTGGCCCTGGGATGACGACGCATCGCCATCGCTGAGCAGGACGATCACGTTTTGCCCAGGTGGGTTCTGTCCTTGCGACATGTTCAACAATGCCGCCTGCGCCGAAGCAATGGCTTGAGCGTAGAACGTACCCAGCCCACCAATGGCCTGGATGCCGCCACAACTGCCGCCGCCGAGCGCCTGAACGATGCTGGATCCCGTATTTGCGGCACCGTTCTTAAGAAACCCGGAAGCCAAACCCGATACTTGGTATGTGGCACCGCTCGTCACCACACCGGTAGCAACCGCTGAATAGCTGCTTGCGATCGATTGCTGTGAAGCGCCGCATGAAAAATCCGTTTCCTTGCTGCTGCCGGCCACGGGCGGAAACACCATCAAGCCGACGTTGTCACCAGCATTCGTCAGATTGGTAAGCAATGTCATCGCGGCCTGCTGCGCGCATTGAAGGCGTGACAGTGATTGCTTCTTCGGCCCTGGGCAATTCGAATCGGTGGTGTTCATCGAGCCTGTGGTGTCGAGGATGATCATGACGTTGTACTTGGCAGGGCCACCGGCCCCGCCCGCAGCCGCCTTCGAACTGGCGGCAACCTGGATGGACTTGAACCCGAACACGCTTGCAAACGTCAGCGGCACCGTCGCTTGCTGAGCAACCTGGATAGCGTTGTACTTCGACACGGCTCCCGATGCCGGCAGCTGCGCATTGGTCAACTGCAAACCGGTGATGGTGGCCGCCGAAACCGTCACGCCTGGCGGCATCGAATTGTTCCCTTGACCGGCTGTGTACGCCTTGGCGTTGGCTTGCGCTGTGGCAAACGAGTTGGTCCACAAGTCAACGGCACCCGCCAGGGCAGCCGCATCTGTGGCTGTCTGCAAGCGCTTTTGGCAGTAGAAGAGATACCCGGCATCGACCGCGAGACCGACGACGCCGAGCAGCAGAATGATGGAGAACGCCGCCATGACGCCGACTGCGCCACGTTGCCGCTTCATTGCGCCCGTCCTTTCAGAGAGTCGATTCATGGCACATGGCTCCTCACAAAAGTGGCGCGCTCACTGAACGCGCTCTACGGCGGTGGCGCTAAGCGACTGCGGCAGTAAATTGGACACGCCAGGAAAAGCCCCCGCGAGCAGCGGTTTGTAAGGGCTGTAGGTGACGGTGACCGTCGCACTGGTCACCGCCCCGTTTTTCACAGCGTTGTTCAGGTCAAGCGCGCAGGTTGCGTCCGTGCTGCAAGATGTGTTGCCCACGGAGGTGGCGTAACTCAGGTTGGATGACTTGAGACTCGATGCCGACGCCTTGATCTGCGTGTTGGTATCGGAATACGGTGTGGTGGTACCCCTCTGACCGGCAAAGAAGCGGGCCCCCGACGCGGCGACATTGGTCACCATGACGGAGTTAATAATCAACCAACCGAACTCGGCCACACCCAGTGCCAGCAGGAGAAGAAACGGCGATAGCAACGCAAACTCCACTGTCGCGGTACCTCGGTGCTTCCGGTCGATTCTCAGCACACTGCGCATCATCGCCCCCGTACTCAATTGTGCTCAGCGTTGAGGCACAACAGCCGCCCCAGCCTGCTTGCTGATTGCGTCGACTGGCGCCATGCAGCTACTGCACCAGTTCGGACATGCTGGTTTGCAATGCGGTCGGCAAAAGAGAGGCACGTACTACCAGCGCCCCACCCGCCATCGGAACAAACGGATAGCTGATAGAAACGCTGGCCTGCGTCCCGGCAGTCGGCGCCTGGCTCCCCGTCCCTAGGGCGGCGGAGCAGAGCGCATCGCTTTGGCACGATGTTCCGCCAACCGTCATGCTGATCGTCATGTTGCTTGCCAGCGCCGTGGCTGACGCAATCGGCGCAGCAGCAGCCAGAATCGCGTTCTTGGTGTTGGTATAGGGCGCGCTATAGCCGCGCTGCGAGGCGAGAACATGCGCTCCCGTAGAGGCAGCTGTGGTCAGTACGACATAGCTATAGAGCAACCAGCCGAACTGAACCGTCCCAAGCACAAGCGCCAAGAAGATGAGCACGACGAGTGCAAACTCCACAGCCGCCGCCCCGGCTTGATGGATGGTCTTCATACCGCCCCCACTTGCTCTTGATTCTTCTTTTCGGGTCGATGGATAGCACCATCGCCACGTATTTGTGCCGGCACAGTTGCGCTCTATCACCGCTCGCCAAGATGTGAACGGAACGAACAAACGCTGCCGCCTGAGGATGTTTTAGCACACACCCCATTAGCGGATATCGGCCAAACGAGTGAGGAAAGCGCCATGCATATGGAGCGTTGTTTCAAGCCCGAAACATGGTGAAATCGAGAACGCACGTGCCTGGCCAATCAGCGGCTGCTTTCACGCCTTACCGAGCTTCACAGGAATGCGGCACAGTTTCTAATGCAAACAAAAAACCCCGCAGGCTCGCACCCACGGGGTTTTTTGTTTGGAACAGCCGCCGGAAGAACCAGCGGCCGGGCCAGGTTGCCAGACGGGCAAATTACATCATGCCGTCCATGCCGCCCATGCCACCCATGCCGCCCGGCATTGCCGGAGCTGCATCGTCCTTCGGCAGTTCTGCAACGGCGCAATCCGTCGTCAGCATCAGCGAAGCGACCGAAGCGGCGTTCTGCAGCGCGGTGCGGGTCACCTTGGTCGGGTCCAGCACGCCCATTTCCACCAGGTCACCGTACTCGCCGGTGGCGGCGTTGTAGCCGTAGTTGCCGCTTCCTTCGATCACCTTCGACACCACAACCGAAGCCTCGTCGCCAGCGTTGGTGACGATCTGGCGCAGCGGCTCTTCCATGGCGCGCAGCACGATCTTGATGCCGGCGTCTTGGTCAGCGTTGGCACCCTTCAGGCCGGAGATCAGTGCACGGGCACGCAGCAGTGCAACACCGCCGCCAGCCACGATGCCTTCTTCCACAGCAGCGCGCGTTGCGTGCAGTGCATCTTCCACGCGGGCCTTCTTTTCCTTCATTTCGACTTCGGTGGCAGCGCCAACCTTGATCACGGCAACACCGCCGGCCAGCTTGGCCACGCGCTCTTGCAGCTTTTCACGGTCGTAGTCCGAGGTCGCTTCTTCGATCTGGGCACGCACTTGCTTCACGCGCGCTTCGATGTTGTGGGCATCGCCTGCGCCATCGATGATCGTGGTGTTTTCCTTGCCGATTTCAACGCGCTTGGCTTGGCCCAGGTCGTTCAGGGTTGCCTTTTCCAGCGTCAGGCCGACTTCTTCAGCGATGACTTGGCCGCCCGTCAGGATGGCGATGTCTTCCAGCATGGCCTTGCGGCGGTCGCCGAAGCCCGGCGCCTTCACAGCAGCCGTCTTCAGGATGCCGCGGATGTTGTTCACCACCAGCGTTGCCAGGGCTTCGCCTTCGACGTCTTCAGCGATGATCAGCAGCGGACGGCCAGCCTTGGCCACTTGCTCCAGCACCGGCAGCAGGTCGCGGATGTTGCTGATCTTCTTGTCGAACAGCAGCACGAACGGGTTGTCCAGCTGGACAACTTGCTTTTCCGGGTTGTTGATGAAGTACGGCGACAGGTAGCCGCGGTCGAACTGCATGCCTTCCACGACGTCCAGCTCATCGGCCAGCGACTTGCCGTCTTCCACGGTGATCACGCCTTCCTTGCCGACCTTGTCCATGGCTTCAGCAATGCGCTGGCCGATGGATTCGTCGCTGTTGGCCGAGATGGCGCCAACTTGAGCGATTTCCTTGCTGGTGGTCGTCGGCTTGCTGATCTTCTTCAGCTCTTCAACAGCGGCCGTCACAGCCTTGTCGATGCCGCGCTTCAGGTCCATCGGGTTCATGCCGGCGGCAACGTACTTCATGCCTTCGCGCACGATCGACTGGGCCAGCACCGTTGCGGTGGTGGTGCCGTCACCGGCGTTGTCGCTGGTCTTGGAAGCCACTTCCTTGACCATTTGCGCGCCCATGTTCTGCAGCTTGTCCTTCAGCTCGATTTCCTTGGCGACCGACACACCGTCCTTGGTCACGGTCGGGCCACCGAAGCTGCGCTCCAGCACCACGTTGCGGCCCTTCGGGCCCAGGGTCACCTTCACTGCGTTGGCGAGAATGTTCACGCCTTCGACCATCTTGGCACGTGCGGCGTCGCCGAACACTACGTCTTTAGCTGCCATCTTGAGAATCTCCGAGATCTTTGGATGTTGCCCGCGCAAGCTCAATAGGCTGCGCCGGCAATGAGGATTGGGTTACAGGTAAGCGTTGCGAACGTTATGAACGAGCGCGTGCTTACTTTTGCACCACGGCCATGATGTCTTCTTCGCGCATGACCAGGACTTCCTGACCATCCACCTTGACGCTCTGGCCGGCGTACTTGCCGAACAGCACGCGGTCGCCGACCTTCACGTCCAGCGCGATCGCATTGCCCTTGTCGTCTTTCTTGCCCGGGCCAACGGCCAGGACTTCACCTTGATCCGGCTTTTCAGCAGCGGCGTCAGGGATGACGATGCCCGAAGCGGTCTTGGTTTCGTTGTCCAGGCGCTTCACGATCACGCGGTCGTGCAAAGGACGCAGGTTCATACACAACTCCTCAATGCAAAGTGAGTGTTTATTCACAAAACACGCCGCAAGACGCGGCGCATCGGGAAAGCATCGGGGGTCGGAGGCGTTGTTAGCACTCCTGCCCGGCGAGTGCTAATTATAGGGACGGGGTATTACGATTTCAAGAATGGAAATGTCGACCTGTCGAGTTGTCGAGATTCACTCAACTCTGAACTTTGTTCACTCAACGCTGAACGCCATCGCGTTCGCATACAGTCCTTCCGTGAAGAATCCCTTTTGCTTCAATAGCTTAGCGTATGCGACGTGACGGAAGCTGAGCGACGGGTGAGAGGCGGCGCCCTCTGCGAAGCGAGCCCGCGATGGTTGACCGACCTGGCGAAAGATTATTTTTATGGCAAATAAATCACATTTGCACGTGCCATTCAGCGCGTCGAACCCGAGTGTCCACCGACGGCACTCGGGTGAACAAGGAGGCTCCAGCGCAGCCTCCTCCCAACTGCTGTTTCCTGCCCATAGCGGAAAAGCGTCGCTTACCTGAACGGGGAGGTCGCCAATGTTGGCAGCGCTCAAGGCGCTTCAACTACTGCCCGCCCGAAGGCTCGACTCCATTTGCATCGCCACACTGCGATAGCCGGGGCCCGAGCAAACGATGCAGCAAAAGCCCGAGTGCGGCTCCAACGCACTCGGCGGCGATGAAGCCGGACACGCTCGACGGCGCGATGCCAGCAAAGCTGTTGCTGAACATGCGCCCGAACGCCGCCGCCGGATTGGCGAACGACGTGGAAGCCGTGAACCAGTAAGCCGCGCCGATGTAGGCAGCCACCATGGCAGACGCCTTACCCTGCGGCGTGCGCAGGATGACCAGCAGCAAACCAGCTGTCGCCACAGCTTCGGCAATCCATTGGCCGAGTCCGCTGCGCAGCTTGGTCGAGAACTGGATGAGCGACAGGTCGAACATCGCGTGCGCCAGCCATGCGCCCAGCACGGCGCCAACGAGTTGCGCGATCACGTAGGGCATCAGGTCAGCCCAGGGCAACTCACCCTGCGCCACCATCACCGCGCTGACTGCCGGGTTGAAATGCGCGCCGCTGGTCGGGCCGAACACCTCGATCAACACATACAGGCCGCCCACCGTGGCAGCCGTGTTGGCCAGCAACGCAATCGCCGCGTTCCCGCCCGCCAGCCGCTCGGCCATGATGCCCGAGCCGATCACGATGGCCAGCAGCAATGCCGTTCCCAATGCTTCGGCAAGAAGGCGGGTTCGCAGGTCAGCCATGGCGCTCAGCGTTGCGAGATGCGCTCGAGGTTGGCCTGCAGCTCGGTGTTGCTCAGCGTGTCGAGCGGCAACATCAGCAGTTGCAGCACGCGGTAGCCGATGGCTTGGCGCGTCATCTCGAAGGCGTGGCGCTTGCCTGCGTCACCGCCCGGTGCGTTGGATGGGTCTGCATAACCCCAGTGCACCTTGACCGGGCTGCCTAGCCAGTACGGGCATGGCTCGGCAGCCGCGCTGTCGCACACGGTAATGACGACGCGCATCTGTGGCGCACCGTCTGCCACGAACGCATCCCAGCTTTTGCTGTGGTAACCCTTGGTGTCCATGCCCGCATTGGCGAGCGCTTCCAGCGCGAACGGGTTGATACGGCCGCTCGGCGCACTGCCTGCGCTGTAGGCGCGGACATCCTTGTTGAGCACCTGCGCCCAGTGGTTGAGCATGCCCTCGCTCAGCACGCTGCGCGCGGAGTTGTGGGTGCAGAGAAACAATACGTTGGTGGTCATTGGTACACAGGCCTCAACACTGACAGGCCGTGGAACTGACATCGAGACATGGCTCGCCCTTGCAGCAGTTCTCACTCAGAAAGCCAAGCAGCGCGCTCATGTGAGCAAATTCGGCGCGATAGATGAGGTTCCGGCCATCACGCTCCTGCGTCACGAGTTGCGCATGCATCAACTCCTTCAGATGGAACGACAGCGTGGCGCCCGGCACATCGAGCTGCTCGGCAATGGCACCGGGCGTCAGGCCCGCAGGCCCCGCGACCACGAGCATGCGGAACACCCGCAGGCGCAGGTTGTGCGCGAGGGCGGCCAGGGAACGGATGGCGATGTCTTCTTCCATATTTCCAATTTACTGGAAATATGGAATAAATGAAAGCGCCATCGCTTGAGTAGATTTCGACGGCTGATATGTAGCGATATCTACAGCATTGCTGCGACTCGTACACCTATCTATTCTGCTGTCATGACACGTCTTCCGGACTCTTGGCTGTTGCTAATCGTCAGCTTGCCGACCTCCAGCGCGACCGTGCGCATGCGAGTGTGGCGCGCCGTCAAAGCGCTTGGCTGTGCCGCCCTGCGCGACGGGGCCTACCTGCTGCCCGCGCATACGGAGCAGGCTTCCCAGCTCAATGCACTTGCGGACGAAGCCGTGCAGGAGAACGGGCAAGCCTGGGTTCTGCGCGTCCAAGCTCAAGGGCCCGACGAGACAGCCGCCTACCAGGCACTGTTCGATCGCACATCAGACTACGCAGATTGGCTCGCTGAACTGGCCGAGGCCCGCAAAATGCTGCCTGACTTGGCAGCGGCCGACCTCAATCGACTGCGTCGCAGGCACGCCCGCGCATACGAGGCCATTCACAGGATCGACTTCTTCTCCAATGAAGCCTCCATCCGCGCACAAGCGCAGTGGCGCGATTTTGCGGGCGCGATTGAGGCGATGCAGTCGACCGGTGAGCCACGCGCGGCGGCCGGCAGCATCGCGCGATGCGACCCTACGCAGCATCAAGGGCGTGTGTGGGCCACGCGCCAACACCTCTGGGTGGACCGTGTCGCCAGCGCCTGGCTGATCCAGCGTTTCATCGATCCGCATGCGCGCTTCCTTTGGTTGGAAAGCCCAACCGATTGCCCCGCCGACGCACTAGGCTTCGACTTTGACGGTGCGACCTTCACCCACGTTGGCGACAAGGTGTCGTTCGAGGTGCTGCTCGCGAGCTTCGGTCTGGACGACAACGCAGGGCTTGCCCGCATTGGTGCCGTGGTGCACGCGCTTGATGTGGGCGGAACCACCGCCCCCGAAGCCAGTGGATTCGAGGCCATCCTGGCCGGCGCTCGCAAGCGGTTGGCCAATGACGATGTCCTTCTGATGGAATTCAGCGTCGTTCTGGACTCCCTATATGCCCACTTCTCGGGCAGCCGCAAACCAAGCTAGCCCCCCAAAAAACGATGACAAACGCGCCCCGCACCATTGCACCAATGCCGCCATCCATCCATGAGCGCCCAAGGTACGCGCTCCGGCAACTGGTGCTGTACTTCCTTCGACTCGGCACCTTTGGTTTTGGCGGTCCCGTTGCGCTGGCTGGCTACATGCGCCGTGATCTGGTGGAAGCGCGCCAATGGATTACGGAGGCCGACTACAAAGAGGGCCTCGCATTGGCGCAGCTCGCGCCCGGGCCGCTGGCCGCACAGTTGGCTATCTACTTGGGCTACGTTCACTACCGCATTCTCGGGGCGACCCTGGTTGGCATCGCCTTCGTGATTCCGTCGTTCCTGATGGTTGTGGCGTTGGGTTGGGCCTACGTGCGCTTTGGCGGGCTAGCGTGGATGCAGTCGGTGTTCTACGGTGTCGGCGCGGCGGCGATTGGCATCATCGCTATCAGCGCCTACAAACTCACGACAAAGAGCGTCGGCAAGGACAAGCTACTGTGGCTCATCTATCTGGTTCTGGCGGCGGTGACAGTCGCCACCGAGTCGGAGGTGGCTTGGCTGTTCCTTGCAGGCGGCGTACTCGTTTGGTTTTGGCGCGCGCCGCCCAAGTGGATACGCCAGGGCAAGGTGAACGCGTTTGCCGCGACACCCATCGCCGCAGGCAGCGGCATGCTGAGCATGATCGACTGGCCGCTGCTGTCCCAGATAGGTGTGTTCTTCGCCAAAGCTGGCGCTTTCGTGTTCGGCTCGGGGTTGGCCATCGTGCCATTTCTGTATGGCGGCGTCGTCACCGAGCACCACTGGCTCAGCGAGAAGCAGTTCGTCGATGCAGTGGCCGTGGCCATGATCACACCCGGGCCGGTCGTGATCACCGTTGGCTTTATCGGCTATCTCATCGCGGGCTTGCCGGGTGCCTGCGTAGCAGCGGCTGGCACGTTTCTGCCGTGCTACCTGTTCACCATCCTGCCGGCACCGTACTTTAAGAAATACGGCAAGCTGCCGGCCATCCTGGCATTCGTGGATGGCGTGACCGCAGCAGCCGTGGGCGCCATCACCGGTGCAGTGATCGTGCTAGCCAAGCGCTCCATCGTTGACGTGCCGACCGCGCTGCTGGCGCTGGTCACAGTGGCGTTGCTGCTCAAGTTCAAGAAGCTGTCGGAGCCAGTCATCGTTGCCGGTGCAGCCTTGATCGGCCTAGCCGTCTATCCGCTGCTCCATCATTGAGCTGGCGGCTGTCGTGCAATGGATCACCGACCCTGCACCGGACCACGAATGACAATGCCAACGGAATCAGCCACACTCAATGCTGCTTGGCATCGAGCATGTAGCCTTCGCCGCGAATCGTGCGAATCAGTTTGGGTTCCTTGATGTCTTCTCTCAGCTTGTGACGCAAGCGCGAGATCTGCACGTCGATGCTGCGATCAAATGCATCGGTTGACTTGCCGCGCGCGGCATCCATCAGGTATTCGCGGCTGAGTACGCGCCCCGGGGCGGCAAGGAACGCATTGAGGAGGCGGAACTCGGCGTTCGACAGCGGGATGACCGTATTGTCGACCGCGATCAAATGGCGGCCAATGAGGTTCAGACGCCAGTTTGCGAACCGGCACTCTTCCTGGGTATCGGCATGCGCATGCAATTGGGCGCGCGCGCGGCGCAGGATGGTCTGGATGCGCGCCACCAGCTCACGGGGCTCAAACGGCTTGACGACGTAGTCGTCTGCGCCCAGTTCGAGCCCTACGATTCTGTCTGTCATCTCACCGCGCGCCGTCAGGATGATGATCGGGATATCCGACTTCGCGCGAATTTCGCGACACAGATCGAGCCCATCGCCATCCGGTAACATCAGATCCAGCACGACAATATCGGCGGTGCCGTCTGCAAGCGCACGATGCATATCGGCACCGTTGGCGGCTTGCGTGGTGACCATGCCGAAATCGGCCAGGCAATCACACAGCAAGCCCCTGATCTGCGCGTCGTCGTCGACCGCGAGAACATGAATCGATTTGGTCACGGTGTCTCCCCCCTTTCCGGTGTCGTAGCAGCTGCGTGCCGCCCTCGCGCCCATGGAATTATGAGCCGCCAATATAAGGGCTTTTTTGTACGGATTATTTCAAGCTTGAAATAATCGATCTGGGTGCTGTTGCACATACGTCCACGGCCAAGCGCCCCGCAAGATTCCGGTCACGCCGGTAGCGCAGCGGGATGCGCGCTTCACACGCGCCATCGCGCCCCGCTCGGGCGCTACCTCCCGTGCATCCAGCTTCGTATCAACCTCGATACAAAGTCGAGATGAAGTGGAAATGCCCAGGCTTTAACGTGCTCCTCAACAAGACCTATCAAGGCAGGAGACACGTGGCATATGAACTACGCCCAACCCAAACCGCACGCTCGTCGAATGGCCGGCATCGCATTCGTGATCGCATTGCATGTGGTGATCCTGTACGCGCTGCTGAGCGGTATCGCGACCAACGTCGTGAAGATCATCACGACGCCGATCGAAACGCGTCTGATTGAAGAGGTCAAGCCTCCGCCCCCGCCTCCACCGCCCCCCAAAAAGCTGGCGGAGCCCCCGCCGCGGCCGAAGCACGTTGCACCACCGCCGTTTGTGCCGCCGCCGGAAGTCCATACCGCTATACCACCGTCGCAAAACACCATCACCGCGCAGTCGGCCGCACCAACGCCGTCTGCACCAGTCGCACCTCCAGCACCGGCGGCGGCACCCGCGCCCGTTGCCGCAAGCGTGGGCGTTGTGTGTCCGAACTCGACGCAGGTGCGCGCGGGCATCCGCTACCCGCGTGAAGCGATCAAAGACAGCCTCACGGGCGACGTTGTCGTGGCGTTCACGGTCGGTACCGACGGCAACGTGAAAGACCTGCGTGTCACGACATCCGCCGCACCTGTGTTGGATCGCGCGGCTGAGAACGCCGTGCGGCAGTTCCACTGCATCGCGCAAGGCCAGGAGGTGCGCGTGCAGGTGCCTTTCTCTTTCAAGCTCGATTGAGGCTGCAACCGACAGCCGATGCCATCACGTTGTTCCAACACGTTCCAGGAGACAAATATGTTCAAACGCTTCTACCCAGCTGCTGCCGCCATCGCTCTGACGCTGGCAACCAGCGCAGCGCATGCCGCCACCGATGCGGTCACGAATCCATACGGCCTCGAAGCGCTTTGGAAAGGTGGCGATCTGATTGCCCGCGGCACGCTGCTGATCCTCATCGTGATGTCGATGGGCAGCTGGTACATCATCGTCGCGAAGCTGCTTGAACAGGCGCGCGTGCTCCGCCGTGCAAAAGCTGCCGAAGAGGTCTTCTGGACTGCGCCCACACTTGCAGAGGGCGCACGCGCGCTCAACGAGGACTGCCCCTTCCGCTTCATTGCACAGGCCGGCCTCTCTGCATGGGATCACCACGATGGCGCGATGCTGGAGCAGATCAACCTGGATACGTGGGTCACCACCGCCGTTGAGCGCGCAACCAACACCGTTTCCAGTCGCCTGCAGGACGGCCTCTCCTTCCTGGGTACCGTCGGGTCAACCGCGCCATTCGTGGGGCTGTTCGGGACGGTGTGGGGCATCTATCACGCGCTCACGGCCATCGGCATTGCCGGCCAGGCGTCGATCGACAAAGTGGCCGGCCCGGTGGGCGAAGCCTTGATCATGACCGCCATCGGCCTGGCCGTGGCTGTGCCGGCTGTGCTCGGCTACAACTGGCTGGTCCGGCGCAACAAGGCGGTAATGGAGCGCGTACGCGGCTTCTCCGCCGAACTGCACACCGTTCTCTTCACGGGCAAGACCACGGCTGCCGCTGCCGCCGCCACGCGGTCCATGGCCATCGCGCGCGTGGGGTGAGCCATGGCCATGTCCGTCGGAACCGGCAGCAGTGACGAGCACGATGAGGTGATGTCCACCATCAACACGACGCCGTTGGTGGACGTGATGCTGGTGCTGCTGATCATCTTCCTGATCACCATTCCGGTGGTCTCGCACACCGTGCCGGTCACGCTTCCCAAAGAAGCCGTGCACCCGCTGCAAACCACACCCCAGAACGTGATCCTCGCGGTCACGAAAGACGGCGATGTGTTCTGGAATGAAGGCCGTGTGCCGGACACCCAAGCGCTTGTCGATCGGCTCAAAACGGTGGCTGTGCAAACACCGCAGCCGGAAGTGCACATCCGTGGCGACCTGGATGCACGTTACGCGGCCATCGGGCGTGTCGTGCTCGCCTGTCAACGCGCCGGTATCGCGAAGGTGGATTTCATTACCGAAGCACCGCCGCGCCAATAACCAGTCACCCATTCACACCACAAGGAGGCCCGTCATGGCAATGACGATGCATGGCGGCAACGGCGATGAGGCCGAGGTCATGGTCGAGATCAACACCACCCCGCTGATCGACGTGATGCTCGTGCTGCTCATCATGCTCATCCTCACGATCCCCATCCAAACGCATGCGGTAAAGCTGGACATGCCGACCGACGCGCCGGCGCAGCCCCAGCAGACAACGCCGACCATCGTGCAGATCGACGTCGCACCCGATGGCTCGCTCGCCTGGAATGGCGAACCGGTGGCCACCCGCGCGCAACTGGAAAGCCGGCTTGAGGCAGTCAGCGCGGACCCCGCACCAACTGAGCTGCATCTGCGTCCGGACAAGGCGGCGCCGTATCGGGCCGTTGCCATGGTTATGGCGTCCGCCCAGCGGCTGGGTGTGAAGCGCATCGGGCTGGTCGGCAACGAGCAGTACATGCCGTAAGCGGCGCTGCGCGGTCACTCGGCCCCCGGTCACCTTCTCGCACCCTCCTCACTTGTCGGCTCCGCCATGTTCGACTCGAAACTCGACTTACCTTCCCCCGCCATGGGGATCTCCCCGCCAAGGGAAGCGTCCGCTGGCGCGCTTGCCTGGTTCGGCCTCGCGGTACTCGTGATCGTCGCGTTCTTTGCCAATATCGACCGGCAGATCCTGGTCCTCCTTACCGAACCCATCCGGCAGGATTTCGGTCTCTCGGACCTGCAGATCGGCCTGCTGCAGGGCGCCGGCATCGCGCTCTTTGCGGGCGCGGCGGCGCTGCCGATTGGGTGGGTGGCCGACCGCGTCGACCGCCGCCTCGTGCTGGCGGTGTGCATCTTGGTCTGGAGCGCAGCGACTGCCACCTGCGGGCTCACCACTGGCTTCTGGCAACTCTTCATCGCCTCGATCGGATTGGGTATCGGAGAAGCCGGATTGATGCCCATCATCTACGGCATGATTCCCGACCTGTTTCCCGCACGACAGCGCGTGCTCGCCAACTCGGTGTTCGCGCTGGTCAATCTGCTGGGCGCCGGCGCGGGCATGGCCTTGGGAGGCGCGCTACTGCAAGGCGTCACGACGATGCACGGCACGCTACCCAGTGCGCTGGCCAGCTTCTCGCCCTGGCGTCTGGCGTTCTTTGCCGTTGCCATCCCTGCGCCGCTTCTGGTCATTCTGGTCGCCATGATCCGCCCCAAGCACGGCGACCCCAGCAGGCATCAGCACGCCGCCGGGCAAGTCGCTACGTCGCCCCTGACCGCGCGTGTCTACTTCCGGCGCGAATGGACCATGATGGCGAAATTCTTCGGCGCGATTGCGTTGGTCAACATGGCGTTCGCCGGCATCACCGCCTGGATGCCCATCGTTGCCGTGCGGAACTTTGGCGCGGCCCCAGCCGCGGCGGGTGGTGGATTGGGGGCCGCGGCCAGCATCGGCAGCATCGTGGGCTGCATCCTGGGCTGGCTGATCGCTCGCCGCATCGGGCCTCGTTTCGGCGTTTTGGCCCCGATGCGTGTGTGTGAGTGGGGCGCGCTGGCCGCGGGTGTTGTTTCCCTCCTCTACCTGACCGCCGGTTCGGTGACATTCGTCTACGGCCTCTTTGGTCTGCAGTTCACTTGCGTTGTCGCCGGCATGGTGCTGTTTCCCGCGATCATGCAAAGCATCTGCCCAGCACATCTGCGCTCGCGCGTGGCCGCCATCGGCGTGCTGACAACCATCGTCGTTCAGGCGGGTAGCCCGGTATTCATCGGCGTGATGTCGGACCACCTGCATGCGGTCAACCACGGTCTCCTGCTGACGATCATTGGCGTCGCCCTTGTTGGCTTCCTTTCCGCGTGCGTGCTGATGCGCGCGGCCGGCAAAGGCGTGCGTGACGCCATCGAGCGCTACGCATAGCGCACCGCCCCACCGTCCCCCGAACCCCATGACATCCTGCTCTCTCTCGACTCAGATCGAGCGCTGGCCGCTGGCTGCGCCTTTCCAGATCACCGGTTATCTCATCGACACGGCACAAGTGGTCGTCGTGACGATCGCTGACGAACACCATGAAGGCGTGGGTGAGGCGGCTGGCGTCTTCTATCTTGGCGAGACGCCCGAATCGATCGTGGCGCAAATCGAAGCCGTACGCCCCTCCATCGAACGCGGCATCACCCGTGCGCAGTTGCTGGCGCTACTGCCGTCGGGCGGTGCGCGCAATGCGGTGGACGCCGCGCTTTGGGCATTGGAATCGAAGCGTGAAGCCTTGCCGGTCTGGCGCATTGCGCAGCTTCCGCCACCGCGCCCGCTGCTCACCACGATGACGATCGGCGTCGATACCCCACAGGCGATGGCAAGCAAGGCGCGTAGCCTGGGCCAGGCCCGTGCGCTCAAGATCAAGCTCGATGGCAGCGTGCGCGATGCCAGCCGCCTGTTGTCGATTCGTGAGTCCAGACCTGACGTCCCGCTCTCCGTCGATGCCAACCAGGGCTGGTCGCGCGTGCACCTCGATACGATGCTTCCGGTGTTGCAGCAAGTCGGCATCGACATGCTGGAACAGCCGTTCGCCATCGGCGCTGACACCTGTCTCGACATGCTGGACTACCCGATTCCCCTGGCCGCCGATGAGTCGTTCCAGGATGTGCAGGACCTGCCCAGCGTCGCTCGTCGGTACGACATCGTCAACATCAAGCTCGACAAGTGCGGCGGACTTACGCGCGCGCTTGAACTCGCCAGCAGCGCACGGGCTGCAGGCCTCTCCGTCATGGTTGGCTGCATGCCGGGGACGTCATTGGCGATCGCACCCGCCTTCCTGCTTGGGCAGCTGTGCGACCGCATTGACCTCGATGGCCCGCTGTTCCTCGCCAAGGATCGTCCTGTTGGCGCCCACTACACGGACGGGCTTTTGCTGTATCCGGACGCTGCCTGGGGATCCGCCGTCGATAACGCTGTGCTCCCATAACGCCCGCCATGCAGCACATTGCCTCTTCACTTGCCGCAAAGCTCGACGCCCTCTTTGCGCCGTATCAGCGTAGTGACGCACCGGGCCTCGTCGTGGGCATTGCCTACGGTGATGCGTTGCGCTATCGCCGTGGCTTTGGCATGGCCAGCTTGGAGCACAACGTCGCCAATACGCCATGCACACGCATGCGCATCGGGTCTGTCACCAAGCATTTCGCTTGCCTGGCCGCCATGCTGCTTGTGGAAGCCGGCAAGCTCGACATTGACGCGCCGGCGCGCCGCTACCTCTCTGAGCTTCCCGCACGGGACAACGATCCCACGCTTCGCCAGCTCATGAATCATTCCGGCGGAGAGCGGTGCTTCCTTGACCTCTTCATGCTCACACAAGGATTGAGCATGGTGCCCATCGGTGCGCCACTGGCCATGCAGGCGCGCCAGTCCGAGGGCAACTTCCCCGCAGGCGAGCGCGCCATGTACACCAACGGCGGCTACCAGATGCTGTCGCTCGTGATTGAACGCATCAGTGGCATGTCGTTCGAGGCGTTCCTGGCAGAACACCTCTTCGGCCCGATGGGCATGATCAACACCATTGCGGCGCCCCACGACCTGCAGATTCTGCCTGGCATGGCGACGCTGCATGTAAGGGGTGCCACCGGCGGCTGGGAACGCGGGCTACTGCCTGGATGGCGTTGCCTGGGTGAGGGCGCCATCGTTTCGACTGTGGATGACATGCTGCACTGGATCGCACACCTGCGCGGCAAGAAAGGCATTGGTTGCGCTGCCACCTGGCATGAAATGCTCACCCCTGTCCGTTTCAATAGCGGGGAGGTCGGCATTTACTCGCTCGGCCTGATGCAGACAACCTATCGCGGCGTCCCGATGCTGCACCACTCCGGTGGCTCGATCGGCGGTGCATGCCAGATGTTGACGGTGCCTGAGCATGGCCTCGACATCGTGATCATGACGAATGCAGACACGATCAATCCGATCGCGTTGTCCAAGCGTGTGATCGACATCGTGCTGGAGGCGCATCTCTCGCCAGTGGAATGCCGCCCGGCAACGTCTGTTGAGTATCCCGCGTGGTTGGGGACGTACTACTCACACGAAACCGGCGCCTATTGCGAGATTGTTGACCGCGATGGCGCGCTGCATCTCATTCACCACAATCTCGTCATTCACCCCTTGCCGCTCAAAACGGTGCCAGACAGGCCGAGAACGTTGGCGCTGGATGAAGGCCCGGAGGGCGCGCTTTACCTGAAACTCCACAGCGACGGATCGCATCTCGACATGACGCAGTGCGGGCAAAGCCAGACGCTGGACCGCCTCGCCAATACGGCGCCCCATGCAGCCGATGCCGCCAACGGATTGGTCGGACGCTACGTCAGCCCGGATGCCGACGCGCTTGCCGTCATCACGCAAGCAGGCGATGCACTGGCGATGCATGTCCAAGGCAAACACGGCGCGGCGCACTACCGTCTCGACCCAAAGTCGAACGACATGCTTGCCTTCACGCCGCACGACCCCAGCAGCATGGCGTATGGAGCCATGCGCCTCTCACGCGACGGCAGTGGCAGCACAACGTCTTTCCGGCTTGACACCTGGCGCACGCGCAACTTGCTGTTCACTCGCGTTGACGACGATACAACCCCATGACAAGCACCTCAGAAAACCGCATGCACGAAGCGCTGTCGGCGCTGTTTCGCCCCTACGCGTGCAGCGATGGTCCGGGCGTGGTGGTCGGCATCGCACAGCATGGTGAACGGCTCTACCGGAAGGCATTCGGCATGGCGAGTCTGGAGCATGCACGAGCGCTGACCACCGCCACGCGCCTGCGTATCGGCTCTGTCAGCAAACACTTCACTTGCCTGGCGGTACTGCTGCTCTGCGAGGACGGTCTTCTTGATGCGGACGCCGGCATCGGAACCTATGTTCCTGAGCTATCGCGCGCTGGCAGTGCGCCAACGCTGCGTCAGCTGATGTCACATCGCGGTGGGCAACGCTGTGCGCTCGATCTGGCCTTGTTGACGCAAGGCTTGGCCATCCCGCCGCGTGGCGCAACGCTTGCTGCACAGATCCGGCAACGCGATGAGAATTTCCGCCCCGGCGAGCGCATGATGTATTCGAACGGCGGCTATCACTTGCTCTCGCTCGCCATTGAACGTGCCAGCGGCATGCCGTTTGACGCGTTCCTGCAAGCGCGGATCTTTACCCCGATGGGTATGCACCAGACCGCTTCCATCGACAGCGATATGACGGTTGTGCCGGGTATCGCCAGTTTTCATCTGCCCGACGGCAACGACGGGTACCTGCGTGGCATCTTTCCCTCAAGAGAGATCCTGGGTGAAGGCAGCATTGTTTCGACGGTCGATGACATGCTGCGATGGACCGCACACATGCATGGCGACAAGACCATCGGCACCGACGCAACGTGGGCGCAGATGCTGGAGATGCCCGTGTTCTCCAGCGGACAGCGCAGCCACTACGCCCTGGGCCTCAAGCAAACCAACTATCGCGGCGTCGAGCTCACCCATCATTCGGGCGGTGTTATCGGGGGCACCAGCCACATGGTGTTCTGCGCCACACACGGGCTGGATGTGGTGCTCCTCAGCAACGGCGCGCTCGATGCCCCAATCGACCTTGCCCATCGCATCGTCGACATCGTGCTCGCCGATGTACTGAGCGGCGACGGGCCACCGATACCGGTGCGTGCGTCGGCGCATGCGGCACGGCTGGGTTGCTATCGCTCGTTGGATAGCGACGCAGTGTATGCGCTGGAGGACCGCGACGGTGCATTGACACTGGGTGGCTGGCTCTGCGCGGGGAAGCCCCTGCCGCTCTATCCGATTGAAGGGAGCCCCACCAACGATGTCGCCATCGAAGCTGGCTCTGACGGCGCCTTCTCCGTGCATTGGGGAACACGCAACGCGCCCGATGACCTCGATCATCTGCGGATCGCCCATTGCGGCCATGCCGAGACATTCCAACGCCTCGCAGAACCACCGCTGATGACCGCTGACCTCGCCGCTGCTGTGTGCGGCATCTATGAGAGCCACGATGCCAACGCGCGCGCAACCATCGAACCCGATCCGGCTGACCGCAATGCGCTGATGCTTCGTATGCAAGGCTCGGCTGGCGGTTGTGATTACCGACTGACACCCATCGCAGAGAACGTCTTTGGCATGGCCCCCATTGCTCCCCTGGGTTTCATTGACGGCATCGTGACGCTATCGCACGGCCCATCCCAGCCGATGACGACGGGCTTCCGCATCGATACCCAACGGAGCCGGCGCATCGCGTTCACGCGGGCAGTTGGCAGTTGGGCCCGATACCCCGACCCCTGCATCTAAGAGAAGACAGCTAACCCCGGAAAAACGAAGCGGCACGGCTGCCGCTCCGCCCGTTCTCAAATCTCCCGCGAGAACGTGAGGTTGCGCGTGCGCGCGGTATCCAGCCAGAAACGCGAAACACGTCCATTGACACGATCGGCGGTCAGCACGCCGGTGGAGAAGCCTTGCGCATCTGCCGGCTCGAACATGAAGACGTCTTCGCTGACGGGGACAAGCCGGTAGTTGACGCCACCCATCGTGCCCTCAAGCCGCATCGACATGGCGCCGTTCGAAAGCGTCAGCCCGGCATGGCCTGCGGCATCACCGCTGAAGTAAGCGCCCTCCATACCGGCGAAGGCATCGGAGAGGGGCGGTGCCTCATCTGGCAGCCTGGCCAGCACCGATGCGTGGCCGCAATCCATGAGTTCGATCGCCGTCACGCGGCCAGCCGACGTTTCGACGGATCGGATCATCAACGCGCCACCAGTACCGTCCTCAATGTGCAAGCCCTCTGGCGTCTCGATCAGCGGTAACGCCAGGTGCTTCTGGTTGTGGATCACGGCGGCAAGGTGCCCATCCCGATCGACAACCTCACAGTACGCGCGATCGGCACGCGAGAAGTATCGGCCCAGCAGCGCTTCATGGCCATGAGTGATCAGTGGCGCGGCGCGCGGTGCACCGAGTACCTCGTCGCCCAGGACAACGTCGACGATTTGCGTTGCCAGTGCAATCGGGTCCACCGGCACGCCGTTGGTAAGAATCACCACATCGAGCGCATGCGCCGCCACGGTCAACATCTGGCATGAGCCGCCGAACACGCCGCCGGCGTGGTGCAGCAGTTCAACATTGCGATGCGGGGTGCGCATCAGCCCAAGCGCGTACACGCCCTCGGCCCCGCTGGAATAGCGCGGTTTGGTCAGCATCTGCCGCCACATGTCTTGGGTGCCAAGCTTGTCAGGCGCGCGCAGATGGGCCGTCCAACGGAGCATGTCATCGATGGTGGACACGATACCGCCTTCACCACGCACTTCCCACGAAGGGAACAGGCCGCGAATAAAGCCACCCTTTCCGTCCGGTACATGCTGGGTGGCCATGCGGGGCCGAATCTGCATATCGTCGGCAACGGCCTCGGTATCGACCATGCCCATCACACGGAAGATGCGTTCCGACAGGAAGCTCTCGAACGGCATGCCGCTGACGCGCTCAATGGCGAGCGACAGGAGGTGGTAGCCGCCGTTGCAGTAGATCATCCGCTCTCCGGGGCGGAAGTTGACGTCGCGTTGGCGAACCTCGGCCGCCAACGCCGCGCCCCGAGGCATGGTCACCACGCCCTGCGTCAACACCCATAGGTCCAGGTAACAGCGGTAACCACCCGTGTGGGTCATCAACTGACGGAGCGTGGGATTGCCGGCGAGGAACGGTAGCTCCGGAATGTACGTACGGATGCCCGCGTCAACATCCAGCTTGCCCTCCTCTGCCAGGAGCAGTGCGGCGAGGCACGTGAAGTGCTTGCTCGTCGAGCCGATCCGCATGCGCGTTGCGGGCGTGTTGATGGTGCCGTGCTCAATACTGGCCAGCCCGAAGCCGCGCCGGTACAGCGCATCCCCGCGCAACGCAACGCCGACCACGAGGCCCGGCTGGTCCGCCTTGTTGTACGGCTCCAGCAACGCGTCGAGTTGCTTCCTGATATCCAATCGATCGTATGTCATGCCAAGCAGCAATGTGAGTTAGAAGGGAACCGTCAGCGTTGCGCCGATCGTGCGAGGCTGTGCCACGCTGACCAGCGCGGGGCCACCCATCGGAACCAGCGACGTACCCGCCGCAAGCAAGGCACGACGGTCAAACAGGTTGCGGACGTAGAACGCGAGGCTGAACTTCTTGAAGTCGAGCCCCGCCTGCAGATCCGTCATGGCATAGCCCGGCAGGGGATAGTCCGGGCGACCTGTATTGCTACCAAAGCCTGCGTGGCGACTGCCGACAAACCGCTGGCTGACCCCTGCGTAGGCGGGATACCCATTCACCGCGAAGAGGTAGCTGGCCGATAGCGTGGCGGCAACCCGGGCAGAGTTCGGAAGCGGATCACCCGAATTGGTGCCCGTGCTGGCATTGCCCGTGGTCAGTTTTGCGTCGATGAGCGACACGCTCAGCCCGAGGTTCCAGTGGCGATTCGGGCGAAACGCGCTTGAGAGCTCCAACCCTCTGATCCTTGCATCGCCGGCATTGAGCACCTGGTTGACGCCATTGACCGCGCCGAACTGCTGGATGTTCTTCCACTGGATGTCGTACACCGTTGCCGCGACCGACATGCGCTTGTCCAACAGATCGGCCTTGTAGCCAGCCTCATAGGTCCACAGCGTATCGGGGCGGAACGTGGGATTCCCGGACGAAGGCAACCCCGTGACGGGGTCGACCAGCAGCGCATTCGGCCCACCTGGGCGATACCCGCTGGCCGCACGCAGATAGACGTTGCTGTCCTTCGTCAGCGCATAGCTCGCCGTAAGCATGTACGTCTTGCTGGTATCCGACGAGGGTGCGGTGATGGTCTGCGTCGGCCCTGCCAGCGCGCCAAACATGGTCTGCTGGTACTCCTGCGTGTTGTGGGCGACACGCAAGCCACCCGTCAACGACAGACGCGAAGTCAGGTGATAGGTCAGATCGCCATAGGCCGCGTACTCGCTGTAGGTGCTCGGGGCTTCAAGCGCAGTCAGGTTCGGGCCAATGGTGCCGTCGGACAACGTCGTGATGAGCCCTTGGCTCGCGTCACTGCGCTCGCGCGTGTAGAACACACCGGCAAGCCATTCCAGCGTCCGGTTGCCGGGCGAAGTCAGGCGAAACTCCTGTGTGAACTTGTTCGTCGTCGCCACGTTCTTGGCGACAACGGAGTTCACATTGAGCCCCAGGCCGTTGAGCAGCGGGACATACACCACCGACAGGTCTTGCGGTGCGTCAGAGCGCATCGACTGGTATGACGTGATCGAATTCGCGCGAGCCCAGCCGAACTCGTACTCAACCCCGGCGGAATAGAGTTGGACGTTCTGATGAAAGGGCTCTGTCGCAAAGAGCCGCGTTGTCAGATCGCCGTCCACAGGTTGCCCATTTTTGCCATAGGCAACGTAGTTCGGTGCATTGCGGTTGATGTTCTGCGTCAACGCGGTCAAGCGCAGCGTCAACTCACTCGTGGGCGTCAGCAGGAACGACGCGCGCGCGCCGTAGGTATCGCTGCGGTCAACACGTGAACCCGCCTGTGGTCCCACGGCATTGACATAGCCTGCGTCGTGCTGGCTGAACATCGAGATCCGTGCCGCCGCAACATCGGTCTTCAGCGGAAGGTTCAACACGGCGTTGGCAGAGTTGTTCACGCCGCCGTGCTTTGTCACGGAAAGGCCTGCAGACGCCTGGCCCGAGAACTCGCTGGAATCCGGCTCGTTGGTCACGTACTTGAGCAGACCGCCCATCGCGCCCGCACCGTACAGTGTTCCTTGCGGGCCCCGCAGAATCTCGATGTGGTTGAGGTCCAGCAGGCTCATGTCGAGCGCGAACGTCGCGCCCTGGGAGAACACCGTGCTCCCGCCAAATGCCACGTCATCGACATACACGCCAACGGTCGGCCCGGTCTGCTCGCCTGTCGTCACGCCGCGCATGCTGATCTGCCCGGAGCCGGCGCCGCCTGCCGTGTTCAGATCCACACCGGGTTCCGAAGACAGGAAGTCGGACATCGTCTTCGCGCCACCTTTCTGCAGCTCTTCAGCCGAGACCACGTTGATCTGCATCGGCACTTCACGTGCGGGCTCCCGGCGGCGCGTTGCGGTCACCACCACCGTGTTGAGGGTGGCGCCCTCCTTACCCTGCGACACGGAAGTCTCCGCTGCTGGTGCAGGCTTATCCGCTGGGGTCGGTGCGCTTGCGGGCTTCACTCCGGATGTCGTATCCGACGCGGCATCGGGCGCCGCAACCTGCACCGTCTCTTGTGAAGGCTTCACCGTTTGTGCCTGCGTGTACAGAGAAGCCAAACCAAGTACCGGTCCAGCAAACCACGTTATGTATCGTCCACGCTGGCGAAACAACGACGCGGTTGCATCCGCTCTACGTGTCCTTCGATTGTTCATTTTCACTGTCGTCTCCTCCGAGTTTTCCGCTTTCTGATAGCGGTGTTCAAAGCACTGCTCCACTTCGCAACTCATCGGCAACGGTAAGTGCATGGCATTTCTGTTTCGTGTGTACTTTGTATCGGCCTTGAAACAAGCGGAGGCGTGAAAGCGCTTCACGCATGCATTGTTTCAACGTTGAAATGGAATACAAACAAAGTCGATACAGTCGAGCGCGATAATCCCGCTACGCTTACTTGTATCCGTATTCGACGTACCGCAGGCCACCTATGCACAAGCCATCATTTGATTCCGCGTTCTATCGTTTGCTGTTCGTGATGCTGACGATGGTGCTGATGACTCAGGTCGGTGCCAGTCTCGCCGTGTGGCGGCTCTACAGCGATGCGGCGTTCAAGCCGCCTCCGGGCATGAGCGTTCCGTTACAGGTATTTCTGGCCGTGCTGATCCAGTTGGTGCCGCTATTGATCTCGGCCTGGATCGGCGCACGCATGCTCGCGGCACCCTTTCGTTCGTTGGCCCATGGGGCTGCCGAATTGGCGAACAACATCGACGCACCGCCCATCCGCGAAGCCGGCCCCATCGAAGCGCGACAGGCGGCCCAGGTTTTCAACTCGATGCAAGCGGCCATACGGCGGCAGATGAGTGAGCGGAACCGATTCCTAGCCGCCGTCTCGCATGATTTGCGCACGCCATTGACACGCATGCGGCTACGCCTTCGCACGCTGGAAGACTGGGAGTTGAATGACCGGCTGCAGAGCGACATCGACGAGATGACGCAGTTGCTGGACGCCACGTTGTCGTTCTTGCGGAATGCGGAAGTCGTTGAAGCCTCCAGCCCGGTCGATATCAACGCGCTGGTGGACGCGATAGCGGAAGATGCCGCCGAACGCGGGCAGCGCGTCACCATCAGCGGCGAGATACGCGCGGTGATGGCGCAACCGCTTGGTTTGAAGCGATGCCTGACGAATCTGGTGACCAACGCCATCCGGTACGGTGAGGAAGCGCATATTCGCCTGACCGACGGACCCTCGTTCATCTGCATTGATGTGGCCGACCGTGGCCCAGGCATCCCCGAGGCGCTGTTGGCACGCGTGCTTGAACCGTTCTACCGGCTTGAGAGCTCGCGCAACAAGGACACCGGCGGCACGGGCCTCGGACTCGCCATCGCGAGCGACATCGTCAAGCGACACAACGGATCGCTTGAACTGCACAACGATCCGGCGGGCGGCTTGATCGCGACGGTGAAACTGCCGCGACGGTAGCCGGACACCGCACAGCGCGCCAGCGCTCCCGTGTCGAACGCGATACAGAGTGCTCACAAACCAGCAACAGCGTATGCCTACAGTGAGGTTTCGATCTCGACGCCTCCCGTAGGATTCACGATGAAGCTATTCACCGCGCAACTTTCGACCGAAACGAATACGTTCGCGCCCTGCCCCACCGGCTGGGGCGGCTTTGAGGAATCGGGCATCTTCCACGGCGATGCAAGCCTGCGGGCCCCACAAGGCATGGGGTTCGCCCTTGCGGAAGCGCGGCGCCTTGCAGAGCGCGATGGGCATGAGATCGTCGAGGGCATCTGCGCAGAGGCACAACCATCAGGCCCCACGATTCGCGCCGTCTATGAATCGTTGCGAGACGAGATCCTTGGCAAGCTCGAAGCAGCCCAGCCGCTAGACGGTGTGCTCCTGCTGCTGCACGGCGCGATGGTCGCCGAAGGATACGACGACTGTGAAGGCGATCTGCTATCCCGGGTGCGTGCCATTGTCGGCCCCGAAGTGCCGATTGCCGCCACACTCGATCCGCACTGCCATTTCACGGAGCGCATGCGGCGCTCGGCGGACATCCTGATCGCCTACAAGGAGTATCCGCACACCGACCCCATCGACCGTTTGCGCGAAGCGTATCAACTGCTGCTCGACACCGCGGCAGGAAAGATCCGTCCCACGACAGGGGTCTACGACTGCCGCATGGTGGGTGCCTGGCACACCACCAGTGAGCCCATGGCTACGTTCGTTCAACGCATGAAATCGCTGGAAGGACGGGACGGCGTGTTGTCCGTGTCGTTCGGGCATGGGTTTCCGTGGGGCGATGTTCCGGAGGCCGGTGCAAAGTTCTGGGTCGTGACCGACAACAACCTCGCCGCTGCGACGGCGCTGGCCACGCAGCTTGGCCACGAATTCTGGGCCCTGCGCGAAGCCACGCGCCCTGCATGGCTCGACGTCGATGCCGGGCTGGACCGTGCCCTGGAAGTTGGCAGCGGCCCCGTCGTGATTGGCGACGTTGCCGACAACCCGGGTGGCGGAGCACCAGGAGACAACACGATGATCCTGCGCCGGATCATCGAGCGACAGATTGCCAACGTCGCCATCGGATGCTTCTGGGATCTCGGTGCGATCCAGATCTGTCACGACGCCGGCGTGGGCGCAACCTTCGACTTGCGCCTGGGTGGCAAATGCGGCGTGGCCTCCGCGGACCCGCTGGACCTGCGCGTGACCGTGCGTGCGCTGTCCGACCAACATACGCAAAGCATCTCGGGGCTGACCATTCCGTTTGGGCGCGCCGTTTGGCTCGAGGCTGCCAATGGGGTCGATATCGTTCTGGCCTCGGTACGCAACCAAGTGGTTGGCGTCGATGCGTTCACTGGCCTGGGGATCGATTTTGAAAGCAAGCGGCTGGTTGTCGTGAAATCGACCCAGCACTTTCAAGCCGAGTTCGCCCCGCGCGCCAAGGCGATCCTCCACATCGCAGCGCCAGGGGCTGTCACACCGAGCTTCGCCGATCTGAACTATCAGCGTCGCGACCTCAACTACTGGCCCCGCGTGTCGAACCCCTTCGAGGCGTAAGTCCGCAACCCAAGGGCATATCCGCCAGAAGCGCAAGAACATCTGCGGCCGTCAAACGGCCACGCCTTTCAATACGTCGGGCAGTCAGATCCATGAACATTGTCGTCGTGGGTGCCGGAATCTCAGGCACCGTCACCGCGTTGACCCTCGCACGCGAAGGTCATCACGTGCAACTGATCGAGCGCGCAGATGCCGCGGCGACCGGTGCCAGCTTCGCCAACGCAGGCCTGATCTCACCAGGACACAGCTTCAGTTGGGCGGAGCCTGGAATCATCCAAGTCGCGCTGCGCTCTTTGTTGCGCTCCAACGAAGGCCTGGGCATCTGCGCCCCTTGGAAGCCGGCGCTCCTGCGATGGGCGTGGCTGTTCGCTCGCGAGGCGACGCTGGAGCGGTGGCTGGACAACTCCCGAGCTGCGCTGGCGCTCGCCGCGTACTCGCGCGACCTGCAATTTGGCGATCCGCTGGTACTGACTGAAGCGTATGGCGGCAAGCAGGCCGGCATCCTGTATCTGTACGGGAGCGGGGCGCAACCCGGCCAGCATGATTCAGAACTGCTCGCTGCAGCCGGTGAGCCGTTTGAGCGGGTCGACACTACGCGGTTGTTGAACATTGAGCCCATGCTGCGCGGTGCGTCAGAACAGTTTGCACACGCAATCTACTGCCCGAAGGACGGGACGGGCGATGCAGCACGCTACGCACACGCAGCCTTGGCAGAGGCGGAGCGTCTTGGTGCGGTGGTGCGATTTTCCGAGACGGTACGCACGTTGAAAACGCGCGGTGATCGCGTCGTCGGTGTCGAGACGGAGCGTGATTGCATCCCGGCGGACGCCGTCGTGATCACAACCGGTCTGGCGTCGCGCCGGCTGCTGGCGCCCTTGGGATACGACCTGCCGATCTACCCCGTCACGGGCTACTCAATCTCTTACACAGGTGTTCGCGATGCATCGCCTCGTGTGGGCGCTGTCTCGATCCCTCACAAGATCGCGTGGGCATCGTTTGCACCAGAAACCGTTCGGTTCACGGGATTCGCCGACATCGGCAGGCCCAGTGCACAACGCATCGCCAAACGTCTTGCCGCCCTTGAGGCCTTTGCCGCACGTATCTGCACGCGTCTGAATCGCGTACAACCCAGCCGGTGGGTCGGCTATCGCCCCATGACGCCCGACAACCTGCCGTTTCTCGGCGCCACCCGCCATACCAACCTTTGGCTGAACTGCGGGCACGGCGCGATGGGCTGGACGATGGCGTGCGGCTCCGCGCGCACCGTAGCCGACCTCATCAGCCAACGACAACCTGTGTTGGATCCGTCGCCGTATCGCTGGGATCGCTATCGGCTTCTGGGCCGGCGCCAGGCACACGCTTGATCTCCCCCTCACCTCACCTCAACGCAATCCACCCCGATGACGACCTCCCCTGCTTACGTGCCTGCACCTCCTGGCCTACCTTTCTCGACGGCGGTACGTGCCGGCGGCTTCTTGCTGCTGTCCGGCCAAATTCCCTTTGATGCCGACAACAAGCCGCACGGCGGAACCATCGAAGAACAGACGCACGCTGTCCTGCAAAGCATTTCCACCACGCTTGAAGGCCTGGGCAGCTCTCTGCGCCGCGTCGTGAAAACTACCGTCTGGTTGAGCGATCTCGCGAACGTTGCCGCGTTCAACCAGATCTACCTGCGCCACTTTCAAGAAGGTGCCTACCCCGCACGGAGTCTGGTCGAGGCCAAGCTGGCTTTTGGCGTCGCCGTCGAAATTGAGGTGCTGGCCATTGATGACAGCGTGAGTTCGTAGCACCTCAGTTCAGCCACTACATACGCAAGCCACGCGTTACGAAATACCCATGCATTTCAGCGTCGACACCATCGAGACGCGATATGAATGCGGGTCGTTCTCGGCCACAAGCTGGAGAACGGCCCCGTTCCCCTCAGGCTTCGCTCGAACAGAGGCCTGGCGGCGCAGTATTGATCCTGACCAAGGGAGGCGGCAAACTCGAGCTTCTTCCCTGGTCAGTCCTGGAGGTTCGCCATGCGTGTGCTGATCGTCCTGCTTGCCGCGGTACTCAACACCTATGCGTGGGCGGATTGCCGGAGCCAAGTGGACCACGCCCAGCTGTCAGGCAAAGGTGCGCTGTGCCTTCTGGGCTTCTGCCTTTACGACGCGCAGCTATGGAGCACACAGACGCCACCCAGCTACGACACGCCGTTTGCGCTGGAGATCACATACCGGCGTGCCATCACCCGCGCAAAGCTCATCGAGACGGCGCTCGATGAAATCCGCCGCCTGAACGTGCCCCCGCCGCCCGACTCAACCTTGCTGCAGTGGCAGGAAGCCATGACGCCGGCCTTCATCGACGTGAAGCCCGGTGACACACTGTGCGGCGTCTATCTGCCGGGCCGCGGCGCACGCTTTTATGCCAATGGGCAACTGACAACCGAGGTGGACGACACCGCCTTCGCGCATGCGTTTTTCGATATCTGGCTGGCACCTGGCACCCGTGCTCCCGCATTGCGCCGCCGTCTTCTGGGGGAGTCCCATTGATGCATATACGACTGCACGCTGGAAGTGCTTGATGTCGTAGCGCACGCCTCAACCCGAGCAGGCGTTCTGGATGCCTGTACGGGTGCGGCTTGCACAACGCAATGACGGCATCAACGCGCTTGGCTAGGCAGACCTAGCACTTTTCAAACCGATAGAGCACCACGCCCCATTCATTGCCGCGCGCATAACCAAACAGTTCCGACACCGCCATATAAAACATGCGCCAGCGCTGAAACCACACCGCCGCATCGCGCTCGCCATAGGTCTGCACAAACACTGGCATCAGCCTGTGGCGCGCAGCGTCCAGGTTGGCGAGCCAATGATTGGCTGTACGTGCGTAGTGCGTGCCATTCACCCACCATTGACGCGTCACGCGCAGATCGTCCTGAAACTGCAGCAGCAGATTCTCCGAAGGCATGGTGCCGCCGGTAAAGAAATACTTCGACATCCAATCCGTGCCGCCCTGTACCTGGAAGTGATACGCCAGCGTGCGATGCGCGAAGAGGTGCACAAACAGCACGGCATCGGGCCGCATCCAGCGCGCGATCTTGCTGAGCAGCTGGCCGTAGTTCTTCATGTGCTCGAACATCTCGATCGACACCACGCGGTCGAAGCACCCGCGTGCCGGCACGTCGGCAAACTCGAAGTCGGCAATGTTGCCGGTGTGCACGGTCAAGTTTGCAATGCGGCGCTCGGCCGCCCGCGCGCGAATCCACGCGCGTTGGCTGTGCGAATTCGACAGCGCCACAATGCGCGCCTTCGGATACTGTGCCGCCATCCATAGCGACAGCGAACCCCAGCCACAACCCAGATCGAGAATGCACTGCCCATCCGCCAGGCCTGCGCGCTCTGCATAACACGCAAACATCGCGTCTTCGGCCTGTGCGAGCGTCTCTTCGCCCGTTGGGTACAGCGCGCACGAATACTTCAAGCGCGGGCCAAGATGCGCCGCAAAGAAGGCTGCCGGCAATTCGTAGTGTTGCGTGTTTGCCTTGTCCGTCTCAATGGCGATGGGGCTGACGCGCAACGCGTCGAGCAACGTGTTGAAACGCCGCGCACGTAACTCCCCGTCGTGAATCCCCTCGTCTTGCAAACGCTGCCGCATCAGCGTGCGCATGCCCATGCGGATGAGCGTGTCTGGCACCCAGCCCCGCTCACAGCATTGGATCAGCCAACCATCGCGCGGGTCCGGGGTGGCCTGGGCGGGTGCGGATGGTGTTGACGGCGTGCTCAGCGTGGTCATGCAGGTCTCCTCACGATTGGCAGATCAGCGGCGCGGCGGCCAGGGGATCAGAACACTGGTGGTGCGTGCGTAGTTCGCGTAGTCCGCGCGCGTGGTGTTGAACACGGCCACCAGCATCCGCAACACAACGAGAGCAGCAGCGCGCGGCGACAGGCTCACACCCGCTCCAGCAGGAACTGCGACACACCGATCCGGCCCTCATCAAACCCCGCTTCGCAATACGCAAAGTACAAGCGCCAGATACGGATAAAGGCGTCATCAAACCCGAGCGCGCGCACCGCATCGAGCTGGGCTTCAAAGCGCTGGCTCCAGCGGCGCAAGGTCTCTGCGTAATCGCTGCCGAAATCCAGACGATCGAGCACGCGCATGCCGTGTTGTTCTGCCAACTGGATAAAGCGTTCGCGGCTCGGCAGCATGCCGCCCGGAAAAATGAACTGCTGGATGAAGTCGGTGCCGGCGCGGTAGCGTTCGAACTGCGCTTCGTCGATGGTGATGCTCTGCACGAGTGCGCGGCCGCCATGGCGCAGGCAGCGCGCCAGCGTTTGAAAGTAAGTTGGCCAGTAAGCCTCGCCCACAGCCTCGAACATCTCGATGGAGACCACAGCGTCGTAGGCAGCGTCGATGTCGCGGTAGTCGCGCAGTGCAACGCGGGCGCGCGGTTCGTCCGCCAACCGCTGTGCGGTGTAGCCGCGCTGGGCTTCCGATAGCGTGATGCCATGCACATGCGCGCCGCGTGCACAGGCCATTTCCATCAGGCCGCCCCAGCCACAGCCGATCTCCAGCACATCCATGCCGGGCCCCAGCCTGAGCTGGTCGCACACGCGCCGGTACTTGGCCGTTTGCGCATCGGCCAGCGTCTGTTGCGAGTGGCCGTTGAACCAGGCGGCCGAGTACGTCATTCCCTCGTCCAGCCACAACCGGTAGAAGTCGTTGCCCAGGTCATAGTGCAGATGGATATTGCGGCGACTGCCTTTGCGGGTGTTCCGGCGCAGCAGATGGCGCACACGCAACCAGGTCCGCGCAAGGGCATGCCCGAAGATGGCCTGCTCCAGCGTGGCGGCGTTGACAATGGCCAACCGCAGCAGGTTGGTCAGATTGCTCGTGTCGATCCATCCGTCCCGATAGGCCTCGGCAAAGCCCACGTCGCCGCTGCGCAGGATACGGGCACAGGCACGCCAGTCGTGGATGCGCAGATCCGCATGCAACGGCGATGCCGCATCGCCAACCCGCACTTCGCCATCGGGCGTGGTGAGATGGAGAAAGCCGTGGCGCAGGCGCCCTGCCAGCGCCAACAGCAAGCGCCCGGCGGCGGGAACGTGGGGTGGCACCCAGGCAAGAGAATGCGTGGCTGTCATTGGGTGTTCTCCAGAGAAGAAGCCTCATGCGCGGCGCGGCCAAAAAACGGCACGCCATTGAACCACAGCCGCAGCGCCTGCCAGTGAATGCGGCCGATCACCTGCAGCGCCAGCAACGGTTGGCGCAGGAGTGCACGGCGCAGGTGCGGGGCATCGAACGGCTGCAGTCGCCCGCCGATGGCGGTGTGCAGCAGCAGGCCGTCGTGGTCGTGATAGTCAATGCGCGCGAGTGCCGTGGTTGCCGTCTCGGCAAAGCGGAATTGATAGCCCCCTTCGACCCGACAGAACGGAGAGACATGCAGTTCCTTTCGGCAACGCAGCACCGTGTGCGCACCAATGGCACCGCCATCCGCCGCACACAGCAGGTAGCGGTGGTGCTGGCCAAACGTGTTGTTGACCTCGGCCAGCACCGCGCGCAGCTGGCCGGCCGCATCGTGGCAATACCAGAACGACACGGGGTTAAACATCCAGCCCGCAATGCGCGGAAACGTCTGCAGCCAGACCTCGCCATCGGCGGCTAAGCCGGCGTCACGCAGCACGCCGCGAATCCACACGAGCAGATCAGAGCCGTCGCGTGGGCCGTAGTCACGCGTGCGCAGCGACAGCGGCCGCCAGCAGTCCACGCCAAACCACGTGCCCGTCAGCCGCTCAAGCGCGGAGAGCTTCACGCGCACCGCAAACACCGGGTAGACGAAGCGATTAGCCACCGGCCGCAAGCGGCGGTGCATGACCTGGCCGACGAGGAGCTGTGCGTCTTCGCTCATGACGCCACCTGCGCCCAGGCGGGTGCGCAACCAAAATCGGCAGCCACGCGCAGGGCGGATTTCAAGCCGTCTTCATGAAAGCCATACCCCGTCCATGCACCGGCAAACCACGTGCGGCGTTGCCCTTGCAGCGCGGGCAGGCGGGCCTGCGCGTCGATGGCCGGCTGGTCGAACACCGGGTGCTCATACGCGAAGCGCTGATACTCCAGTTCAGGTGCGGGCGGCGCTGGTGGGTTGAGCGTGACCACGACCGGAGTCGATACCGGCAGCGGCTGCAATTGGTTGAGCAGATAGCTCACGCAGGGTGCGCCGCCGGCTGCCCCAGCTTGCGATGCGTCAATGTAGTTCCAGGCCGACCAGACCCGCCGCCGGCGCGGCAGCAGGCGGGTATCGCGGTGCAGAAAGGCGGTGTTGGGCTGATAGCGGAATGCCCCGAGCACGGCACGCTCGTCATCCGTTGCATCGTCGAGCATGCGCAGCGTCTGGGGTGCATGCGTGGCCAGCACCACGGCATCGTAGCGCTCGCTGCCTGCATCAGTCAGCACATCAACATGGGTGGCCGCCCGGCGAATGCCGCGCACGGGTGTGGCAACACGGACATCGGCCAACCGGCTGGCGATGGCGTGCACGTAGCTGCGCGCGCCGCCTTTGACCGTGCGCCAGCGTGGCCGGTCGAAGATCTGCAGCAAGCCGTGGTTGAGGCAGAAGCGCAGAAATGTCTCGGCGGGAAACGAAAGGATGTCGCGGCTGGGGGTGGACCAGATGGCCGCCGCCATCGGGAGCAGATAGTGCGCGCAGAAGGGCTCGCCATAGCGGCCCGCGGCCAGCAACGCGCCAAGGCTGTGGCGGGCACGCCGTGCGGCCGCCAGGTTGGCGTGCGCCTGCCGGTTGAAGCGCAGGATGTCGCCCAGCATCGACAGAAACGGGGCAGACACCAAGTTGCGCGGCTGTGCAAACACCGTGCGCAGACTCGTGCCCGCCCACTCCAGCGCACCATTGCCCACCGATACGCTGAACGACATGTCACTCTCGCAATGCGCCACGCCCAGCGCATCAAACAGAGCAATCAGGTTCGGATAGGTGCGCGCGTTGAATACCAGAAAGCCCGTGTCCACCCCAAACACGTGTCCGCTGTCTTCAATGTCGACCGTGTTGGTGTGCCCACCCAATCTGGGCGCCGCTTCAAACAGCGTGACGGCATGGCGCTGCGCAAGACAGTACGCCGCAGCCAAGCCTGAGATGCCCGAGCCCACCACCGCAATGCGTTGGCCGGACGCCGGCACAACCGAAGGTCGTACGCCGTCAGCCGCCCCGGTATTGCCGGGTGGATCCAAGGACCATTCCATTGAAATTGTCTCCAAGTGCGGGCGATGCGCGCATCACCCCTACCGGTTCATGTGACGCTTACCGGCATATACGCAGCTAAGGCTCCGGTGGATGCAGCGTTTCAACGCGGATGGCGTATTCCATCGCGTCTTCGAGCATCAGGCGGGCACGGTTGGTGACGTCGCCCAGGTGCCGGTGCAGTTGTTCATCCACCGGGGAGCACACCGCGCAGGCAATCGCGGCGCATTCTTTTCCTGTGCCACGCGCGTCCCCTTGAATCACAGATTGCATCCAATGAAATGACAGAGCGCCAACCGGGTCAACAGAATGAACAGGAAAACACGGGGCAACCCCACTCATGAATCGCAATTGAGTTGAGTTGAGCTCACTTTTACGTGTCACACGGAAGCGCGGCGCGTAGCCGACCGTGACCCAACGCGGCTGGGTGGATTGCACGCACGGCAACGCGTTCCGGGCGATTGCGGCACATTGGCAAGCGGTGCACGTTGAAACAGGCGTGTCTTACTTATGCGGCCAACTCGATCTCAACAGTACGCCGCATTGCCGGAGGGGAAGCCGTGCAATCCCAAGCGACGCTTATCCCCCTGCCCACTCCCGCCGAATCAACTCCAGCCCTTCGCGATAGCTCGTCACCTTGAACTCCGGGAACCGACGCTTGAACCGGGTGGAATCGAACAGGTTGTCCTGCTCGTACCGCGGCAGCAGTTCGCGAATCTCGCGCACCGGCTTGGAGAAGAGGCCGGCAGCAGTCATGGCCCATTTGCCGATAACCGTGTAGGACGCCTCCCGGCCAAACACGTCGCTGGCCATGGCGACGAACTGCTTGTACGTCAGCCGGTCATCATCGCAGGGCAGATGCCAGGTCTGCCCGAACGCGTCAGGCGTGTTGCCCAGTGCGGCCAGCGCGCGGCTTGCGTCGGGGGTCCAGATGAGCGTGCGCCGGGTGTCGTCGCGCACCGGCACGCGGGGCTTCTTGCCGGCCTCCAGGTTTTCGATGATGAGCGCGTTGGTGAAGCTCTGCGTCTTGCCCGGGCCGTAGAACTCGGGGGCCCGGCCGATGAGCACGGGAATCTCTCCGCGCGCCATCTCGTCCAGCACCATGGACGCCATCGCCGCCCGCACCCGACCCTTGCGCCCCACCGGCGCGAACGGCGTGGCCTCCGTCTGCAGCCGGGCATCCTGCGGATACATGTAGGTGTTGTCGAAATAGGCGAACTTGGCGCCCGCTGCCCGACTGGCATCCAGCGCGTTCTTCAACATGACGGGAAACTGCGTTTCCCACAGCTGCGTGTCCGGCGGCAGGCCAGCGGTGAAATAAACGACGCTGCTTCCCTTCACGGCCTCGGCCGTCTGCTTCGCATCAAGGAGGTTGGCGGGCACCAGGCTGTCGGTGTCATTCACCTTGCGCGGCGTGCGGCTCACGAGCCGTAGTTCGCTTGTGTAGTTGCGGTGCAACTCCCGCGCCAGTTCCATGGCGATCTGACCGTTCGCTCCCAATATCGTCTGCATTTCTTCCGCCTTTGAGAAGTGGCTTCTCGTGGTTGTTGGCAGGAGACTAACGTTGAAGGCAACTTCAAGGTCAAGCCCGTCGCTGTACCGAATTCAAACGCCTTGACCTTCAAGTTGAGTTCAATCTTAGAGTGTGTTCGCTGGTCAACCCACAGAGGAAAGGTCAACGCACATGGATACGCGGTTTACACAGGTCGAATTCGGGCCGCACACGGTCGACGTGCTGAAAGGCGGCTATTACGACCGCTATCGGATGAACCCGAACCTGGATGAGGTGGCGCTGGACCCTGCCACAGGCAATATCGATTTCTTCCGCCGGATTCCCAAACGCCTGGCCGCCTCGCGCGTTGGCCCAACCTGGGCGCCCAACTTCTACTACCGCTCCAGCAGCATTCAACTGCTGTTTCTGGCGCCGCTCTCGCGGTTGCGGGCGACGCTGCCCGAACCGCTCGAACCATTGCGAGCACTCCCTGGCTATGGGCTCGTTGCGCTGACCTTCTTCTCCTATGCGGTGTGCGACAACGATCCGTACGACGAAGTGTCCGTTGCCGTGGTGATCCGCCGGCCCGGCGCGCGTGGTTCTCATGCGCTGGAGCTGCTCGATTCCATGCGCCGTCGCAGCTACGTCGCGCATGTGCTGGCCCTGCCCGTCACCACGGAAATTGCGCGGGTGCGCGGCGTGCATGGCTACCAGTTGCCCAAGTGGCGCGCCGACATCAGCATGCACATCGGGACCACCGTGCGCGCCAGCATTGCCGCGCCTGGGGGCAGACCAGACCTGACCCTGCATGCGCCGCTTCCGGCCTTGCACAACGTCGTGCCGCAGTCCCGCATGGGGACAGCGACCATGATCAACCAGGTCGATGGCGTATGGCATCAGAGCACGGTGCAGAGCAACACGCTGTCGTTCGCCCAACGCCTGTTTCCGCGCGGCATCAAGCTGGTGCGCAACGGCGGCCCACTGAGCCAGTTGCTGGACGGGCTCGGTGCATCTACCGTTCTTCGGTTGGACGTTGTCAAAGATGCGCAATTGGTTTTGAATCTGCCGACGCCGCTGCCGGCTTTTGATCATTCCGCACTGTGAGGACAACGGCGTTCATGCAGGCCCGCTCATCCGCCCAAGAAAGGAAGACCCCATGACCGCCCCGGACCATGACCTCGTCGTGTTTGGCGCCACCAGTTTTGTCGGCCAGATCCTGACCCGCTACCTGGCCGAGCAGTTCTCGGGCCAGGCGGAAACCCTGCGCTGGGCCATTGCAGGCCGATCCGAAGCAAAGCTCAACGAACTCAAGCGCTCGCTGGGCGCAGCGGGTGTCGCTCTGCCCATCATCGTGGCGGATGCGGCCAACGAAGCCCAGTTGCGCACGCTGTGCGCACAGACCCGGGTGGTGATGTCCACGGTGGGCCCTTACGCGCTCTATGGCGAGCCACTCGTCAAGGTCTGCGCCGAAAGCGGCACCGACTACTGCGACCTCACTGGCGAGACCCAGTGGATCAAACGGATGATCGAGAAGTACGAGGCGACCGCGCAGCAATCGGGCGCACGCATCGTCCACTGCTGCGGCTTCGACTCGGTACCGTCGGACATGGGTGTCTACTTCCTGCAGCAACAGGCGATGCAACAATGGGGCGCACCGGCCACCCACGTGAAGATGCGCGTCAAGACGCTCAAGGGCGGCGCATCGGGCGGCACCGTGGCCAGCCTGATCAACGTGGTGCAGGAGGCCGCCGCCGACCCCGCCTTGCGCAGGGCGCTGGCCAACCCGTATGCCCTCTGCCCCAACGGACATGGCTTCACGGCACGCCAGCACTCCACGAGGGGTGCGGCGTTCGATACCGATTTCGATGCGTGGATCGCCCCCTTTGTCATGGCGGCCATCAACGAGCGTGTAGTGCACCGCTCCAACGCGTTGTCCGGCAACGCCTATGGCAACCAGTTCACGTATGACGAAGCGGTGATCACCGGCAGCGGCCTGCAAGGCCGCCTGAGAGCCGTGACGATGGTCGCAGGCCTGGGGGCGTTCATGGTGGGCATCGTCATCAAGCCCACGCGAAGCCTGATGGAGCGCTTCCTGCTGCCCAAACCCGGCGAGGGCCCCAGCCCGGCAGCCCAGTTGGCGGGCCGCTACGACATCCGCTTCTTCGCGCGCACCGACGACGGCAAGACCTTGCGCGTGAAAGTGACGGGGGATCGCGATCCGGGCTACGGCTCCACCGGCAAGATGCTGGGCCAGGCCGCTGCCAGCCTCGCGCTGGACCATATCAAGAACGGCATCAAGACCGGGCGCCCCGGCGGCTTCTGGACACCGGCCACGATGTTCGATGACCGCTTCATCGCACGCCTGACCCGCTACGCAGGCTTGCGCTTCGAGCGCCTATGAGCGGCGTAGTAGAAGCGATGTAGAAGATAGAAGAAACAACACTGGAAGGCGGGCGACGCAGCAGTGCATCGCCCGCCTCCAGTGTGTGGCGCAGCGCTTAGTGGCTCGAAGCGCCCGCTGCACCAAGGCCCGTTTCCGAACGCACTTGCTGTGCCGCGAAGGAGGCCTTTTCAGCCTTGGCACGCGCGCTGGTATCCAGCACCGAGAACAGCCACACGCCCACAAAGCCGATCGTCATCGAGAACAGCGCCGGCGAGGTGTACGGGAACCACGCCGAGCCCTTCGGATACCCCAGCGTGGCTTCCCACACTGACGGCGACACGATCGTCAGCCCCACTGACGAGATCAGCCCCAAGAACCCGCCGATGACCGCGCCACGCGTGGTGCAGCCCTTCCACAGCATCGAAAGGAACAGCACCGGGAAGTTGGCCGACGCCGCCACCGCAAACGCCAGCGACACCATGAACGCGATGTTCTGCTTCTCGAAGGCGATGCCCAGCAGCACGGCGATCACGCCCAGCACCAGCGTGGTGATGCGCGACACCTTCAGCTCATCGGCGCTGTTGGCCTTGCCGTGCTTGAAGACCGTGGCATACAGGTCATGCGACACCGCCGACGCACCCGACAGTGTGAGCCCTGCCACCACCGCCAGAATCGTGGCAAACGCCACCGCCGAAATGAAGCCGTAGAACACGTCACCGCCGACCGTCTTGGCGACCAGCACTGCAGCCATGTTGGCTGTGCCCGCGCCGCCCTTGATCACACCCTTGGCCACGTCGGACAACTCCGGGTTGGTCAGCACCAGCGTGATCGCACCGAAGCCGATGATGAAGATCAGGACGTAGAAGTAGCCGATCCAGGTGGTGGCCCAGAACACCGACTTGCGCGCCTCCTTGGCATCCGGCACCGTGAAGAAACGCATCAGGATGTGCGGCAGCCCGGCCGTGCCGAACATCAGCGCCATACCGAACGAGATGGCCGAGATCGGGTCTTTGATAAAGCCGCCCGGCGACATCACCGACAGGCCGATCTTGGTGGCATCGTCCGGCGATTTGCCGGCATTTGCAGCAATAGCGGTCTTCACTTCAACGGCCTTGGCGAACAGCGCTTCCGGGCTGAAGCCGTACTGCGCCAGCACCATGATGGCCATGAACGTCACGCCGGCCAGCAGCAGGCACGCCTTGATGATCTGCACCCACGTCGTCGCCGTCATGCCGCCAAACAGTACGTAGACCATCATCAGCGCGCCGACGATGACCACCGCCACCCAGTAGTCGAGCCCGAACAGCAGCTTGATGAGCTGCCCCGCGCCGACCATCTGCGCGATCAGGTAGAAGGCCACGACCACCAGCGTGCCGACCGCGGCAAAGCTGCGGATCGGCCCTTGCTCAAAACGGTAGCCCGCCACATCGGCAAAGGTGAACTTGCCAAGGTTGCGCAGCCGTTCGGCCATCAGGAACGTGATGATGGGCCAGCCGACCAGGAAACCGATGGAGTAGATCAGGCCGTCGTAACCGGAGGTCATCACGGCAGCAGAAATCCCCAGGAAGGACGCGGCCGACATGTAGTCGCCCGAGATCGCCAAGCCATTCTGGAAACCGGTGATGCCGCCGCCGGCATTGTAGAAATCCGCCGCAGAGCGCGTGCGCGAGGCCGCCCACTTGGTGATCCACAGCGTGCCGGCCACGAACAGCGCAAACAGCACGATGGCCGTGGTGTTGGTTGCCTGCTTGGCGGTCTCGCCAACATCGCCGCCCGCCGCGATGGCGACACCGCAGGCGCCAGCGGCCAGAAGTGACACCAGCATCATGGAAAGTGTCTTCTTCATTTGGCGACATCCTGCAGGATGTCCTGCGTCAGTTGATCGTATTCGTTGTTTGCGCGGCGCACGTACAGGCCGGTGATGACGACGGTGAAAACGATCACCGCCATGCCGACGGGAACGCCGACACTCATCACACCCGCGCTCATCGGCTTGGCGAGAAACGGCTTATTGAATGCGATCAGTGCGATGTAGCCGTAGTACACGACCAGCATTGCCACTGTCAGAAAGAGGCCGAGCGCATTGCGTCGGCGCTTGAGCTGCGCGTACTTCGGATGCGCCGCGATTTTTGCTACCAAACCATCCTGCATCACCTGTCTCCTGAATTGCTCTTGAATGAGTGCGGCGATTCTGGATAGCGAAACTGACTGAACTCTTACTCGGGCCCTTGTGAGCGGTGTGGCAGGCACTATGGTTTTCCCTAGCGCTGTCGGGCTTGTTGCCGCGGCACGCGCTGCGGCGGCGATGGATAAATGCGCTCGCAACTGTGGTCACGTCAAAGCCGCACCACTCTTCACGAAATCGCGAGAGGTGGATGGTGACCGCCCTGTGGAGAGGACAGCGTTGCGTGAACCAGACGTGGAGGGAGGAGCGGTGAGCGATCTAACCGCTGCCGCAGGATCGGCGAGGTAACCGCGTGTGCGAGCCTGACGAAGACGCGCAAGCCGCCACGTGTCACATGGCCAGCACAGATCGAACCGATGGTCTGCGCCGCCTCAGATCAACTCACCGGTCTGAAGCGGCGCCCCGCGTTTTCGTTAGTTCTTGATGGATTGCTTTGCAGCCTGCTCAATAAGCTTCGCCACTTCGGCCGGATGCGAGATGTAGGCAACGTGGCTGGCGTTCTTGATCTCGATCGTCTTGCTGCCTGCACGTGAGGTCATGAAGCGCTCCAGGTCAGGATTGATCGCGCGATCTGCGGTGGCCACGAGGGCCCAGCTCGGCTTCGTCCTCCAGGCTGCCTGCTTGATCGGCACGCCAAACGACTGCGCAGCTGGTGTCACCTGCGAGATCGCCATGAACTTGGCTTCAGCGGCGGGCACGTCGGCGGCAAAGTCGGCATGGAAGGCTGCCGGGTCAAAGTACAGGAAGCCATCGGGGGTCGGCTTGATGGCCTGGGTGGCGGGCGGCATCTTCTTGGTCAGGTCGAGCGGGCTTTCGCCAGTGTCGGGCTGGAACGCGGCCACATAGACCAGACCTGCGACCTTCTCGTGGTTGCCAGCCTCCGTGATGACGGCGCCACCGTAGCTATGGCCGACCAGGATGCTGGGGCCGTCCTGCGCCTCAACCACGCGGGTGGTGGCCTTCACGTCTTCATCGAACGACGTCTCGGGTTGCTGCACAACGGAGACCTGGTAGCCATCGCGCATGAGAATCTTGGCCACGGCCTGCCAGCCCGAGCCATCGGCAAAGTAGCCGTGTACCAGCACGATGTTCTTGACGGGCGCGGCCGCCGCGGCGTTCGAGCTAAACGCCACTGCTGAGAAGGCGACTGCGGCGGCGCGGATGGCGTATGAAAGGGCTTTCATGGTGACACTCCTTGGGGCTGTGGAAAAAGGCACATCGTCTGAAGGCGAAGCGGCAGAACGAACGGTGGATCAGGGAAGAACAGCCGCTGATCGACGCGTCGCCGGATATCCGTCTTGTGCACCAGTTGTTCTACCTATGAACAGCTGTGCGCATAGCGGATGTGACCTGAATCCTAGGAATGCCACCAAAATTACGCAAATACATAGCACCGATATCGACTATCCGAATTTCAGATAGTGGTGGCGAGCCTGTTCAGCCCCCCACGTCGCGCCTATCGCGCCAACGCCTTATGCACCAGCAAACTCGATGACCGGTTCGCAACGGAAGGGGAAATTGGAAATTGACAGCGTTCGCCCGGTAGCACAGCGCATGCGCTTTGGGATGCAGTTCGGTAGCCAGCGCACGCTCGATGACCATCGCGCATCTCAATGCAGCCAGAGCCATCGTGGTGCAACGCGTCGAAAACGACTGCGGAGGGAGATCGTGCGCGGCCTGATCCGCAGATCAGCGTTGTGGGCGTTCAGTGGAGTCTGCGGATGCCTGCCCGATCGCCTGCGCAGCAGACAGCCCAGCCCCGTCTGGCTCGGACGGGCGCTTTGCATGGCCGATGCGCTGCGCGTGATAGATACCGGCGTGGCCTGAGAAGAGGTAACTCACCACGCAAGCAATGCCGGCAAACGTGCCGACCTCGGGGCCGAAGAGCTCCATCGCCATCAGGGTCGATGCAATGGGCGTATTGGCTGCGCCCGCAAACACCGCAACAAACCCCAGCCCCGCCAACAGCGGGAATGGCAGCGGCAACACATAGCCGAGCGCATTGCCCAGCGTCGCGCCGATGTAGAACAGCGGCGTCACCTCCCCGCCCTTGAAGCCGGAAGCCAGCGTCACGATGGTGAAGGCAGCCTTGCCGGCAAAGTCGTATGCCGGCAGCGGCGTGTGGAATGCATCAACGATGACGGGAATGCCCAGCCCGAGGTACCTGTCTGTCCCCAGCGCCATTGCTCCCGCCACGACTGCGCAGCCGCCCAGCACCGGGCGCAGCGGCCCAAACGGAATGCGGTGCTTCAGCAAGCGGCCGAGCTTGTGCGTAAGCGCCGCAAACGTCTTGCCCGCCAAACCGAAGACGATGCCGGCCAACACCACCAGGCCAATCGCAACCGGCGTGAGATGCGGAACAAACGGAATCGCATACGGCGTGTGATGCACCCCCAGCAGTGGCGGCACCAGATCACCAATGATGGCCGCAATCAAGCACGGCAGGATCGCGTCATACCGCAAACGCCCGATGGCGAGCACCTCCAAGCCAAACACGGCACCGGCCAGCGGCGTGCCAAACACGGAAGCAAACCCGGCACTGATGCCGGACATCAGCAAGATGCGACGGTCGCCCGGGTCAAGCTTGAACAAGCGCGTCAGATAGTCCGCAAAACTGCCACCCATCTGGACTGCCGTCCCCTCACGCCCAGCCGAGCCACCAAAGAGGTGGGTGACAACGGTACCGAGCAGGATCAGCGGCGCCATGCGCTTGGGCACCACGCGCTTCGGGTCGTGAATCTCGTCGATCAGCAGGTTGTTGCCGCCCTCCACCGAACGGCCCGCGTAGTGATACAGCAGGCCGACGGCAAGGCCGGCCACGGGCAACAACCAAAGCAGCCACGGGTGCGCGATGCGCGTATCGGTCGCCCAGTCCAGCGCCAGCAGCAGCACCGCGGAGCCCAGCCCGGCAAGCGTGCCAACGAGCGACCCCAGCGAGAGCCAGCGCAACAGATACGCCAGCATGAGCAGCGGCTCGGAACGTGTGATCTTTGTCTTCATGATGGCCAGATTCGAAGAACGCAAACCTGGACGACAGGATGTCGTATGGACGTGTGCCTACAACTTCCCTGTCCAGGAACTTGTAGGCATCATCAGCTGGCAGTTGCTGCCGGCGGTTAAGGGAGGAATGCCATCTCCACAAGATCGCGAATTGTGCCTGAAATCAGCAACGCCGTGGGCATGCGCGTGACGCCCATCACGGCACAGGCCGTGTCACTCGGCCTGCCCGGAGCGCGCAAAGATGTCCCAGCTCGCCATGAACAGCGCGGCGACGAGCGGCCCGATCACAAAGCCGTTGATGCCGAACAGCGCCATCCCGCCCAGCGTTGAGATCAGCACGACCCAGTCGGGCATCTTCGTATCCTTGCCGACGAGGATCGGGCGCAGCAGGTTGTCGACAAGGCCGATCACGCCCACGCAGAACACCACGAGGATCGCGCATTTCCCCAGCTCGCCCGTCGCCAGGAAGTACAGCGCGGCCGGCACCCAGACAATGCTCGCGCCAATCGCGGGCAGCAGGGAAAGAAATGCCATCAGTGCGCCCCACAGCACGACGCCCTCAATCCCCACGACCCAGAAGATGAAGCCGCCGAGTGCGCCCTGCACCAATGCCACCGCAATGTTGCCCTTCACGGTGGCACGCACGACCGTGGTGAACTTCGCCAGCAGCAGGTTCTTGTGCTCCTCATCGAGCGGCAGCGCGCGGCGCACGCGACGGCCGATCTCGCCACCGTCACGCAGCAGGAAGAACACCATGTAAAGCATCACGCCAAAGCTGACGACGAACTGAAACGTGTTCTGACCGATGCTGAGCGCCTGGGTGGCGGCAAACTGGCTGATCTGCGCGGCACCGTCGCTAAGCTTGCGCTGGAGCGCAGGCAAGTTGGCCAGACCGTACTTGGCAAGCAACTGCTGGATCGACGTCGGCAGTACATGGATGGCGTCCTGGAAGTACTGCGAATAATTGGGCTGCGCGTTCTTGATTTCCTGATAGACGTAGGCCACTTCCTGCACGAGCGTGATGGCCACGAACAAGAGCGGCAGGATCACGATCAGGATGATGAGGGTGAGCGTGACAAGCGCGGCCAGATTGCGTCGCTTGTTGAACCGGGCGACCAGCCAGCGCTGCACGGGCTGGAACAGAATCGCCAGGATGCCCCCCCAGAACACCGCCCCAAAGAATGGCGAGAGTATCCAGCAAAGCCCGATGGTGACGATAAACAGCAGAAAGTAGAAAAAATACCGGCGGTCGTTTCCGCTATCCATGGTGCGCCTTCGCGTGCAGGTGAAGTCTGAAGGCCCCGGGCAAGGCCAGAGCCACGTGAGTTGAACCGGAGTATGCCCGCGACGGTGCTGTTGTCATAGCGGTTGCGCACGCCACCACCAGCGCAAACAAAGGTGGGGTTACACGGGCGTCGGGTTGCGCAACCCGAAGACCATCAGCGCAACCAGGCGTTTCGCACCGGCTTCCCAATCCGTGTCGACGCCGAACGTTGCAACACCGGCGATTGCGCACAGCAGTTCAAGCGGCTCGATCGGATGATGGATCTCGCCCGCCTCTCTTGCACGCTGCATCAGCAAGGTCAGTGCCTCGACGATCGCGTCGGCAGACAGGGTGCATACATCGCTCTCGCCGCCGGCCATGCAGTTGAGCACGTCGGCATGAATCTGCTTGTTGGCCAGATAGCCGACGAACAGGAGCAGCCAAGCCTGAATGGCGTCCAATGGCGCGCGTTCGGCGGACAGCTGCTGCGCAGCCTCCACGAGGCGATTGCCTTCATCCCGGTAGATCTCGTCGATCAGCGCCTCGCGCGTCGGAAAGTGCCGGTACAGCGTGCCGATCCCCAGGCCCGCCTCGCGCGCAATCTCTTCAAGGCTGGCGGAAACCCCCTTCTGCGCAAACGCCACCTTGGCCACGTCCAGCAGGCGTTGGCGGTTGCGTTCGGCATCGGCTCGGGGTTTTCGGTTTGTGATCTTCTCGGCCACTGAATCAGGTCTCGCTTGACAAACGGAGGATGCCTCCGCATATTAAGCGGAGGCCGCCTCATGTTATGTCCTCCCATCCGACGGCGCAAGGCATCATCACAGCGGAGGACGCATCAGCCGGGGCTCGATGCCCTTGCCTGGTCCGCTAGCCCCTTGCTGTTGGAGTTCCCCCTCATGTCCGCTTGGCCCTCACCGTCTGCCGCCCCGAGTACACCGACCGTCTCCGGCACAGATCGCGCTTTCCACAACGCAGCCCGCCGACCCAAGACCGGTTTCTGGGCAGGACTGCGTCTGCTGTGGGCCTTCATCAACAAGCCGACAGGTACGGTGCCGGACCAACCGGTGCCAACCCAGGCGTTGACGCGTGACGCACTGCTGGCGGCGCCCGATCGCTCGCTGTTCCGCCTCGGGCACTCGACCGTGCTGCTCAAACTGCGCGGGGTGTTCTGGCTGACCGATCCAGTCTTTGCGGAGCGTGCCTCGCCGGTGCAGTGGCTCGGCCCCAAGCGGTTCCACGCGCCGCCCATCGCGCTGGCAGACCTGCCGGAGATCGAGGCGGTCATCCTCTCGCATGACCACTACGACCATCTGGACCGCGCGACCGTCCGCACGCTGGCGCCCAAGGTGAAGCACTTCCTCACACCATTGGGCGTGGGCGATCGGCTGATCGATTGGGGCATTGCCGCCGACAAGGTGCAGCAGCTCAACTGGTGGGAATCGACCACGGTAGGCGGCCTGCAGTTCACCGCCACGCCGGCGCAGCACTTTTCAGGCCGCACACCGTTTGACAACAATCGCACGCTATGGGCGTCGTGGGTCATGATCGATGACGACCTGCGGCTCTTCTTCAGCGGCGACACCGGCTACTTCCCCGGCTTCAAGACCATCGGCGAGCGCTTCGGACCATTCGACCTGACCCTGATGGAAACCGGTGCCTACGACCCGCGCTGGGCCTACGTGCACATGCTGCCGGAGCAGACCGTTCAGGCGCATCTGGATTTGCGCGGGCGCCGGCTCGTGCCGATCCACAACGGCACGTTTGATCTGGCGTTCCATGCCTGGCAGGAACCGTTCGAACGCATTGCCGCGGCGGCGCGAGCTCACTCGGTAGAGGTGCTGACGCCAACCATCGGTGCGCGGCTCGACATGGTGCAGCCGGGTCCGACGCCCGCTTGGTGGCGCGCCCGGCCCGAAGCATCGCCGCTGGCTACCGAGCCTTCCACGGCAACCTGAGCTGCCCGCCACGCTACAAGTTCACCGGTCAATCATCGGCAGAACTTGCTCCCGCACGATCGCCATGATGTGCGATCGCTGTCGGCAGGCCGCCCATGACCTCCCATTGTCGTAGGTCAAGTCGCGCACGAACCTGCGCGCGCGAAATCACGGGCAACGGGTTCGCTGACAGCACCAGTACTGCTGCCACGACAGAAGTCTGTGACGCCAATATCCCAACGTTCCGCTCCAGGCACGCCACCGGGAATTCGCCGCGCACGCTAAAGGATCCGCAAGAATCTTTTTTCATTTGTTTGCAGTCTGGGGGCCGCACGCGCGTTCAATGGCGGCGTAAAGATGCCCTCCGTCCTGCCGTTAGGCTGGATGAGCATCGCGCACATCCGCTGCGCCGCCACCTTCGCCGATTTGCCCGCCAGGCCCGCCACGACGCCACTGCTCCCGCTCATGTCCTCAGAAACGTCGATGGACAGGCGCTTCGGCGCCAGTGTCGCCATCGTCCTCATCCCGGTGCTCTCGCTCTCATGCTGGCTGCTCGGCTATGCATGGCTTGCCTATGGCCGGGCAGATGACGCCGCGCGCAGCTTCCAGGCGCTGCGCGCCGTGCTGTTGACGATGGAGAGGGTCTCGGCCGAGCGCGGCCCCACCAACGGTGTGCTGGGCGAAGACCTGCCGCTGCCGGCCGAACGTACCGCCGCCCTGCAACGCATGCGCGCTGCCAGCGATGAACACTTCGCCACGCTACTCGCCACGCTGCAACCCGATCGCTGCCCCGGCTGCATTGCCGACGCCGATGCCGTGCGCCAGGCGCAGGCTGACCTGGCCAGCGCACGCCGGAACGTAGACAACCTCGTCGCCCTGCCCCTGCCGTCGCGCACCAACGGCGCGCTGGCGGATGCGGTGGACCGCATGATCGGGGTGATTCCCGAATTCATGCCGATCGTCAACGCGCGCACGGCCAACATCACGCGCGGCGACCCCGACGCGCTCAACTGCCTGACACTGGCCCGGCTGGCCGCCGACCTGCGCGAATATGCCGGCCAGCTCGGCTCGCGCTTCACCAGCGCGCTGGCCATGCGCCGCAAGCTCACGCTGGATGAACAGCTCGCCATTGCACGCACGCATGGCCGTATCGACCAGTTGCGCGCCATGATCGAAACGCGCGTCGTGCGCGGACCCGCGCTTGGCCAGCACGCCATGGACACACTGAATGCACAGTACTTTGGCGATGGCTTGCGCTATGTCGAAGCCGTGCGCGCCGCCACCAGCCAACCCGGCGGCGCGGATATCACCACCGGCCAGTTCGCCGAGCGCTATGTGCCGACCATGCGCGCCATCACCGATTTTCGCGACAACGTGTTGCGCCTGGCCGAAGACGATATTCGCGAGCACCGGCGCGCCATGCTCTGGGTGCTGCTGGGCTCGGCGGCGGCGGTGCTGTCGGTGCTGGGGGCGCTGGCGTGGATGATCGTCTCGTTCCGCCGTGACGTGGTGCGCCCGTTCGTCAACGCCACGCGCCTGATCGATGCCATCGCAAGCGGCAACCTGAGCCTGCATATCCCGACCAGCTTCACGCGGCGCGAGATCCGCGCGATGTTCGAGGCGATCCGCGTGCTGCGCATCAACAGCATCGAGCGGCGCCGGCTTGAACTGGAGCGCGCGCACCTGATGCAGGAACTCGCGCGCATGGCCGAGACCGACCCGCTCACCCAACTGCTCAACCGCCGCGCCTTTGAAGATCAGTCGATTGCGATGTGCAGGGCGCCCACACCCAAGGCACCGCTCATCGCGCTGGTGATGTTTGACGTCGACCACTTCAAGCGCATCAACGATACCTACGGCCACGCAATCGGTGACGAGGCACTGCGCACCGTCGCGCGCCTGTGCCGCACCGATGGCCGTGCGGCCGACCTGGTGGCACGCATTGGCGGCGAGGAATTCGCGGTGATGGTGTGGGCGGAAAGCCCGGAGCAAGCACGCAGCGTGGCCGAGCGCCTACGCAAGCGCATTGCCGAGGTGACCGTACCAACCGGCACCGACGTACCCTGCCGCATGACGGCCAGCTTTGGCGTGGCCGTGGCGCAGGCGGTGGACCACCCTTCGCTCGAATCGCTGCTCAAGCGCGCTGACCGCCTGCTGTACGAGGCCAAGCTGGCCGGGCGCAACCGTGTGATGACCGATCCGCCGTCGCCTGTACACGACCTGTCGGCGGCGGCCGAGTAAGACGTATGGCGCGTCAGGGTTGATTGGCGCGCCAGTACTCCGCCGGCGCCTTGCCGACCAGACGACGGAAATCGCGCGTGAAGTGCGCCTGGTCGAAATAACCCAGCGCGTGCGCAAGTTCTGCCAGATCGACAGTCGCGCCGTTGGCAAGCTGATCGGCCGCTTCATGCAGGCGGTAACGGCGGATCACCCACTTGGGCGTCACGCCAACGTACTCAGAAAACACCTGCTGCAGCGTGCGCTCACTCAGGGCCGCGCGTTCGGCAAGATCGCGCACCTGGGTCAAGCCTGCGTTCTGCTGCAGCATCTGCAGGATGGCGTGGATGCGCTCAACCTGCGGGTCGGGCGTCGGCAGCACACGCAGCAGCAGCGTTTCTGCGGCGGACACCATGCCCGCGTCATCCGGCGCGCTGAGCACGATGTCTTCGGCTTGCGCATCGTCGCAATCGAGCAGCGTGGACACCGGCAGCACCTTGTCGGTCAGCAGGTGCACGGGCTTGCCGAAGAACGCGCGGAAGGCGCCGGGCCGAAAGCGCAGGCCGATCACGCGGCCCGCCTCGGCCAGCGTGGTCTCGAAGGCGCCCGACACCACGCCAAAAATGCCCGTCTGCCGCCGGTCGAACACCACGTTTACGCACGGATACGGCAGTGTCCGCTGCGTAAATGGCGGCAGACCGCGCAAGTCCCATTCAACAATCCAGTGGTGATCCAGCACACCGGCCAGCGCGGCACTCGGCTGGTAGCGGTTCAAGCGAACGCGCTGACGAAAGGCCAGCGGATCGACCACGCCCTTGGGGCTGTCGGCAACGTCACGCAGGTCGGCCATGGAAGTGCCATCAGAAGCAATGCCGCGATGATGCACCGCCACAGCGGATTTTTCCAAGACGGTGCGGAATCGTCAGCCTACAGTGGCAATCTCAGATCCACGCACACACCGGAGACCACGATGTCGCAAGACCGCCACCTGATCCTCTACCACTCGCCGCGCAGCCGCTCGCGAGGCGTGCGCATGCTGCTCGAGGAACTGGGCGCCGACTATGAACTGCGCCCGTTCGACCTGAGCACGGGCCAGCATCACAGCCCCGAGTTTCTTGCCATCAACCCGCTGGGCAAGGTGCCGACGCTGTGCCACGGTGATGTGGTGGTGACCGAGCAAGCCGCCGTCTACATGTATGCGGCAGAGCTGTATCCGGAAGCCGGTCTGTCACCGGCAGTGGGCGATCCGCTGCGCGGCGCATACCTGCGTTGGATGGTGTTTTACGGTGCGTGCTTTGAGCCGGCCGTGGTGGACCACTCGATGAAGCGCCAGCCAGCCGCCTATTCGATGTCGCCTTATGGCGACTTTGACACCGTGATCAACACGATCAACGCACAGCTCGCCAAGGGGCCATACCTGCTGGGTGAACGCTTCACGGCGGCAGACGTGCTGTGGGGTGCCGCGTTGGATTGGATCACGAAGTTCAAGCTGATGCCGGAAACACCGCAGGTGCGTGCCTACATTGACCGCGTCATGGCGCGCCCGGCCATGCAACGTGCGCAAGCGGCCGATCTGACGCTGGCGGCACAACAGGACGCAGCCAAGGCGGCCGCCAGCGCAGCCGCCCCGGGAGCCTGAGTCAGGCTCAGTGCGACAGACGGAACTGCCCCACAGCCTCGTTGAGGTTGTGGGCCTGTTCCTCGAGCGATTCCGCCGCAGCGGCAGCTTGCTCGACGAGCGCCGCATTCTGCTGGGTCACCTGGTCCATCTGGTTGACGGCCTGGTTGACCTGCTCGATGCCACTGCTCTGTTCTTCCGACGCCGACGAAATCTCGCCCATGATGTCCGTCACGCGCTTCACCGCATCAACAATCTCGGCCATCGTCACGCCGGCCTGATCGACCAGCGCCGTGCCGTTGGAAACACGATCCACCGAGTCGCTGATCAGCGCCTTGATCTCCTTGGCCGCACCGGCTGAGCGCTGCGCCAGGCTGCGCACTTCGCTGGCCACCACGGCAAAGCCGCGACCTTGCTCGCCCGCACGGGCGGCTTCCACCGCAGCGTTCAGCGCCAGGATGTTGGTCTGGAACGCGATGCTTTCGATCACGCCGATGATGTCGGCAATCTTCTTGCTGCTCTCGTTGATGCCGCCCATGGTCTGCACGACCTGGCCGACCACGTTGCCACCGCGCGTGGCGACGTCTGATGCCGTCACGGCGAGTTGGCTCGCCTGACGCGCGTTGTCGGCGTTCTGCTTCACGATCGACGTGAGTTCTTCCATGCTCGATGCGGTTTCTTCCAGCGAGCTGGCTTGCTCTTCCGTGCGCTGCGACAGGTCGGCATTGCCGGC